>NZ_JBNGZR010000001.1:0-110000 GCF_052046145.1 Candidatus Pelagibacter sp.
TCTCTTCGCCCACCAAGTAACTATGAATTTAAATAATTTGATCGAATTATTTGTTAATCAAGCAAATAAACAAAATAAAAAAGATATTTTTTTAGAATGGCTAAATCCAAGTAATAAAAAAACATACACATGGGAACAAACTGAAAAAAATGTTTTAAAATTATCAAAAGTTATAAAAGAAAATATAAAAGAAGGAGATAGATGTCTTTTAGTTTCGGAGAATAGACCAGAGTGGCTTGTTTCTGATTTAGCTATTATGGTAGCTGGTGGAATTACAGTTCCAGCATACACAACTTATACAGAAGATGATTATAAGTACTTGATAGAAGACTGTGAGCCCAGCTTAGTTGTTGTTTCAAATAATGAAATGTTAAAAAAATTAAATAATTCAATTAATGAAAAAGATTTTATAAAAAAAGTCATTACTTTGGATGAAAAAGCCGAGGTAACAAATAGTTTAAATATAACTAACAAAGAAAAATATTTAGATTTTAATTCAATTCTAAATAATAATTTATTAGCAGAAGATAAAATTGAAAATAATAAATTAAAAAGAAATTCTCCTGCATGCATTATTTATACTTCAGGGACAGGAGGTAATCCTAAAGGAGTAATTTTAAGTCATGGTGGAATTTTAAATAATCTCGTAGGAGCATGTGAAATTATTAAACCATTATTTAGCACAAGACCGGTATTTTTAACTTGGCTTCCTCTTTCACACTCTTATGAGCATTGTGTTCAATTTGTACAGATAGCAGTAGGAGCAAAAGTATTCTATGCAGAGAAAATAGAAAAACTTTTAGAAAATATATCTGAGGCAAAACCCACACTTATGACAGCAGTTCCTAGATTCTACCAAAACCTCTACAACAAAATAAACATGAATTTAAAAAAACAAACAGGCTTTAAAGCAAAATTAATTGAAGCAACTCTTCGTTTGGGAAGAAAAAAACTATTAAATCAACAAATGACATTTTCTGAAAAATTACTCAATTTTATAGTTGATAAATTAGTAAGAAAAAAAATAAAAAAACAGTTCGGTGGAAATTTGAGAGCTTTCGTTTCAGGTGGTGGGGCTCTAGATAAAGAAATAGGTGAATTTTTGAATTCTGTGGGGCTGCCTACTCTTCAGGGTTACGGTTTAACAGAAACATCACCAGTAGTAAGTTGCAATCCAATACATAAAATTAAAGTGGAAACTGTAGGACCTCCATTTAAAGGAAACGAAGTTAAAATTGCTGAAGATGGAGAAATTTTAGTTAAAGGCGAAAATGTAATGCTAGGATATTGGAACAAAAAAGAGGAAACTGAAAAAGTAATTATAAATGGATGGTTACATACAGGTGATATTGGAGAGATAGATCCAAATGATGGTTATTTAAAAATTACTGATAGAAAAAAAGATATCATAGTAAGTGCTGGTGGAGATAACATTTCACCTGCTAAAATTGAAAATATGATTACGAATCAACCAGAGATAGATCAATGTATGGTTTATGGTGATAAAAAAAATTATTTAGTAGCTTTAATTGTGCCGAATAAAGATTTTTTAAACGAAAAAGAAAAAATAAATAAAGTAATTGAAAAAATAAATACAAAATTAACTTTATTAGAAAAGATAAAAAAAATTCAATTAATAGATGAAAATTTTTCTATTGAAAATGGTTTAATGACACCAACAATGAAAGTGAAAAGAAAAAAAGTTTCAGAAAAATATAAAAATCAGTTAGAAAATCTTTATTAAAATATTTAATTAAAATTGTTTATTAACCGCATAAACATTAACTAAATTAATAAAAAAAAGTTTTATAAAAATAAAAAGTTAAAAATAATTTTTATAAAATTTAACTTCTAATTAAAGAATTGACATAACTTATAGAAAAAAATAAAAATATGGTAACAACGAATCAATATGATTCGTTTAACTAAAAAAGGGAGCTAAAGATGCCTAAGAAAAGAAAAAAAGCGGCAAAGAAAACTAAGAAAAAAGCTAAGAAAAAAGCTAAGAAAAAAGCAAAAAAAAGAAGAAGAAAATAGTAACTTAGTATTCTTTACAAAAAACGCTTCTCATTACAGTTTGTGTGAGAGGCGTTTTTTTTTACTCGTCAATAGGTTCGTCGTTATCAGAGATTGGTTCGTCTACAGGTAGTTCATTAGCTGGAGCTTTTGCAGTTGCTACTGGTTGAGGCTGCCCACCTAAATTTCTTTTTAGTGCTTTATCCAATTTTTTTTGAGTATCTTCTAATGATACATTTAAAACAATCTGAAATTCAGATAGAATTCTTTCATAAGCTTTTTCAAATAATTGTCTTTCACTATAAGACTGGTCAACCATAAGATCATCACCCTTGTTTAAATCTCTGACAACCTCAGCTAATTCATATATTTTTCCAGAGGATATTTTTGCTTCATATTCCTGTGCTCTTCTGCTCCACATTGATCTTTTAATTTTTGGTTTACTTTTTAATATTGAAATACATTTGTTAACCTGATTGATAGTTGCTAAAGGCCTCAAGTGAGACTGTTTGTTTACAGGGACCATTCCATTAGCTTTATCTTTTTCAAATTTAATAACATATGTTTCAACATCAATTCCACCAATATTAATTTTTTTGAACTCAGTAATCTGGCCTACACCATGTTTTGGATAAACAACGTGATCTTTAATTTTGTATTCTCTTTTTTCGGTTTCTTGTTTTTTAACTTTTTTTATTTCAGGTTTAACTTCATTAGTTTTTGAAATTCTTAAATTATCTACTTTTGTTTCAGCTGTTGTTTCTGCAACTTTAACAGTTTTTTTTATTTTCTTTGATTTAGGTAAAACTTTTTTAGCAATTTTTTTAGCTTTTTTTGATATTATTTTTTTAGCTTTTTTAGCTTTTTTAGCTTTTTTAGTTTTTACAACCTTCTTTTTAGAAACTTTTTTTTTCACTTTTTTGTCTGTTTTGCCTTTAAAGATTTTCTTTAAAATATTTTTCGTACTTATTTTGCTCATTTTTAAATTTCTCGTGATCCGTCGGTGGATCTTTTTTTTCACTTATGTTTGGCCAGATTTCAGAATATTTTTTATTGATCTCTAACCATTTTTCACTTCCAGGTTCGGTGTCTGCTTTTATGGCATCGACAGGACATTCTGGCTCGCAAACGCCACAATCTATACACTCATCGGGTTTAATTACAAGCATATTTTTACCTTCGTAAAAGCAATCAACTGGGCAGACATCAACACAGTCGGTTAGTTTGCACTTAATACAATTGTCGTTAACGATATATGTCATTTTAAATTTTGTTTAATTTTTTCTTTAATATCGCCCATTGTTTTATTGTCAATATAAAGTAATCCCGCAAGTCGTCTCATTAAATTAGTTTCGTAAATATCAGCATCATTGTTTGAGTAAATGATAGACCATAAAGCCTCTACGATTTTAATTTTGTCTTGTGCAGGTAAATTTTTTACTTCTCTAGTAAAATCTAAAATTTGATTTGAGTTTTCTTCAATTATTTTTGCATCTTCAATTGTTTTAGAAATATTCTTATCTTCTACACCAAGCTCTTTAAGCGTTTTTTTAATAATTTCTTCCTCTTTATCAGTATAATTCTCATCTATTTTAGCAGCATGAATTAACAAAGCAGATACTTTTGTAAGAAAATTATTATTTTTTATTTCATCTTTTTTAAAAAACATTTTAATTTAAATTTAAATTCTTTAATATCTTAAATGGATTTTCATTTGAGATCTTCTTTCTAGCAATTTTTTTAAATTTCTTTGTAGGACTGTATTTAAAAAATATTTCATTTTCTTTTTCAAATATTTTATAATTCATTTTTTGAAGTAATTTTTTAAAGTTATCTTTACTGCATCCTAAAAGATTTAACATTTCTGGAACTAATTTTATTTCAGAATTTTCTTTTGAACTAGAATTTATTATTAATACAAATAATCTTTCCAAAATATCAATTCTTACAAAAAAATTATCAAATCTTTCAAATCCACACAAAAGCATAAAATCTTTATTTTTTATTTCTTTATCTTCTAAAAAATTCAAACCGAAGGTTGGAGGTTTTAATTTATGATATTTTTGATAAAAATTTTTCCATAACAATGTTCGCAAAGATACTGCTTCTGGCTTAATTAACTGATAAAGGAAAACATGATATCTTCCAAACTTCACTCCTAAGTCTCTAAGAATTTTTCTTTCATTTTGTTCTAGGTTTTTTAGGTATTCAGAAACTTGGTCTCGTTTTAACACACCATTATTTTCATAGAGCTGATATGCCAATGCTTTAATTGATGAATTATTTTCTTTTATATATTTTAAATCAATTAAACTTTTAAGAACGTTATTTATTTTTGCATGTATCCATTTGTTAATGTAATCGTTTAATTTTTGTTTAGTGTTTTGTTCAATAATATCATCAACGATTAAATCAAAATTAGGATTTAAATAGTCACTACCTGTTGTTAATTTTGCAATTGGAAAATCATTCCAGTAAATTTTAAAATCTTCATTCAAATTTATTAATCCTGTATCAATTATTGATTGAACACGTTTTTCTAATTCTGGACCAATAGTTTGTCTGGCAGCTTTTTTTAAGGATTTAATATCTGTTTCCAAAGCACCTTTTTTAAGATCTAGTTCTAATTTTAGTCCTTTAATTTTTCCAATAAATTGATCGTCAATTTTAACGTCATTGTTTTGAAAAATTTCAGTTTTAAATTCCATATCTTGTTTCAAACCTCTAGCGAGTACACTTGCTCTTTTGTCGATAAAAGTTTTAGTAAGCTCTTCATGCAATCTGTCTGAAAGTTTGTCTTCTAAATATTTAGTTTTTTCTATCCAATAACTTTGATTTTCTACCCAATTATTTTTATTTGAAACATATGACCAAGTTCTGACATTTGCAATTCTATTTGATAAAGAATCTACATTTCCATCAAATTTATCAAGTTTCATTAGCTGTAACCTCATATAATCTTCAGAAATTAGTCCTTTTTTGCTAATTAAAAATTTAAATACATTTCCAATAACCTCATAATGATTTCCATAAGTTTTTTTAACAAAATCAGGTATTTGGCAACATTCCCATAAAAGCATTAAAGTTTTCTTGTCAAATTCTTTATTCAAAATTTTTTGATCTTTTAAAAAATATTTTAGCGCTTTTTCATCCTCACATTCGTGAATTTTTCTTAGCCATTCCACCTGAGGTTTCTCTTCTAAACTTTTAATTAAACTATTTGAATTATTGAAATTAAGATTTGAATTTCTCCAAAACAAAGTTCTAATTTCTTCAAATTTATGATTTTCTAATAACTCTATTTCTTCTGGTGTTATTTCTTTGCAATCACCAGTAATACCAAAACTACCGTCGTTAAGGTACCTGCCAGCTCTACCTGCTATTTGACCTATTTCAGACAAATTTAACCTTCTTAATTTTTTTCCATCAAATTTCTTAATATTTGAAAAATAAACAAAATCTAAATCCATATTTATTCCCATTCCAATTGCATCTGTTGCAACTAAAAAATCTACATCCCCAGATTGATATAATTCAACTTGAGCATTTCTTGTTTTTGGACTTAGTGATCCCATTACAATAGCGGCACCACCCTTTTGTCTTCTTATTAACTCAGCAATGGCATAAACCTCCTCTGCTGAAAATGCAATTATTGCTGTTTTTCTTTCAATTCTCGATATTTTTTTATGACCAGTGTAAGTAAGTTTAGATAATCTTTCTCTATTTATAAATTCAATATCTCCGTTTAATTTTGAAATAATATTTTTAATGGTACTTGAACCCATCAGCATTGTAAGTTTTTCTCCTCTCATATTTAAAAGTCTATCGGTAAAAATATGACCTCTTTCATGATCAGCACACATTTGAATTTCATCCACACCAACAAACTCTAGATGTTTATCAATTGGCATAGACTCAACTGTGCATAAAAAAAATTTAGCATTAGATGGAATGATTTTTTCCTCGCCAGTAATTAATGCAACTTTATCTAAACTTATTTTTTTGATTACTTTGTCATATACTTCTCTTGCTAATAATCTAAGTGGAAATCCGATCATTCCAGTCTCAAAAGAAAGCATGGTTTCTATAGCAAGATGGGTTTTGCCTGTATTGGTGGGACCTAGAACAGCTGTAATTTTATTTTTAGTCATTTCTATCTTTTGTGCTTCTTTTTTTTTACCTACCAGATATTGTTACTGCTAAAGAACAAAAATAGACTAAAACATGACCGAATCGGAGGGTAAAAAGTTCTCATTTTCTTTTAAATTTAGGGGAGATTATCATAAGATTAATATTTAATTAAAGTTTAATCTAACTATTTGAAAGGACAAAATGATAAAAAATTTATTAAAATCTCTTGCGGTTTTATTAGTTATTACAAGTTCATTTATTGGAAAAGCTATTTCAAATGAATTAACTTTTTTTACCATAGGGACCGGAGGAACTGCTTATACTTATTATCCTGTAGGTGGAATGATAGCTAATGCAATTTCAAAACCTCCTGGATCAAGGGAATGTGGAAAAGGAGGAAGTTGTGGTGTTGATGGTTTAATTGCATCTGCTGTTTCTTCTAGAGGTTCAGTTGATAATGTAAACGCTATTATATCAGGTTTAAGAAATTCTGGGTTTGCACAATCAGATGTTGCTTATTGGGCTTACACTGGAACAGGAACAATGGAAGGTAAGGAACCTGCAAAAGATTTAAGAACCATTGCGGCTTTATTTCAGGAACATATCCATTTAGTAGCTTTAAAAAAAAGTAATATTAATTCAGTAAAAGATCTAAAAGGAAAAAGGGTATCTTTAGATGAGCCAGGTTCTGGAACATATGTTGATGCTAAATTAATTCTAGAGTCAAATGGATTAAGTACTAATGATGTTAAAGCAGAAGCTTTAAAAGGAAAAGCTGCAACTGACGCTTTAAGAAATGGTAAAGTTGATGCTATTTTTGTTGTAGCTGGTTATCCAACTGGTGCAATAGTTGAGCTTGCATCTGCGGTTGATATTAAATTAGTACCTATCGATGGCTCTGGAGCAAAAGCTTTAACTTCTAAATATGGTTTCTTTTCTGAAAGTCCAATACCATCAGGAACTTACGAAGGTGTTGATTCAGTTAATACTGTAGCTGTTGGTGCTCAATGGTTTACATCAGCAAAAGAAGATACAGACTTAATATATAAAATAACAAAAGCTTTGTGGAATAAGGAGTCTAGAAAGCTAATGGATGTAGGTCATGCAAAAGGAAAAACAATTACACCTGATACAGCGCTGTCAGGAGTGGGTGTACCATTACATCCTGGTGCAGAAAAGTTTTATAAAGAAGCAGGGCTTTTAAAATAATAAATCAAAATATACTGCCCTAGATCTTTTTTGATCTAGGGCATTTTTTATGTCTAAATTTGATATATCACAAAAAAAAATCTCTGATTTACAAAAAAAATATGAAGTTAAAACTAATGAGAGAGAACTTAAATTTTTTTTAAAATCTTTTGCTTTTTCAGTTTTAGCATTAATGTCTATATATCATTTTTATGCTTCTGGCTTTGGAACAATTAGAGAAATTTTACACAGAGGAATACATATATCATTTGTAGTAGGTTTAGTTTTTATTTTTTATAGTTGGAAAAAAATTGATGATAATAAAAAAAGTTTTAAAGTATCTTATATTGATATAATCCTATCAATTTTAGTTGTTGTTTCAGCTCTTTATTTACCTTTGCTGCCTCCAGAAGTTTTAGCATCAAGAGTTGGTAACCCAGAAAATATAGAGATTATAATGGGATCTTTTTTGATTGTATTAACACTAGAGGCGGCAAGAAGATCAATTGGTTTTACCCTACCTTTTATTTGTGTTCTTTTTATTTTCTTTGCTATTTTTGGACCATATTTTCCAGGTGCTTTAAAACATGGGGGCACTAGCTGGATTGGTTTTGTAAATCATATTTATATAACTAATCAAGGAATATATGGAATTGCTGTTGGGGTTATGGCTCAATATGTTTTTTTATTTATATTGTTCGGTGTGCTTGCAACAAAAATAGGATTGGGTCAGCTTTTTATTGATTTAGCAATGGTTATAGCTGGAAAATACTCTGGAGGGCCTGCAAAAGTTGCAATTTTTTCATCGGCTTTTTTAGGAACTATTTCTGGATCCTCTATTGCGAACACTGTTACCACCGGGTCTTTAACTATTCCAGCAATGAAAAAAGTCGGCTATCCACCACATTTTTCTGGAGCTGTAGAAGCTACAGCTTCTACAGGTGGTCAAATTACACCTCCAATACTAGGAGCCGCAGCATTTATAATGGTAGAATATTTAGAAGTTCCACTAAGAGATATTTTAGCAGCGGCTCTTATCCCTGCTCTACTTCATTATTTTGGGATATTTATAATGGTCCACCTGGAAGCTAAAAAATTAGGTCTTAGAGGGTTAACAAATGAGGAAGTGCCAAAATTTTTCTCAGTAGTTAAAGATAACTGGTTGTCCTTAGCACCATTAATACTTTTGGTTTATTTAATTTTAATTGGTCGAACACCTGACTATGCTGCAGTAATTTCAATTATAGCATGCGTCTTAATTGGTTTTATAAAAAAAACAAATAGGCTTACTATTAAAGATCTTATCAAGTGTTTATCTCAAGGAGCAAGAAATACTTTAGCTGTTGGAGCTGCGGCTGCAGCAATTGGAATTATTGTTGGTGTTGTAACATTAACTGGTGTTGGATTCAGATTAGGATTTGTTGTAATTCAAACAGCAGGAGACATAGGAAGTTTTTTTCTTAATTTTATTCCCTTTGATTTATTTACGATTGAGGATTTGACACTTTTTTTTTCATTATTATTAATTGCATTTTCTTGTATTTTTATGGGTACTGGTGTTCCAACAACTGCAACTTATATAATTTTAGTAGCAGTCGCCGCGCCAGCATTAACACAACTAAATATTGAACCGATTGTTTCCCATTTCTTTGTTTTTTATTATGGTGTTTTAGCAGACATAACTCCCCCAGTAGCGCTCGCTGCTTATGCTGCTGCAGGAATAGCAGGTTCTAACCCTTTTAAAACAGGAAATACTGCTTTTAGATTAGGAATTGCTAAAGCGTTAGTTCCATTTGTTTTTGTTTATTCACCATCTTTATTATTGGTAGCTCAAGGTTTTGATATGTACATTTTTTTTCAAACTTTAATCTCGGCAATGATAGGAATAGGATTAATTGGAATAAGTTTTTCTGGTTATTTTTTAAAAAATGTTCCAATTTATCAACGTTGGTATTTGGGTGTAAATTCTTTATTTTTTATTGCTCCAGGAATTGAGAGTTCTATTTTAGGATTATTTTTGATATCTCCAGTGCTTTTTTTACAACTAAAAAAATAGATTGCTTACCCTCCAGGTCCTAAATTAGAAGGCTTTATTTTAATAATTTTCCATACTCCAGATGCAGAAGTAATTATTTTATCATTACACTTTAGCTCGCAAAATAAAAAGACAAGAGTATTAGTTTTTTTTAAAATTTTTGTATGTCCAATAATTTCATCTCCAACTTTTGAAGCGCCTATAAATTTTATATCTAAAGAGATAGTTACACATGGAGCATTTCCTGCAGCTCTATGTGCAGCTGTCCCCGCTCCTGCATCTATTAATGCAGATAAATAGCCTCCGTGAGTTATTCCTGCAGCATTTAAATGGTTCTCATTAATTATAGATTTAAATTCGTATTCAGTCTCTGAAATAGTTCTAAACAAAACACCCCCATTGTGTTTCATATATCCAGGTTTAATACTTATTTGCTCAAATTCTTTACTCATAATTTTTTATAATACAAAAGTTAAAATTAATAAAATAATAAAAATAATTATAAAAAAATAAATTACTGATTTTTGTAAAGATGCTTTTAAAAGCCAATTAAACATTTCCATTTCCTTGTTGGTGGACCGCCCAGAACTCGAATCTGGAATCTCTCGGTTCGTAGCCGAGTGCCTTATCCAATTTGGCCAGCGGTCCATTAAAATAATATATTCCATATATCAAAGTTTTTGATGTAATTTAACTTATAAAATATTAAGTTAATTACTTTATGAGCAAAAAATCTAATGATGTTGTTATTACGTCTGCGCTAAGAACTCCAATAGGAAGATATAAAGGTTCATTAAAAAATCTTAGTGCATCAAAATTAGGATCAATAGTAATTAAAGAGGTAATTTATAAATCAAAATTAGACGTTGAGGAGATTGATGAAGTAATAATGGGGCATGTTTTAACTTCTGGACTTGGTCAAAATCCTGCTAGACAAGCCTTGATTGGAGCTGGATTACCAGTTTCAAAACCCGCTCATATTGTCAATCAGGTTTGTGGATCTGGATTAAGATCTGTTGTTTCTGGGTATCAATCAATCAGTTTAGGAGAAAATCAAATAGTTGTTGCAGGTGGTCAAGAAAATATGTCTAGAGCAACTCATGCAATTTATTATAGAGAAGATAAAAAATTTTCTGAAAAGAATTTGGTAGATACAATGATAAAAGATGGTCTATTAGACTACTTTAATGATTATCATATGGGTTTTACAGCTGAGAACGTTGCAGAGAAATATAAAATTTCAAGAGATGAACAGGATAATTTTTCTTTGAATTCTCAGAAAAAAACAGAAAAAGCTTATATTGAAAATAAATTTAAAGACGAGTTGATAAAATTACAAATTAAAGATGGTGAAAAAAAATTTATTTTTGAAAAAGATGAACATCCTAGAAACAATTTAAATATTGAAGATTTAAAAAAATTAAAAACAGTATTCAAAGAAAATGGGACTGTAACACCTGGAAATTCCTCAGGTATAAATGATGGTGCAGCAGCCTTAGTTTTGATGTCAAGAAAACAAGCAGAAAAAAAATCCTTAGAGCCATTAGTTAAAATTGTATCTTGGGCTACTTGTGGTGTTGAACCTTCGTTAATGGGACTTGGACCAATACCTTCAATTCAAGAGGCTTTATCAAAAGCAAACTGGAAAATTGATGAAGTTGACTTATTTGAAATTAATGAAGCATTTGCAGCACAAAGTATTGCAGTAATTAAAGAATTAAAAATTCCTGAAAAAAAAGTGAATGTCAATGGAGGAGCAATTGCCTTAGGTCATCCGATTGGAGCTTCTGGTACAAGAATTTTGGTTACACTTATTTATGAAATGATAAAGCAAGATAAAAAAAAAGGTTGTGCGGCACTCTGTATAGGTGGTGGTATGGGGATAGCCATGTGTATTGAGAGGAGCTAAAAAGCCTAAATTTCATTTATTTTTTTATTTTTTGTATAATAAAAATATAAGATTAACAAAAAAAACCTTATTTATGTGATAAAATAAAATCCAATAATGTTTTTTTGGGTATATAAAACATTTAAAAATGAGCGAAAAATTACTTGTTCCTGACATTGGTGACTTTGAAAATGTTGAGGTTATAGAGATACTTGTAAAACCTGGTGATCAGATTAAACAAAATGATCCAATAGTCACAATTGAAAGTGATAAATCAAGTGTTGAAATTCCTTCTACAATTGCTGGAAAAGTAGATAGTTTAGCAGTTAAAGTTGGTGATAAAGTTTCTAAGGGAGATTTGTTGCTTAATCTTGCACCATTATCAAAAATATCATCAGAAAGCACTCTTCCAAAGGATACAGAAAATATAATTAAACAAGCTGAAGAAGCAATAGCTGAAAAAAAAGAGGAAAAAAAAATTATATCTGAACCTATAATTGAAAAAAAACAATCTACAATTCAAGTAGTTAAAGGGGCTGATATTGATCCACTTGAAACTCAAGATTGGCTGGAATCTTTATCTGCAGTTATTTCGAAAGATGGAAATCAAAGAGCTCATTTTTTAATTAAAGAACTAATTAATAAAGCTTATCGTGAAGGAGCAAATATTCCTTATACTCAAAATACACCATACATTAACACAATACCTCCTGAGGCTGAAGTAAAGTCTGGTGGCGATCAAAATATTGAAAGAAGAATTAGGTCGTTGATTAGATGGAATGCAGCAGCAATGGTAGTTCGAGCAAATAAAAAATATCCTGAGCTTGGTGGACACATTGGTACATTTGCATCTGCCGCAACATTATATGATGTTGGGATGAATCATTTTTGGAGAGCAAAAAATAACAAATTTGGTGGAGATTTAATTTATTTTCAAGGACATAGTGCTCCAGGAATGTATGCAAGAGCTTTCTTAGAAGGTAGATTGAATGAAAAACAATTAGATAGTTTCAGACAGGAGGTAAAACCTGGGGGTCTATCGTCATATCCACATCCATGGCTAATGCCAAATTTTTGGCAGTTCCCCACTGTATCCATGGGGTTAGGTCCTATGCTTGCTATATATCAAGCTAGATACATGAAATATTTAATCAATAGAGGTTTGATTAAAGATGAAGGAAGAAAAGTATGGGCCTTTTTAGGTGATGGGGAGATGGACGAGCCTGAGTCAATGGGAGCTATTGGATTAGCTGCTAGAGAAAATTTAGATAATTTAATATTTGTAATAAATTGTAATCTTCAAAGATTAGATGGTCCAGTTAGAGGTAATGGAAAAATTATTCAAGAGCTTGAGGGAAGTTTCAGAGGATCTGGCTGGAATGTAATTAAAGTTATTTGGGGGTCATATTGGGATTCGTTGCTTGCTAATGATAAAACTGGTCACTTAATAAAAATTATGAACGAGACAGTAGATGGTGAGTACCAAGCAATGAAAGCAAGAGACGGTGCTTATGTAAGAGAAAAGTTTTTTGGGAAATCTCCTGAAGCATTAGAATTAGTTTCAAGCATGTCAGATACAGATATTTGGAGACTTAATAGAGGAGGTCACGATCCTCACAAAGTTTTTGCTGCATATGATAAAGCGACTAAACATCAAGGAAGCCCAACAGTGATAATTGCAAAAACTATTAAAGGTTATGGAATGGGAAAATCAGGAGAAAGTGTAAATACTACTCATCAAACGAAAAAATTAGATGTTGATGACTTGATGTATTATAGAGATCGATTTGATGTTCCCTTAACAGATGAACAAGTGAGAAATATTGAATACTTTAGGCCTGACGAAAAATCTCCAGAAATAAAATACATAAAAGACAGAAGAATTAAATTAGGTGGATATTTACCAGAACGTTCGACTTTTGCTAAACCAATCAAAGCACCCTCAAAAGATATTTTCGATTTCATGAAAGTATCAACTGGTGAAAAAGAAATGTCTACTACTATGGCCTTAGTAAGAATGTTAACAAATTTATTAAGGGATAAAAACATATCTCCTAGACTAGTTCCTATTATTCCTGACGAAGCAAGAACGTTTGGTATGGAAGGATTTTTTCAAAAAATAGGAATTTATGCTCATGAAGGACAAAAATATGAACCTGAGGATGCAGCTCAATTAAGTTCTTATAGAGAAGACAAAAGTGGTCAAGTTTTAGAGGAAGGTATCAATGAAGCAGGTGCTATGTCTTCATGGATTGCTGCTGCCACTGCATATACTAATCATGATATCGAAATGATTCCAATTTATATTTTTTATTCAATGTTTGGTTTCCAAAGAATAGGAGATCTAGCTTGGGCAGCTGGGGATAGTCAGGCTAGAGGATTTTTGGTAGGTGCAACAGCTGGAAGAACAACATTAGCTGGAGAAGGCTTACAACACCAGGATGGCCATAGTCATTTAATTGCATCAACTATTCCAAATTGTGTAACTTATGATCCTACATTTCATTATGAATTAGCGGTAATTTTTCGAGAAGGTCTAAGAAGAATGCATGAGAAAAATGAGAATGTTTTTTATTATATTACAACAATGAATGAAAATTACTCACACCCACAAATGCCAAAAGATAAAAATTGTGAGGAAGGCATTTTAAAGGGCATGTATAAATTAAAAGAATTTAACAAATACAAAAAAACTAAAATCCAACTTTTAGGATCAGGAACAATCTTAAGAGAAATGATGTCTGCTGCAGAGATTTTACAAAATGATTATAAAATTGACAGTGAGATATGGAGTGTAACAAGTTTTAATGAATTAAGAAAAGATGGAATGGAGGTAGAAAGATATAATCTTTTAAACCCTGATAAAGAACCTAAAAAATCTTATGTTGAGCAATGCTTGGGCCAAACAGAGGGCCCAATTATGGCTGCATCTGATTATATGAGAATGAATTCAGATCAAATCAGACCTTATACTAATAAAAGCTTTTATTCATTAGGAGCAGATGGTTTTGGAAGAAGTGATACAAGAAAAAATTTAAGAAAATTTTTTGAGGTAGATAAAGAACATTTGGTTGCTTATGGTTTAAGTATATTAGCAAAAGAACAGCTTATTACTTCCAAACATGCAAAAGATGCAATGAAGAAGTATAATATTGATACTAATAAACCAATGCCAACAAAATTATAATGTCAGTAACTGAGATTAAAGTACCTAATATTGGAGATTTTAAAGATGTTGAGGTTATTGAGGTATTAGTTACCGAAGGTCAATCAATTAAAAAAAATGATGCCCTAATAACAATAGAAAGTGATAAATCTAGCGTAGAAATACCATCAAATTTAGAAGGTAAAATTAAAAAATTAAAAATAAAAGTAGGAGATAAAGTTTCTGAGGGCGACTTAATTTTAACTATAGAAAGTGTTTCAGAAGTTAAAAAGGAAGAGATTAAAGAGAAACCAGAAATTGAAAAAGAGTCAAAAAATATTGATGTAATAAAAACTGAAATTCAAGAAAAAACATTTTCTAAAAATAATATTTCAGACATTTTGTCTGCAAGTCCAAAAGCTAGGAAATTTGCTAGAGAACTTGGTGTAGATATTAATCAAGTAGCAGGAAGTCAGAAAGATGGCAGAGTTGTTGAAGATGATATTAAAAAATTTGTTTCATCTAATTCAAAAAACAACGTTGTAGTAAAAGATAGTAAACCAGATAAAATTAAAAATGAATTTGAACATTCTGATTTTGGAGAAATAGAAATTAAAGACGTACCAAGAGTAAAAAAATTATCTTCAAAATATCTTACAAATTCATGGACAACAATTCCTCATGTTACAAATCACGATGAAGCCGACATAACGGAGATGGAAATTTTTAGAAGTTCATTAACAGATATGTATACTGGAGAAAAAATTAAAATTACACCTCTAGCATTTATAATAAAAGCTTTAGTTGCATCTCTTAAGAAATTTCCTAGTTTTAATTCTTCTATCGATGAAATTGAGACTGGAAAAATGACTTTAAAAAAATATTACCATATTGGGATAGCAGTTGACACGCCAAATGGATTAATGGTTCCAAAAATCAGAAATGCAAACAATAAAAAAATTTCTTTGATAAGTAAAGAATTAAAAGAGGTAAGTGAACTTTGTAGAAATTTAAAAATTGATAAAAAAGAATTGTTTGGTGGCTCGATGACGATTACGAGTTTAGGTGGTATAGGAGGTTCATTTTTTACTCCTATAATTAATTATCCTGAAGTTGCTATATTAGGAGTAGGAAGATCAGAAAAAAAACAAATTTTTATGAATGGAAAGTTTCAAACTAGGACTATGCTGCCAATTTCTTTATCTTATGATCACAGAATTATTGATGGTGCAGAAGCAGCAAGGTTTAATAATGATCTAAAAGAAAACTTAGGCAAGAATTTTGCCTATAAACTAGCTGTCTAATTAAAAATGAGTAAATCCATATCATTATTAAGTGCCTTATTGTGCACTTTTATTTGGGGCACAACTTTTATTGCCCAAGATACAGGCATGGATAATATTGGCCCTTTTACATTTAATGCAGTGAGGTTTTTTATTGGTTTTCTAGCCATTATTCCACTTATGATTTTATTTGAATTAAAAAATTTTAAATCAGAATTTAAATTAGATAAAAAAACTTTCATAATATATGCATTATTAATTGGAATTTCTTTATTCTTAGGCTCAGCACTACAACAAGTTGCTTTGCTTTATACAGATGTTGCCAATGCTGCTTTTTTTACAATTTTTTATGTGCCAATGGTACCGATTATCATTTTTATGTTTGGTAAAAAATCAATGCATTGGAGTGTATGGCCTTCTGTAGTTCTATGTTTAATTGGAGGATATTTATTAACAAATTTTCATGATGCAACAGTTAGATTAGGAGATACTTTAGTTGTTCTCGGAGCTTTATTTTGGAGCACTCATATAATTTTTACTGGGATCATTATAACTAAATACAACCTTCCACTTACATTGGGAGCTGCGCAGACTTTAATTGTAGCTATTTTTTCATTTATAATTGGAATTATTTATGAAGAGTTTATTTTCGGTAATATTTTAATGGAAATTTATTCAATTTTATATGCAGGTATATTATCTGGTGGATTTGCATTTGTATTACAAATTTATGCCCAGCGTAATATTACTCCAGCACCTGCTGCTATAATTTTTTCTCTTGAGGGTGTATTTGCGACTATAGCTGCTTGGTTTATTTTAAATCAAATTCTAGATGTCAATAATTTACTTGGATGCTTTTTTATTCTATGTGGAGTCCTCTTGTCTCAATTACTTCCTTTGATTAAAAAGAAGTATATTTAATAAATTAAACCAAATAAAATCAAAGCAATTATTATTCTATAAATTACAAACGCATTCATTGAAAATTTATTTATATAAATTAAAAAGAATTTTACTGTTAAAAAAGAAAAAATAAATGAAGATATAATTGCGATAACAACTAAGTAATTAAATTGTATTGATTGTTCCAAAACATCTTTTAAGCTTAGGATACTTGCTCCAACCAATGCTGGGATTGAAAGTAAAAAAGATATCTTACTTGAGTCTACTCTATTAAATTTTAAAATTCTCGCAGCTGTTATAGTAATTCCTGCCCTACTCACTCCAGGTACAAGAGAGAAAATTTGGAAAATACCTATAAATATTATTGACTGAAAATTTAAATTTGAAGAAATTTTTTTATCAAATCGATTTTTGTCTGAGATGTATAAAATTATTGCGAATATAAAAGTAGTCCATGCTATAATTTCTATGTTTCTAAACTGATAAATTAAATTTGTACTATAAAGTATGTATCCAACAATTATTAACGGAATAGATCCAAGTATAATTAAACTTAAAAGTCTTTTATTTTTTCTAGTATCAAATAGTTCATCCCTAAAAAAATAAATTATTGCTATTAGAGAACCTAGATGGAGGCTGATATCAATAAGCAAAGAACTAGATTTAAATTCATATAAAGTAGAAACCAAAATTAAATGAGCAGATGAACTGATAGGAAGAAATTCAGATATTC
The DNA here is from genome assembly GCF_052046145.1 of Candidatus Pelagibacter sp. Classification (GTDB taxonomy): domain Bacteria; phylum Pseudomonadota; class Alphaproteobacteria; order Pelagibacterales; family Pelagibacteraceae; genus Pelagibacter. Next base: position 17,323 of record NZ_JBNGZR010000001.1, read on the forward strand.
CTTGAATTGCAGAGAGAATTATAACTTCTATAATATTTTGAAACATTATTTCTACGTAACTTATAAAGTATTTATTTAAAACAATTCGATTTAAGCATAATAGCTATGCAATAATTAAAAACTTGTGTATTAGTGGTAATAATTTAAAAATTAAGGTCAATATATATGACCTATTTTATACTTTATATACGTAAATCAGGGTATATTTTGCCGGAACTTAAATAATATTATGCCAGATAAAATGCTCAAATTTGTTAAAATAGGTCAACAAACTCCACCTAAAAGAGAAGTTGATACGAGAAAGGAAGATTTTAAGGAAATCTATGACGAGTATATCAATGAAAAAGCTAAAGAACAGTCGAGTAGGTGTTCGCAATGTGGAGTACCTTTTTGCCAAGTTCATTGTCCTTTAAGTAACAACATTCCAGATTGGCTTAAACTCACAGCTGAGGGAAGATTAAAAGAGGCGTATGAATTATCCCAAAGCACAAACAATATGCCTGAAGTGTGTGGCCGAATTTGCCCCCAAGATAGATTATGCGAGGGAAATTGTGTAATTGAACAGTCTGGTCATGGAACAGTAACTATTGGATCCGTTGAAAAATATATTACAGATAATGCTTGGGCTCAGGGCTGGGTAAAACCAATTAAGGTAACGAATGAAAAAAATCAAAGTGTAGGAATTATAGGAGCAGGTCCTGCTGGTTTAGCTGCTGCAGAACAATTAAGAAAAAATGGGTATAAAATAACTGTCTACGATAGATATGATAGAGCAGGAGGATTATTAATTTATGGAATTCCAAATTTTAAATTAGAAAAAGAAGTTGTAGAGCGAAGAACAAAACTCTTAAAGGATGGAGGAATTGAATTTGTTCAAAATTTTGAAGTTGGTAAGGATGCAAGCTTAGACCAATTGAGAAAAAAACATGATGCAATTTTAATTGCTACAGGAGTTTATAAAGCAAGAGAAGTAAACTTACCTGGAAATGATCTTGATAATATTTTTCCTGCAATGGATTTTTTAACAGCATCTAATAAAAAAGGTCTAGGAGATGATGTTGAGTTGTTTGATAAAGGAATTTTAAATGCAGAAGGTAAAGATGTTGTTGTAATCGGTGGAGGTGACACAGCAATGGATTGTGTGAGAACTTCTATAAGACAGAAGGCAAAATCTGTTAAATGTTTGTATAGAAGAGATAAAGAAAATATGCCAGGATCTGCAAGAGAAGTTGCAAATGCAGAAGAAGAAGGTGTTGAATTTGTTTGGTTATCAAGTCCTAAAGAATTTAAAGGTACAAATAAAGTAGAAAAAATAATTGTAGATCAAATTAAACTAGGTGATCCAGATGAGACAGGAAGAAGAAAGCCACAAGTACAAGAAGGCTCAAGTTACGAAACAAAAGCAGATATGGTTATCAAAGCACTAGGTTTTGATCCTGAGGATTTACCGAATTTATTTGATAGTAGTGAATTACAAGTAACAAAGTGGGGAACTATTAAAACAGATTTTGATACTATGGAAACAAATATAAAAGGGGTGTTTGCTGCTGGTGATATAGTTAGAGGAGCTTCATTAGTTGTCTGGGCGATAAAAGATGGAAGAGATGCAGCAGCTTCAATTAAAACTTATCTAGAAAGTAAATCTAAAGTGGAAAAAATAGTGGCTTAATGAAAAATTATAAAAAGAACCTTCACCTTTTAAAAGAAAATAATGTTTATTCAGAAGACATGGAGCATGATGCTTGTGGTGTTGGTATAATTGCATCAACTGAAGGTAAAAAATCTCGTAAAGTTGTAGAGTATGGTATTGAAGCGTTAAAAGCAGTTTGGCATAGAGGCGCCGTAGATGCCGATGGGAAAACTGGTGACGGAGCTGGAATTCATGTTGAAATACCAAAAGATTTCTTCATTGAAAAGATAGAAGTGACAGGACACACACATGACAATTCTGAAATATGTGTGGGCATGATATTTCTGCCTCGGAATGATTACGCAGCGCAAGAAAGTTGCAAAACTATTGTAGAAAGTGAATTAACAAAAAATGATTTTAGTATATACGGTTGGAGACAAGTTCCAGTTAATCCAAAAGTTTTAGGAGAAAAGGCATTCCAAACAATGCCCGAAATTATCCAAGTATTGTTTAAACCTTATAATCCAGAATTAACAAATAAAGATTTAGAAAGAAAAATTTATGAAACTAGAAGAAAGATAGAAAATGAGGCTTTTAAAAAATCTTTAAACAATTTTTATATTTGTTCATTGAGTTCTAAATCTATCATTTACAAGGGGATGTTTTTAGCTGAAGCTATCTCAGATTTCTACCTTGATTTAAAAGATGAGAGATTTGTTTCAAGGTTTGCTATTTTTCATCAAAGATTTTCAACAAATACAGCGCCTAGCTGGAATTTAGCTCAACCATTTAGAGCTATAGCGCATAATGGAGAAATTAATACTTATAGAGGAAATAAAAATTGGATGAAAGTTCATGAACAAGAGATGAACAGTCCCCTTTTTGATGATGTTGAGAACTTAAAACCTGTTATACAACAGGGGGCATCAGACTCTGCTGCATTAGACAATGTTTTTGAATTATTAAATATATCTGGACAGCCTGCGCCTTTGGCGAAGCTTATGTTAGTTCCAGACGCATGGTCTAAAAAAAATAAAACTCTACCAAAAGATCACCAACAATTATTTAATTTTTTGAACAGTACAATGGAGCCATGGGATGGACCAGCTGCTATTGCTGGAACTGATAATGAGTGGGTTATAGCTGCAAATGATAGAAATGGATTAAGACCCTTAAGATACGCAATTACAAAAGACAAATTATTATTTGCAGGTTCTGAAACAGGAATGATTGAATTAAATGAAAAAAGAATTTTGTCAAAGGGAAGATTGGGTCCTGGGGAAATAATTGGAGTTAGAATAGAAAAAGGTAAAGTATTTACAAACAAGCAAATAAAAGATTATTTAGCTAAAGAATATAAACACTTTAATTCACAAATTATCGACCTAGATGACAAGTTAACTATTTCAGATGAAAAAAATTCTTTTTCGGGAGATGATTTAAGAAGAAGGCAATATACTTTTGGAATAAGTCTAGAAGATCTTGAGCTCATACTGCATCCAATGGCAGAAGATGCTAAAGAAGCAACTGGATCTATGGGGGACGATACCCCATTGGCTGTTTTGTCAGATAGGTATAGACCGTTGTACCATTTTTTTAGACAAAATTTTAGTCAAGTCACAAACCCACCAATAGACTCTTTAAGAGAAAACAAGGTTATGAGTTTGAAAACAAGATTTGGAAATCTTGGAAATATTTTAAATTTTGATAATTTAACAAAGCAAAATATTTATGTTTTAAATAGTCCAATATTATCAAATTCTCAGTTTGAAAAATTTATAAATTTTTTTGGTAACAATTCATCTATAATTGATTGTACTTTTTCTGAGGAAGAAACCTTATTTGATTCAATTAAAAAAATTCAAAAAGAAGCTGAAATTGCAGTAAGACAGGGAGTTACTCAATTGATTTTAAGTGACAAAGAGCTTTCTAGCTTAAAACTTCCAATACCAATGCTTTTAGCAGTTGGATCAATTAATTCATTCCTTATTGAAAAAAAACTAAGAGGATATGTATCAATAAATGTTCAATCTGGAGAGGCTTTAGATACACACTCTTTTGCAACCTTAATAGGAGTTGGAGCAACTACTGTAAATCCATACTTAGCATTTGATAGTTTATTTCAGCGTCATGAAAAGAAATTATTTGGTCAATTTAGCTTTGATGAATGTGTAGAGAGATACATAAAATCAGTAAACGCAGGTTTATTAAAGATCATGTCTAAGATGGGTATTTCAGTTCTAAGTTCTTATAGAGGTGGATGTAACTTTGAAACCGTAGGTTTAAGCAGAACAATTGTTGCAGATTATTTTCCAGGAGTTGTCTCTAAAATTTCAGGTATTGGACTTACGGGTATAGAGAAAAAAATTAGAGAAATACATAAAGAGGCATTTGAAAGTTCTGAAACCATATTGCCGATAGGCGGTATATATAGATATCGTAAAAATGGTGAAACTCATCAATATCAAGGAAAATTAATTCATTTACTTCAAAGTGCAGTAGGATCTAATTCTTATGATGCCTATAAAAGATATGCTGATGGAATATACAGCTTACCACCTATTAATCTTAGAGACTTAATCGATTTCAGAGAAAAAAAATTAAGTGGGCCAATAGATATTTCTGAGGTTGAGCCAATAGAAAATATTTTAAAAAGATTTGGAAGTGGGAGCATGTCTCATGGAGCTTTATCAAAAGAGGCGCATGAAACTTTGGCAACTGGTATGAATAGGATTAAAGGTGCTTCATGTAGTGGAGAGGGCGGTGAAGATGCAAGTAGATTTAAAGTTTTAGATAATGGTGACAGCGCAAACTCAAGAGTTAAACAAATAGCTTCTGCAAGATTCGGAGTTACAGTTAATTATCTTAATAATTGTAATGAGATAGAAATTAAAATTGCACAAGGTGCTAAACCTGGTGAGGGAGGTCAGCTACCAGGATTTAAAGTTACAGATGAGATTGCTAAACTTAGACATTCAACTCCTGGAGTTACTTTAATATCACCACCACCACATCATGATATTTATTCAATCGAAGATCTTGCACAACTAATTTATGATTTAAAACAGATAAATCCTAAAGCAAGAATTGGAGTTAAGCTTGTTGCTTCCTCTGGAGTAGGAACAATTGCAGCTGGTGTAGCTAAAGCAAAAGCAGATATAATATTAATTTCTGGACATAATGGTGGAACAGGAGCAACACCACAGACTAGTGTTAAGTATGTTGGAATACCATGGGAAATGGGTTTGACGGAAGCAAACCAAGTATTAACTTTAAATAATCTTAGACATAAAGTTACATTAAGAACAGATGGTGGAATTAAAACAGGAAGAGATGTGGTGATAGCTGCAATGATGGGTGCTGAAGAATATGGTGTTGCTACTACAGCGTTAGTTGCAATGGGTTGTATAATGGTGAGGCAGTGTCATTCAAATACATGTCCTGTAGGAGTTTGCACTCAAGATGAAAAGCTCAGAGAAAAATTTACTGGGACTCCAGAAAAAGTAGTTAATTTGTTTACATTTATAGCCACTGAAGTAAGAGAAATATTAGCAAATTTAGGTTTTAAATCATTAAATGAAGTGATTGGTAGGACAGACTTGTTAAAACAGGTTAGTAAAGGTTCTCCAAATTTAGACGATTTAGATTTAAATCCTTTATTTGTTCAAGCTGATACTGGAAACAATCCAAGGTATTGTGAAGATCAAGAAATAAATAGTGTACCAGATACTCTTGACCAACAAATTTGGTCAGAAATTGAACAAGCTTTAGATAATTCTGAAAAAATTGAGAAAGAATATCAAATAAAAAATACTCATAGGGCAGTAGGCACTAGAATTTCTCATCATTTGTATAAAAAATATGGTTATGAGAAACTTGATGAAAACTTTTTAGTTTTAAATTTTAAAGGATCAGCAGGTCAATCATTTGGTGCATTTTCTTCTAAAGGTTTAAAACTTGTATTAAAGGGAGATGCAAATGATTATGTTGGTAAAGGTTTGTCAGGAGCTACTATTTCAATAAAATTACCTGAAGAGAGCAATTTAGTTTCAAATGAGAATACAATTTTAGGAAATACTGTTCTTTACGGAGCTACTACAGGAAAACTTTTTGCTGCTGGCCAAGCTGGTGAAAGATTTGCAGTTAGAAATTCCGGTGCAGTTACAGTAATTGAAGGATGCGATTCTAATGGATGTGAATATATGACTGGTGGAACTGTAGTAATTTTAGGAGATGTTGGTGATAATTTTGCAGCTGGTATGACAGGTGGAATGGCCTTTATATATGATAAATCTCAACAATTTGAAAAGAAAGTAAATCCAGAATCAGTAGTTTGGCAAAATGTAGAGACAGATTATTGGAAAGAATATTTAAAAAATTTAGTCAGTGAGCACTTCAAAGAAACTGAGTCTCAATTATCGAAAAAAATAATTGAAAACTTTGATGATGAAGTAAATAATTTTGTTCAGGTGTGTCCTAAAGAAATGTTGGATAAATTAAAAAATCCAATTACTTTAAAAAAAGATATAAAAAAAGTTAGCTAAATTAATAATTTAAGTTCTTTTAAAATTATATTTAACCATTTTTTATTTGATAAACTGTGATCACCTTTTTTTACAATATTTAATTTTTTCTTAGCTTTTGGAAATAATCTTAAAACTTTTCTTGAATATGAGACAGGAACTGCCTCATCTTTTTCACCATGAACCATTGTTACTTTAATATTTGAATTAATTTTTTTATTTAAGACTTTATTTTTTCTTCCATCTTTTATTAATTGTAGAGTAATTGGATATTTATAATTACCATGTTTTAATTGATAAATACCCTTACTTATTGTTTCCTCTTTCATTTTTTTAGTAAATTTTTTCCACATTAAATTTTCTAAAAATTCAGGAGCAGCCCCTATTCCTAAAAATCCTTTAATCTGTTTTTTGAAAATTTTGAATTGATTGAGAGAAATCCATGCGCCCATACTTGAACCAATTAGGACAAATTCTTTTTTTTTAACGTATTTTCTAATTAAAATTGACGTCTCTTTACTCCATTTTGAAATATTCCCATTTACAAATTTTCCAGAAGATTTACCATGACCAGAGTATTCCAGTGCTAAAAAACTTACTTTATTTTTTTTAGCAAATTTCAAAAAAGCATTTGGTTTTTTTCCTTCAAGATCTGACATAAAGCCATGCAAAAAAACTATAAAAGAACTATTTTTAAAAATTTTTGAAATATATCTAATTTTCTTTGTATTTGATATTTGGTGAAATCTGAAATTTGCCATAATCATTTATAAGTTTTGTCTATTAATATATAATCATATCAAATGTCATCTGATTTAAAAGTTTTACAAGTAATTCCAAAATTAGGTTATGGAGGAGCTGAAACAGGTTGTTACGATATTGCACATTATTTACCAGAAAATAATTGTAAATCATTTATTGTAACAAGCGGTGGTGAATTACTTAAATTTGTAGATAGAAAAAAAGTTAAAATATTTAGACTTCCAGTGCAAAGCAAAAATCCTCTACTAATTTTAATTAATGCTTTTATCTTAATAGGAATAATTTTAGTTTATAATATTTCTCTTGTTCACGCGAGAAGTAGAGCGCCTGCTTGGTCATGTTTGTTAGCAACAAAAATCACAGGACGAAAATTTGTAACTACATTTCATGGAACATACAATTTTAAGAGTAATATAAAAAAAAGTTATAATTCAGTAATGACTAGAGCAGATCTAATAATTGCAGGATCTAATTTTATTTTTTCTCATATTAAAAAAAATTATTCAAAATATTTAAATGATAAAAAAAAATTAATGGTTATTTTTAGAGGGATAAACGTCGACTATTTTGACCCAACAACTAAAATTGAAATTGATGAAAAAAAATTATTAAAAAAATGGGACATTGAAAAAGATAAAAAAATTATACTTTTACCTGGTAGATTAACTTCCTGGAAAGGACAGGAAGTTTTTATAGAGGCTATTAATTTAGTGAATATAGAACTCGGTTATGAGGCTTTTTATGCTGTTATTCTAGGCAGTGATCAAGGTAGAGATTTATATAAGAAAAAATTAATAAGACTTTCCGAGCAATACAGATTGTCTAAACAAATAAGATTCATAGATCATTGTAAGGATATGGCATTAGCTTATAAAGTTTCTGATATTATTGTTTCAGCCTCAACCGAACCAGAGGCTTTTGGTAGAGTTGCTGTTGAAGCACAATCGATGGAAAAACCAATTATAGCAAGCAACATTGGAGGTTCTAATGAAACAATAATTGATGAAAAAACTGGTTTTTTATATGAAGCAGGAAATGCTAAATCATTAAGTAATAAAATATTAAGAACTCTTAACATGGATGAAACTCTATTAAAATCAATTGGTAATGAGGGAAGAAAAAACATAGTTCAAAAATTTAATGTTGAAAAAATGTGCTTTTCTACTTATTCAGAGTATAAGAGATTATTAAATTAAATGCCTATAATAACATTACCCGACGGAAACAATATTGATTTTCCTAATAAAGTTACTGGACTAGAAGTAGCTGAAAAAATTAGCAAATCGTTAGCTAAACAAGCCATGGTCATAAGTGTTGATGGTGAACTTAAAGATCTTGATTTTCTAATTGAAAATGATTGTTCTGTAAAAATTTTTACCTCAAAAAATCCTGAGGGCTTGGAAACTATAAGGCATGACACAGCCCATATTTTAGCTATGGCTGTTCAAGAATTATTTCCTGGAACACAAGTTACAATTGGACCCGTGATTGAAAATGGATTTTATTATGACTTTGCTAGAAAAGAACCATTTACAGAGGATGATCTTTTTAAAATTGAAAATAAAATGAAAGAGATTGTTGATAGGAACGAAACAACAAAAAGAGAAGTTTGGGATAGAAACAAAGCAATTAGCCATTTTAAAAAAAAAGGAGAAATTTATAAAGCCGAGTTAATTGAAGCGATACCTGAAAATGAAGATGTATCAATTTATTTTCACGGCGAATGGCATGATTTATGTAGAGGACCACATTTATCATCCACAGGCAAAATAGGGAAATATTTTAAACTTACAAAAGTATCAGGAGCATATTGGAGAGGAGACTCTAAAAATGAAATGTTGCAACGAATATATGGTACGAGTTGGGCAACTCAAAAAGATCTAGATGAATATTTGAAAAGAATAGAAGAAGCGGAAAAAAGAGATCATAGAAAATTAGGTAGAGAGATGGATTTATTTCATTTTAGAGAAGAAAGCCCTGGCTCAGTATTTTGGCATGAAAGAGGATGGGGTTTATTTCAAAAGCTCATTAACTACATGAGAAGCAGACAAGATGCAGCTGGTTATAAAGAGGTCAATACTCCAGAGGTACTAGATAGACAACTATGGGAAAAATCTGGGCATTGGGAAAAATATGGAGAAAACATGTATACTTCTGAAACACCAGATGAGAAAGTTTTTGCAATTAAACCGATGAATTGTCCTGGTCATATCCAGGTATTTAATCAAGGCCTAAAAAGTTATAGAGATCTTCCTTTACGTTTCGCTGAATTTGGAAAAGTTCATCGTTATGAGCCATCAGGCGCTCTACATGGGTTATTAAGAGTAAGAGCCTTTACCCAAGATGATGCTCATATTTTTTGCACTGAAGATCAAATTACTAGCGAATGTTTAATTGTTACAAATCTAATACTAGATATTTATAAGGACCTTGGTTTTGAAAATGTGATTCTAAAATATGCAGATAGACCAGAAGTAAGAGTTGGTGATGATGCAGTATGGGATAAAGCAGAAGCCTCTTTACTTGAAGCTGTCAAAGCTTCTAAATTAGAATATACTATTAATAAAGGTGAGGGTGCATTTTATGGACCTAAAATTGAATTTGTTTTACGAGATGCTATTGGCAGAGATTGGCAATGTGGAACTTTACAGGTAGATTTAAATTTACCTGGAAGATTAGATGCTTCTTACGTTGACAAAGATGGAACTAAAAAGGTTCCTGTTATGTTACACAGAGCATTATTTGGTTCTCTAGAGAGATTTATTGGAATTTTAATTGAAAACTATGCAGGCAAGTTTCCATTTTGGATATCTCCATTGCAGACTATGGTAATACCTATTTCAGAAGAATTTAATGACTATGCGGTCGAGGTATCAAATAAAATAAAAAATTCAGGTATAAGTTCTGCAGTAGATTTAAAAAATCATAATTTAAATTATAAAATTAGAGATCATTCTTTAGCAAAAATACCACTTTTATTAATTTGTGGTAAAAAAGAAGTTGACTCCAATTCAGTAACGATTAGAAGATTAGACACTAATAAACAAGAAAATATGGGTATAGATCAATTCTTAAAAACATTCTCTGCTTTAAATAAAGCATCATCAAACTAAGTGGCAGACTTTAAACAAAATTATTTTCAAAGAAGAACTAAGGACAGAGGTCCAAGATCTAATAATAGAATTTCTTCTCCAGATGTTCAGGTTATAGCGAGTGATGGAGAAAATCTTGGAGTAATGAATACTAATGAAGCTATTTCCATGGCAAAAAATCAAGGTTTAGATTTAATTGAAATAGCGGCTAATGCAAATCCACCTGTATGTAAAATAATGGATATGGGTAAATATAAGTATGATGCTCAAAAAAAAGCAAATCTTGCAAAGAAAAAACAAAAAATTGTTTCTTTAAAAGAAATTAAAATGAGACCTGTTACAGAAACTCATGATTATGAGTTTAAAGTCAAAAATGCTAAAAAATTTATAGCTAAAGGAGATAAGGTCAAATTCACTATAAGATTTAAAGGTAGAGAACTTCAGCATTCCCATCTAGGAAATGAACTAATGGGCAAAATTAAAGAAGATATGAAGGATATCGGCAAGGTAGAATTGCATCCCAAGTTTGATGGAAAGCAAATGATCATGGTAATTCAGCCTTTATAAGCCTTAATAGAGGTTGTAAAATTATATCTTTCTTTGTATAAGTCCGCAGAATTATGCCAAAACTAAAAACAAAAAGCTCAGCAAAAAAAAGATTTAAAATATCCGCTAAGGGCAAAGTTATTTCTGCTCAGTCAGGTAAAAGACATGGCATGATTAAAAGAACGAATTCACAAATAAGAAAACTAAGAGGCACTACAACATTATCTAAACAAGATGGAAAAATTGTTAAGTCATACATGCCTTACAGTTTAAGAGGTTAATAATGGCAAGAGTTAAAAGAGGTGTAACTAGCAAAGCTAAACATAAAAAAGTTTTAAAAGCTGTAAAAGGTCAATGGGGCAGAAGAAAAAATACTATTAGAGTTGCTAAGCAAGCTATGGAAAAATCCATGCAATACGCTTACAGAGATAGAAGAAATAAAAAAAGAGATTTTAAATCATTGTGGATACAGAGAATCAATGCTGGAGTTAGAGCCGAGGGCTTAACTTACTCGAAATTTATCAATGGATTAAATAAATGTGGTATTGCAATAGATAGAAAAATTCTTGCTGAAATTGCTTACGATAGCCCAGAGGCATTTAAAACAATTGTACAAAAAGCTCAATCAGCTTTAAATTAATCTTCGCTATTGTTTTTATTTCTTAAGGAAATAATCTACTAATATGTCAGAGATAAAAAATATTAGAGATCAGTTTATATCAAAGCTTGATAATGATTTAAGCATTGATCAAATAAATGAAATCAAAACTGAGCTCTTTGGTAAAAATGGTTTAATTTCATCAAAATTTAAAACAATAGGATCAATACCAGAGACCGATAGAAAAAAATTTGCATCAGATTTAAATCAAGTAAAAGACGAACTTCAGAATTTAATAACTTCTAAAATAAACGATATAGAAGGAAAAAAAATAAATGAAAAATTAGAAAAGGAAAAAGTTGATATAACTTTACCTGAAAGACCATTCATTAGAGGAAAAGTTCATCCAGTATCACAAACTATTGATGAAATTTCATCTATTTTCTCTGAAATAGGATTTAGCGTTGAGGAAGGCCCTGATGTTGAAAATGAATACAACAACTTTACTGCTCTAAACACACCAGACAATCATCCAGCGAGAGATATGCATGATACATTTTACTTAGATGAAAACAAAGAGGTTTTGTTACGAACTCATACTTCACCAGTTCAAATCAGAACTATGCTAAAAGACAAACCTCCATTCAAGATCATTGCACCTGGGAGAACTTATAGATCTGATAGTGATCAAACACACGCACCAATGTTTCATCAAGTAGAAGGTTTGCATATCGATACAAATATTAATATGGGGCATTTGAAAGGATGCTTGAATTATTTTATTAAAGAATTTTTTGAAGTAGAAAAAATTAAAATGAGATTTAGACCTAGTCATTTTCCATTCACAGAACCATCTGCTGAAGTAGACATTGGTTATGAAATAAAAGATGGAAAAATAATTATTGGAGAAGGAGATAAGTGGCTTGAAATTTTAGGTTGCGGTATGGTGCATCCTAATGTCTTAAGAAATGTAAAAGTAGATCCTTCAAAATATCAAGGATATGCCTTTGGAATAGGTATAGACCGATTAGCAATGCTTAAATATGGCATTAATGATTTAAGAGCGTTTTTTGATTGTGATTACAGGTGGCTAAATCATTTTGGTTTTGATCCACTTGATGTTCCTTCAAATTACAGAGGTTTAAGCAGATGAAGATTACATATGATTGGTTAAAAGATCATTTAAAAGTAAGTGCTAAAGAAGATAAACTTCTTGAGAAACTAACAGACATAGGCCTTGAGGTTGAGAGTATAGAAAATTTATCAAAGGGATTAGACTTATTTAAGGTAGCAAAAATTATAAAAACAGAAAAACATCCTAACGCAGACAGACTTAAAGTTTGTGATGTTGATATTGGTAATAAAGAGATCAAAAAAGTTGTTTGTGGAGCTGCAAATGCAAGAGAGGGCCTTCTTACTGTATATGCCCCACCAGGCGCTATAATTCCAAAAAACAAAACTAAACTTGTTGTTGCTAAAATAAGAGATGTTACATCATATGGAATGTTATGTTCTGAATCTGAATTGAATTTATCAGATGAAAGTGATGGGATTATTGAGCTGTCTTTATCCAAATATTCAAAAAATATTGGAAAAAGTTATTTTTCTAAAACAAGTTCTAATCTTATCGATTTATCAATTACACCAAATAGATCAGATTGTCTTGGTGTTCGGGGGATAGCAAGAGATTTATCAGCAGCAGGTTTTGGAAACTTAAAACCAGAAAAAGATAAAAAAATTAAATCTAATAAAAAACAGACCTTAAAAGTAAAAATAACAAAAGAAAAAAATCAAGGCTGTTTATCTTTTGGTAGCTGCTTAATAACTAACGTCAAAAATACAGAAAGTCCTCAATGGTTGAAGGATAAATTAATCTCCATAGGCCAAAAACCAATATCTGCAATTGTAGATATAACTAATTATGTCATGATTGATATTAATCGTCCTTTGCACGCATACGATGCTGACAAAATTGATAAGGGAATAATCGTTAGAAATTCAAAATCAGGAGAAGAACTTACTGCTCTAGATAATAAAAATTATATACTAGATGATGGAATGTGTGTAATAAGCGATAACAAAGGTGTCTTAGGTCTAGGAGGAATTATTGGAGGCACAAGATCCGGTACAGAGTTAGATACAAAAAATGTTTTATTAGAGTCGGCTTATTTTGATCCAAGATCAATCAGAAAAACTGCCAAAAAATTGAATATTGATACTGATGCTAAATTTAGATTTGAAAGAGGTATTGACCAGTTATCTATTGAAGATGGATTAAATAAAGCAGCTTTTTTAATTAAGGAAATTTGTGGTGGTGAAATTAGCAAAATAGATATTCAAAAAATTGAATCTTTTAAAAACAAAGTAATAAAATTTGAACCAAAAACATTTGAAAAAATTACTGGTTTTAAAATTTCAACCAAAGAAATGATAACCATTTTAGGAAAACTTGGTTTTAAATTAAAAAAAGAAAAAAAATTCTTTAAATTATCAGTTCCATCTTGGAGACCAGATATTGTTCAAGAAATTGATATAGTTGAGGAACTTGTAAGAATTAGTGGTTATGAAAAAATAAAAATAGAAAATCCCATTAAAGAAAGATCAAAAAATACTTTAAATCCTACTCAAAAGTTATTTCATTTTCTTCAAAGAGCAGTAGCATCTAAAGGGTATTTGGAGGCTATTACATGGTCTTTTACAGATTCAAAATATAACGATCACTTTAAAGAAGCCAATAAAGAAATAAAAATTGTAAATCCAATTAGCTCTGAATTGGGAGTATTAAGAAATTCTATTTTTTCAAATTTAGTGATGTACATTAGCAAAAACTTAGATAGAGGAATTAAAGATTTATCAATATTTGAAATAGGGCCAATATTTTATGGTCCACAACCTGGAGACCAGAACACAGTTGTTTGCGGCTTGTCAGCCGGAAAAAAATCTAGACTTTCATGGATTGAAAAAGAAAGAAATATAGATGTTTTTGATATTAAAAGAGATGTTGTGCAAACTTTAGTAGAGGCTGGTTATGATTCAGAAAAATTTTATATTGATGACGAAAGCCCCAATTATTATCATCCAGGAAAATCAGGCAGAATATTTTTAAATAAGGGAAAAGATAAGGTGGCTGCTTATTTTGGTGAAATTCATCCAAACATTATCAAAATGCTAGATATAAAATCAGAGTCTTTAGTAGGATTTGAAATATTTTTAGATAATTTAAAATTACCTAAAAAACCTTTAAAAGATCAAAAACCAAAATATTCAGTATCTGACTTTCAAAAATCTGAAAGAGATTTTGCATTTATCGTTAATAAAAAAATAAGTGTGCAAGATTTAGTAGGTGTAATATCAAATATTGATAAAAATTTAATTTCAAATGTTAAAGTTTTCGACGTATACGAAGGAGATAATATTCCTGAAAATCAAAAATCAATTGCTATCAGTGTAACAATTCAATCATTGGAAAAAACTTTAACGGATAATGATTTAGAAAAAATTAATAATTTGATAATAGAAACAGTCGAAAATAAAACTGGTGCTAAAATCCGTTCCTAAAAAAATAATGAGCACAATTGATAATATAAGAAATTTTGCAATTATTGCGCATATTGATCATGGAAAATCAACTATTGCCGATAGAATTATTCATAGTTGTGGTGGATTAACTGAAAGAGAGATGAAAGCTCAAGTTTTAGATTCTATGGATATTGAACGTGAAAGAGGAATCACAATCAAAGCTCAAACTGTAAAATTAAATTATAAAGCTAAAAATGGAAAAAATTATATTTTAAATATTATTGATACACCAGGCCATGTAGATTTTAGTTATGAAGTAAGTAGATCTTTATATGCATGTGAAGGTTCAATTTTGATCGTAGATAGTACACAAGGGGTAGAAGCTCAAACTTTAGCCAATGTTTATCAAGCTTTAGATACTAATCATGATATAGTACTTGTTTTAAACAAAGTTGATTTACCTGCATCTGATTTAGATAGAACAAAAAAACAAATTGAGGATGTGATAGGAATTGATACTGAAAATGCAATTCCATGTTCAGGTAAAACTGGAGAAGGAATAGATAATATTTTAGAACAAATAATTACAACATTGCCAGCTCCTAAAGGAGAAAGTTCAGCAGCCCTAAAATGTTTATTAGTTGATAGCTGGTATGACACTTATCTGGGTGTAGTGATTTTAGTGAGAGTGATAGACGGTAAACTTTCAAAACATATGAAAATAAAAATGATGTCTACTAATCAAGAATATATTGTTGAAAAAGTTGGGGTTTTTACACCTAAACCTGTAGACATTAATGAATTAACAACAGGTGAAATTGGATTTATTACAACTGGAATTAAAGTTTTATCAGAAACAAAAGTTGGAGATACGATTTGTGACGCTTCAAAACCCTTAAAAGAAGCTTTGCCTGGATTTAAACCAAGTAAACCGGTAGTGTTTTGTGGGCTTTTTCCAGTAGACAGTTCTGAGTTTCAAAAGCTTAAAGATGGTTTAGCCAAATTACAATTAAATGATGCGAGTTTTTCATTTGAACCAGAATCATCCTCTGCTTTAGGATTGGGTTTTAGATGTGGATTTTTAGGATTACTTCATTTAGAAATTGTAACTGAGAGATTAGAAAGAGAATTTGATGTTAATTTACTAACAACGACACCTGGAGTTGTTTATAAGGTCCATCTCAATAGTGGAAAAATAATTGATTTACAAAATCCATCAAGTTTACCAGATCCAACTCTAATAAAATATATTGAGGAGCCATGGATTAAAGCAACAGTAATTACACCTGATCAATATTTAGGTTCAATTATTAAAATGTGTCAGGATAAAAGAGGTATACAAACAAATTTAAGTTACTCAGGAAATAGAGCTGTAGTAAATTATGAGTTACCATTGAATGAAGTTGTTTTTGATTTCAATGATAGACTAAAATCTATGACTAGTGGCTATGCTAGTTTTGATTATGAAATCATTGAACACAGAGAAGGTGATTTGGTTAAACTTGGTATTCTTGTCAATGGAGAACCAGTTGATGCTTTAGCAATGATGATACATAAAGATTTTGCACAAAAAACTGGCAGAGAGGTTTGTGAAAAATTAAAAGATTTAATACCTCGACATAACTTTATGATACCAGTTCAAGCTGCAATAGGAGGTAAAATTATTGCAAGAGAAACAATTAAAGGTTTTAAAAAAGATGTTTTAACTAAAATACATGGTGGTGGTGCTACAGATAGAAAAAGAAAGCTTTTAGAGAAACAAAAGAAGGGTAAAGCTCGATCAAAGCAATTTGGAAGAGTAGAGATACCCCAAGAGGCTTTTATTGGTGTTTTAAAAATTAGCAAAGAGAAATAACTTATTTTTCTAAAGATTTTATATTTATAAATTTATTTGAAAGTTTTATATTATTTTTTTTTATCTCATTAAAAAAATTCCAAGCTAAGACAACAATTGGATTTTTATTTGATTTAATTTTTTTTTTTGAAACAACTGGTATTTTTACTCCTGGAATAAATTTACCATGTTTTAATTGGTTATCTTCAATAATAAATTTTAATTCTTTTTTGATATTAAAATAATTCAATGCCGTTGTTGCTTTTGCTGGTGCTCCATAGCCTATTAAAGTAGTATATTTTTTTTTCAAATTAGTAATATTTTCTAAAACTTTATTTCTCAGTTTTTCAACTTTTTTTCCAAATTCTAAATATGTTGAGATTTTTTTTAATCCAAACTTTTCCTCTTTTTTAAGCATTTTAAACACGGAGCTTTCAATTTTAATATTTTTTTCTTGAGATACGTAAACTCTTATGGATCCCCCATGAGTATTTATTTCCTCAACATCAAATATTGTTAATTCTAATTTATTGAAAAAAGTATTTAAAGAAGTTAAAGACCAATAATTTGTATGTTCATGGTAAATATTATCAAAAGTTAAATCATTTATTGTTTTAAGTAAATATTGAACTTCAATTACTATAATGCCATCTGGTTTCAGTAATCCTTTCATAGACTCTGCCATGAGCTTTAAATCATCAGCATGTGCAAATACGTTTGAAGCCAACAAAAGATCAGCTCCATTTTTGACTGGGTTAAGAGCTTTGTCGTTTAAATATCCATGAAATGTATTTATTCCATTTTTATTAGCTATATCAGCTAAATTTTTGGCAGGCTCTATTCCTTGAATATTTTTAAATCCTAAATCTAAAAAAGGCTTTAAACCTACACCGTCATTGCTACCTACATCTATAATATATGAATTTTTTTCTAAATTAAATTTTTTTATATATTTTTTTGCAGCTGATGCAAAATGATTTCTAAAAGTTGAAGATGTAGAAGAGGTATACAAGTAATTATCAAACATTTTATGACTATCAATTGCCACAGATAATTGACAATTAAAACAATCTTCACAAACATTTAATTCCAAAGGGTATTCTTCATATTTTTCATTAATATTATTTAAAAGATTATTTGCCAACGGTTGATATCCTAATGATAATACTCTTTTTAATTTCAAAGACCCACAACATCTACAATTTAATTTATAAATTGACTGAAGAAGTTCCTTTTCATTATCATTTACAAATTTGTAGGGAATAGTATGTGTAATACCATAATTTTCATGTTCCCTCTCTCCTCTAACTAAATTTAAAAATATAGTATCTTTTGTGAATACCATAGTATGAGCTACATTAGGTTGTGTGACAATCATTTCTCCTTCATTAACTATATGGGTTATTTTTTTTGAATTGTCATCTAATAGGTCTTTATAGATACTTATAAATTGACCTCTAATTACTAAACATTTTTGTTCTTGAACAGGATGAAAGTGATTAGCTCTCATTGTACCTTTTTTTGACTCGATATAACCAACCATGTTTATGGGCTCGGGTAAATCGTAATTACTAATTTTACCTCTTTCATCTATGAATTCTCTAACACCAGAAAAGGTGTACTCTAAATTTTTATCGAATTTTTCAAAAGACCATTTTTCAATCATTTCTTTAATACATGTTTCTAGATCATAAAGAAATTTAAAACCTGTATTAAGAATTTTCTTATTTGAAAGTGTATATCCTTTGTTTGGAATTTCGTCATTTGTTTCAATTAATTTTAATTTTGGATTTATTTTTTTACATATTTTTGCAACTTCTTTAACAGTTGTGTTTTCTTTCGTTAGATTATAAATTCCATTTTTAAAATTATTACTCTCTTCAACAAATTTAAAACATCTTGCGACATCTATGAGTGGAACCAAACTTTTTAATTGCTTCCCTCCTCCAAAAAGTTTTATTTCTCCATTTTGGGATGCTATTTTTGAGAATAAATTTGGCATTATATTTATTCTCATTGTGTCAGTAGAAAATCCATATACTGAACCCAATCTAAAAATTGCGTATTTTTTTCCAGATTTTATAATTTGATTTTCATTTTTAACTTTACTTGAGGAATAGCTTAAAAAAGTGCTTGTTTTTTCTTTTTCATTTATATTTTTTTTTTGTTTTTTTAATCCTTCAAAAACTACATGAGTAGATGGAAAAACTATAGTGGCCTGATTATTCATTGATGCCAAAATATTTGAGGTTCCTTGAATAGCTACTTTTTCGGTTAACGCATCTCTCTCCTTATTAGAATCTTTTTTAACATATGCTACATCTGTAATTCCTGCTAAATGATGTATACATTCTGCTTTTTTAATAATTGGTTTTATTTTTTTTAAGTCAAGAATATCTGCTTGAATAAATTTAATTTTTCTTCTCTTTAATTCATTTACCCTTTCAGAAATAAATCTATTATCAATAGCAATCACTTCATACTTCCAACTAAAGCCAGAATAAAGTTTGCATAATTCTGAACCTATATACCCTAAGGCCCCTGTAATAACTATATTTTTTGGTTTTTTAGACATTTAAATTAAATTTTTAATAAATAAGTTCTAAGATTTACAGCAAGAAAGTGATATTTAAAATAAAATAAGTACAGTAGATTATATTAATAATACTTTAAATTTCTTTAAATTTGCCTATTCAGATAATATCCACTCAGCATATCTATCCAAATTTTTATTTACATAATTTGGTAAAATTAGATTTTCTTTTTTAAAATATAGTTTTTCACTTTCATCAAAAAATACTGTTTTTTTGTCAATACATTGTTGTATATAATTTTTTTGATTATATTTTTCTATATTAAATTCTGTGTGTGTATATGAATTTATTTTTTTAATTATTTGATCTGCATTTTTTAACCAAGCTAGGTGCCACCCACCATTTTGAATAACTTTAAATTTTCTATAATAGGTTTTTGAAAAAAGTTTATCTATTCTAAAAATATTATATTTTTTATTTACTTTTAATATCCTTAACCATTGTGGTGATATTAAATTTTTTCTTAAGCATAATTTAGATCCAATCCACCACCTATTCTCTCTATATAAATTTAATTTATACATTGAGTGCAATTGGGAGAAAGCATAAACAAAATCATTTATTTTTGAAAAATTAACTAAATTTAAGGATGGAATTTCATCTATATCAGAGATAATAATTACATCATTTTGCGATGCATCTTCAATACCTTTGCTTATCTGATTACGCTGATGACTATCTCGCTCCCAAACGCCTAAATTTTCTTCAAAACTTTCAAAATAAAAATATCTAATTTTTTTCTCAAATTTTTTTAAGATTTTCTGATCAATTAGTTGCCCTTTTTTACTACCTTGATGTGTTTGTCCAAATTCAATAATTACAAAATAATCAACAAATTTATTTAATTCATTAAGCCTAATCTCTAAAATATGATTTTCATCGTTGAACAAAAAACAATCGTAAATTTTCATGAGATACTTTAAATTTATTAATAATATATTTGACAAATATAACACAAAAAGGAGAGATGTGAGAGCGGTTTAATCAGCACGCTTGGAAAGCGTGTAAAGGAGTAATCCTTTCGCGGGTTCGAATCCCGCTCTCTCCGCCAAAAAATTAAATTGATTTTATAATTTTTTTTATAATCTCAGAGTCTTTAAGTTTTGAAGTATTATAATATTTATTTTTTTTATAAATTATTTTACTTTCAGGTTTTGTGTGAATAGGCATATAAATAGCATGTACATTTTTTTTTAATGATGAGCCAAGACATACTGGGCCCGACTCATTTCCAATAATAACTTTGCAATCCTTAATTATTTCAATAATTTTTGAAATTTTTTTGTCATAAGTAAAAATAATATTTTTAGAATCTATTTTATTTTTTGAAAAATAACTCAAAAAATATTTTTTTTTAGGTGAAAAGTTTACATATATAATATTTTTTTTTTTTAGTTTTTTTATTATTTCAATATAATTTTCAATTGGCCAATTATTTTGATCATGAAAAGAGTCAACGCTGATAAATATTTTATTTTTTTTTTTTGAATTATTTTTTTTTGAGTTTAAAAAAAAATTGTTTACTTTTTTTGGTAGATTTAGTTGATTAGTATACTTTAACAATCTTTCCGAAATAGTATATTTTTCTAATGATCTGTCCTTATTGAATATAAACTTACCGTTTCCAAAAATAACTTTTTCTTTTGCATTACTTAAAATTACAGGAAGGATCAATCTTCTTGCATTAGAAGTCAATATTATTCTATCAAAACAGTATCTATTTAATAATTTTTTAAATTTAATACTATTTAGAATAGTCTTAAGAGGACCATATCTATAGTTATCAAAATTTATTATCTTCTTGAAAAAAAATTCATCTTTAAATACATCGGGGGATTTATTTACAATGTTTGAAAAAATTATTAATTTATTTTTATAACTTTTATGAAGTGATCTTAATAAAGGTAGGTGGTATATAAGATCCCCAATTCCTCTCGCACCAATTATTACACCAATTTTTTTTTCCATTTACCAACTAATATATTATAAACGGTAATATAAATAATGATTTTAAATTCAAAATATAATTTTTTAAAACCTTATAAAGTTAATAAATTAAAGAGGTATGGCAGAAAATTTGATGGAGGATATCTTGTCTGTGAAGATGCAATTAAAAACATAAATAATTGTATAACTTTGGGTGTCGGAGATGATATATCATTTGAAATTGATTTAGAAAAAAATAAAAAGTTAAATAAAGTTTATTTATTTGATTACACAGTTAATCATTTTTTATTTATCAGAATTATTTTAAAATATTTAAGAAGATTTATAACTTTGAGGTCCTCACTACAGCCCTTAATATTTAGTATTAAAAATTACATCAAATTTATAAATTTTTTGAATAAAGAAAATGTTTTTTTTCATAAAAAAAAAGTTGTAAATAAAATAAGAAACAAGCTTGATATTAATATGGAAAAAATATTTTCAGAAATAAACAATAAAAATAATTTACTTAAAATTGATATTGAAGGTGGAGAATACCTAATTATTAATGATATATTAAAAAATAGTAAAAAATTAAATACAATAGTAATAGAGTTTCACTGGATTAAAAAAAATAAAAAGAAATTTGAAAATTCAGTAAAAAAACTTCAAACAAAATTTGATATTGTACATATTCATGTAAATAATTATAAACCAATAGATGTGAAAGATGACTTTTTTGATGTTGTAGAACTTACATTGGTAAATAAAATTAATAATAAATTTAAATCTAAATTTAGATATAATTTTCCAATAAAAAATTTAGATTTTGACTGTTTTCCAAATCATAAAACGATTAAATTTTCATTTGCTAAAAAATAAGCCTTTTTTTAAATAGGTTCTTTAGTAAAAAAATGGTATAAATTAACTTTCCTTTTTTATGAATAAAAATAGTTATCAAGCAGATTCAATAAAAGTACTGAAAGGTCTTGAGGCAGTCAGAAAAAGACCGGGTATGTACATAGGTGACACAGATGATGGAACTGGTTTGCACCATATGGTCTATGAAGTTGTTGACAACTCTATTGATGAGGCATTAGCAGGATATTGCAAAAACATTAACGTAAAAATCAACGCTGATGGAACAATTACAGTAAATGACGATGGAAGAGGTATTCCTGTTGATATTCATAAGGGTGAAAAAAAATCAGCAGCAGAGGTAATTATGACCCAACTTCATGCTGGCGGCAAGTTTGATCATGACTCATATAAAGTTTCTGGTGGACTTCATGGTGTTGGTGTTTCAGTTGTAAATGCGCTTTCAGAAAAATTACAGTTAGAGATATTTAGAGATGGAAAAAAACACTATATAGAATTTCAAAATGGTAAAGCCAAAGCTCCTTTAAAGGTGGTAGGAAAAGCAAAAAATGCTGGAACTCAAATAACTTTTTTACCTTCTAAAGAAATTTTTTCTTCGACGAAATTTAGTGCAAATATTCTTATCAAAAGAATGCGAGAATTAGCATTCTTAAATAAAGGAATTAAAATAATATTTACTGATGCAAGTCAAAAGAAAGAGAAAACCTTTGAGTTTAAATTTGATGGTGGTGTTCTAGAATTTGTAGATTTTTTAGATGAAAAAAGAGAAAAGTTACAAAATAAAAATGGAAATGATTTATTTAGAAAACCAATTTATATCGAAGGAAAAAAAAATAATATAGAATTAGAGTGTTCTTTAAAATGGAACGCAGGATATTCAGAAGATATATTTCCATACACAAACAATATTTATCAAAAAGATGGTGGAACCCACTTGCTGGGATTTAGAAGTGCATTAACAAGAGTAATTAACAAATATGCTAATGAAAACAATTTACTTAAGAAAAATAAATTGGCAATTTCAGGCGATGATATAAAGGAAGGTCTAACTTGTGTGCTTTCAACTAAAATTCCTGATCCAAAATTTTCATCTCAAACAAAAGATAAGCTAGTTTCATCAGAAGTAAGAATGATTGTAGAGACATTAGTAAATGAAAAATTATCTATTTGGTTTGATCAAAATCCCTCTGTTGCAAAAATTATTTTAGCTAAAGTTATTCAAGCTGCAATGGCTAGAGATGTTGCTAGAAAAGCAAGAGAAAATGTAAGAAGAAAAGGAGCCCTTGAATTAAGTGGTCTTCCTGGAAAATTAGCTGATTGTCAAATTGGCAAACAAGATGGAACTGAATTGTTTATTGTAGAGGGAGATTCAGCAGGTGGATCTGCCAAACAAGGAAGAAATAGAGCAAATCAAGCAGTTTTACCGCTTAGAGGTAAAATACTTAACACTTATGTAGAAGATTTTAACAAGAAAAAAAATGGTAACGGTAATGGTAATGGTTCTGATCAGAGAACAAAGGCTTTATCCAAAATGATTTCTTCAAATGAAATTGTTACTTTGATTAATGCTCTAGGTTTGGACCCAAAAGCACAAGAGATTGATTTAAAAGATTTAAGATATGGAAAAATTATTATTATGACGGATGCTGATGTAGATGGTTCTCATATAAGAGCTCTTCTTTTAACTTTTTTTAATAATAAACCATTTAATAAATTAATTGAAAATGGACATGTTTATTTAGCCCAACCTCCTTTATTTAAAATTAACAAAGGTTCTAAAGGTATTTATATTAAAGATGAGAATGAGTTAGAAAATTATATAATAAATAATAATAAGGAGTTAAAAAAAATTAAAAAAGGATCTAAAGATTATTCAAAAATAATTGATGAGGAAAAATCAAAAATGAATATCCAAAGATTCAAAGGTCTTGGAGAAATGAATCCAGAAGAATTATGGAGTACTACATTGGATCCAGAAACAAGAAATTTACTTCAAGTACAATACTCAAAAGATTCGAAAAAAGATCAAATTTTAATTCATACTTTAATGGGTAATGATGTGGCATTAAGAAAAGATTTTATAGTGTCTAATGCTATAAATGTTAGAAATCTTGATATTTAAAAATGAAGTTCTTTGAAACTTCAAAATATCATTCTTTTAAGAAATCAACTTATATAACTCTTAGATGGATCGGAATTATTGGACAATTAATTGCAGTAAATTTTGTATATTTATTTCTAAATTCTAGTTTTGATTTTATTACCTCAAATTTAATTATATTTTTTGGAATATTAAGTAATTTATATTTAATTTTTATTTATAAAAAAACACAATTATCAGATAGGTCTGCTTTTATCTTCCTACTCATAGATATTTTACAATTAGGTGTCCTTCTTTATTTATCAGGAGGAATAACCAATCCATTTATAATTTTTATATTAATACCAAGTGTTTTTTCTTCATCAAATTTGAGCTTAAGAACTAATACATTATTAGTAACTCTAACAATAATTATAATTATTTTTCTAACATTTAATTATGAAGATTTGCCAATTAATTTAAACAGTGATTTTCATAACAATCATTATTTTTACTATTCTATACCAACATCCTTAATCGTTGCCTTGGTATTTTTAAATTATTTTGCAATGACATTTGGCACACAATCTAGATTAAGAAAAGAGGCATTAGGAAAAATGGAAGAGGTAATGGCTAAAGAACATGAACTATTATCTTTAGGTGGTCAAGCTGCTGCAGCGGCACATTCTTTAGGTACGCCACTTTCCACGATAACAATAATTGCACATGATTTAATGAAACAATTTAAGGGGCAAAAAGATTTAGAAAAAGATATAGAGTTATTGAATAGCCAAGTCGAGCGATGTAATGAAATTTTAAAGCGATTAACATTAAATCCTGTTGAAGAGGATGAATTTATTGATAAAGATATTACTATTAGAGATTACTTGCATGAAATTATTTCTTCATTTAAGGAAATAAGTAAAAAGGAATTTGTCCTCAATTTTGACCAGGATTCAAACCCAAAAAAGATAACCAAATCTATAGAATTAGTTTATGGATTAAGAAATTTTATTGGAAACGCGAATAAATTTGCCAAAAATACAATTTTTATTAATTTGAAAAGTGATAGTGAGATAACTGAAATAACAGTTGAAGATGATGGTGATGGTTATCCTAGAGATATAATCTCAAAAATTGGTGAGCCCTATTTAAAATCAAATTATTCTAAAGACAAATCTAAAGAGGGCTTAGGTCTAGGCTTGTTTATTGGTAAAACCTTATTAGAAAAAAATTTTGCATTAGTTAATTGTAGAAATTCAAAAACACGTAATGGTGCTGAGGTTGTTATTAGATGGAAGAATAAGGAATTATTTAATATTTAGTGGTATTTGATCTTTGTTTCAAATAATGAGCTTAATTGAGAAATCATAACATCTCCTAATTCGTTTACGTCAGTAATTTTGATAGCTTTATTATAATATCTTGAAACATCATGACCAATTCCTATGGCCAAAACTTCAATATCTGATTTATTTTCAATAAACTTAACAATTTTTTTTAAATGTTTTTCCAAAAAGTCACCTGAATTTACAGAAAGAGTTGAATCATCTACAGGGGCTCCATCAGAAATAACCATTAATATTTTTCTTTCTTCTTTTCTCTTTTTAATTCTATTATAGGCCCAAGATATAGCTTCTCCGTCAATGTTCTCTTTGAGCAACCCCTCTTTTAGCATTAGTCCTAAATTATTTTTCGCCTGTCTCCAATGCGTGTCTGCTCCTTTGTAAATTATATGTCTTAGGTCGTTCAATCTTCCTGGTGTTTTAGGTTTGGAATTTTTTGTCCATAATTCTCTACTCTGTCCACCCTTCCAATTTTTAGTCGTGAAACCTAAAATTTCGACTTTAACAGAGCACCTTTCTAGTGTTCTAGATAAGATATCTGCACAAATAGCTGCTATAGTGATTGGTCTTCCTCTCATAGATCCAGAATTATCTATGAGTAGAGTTACTACTGTATCTTTAAAATCTAAATCTTTTTCTTTTTTAAATGATAAAGAATTATATGGATCCATAATAATTCTTGGAAGTTTTGAACTGTCTAATAGCCCTTCCTCTAAATCAAACTCCCATGCCCTATTTTGTTTTGCAAGTAGTTGTCTTTGAAGTTTATTTGCAAGTTTCGTTATGATATCTTGAAATCCAATTAATTGTTGATCTAAATTTTTTCTTAGTTTTATGGCTTCATCTGCATTTTCTAGATTTTCAGCTTTTACAACTTCATCAAATTGATTAGTAAATATTTTATAATCTAAATTGATATTATCTATTTTTTTTTGGGCTATTTGCTCTGAGCTTTGTTCATCCGACTCCGTGTCTGACAGTTGTTCATCAAAGTTAAATTCATCAATACTATAATCAGCATCTAGTGAAGCCTCCGATACGTTTTCATCTTTTTCATCTTTATTATCTTCTTTGTCGTTGTTTTCGTCTTCATTTGATGGATTATCTTGTCCTTTATCTTGATTTTCTTCTTTTCTTTCGTCCTCATCTTCACTTTGAAAAATATCCATTTCTTCTAATATTTCTGTAAATTTTGAACTATAAATATTTTGATCTTCAAGATTTTTAAGTAAAAACTCTTTATGTTTTTCTATGGCGTTTTCAAAGTCTTTTTCCCAAAAATTAAGCATTTTTGTCGTTAGAGGGTTTAGCTTAATTTTATGAAAATTCTTAAGCATATATAGCTCGAATGCCTCTGAAACAGATACATCCTCTTTAGTTTTTAGTTGATCTTTTCTTTTACGATTTATTATTTGATGATAATTTTCTTGATAATTTTTTTCAATTCCTTTCAGCATTTTTCCTCCTAATGCCTCATAACGTATTTTTTCAGCGATATTATAAAGAGATCTAGAAGATGTATTTGAGGGAAGGTTTTTTTTGTAAATTATTTCATTACAAAATTTTTTTTTCAAAGCAGAGGAGTCTGTTTCTGCACGTAATCTAATAAAATCAGCTGGACTAGTTAAATTGTCAATCTCTAGAAAATTAAATTCTTTTATTTTTTTTTCTTCAGAATTTGTTTTTTTTAAATCAAAATCATCAGCAATTGCTTTTGCTGTTGAAGTTAAAGCAATTTTGAATTTTTCTTTTAAATTATTTTCTTTAGAGCTCATTAGATTTGAATATTAATCAAAGATTCAGGCAACTCTTCACCAAAACATCTTTGATAATATTCTGCGATAGTATTCTTTTCAATATCATCACATTTATTAAGAAAAGTTACTCTAAAAGCGTAACCAGTGTCTTTAAATATCTCTGCATTTTCTGCCCAATGTAAAACCGTTCTTGGGCTCATCACTGTTGAAATATCTCCTGCAATAAATCCTTTGCGCGTTAAAGATGCTACTTTTATCATGTTAGCAACCTTTTCTTTTCCCTTTGCGTTATTTAAGTTTTTATTTTTTGACAAAACAATGTCCATTTCTTTATCTAGGCTAAGATAGTTTAAAGTTGTAACAATATTCCATCTATCCATCTGACCTTGGTTAATTTGCTGCGTACCATGATAAAGACCTGTCGTATCACCAAGTCCAACAGTATTTGAAGTAGCAAATAATCTAAAAAATTTATTTTGTTTAATTACTTTGTTTTTATCTAGTAATGTAAAATTTCCCTCAGCTTCCAAAACTCTTTGAATCACAAACATTACATCAGGTCTACCAGCATCATATTCATCAAAAACAAGTGCAACCGGATTTTGTATAGACCATGGTAAAATTCCTTCGTTAAATTGAGTTACTTGTTTACCATCTTTAAGAACAATTGCATCTTTTCCAATCAAATCAATTCTACTTACATGACTATCTAAATTTACACGGATGCAGGGCCAATTTAATCTTGCAGCAATTTGCTCAATATGAGTTGATTTACCAGTGCCATGATATCCTTGAACTAAAACTCTTTTATTATAAGCAAATCCTGAAATAATGGCTAAAGTAGTATCTCTATCGAACTTGTAGTTTTTATCAATTTCAGGAACATATTCATTCTTTTTTGAAAATGCATCTACTTCCATTTCTGAATCAATTCCAAAAGTCTGTTTTAATGAAACTTTAATATCTGGTTCTGTGTTAAGATTTGGTGTCAATTTTTTCTCTATAGGTGTTTTTTAATTGAGTGTAAGCCAATGTTATAAGTTTAAGTTTTTCTTCGTATTTTTTATTTCCAGAATTCATATCAGGGTGAAATTTTTTCACAAGTAATTTGAATTTATCTTGTATTTTCTTCCACTTTAAACCCACAGAAACCCCCAGTATTCCAAAAGCTTTTATATCTTTATGATCGAATTTAAATTGACGCATATGATTATAATCTCCATTTATTTTTTCTTTATCTAACTCATCTCTCAAAGTTGTATTCCATAACACCTTAAAAAAATTATCTGAAGAGCTAAAGCTTTGCGTGGGTTTGTGCCAAGTCATGTCGGATTTTAAAAAATCCATTACTTGGTCATCATTCATTCCTGAAAAATAGTTCCAATTTTTATTAAATTCTTTTACATGCTCAAGGCAAAGCATTCTAAATTTTCTGCTATTATCTTTTTCAACTGGTGCCTTATATTCACCTATTTCATTACAATTATTCCAGTCACAAATATTTTTCATGATATATAATAACATATATGGATATAAATGAGTTAATTACAATTGTAAAAAATAAATTATTAAATCAAATAAAAATTGAAAGTATAAATATTGAAGATAAATCTTTTCTTCATAAAAATCATAAAGGAAATCAAGAGGGAAAATATCATTTAAAATTAATTATTGTTTCTCAAGAACTAAAAAAAATGAATAAAATTGAAAGTAATAAAAAAATTTACAAGATTTTAGATCTAGAATTAAAAGAATTTATTCATTCAATCCAAATTTTAATTAGTTAAAAATTTTTTCAGAAATAATTTTAACTTTTTTTTGGAGTATTGTTTATTAAAAATTGGCTTACCAATTTTTTTTAACAAGATTAAGTTAATTTTGTCAAAATTATTTTTTTTATCTTTGATCATAAAAGATAAAATCTTATTTAAATCTCTTATAGAAAAATATTTTTTTACAGAAGAAGGTAGACCAGAATTATCAATATGATTTATAATTAAATTATATTCACTTTTACTAAGCATGTTTTCCTTAAAACTAAAAATCAGTGCCGTTTTCATTCCAAGTATCACGGCTTCACCATGATTTAGTTTATGGCTGTACCCTAAGCCTGCCTCATAAGCATGGGCAAATGTATGGCCAAAATTTAATATTTTTCTTAACGTTATTTCTTTTTCGTCTTTTTCAACTATTTTTTTTTTAACTTTACAACTTTCATAAATTGCTTTTTCAATAAAAGGAGAAGAAAGACTTAAAATCTTTTTAAGATTTTTATTTAAGAAACTAAAAAATTTTTTATTATCAATTAATGAATGCTTCAATATTTCTCCATATCCACAAATTATTTCTCTTTTTGATAAAGATTTAAGAAATTGAATATCTGAGAGTACCAGTGATGGTTGATAAAAGCTTCCTATTAAATTTTTACCATATTTAGAATTAACTCCAGTTTTTCCTCCAATTGATGAATCAACTTGAGCTAAAAGAGTTGTTGGAATATTTGCAAACTTAAGGCCTCTTTTGAAAAGACTAGCTGCAAAACCACTTACATCGCCTGTAATTCCTCCTCCTAAAGAAATTAAAACATCATTTCTTGAAAAGTTTTTATTTAATAAAACTTCCAGGATTTTATTAACGCTATTAATATTTTTATTTTTTTCACTAGCATTAAAAAATAACACAAAAATACTTTTATTTTTAAAAGACCTTTTGATATTTGAGATAAATTTTTTTGGAACATTTTTATCAACAACAATCAAACATTTATTAAAATCAAGTGAATTTGATTTAAAAATTTTTGATATGCTTGAGGTTAAATTTGATCCAATAATTATTGGATATTTTTGTGTTTTAGTTACTATATTTAATCTAGTTTGTTTCATAAATTTTTACTATTTTATTTACTATTTCACTTTTAGTAAGATTATCACACTTTATCTCATATAAAGCTTTAGAATAAATGTTAGATCGTTTCTTAATTAAATCAATTAACTCAGTATCGGTTGCATTAATCGCTAATGGTCTTTTTTTACTGTTTTTAATTCTATTTAACAATGTTTTATCATTCCAATTTAGCCAAAAAGATAAATGATTTTTTAAAATTTCTTTCCTAATATTGTTATTTGTAAAAGCCCCCCCACCAAGTGAAATCACAGTAGAGTTTAATTTAAGTTTCTTTAAAGTTGTTTGTTCCTCAATTTTTCTAAAATAATTCTCACCCTTAACTTCAAAGATTTTTTTTATTGTAATGTTTAAATTTTTTTCAATTTCTTTATCGATATCTACAAAATCTAATTTTAATTTCTTAGCTACTAAAGATCCAATAGAGCTCTTACCAGAACCCATCATCCCCAAAAAAACAAGATTTTCTTTTGATTTCATAAGTTTCTTTATTGAAAAAACATAAATATGTCTTAATTTGAAATTATCTAAAAGTATATGCAATTCACTAAAAACACAAGTTCAGGCAAAGCAAGTATCATAGGACTTGTGATTAAATCTATAATCGGATTAGGGGTTATTTTAGGTATTATTTTTTTTCTAAGTACAATTGATTTTCCTGCACCTAAAAAAGAAATTGAAAAAATTATTCCAAATGAAAATTTTAAAATTGTTAAATAAGAAAATTCTTTTAATTAAATTGGTTTGTCTTATTTTTTTGACACCTTTGTTTGCAGAAGAGAAACCAATTGATATTTGGAATATAGAAAAAAAGGATAATCAAATTATTTCAGAAACAAATATTTCAAGTGAAAACACTGTAAACACTGCTCAGAATAGTGTTTATGAACTACAAACAAATAAACAAACGGATACAATTAAACTTGATAAAGAATTTTCCTCAAAAGAAATTAAAATTGTTGGGTTATACGATCCAAGTGAATACGGTCTGAGTATGGATATGTGGTCAAATTCGGATGGAACCAAATTAAAAAATTTATTTAAGAATATTAATAAATTTAATCTTTCAGAAGATGCATCTGACATAATGCACATATCTTTATTAACCAATGCTTATTCTCCAACCCAAAATATTACTGAGCAAGAATTTATGAGCTTTAAATCCGATTGGTTAATAAAGGATGCTAATTTAGAATTAATAGAAGAATATTTAATTAAAAATCAAATAATAAATTTACATCCAAATTTAGCAAGATATTTGGTAGATACTTATTTATCAGAATCAAACATAAAAAAATCATGTGAGATTTTTTCTAAAAATTCTGAACCCATTCAAGATGAATATCTATCAAAATTTAATTTATATTGTTTAATCAATTACGGAAAAAATGAAGAGGCTCAACTAATCTTAGATTTAAAAAAAGAGTTAGGTTTCGAAGATAGTTATTACGAAAACAAAATAAATTATTTATTTGGATATCTAGATGAGGCAGATAAGGAAATATCAATAAATTCAATTTTAGATTTTCATTTAGCTCATAGAACTAACCCTGAGTTTTCTTATGAACCAAGTAAAGATACACCCAAAATAATTTGGAAATATCTTTCAGCCGCTAATTTACTTTTTAAAATTCAAGATATAGAAATTACTGATGTGGAAAAAATTTCTACAATAGAAAAAGCTGTTAATGATAAAAATTATTCTGAGGAGGAGTTATTTGAATTTTATAAAAAATTTCAATTTAATATTAATCAATTGCTAAATGCAAAAGAGGCATATAAATCTCTATCTTCAATTGAGGCACGTGCTCTTTTATATCAAAGAACTCTTTTAACAGAGGAACCAAAAATCAAATTAGAATTTATAAAGATTTTAAAGGATCTATTTATATCTGATGATATAAGTGATGCCTTTGATTTAGAATTAAAAAAATTCTTAGGTGAAATTAATGTTGAGGATGTCCCATCAAATTTTACTACATTTTATAATAGTAATTTAAACGAGAAAGAGACAGCAGATAAAAAGATTAAATATAATAGTAAAATTTTACATCAATCAAAACTTATAAATTATTTCAATGGAGACTATGCAAAATCTAAAATTGAAGAAGATTTAGATAAATATTTAAAAAAAATTAAAAAAGATAAAAAATATTTTTTATCAAAAAAAGATATAATTTTTCTAGAAGCGCTTAAATCTGATGGAATTAAAATTTCAAAAAAATATGACAGTCTATATGAGGTGAAGCAATCAGAAATGCCTGCCGATATTCAAACAATGATAGATAATAATGAAATGGGTGCTGCATTGTTGAGAATAATCGAGGTAATTGGACCTGACAAAATTGAAAATATTGATGAAGATACAGTTTATTTTATTATCAACACTTTAAATCAATTAAATGTTGATTTAATTAGAAATAAATTATTACTAAAAGTTCTTCCTTTAAAAGTATAAAAATTATAATAAAATCAAGATATGGCTATCAGGACTATAATAACAGAACCTAATAAATTACTTAGACAAATTTCTAAACCAGTCAATGTTATCGGTAAAGAAGAGCAAAAATTAATGGATGATATGCTTGAGACAATGTACGACGCAAATGGAATTGGTCTCGCGGCGATACAAGTTGGCGTACCAAAGAGAATTATTGTAATGGATATTAGTAAGGATGAAAATAAAAAAGAGCCAAGATATTTCGTTAATCCAGTTATTAAAAATAAAGATCCTGAAAAAGCAACTTATGAAGAAGGCTGTCTTTCCGTGCCAAATCAGTTTGCAGAAATTGATAGACCTAGTAAGTGTGAAGTAGAATATCTTGATTATGACGGGGAAAAGAAATTGCTAAAAGCAGATGGTCTTCTTGCAACATGTATTCAGCATGAAATGGACCATTTAGAGGGAATACTATTTATTGATTATCTTTCAAAATTAAAAAAAACAATGATAATTAAAAAATTATCTAAGAAAAAATCTACGCCAGCAATTCTTTAAACATGCCAAAGAAAATAGTTTTTATGGGTACTCCCATGTTTGCTGTTCCAATTTTAAAATCACTTTATCAAAATGGATATCCTGTTTCTTGTGTTTATACTCAACCACCTCAAAAATCTAAAAGAGGTCAAAAAATTAACAAGTCACCAATTCAATTAATTTCAGAGACTTTAAATATAGAATTTAGAACTCCAAACTCATTAAAAGAAAATTTAGATGAATTAGAATATTTTAAATCTTTAGAGGCAGATTTGGCAGTAGTTGTTGCTTATGGTCAAATTATACCAAAGTCATATTTAAATTTAACTAAAAAGGGATTTATCAATATACACGCATCTATTCTTCCAAAATGGAGAGGTGCTGCTCCTATTCAAAGATCTATTATGAATTTAGATAAAGAGACAGGGATTAGTATTATGAAAATAAGAGAAGAATTAGATACAGGACCGGTATGTAACATTTATAAAATTAATATAGAAAATAATTTTAATACTGAAGATATTAGTGAAAAGCTATCAAGTTTGGCTGCGGAGAAAATTTTAGATAATATAGATGATATATATGACGATAAAGCAAACTTTATAGAACAAGATCACTCATCAGCGACATACGCATCAAAAATTCAAAAATTAGAGGGGCAGATTAATTGGAAAGAGGATGCTAAAAATATAGTAGGTAAAATAAATGGACTTTATCCGGTTCCAGGTGCTTATTTCATGTTTAACGGTGAAAGATATAAAATATTAAAAGCAGAAATTGGACAAGCACAAGGAAAACCAGGCGAGGTTTTATCTGACCATTTAGAAATTTCATGTGGAGATAAAAAATCAATAAAAATTAAAGAAATACAAAGACAAGGAAAAAAGCCTCAAAGTATTGGAGAATTTGTTTTAGGAACACAAATTAAAAAGGGTTCATTTTTATAATGAATAGATACCAAATACTTATTGAGTATGTAGGGACAAATTTTAGAGGATGGCAAGTCCAAAAAAAAGGCCCAACAATTCAAGGATTAATTCAAGAAAAATTATCTAAATTATTAAAAGAAAAAATTATTTTACATGGTCAAGGAAGAACTGATGCAGGGGTTCATGCATTTGAGCAATCTGCGCATTTTGATTGCAAAAATAAAATAACTGATAAAATTAAATTTTTAAAATCCATTAATCATTTTTTAAATTTAAAAGACATTGCAATTAAAAATATAAAAAAAAGAAATAATAAATTTCACGCTAGATTTTCAGCAAAACAAAGAATTTATAAATACTTTATTTTTAATCAAATAAGCCAACCAATAATTGAAAAAAATAGAGCATGGCATGTTCGTAGGCCTTTAAATTTAGAATTAATGAAAAAGGGTGCAAAAAAGTTATTAGGAACTAATGATTATTCAACTTTTAGATCTTCAAGCTGTCACGCTAAAAGTCCAATTAAAACTATTAAATCGATCAAAATTAAATCATCAAAAAATAAAATTGAATTTCAATTTAGTTCTCAATCATTTTTACAACACCAGGTTAGATCTATGGTTGGTTGTTTAAAATACTTGGGAGAAACTAAATGGGATTTGAAAACTTTTGAAAAGAGATTTAAGTCAAAAAAAAGAACACTGTGTGCTCCTCCAGCACCACCAAGTGGTTTATTTTTATTTAGAGTTCTTTATTAATTTATTTTTATTGCTCATAGCAAACTTTTTATTTATTCGCCATCTAGACTCAGCTCTTACAATATACCCACAACAGTTTTTTGATTTACATTTACAAGGAAATTGTTTGTAATTTTCATCATAACCAAATCCATAATCACAGGTAAACTCCTCACCTTTTTTAATATCTTTGATTGCTTTGACCCAAATTTTCAATCCCTTTCCATCATAATCACAATTATTATCACAAGAATGATTAATTAAACCTGCGGTATTCCATGGAAAATCTCCATCTAGATCGTATCTTTTATTTATTGTGAATAAATATATTGGTTTATTATTATCGTATTTATCAGAATCTTGTGTTTGTTTTTTTGTTATAAGTTTTCCGACATAATCAATTATTTTGGTTCCCTCTTTAATGTCACGAGTTGCATAAAGTCCTCTTCCTTTATTATCAATGCCAGATTTTTTTATTTTATATAGCTTCATGAAATTTTTTATTTAGAGTTTTCTTAAGAATTATCAATTAAATTCTAAAAGAGCATCAACATGTCTTTTAGTGCTGTCTCGAAGTGCATTTAGGTCATAACCGCCCTCTAAAATTGAAACAACTTTTCCGTTACAAAATTTTTTAGAAGCCTCTAATATTCTTTTGGTAATAGTGAAATAATCATCTGTTTTTAAATTAAATTGAGCAAGAGGGTCATCCTCATGGGCATCAAAACCAGCGCTAATTAATATAAATTCTGGTTTAAACTCTTCTAATTTTTTCACCACACGGTCAAATACGTTTAAATATTCTTCTGAACTTATGCCAGCTGGCAAAGGTATATTAAAGATATTGTTAAATTTACCTCTTTCTTGTTCTGAACCAGTTCCTGGGTAGTAAGGATATTGGTGTGTTGATATAAAAAGAACATTTTCATTTTCATAAAAAATATCCTGTGTTCCATTTCCATGATGTACATCAAAATCTATTATTGCAACTTTCTTATATTTATATTTTTTTAACAAATAATTTGCACCAATACTTACTGAATTTAAAATGCAAAAACCAGCAGCCTTATTTTGTGAGCTATGATGTCCAGGAGGTCGAACACCACAAAATGCATTTCTAAATTCTTTTTTTTCTACTCCATCAATTGCAGTAATTATTGATCCAACTGCATCGAAAGTTGCATCTTTGCTTCCAGGTGAAATGATTGTGTCACCATCAAGTGAAGAAAATCCTTTTTTTGGAAAAGAACTTTTTACTAAATTTAAATAATTACTTTCATGTGTGGTTAATAGAATATCATCTGAAACTTTAGATGGTTTCTTCCATATAAGATTTTTATTATTAAGTTTTTTAAAATTTTCTACTATTACTGATACCCTTGCTATTTGTTCTGGATGCCCAGGACCTGTATTATGATTTTGAGATGTATCTGATGTAATTAAACCAGTTTTCACTTAAAGTAGTTATCTAAGATTTTAGTATAAATTAAAGTTAATCTTTTTAAATCAGACAAGGACACACATTCGCCTACCTTATGCATAGTTTTTCCCACTAATCCAAATTCTAAACATGGAGCTATTTTTCTTATAAATCTTGCATCTGATGTACCACCAGTTGTAGATAGTTGTGGTTTAATTTTAGTAATTTTCTTAATTATATTTTGTATCATAAATGTGGTTTTGTTAGGCTTAGTTAAAAAGGCCTCACCAGAAACAGTATATTCAATTTTATATTTTGATTTATTTTTATTACAAATTTGTTTTATTATTTTATTAATTTTGTTTTTTAATTTGTAAGATGTGTGTTTGTTATTAAATCTAATATTGAAGGATGCACTAGCTAATCCTGGAATTACATTATCAGCTGAATTATCAATATTAATTTTTGTTATTTCTAAATTTGTAGGTTGAAAATCTTTTGTTCCTTTATCAAATTTAATTTCTTTCAACTCTTTTAGTATTTGGACTAAAGATGTAGATGGATTGTTTGCTCTGTTAGGGTAAGCTACATGACCTTGAATACCAATGATAGACAATTTTCCATTCATACTACCCCTACGACCGATTTTAATCATTTCTCCTAATTTATTTGGATTAGTGGGTTCTCCAACTAAGCAAAAATCTATTTTTTCTTTTCTTTTCCTCAAATACTCAACAACTTTTTTCGTCCCATTAATTGCAATTCCTTCTTCGTCTCCAGTAATTAGAAGACTGATGGAGCCACCAAATTTTTTGTTTACCTCAGAAAAGTTACTTACCGCAGTAACAAATGCAGCTATTGAACTTTTCATGTCATTTGCACCTCTGCCAATTAAGTATCCTTTCTTAACTGCAGGTTTAAAGGGATTAACAGTCCAATCATTTAAATTACCAGGTGGTACTACATCTAAATGGCCTGCATAACAAAAATTTGGACTTGTGGTACCAAGTCTTGCATAAAGATTTTTTACAGGATAACTATTTTTATCTTTGAACTCGAGTATTTTAGTTTTAAAGCCAAGTTTTTTTAATTTTTTTTCTAAAAATTTAATTACACCAGCATCAGTTCTTGTAACAGATGGAAACTTAATTAGCTCTTTAGCTAATTGTAATTCATTTATTGTTGGCATGTTTAATCTCTTAAAAGATCGTTAACTGATGTTTTTGATCTTGTTTTTTCATCAACTTGTTTAATTATTACCGCACAATACAAAGATGGCGCTTGTGGATTGTTTTTATCCGGCAAGGATCCTGGAACTACCACTGAATAGGGTGGGATTTTTCCATAAGTTATTTCACCAGTTTTTCTATTAACAATTTTTGTTGATTGTCCAATATACATTCCCATACTCAGGACAGAGCCTTCTCCAACTATTACACCTTCTACTACTTCTGACATTGCTCCTAAGAAAACATTGTCTTCAATAATTGTAGGTAATGCTTGAGCAGGTTCTAATACTCCTCCAACTCCAGTACCAGCTGAGATATGACAATTTTTTCCAATCTGACAACAACTTCCTGCACGACTAAATGTATCCATCATTGTTCCTTCATCAATATAAGCACCAATATTTACATAACATGGCATTAAAACCGCATTTTTTCCTACAAATGATCCTTTTCTTACAGGTGAATTAGGCACCATTCTAAAACCAGCTTTTTCATGATCTTCTTTTGTCCATCCAGCTGTTTTTCCTTTAAGTAAATGAGCTTTGTCATACCAGCTACTGTATGGACCATTTAAATTTTCCATTGGGTACATTCTAAAGCTTAACATGATAGCTTTTTTTAGATGTTGATGTGTAACCCATTCACCATTGATCTTTTCAGCTACTCTTGCTTTTCCACTGTCTAAATCATCAATAATTTGATTAACAGCATCCTTTAAAGGTTTATCTGAATTTTGACTTACTTGGTCTTTATTTTCCCAAGCTTCATTTATAATTTTCTCAATACTCATAATTTTATGAGTTTTTTAATAACCTTATTTCTTTTAAAAATAAAGAAAGATTTTCAATTTTGTAATCAATATACTCTTCATCAGACTCTTTTTTCCCCCAGTATTCATCATTGATTAACCAAACTGTTTTTGCTCCTCTTTCTTTTCCAATAGATAAGTTTTTTGCGATATCTTCAATATAAAGTGTCTCAGTTGGATCAATTTGAAATTTTTTGACCATCAGATCGAATGCTTTTGCCTCAGGTTTTGGACTGTACTCAGCATCAACAATATCGAATACACCGTCAAATTGATCATCAATTCCTAAGTGAGTAGTAATATTTTTAACATGTTCTTTACTGCCATTTGTAAAGACAAATTTGTTTAGATTAATATTTTCAAGCTCATTCCTTAAAGCAGTATCTTTTTCTAAAAAATCTAAATTAATATCATGCACATAGTCTAAAAATTCTCTTGGAGGTATATCGTGATGTATCATTAAACCATTAAGACTAGTGTTATATTTATGAAAATAATTTGTTTGTAATTCTTTTGCCTCTTTTAAATCTACATTTAATTTATTCGAAATATATTGAGTCATTTTTTTACTTACCTGACCAAATACTCCTTCAAGATCACTATAGAGTACCCCATCACAATCAAATAATATGTTTTTGATATTCTTTAATTCTTTCATTGTCTTATTAGGGTCCCAGAGCCCTTGTCAGAGAATATTTCCCACAAACACGAATGTGGCTTTGTGCCATTAATTATACCAACTGCTGTCACACCATTATTTACGGCGTCTAAGCATGCGTTTATTTTAGGTATCATACCTTCTGTAATAGTTTCGTCTTTAATCATTTCAAGAACCTCAGATGAAGAAATTTCCTCTATTAATTTCTTATTTTTATCTAAAACACCATCAACATTCGTCATTAACAATAGTCTTCTAGATTTTAAAGATTTTGCTATAGCCATCGCAGCTGTATCTCCATTAATATTATATGTTTGGTTTTCTTTACCTAATCCTAATGGAGAAATTATAGGAATTTTATTTTGATTAATTATATTTAATATTTGTTCATTATTAATCTCATTCGGTATTCCTACAAATCCTAGCTCTTTTGCTTCTGGTATAGTTTTTATAATATTATTATTTTTTGTGTGAATAGAGATTGCCTCTGTGCTTTTGTCTTTTAAAGAATTAACAATGTCATTATTAAAATCAATCAAAACAGATTCAACAATATCAATTATATTTTTGTCAGTTACTCTTAGTCCTCTTATAAATTTTGATTCAATATTTGATTTTTCTAGCTCTCTTTTAATTCTAGGTCCGCCACCATGAATAACAACAGTTGCAAGACCCAATTTATTTAAAACACTAAGATCAGTTATAAAGTTATTAAATACGTTTCTATCAATTAAAACGTTTCCACCATATTTAATTACTATCAAATCATTTTTGTATTTTTCAATGTATTTAGTTACTTCATTTAATGGCGGCCCATTTTTAGGTAGTATCTTTTCAAGGTCCATTTATTATTTTTAATTACTAGGTTGCAGTTTTAATCGTTGTACGTTTCATTATTACAACCTGCTGAGCCATTGTTAAAATGTTATTAACTGTCCAATAAATTACTAGTCCGCTTGGGAAGGGTGCAAGAATTACTGTTAAAAACAAAGGGAAGAACATAAATATTTTTGCCTGCATTGGATCTGTTGGAGCGGGATTTAATTTTTGTTGCACCCACATTGATACTCCCATTGCAACTGGCCATGCTCCAATTACAAGAAAAGAAGGTACGTCATAAGGAAACAATCCAAATAAATTAAATATAGAAGTAGGATCCTTAGCACTTAAATCTTGGATCCAACCATAAAAAGGCATATGACGCATTTCAATCGTTACAAATAAAACTTTATACAAAGCAAAAAATACAGGTATTTGAATTAGAATTGGCAAACATCCAGACATGGGATTTACTTTTTCCTTCTTGTAAAGAGCCATCATGGCTTGTTGCAATTTCATCTTGTCATCTTTGTGTATTTCCTTAAGTCTTACCATCTCAGGCTGAAGAGCTTTCATTTTAGCCATGCTTCTGAAT
Source organism: Candidatus Pelagibacter sp. (assembly GCF_052046145.1). GTDB lineage: Bacteria > Pseudomonadota > Alphaproteobacteria > Pelagibacterales > Pelagibacteraceae > Pelagibacter. Next base: position 57,482 of record NZ_JBNGZR010000001.1, read on the forward strand.
GAAAAATTAGCAAGTGGAAAAAATGCTACACGAATACAAACGGTAACAGCAATAATTGCTAATCCATAATTACCAAATATTTTAAAGAAATATTCTAAAGCAGTAAACAAAGGACGTGTTAAAAAGTATAAGAATCCCCAATCAATCGTAAGATCAAATTTATCAATTTTTAATGTTTCTGCGTACCCATCAATTACATCAACTCTTTTTGCAGCTACTATTACTTGCAAGTTTTCTTCTATAGAGGAGTTTCCAGTTAATTCTAATGGTTCCGTTGTAACAAAGTTTATTCTGTATTTGTTTTTGTAATCCATCGTGGTTTTAAATTCTTTTTCTCTTGGTGGAATTAGAGTTGATATGTAATATTTATCTCCTATACCTAACCATCCTTTTTGGGCAGTTCTTGAAAATTTTTTCTCTTCTATATCGTCATAATCTTCCTCAATTAATTCTTCATCTAATGTAGCGATAGGACCTTCATGTAGAATGTAAAAATCGGTTAAACCTTCTGGGATTTGATTTCTTATAATTTGTCCATAAGAATAGAAGTCATAGTTTTTATCAGTAGAATTTATAACTCTTTGTTTTATTGTGAATAAAAACTTATCATCTAATGCAATTTCTTTTTCAAAAGTGATGCCTTGATCATTAGTCCAAGTTAATTTTATAGGAGATTGATCAGTTAATTTATTATTTCCAGAAACTGACCAAATTGAATCTGCATTTGGAATATCGATATTTTTATCAGTAGTTACAAAACCACTTTCTATTATATAGCCTTCTTTAGAGCTCCGTGGTGTAAGAAATTTTACTTTTTCATCGCTTTCCAAACTAACATTATATTCTTTGAAAGTTAGATCGTCTATTGCAGCCCCTTTTAATGAAATAGATCCAACAATACTTTGGTTCTCAAATTGAATTCTTTCACTTTGTTGTAACGCTTCTTCTCGTGAAATTTCAGTTACATTTTCTTTTTGATCAATACTAGGTGCATCTGAATTCTGTTCAGTCTTAGTTTTTTCAGTTAAATTTTCTTTTGTTACAGGAGGTGGTGCAAAAAATAGCGAGTATAATATAATTACAGCAGCTGATAAACTTATGGCAGCAATTATATTTCTAGTTTCCATTACTTATTATCCTTCATTTCTTTTTTAACTGGATCAAACCCTTCACCACCCCCTAAAAATTTTATTGGATGGCAGGATAAAATTCTTTTTATACTAATTAATAAACCTTTAAAAAAACCGTATTCTTTTAAAGCATCTATGCTGTATTCAGAACATGTTGGCAAATATCTACAAGAATGACCCAATAATGGACTGATCAAATATTTATAGGCTTTGATAAATTTAATTAAAATTAAAGTAAATATATTCATTATTTTATTTTTGCAAAATCTTGAAAAAGAGTTTCTTTTATAATTTTGTATTCATTATTTAGCATAGAAGACTTAGCTATAACAAGAAATGAATAATCAAAGTTTATCTTTATTTTTTTAACAGCTTCATTCATGATGTTTCTTAATCTTCTTTTAATTTTATTTCTCTTTACTGCATTACCAATTTTTTTTTTAGTTACAAAACTGATATTTAGTCTTTTTTTATCTTTATTTAGTAATTTTCCAAAAAAAATACTTACATATTTATTGGTAATCTTTTTTTGTTTAAGTAAATTTTTAAATTCTTCGTTTTTTGAAAGAGCAAGTATTTTGCTTTTCATTATTCTATACAGAAACAGTTAGTGATTTTCTTCCTCTTGCTCTTCTTCTAGCTAAAAGCTTTTTACCACCTTTAGATTTCATTTTTGAACGAAACCCATGTTTTCGAGCTCTTTTTTTATTTGAGGGTTGATAAGTTCTTTTCATAATTAGATTTGATATAGTTTTTTATAATTTTTGCACCTTTATATTAGTAATAATTAAAATAGCAAATAGAAGATTAAGCATTAAAATAAGAAGAATCATGGAAAATACAAAAAAAATTAAATTATTTATTGGGTTATTTTATCTATTAATTATTTGTGTATTTTTGTATTTCTTTTTTTCAAAATTTAGTCTTTCAGAAATCACATCCTATGATTTTCTAAGAGATAACCAATCTTATTTTTTTGAACTTAAAAAATCTAACTTATTTTTAATTTCTATTATTTTTTTAGTATTAACTATTCTTTGGGTTTTCCCTTTTTTAGGATTTGGATCTCCAGTTGCCTTAATGGGAGGTTTTATATTTGGAAAATGGATAGGTACACTTGTTGTTGTTTTAGGCTTGAGTATTGGTGCTACTTTTTTATATATTTTTGGAAATTATTTTTTAAAACAGCTTATTAGAGAAAAGTTCTTAAATAAATTTCAAAACTTAGAAATAAAATTTAAACAATCTGAATTTAATTATTTATTAATTTACCGCTTTATAGGTGGTATACCTTGGCAGCTAAGCTGTCTCTTACCAACCTTATTTAATGTTAAGGTTATAAATTTTTTCTTTGCTACATTGATTGGAATAGTTCCTCAAATTTTTTTAGCAGTTTCTATTGGTAGTGGATTAGAAAAAATTATAGACCAAAATGCTGAAGTACCAGGAATAACTGATATAATATTTTCTCCTGATATATATGTTCCTATTACAGCTTTTTTTATTTTAATTTTGATTACAATATTTTTGAGAAAGTTTTTTTACAGAAATTAGTGGTGCTCCCACCCTGTACTGACCAGGGAACTAGTCATTACCAATGACTTGTTATACCATTTAACTACAGGAGCTTAGAGACAAATTGTATTTTATTGATAATAAAGCATTTTTTTCAAATTATTGCCTTAATTTTTTGATGAATATGATTTATATCTATTTTAGGAAAATGTTATGGGAATTCATTACGACTACAAATCAACTAAAGGTAATAAGCTTATGGAAAAGCAAGCTAAAAGAGAGAGAAAGCTTGCTGAAAAAAAAGCTAAACGTTTAGCTAAAGAAGGCCCAAAAAAAGAAGAGGAAAAAGCGCCTGCACTAGATCCCAATAAACCAATTTCTCTAGATTTCCTGACTAACCCAAATAAAGAATGAGTTCAAAAGAAAAAAATGAGCGTTTAAGCTTGGCGCTTAGAAAAAATTTGAAGAAAAGAAAAATTTTCCAAAAAAAAAATAAAAAGAAAAATAAATAATGTCAATTCAACCCGATTCTTGGATTAAAAAAATGTGCAAAGAGCACAATATGATAGAGCCATTTTTGGATCATCAAGTTTCTGAAGGTAAAATTTCTTATGGATTAAGTAGTATGGGATATGATGTTAGAATCTCAGATGAATATAGAATTTTTACCAATGTTAATAGTTCTTTAGTTGATCCAAAGAATTTTTCTGATGATAACTTTATAGAACGAAAAGGACCATATTGCATTATCCCACCAAATTCATTCGTTTTAGCTAAAACAGTAGAATATTTTAGAATACCAAAAGATGTTTTATGTATTTGTGTTGGAAAAAGTACTTATGCAAGGACAGGAATTATTTGTAATGTTACTCCAATTGAAAATGAATTTGAGGGCAATATTGTAATTGAGCTAAGTAATACAACACCTAATCCTGCAAAAATTTATTCAAACGAGGGAATAGCACAATTTTTATTTTTCAAATCAGATACTCAGCCAGAAACAACTTATAAATCAAAGAACGGTAAATATCAGGGTCAAACTACAATTCAAGTTGCTAAAATTAAAAAGTAATTTATGGATAAATTTCTGATTAATGGCCCTTGTAAAATCAAGGGCAATGTTTCAATTTCAGGTTCGAAGAATGCATCTCTCCCAATATTAGCTGCAACATTATTATTTGATAAACCTGTGATTATCAAAAATTTACCAAGAGTTAGAGACATTAATACAATGTTAAATTTATTAAAGTCTCTTGGTTCTAAAATAATTTTATCAAGAGATAAAAAAACAGCAAGAATTATAAATAAAAAAAATATGAAAACGTTTGCTAGTTATTCTTTAGTCAAAACAATGCGTGGTTCTATTTTAGTTTTAGGTCCACTTATTTCAAAATACCATAAATCTAAAATTTCTTTACCTGGAGGGTGTTTAATTGGTGCTAGACCAGTTAATTATCATCTATCAGCATTAAAAAAACTTGGTATGAAATATGAAATACAAGATGGATATATTTTAGCAAAATCAAAAGGAAAACTCAGCGGAACAACTATAAATTTTCCAAAGATAAGTGTTGGGGCAACTGAAAATTCAATAATAGCAGCATGTTTAGCTAAAGGAAAAACAGTTTTAAAAAATTGTGCAATAGAACCTGAGATTAAAGATCTTACAAATTTTTTAAATAAAGCTGGAGCGAAAATAAAATGGACAGGGAGAGTTTGTAAAATCATAGGTGTAAATTCTTTAAATGAAACTGAATATTCTGTAATGGCTGATAGAATAGAAGCAGGCACATTTTGTGTAGCTGCAACACTTGCGAAAGGTAATTTACAAATAAATAATTTAAATCCTAAAGTTATTGACACAGAAATAAAATTACTAAAAAAAGTTGGTGCTAAAATTAAAACTAGTGAAAATAAAATCTTAATTAAAGGACCTGAAAAAATAAAATCAATAAAAAGTATTAAAACCAAAGAGTTTCCAGGTATTCCTACAGACCTTCAAGCACAATTGATGGTTTTAATGTGTAAAGCAGATGGCAAAAGCTCAATAACCGAAAGTATTTTTGAAAATAGATTTATGCATGTCGCAGAATTGCAAAGACTAGGAGCAAAAATAAATATTAAAAATAATACCGCTGCAATAGAAGGAAATACTAAATTCATTGGTGCCGAATTAATGTCTAGTGATTTAAGAGCTTCTGTTGCTTTAGTTCTAGCTGCAGTAGTTTCTACTGGTAAATCATATATCAACAGAATTTATCACTTAGATAGAGGTTATGAAAAAATAGAAAATAAATTAAAAAAAATAGGTGTTAAAATTAAAAGATTAAAATAGTGAATAAATATTTAGCAAAAATAATAGCAAGCGACCAAGAAGGGTTGCAAATGATTTCAGCTTGTAGTTCAGGGGCTAAGGTTAAAATTGCAGATATAAAATATCTCGCATCCAATAAGGTTTTTTTATTATCAATTGAAAGAACCAAGGTTGAAAGTGATCAGGAAGATAAAAAAATCAATAGCATTTGTAGGTTTGATTTTGTTGATAAAGTAAGATCAAAAAACATCGATCAATCAAATCAAGAAATAGTTTTAGAATTAATAGGTATAGATTATTTGAAAAATAATGATGTTTATGAAATAAATCTTATTTTTAATAATAATGCTCATATTGCTTTAACTACAGAAACTATTGAAGCAAGATTAGAGGATCAAAGTGAAATTAAATAGTTATGAAGATACTAAATAGTAAAAGAAAAAATTTTGATAAATTATTAGAGAATTTGCTTTTAAAGAGAAAGAAAAAAATTGAATCAAACTCTGTTTCTGTAACAAATATAATTAAAGATGTTAAAAAAAATGGAGATAAAGCATTATTAAAATATGAGAAAAAATTTAATCAAAACAACATAATTATTCCAAGCTCAAAACAAATAAAAAAATCTGTAAATTCACTTGATAAAAAAGTAAAGAAAGCAATTGATGAGGCTTATAATAGAATTTATAAATTTCATTCACTTCAAAAATTTAAAAATATTTCTTATACGGATAAATTAAAAAACAAACTTGATTATAAATATGTGCCTTTAGAGTCTGTTGCCATTTATGTTCCTGGGTCTACAGCTTCATATCCATCGAGTGTGTTGATGAATGCTATTCCAGCAATTGTAGCAGGTGTTAAGAGAATAGTTATGATTAATCCAGGCCATAAAGGAAAACAAAATCCAGCTGTATTATACGCCGCAAAAAAATGCAAAATAAAAGAAATTTATTCTATCGGGGGGCCTTCTGCTATTGCAGCAGTATCTTATGGAACTAAAAAAATTAAAAAAGTTCATAAAATAGTTGGTCCAGGAAATGCATATGTTGCAGCAGCAAAAAAAGAAGTTTTTGGTGTTGTTGGAATTGAAAGTATGACTGCAGGTCCCTCAGAAGTGACTGTCGTTTGTGACAAATTTTCAAATCCTGAGTGGGTTGCAAGTGATTTAATTGGACAAGCTGAACATGATATTCTTGCACAATGTATTTTGATTTCAAAAGATAAAAATTTGCTAGATAAAGTAAAAATTGAAATTACTAAACAATTAAAAGAAATTCCAAGAGCTTCTGTTGCAAGAAGAAGTTTAATTAATAATGGAATTCTTATGTATATTTCTTCAGATGCTAAAATAATAAGTGTTGTGAATAAAATTGCACCAGAACATTTAGAATTAAATATTAAAAATTATAAATCGTTAGTTCCAAAAATAAAAAATTCAGGATCAATATGTTTAGGAAAATATGCAGTTATGGCAATGACTGATTATAATGTTGGATCAAACCATGTGTTGCCAACTAATGGTTCTGCAAAATACTCAAGCGGTATAAGTGTAAATGAATTTTATAAAAGGATTTCATACATAAACTTATCAAAAAAGGGTATTGAAAGTCTTGGACCATCAGTTATAACACTTGCAAATTACGAAGGGTTGGTTGGACACGCCCAATCTGTAGTAAAACGAATAAGGAGAAAATAAATTTGTCAAAACAAGACTTACTGGAATTTAAAGGTACAGTGATAGATCTACTTCCTAATGCTATGTTTAGAGTAAAATTAGAAAATGGACATACTGTTACTGCCCATACAGCTGGTAAGCTAAGAAAAAACAGAATTAGAGTTCTCCAAGGTGATAATGTGACAGTTGAAATGACACCTTACGATCTTACTAAAGGAAGAATTATCTTTAGAGGATAAATAAGGCTGAGTAGCTCAGGAGTAGAGCAGAGCCCTGAAAAGGCTTGTGTCGGAGGTGCGAATCCTTCCTCAGCCACCACCACAAACTTTCGTCTTGAAATAATCTTAAAAGAAATTAACTTTAAGAGATAATAAATAACAATAGGACTAAGAAATAAGATGAGTACACTACAAGGAAAAATTAAATGGTATAATGGTAAAAAGGGATATGGCTTCATTGAAAGAGATGATAAAGAAAAAGATGCCTTTGTTCACGCTTCAGCGGTAAAAGCTGCTGGTATGAGATATCTCAATGAAGGTGATAAACTTGAATTCACATTAGAAGATGGTCCCAAAGGTCCTTCTGCAGTTAATTTAAAAAAAATAGACTAATTTAGAAATTATTTAAAAGGGCGTTTTATCTATTAAATAGATAAACGTCCTTTTTCTATTTAGGCCTTGAATATTAATTTTTTTTGTCTAAAAGACTGCTCATGAATATAAATATCACATACAGAAAGACTTTTAGAAGTACTCACAGAAACTGTTTCCATAGCCAGTAGGCTATTTATTTATATTATAATTTTAAATCTACATAAAATAAGATAAAAACAAAGAGGATAAGCCCGGGTGGTGTAATGGTTAGCACGGAAGTTTGTGGAACTTTAAGTTTGAGTTCGACTCTCAGCCCGGGTACCAAAAAATGAATAAAGAAAAAAAATTAATTCCTGGATTACCTTCAGGATTTGAAGATCGTTGGGATAAAAAACTTCTTCTCAAAAAAAAGCTTTTAAAAGCTATTGAGAATAATTTTGTTAAATTTGGAGCAGAAGCTCTGGAAACCCCTTCGTTTGAAATAAGTGAAAATATAGGATCTTTTTTGGCAGAAGATGACGCTAATCCTATGTCTGATGTATTCTCATTTCAGGATGGAGAAAAAAACATTACTCTTAGGTATGATCTTTCAAGCCCGCTAGCTAGATTTGTTGCACAAAATAATCAAGAACTTCCATCAATCTTTAAAAGGTATGCCATTCAAAATGTCTTTAGAAATGAAAAGGCTGGTAATGGAAGATACAGAGAATTCATGCAAGCAGATTTTGATATTATTGGAAATGTTAATCCTGCCCAAGCAAATGCGGAGCTTTGCAATTTAATATCAAGTACTTTGTTAGATTGTGGTCTTAAAAAAGATCAATTTACAATTAACATCAGTAATAGGAAAATAGTTCAAGGATTAATTGATGACTTAAAAATATCAGAAGAAAAGCAAGTAAAAGTAATTAGGGCAATTGATAAATTAGATAAACCAGGTTTTGGTTTAAAAGGTGTTGAAGATCTACTTAAAAAAGAAAGAAAAGATATAAGTGGTGCAGTCACTAAGGGTGCAGATTTAAAAGATGAACAAGCATCTGAAATACTAGATTTTTTAAAAATTAAAGATTTAAAAGAATTAAAAGAAACATTAAAAAATCCATTATCTCAAGAAGGTATAAAGGAATTAGAACAATTATTTGAAGTATTGGGTTACAGTTCAAATTTAAATCAGGTCAAAACAAATTTTACAATTGTTAGGGGATTGGCTTATTATTCAGATTTCATTGTTGAAACAAATCTAAATTTTAAAGTTACAAATAACAAAGGCAAAGAGGTCGATATAGGCAGTATTTGTTCAGGAGGAGCCTATGCAAAATTAATCTCGAGATTTAAAGGTGTGGATATTCCAGGTACAGGAATTAGTTTTGGAGTAGATCGATTGTTATTTGCTTTAATGCAATTAAATCAAATAAAAATAGATAGTCAAAAACCAGTTTTAGTTTGTGTAATGGATGAAAAATATCTTAAAAATTATTATGAAATTTTAGATTTATTAAGAGATAATAATATCAATGCTGAAATTTTTTTAGATACAAAGAAAAATTTAGGTAAGCAATTAACCTTAGCAAATAAACGCGAATTGGATGTTGCAATAATATGTGGTGAAAATGAATTCAATGAAAATACAGTCACTATAAAAAGCCTTAAAGGTGTTAAGGGTGAAAATAATAAAACATTTCCAAAAGAAAATTTAATCGATGAAGTCAAAAAACTTATCTGAAAATATCCTTAGATCTGTAAAATCGAAGGGTTTTAAATATATTGATTTACCCTCAGTAATTGAGGCTAATCACATTGTTCAAAGATCAGGAGAAAGTTTTAGAAAGTTTATTTTTTCTTTTACTGATCAAAATGGAAGTGAGTTATGTCTAAGACCAGATTTAACAATTGCATCTTGCCTAAGATATTTAGAAAATAATTTAAAGGGTAAGGAAAAAATTTTTTATAGCGGTCAAGCTTATCGAAAATCACAAAACAAAAAAGACTCAATCATAAGAAATCAAATTGGATTTGAAATTTTAGGATCTAAGGACGAGAAAAATGATGATAAAGAAATTATAAATACATCTCTTAAATCACTTCAAAATATTAAATATTCTTCAGGAACACTCACTATTGGAAATGTTGAAATATTTAATTTATTAATTTCAAAATTAGATATTCCAAAGAGATGGAAGCTAAGATTGGCCAGACATTTCTGGAGAGAAGAATATTTTAATGATTTATTAAAAAGATTAGAAACTAATTCAGATGTTGATCCAACAATTGTAGAAATAGATAAAAAGCGTTACGTGAAAATGCTTAAAGAAGATTTATCAAACATTGTGGCAGGAAGAACAATTAACGAAATATTAAAAAGATTTGATCAGAAAATAAAAGATCCTAGAAGAGCTAGTAAAGGAAAAAATGTTTCAAAAATAATTAAAGATTTCTTAAAAATAAAATGTCCAATAAATAAAGCAGCCATAGAATTAAATAAATTTTTTAAAAAAAACAGAATAAATTTAGCTGTAGATCAAAAATATTTTCCAATCTCTGATAACAAGGTTTCAAAACTAAATGTAGTATTTTCAACATCCTTTGGAAGGCAATTAGAATATTACACCGGAATGGTTTTTAAAATTGATATTAAATCTAAAAACTCATTAAAAAATATTATTAATGGTGGTCGTTATGATGGTCTAATTTCAGACTTAGGATCAAAAAAACAAACTCCAGCTGTAGGCGCTGCTTTAAACTTAAATTACTAATGACGAAAAATATTTTAAATATTGGAATCCCAAGTAAAGGCAGACTTAGAAAAGATGTTTTAAATATTTTTAAAAAAAATAAATTAAATCTCATTTCAGAAAGAGGAGAAAGAGATCTTTTAGGATCTATAAAACAATTTAAAAATATTAAGATTTTATATCTTCATGCAAGAGAGATCATCGAAAGACTTGGAGATGGATCTTTGGATATAGGTTTTTCTGGCTTTGATTTATTAAAGGAAAGTGAAATTAACACTCAAAAAAAAATTAATGTTTTAAAAAGATATAATTTTGGAAAGGCCACTTTAGTAGTTGCAATTCCAGATCCTTGGATAGATGTACAAACAGTTGCAGATTTAGAAGAAATTGCATTTGAATTTAAAGATAAGAAAAAGAAAAGATTAAGAGTAGCAACAAAATATCCAAACTTAACAAGGGAATTTTTGTTTTCAAAGGGTGTTACTCAATTCAAATTAGTTGATAGTTTGGGTGCAACTGAAGCTTATCCTTTTACGGGCTCATCGGAAATAATTACAGATATCACTTCTACCGGAGAAACGTTAAAAGCAAACAATCTACGAATTTTAAAGGATGGAGAAATATTAAGATCAGAGGCCTGCATGATGATTTCTAAGTCATTCAATAATAAAATGGGTCTTAAAAAAATAGTAAAATTACTTTCTAAAAATTAAGTCTTTCCAATAAATTAGTATAATTTTGATAATACCTAGATTTCTAATAATTGCATAAAGTGCAACAATAACACAAATAATAAAGAATACTTTTAATACTAAAATTAGTTCCATAAAGTATTTTTAAATATTTAAATTCATTAATCAAATATTTACGATAAAATAAACAATTAGAATCATGGATAATATATTGTTAATTTTACTAGTTTTGTTATTAGGCGGCGTTTTAGCTATTCTTTATCTAAATTTAAAAACTAAGCCAAAAGATGAAAATGAAAACAAAGAAGCTGAGGAAATAGCTAATTTAAAATCAGAAATATCAAGTTTAAAAGATACCTTAAACACTACAATCAATAGCTCACTTGGTGCAATGTCGACTTCATTTAATAATCTATCAACTGGGGTTACTAAAGATATGACTGAAACTTTAACTAAGGTGGAGGAAAAGGTTGGTAATTTTAATCAACAAGTTCAACTATTAAATCAAAGCCAAGAGGGGATAACTAAAATTTTAGCTGGAGTTAAGAAATATGGAACTCTTGCAGAATTTAGCTTAGATGCTCTAATTAAAGATTTGCTACCAGCCTCTCAATTCATGACGAATGTTAAAATGAAAGAGGACACCAGTGAAAATGTTGAATTTGCAATAAAGCTTCAAGGAGGTGTTTTAGTTCCTGTTGATAGTCATTTTCCAGTAGAAAAATTCAAAGCAATTACCGATGGTCATGACGCGGAAGACAAAAGGGCTGTAGCAGATGCTAGAGCAAAATTAGCCTCAGCGTTTAAAGCAAAAGCTAAAAGTGTTAATGAAAAATATATTGCTCCACCAAAAACTACTGATTTTGCAATCGTATATGCTCCTACAGAAAGTTTATACAAAGAGTTAACTGAATATCAAGATCCAAGTACAAAAGAATTATTAACTCAAGAGTTAATGAAAAAATATAAAGTTGTGATATGTGGACCTAATACTCTTTCTGCTTACTTACAGTCTTTACATATGGGATTTCAATCATTGAAGGTACAAAAAGGTGCAACGGAAATTTATAATCATTTAAAAACAATCAGTACAAGATTTTCTAAACATTTTGACAACATTATAGTTCTTAGAAAAAAATTAGAAGATGCTATGGGAGTTGTTGATAAATTTGGAACGGATGCAAGATCAATTTCAAGAACCTTAGAAAATATTAAAGATCCCGAGCAGGTTGAGAAAGCTGTACAAACTGAAAACGTGGAAAAATTTGTTGAACGAAATAGGCAGCTTAAAAATTAATTTCTTTTTTTCATTAATAACGTCTATAAGAAATCTCATGCAGTGGAATCAAAAATATGATTATCCAAAATCATCAAGAGCAACAGTTGATGGCATTAGAAGATACTTATTAGGGGAAACAAAATTACCAAGTGTCACTTCAATTTTAGATGCAACTCGATCTGAAGAAGATAAAGCAGCATTAGCAAATTGGAGAGAAAGAACTGGGCAAAAAGAGGCTGAGGCAATTACAAAAGCAGCAAGCAGTAGAGGTTCTCAAATGCACAACTATTTAGAGTCCTATTTACTTGGAAGAGAAAATTTAAGTTTTTTTGAGGATAACGAACAATACAAATTAATGGCTAAAGAAATTATAGAAAAAGGTTTGAAAAATAGATTGGATGAAATTTGGGGTGTTGAATGCACTCTTTATTACCCAGAGAAGTATGCAGGTACTGCTGATTGTGTAGGAGTTTATGAAGGAAAAGAAACAATAATAGATTTTAAACAAAGTAATAAACCTAAAAAAGCTGAATATATAGACTCATGGCTTCTTCAAACAAGTGCATATTCATTAGCACATAACATTGTGTATAACTCCAATATCACTTCTTGTGTAATTTTGGTTTGCACAGTAGATAAATTATTTCAAGAGTTTAAAATTCAAGGGCATGATTTAATTGTTTATCAAAATTTGTTTTTGGGAAGATTAAAAAAATTTAATGAGCTATCGGATTTAACTTAGGATTTTATGGATAAAATAGTAATTTACGATACAGAAACAACAAATAGTACAATTTGGGGCTCAATAATTGAAGTAGGTGCTGTAGTTGTAGATAAAAACTTAAAAGAAATTGGTAAGCTAAATATTCGTGGCAGAATGCCTGAGGGTGAGGTTCCAAGTGCAAAGGCCTTATTAGTTAATTCAACAAGTATTGATTTACTTACCAAAGGCAATTACTCGCATTATGATTTTTTAGGCGCAGTAGAAAATTTTTTCTCTAAAGCTGGTCCAGCATTGTTTATGGGCTGGAGTAACTTAAATTTTGATAGACGAATGTTTCATTTTAATTTTTTCAAAGGGAATAGATATCCTTACATTACACATTCTTCACCCAATAAAGAACATGACGGTTTACATGTTGCAAGAGTAGCACAAACCTTGAATCCTGAAACATTAAAGACTGAATTAACAGAAGCTGGAAATGAAAGTCTAGCTTTAGAAGGTTTAGCTAGACAACAAGGATTTGATACATCTCAACAACACACTGCTTATCATGATGCATTCACAAGCTTAAAAATTCTAAGAATTATAAAAGATAAACATAAAGACAATTGGGAAAATTTTTTAAGTACATCTACAAAAAATAGTGTTGAAACTATCTTAAAAAGTGAGGGGATTTATTCAATTTTCGAAAATGTTAAGGGAAAAAATATGATGTATCTTGTCTCTACATTACATCCAGATCATTGTTTTCATCCATCATATGCATCTTGGGGATATTTATTTGATTTAAGAAGAGATCCTGAACCTTTGTTAAATTTATCAATAAATGATCTTAAAGTTTATTTAAAAAAGTTTAGTCCAAAAGCACTTAGAGTAATCAAAACCAACAAAGCTCCTGTAGTTTTAGATAAAAAGTTTGCATTAAAAGAGAAGGCATATGCTGACTTAGATTTAGAAACAATCCAGAAAAGAGCAAAAATGGTTAGAAATAGTGAAAATTTTTGTAAAAATATTCAAGTCATTAATAGAGAGGCCGCTGAAGAAAAAGCTCAAACTCAAACCCAAGAAGACCTGTTACCTGAAGAAACTTTATATGAAAAATTCATTCCCAATAAAGACACCCAATTATTTAAAACTTGGCATAGTTCTTCTTGGGAAGATAAATTAAGAATGTTGGATAAGTTTCAAGATAAAAGATGTAGTTGGTTTGGGCAAAAAATTATTTATCAAGAAGCACCACATATTTTGCCACCAGATTTATATAAAAATATAAAAAGTGAAATTGCTAGACGAATTTTAAGCAAAAATAGAGAAAAGTGGCAAACTATAGGAATGGCCTATCAAGAAATTGATACCTTAAGAGATCAAGCATCAAATCGAGATGATGAAGAGGAACTAAAAAAATTAGATGAAATAAATGAATTTATTATGTCTATAGAAAAAAAATATGAAATTGCCTAGTTGACTTTAAGGCTCTAATTAATAGAAAGGAAATATGCTTACAAATTTTAAAGACGAAGATTTTGATACTAAAATTAAAAATGAAGATGTTTCAGTCATCCAGTTTTCAGCTGAGTGGTGTGGTCCATGTAAGGCACTAAAACCAGTAATGGATAAGTTATCTGATGAATATAAAGATAAGGCTGGTTTCTATTATGCTGATGTTGAAGATGGTGGAATAAATACCGGAAGTGCAGCAGGTATTAGAGGTGTTCCAACAGTTATTATCTATAAAAAAGGCGTTGAAGTAGATAGAAAAGTTGGTGGAGTTCCCGAAAGTCACATGAAGGAATTTTTAGATAAAAATATCTAATTTAAACTTAAAACTTCACCCGCAAGATATAACGATCCAGTAATAAGTATTATATCGTTTTCTTTTACCGGGATTGACTTTATAGCATCTTCTATACTTTCCTTATAATTTATATTTGAAAAGCCGTTTAGCTTATCTTTAAGCTCTCCTCCTTTAATTGAATTAGGTTGATTAGGTATATCTATTGTAGTCAATGTAGAGATATCCTTAAAGAAACTCATATATTCATTATGATCTTTATTAGCCATCATTCCAAGAATGATGTGTTTATTGCAATCTAAACTTTCCAAGTATTCATTCAAAACTTTTGCTCCCAATGGGTTATGAGATCCATCAACATAAAGTTTGTGATCTTTTACAAGCTCTTTAAGTTTTCCAGATTTAATTTCTTGTAATCTTGCAATACAATTTATTTTTAAAATACCTTTTTTAATGTGGTCATCTTTAATTTTTAAGTCTTTCAAAATTCTTAGGGTCGCAATTGCTGTTGAAACATTTTCTAATTGAAATTGGCCTTTAACATTTGGCATAGGTAATTTTATTCCCCCAAATTGATCTTCATAATAAAAGAAGTCATTTTCTTGCATTGTAAAACTATAATTTTCATTATGGAAAAACTTATTTGATCTATTATTTGAAATTGTTTTTTTTATATTATCTGTAATTTCTTTATTGCTTTGTTTTGCAATTATAATATTTGAGTTTAATAAGCTTGATGTTTTCTCAAAAATAATTTTTTCAACAGTTTGTTCATTTTCAGGTAGCCAATCTAAATGATCAAGGCCAATAGATGTTACAACGCTAGCAAGGTTATTTTTTAAGATATTAGTAGCGTCAAATCTAAAGAATAATCCACTTTCAATTAAATTGATATTATCTGGGTATTGAGATGCTTTTAAAAAATAGGCTGCTGTCAGTATTTCAAAAAAAGTAATTGGTTCACCATTGTTAGCTTCCTCAACTTCTTCAAGTAAATTTGCCAAATCTTCATCATTCAATTCTTCATTATTAAAAACAAACCTTTCATTGATACTTTTGATATGAGGACTAGTGTAGATATTACAATTGAAATTTGCTTCCTTTAAAATAGAAAACATTGCTTGGATAGTTGAGTACTTTCCATTAGTACCAACAATTGAAATTGCTTTGATTTTATCTTGAGGGTTGCCTAATTTTTTGCAGAGACTTTGAATACGATCTAGACTTAAATCTATTTCTTTAGGATGCAGCTCTTGTAAGCGACTGACTATCTTCTGAAGTTTCATTTTGTTCAGCACTTATATCAGAATTTTTCTTTAACAATATTGATAATAAAGTTCCAATTTTTGATCCAAGCTCTTTACGCTCAACAATTAAATCTACAAAACCAGTTTTTTCAACATATTCACTTTTTTGGAAACCTTCAGGTAATTCTTCTTTAACTGTTCCTTGAATTACTCTTGCGCCCGCAAATGCAATTAAAGCTCCTGGTTCTGCAATGTGAATATCACCTAACATAGCGTATGATGCAGTAATACCTCCTGCTGTTGGATCAGTGATACAAACTAAATATGGAAGTCCATTTTTTTTTAATTCATTGATTGCAAGTGTTGTTCTTGTCATTTGAGATAATGAAATTAAACTTTCCATCATTCTCATCCCACCACCAGCACTAATACATAAAAAAGGTGTTTGATTTTCAATAGCATGTTGTATTCCATATAGAAAAGCTTCTCCCTCTGCGGCAGCCATAGAAGCACCTAAAAAATCAAAATCAGAAGCTACAGCTGTAATTTTAATATTATTTATAGTTCCAGAAGCAACCATCATTCCACATTCTAAACCTGTTTTTTTACGAGCACTTTTTAATCTTTCTTTGTAAGGTTTAGAATCTGTCCAATTTAGTGGATCGTCTTTTGGTATTGGAGTTTTGAAAATCTCATAATTATTTTTTCCAAACAAAATATCAAATCTTTGATGTGGTTTTATTCTATGATGACGTTTACAATCTGGACATACCCATAAGTTTTCTTCTAATTCTTTTTTTAAAATTGGACCCTTGCAACAAGATGTCCAATCACTCTTTGCAATATCTTCTTTTGTAGCTCTTTCACGTATAGCAGTTTTAATTTTTTCACCTGCTTTAATAATTTTTGTTATCCAGTTCATAGAATTTTATTTTTTAATCTTTTAACGATATTAGTAACATTTGTGACAGCATTTTGTCTCTTTTCAATTGATTTGGAGATTTCCTTACAAATTGCACTACCAACCACCAAACCATCAGCTTTTTTTAAAGATTTGATTGTTTTTTCTGTAATACCAAAGCCAATAACAACATTTTTTGATTTATTTTGTTTTTTTATTTTATTGTATTTTTCTAATATTTTCCTCGGGGACACCTTAAGCTTTCCACCTGTAGTGGATAACATGCTTATATAATAAATCATATCGTGAGAATCTTTAATAATTTTTTTTAATCTTATCGAGGAAGTAGTTGGTGAAACTAATTGAATAAAATTAATTCCTTTTTTTTTACATTTTGATGCAAAATTTTTGTTTTCAGGATAAGGTAAATCAACAACTATTAAGCCATCAACTTTTGACTTTTTGCATTTATCTAAAAATTTATTTTCATTATATTGATAGATCATATTGTAATAGCCCATCAGTATAATTGGTTTATTTTTTTTTATTTTTTTAAAATTTTTTACAATTGAGAATACATCATTAATTTTTATACCATTTTTAATTGCTCGGTAAGCACTTGTTTGTATTTGTCCCCCATCAGCTATAGGAGTGTTATGTGGAAAACCTAATTCACAAATATCTGCGTAATTAGAAATTGATTTTAATATTTCTAAGGATTTTTTTTTAGTATTATCACCAGCAACAGTATATGTCAGTAAAGCTGGTCTGTTCTCTTTTTTTGCATTTGAGAAAGTTTTGCTGATTAATGAATTCATTAATTTTTACCTAACCTTTCTCTTAAAATATCTCTATCTTTTTTAGCATCACCACAAGAGTTAACGATTATGATTGTGTCTTTACTTAATTTTGGTGCAATTTTTATCGCTTCAGCAAATGCATGACTAGGTTCTAAACTTGGATTAAGTTTTTCAAATTTAGTTACCATCACATGTGCTTTTAGTGCTTCTTCATCAGTTGCGTAAGTGTATCTAGCTCTTTTTGTATCTTTTAAAAAACAATGTATAGGACTTACACCCGGGTAATCCAATCCAGCACTAATCGACTCAGTATCATTAATTTGACCTTCATTGTTTTGACAAACATAAGAAGCTGCACCATGTAAAATTCCAATTTTAGCATTTCTGCTTAGAGGAGCTGCATGAAGTTTAGATTTTTTTGGACCTCCAGCCTCTACACCAACCAACTCTATTTGTGATTTGTTAAAATCTATAAATTCACTCCAAAAACCATATGCCGAACTTCCACCTCCCACACAATTAATTAATTTAATCTTT
This sequence comes from Candidatus Pelagibacter sp., assembly GCF_052046145.1. Lineage (GTDB taxonomy): Bacteria > Pseudomonadota > Alphaproteobacteria > Pelagibacterales > Pelagibacteraceae > Pelagibacter. The sequence continues at coordinate 75,416 of NZ_JBNGZR010000001.1, forward strand.
TTTGGAATTTTTTTGAATTCTTTTTTAATTTGTATTTTTAATTCTCTTGAAATTTGTGCTGTACTCCATCCACAAATTTTAACAAAGATATTTGGTCCAACTGTACTTCCAACACACATATGCGTAGTATCACAATTTGATACCCAATATCTCATACACTCACTGACTGCATCGACCAAGGTTTGACTGCCTGAATATACAGGAACTATTTCGGCACCATTTTTTCTCATAGCATCACAATTTGGTTTTTGTCTCTTGATATCTTTTGCACCCATAAAAATTTTACATTTCAAACCAAATTTCTTAGCAGCCATACTTAACATTTTACCAGCATAACCTGCACCTGTATCTCCAACGATATATTTCTTACCCATTGCCTTACAAATTAAAGCATGAACAGTTGCATTATATATTTTGTGGGCTCCACCATTAGCCTCTGATACAACTTTAGCCCATATTTGAGCACCACCTAGGTGATTAGATAAATTTTCTAATTTTACAAATGATGTGGGTGATCCTATATAATTCTTAAAGTAATAATCCCTCATTTTTAAAAATTTCTTATTATTTCTTAATTTTGAAAACTCCTGTGTTAGATCCTCTACAGGTTTTTTTAAAGTTTCAGGAATAAAACTTCCTCCAAATTTACCACCCCAAAAACCGTAACGATCATGCTGGTCAATTAGAGGAATTTTTTTTTTAAGTTTCATTTATTAATTTATTTAAATTGTTTAAAAAAATATTTATTTTGGATACATCTTTTAATCCAGAAGTTTCTAAGCCTCCAGATAAATCTAAGTAATTAGCAATTTTCTCATAATTTTTTAGATTATCATCGAATTTTATATTACCAGCTAGCATCAATTCCTTGTTTAATTTGATATTTTTAATCAAGTTATGATCAAAGCTATGACTTTTTTCATAACCTTTGCTATCAAATAAATATACATCTGTTACGTCAACAAATGACTTATACCTAAGAACATCAGATTCATCTTTTATTGTTAAAGCTGTAATAATTTTTTTTTGATATTTTTTTTTTATAATTTTAATTTCATCTGGGGTACAGTCATACAATTGATAATAATCAAAAGGTAAACTTTTTATTTCTTCCAAAGTTTTATTGTTAGGCTTTACTAAAACAGCAACAAATTCACTTTTGTTTTTTTTTACATTTAACAATTTATTTAGATAGTGAGGTTCAACATATCTTGAGCTTTTTGGGTAATTGCAAATGAAGCCAATAAATTTTGGGGGATGTGTATGATTAATTATATAATTTAAAGTATCAGAATCTTTTACACCACAAATCTTGCAACCTTTGATCATTTGTTTAAATGATCAATAAGTTTTTTAGTATTGTTTCTAATGTTACCTTTTGTAAGAGATCTTCCTATAACAATACCAGAAACCTTATTTTCAAATGCTTGTTTAGGAGTCATAACTCTCAATTGATCATTTGAACTATCACCGGGTAGTCTTATTCCTGGAGTTATTATTAATAAATTTTTGTATCTTTTACGAACCATCAAAGCTTCTTTAGCAGAACAAACTATACCATCGCATCCTGATTTTTTAATTAATGCTGCTTGTTTTAAAACTAGTTGTTTAACTTTTTTAGTATGACCTATTTCTTTAAGAGATTTATTATCAAGACTTGTTAAAATAGTAACACCTAATATTTTAATATTTTTATTTATACTTTTTGCTTCTTTTTTTATTGCTTTAAGCATTTCAATTCCACCACTTGCATGTACCGTTATATATTTACATTTTTTTAAATCTTTTAAGCTATCTATTGCAGATAAGGCTGTCTGCGGAATATCATTAATCTTTAAATCTAACCAAAAGTCACTTTTAATATTTTCTAAGAATTTCCTTCCTTGTTTGGAGTAAAAGAACTGAAGACCAAATTTTGGAATAATTTTAAGTTTTATTGTTTTTGTCTGGTTAATTATTTTTTTAATTTTCTTAAGATTTGAGGTATCACATGCAACAAATATAGTATTATTCTTCATTGTTATTTAATTTTTTAAACAAGTCCTTTGACATTTTAAAGTGAATTGTTTTTTTTTCTGGAGTATTAACTTTTTCTCCAGTTTTTGGATTTCTTGATATCCTAGCTTTTTGTATATTCGTAGAAAAAATACCAAAACCCCTTAACTCTACTCTGTCGCCTCTTTTGAGAGCTCTTTTCATTTCATTTAAAACTATATTTACAAATTTTTCTAAGTCTTTTTTTAAGAAATTTGGATAGTTATTTGAGAGTTGTTTTAAAAGCTTTGATTTTACAATAGCCAATTTAATTTCTTTTTAATTAATCTTTTTCTTCTTTTTTTTTCTTTAAATCATCAGATAAAGACGAGAAGGGAAGGTTTTTACCAGATCCTTCAGATCCGTATTTTTCTAATGCCTCTTTTTTTTCTATCTCTTCTAATAATTTAATACTTAGTGTTACTTTACGTTTGTTTAAATCTAAGTCAGCAATAGCACAATCAAGCTTCTCTCCTCCTGTCCACCTACTTGGTCTAGCATCAGCAGAATTAATTGCGATTGCAGATTTTTTAATTTGAAAATCCATTTCACATCCTTCAGGTCTTACAGTTAATCCTTTATTATCTGTAGAAATAACTTTCACTGTTATTGTTTGATTTTTGGATTTATCTTTGAACCAATCAAAAGGATCAGCTTGGGTTTGTCTTAAACCAACTCTTATTTTTTGTTCTGAAGTTTTAATTTCTAAAACTTTTACTTTAATTTTATCTCCTTTTTTATATTTTGCTAATTCTTCCTCACCATTATTTAAGTAAGTTAAATCATTACAATGTAAAAAAGTATCAATATCTAAATCCTCAACTTTTACAAATAATGAGTATTCATTTTTGTTAACAATTTCGCCTTCTACTACGCTATTAACAGGATATTTTTTTTCAAAAGTTTCGAATGGGTTTTCCTTAGTCAATCTGTGAGAAATAGCAACTCTTCGCTTATCTTTATCGATCTCAGTTATCACACAGTCTATTTCGTCACCAACTTTAAACATTTTTTTTGCTGAAATGTTTTTCTTTGTCCAACTTAACTCACTAGAATGAAGCAGTGTTGTTAATCCAGGTTCTAATTCACAAAATGCTCCAAAATCCATTATTTTTACTACTTTCACTTTATAAATTTTATTTAACTCATAATTCTCAATATGTTCAAAAGGATCAGGTGACAGTTGTTTTACTGAGCAACCTACTTGTAATTTATCTTTATCAACACTTATGACTTTAAGATCATGTTTTTCACCTATATTAAAAACTTCATCAGGATGGTTCACTCTTGAATATGAAATTTCTTGTAAGTGAACCAATACATCTAGTTCACCATTAACATTAAAGAAACATCCAAATGAGCTATATCCTTTTACCTCAGCATTTTTTATTATGTCTCCAACTTTGTATTTTTCAATAATTTTTGCTTTATCTTCTTTTTTAAAATTAGAAATGATTTCTCTCCTCGAAACACATGCATTTCCACGAATTTTATCTAATTTTATCAATGCAAATTTTTGTGGTTCATTCATTAAATGACTTATATCTTTTAGAGGTTTGTCACTGATTTGAGATCCTGGTAAAAACATCAGAGAACCAGTATCAATATGCTCCACAATGCATCCACCTTTACATTTAGAAGTGATCTTGCCCATAATTGGCTCATTTTTCTCGTACGCTTCAACTAATTTATCCCAACCTTTGATTTTTTGAGCTTTACTTGCTGAAACTAAAACTTCTCCATTTTTATCTTCAATTTTTTCTAATAAAACGGATATTTTTTCTCCGATTTTAATTTTTTCACTAAGACCCATAGTCTTTAATTCATTTATATCTAAAACAGGTTCAGATTTAAGTCCTTCAACAAATAAAAACACAAATTTCTCTGTAATTTTATTTATTTTTCCCTCTATAATTTTTCCTTCTTCTATTTGTACTTTTGAGAGCTGACTATTAAGTAATTTTTCAAATTCCTTAGATGCTTGACTAGATAAATCTTTGTATATTTCCATTAATCTTTAAGTTTTTTGTCTATTATTTTTTTTATTTTTAAAAAACATGCCCTTTTATTAAGGTTTGTCGTATTAATCAATAGGGAATCTTTTGTTTTCTTTAGAGGAGAAATTTTTCTATTAAAGTCGCTTTTATCACGTTTTTTAATGCTTTTAAGCACTTCATTATAAGTTATTTTTTTTCTAAGCCTTTTTAATTCTTTGTATCTTCTCCGAGCTCTTGTATTTATGTTTGCAGTTATAAAAAATTTAAATTCAGCATCAGGTATTATTTTATAAGTTATATCTCTACCATCCAGACATGAGCCTTTGTATTTTTTTGGTGGGTTATATGCAAAATTTATTTGGAAGGAATGAACTATTTCTCTTATTCTTTTAAATTTTGATATTTTAGACGCTTCAGTTCCTATTTCATCTGATAATAAGTTATTGTTTGATAAGTCTTTTGTTTTTAAAGTTTTAATTTTTGACCGAATAAATCTATCATTATATTTTTTTGGGAATTTTAATTTTAAATAAGCAATAAACCTATATATTTTACCTGTGTCTAAATAAAACAGATTATAATGTTTAGATATAGCTTTTGCTAAAGTCCCAGCCCCAGCTGCAGCTGGTGAATCTATAGCTACCTTGATAATATTTTTTCTTTTAATCATTTTTTTGTTAAATTTCTTACAATCTTTAAAAAATTTGGAAAAGATGTTTTGATAGAATCTTTATCATAAATTTTCCAGATACCACCAAAAGATAAAGCTGCAATTACAGAGGTCATAAATACCCTATGGTCTTTTAAATAATTTTTAATTATGATTTTTTTGCTAATATTTAAATTAGGATTACCAAAAATTTTTATAGAGTCTTTTGTAGTAATATTTTTAACTCCCATTTTGTTTAGAATTATTTCAGCCCATTTAAGTCTTGGACTTTCTTTTTGATTTAATTCACTCAAACCTTTGAAATACGAAATACCTTTTGCTTTTGCAGCAACTAAAAAAATTACTAAAAATTCATCTATGGCACCACTATTAAGTTTTTCAGGACAATTAATTGCAGTAATTGATTTTTGACTTTTAATTTTGATATCAGCTATTTTTTCCCCTTTATAAATTTTTTTGTTTTTAAATACAATTTTAACACCCATTTTTTTTAAAATTTGTATTATTCCTATTCTTGTATCATTTATATTAACATTTTTTATAATAAGCTCAGAGTTATTTGATAGAACAGTTAGTACAATAAAAAAAGCACTTGAGCTAATGTCGGAAGGAATATCATAGTTAAGATTTTTTATATTTTTTATTTTTTTAATTTTTATTTCGTCATATTTTTTTTTATTTTTAATAGTTATTGGTAAATTTAAGTATTTACATAAAAGTTCAGTATGATTTCTTGATTTTTTTGCTCTTATTACTGTAGTTCCACTCGTTCTCATCCCAGCAAAAAGCACAGAGCTTTTGCATTGGGCTGACCCTTTTTGCTCAAAATATTTTATAGGTTTAAGTTTTGTTGATCTATATATTGTTAGTGGTAAGTTTTTGTTATTTGTTAACTTAAATCTTGTACCAAATTTACTTAAGGGATCAGAAATTCTCTTAAAATCTCTTTTAGATAAACTTTTGTCACCTATCAACTTAATAGGTTTTGGGGTATTTATTATTAAACCAAGTATTAACCTACCTAAAGTTCCCGAGTTTTCTGCGTTTATAATTAAGTTTTTTTTGTAATTATAACCATTAATTCCTTTTCCATAAATTTTACATATATTTTTATTAACTTTAAATTTGATTCCCAGGGATTTGATTGCTTTTAAAGACGCTACTACGTCTTCAGACATTAATAAGTTTTTTGCAGTTGAGGTTCCATCTGCTAGTGATGAAAATAAAACCCATCTAATACTTATGCTTTTATCACCACTAACTTTTATTACTTTTTTAAAATTATCTATTTTTTTTTTTATTATAAGAATTTTTGACATTGGAGATTAATTAAATTTGAAATTATCACCAAAGTAAGCATTTTTAGCATTAATATTTTTTACTAGATTTGATGGAGTGTCTTCAGCAATTATTTTACCGTTACTTAATATCATTGCTATATCAACACAAGCTAGTAGATCTCTAGCTTGATGATCACATATGCAAATTGTAATTTGATTTTCATTTTGTAAATTAACAATTATTTCTTGCAACATTTTAATTGTTAATACATCTAATGCCGCGAAACATTCATCTAAAAGTAAAACTTTTGGTTCACTTAGTAATGACAAAGCAATTACTAATTTTTTTTTCTGACCACCTGATAAAAATTTTGCTTTAATATCTTTCAAATTATCTAACTCAAATTTTGAAATTAAATAATTTATCCTTTCAGATCTATAATTTTTGTTATCTATTACAATTTCACTAATAGCTTTTAAATTTTGATGTAGAGTTAAGTCATTAAAATAACCACCATACTGAGGGACATATCCAACTTTGAATTTTTTTGTTCTTAAATAAACTGGATAATCTGTTACATCCTCACCAGAAATTTTTATTTTTCCACTACCAGGATTAATTAATCCAGTAATCAAATTAAAAATAGTTGACTTACCTACACCGTTAGGTCCTAGCATACCAAATATTTGACCCTCATTGATTTTAAAATTTATGTTATCTAAAATAAGTCGATTACCATAAGCAAGAGAAATATTCTCAAACTCAATTATCGTATTAATATTTTTAAATGACTTAATTCTAAATTTTTTAATTATTGCCATCTTTATTTTTAGTTTTAATATTTACTTTTTTCTCTTTTTCATACATAAAAATTTTAGTATCTTTTGTCATAATATCAATTTCAATAACATCAGCTTTTAAAGTATTTTTTAAATTATTAAAAATTACATTTTTAGAGATTATCATTAAATTTCTTTCTAAAGAAAAATCTAAATATTCTCCGGTAATTTTATTATTTAAATAATTTATTATTACATTTTTAGAAAAAATTGTATCAAAATTGTCAATATTATATTTTCCAAAGTTTGATTCAATTAATATACTGTCAGAATTTTTTAATTTAATTAAACCATCCACTTTAGTCAGATACAAAACATTTCTATTAGAGTAGTCTATTTCTCCTTTATCTGCTTTTATTATGTATTCATTTCCATCTGCATCTTTAGTACTATAATAAATGTCTTGAATTATATTTGATTGATAAATTTCATCTTCATTTATCTCAGGTTCTTCAGATATCTTTTGTTTTTTATCTAAAAATTTTGAATAAACAAATATTGAGATAATAAAAATAGATAAAAATATAAAAAAAAATTTAAAATTTTTTTTTATTTGCATTAAGAAATATTTGATTGCAAAATAGTATGCACGTGGATGACTCCTATTGTTTTTAGAGGTTTTTTCTTATCATAAACAACAAGAGACGTTATTTTTTGTGAGTTCATCAACGAAAGGGCCTTTGCAGCCAATTCATCTTTGTTAACGTAAATAGGTTTTTTTGTCATAATTTTTTTTACAGGCAATGAATGAAAATCTAATTTTTTTTGACTAAATCTTCTAATTTGTCCATCTGTGATTATACCACAAGTTTTTTTATTTTTATCTCTTACGATTAAAATTCCTAATTTTTTTTCACTTAAAACTTTTAAAGCTTTATACATTCGTAGATTCTCACTTACAAAAGGAATTTTTTTTCCTGTAATCATAATATCTTCAACGGTTTTTAATTGAGCTCCAAGACTTCCTGCAGGATGTAATTTTTTAAAATCCATTTTACCAAATTTTTTAAATTTCATTGTTGCTATTGCTAAAGCATCACCAAGAGCAAGTTGTGATGTTGTGCTGGCTGTAGGTATAATTCCCTCTGCTTCTGCCATCTTTGGTATAAAAAGTTTTATATCTGAAGATTTATACAAAATAGAATCTTTTTTAGAAACAATTCCAATTAATAATATCCTGTTTCTTTTTGCATATTGAATTATATTTTTTAATTCACTTGTTTCACCTGAGTTGCTAATTAATATTAAAATATCTTTTTTTGAAACCATTCCCAGGTCACCATGAGAAGCCTCACCAGCAGATAGACTGAACGATGGCGTACCTACTGACGCAAAGGTTGCAGCAATTTTAGATGCAATAAGTCCACTTTTGCCAACACCACATAAAATTATTTTAGATTGACATTTAGCAATATGAAATACCGCTTCGTTAAAAGAATTATTTAAACTCCTTTTTAAATTTTGAAGAGCCTTTATCTCAAGATTAATTACATCTTTAGCAGTTAATAAAAATTTTTTATTCATTACTAGTGTGCCCAAATATCATCTTTGAATAAAGCTAAATCAAGATCAACTCTAATTTTTAAAAATTTTAAACAATCTCTATATAGATTTATTCTGTTTTCCCTAACTAATATTTTGTTAAGTTCCTCATGAATTTTATGTAAATAAATTACATCATTGGCACAATATTTTAATTGAGCAGGTGCAAGTTCACCTCCAAAATCCGAACTTTGAAATTGTTTACTAATGTCTATGTTAATAAATTCTTTAATTAAAGATTTTAATGAATGATTATCTGAATAAGATCTTGCAAGTTTTGAAGCAATTTTTGTATCTAGAATATTGTTTACATCAGTTTTTAGATAATGTTTAATATGAGCTATGTCTGCTCTACCAAAATGAAAAATTTTTGTTATTTTTTCATCACCAAGTAGCTTTATTAGATTTGGAGAATTATAATTTTTCCTGTCAAATTGAACAATATGAGCATCTGAATTGCCAGAGGAGACTTGGATCAAACAAAGTGGATCACGCCTTACATTAAGACCCATGAATTCACCATCCACTGCTATTGTATTGCCTAATTTCAAATCATCTGGTAGATCGTTTTTGTGTAATTGAATATTATTACTCATTTAAAATATATATATATGAAAGCAAAAAATTGTCTAATTTTTGGTGGTAGTGGTCAAATTGGCAGGAACTTAATAAGAAAACTGACTAAGAACAACTATAAAGTCACTGTAGTAACGAGAAATGTACATCAAAAAAGTTATATTATTAAAACCCAGGCCAATGCTGGTTATATAGACATTGTTGAGTCAAATATTTTTGAGGAGAATAAAATAAGAGAACTTTTTAAGAAAGCTGACATTTGCATTAATTTAATTGGTATCCTATTTGAGCAAAAAAAAGGAAATACATTTAAAAATATTCATACTGTTTTCCCAGGACTTTTGGCAAAACTTTGTAAAGAATATAATTTAAAACACTTTATACATTTATCTGCATTAGGTATTAATGAAGCTGAAAATTCTGATTATGCTAAAAGTAAACTTAACGGAGAAACTGAAGTTTTAAATAATTTTCCTTTAGCTACAATATTAAGACCATCTGTAGTTTATTCAGTAGATGATAACTTTACAACAAATTTTATGACATTACTTAGTAGGCTTCCTTTTTTCCCTCTTTATTATGGTGGTGATACTAAGTTTACACCAATTCATTGTTCAGATTTGACCGATACAATTTATCATATAATTTCGAGAAATATTTATTCTAAAATTATTGAATGTGTTGGTCCTGAGGAAATTACATTTAAAGAAATTCTACAGAGATTGCTTAAGCTTTTAAATAAAAAAAGAATTTTAATACCTTTACCATTTCTTTTAGCGGATATGTCTGCACGTTTATTTGAAATTTTACCAAAACCCCTTCTTACAAGAGATCAATTGAGACTTCTTAAGTATGATAACGTATTAACTGGAAAATATAAATCTAATGCTGAAATTGGAGTGCCTAGCGTAAGGTATTTTGATGATGAAGTTAAAAAGTATTGCTATATGTGGAGAGATGGTGGCCAATTTTCTACAGAAAAATATTCATCTAAAAATGATCAAAAAAAATAAAATAAGTTAATATTTAAGCTGACTGTATTTTTTTTTCTATAAATTCTGGAACATCTTCTTTTTCACTTACCTCTTCTTTTTTCCCTTTAGGCTGGTAAGCATAAAGTAGATGAAGTTTACAATATGAAAAATCTTTCAATGATGACCTACCACAAAAATAAAATGATTTTTCATCTGGATGTCCAATAGGCCATTTACATGAATTTTCATCAAGCTCTTCTAATTGTTTAGGATTTTCTGGTTCAAAATCTTTTTCTATTATTAATGATTTGAATTTACTTCTTCGAACTCTTTTGGATTTAGTATTTTTTTCATCTAAAGAATTTTCAAATTTTTGATTTGAAGTAGCTGTTCTAGTTTTTATTTTAGCTGATAAATTTAGGCGGTGAGCTTTACCTATTACTGCATTTCTACTTATACCGCCAATAATACCTGCAATTTGACTGGCAGTATTTCCTTTTCCCCAAAGTTCCTTTAATTTAGCTACTTTTTCTTCAGTCCAACTCATTATCAATATCTTGTATCTTGTTTGTTTAGAATAACTATATACTGTTATAAAATTAAATTAAACAATCAAAAATTAAGAGTTATCAACATTAATATGCAAATTAAGTATATATATGTTTTCAATCCTAACTTGTATTAATAATTATAATTTATAAAACAAACTAAATTTATGAGTTATTTAGCAAAAAATTATAATAGAAAAAATATTTCCTTTAAATACGGCAAAGGTAGCAATCTATATTCCATTGATAAAAAAAAATATTTAGATTTTGTACAGGGAATAGCGGTTAATTCTTTAGGTCATGCACATCCAAAATTAGTAAAAACTGTAAAAAAACAATCGAAAAAATTGTGGCATGTATCTAATGCATTTCAAATTCCAGAGGGAGAAATGTTGGCTAAAAAGTTATGTAAAAAAACTTTTGCCGATTATGTAATGTTTCAAAATAGTGGTGCTGAAGCTACGGAAGCAGCAATTAAAGTTGCTAGAAGATATTTTTACTCAATAGGTAAACCAAATAAAAATAGAATTTTATGCATTAAAAACTCCTTCCATGGAAGAACTTTAGCAACAATTTTTGCAAGTGGATCAAAGAAAATGACCGAAGGATTTGGTCCAAAAGTAACTGGTTTCGATCACTTCAGTTTTGGAGATCATTACTCTCTTAAAAAGAAAATTAATAAAAATACAGCTGCAATTATGGTTGAAACAATTATGGGTGAGGGTGGTATAAAAGTAATTCCAGATTGGTGTTTAAAAGAATTAAGAGCATTATGTAATAAGAAAAAAATATTATTAATTCTTGACGAAGTTCAATGTGGAATAGGAAGATCTGGTGATTTCTTTGCTTTTGAAAAATCAAAAGTTAAACCTGATATTGTGCCAATTGCAAAAGGAATAGGCGGGGGATTTCCTATTGGAGCAGTTTTAATGAACAAAAAAGTTGCTTCTGGTATGACACCAGGCACTCATGGATCAACATTTGGAGGAAATCCTTTGGCTATGGCTGTTGGAAATACTGTAATGGATATTATATCAAATAAGAAATTTTTAAATAATGTAAAAAATTTATCAAAATATTTTTTATTAAAACTAAATAAAATTAAAGAAAAATACCCAAATATAATTAAGCAAATAAGAGGAAGAGGTTTTTTGATTGGGATACAGTTATATAAAGATCAAACTGAATTTATAAAAAAATTGATGAACAATCATCTACTGACTATTAGAGCTGCAGAAAATGTTGTTAGGATTTTACCTCCACTAAATGTCAAAAAAAATGAGCTAGATTTAGCATTAAAAATTATTGAAAAGGTCTGTTCACAGATAAAATGATATGAAACATTTCATTAATTTAAAAGATATACCTGCAAAGGATCTTAGAAAGATTATTATTGATGCAAAGAGAAGAAAAATTTTAAGAAAAAAACTAAATATATTAGAGGTTGATAAGGGCGCACCCCTAAAAGGAAAATTGTTAATCCAAATGTTTGAAAAATCTAGTTTGCGGACAAGACTAAGCTTTTATTTAGCTATCAAACAATTAGGTGGTGGTACTTTAACTTTGAGATCTAATGAGCTTCATTTAGGTCAAGGTGGAGAGAGTATTGCTGATACGGCCAAAATTCTTTCGACCTATGGTGATGGATTTATGCTCAGAACTGATAGCGATAAAAAGGTTGAAAATTTTGAAAAATATTTATCTATACCCATAATCAATGGTCTAAGTCCTTCATCTCATCCAACACAGGTTTTATCAGATGTTTTTACTGTTGAGGAAATAATAAAGAAACCTATTTCTAATTTAAATATTTGCTGGATTGGTGACTCCAACAATGTTTTAGATAGTTTAATAGCTGCATCAGTTAAATTTTCTTTCAAGCTAAGTATTGGTTGTCCAAAAAAATTTGAACCAGGAAAAGAAGTTAGAGCTTGGGTCAAAAAAAATAATAAGCAAATTTATATTTATAATGATGCGAAAAAAGCGGTTTCAAATGCAGACGTAATTTTTTCTGATAAAGTTATTTCTTTAAATGACAAAGTTAATAAGAAGAAAAAAATAAAAGCATTTAAAAATTTTAAAATTGATAAAAAATTAATGAGTTATGCAAAAAAAAATTGCATCTTTTTACATTGTTTGCCAAGAGGAGATGAAGTGAGTGACGATGTTTTCTTAGGAAAAAAATCTCATGTATGGAAACAAGCACTTAATAGAGTTCATGTGCAAAAAAGTATTTTATTATATTGTTTCGGAAAATTAAGGTAGCGGCAAAGGGCTGTCTGAATTTTCATTTAGATATTTAATTACAGAAGCTCTATCTTTTTCTTTTCGTAAACCTGCGTAAGCCATCTTTGTTCCCTTAATCCATTTTGCAGGTTTTATTAAAAATCCATTTAGTTCTTCAAAAGTCCATTCTTTATCATACGCTGCTAAAGCTTTAGAATATTTATAATCTTCAACCGCTCCAACTTTTCTTCCCACAACATTATATAGAGCTGGACCTATAGCATTCTTTCCTCCTTTAATAATTGAATGACAAGCTGCACATTTTTTAAAAACTTTTTCACCATGCGCAATATCTCCCATTGCCATTAAGGCCGATATATCAATTTTGTCTGACGTTGTACTTGAGCTAGTTGTGGATATAGTGGTTGCAGTTTCTACTTCGACTGAATAACCAGGTGTTTCAGGTTTTTCTACGTGAAATATAAGATCAGATAACTTTCCAATACCGATAACAAGTAGGGCAACCATTAAAACTGCAGCAACTATTTTGTTTATTTCAAAAGAATCCATTTTTTCTAATTTATGTAGTGAACGTATAACACGATAAATTAAAAAAAAGCTAAAATTTAATGTATAAATTTGCCCCTATAGTTGTTTAATGAGTATAATAATTTGATAATATAATGAAAACTTTAGTAATTATACCCTCTAGAATGTCTGCAACTAGGCTTCCAGGTAAACCGTTATTAAAAATAAATGGTTTATCAATTATATCACATGTGTCTAAAAAAGCGGAAGAAGCCAATATTGGAGACGTGATTGTAGCTACAGAGGATCAAGAAATTATTGATGATGTTAAAAGTAATGGTTTCAATGCTATTTTAACAAGCAATAAACACAAGACAGGAACAGATAGAATTCACGAAGCACTTAAAAAATCAAATGTTAGAGATGTTGATTTTATTATGAATTTACAAGGTGATGAACCAGCAATCGACATTGATGATATCAAAAGTTTGAATAACAAAATGGTAAAAAATAATTCTAATTTAGGAACTCTTGCCGCAAAGTTAAAAGATAATAAAAACCTCAAGAATGAAAATATTGTTAAGGTTATCACCGAAAACAGCCTTGAAAGAGATCATTTTCCAAAGGCATTATCTTTTTCAAGAAAATCTGAGCAGGTAGAAAATATTTATCACCATATTGGAATTTATTGTTATTCAAGAGATTGTCTTAAAAAATTTGTTCAATTGGATCAATCCAAAAATGAAATAGAAAATCGACTAGAGCAGTTAAGAGCATTAGATAATAATATTGATATAAATGTTTCACTTGCTATGTCATCTCCAATAGGTGTGGATACAGAGGAAGATTATCTAGCCTTAAAAAAAATAATGGAATATAAGAATTGATGAGTAAAATTTATTTTCAGGGAACTTTTGGTGCGTATTCTCATTTAGCAGCGCTTTCTATTGATCCTAAAGCTGAGATTTTGCCATGTAAAACTTTTGATGAGTGTTTTAACAAAGCATCCGAAGAGCCAGATAGCAGAATTATAATTCCGGAATCAAACAGAATTACTGGTAATATTGGAATTGAATATTTAATATTTAAACATAGGCTAAATATTTATAAAGAGCATTTTCAAAAAATTGAACACAACTTATTAGGACAACCTGGAGCTAAATTAAAACATATTAAAGAAGTATACTCACATGCTCAAGGATTGTCTCAGTGTTCAAAATTTATAAAAGAAAATAATTTAGCAGAACATATTAGAGCAGATACTGCTGGATCTGCTGAAATGATTTCTAAAACAAAAGATATCAAACAATCTGCGATAGCATCTTCCTTAAGTGCTGAAATTTATGGCTTAGAAGTAATTAAAAAAAATATAGAAAATGAAAGTGGAAATTTGACAAGATTTTTGGTTATGGGAAAAAATATTTCTCAACCAGAATTTAAAGACAAAACTTACATAACCTCTTTTTTATTTAAATTGAAAAGTAAGCCAGCTGCCCTCTATCAATCACTAGGAGGTTTTGCTATTAATGGTGTAAATTTAACTAAACTACAAAGTTATCCAGAAAAAAATAGTTTCGATTCTTATTTTTTCTTATGTGATTTAGATGGACATATTGAAGACTTAAAAGTTCAAAAATCTCTTGAAGAGCTAGGCCTACATTGTGAGGATTTTCACGTTCTAGGTGTTTTTGAAGCTGATAGTTTGAGACAAAATAAATAAGAATCTTTTCTTGTAGATTAGAAATTTTAACTGCTATAATAGACTTGGAGGCTAGAGGTGGATGCTGCTTGAACCCGACCAGATCTTAACGGAAGCAGTCGTAGAGACAGTTATTCAGGTTCTAGTCTCCTAATAGATATATGAATAATAACTCAAAAGTATTATCGCTTAAATATAGACCACAAACTTTTGATGATCTTATTGGTCAAGAGGTTGTTGCTGAAACTATTACTAATTCTATTAAAGCTGACAAAACACCTAATGCGTATTTGTTCACTGGAATAAGGGGAATAGGAAAAACCACAACAGCACGAATTGTTGCAAAAGCACTTAATTGTTCAAATAGTATCGATAATTTATGTAAAGAAAACTTTTGTGAAAGCTGTAAATCTATAAGTGAGTCTAGTCATATAGATGTGCTTGAAATGGATGCAGCAAGCAAAACAGGTGTAGATGACGTAAGAGATTTAATCGAATTTTCAAGATACGGGCCGACCTCGTCTAAATATAAAATTTTCATTATTGATGAAGTTCATATGTTAAGCAAACAAGCATTTAATGCTTTATTAAAAACTTTAGAGGAACCACCAGAATATCTAAAATTTATTTTTGCAACTACAGAAATTAAAAAAATTCCAATTACAGTCGTATCTAGATGTCAAAGATTTGATCTATCTAGAATTAAATCCTCAGAATTATTGGAGTTTATTAAAAAAATTAAGGATAAGGAAAATGGAAAAATAAGCGACGATGCTTTAAAGCTTATAGTAAAAATTTCTGAGGGCTCTGTTAGAGACTCTTTATCGTTGCTCGATAGAGCACTATTAAGTTTGGATGAAGGAAAAGAATTAGACTTAAATTCAGCTCAGAAAATTTTTGGATATTTTGATAAATCTCAATTAATCGATTTGTTCGAGTTAATTTTAAAAGGTGAAGAAACAAAAGTAATAAGTATTTATAGAAAAATTTATGATCAAGGTGTTGAACCAAAGGTTTTTATTAATGATTTCTTAGAGTTACTTTACTACTTTAAAAATATTAATTCTTTAACTATAGAAAGTACAAACTTTTCATTAAATGATGAAGAATTTTCTAAAATTAAAAATTTATCAAATCAAATAGACTCAGAGGTATTAATATTATTTTGGCAATTTGCCATCTCTTCTCTCGAAGAGATAGACATAGTTTCTAATCAACACCTTTCAATTGAGATGTTCTTAATAAGACTAATGCATTTAAGTTCTGTAAAATCTGAAAATAAAATTGAAAATGTTGAGGCCAATTTGAAGAGTGAAAATTTTGTAAAGAATACAGAAACTGAATTAACTTCTAAAACAATAAATCAAATTAAGAATGTTGCACAGGAAGAAAAAATCAAACCAGAAGTTCAGACAGAAATTAAAGCAGAAAATAAAACTAATATAAATGCATTTGAGGATTTAATTGAAATTTGTTCAAAAAAAAAAGAGATCAAACTTAAATACGAGTTAGAAAAAAATGTTAACCTTGTAAAATTTGAAAAAAATAGAATTGAAATATCTTTTAATGAAAGTTTAGATAAAGATTTTGTAAAAGATTTATCATCAAAGCTTTTTGAATGGACCGGTGAAAGATGGATTATTACGTTTAGTAAATTAAAAGGGCAAATGTCAGTAAAAGATAAAGAAAAACATGTAAAAAAACAGTTAATGGATGAAATGAAAAATTCAGAAATATTTAAAAGTGTAATTGATAAATTTCCTGATGCCGAATTAATAGATATAAATTCAAACAAAGATGGAGTTGATAATGACTGATTTTAGTAAAATTTTAGATAAAGCAAAAGAACTTGAGTCAAAAATGAAAGAAAGCCAACAAAAAATTAAGGAAATTAGAGTTGAGGGAGTTTCGGGTTCAAATTCTGTGAAGATAACTTTGGATGGAGAGGGAGAGATGCAAACAATAAAGTTATCTGATGAAATTATGAAAGAGGACAAAACCATAATTGAAGATTTAATTGTTGCAGCACATAATAGTGCTAAATCTCAACTTAAATCAAAAACAACTGAGGAAATTTCAAAAGCAACTGGAGGTTTTGGAATTCCTGGTTTTAAATGGCCTTTATGATAGATGCAAAACATCAGTGAGATAGAAGAATTAATTAAATTAATTTCAAAACTTCCAGGGTTAGGTCCCAAATCAGCAAAAAGAATTGTTTTAAAATTAATAAATAATCGTGACGAACTTGTAAAACCTATGGCAAATACGTTGGCGCAAGTTTATAAAAATGTAGTTAGATGCAATTCATGTGGTACATTAAAGTCAAATTCAAATGGATGCCTAAATTGTGAGAACACAAAAGAAAAATATAATAAAATTTGTGTAGTAGAGGATATTGCAGACCAATGGTCGATTGAAAATTCAAATATATTTCAGGGCTATTTTCATATTTTAGGAGGCACAATTTCTTCAGTTGGCCAAAGAAAAGAAGATTTGTTGATTAACTCATTAGTTGAAAGAGTTAATAGAGATAAAATTGAAGAGGTAATTCTTGCAACTAGTGCAACTGTTGAAGGTCAAACAACTGCATATTATATTCAAGATAGTTTAAAAAACTTGAATGTTAAGATTACTAAATTAGCACAAGGATTACCTGTTGGTGGAGAAATTGAAAGTTTAGATGACGGAACTTTATTTTCTGCTTTTAAAAATAGGTCTAATTTGGTTTCGAACTCAGATTAGATTTTTTTTTCAATCTATTTAAATGAAGTAATGGTTCAGTATAACCTGAAGGTTGCTCTTTACCTTTAAATACTAAATCACATGCAGTTTGAAATGCTATAGAGTTTTCATAATCACTGCTCATTTTAACATATAGTGGATCATCTTTGTTCTGATCATCTACTATTTTGGCCATTTCTTTCATTATTTCAGTTACTTGTATTTTTGTTGTAATTCCATGATGAATCCAATTGGCTATATGTTGTGAAGAAATTCTTAGTGTTGCTCTATCTTCCATTAAGCCAATATTGTTAATATCAGGAACTTTTGAACAACCTACACCTTGGTCAACCCATCTTACAACATACCCTAATAAAGTTTGTGCAGAATTAGAAATTTCTTTATTTATATCTTCTACAGACCAATTAGGTCTGTCTGCTATTGGGATTGTTAAGAGATCATCAAGCTTAGCTGGCTCTCTATCAATTAATTTTTTTTGTTCGTTAAAAATATTTATTTCATGATAATGTAAAGCATGTAGTGCAGCTGCTGTTGGAGAAGGAACCCATGCACAGTTTGCACCTGCTTTTAAGTGTCCTGTTTTTTGCTCCATCATATCTTTCATTTTATCAGGCATTGCCCACATTCCTTTTCCAATTTGAGCTTTACCAGAAAACCCACAACTTAAACCAATATCAACATTGTTGTTTTCGTATGCAGTAATCCATTTAGATGACTTCATATCGCCTTTTTTAATCATAGGACCAGCTTCCATTGATGTATGCATTTCATCACCGGTTCTATCCAAGAAGCCAGTATTAATAAAAAAAACTCTATTTTTAAGACTTCTAATACATTCTTTTAAATTTGCTGACGTTCTTCTCTCTTCATCCATAATACCAATTTTACAAGTGTACTTTGGTAAATTAAGAACTTCCTCAACTTTAGAAAAAATTAAATCTGTAAATGCTGTTTCGTCTGGGCCATGCATTTTAGGTTTTACAATATAAACTGATCCAGTTCTTGAATTATTTTTATTTTTAATGTCATGTAGTGCTGCTGCTGTAGTTATAAATGCGTCCATAATACCCTCAGGTATTTCACTTCCATCACTCAATAAAATTGAAGGGTTAGTCATTAGATGACCAACGTTTCTTACAAGTAAAAGACTTCTACCATGTAATTTTAAACCTTTCCCATCTTTTGAGATATAACTTCTGTGAGGATTTAATTTTCTCTCAAATAATTTCCCTTCTTTTTCAAATTTGGATTTAAGGTCACCTTTCATTAGACCTAACCAATTTCGATAACAAATAATTTTATCTTCAGAGTCAACAGCTGCTACACTATCTTCATTATCACAAATTGTTGAAACTGCTGATTCTAGTATAATATCACTAATACCTGCATGATCTTGTTGAGCAGCAAAAGCTCTTGAGTCTTTTAGAATTTCAATATGTAAATTATTATTCTTTAGAATAATTGCTGACGGATTATCGCTTTCGCCTCTGTGCCCAATAAATTTATTTTCATCTTCCAAATCAAAAATATCAGCACCTTTTAAAACTTTTAATTTCCCATATTTTACAGCAAAACTTGTAATTTTATTCCAACTTAATCCGGCTAATGGAAAGTATTTGTCTAAAAAATCTCTTCCATATTTAATAACCATTTCACCTCTTAGAGGGTCATACCGTTCAGATACGCTGTCTTCAGACTGTTCAATTACATCTGTACCATAAAGACTATCATATAAACTCATCCATCTTGCATTAGCAGCATTTAATGCATACCTCGCATTCATTACAGGCACAACTAGCTGAGGTCCAGCTATACTTGCAATTTCTTCATCAACATTTTCAGTTTCTATTTTAAAATCAGGTCCTTCATTTTTTAAATAACCAATTTCTAATAAAAATTTTTTGTATTGATCTAAATTAAATTCTTTACCTTTATTTTTGATATGCCAATCATCTATTTTCTTCTGTAAATCTTCTCTTAATTTAATTAATTGTTTATTTTTTGGTGCTAAGTCATCAAGAGTTTTTTCTAGACCTAACCAAAAATTTTCAGAAGATACATTTGTATTTATTAATAATTCATCATTTACAAAGTTTGATAGCTTTTCAGATACTTGAAGACTATTGATTTTAATGTATTTTTCTTGCATAGCACTTAATTTCGTACCCCATCTGTATTTTTGCCTGAGAGCTTTACTCCTTCGGCGGAAATCAATCTCTTTCCAGAGTGTTATGCTTTAATCGGTCCTTTTGCCTGAGAGTTTCCGGGGTGGTTGCTCCTTCGGCGCTATAAATAGTCTCTCCCGATAATGAATTTGTATCTGTTAAATGATTTAAGTCAATTAATAAGAATTACACCTTATTTAACATCATTTTATTGCCTTTTTTGTATTTTAACCATCCGCTATAAATAAAACATGAAAAATTATCTAAATTTTGAAACAGAAATTAAAGATCTAGAAAACGAACTAGAAAAATTAAAAGATCCTTACAATCAAGAAGGATTATCAGAAGTCGATACTCAAAAAATTTCAAGCACTCAAACAGAAATAGATGAAAAATTAAAAAATATTTATTCTAATTTAGATCCTTGGCAGACCACTATGGTTGCTCGTCATGAAGATAGGCCTAAAGCAAAATTTTTTATTGATAATTTGTTTGAAAACTTCATTTCATTATCTGGGGATAGATATTATGGAGAAGATAAATCAGTATTAACTGGATTTGCAAAGTTCAATGGAAAATCTGTTTTAGTTATAGGTCAAGAAAAAGGAGAAGATTTAGATAGTAGGATTGAGAGAAATTTTGGAATGATGAGACCAGAGGGTTATAGAAAAACAATAAGATTAATGAACTTAGCAAACAAATTTAATATTCCCATAATTTCTTTTATTGATACACCAGGAGCATATCCAGGCGTAGGAGCAGAAGAGAGAGGGCAAGCCGAAGCAATTGCAAAATCAATCGAATGCTGTATGGAGCTTAAAGTTCCAACAATTGCAATTATTATAGGTGAGGGTGGTTCTGGTGGAGCAATTGCTTTAGCTTCATCAAATAAAGTTCTTATGCTAGAAAATGCAATTTATTCAGTAATATCTCCAGAGGGATGTGCAACTATTCTATGGAGAGATCCAAAAAAAATGCTTGATGCTGCAAAAGCTATGAAACTTTCAGCTAAAGATTTATTAAAATTAAAAGTTATTGATGAAATAATTGAGGAACCTTTAGGTGGTGCGCACAGGGATAGAGATATTATATTAAATAACGTGAGAGAAACTTTAACAAAAAATTTAAATTATTTTGATGAATTATCTTCTGAAGAAATAATGAATGAGAGAAAAAATAAATTTCTTAAAATTGGAAGAAATGATGGTTTTATGACTAGTACTGAAGATCTAAGTACATTAACTATTAAGAAAAATAATTTGGATCAAATTTTTAAATCAAAAAAAATATTACTAGCGATTATTGGTGGATTAATTTTAGTTTCTTCAATTTTCTTATTTATTTAAATTCTATAAGGCTCCACAGCAATTTTTAAATTTTTTTCCTGTAGCCTCGCATCTATCATTCCTAGATATTTTTTGATTTTTGTTAATTAGCAATAAACACTTTGGATTGTCAGATGGATTTATTTTCTTAGAATTAATTTGTTCATTATCTGACTCCGTTACTACTTTTAGGTTCATAAGGATTGTTAAATAATCTAACTTTAATTTTTCTAAAAGATTTGAAAATAATTCAAATGCTTCTTTTTTATATTCAACTAATGGATCTCTTTGACCATAAGATCTTAAACCTATAACTTGTCTTAATTGCTCCAAATATTGGATATGTGATTTCCAATTTAAATCGATTGATTGAAGAAAAATTCTTTTTTCAATTTCTTTTGCATGATCCTCTCCTAGAAGTTTAATCCTATCATTTCTTGTTTCTTGAAATTTATTAGAAATTTTTTCTCTAAAATCTTTGTCTTTTGCCTCAATTAAATCTTTAAATTCTGTTTCTTTAAAACTTTTTCCAATAATTTGCCTAGTTTTATTAATAAATTCATTGCTTTTTGGATTGGATAAATTTGAAATTTTTAACCTTATCAAATCATCAGATATTTCTTTTAAAAATTCATTTGAATAATCAAAGATATTTTCACTGTTCATCGCATTTTTCCTTTGTGAAAATACAACTTGCCTTTGATCATTAAGAACATTATCAAATTTGATAAGTGTTTTTCTTATATCAAAATTTCTAGTTTCTACTTTCTGCTGTGCTCTCTCTAATGCTTTATTAATCCATGGATGATCAATACTTTCACCGTCCTTAAGTCCAAGTTTTTCGAGCATACTATTCATAGATTCTGATCCAAAAATTCTCATCAAATCATCCTCTAGACTAACGTAAAATACAGAACTACCTTCATCTCCTTGTCTTCCAGATCTTCCTCTAGCCTGGTTATCCACCCTCCTAGACTCCATTCTCTCAGTACCAATTACAAATAAACCACCTAAGGATTTAATTTTATCTTTATTTATTTTAAGTTGGTCTTCTGGAATAGAACCTTTTTTACCGCCAAGTTGAATATCAACTCCTCTTCCAGATATACTTGTTGTAATAATTAATGAGTTTTCTTTTCCTGCATTTGCAATTATTTCAGCTTCATTTTCATGATTTTTTGCATTTAACACTACATGTTTAATGTTTTTCTTATTTAGTAAATTTGAATAAACTTCAGATTTATTAATACTTGAGGTAAATACTAAAATAGGCTGACCTAATTTATTTTTTTCAATTATTTTTTCTATAATTGCATCATTCTTTTCCTTTTCTGTTCTAAAAATTAAATCATTAAAATCCTTTCGGACCATTTCTTTATTTGTTGGAATAACAACAACAGGAAGATTATAAATTTCAAAAAACTCTTCAGATTCTGTAGCAGCTGTACCAGTACAACCAGATATTTTTTTATAAAGTTTAAAATAATTTTGATAAGTTATTGAAGCCAAAGTTTGATTTTCAGCTTGCACTTGAATTTTTTCTTTAGCTTCTAATGCTTGATGTAAACCATCTCCGAAGCGTCTGCCTTCTAAAATTCTTCCAGTAAGTTCATCAATAATTTTAAGACTTCCATCTTTAATAATATAGTCTCTACCCTTTTCGAATAAATGATTTGCTCGTAAAGCTTGATTAACATGGTGAACTAAATGTAAATTTTCAGGATCATAAAAATTATTATTTTTTAAAATTCCAGCGTCAGAAAAAATTTTTTCAACATTATTAATTCCATCATTTGTTAATAAAATACTCTTTTCTTTTTCATCTATTTCAAAATCTTTATTATTTAAGTTTATGATTAATTTATTAATTGCTAGATATTGGGCTGTTTTATCTTCAGCTGCTCCAGAAATTATCAAAGGTGTTCTTGCTTCATCAATCAAACATGAATCTATTTCATCTACTATTGAAAAATTATGATCTCTCTGAACCATTTGTTCTTCAGAAAATTTCATATTGTCTCTTAAGTAGTCAAAACCTAATTCACTATTAGTTGCATAAGTAATGTCACAATTATAATTTTTCTTACGTTCAGCATCATCTTGATAGTTGTTAATAAACCCCGATGTAAGACCTAGAAAATTATAAATTTGCCCCATTTCAATCGAGTCTCTTTTTGCAAGATAATCATTTACAGTCACTATATGAACACCTTTACCGCTCAATGCATTTAAGTATGCAGCAAGTGTTATGGTTAAGGTTTTTCCTTCTCCGGTTCTCATCTCAGCAATTTTACCCTCATGTAAGGCCACACCTCCTATTAACTGAACGTTAAAGTGTCTTTCATTTCGTATTCGTTTGGCAGCCTCTCTGACTAAAGCGAAAGCTTCTGGAAGTAACTCGTTTAATGTTTTCCCATCTTTTATCTGATTTTTAAATTCATTAGTTTTTTTTGGAAAGTTGTCGTCATTTAAATTTTTTAACTCTTCCTCATATAAGTTTATTTTTTCAACAATTTTACCAATTCTATCTAGCTCTTTTTGATTACTAGATTTGATAAATTTTGTTATTAAATTTAATGGGTTAAACATGACTATTTGATTTATTCTTTACTTATATTGTTTAATATATGTATTAAATAAATAATTTAAACAATATGGGAATTAATTTAACAAATTTTTTATCATCTCAATCAAAAAATACAAAAATGATTGATTTTCAAGACCTTGATCATCTAGATGGTCTTTCAATTTCAGTTGTTTCAGCAAATTTATATAAAGATATTAGAGATGATTTAACTATGTTTTATTTTAGAGAAGGTGCAAATTATGCCTCTGTTTATACACAGTCAAAAATAGTATCTGAAAATATAAAATGGAATATCAATCAAAGACCAAAAAAAATATATTCTCTAATTGTAAACACAAGAAATGCAAATGCTTTCACTGGAAAGCAAGGGTATGAAAGTTTAAAAAAAATAGCAGATTTAACTGCTAAACAATTAAATAAAAAACAAGAAGAAGACGAAGAGAGTCCAAAGAAAATTACCTCAAAGAATATAATGTTTGGTTGTACTGGTACTATTGGAGAAATTTTTCCACATGAAAAAATCTCTAACAATATTCCAAATTTAATAAAAAAAATTACTTATACTCAAAATAAATTTATTTGGATGAAGGCAGCACTTGCAATCATGACTACGGATACAAAGCCAAAATTAGCTATGGAGGAATGTTATATTGGAAGTGAAAAAGTAAAAATATACGGAATTGCCAAAGGTTCAGGAATGATACATCCGAATATGGCTACAACACTTGCGTATATATTTACTGATGCAACTTTATCTAATGACGTTTTAGGAAAGCTATTAAAAAAAAATATAACCAATACATTTAATGCTATTTCTTGTGATGGAGATACCAGCACCAATGATATGGCAACTATCTTTGCAACTAATGAAGTAAAAAATTCTCAAGTAAAAAGTGTGAATGAAAATAAAATTAAAAATTTTGATAAAGCATTAAATAATGTTCTTTTGAATTTAGCTAAAAGAATTGTTTCAGATGGTGAAGGAGCATCAAAATTCATAACAATAAATGTTAGCAAATGTAAAAATGAGATAGATGCAAAAAAAATTGCATTATCTGTCGCAAATTCTCCGCTAGTGAAGACCGCAATTTCTGGAGAAGATCCAAATTGGGGCCGAGTTATAATGGCAATCGGTAAAGCTGGGCCTAAAATTAATTTAAAAAAATTATCTGTTAATTTTGGAAATATAACAATTGTAGAAGGTGGAAAATTAAATCAAAGTTATGATGAAAAACAAACAGCAAATTATATGAAATCAGAAAATATAGAAATAAACATTGAAACTTTTACAGGAAATAAAAACTTCACAGTTTATACTATGGATTTAACAAAAAAATATATTGAAATTAATGCAGACTATAGAAGTTAACTTATTGAAAACCTAAATTTTATAATTAACTAATAATCATGATTAAATATAAACTTTCTTGTAAAAAATGTAATTTAAAATTTGATAGTTGGTTTGCATCCTCAAACGAGTATGAAAGACTAAAAAAGAAAAAACTTTTGAATTGCCATAATTGCAATTCAGAAAAAGTTGAAAAAACAATTATGGCACCTCAGCTAATAAGTCATAAATCAAAAACTGATGAAAAATTAAACTTAGAAAAATATAATAAAGTTAAAAAAACTATAAAAGATTATCAAAAATTTATTAAAGATAATTTTAATTATGTTGGTGATAATTTTGCTTATGAAGCGAGATCAATTCATTATAATGGTAAAAAAAAATCAAAGGGTATTTATGGTAGTGCATCAAAGGAAGATTTGAAAGAATTAAAAGAAGAAGGTATAGATGCTCAAATGATCCCTTGGATAGATGAAAAAGAAAATTAGTTTTTAATAAATTTTGCTATATAGTTTACAGATAAATCTCTAGAAATACTCCATTCATCCTTAATAATGTTAAAATTCATACCCTCTAATTTGTTTAGAGATAAATCATATTTCATTAAAATCTTTTTAAGATCATCAGGTTTAACAAATTTTTCCCATTCGTGTGTTCCAATTGGAAGCCATCTCAAAACATACTCTGCTCCAACAATTGCAAAAATATAAGATTTTAAAGTTTTATTTATTGTTGCAACAAACATAAGTCCATTTTTTTTTAAAAGTTTTGAGCAAGACTTTAAAAAAAAATCTATATCCTCTACATGCTCGATAATTTCCATATTTAAAATTACATCAAATTTTTTTGTAATTTTAAGCTTTTCAGGCGATGAACATAAATAATTAATTTTTAGTTTATTTTTTTTTGAATGGAGTTTTGCAATTTTTATATTTTTATCAGATGCATCAATACCTGTAACATTTGCTCCCATTCTTGACATTGGTTCGGAAAGTAACCCTCCACCACATCCAATATCTAAAATGTTTATTCCTGACAAAGGTCTTAATTTATTTTTTAATTTGAAATTATTAATAATATTTTCTTTTATATATTTTATTCGTGTTGGATTAAATTTATGAAGTGGTTTGAATTTACCCTCTGGATCCCACCATTCATTGGCCATTTTAGAAAATTTATCTATTTCTTTTTTATTTACACTAGTCATTGTGATAAATAGTTGACATAATAATTTAGATGTATTTTATCCATTATTTATTAAATATTAATAATTAAAGCTAGCATGAAAACTATCGTATTAAAATTTGGTGGAACATCTGTAGGAACTATAGATAGAATTAAAAAGGTATGCAAAATTATTGCTTTTTACAAAAAGAAAAATAGTAAGGTAGTAGTTGTTTCATCGGCAATGAGTGGTGTGACAAATGAGTTAGTTAATAAGTCTAAACTGATAAGTAGCAATTTTGATAGAGCAGAATATGATGCATTAGTATCGACTGGAGAGCAAGCATCATGTGCACTTATTGCTGGCAGACTAAAACATAAAGGATTTAAATCGAGATCTTGGACATCATGGCAATTACCTATTTTAACAGATGGCCCTCATTCAAGTGCGAGGATTAGTTCAGTAGGTATCAAAGAACTAAATAGATATATAAATTCAGGTGGAATACCTATAATCACAGGATTTCAGGGTGTAAGTAAAGATTTAAGAATAACAACAATCGGAAGAAGCGGATCTGATGCAACTGCAATTATGCTTGCAAAATTTATTAAAGCTGATCAGTGTATAATATATACTGACGTAGATGGAGTTTATACTACTGATCCAAGGCAGTATAAAAAAGCAAAAAAAATTAAAAAAATTTTTTATGACGAAATGTTAGAAATGGCATCTCTAGGTTCAAAAGTAATGCAGCCTACATCGGTTCAGGATGCAAAGCTGAATAAGATTGATGTTAAAGTAAAATCTTCATTTGTATCAAAATCTGGTACCTTAATAACAAATTCTAAAAAAGCATTTAGTGACCAAATTATTACTGGAATTTCATCAACAAAAAATGATGCTAAAATTACAATTGTAGGAGTAAAAGATAGACCTGGTGTTGCTGCTTCTATTTTTAAACCACTTTCGAAAAATCTTATCAATGTAGATATGGTGGTTCAAAATATATCTTTAGATGGAAAAGAGACAGATCTTACATTTACTATAAAAGCTGATGATTTAAAAAAAACAGAAAAATTAATTAAACAAAATAAAAAAATATCTTTTAAAAAATTATCTTTTGATAAAGGTGTTTCTAAAGTTTCAATCATTGGTGTTGGTATGATAACTACTCCAGGTATAACATATAGAATGTTCCAGGCACTAGCCTCAAAAAAAATTAATATTTTAGTTATTTCTACCTCAGAGATAAAAATTTCAGTTCTAGTTTCTGTTAAGCATGTTAAAAGAGCAATAGCTGCTTTACATAAAGAATTTAAATTAGATTAATTATAATGAGTTTAAGACCATTTAGAGATATTAAAAGAAGAAAAACAAAAGTAATAAATGTTGGAACTGTAAAGATTGGGGGCGATAATCCAATCTCTGTTCAATCAATGACGAATACTTTAACTACGGATGTTAAAGCAACCATAAAACAAATTAACGATATAGCTGAGGAAGGTGCTGATATAGTAAGAGTGTCTTGTCCAGATGAGGACTCTTCAAAAGCATTAAAAGAAATAATAAAACATGTATCAATACCAGTAGTTGCAGATATACATTTTCATTATAAAAGGGCTATTGAGGCAGCAGAAAATGGAGCTAGCTGTTTAAGAATTAATCCAGGAAATATTGGAGATGAAACAAAGATACACGAGGTATTGAAAGCAGCAAAGAATAATAATTGTTCAATAAGAATTGGAGTAAATGCAGGTTCTCTAGAAAAAGATATTTTAGAGGAATTTAAAGAGCCTTGTCCAGAGGCATTAGTTAAAAGCGCTTTAAGAAATATAAAAATTTTAGAGGATAGAGATTTTTTTAATTTTAAGATAAGTGTCAAATCATCAGATGTATTCCTTTCGATAGCAGCATATAGACAACTATCCAAAGTTATAGATTATCCTTTACACCTTGGAATTACAGAGGCAGGAAGTTTTGTATCTGGGAGCATAAAATCATCCATAGGGCTTGGTAGTTTATTAATGGATGGAATCGGAGATACTATTAGAATTTCTTTATCTGATGACCCAACCCAAGAGGTGAAAATTGGTAATGAGATATTAAAATCACTTAATCTGAGAAATAGAGGAGTAAAGATCATCTCTTGTCCTTCTTGTGCAAGACAAGCATTTCAGGTAATCGACACTGTAAAAATATTGGAAGAGAAACTAGCCCATATAAAAACACCAATAACACTGTCAATTATTGGTTGTGTTGTTAATGGACCAGGAGAAGCTGCAATGACAGATATAGGAATTACTGGAGGGGGAAAAGGAAATAATATGCTTTATTTATCTGGTGTTCAGAATGAAAAAGTTTTGACTGATGACATAATTGATAAGGTTATAAGCGAAGTTGAGAAAAAAGCATCTGAACTAGAGAACTAATTATGATACCCTTAAAAACAGTTGAGGAATTAATAATAAGACATTCATCCATAGAAAAAGATTTATCTACCGGTGTATTAGATAACAAGTTATTTGCCGAAAAATCAAAAGAATACTCAGATTTAAATGAGATAGTTGGAAGTGCCAAAGATTATATTTCTTTTCAAACTGAAAAAGAAGAATTGGAGAAAATATTAAATGATAGTTCTGCTGATGGAGAGTTAAAAAAGATGGCAGATATAGAATTGATAGATTTGCAAAATCGATATGAAGCTAATGAAAAAAAATTAAAATTATTTTTGTTACCAAAAGATGAAGCAGATAAAAAAAATGCTATTATTGAAATAAGAGCAGGAACAGGCGGATTAGAAGCAAGTTTATTTGCATCAGATTTATTTAAAATGTATGAAAAAGTTAGTCACAAAAAAAAATGGTCTTTAGAATTAATCTCAATATCTAGAAGTGATGCAGGAGGTTTAAAAGAAGTTATAGCATCAATTAAAGGTACTAATATTTATTCAACACTAAAGTATGAGAGTGGAGTTCATAGAGTACAGAGAGTTCCAGATACCGAAACTCAAGGAAGAGTTCATACATCAGCAGCAACAGTAGCTGTTTTACCTGAAGCAGAGGAGGTAGATTTAAAAATAAATGATTCTGAGTTAAGAATAGATGTATTTAGAGCAGGCGGACCTGGTGGACAATCTGTTAATACGACAGATAGTGCTGTAAGAATTACGCACATTCCAACAGGTTTATCTGTATCTCAACAAGATGAAAAATCACAACATAAAAATAAAGCTAAAGGTATGAAAATTTTAAGAGCACGTTTATATGAATTAGAGAGGTCAAGAATAGACCAAGAAAGATCTCAAGACCGTAAGACAAAAATTGGCACAGGTGACAGATCAGAAAGAATAAGAACTTATAACTTTCCCCAAGGGAGAGTAACTGATCATAGAATTAATTTGACACTTCATAAATTAGATGAATTCCTAGAAGGAGAAGCATTCGATGAAATGATCGAGTCATTAACATTGCAGGCACAAGAAGAAAGTTTAAGCAACTTAAAGAAATGAATATAAGTTCAGTTATTAGCAAGGGTTCAAAAATTTTAAAGAAAAATTTAATTCTTAATTCGCATTTAGACTCTGAAATTTTAATGGCAAAAACAATTAATAAGGACAGAAGTTATATTTTATTGAATTCTAATGATATCCTCAACAAAAAAGATCAAAACAACTTTTATAAATTAATACAAAGTAGATCTTCAGGTAATCCAATTGCATATTTAACAAATAAAAAGTTTTTTTGGAACTCTGAGTTTTTTGTTACAAATGATACATTAATTCCAAGACCTGACACAGAACTTATTGTTGAAAATGCATTAAGATTAACAAAATATAAAAATAAAATTAATATTTTAGAAATTGGAGTTGGTTCAGGTTGCATTCTTCTGTCATTATTAAAAGAAAGGGACAATTTTTATGGGGTAGGTTTAGATATAAGTAAAAAATGTTTAAATATAACTAAAAAAAATGCTATTACACTAAAAGTTATTGCTAGATTAAAATTATATAAATCAAATGTTGACAAATTCAATTTAGGAAAATATGATTTGATAATTTCTAATCCTCCTTATATTAAATCATCTAAGATTAAATATTTGGAAAGAGATGTTGCTAGGTTTGAGCCCAGGTTAGCACTAGATGGTGGATTAGACGGTTTATCAGAAATCAGAAAAGTTATAAAAAAATCCTCTGAACTGATAAAAAAAAATGGGAAAGTAATTTTAGAGATTGGATTTGATCAAAAAAATAAAGTTATTAATTTATTAAAAAAAGAAGGTTTTTATATAAATAGTGTTCAAAAAGATCTTGCTAATAACGATAGATGCATAGTTTGTACTAAAATATAATTAAATTAAGATGGTAACATTTAGAAATAATAGCAACAATAATAGAAGAAGTGGATTTAGAAGAAGTCCAAGAAATTTTAAATCAAATGGTGATAACTCAAAATTTGCTTCTACTTTCTCTAATAATGAAAATTTTAAAAGAAAAACTCCTGGAAGAAACAACCATAATGCACCTAAATTAATTGAAAAGTATAATGATTTAGCCAGAGAAGCTTTATCAAATGGAGATAAAATTTTATCGGAAAATTATTTACAACACGCAGATCATTTCACAAGAATTCTTAACGAAAAAGAAAGTCTTAGAAAAGAAAAATTTCAAGACAATAGATCTGAAGTTAATTCTGAAATTGAGCAAAATATTGAAAATTCTGAAAAAAAAATACAAGATACTTCATCCGATGAAAATAAGATTGAGAAAGATGAAAAATCTCAAATCGAAATGATTTAGTTTATTCCAAGTATTTTTTCAGATTTAAGAACGTCAATTTTAATCTTAATAGTTTCAAAAAGTTTTCTTTCTTTATCTTTTAAAATTTTTCCAGATGGAAGTTTCAACTTTTGAGAATTTACTTTTTTACCATTCACTATTACTTCATAATGTAAATGTGGTCCTGTGGATTTACCAGTTGATCCCACATAGCCTATTGTCTGGCCTTGTTTTACTCTTACTCCAGATTTTATTCCTCGTGCAAATTTTGACATATGAGCGTATACAGTTTGATAAGTTGAATTATGTTTAATTTTTATACAATTTCCACCTCCGCCACACCATCCTGCTTTTTTTATTATACCATCACCCGATGCCATTATTGGTGTACCCATTGGTGCAGCAAAGTCAGTACCCTTATGCATTTTATTAAATCCGTCTATTGGATGCTTCCTCATTCCAAACGGAGAAGAAAGTCTTGCACCATTGATTGGTGTTTTCATTAAAGCTTTTTTTACACTTTTACCATTTCTGTCATAATGACCTTCACTTCCTTCCTTATCAAAATAATACAAACTATTATCTTGTCCATTAAGTTTTAGATTTGCAAAAAGAATTTCCCCAGTTTCAACAATCTCTTTTTTTTCATTTAAAAAAATTTCATACATGACATGAAATTTATCTTTTTGTCTAATATCTCTTTGAAAATCAACTTGAAAACCATAAATTCCCGCAAATTCAATTATTACATTTGCAGGTATATTTTTATCAGTTGCAGCTTTATATAAGCTTTGTAGTATTATATTTTCTTCATAGATTATTTTTTTTTCTAACTTAATTGATTTAATTTCATTAGTAAATTTGTCATTTTCAATATTTCTTTTTAAATATATTTTTTGAGTATTTGAAATTTGGAATATAAATTCTTCAATTTTATTATTTGTTTTATCTAAAGTGAATTGTATTATTTGCTTAGTATTTAATTTATTAAGATCAACTTTTTTTTTAAGTGAATTTTTTATTTTTATTATTTCTTTATTATCAATTTTATAATCTTCTAAAATTTGATCAAAAGTTTCTCCAGACTTGATTTTATGTTTTATTTTTTTATATTTTGGATCTAGATTTTCAATAATGTGGTTGAGAGTTTTTTTGAAGTAAATATTATCAATAAAGTTATGATAAATTTTGTTATTTATATTTTTTTTATAATTAAAATAACTAGTTGATATTACAGTAATCAAAATCAAGGCAGTTAAACCAAAAATTTCTAAATTTTTTTGAATCTTATTTTTTAAATTTTTAATCATTAAATTATTTAAGTGCCTTAATTATTAGTTTAGAGGCATCTAAAAATCAAAAAAAACCCTTTAAAATAAAGGATTTTTCTCTTTTTTTTTATTCTTAAATGCTTGATTTCCTATAATTTTAGCCTATAAGCACTGAACTTTCTCAATAAAATTATTGTTAACACAATAAAAACACGAGAATTATTGAGCTTTTTTTGCTCAATTAGCTATATAAAACGTTAAAATTTAAGAAGAGAAGTGTGGACGGTTAAGGTTACCAAAATTTGTCGTACACACTTCAACATCATATAAATTTTATTCTTAGAATTTATATGGAAGCTAGTGTGCGCCGTTTTTAAACTTGAGAGTTTGATCATGGCTCAGAACGTACGCTGGCGGCACGCCTAACACATGCAAGTCGAACGAAGTAGCAATACTTAGTGGCAGACGGGTGAGTAACATGTAGGTATCTGCCCTTTGGCCTGGAATAACACGAGGAAACTTGTGCTAATACTGGATAAGTCTTTACGGAGAAAGCTTTATGCACCATTGGATGAGCCTGCACTTGATTAGTTTGTTGGTAGGGTAATGGCCTACCAAGACTGTGATCAATAGCTGATTTGAGAGGATGATCAGCCACATTGGGACTGAGACACGGCCCAAACTCCTACGGGAGGCAGCAGTGGGGAATCTTGCACAATGGAGGAAACTCTGATGCAGCGATGCCGCGTGAGTGAAGAAGGCCCTTGGGTTGTAAAGCTCTTTCGTCGGGGAAGAAAATGACTGTACCCGAATAAGAAGGTCCGGCTAACTTCGTGCCAGCAGCCGCGGTAATACGAAGGGACCTAGCGTAGTTCGGAATTACTGGGCTTAAAGAGTTCGTAGGTGGTTGAAAAAGTTGGTGGTGAAATCCCAGAGCTTAACTCTGGAACTGCCATCAAAACTTTTCAGCTAGAGTATGATAGAGGAAAGCAGAATTTCTAGTGTAGAGGTGAAATTCGTAGATATTAGAAAGAATACCAATTGCGAAGGCAGCTTTCTGGATCATTACTGACACTGAGGAACGAAAGCATGGGTAGCGAAGAGGATTAGATACCCTCGTAGTCCATGCCGTAAACGATGTGTGTTAGACGTTGGAAATTTATTTTCAGTGTCGCAGCGAAAGCGATAAACACACCGCCTGGGGAGTACGACCGCAAGGTTAAAACTCAAATGAATTGACGGGGACCCGCACAAGTAGTGGAGCATGTGGTTTAATTCGAAGATACGCGCAGAACCTTACCAACACTTGACATGTTCGTCGCGACTCTAAGAGATTAGAGTTTTCGGTTCGGCCGGACGAAACACAGGTGCTGCATGGCTGTCGTCAGCTCGTGTCGTGAGATGTTGGGTTAAGTCCCGCAACGAGCGCAACCCTCACTTTTAGTTGCCATCATTAAGTTGGGCACTCTGAAAGAACTGCCAGTGATAAGCTGGAGGAAGGTGGGGATGACGTCAAGTCCTCATGGCCCTTACGTGTTGGGCTACACACGTGCTACAATGGTATCTACAACAGGAAGCAAGACTGCGAAGTTAAGCAAATCCTTAAAAGATACCTCAGTTCGGATTGCACTCTGCAACTCGAGTGCATGAAGCTGGAATTACTAGTAATCGTGGATCAGCGTGCCACGGTGAATGCGTTCCCGGGTCTTGTACACACCGCCCGTCACACCATGGGAGTTGGTTCTACCTTAAGGCAAGGTTTCAAACCCTTGACCACGGTATAGTCAGCGACTGGGGTGAAGTCGTAACAAGGTAGCCGTAGGGGAACCTGCGGCTGGATTACCTCCTTTCTAAGGATGAGTGAAAGTAAAATTTTACTCTAAATAATACACAGGATAATGTTGACCGTCCTCATTTCTCTTCTTAAAGAAGTGTTTCTCTTGCATGGGGGCCGGTAGCTCAGTTGGTTAGAGCACACCCTTGATAAGGGTGGGGTCGAAAGTTCGAGTCTTTCTCGGCCCACCAATTTTAGATCATGGGGGATTAGCTCAGCTGGGAGAGCGCCTGATTTGCATTCAGGAGGTCAGCGGTTCGATCCCGCTATCCTCCACCAAAACACTTAGTTATGAAAAATTGTAAATAAAAATAATAATTAATATCAATATCTATATCCGAACATTAGTAATGTTATTAGCTAATGTTCAAAGTAAAAATTTGATTCAACACAGAATTTTTTTCTGTGCATAAATCAAGCGTTTAAGGGCGTGTAGTGGATGCCTTGGCACTGAAAGCCG
>NZ_JBNGZR010000001.1:112500-1330391 GCF_052046145.1 Candidatus Pelagibacter sp.
CTGGTGGACCGGTTGTAGCGCCAGCTGCAGTGCCGGGTAGCTAAGTATGGACGAGATAACTGCTGAAAGCATCTAAGCGGGAAACTCACCTCAAAACTAGTTCTTCCTATAGAGCCGTGGTAGACCACCACGTTGATAGGCTGGATGTGGAAGCGCAGTAATGCGTGCAGCTGACCAGTACTAATAGCTCAATTGGCTTGATTTATGCACTGAAAAAAATTTTTATAACAATCTAGATATTAAGTATATTAATTTCCATAATGAAATTTCAAAACTTTAAATAATTTGACATGAAAACGTTTTATAATCTTCCTAAAGAAATTTACTTTTGTGAAAAATGCGTTCTATCTAATCAGGTACCTTCTTCTATACCAGAATTTCTTCACAAGCCGTCACGTGAAGGATCCAAATATTTAGAGATAAATAGAGATAAAAACGGTAGACGTACTTGTGCTCCCTGCAAAGTTCATGAAATGAAAAATAAAACAGACTGGGACAAAAGAGAAAAAGAATTATTAAAATTACTGGACAAATACAGAAGTAAAAAAGGTGAATATGATTGTGTAGTGCCTGGCAGTGGGGGAAAAGACAGTGTTTATGCAGCCCATTTGTTGAAGTACAAATATGGAATGCATCCTTTAACGGTTACTTGGCCACCAATACTTTATACTGATTATGGCTATCAAAACTTTAAAAATTGGATTGAAATTGGAGGCTTTGATAACATATCTTTAAAACCTAATGGAAAAGTTCAAAAAATTTTAACTAAACTATCAATTGAAAATTTACTACACCCATTTCAGACATTTATATTGGGTCAAAAAAATATTGGCGCAAGAATGGCAGCTAAATTTAAAATTCCTTTAGTTTTTTATGGAGAAAGTGATGCGGAATATAATAACCCTATATCTGAGTTCTCAGCGATAAGAGATCAAAAATATTGGTTAAATTCAAATAAAAATAAGTTTTATCTCTCTGGACTACCAATTAAAAAATTAATGAATAATTACAATATTAGTTTTAAGGATTTACAAAATTATTTACCATTAGATAAAAAAGAACTTGGTAATACTAAAATAAAATATTGTTATTTAGGATATTTTATTAAATGGACACCTCAAGAAGCTTATTACTATTCAGTTGAAAATACAAACTTTAAAGCTAGACCTTTTAGAACCGAGGGAACATACAGTAAATATAATAGTATAGACGATAAGATAGATGATTTACATTATTTTACGTCTTATATTAAATTTGGTATAGGTAGAGCAAGTTATGATGCGTCTCAGGAGATTAGAAATAAACATATAACAAGGGACGAAGGTGTTAAACTTGTATCTAAATTTGATGGTGAGATTCCTAATAGATATATAGATGAAGTTTTAGATTATTTAGATATAAAAAAAGCCTCGTTTTTTAAACTGGTAGATAAATTTAGATCTCCTCATATATGGAAAAAAACTAAAAATAAGTGGAAATTAAGAAACCCAGTATATTAACTACTTAATATATTTTTTATAGACTTATACATATTTATTCCATTTTCAGCACTTTTTTCAGGATGAAACTGATATGCATAAACATTATTTTTTCTTACAGAAGATGTAAATATTTTTGAATTAAATCTTGAAAAGCTAGTCTCTATGTTTTTTTCTCCAACTTTTACGTAACAGGAATGAATAAAATACATATATTTTTTATTTAAATTTTTAAGATTTCTGTCCTTATTTTTATGATTTAAAACAATTTTGTTCCATCCTACATTAAATTTATTTTTTATTTTATTATTTTTTTTAAAATAAATCACTTTACCTTTTAAAATTCCCAACCCTTTAGTTAGTGAATTTTCATAGCTTTTTTCAAACAATAGTTGCATACCCAAACATATCCCAATAATTATCTTATTACTTTTGTGTGCTTTCAATATTATATTGTCTAAATTATTTATTCTAATTTTTTCCATTGCTTTTGGGAAAGCTCCTACTCCAGGTAAAATAATTGCATCAGAATTCAGAATTTGTTTTTTTTTACTTGTGACAATAGAGTCTAAACCAACATTTTTTAATGCACATTGAATACTGAAAGTATTACCCATTCCATAATCAATTATTGCAATTTTTTTTTTCATAAATTTTTAGTCTTTAAATTTTGCTGAGAATTTTTTTATTAGAAATTTTTTGATTTTTTTGATTGATAATGGTTTAAAATTATTATACCTGGATTGGTTTTTTATAAACTCGAAATTGCCATCTGAATATTCGTTCTTATCTGAAATTTTTTTTAAATGATTATAGTGAAACACTGATCCAATTGCAAAACCAGATGGTATATCCAAATTTAGAACTTCCTCAAAGTGTTTTAGTTTTGAGAAGCCACCATTGAGTATGTATGGAATGTTTACATGTTTTTTTAATATCTTAACAATATCTAAATCAAATCCCTCACCTGTCCCATCTCTGTCGATAGATGTTACTATAATTTCGGCAACTCCTTTATCTTGAATTTTTTTACACCAATCATCAAGTATTAAGTTAGTCTGTTCTCTCCCAAAGTCCTTTCTACAAAAATATTTTTTATCTCTTTTCACCACTTCTACTGATACTACTAGTGTAGAAGCACCAAAGAATTTAATAATATTGTCAATAAATCTAGGATTATTTATTGCAGCTGTATTAATAAATATTCTATCAGCTCCAGACTTTAGTATTCTTTCAACTTCTTTCAAATTTTTAATACCTCCACCAACTAACATAGGTAAAAAAATATTCTCTGATGTTTTTTCAATAAATTCAGGTGTACTATTTCTTTCATATAAACTAGCAACAACATCGTGATAAATTAATTCATCTGCTCCCTCAGAATAATAAATTTCTGCGAATTTTTTTGGATTACCCAATGATCTTAGACCTTCTAGATTTACACCTTTTACTAAGTTTTCATTTTTAATATCTAGTTTCGGGATTATACGTAAATTCATATTTTGCTTTATTTAAAGAAATTTTTTTAATATTGTGAATTAGTAAAAAATCGTAAATCAAAGTATATGAATAATAAACTACTTAATCAATATTATAAAAATGGATATGTTAGATTAGGAAAAATATTTACTAATAATCAATTAGAAAAACTTAAAAAAAGGGTAAAGGATTTAATGTTAGGTAAAATAAGATATGAAAATATGTTTTTTCAACTTGAGAGTCATGATGGAAAATATTCAACTATAAACAAAAATTTAGAAACTTTTGTAGGTCCTTCCTTAAGATACAGAAAAATTAAAGATCTAGAATATGATGATTTATTTAA
This sequence comes from Candidatus Pelagibacter sp., assembly GCF_052046145.1. Classification (GTDB taxonomy): domain Bacteria; phylum Pseudomonadota; class Alphaproteobacteria; order Pelagibacterales; family Pelagibacteraceae; genus Pelagibacter. The sequence continues at coordinate 115,804 of NZ_JBNGZR010000001.1, forward strand.
TAAAATATTTCAAAAAAAAATCGTAAAATTCTGTTCTGAAAGATTAATTGGTAAAAACGTTTCATGTATGAGAGCTATGATTTTTAATAAGTCTTATAAAAACTCAAGTATTCTACCATTTCATCAAGATGTCTCTAATGACTGGAACATGTCATTAAAACCTAAATTCACTATTTGGATGTCGTTAAATGGTGCAAACAAAAATAATGGTTGTTTAAAAGTAATCAATGGCTCTCATCGTTTGGGTGTTATAAATAAAGGGCATTTAATAGATGAGAAAAACATTAAATTGAAAGGAATGAATATTGAATACATAGAGCTTAAAAGTGGTGAGGCAATTTTGTTCGACAACCATTTAGTACATGGCTCTGATAAAAATAAAACGCGTAAAAATAGACTTGCATTCACTGTATGTTTGCTTGATGGCAAAGCAATACATTTAAAAACAAAAAAAAAATATCCTAAAATTTACGGAAAAGGTGCTATAGATAAAAAATTAATATCAAAAGTAAAAAAATTAAAAAAAATTCCTAATAAAGTATATCATTAATGAAAGATAAAAATAGTTTAGGGCGCGCTAACTTAAGACAAGTTTCACTAGAAGCAAATGTTGATCAAATTTCATTAGAAAAAAAAATTTTAAATCAAATCAATTTAATTAATTTGTCTGAAGACAAATATGAAAATGAGATATATAAAAATTTAATTAATTTTGGCAAACTACATTTTGCAATTAATAAGCATGAAGAATTGTATTGTTCAAAAGTCAATGATGTAAATAAACTAATAAAGTATCTAACTTTTAGATACAAGTTTAGACTTTCTGGTTCACAAAAAGTTTTATTTGATTTACCTCAGTATTTATTACTTGAGCCAGTAAGTACGTGTAATCTAAGATGTCCTTTTTGTTTTCAAACAGACAAAAGTTTTACTAAAAAACCATTTATGGGTGTAATGAAATTTGATTTATTTAAAAAAATTATAGATGAGGCAGACGAATTTAAAGTTGGTGCTATTACTCTTGCAAGTAGAGGAGAACCAACATTACATAAACAATTAGGAGAGATGCTTAAATATGCAGCATTAAAAAAAAATATATTTGAAATCAAGCTAAATACTAATGGAACTTTTTTAAACGAAAAATTAATTCATGCGATACTGAAAGCCAATATTACTCAAATAGTAATATCTGCAGATCATTATGAAAAAACAAACTATGAAAGACTCCGAAAAGGTTCAAATTATGAAAAAATTCTACAAAATGTTGATAAACTATATTCTATTAGAAATTCAGAATATCCAAATAGTGCAACAGAAATTAGAGTTTCTGGTGTAGATGCTGACCTTAATATAGATAAGAAGAAATTTAGAGATTTTTGGATACAAAGATCAGATCACGTATCTATCGGCCCACCTTTAGAAAGATGGGATACATATAAAAACGATGTTCATGAAGATATTATTGACCCTTGTGAGAGGCTATGGGATAGGATGTATATTTGGTTTGATGGAAAGGTAAATCCTTGTGATGCAGATTATAAAAGTTATTTATCCTATGGAGATGCATCAAAGGATACTCTTAAATCAATTTGGTCGTCACAGAAAATTAAAATGCTTAGAGAAGAACATTTAAACAAAAATAGAGTAAAAGTTAAACCATGTGATAGGTGTGGAGTTTCTTTTGTGTAAAAATATTTTTGTAATTATTGGCAATGGTGTTCACTCAAAAAGAATTCAGAAAATATTAAAAAATAAAAAAGAAAAATTTGAAATTTATAAACCACCAAGAAAAAATAATTATTTTGACAAAAAAAAATTTGAAATATTAAAAAAATCAAGGGCTGTTTTTATTTGTTCACCAAATAGTACTCATTTTAGTTATTTAAAAAAATTAAGAAATAAATATATCTTTTGTGAAAAACCACCTGTAACTTCGAAGAGGCAATTAACTTATTTAAAAAAAAATAATTCTAAAAAAATTTTTTTTAATTACAATTACCGGTTTTCAACTATCGGCCTTTTTTTAAGCAAAATTAAAGATTACAAGTTAGGAAAATTACTTTATGGTTCTATTATCTCTTCTAAAGGACTCGCCTATAAAAAATTTTATAAAGATAATTGGAGATCAGAAAGAAAAAAATGTAAGACTGGAGTTTTTGAGTTAGTTTCAATACATACAATAGATTTACTTAATTATTATTTTGGAATTAAAAAAGTAAAATTCAATATTTTACAAAATCTTTCAAACATAAAAGATGGTATTGATACTTCAGATTGTAGGATAATATTAAATGATAATGGCATTGTTCAAGTTTTTTCTACTTATTACGGTCCAATGATTAAAAAATGGGACATTGTATTTCAGAATGGTATTTTAGAGATCAATGATAAAGAAATTATTTTACGAAATCCAAGAGATAACTTTGATAAAAGTGGAAATTTTTTACCCCCAAAGATTAGAAAAAAAATTATTATTAAGCACAAAAAAGATTACGATTTGTCTCTCTATAATAGCGTTAATTATTTTTTAAGAATTATAAAAAAAAATAAAAAATTTCCAATAAAAGATTACAATGTTTCTTTAGATAGTAATAAAATGGTAATATAATTATTGAAGAAGTTTTTTTTCAACCTCATTTAAAATATAATGTCCTAAAAATAAGTGACATTCTTGAATTCTTCCAGGATTATTATTTTGAATCAAAATTTTATAGTCTGAATTTTTAAGAGCCAAACCACCTTTCATACCTAAAAGTGAAACTGATTTAATTTTATTTTTTTTTGCACATTTTAAAACTTCAATAATATTTTTTGAATTTCCAGAAGTACTAAGTGTCAATAAAATATCTCCACTTTGCTTAATTGCTTCAAAATTTCTTTTAAATATATATTTAAAATCATAATCATTTGAACAAGCTGTAAGTGTTGAAGCATCATTTCCTAACGGAATAATTGGAAATGCTTTTCTGTTAACTTTTGGATTTAATCTAACAATAAATTCTGCAGCTAAATGTTGTGCCTCTGCTGCTGATCCACCATTTCCACATATCATTACTTTTTTATTTTTTTTTAAAGCATAAGTAATTAATTTAATAATTCTATTTATCTCTTTTTCTTGACTTTGTATCTGCTTAAGAAGACTTGAAAGTTGATCTAATTCATTTTTAAGATTATTCATATAGATTTTTATGATGAGTATAGTTTTTTTGTTTTAATTCTATTATTCATTTTTTTTTGAATATTCTTATACTGAAAATTATAATCAATTTCATCCACTAAGAAATCATTTTCAAAAAATATTATTTTTTTTCCAAGTTCATTATTAAATTTCTTTACAGTCAAGTTAGACGTAATATACACATATCCATTTTGCCAATATACTTTTTTTAGAGCTTGTCTTGGTTTATTGGAAAGGTTTATAAATTTTTTTCCTAGAAATGGATCCATAAATTTACCTTTTTTGACCCACATTTTATAAGGGGTTTCTCTCGCTAATGATACTGACCTTAACGAGTCTCCACCTTTTTTTATAAATTGAAATATAGCATTATCTATAATTTTTACACTTCTTCCAGGAGTAGTTGGTTGTAGAATTACAAGAACAGTTTTTTTTTTAAATTTCATATGATTAAAAAAGTGCCTTATGTACTCAATGTCTTTAGACAAATCCCCAGAAATTTTTTTTGGTCGTAAAAAAGGTACTTTTGCCCCATATTTTAATGCTATATTTTTAATTTTTGGAGAGTCTGTAGATACATAAACTTCATTTATTAATCTACTCTTTTTAGCTGTATTTATTGCGTAATATATTAGAGGTTTATTATTTATTTTCTTTAAATTTTTATTTTTTATAGATTTAGATCCTGATCTCGCTGGAACTAAAGCAACTATTTTCATTGATTATATATTGTTTAAATGTGCCCTTAGCTTATCAATTTGCGGTTTTTCTTCATCATTGATTTTAATTTCACCATTCTTGCCTTCAAATGTAGGAATTATTTTTTTTATTGAGCTAACCATATTTTTTAGCCCTAGTGGCTCAATAGATGCTGCTTGATCTGAACCATACATAGTTCTATCTAAAGTTATGTGTCTTTCAATTGAACTAGCGCCTAGTGCTACAGCAGCAATTGTAATAGCAATACCTCCCTCATGTCCACTATATCCCACTTTACAATTAAATTTATTTTTCAAATATTTAATAGTGTTCAAATCTATTATCTCTTTTGGACAAGGATAAACTGACTTGCAATACATTAATTCAAATTCACAATCTTTACCTCTAAAAATATCAACTGCATTAGAAATCATTTTAATGTCTGACATTCCTGTTGAAATAAAAGTATATTTTTTTCTTTCAGCTACTTCATTTAAGAATTTTTCACTAGCCAACATAGGAGAAGCAATTTTGTTGTATTTAAAATCATATTTATCTAAAAATTTTAAACTATCTAAGTCCCAAGCTGACGCTAGCCAATGAATTTTTTTCTCTTTGCAGTATTTATTAATTTCATCATATTCTTTTTCACCTAACTCTAAACCTTTTTTTTGATCTTCTTCAGTTTTTCCCCAAGGACTTTCTCTAAATGATTTTAATTTTTCTTTATTATAAACTTTATAAATATTTCTTTTTTGAAATTTTACAGCATCAACTCCAGCATCTTTTGAAACATCAATCAGTTTTTTTGCAATATCTAAATCACCGTTATGATTAATACCAATTTCTGCTATGATAAACATAATAAATATATATATAGTAAATAACTTTATGCAAGGAAAATTTTGAAAAATATATTGTTTTGCGGACTTGGCTCAGCAGGCCAAAGACATTTAAGAATTTTAAAAAAAAAATTTTCAAATTCTAAATTTTATTGCATAAGAAATACAAAAAGAAATATTTTTATTTCAGATAATTTACAGACTAAAAAAGTTAAATCTTTAATTAAATATTATAATTTAAATGAAATTTCTTATGAAGATCTTGATCAAGTAAAATTTGAATTTGCGGTAATAGCTAATCCCATAAACAAACATTTGGAAACTGCACTTAGGCTAGCTAAAAAAAAAATTAATTTATTTATTGAAAAGCCTATATCTAATAATTTGAAAAAAATTAAAATTTTAAAAAAAATTATTAAAGAAAATAATATTAAATTATTTGTAGGTTATCAGCTTAGATATCATCCAGGAATTAAAATTTTAAAAAAAATTATAGAAAAAAAAGAGCTTGGCGAATTGGTGTCTGGATTTTTTAAATTTGGTGAATATTTGCCTCTTATGCATAAATATGAGGATTATAAAAATACTCATATGGCAAAAAAAATTGAAGGTGGTGGTCCTATATTATGTTTAAGCCATGAGATTGATTTAGTAAGATATTTAGTGGGAAATCCAAAAAAAATATACAGTTTTACTGGCAAAGGAAGTCATTTAAAAACAGACGTAGAAGATTATTTAAGCTCAATCTTAATTTTCAATAAATTTAAGTCTGTTTTTTTGAATGTAAATTTTTTAACAAATCCCCCAAAAAATGAAATTGAAATTAATTTTCAAAATGGCACAGTTTATTGGGATTATTTTTCAAAATATATTCAAATTAAATATAATTCAGGAAAGTTAAAAAAAATGTTTTATATAAATTTTACAAGAAATGATATGTTTGAAGAACAGTGGAATGAATATATAAAAATTCTATCTAAAAAAAATAAGAGCAAGAATACTATTATTTGTAATTTTGAGGATAGTATTGAAACTCTAAATTTATGTTTAAAATTTGCTAAATGATAAATATAGAAAATAAAAAAATAGTAATTACAGGAGGAGCAGGATTTATTGGTCAATTTATTTCGAATGAATTACTTGATAATGGTGCAGAAATATTTGTAATTGATAACAATTTAAAAAATATAAAATTATTAAAAAATAAACTTAAGAGTTATAATGGAAGAGTTCATTTTTTAAAAATTGATTTATCTAAAGAAAAAAATTTCATTTTTATAAAAAAAATTATTAATAAAAAATTTAAAAAAATAGATGGAATATTAAATTTAATAGCTAATAACCCGGAAGTTAAAGAGAAAAATCAATTTAAAAGTTTTTTTCAAACAGATGTAGTTTCCTGGTCAAATGATATTAATATTGGTTTAACAAGTATAATGTTGGTATGTAAACATTTAGTGCCACTTATAAATAAAAATGGTGGTTCGATAGTAAATTTATCATCTGATCTATCTATAATTTCTCCAGACCACAGACTCTACAATAAAAAAAAAATTTCTGGATCGAAACCGATTTCATATTCTGTTGTAAAACACGGATTAATCGGTTTTACAAAGTATTTAGCAACCTACTTAGCCAATAAAAAAATTAGAGTTAATTCAATTTCTCCTGGAGGAATATATAAAGATCAGCCAAAGAAGTTTGTTAATAAAATATCAAAATTAATTCCATTAAACCGCATGGCTACTAGAGATGATATGACCTCGATTATAATATATCTTTTATCAGACTCATCATCGTATATGACAGGAAGTAATATAGTTATAGATGGTGGGAGAAGTATATGGTAGATGATACCGAAAGAAAACAGTTTATCTTAAATAAATCAATTAATTTATTTCTTGATACCAAAGGTATTTACGATAATTCCCAGAAATTAAAAAAAATAGATATTGAAACTTTAATCAGGAAGATAATAAAGTTAAATAAATTTTTAAAAAAAAAAAAAATAAATAGAAAAAAAAAAATAATCAAAATAAATAAATATAAATCAAATTTTTTTAATAAAAAATTTTTTGATATTAGATTTAAAAAGCTAAATACATTAGTTAATTCGTCTGAATTTTTTGAGGAATTTTTAGTTCATGGAAGTTTTGCTTCGAAGGACTATATAAGTGGATGGAGTGATATTGATACTTTTGTTGTTATTAGAAATACTGTTCTTGAAACTAGAGAAAGATTGATTTCTCTTAGAGAGTATGTAAAAAAATTATACGATATTTTTTTTCAAGTGTGTCCTTTACAACACCATGGTTTAATTTGTTTTTCGACACATGATTTAGATAATTATTTGAAAGCTTATATGCCATTAGAAGCTTTAAAATATAATTTTTCTTTTTCTAACAAAAAAAATTTTTTTGTTTATGAAAATAAAAAAAAATTTAATAATTCAATTAAAAGTATTTTAGATAGAAAAAATTCCTTACAAAAAGCTTTGCAAACAGGTTTTTTAAATCATCATAAAAGACATGGAATTCCTTTATATCATCCATTGTCATCAAAAAAATTTCAAATGTATCAACTTTTTTGTCAAGTTGGTTATAATAATACCTTACCAGCTTATTTTTTAACCAGTATAAATAATTCAACTTCAAAAAAGAAATCATTTAGTGTTATTAATAAGTATTTTAAAAATAAAAAATTTAAAAAATTTTTAAACAAAGGTGAAAAAGTTAGAAAAGAGTGGAAAAGAAATTTTTATAATAGACATGAGAGAATACCAAAAAAAATAATTGAAATATTAGGTAGTAACTATTTAGAGGAAAGTTACAATAATTATTGTTTTTTATTAAAAATGATTAAATTAAACAAACCAATTTAATCTGTACAAACCACTTTTAATTTTAAGTTGGTTTATTTTTTTACACGAATTAATGAGAAAATTTTTTTTTTTATTAATTATAAAATTCATATTTTTATCAATTTTTTCAATTTTAGAAAATTTATTAAGATTAATACATTTTCTTAATCTTTTAAAAATATAAAAGTTATTTCTAGAATATTCGTAATAAATTCTGATTACAATTTTAGGTACAAAATTTTTTTTATATTTATTTATAGATTGAAATTTCATTGCATTTTTTATTTTAAGATTTCCGTTAAAATCATTAAGAGGATATTTTGTTTCACAATATTTATTTATCAGTGGATAAAAAACTTCAATATCATCTTTTCTAATTTTGTTAATAAATTCTTTAGATTGACCACTCTTAGATAGTTTTCTTATAATCCAATAATTCTTTAAATTTGAATTAAAAATTTTTTTTAATTTTAAAGAATTTTGTATTTTTAAAAAATGAGCTATGGAATAAAAGTATGATTTGATTATTCTTAAATTTTTTTCGTTTATTGATTTTATTTTAAGAATTTTTGATCTTCTTTCAAAATATCTATCTATTACTGACAAAAAGAAAATATTTTTTTCATATTTTTTATTTAATTTATTTTTTATCATTACATTTTTTTTTACAGAGTAAATATTTAAATAATCAAAATAAAATATATCCGTACAAACTTTTTTTGTGGTAATGATAATACTTGCATCTTTTTTAATATTAAAAATATTATTTTTAAATAATTTTTTATTTGAGTTTTTTTTATATATAAAAATTAAATCCAAATCTGAGTATTTATCAGAATTGTTTCCATATACCCAAATGTCAAAAAGATTATTTTTTTTTAATAATTCTTTTAGTAACTTTAAAATTTCAATATTAATAATTAATTTTTTTTGATATAACATTTTTTTTTAAAATATCTTAATCTATACTTATGAAAATTATTGATTATTTAAAAGTCCTTTATCATTATTGTATAATTGATAAAAACACATCAAAGTTTATCGATTTTAACAAAGATTTTTGGTCAAAAAACAATAATAAAGTTAATCAAAATAGAATAATTTTGGTAGATTTTTTTGACTGGTATCCTTGGATATTAATCTGGTCTTTATTTGCAAATTTTTTGTCGAAAAAATATAAAGCTAGAATTGGATACTTTTATTTTCCATTATATGAATCTCCTTTAGCCAAACACAATTTTTTTTTAAGAGTAAGAAAAAAAATATATAATTCATTCAATGCTTATGAGATTTTGAATGAAATTAACTTTAAAACTAACAAAAGAAAAATTCAATTTTATAAGAAAATTTTTAAAAAAAAAATAAGATCCAAGAGTGATTTATTAAATTTTTCATATAAAGGTATTGAGTTTGGAGATTTAATTTATGATAGTTATTTAAGAGTTACTTTAAAGCCAACTCTTATTAATCTAAATGATAAGTTGATTGAAGATTTATTTATAAGGGCACTAATAAATTTTAATGAAATTGAAAAAATTTTTAAAAAATATGACGTTAAATCTGTTATTTCAAGTCATACATGTTATTTTCAATATGGTTTAGTTGCAAGGTGTGCCTTTAAGAAAAAAATTCCCGTGTATTGTTCTAGAGGAACCTCTCAGGGAAGAAAGCGTCTTGGCATGCAATTAGCAGATAAAAAAACTTTAAGGTATTTTGATCCTTATCACAATTATAAAAAAATATTTAATTCTTTAAACATAAAAGAAAAAAGAAAAAATATAAAAATAGGAAAACAAATAATACAGAATCGTTTTTCTGGAAGTTATGGAAAATATCTGCCTCATATGAAGAATTGGAATGAACAAGATAAAAATTTAGTAGAAAATTTTAAATTAGAAAAAAATAAAAAAAAATATGTTATTTATTCACATTGTTTTTGGGATTATGTTCATAAATTCAGACATTCTATATTTTATGATTTTCAACATTGGATCGAGGAAACTATAAAAATATTGCAAAAAAAAAAAAATATTCAAATTTTTATTAAACCACACCCAAATGATTATCAAAATAATATAAAAACTTTAAAACTTATAAAAAATAAATATCCAGAAATAATTATTTTAAGCAATGTGCATAATTTAAATTATATTACGAAATTAAAACCAGAGCTTGTAATCTCAGTTTATGGAACAGTTGGCCATGAGCTTCCTTTAAAAAAAATACCAGTTTTAAATGCCGGTGATAATCATCATGTTAGTTTTAATTTTTGTTTAACTGCAAAAAATTACAAAGATTACAAAAATAAAATTTTAAATATTGATTACTATAAAAAACAAATTAATTTCAATAAAGAAGATATTTATAAATTTTGCTATATGCACTATCACTATTTTTACACTTTATATGATAGAGAAAATTTAATAAATGATGATATGTTTAGCTTTGATGACATATCTAAGTCAAATTCCTCAAGAAACTTAATAAAATTTGTTAAGAACTTTGATCAAATTTATAAAAATTTTAACAAATATAGCGAAAAATTATTTAAGGATACTAAAAAGTAAACCAGTAGATATTTTATTTAGATGAAAAATTTTTTCGAAACAAAAAAAATTATAGAGAAATTTTCTAAAAAAAAACCATTTGTATTAAATTTACTTTTTATTGCACAATCAATTTTAGAAATATCTACGATCTTTGTTATTTTATTATTATTAAATCAAATACTTAATGTTGAAAATGAATTTGAAATTTTAAATGGAATATCTAAAAGTGACTCTATTTTATATTTAAGTTTATTTTCGCTTTTTTTTTTATTTATCACTTTTTTATTGAATCTAATTATTAATTACAAAATAATTGATTTTGGTTTTAAAATTTACGTAGACATTGTCACTAGGGTATTTAAAGAGTTTGCTAATTCAGAATATATAAAAATTAACTCTTTAAGTTTTTCGGAAATTTCTACAAAGGTATTAAATGAGACTAGAAAGATTTCTGAATTTGTAATTATACCCTACTATCTAATACTATCCAAAGGCGTCATACTTTTTTTTGTTTTTGTGGGATTAATAGTCTATGAGCCGTGGATTACCATAAGTGCTTTTATAATATTTTCTTTAATTTTTACAATTTTTTATAAAATTAATCGTAAAAAAATTCTTACTTACGGAAAAAAACTCACTAATTATGATAAAGAAGTTACCTCAAATATTTCTAATGCATTTTATGGTTTCAAAGATATCAAACTTAATAACTTAATTGATATTAGTGTTTTTCAGTTTAAGACCAATCAACTAAAGATGTCTGATGTACTAAAGGGAATAAAATTTATTGTCATCTCATCTAGATATGGAATTGAATTTTTAGTTTTTTCAATCTTTGTAATAACAATTATTTTGCTTAACTCATACGATAATTTAAATGATAGAGTTATTTCAATAATGGCTTTTTATTTATTTGTAATATTTAAAATGCTGCCTTATGTAAATGTTATTTATTTAAATTTTTCATTATGGAAAACTCATAGACAATCTGTTGATAATGTTGAGAAACTTAGGGAAAGTATAAAAATTAATATATCAAATAATGAAGTTATATCAGAAAAAATTTCTAAAATTAATTCTATAGACTTGAGAAAATTTGAATTTGGTTATGAAGAAAAAAAAGTAAACTTGATTTTAAATAATACGATTAAAATTGAACCAAAATCTATAGTCGCAGTCAGAGGTCACAGTGGCTCAGGAAAAACAACTTTGTTGGATATACTTTCAGGTTTAATTTTAATCCAAGGAAAAAGTGGATTATTTGTAAATGATAGTAAAATTAATAATTATAATAGAGAAAATTTTTTTGATCAAATTTCTTATGTTCAACAAAAAATTTTTTTAATTCATGATACAATTAAGAATAACATAACTCTAAAATCTGATTTTGATGAAAACCTATTTAAAAAAGTTATTGATATATCTTGCTGTAGTGAGTTTTTAATTAAAGAAAAGAATAGATTAAATGAGGTCATTAGTTTTGGTAGAGAAAATTTAAGTGGAGGTCAAATTCAGAGAATAGGTATTGCAAGGGCTTTATATAAAAAACCAAAAATTTTAATTTTGGATGAAGCCACAAACGCTCTAGATACTGATACAGAAACAAAAGTATTAAAAGATATATTTTTAAATAATACAGCGGAATATGTTTTTATATCCTCTCACAATGAAGATATTTTAAAATACTGCAATAAATTTATTGATATTAAAGACCAAAAGATATTTATTAATAAAAATAATTTAAGTTAATTAGATTAAATTATTTTTTTTTAAAACTTCCAAAAATAAATTATCATAAGTATTTGTAGGATCTTTCTTTTGTATCTCATACCTTAAGAAAGGTAGTGTAAATTTTTCTAGATTTTTAGATTTATTTAATGAATTTATTATCTCGTCATAAGAAAATTTTTTAGAATTTCTTTGACGAAACAAATGTTCTTGATCATGCACATTTTTAAAAGTTACATATTTTTCAATAATTTTCTCAAAATTTCCTATCCATGTAAAATGAAACCCTTTGTCTAAAATAATGTTATATTTTAGATAATTTCTTGGATCGTATAATCTTGGTTGATGATACCATTTTAAAGATTTTGGGTGTATTAGATTCTGATATTTCATAAATTTAGTGCCTGGCCATTTATATAACCAAAACCAATTAGTTTTTACAAAGTGCTTAAAGTCTAAACAAGACATGTTTTGATAACATATCCCAATTTTTGAATTTTTAATTTTTTTAATTTTTTTAATTGTCTGAGGATGAGGTATCTCATCACAATCAGAAAATAAAATTATATCATTATATGTTGCACCATATAATCCATCTAACATTCTATTTTTACTAACATCGTCCAGATAACCTGGAAAATTTGCTAAGTTAACTTTTTTATTAAATTCATTTATTTTTATATATCTAATTTTTTTTTTGTCATATTTATTTTCGTTAAAACAAAAATCTTTACTCTCTCCATTAAATTTTTTAGAACCTTCTATGATTATAAAATAATCTACATCATTTTTGAGAAGTTCATATCTAACATCAAATAATTTATGTTCGTCAAAAAAAGTTATACAATCAAATATTTTCATGTTTAGATCACATTTAATTTGTAGTTTTTATTAGAAAAATTTAATTTGGTAGAAAAAATTTTGTTTATAGTTTTTTTATTTAATAATTGAAAACCAATCACATCTAATATTTTTTTATTTAAGAAAACTCTTTTTTTTAATATATAAATTTTCTTAAATTTGTTTCTTTTTAAGAGTTTAATACTTTTTATATTTCCATTTAATACCTCTGTTGAAATAATTCGTATATTTAATTTATTAAATAAAAAATCAATAACTTTTCTCAATGATTTATAAGTAATTCCTTTTCCAAGAAATTTTTTTTCACCTAAGATATAACCTATTGTACAATTATAATTAATATTATCAAAATCAACTTTAATATTTCCAATGTGAGTAGAATTATAAAAAATTCCAAAAAGAAGAATATTATTACTTTTAAAACAATTTTTTATAAATTTTTCTATTTTTGATTTATTGAACTTAATTTTTTTTTCTTCTAAAAATTTATTAGTTTTTTTATCTTTCAACCACAAAACATAATTTTCACTGTAGTTTTGAGTTGTTAATATTTTAATTATTAGATTGTCCTTTTTGTATTCTTTATATCGAGAAACCATCATCTACTTGAATATCTTGACCTGTAATAAACAATGATTTTTCAGAAATTAAAAAATCAGCTACACCAACTAAATCGTTAGGTGAAATCATACCTATACTTTTACAGTATTTTTTGTAATTATTTAAAAATTTTTTTGACTGACCGCCATAAACACCTCCGGGGCTTATCGTATTGCATCTTATATTGATTTTTTTATAAGCAAATATTTTTGCAAAATAGTTTATCATCATGATTTGAGCTGATTTGATAGGTCCATATACTGTTGGGGGATTTATTGGCGTTTTTTCATAAATATCAAATTTTGGTTGGATTTTACCATAAATAGACGCGATATTGATTATGTTGCCTTTTTTAATTTTTTTAAAATATGGAAATATATTTTTAATTAAACAATATAATGAACCAACATTTATTGATAAGTTTTGATTAAAATCATTTAAATTAATTTCTAGAAACTTTTTAGAAAAGTTTTTTTTTCTTGGATAAGCAGAATTAATTAAACAATCTATTTTTTTATATTTTTTAAAGATTTTTGAAAAAACTTTTTTTACTTCTATTTCGTTTAAAATATTACATTGAAAATAATTTTGTTTTTTCAAATTTAATATATCCACTTCTATAACTCGATACTTTTTGGATAGACCTTTAGCTAATGCCTTTCCAATTAAACCATTTGAGCCAATGATGATAATGTTTTTCATTAATTAAATTTCCTAAAAACAGGTTTAACTGGATTTTTTACTTTATAAATTTTTTTTGAATTTGATAAATCGTTTCTAAGATTGGGTAAAATTTTTTTAAAAGCAGAAACTACATATTTCAAATGATTTTGGTTATGTGAACTGGATATAGATATCCAAGGCATAAGTATTTTATGATTAATTAAATTTTTAAGTATTATAGTTTTAAGTTTTAGATCAGGTTTATTTTTATAATTTGTCTGGACATAGGGTGAGCATGGTAAACCAAATAAATGAAAATTCTCAAATATACCAAGATTTTTAGATATTTCGTTAACCTCATTAATTAGGTTTATACCATGCTCCCATATTTTTTGAATAGCATCAGTTTTGTTGATAATTTCCATAGTTTTTTTTGCAGCTGCTAGTGAACTCATCTCACCACCATGAGTTGATGAGAGAAAAAAAACTCTTTCCATTCCTTTTTTTGTGATTGTTGCTTGGTCCATGATTTTTTTTTTCCCACCCAAAACTGCTAAAGAAAAGCCATTTGCTATAGCCTTACCATAAATTACTAAATCAGGGTCTAAATTATATTTTTCAACCGCACCCTTTTTATGCCATCTAAATCCTGTAATTGTTTCATCAATTATGAATACTATATTATTTTCTTTACATAAGTTTTGTATTTCTTTCAAAAGATGATTTTTTTTATAATTTCTAGTGCAATTTAATTTTTGACAACATCCTCTTTCATTATTAATCATAGGACATTCAAAAGTAGAGGCTTCCATTACTAAGCAAGAAATTTGTCTGTTATATTTTTTTATTTTTTTTTTCAAACTTTCCAAATCATTATAATTAAAAGTCAATGTAAGTTTAGAATAAACCGAAGGAATACCTCTTTTTAAATCTGTTGAAGTTATAAACCAATCATCAAATGAAAAAAAAGGATGATCTTGACATCTCAAAATAATATTTTTTTTATTATAGGCACGAGACAGTTTTACTGCACCAGTAACTGCGTTTGAACTATTTTTACAAAATTTGACCATATCAACGTGTTTAAAATTATTTACAATATACTTAGCAAGATCCAATTCTACTGTAGAAGGTCTGGTAAGATTATTTCCATTTTGAATTGCTTTTATTGCGGCTTTATTAACTTCTTTGTTTGCATATCCTAAAATAACCGATCTTAAACCCATCCCATAATCTATATATTTATTATTTTTTTCATCAAAAACATAAACTCCTTTGCCTGACTTTAAAATTTGAGGTGAATTATCTGGAAATTGGTCGAATCCTCTACTGTAAGTATGAGCACCACCAGGTATTAATGAATTTAATTTTTTATCTATTTTTCTCATTAATTTTTCTTAAAAAGTTTTCTTATTAAGTAAAGGTCATCATTTGTATCAATTTCAAATGATTTTAAAAAATTAATTTTCATAAAGTTTGTTTTATTTTGAAAAAAAGTTTTTTGTTTTAAATAGCTATCTATTCTAGAAATGTATAAATTGCCAGTAAGAAAAAATTTTTTTTTGTAGTTTTGTCTTAGTGTACTTTTAATATTTTTACCAAATTTTAAATAACCTTTCTTTATTGTGCAAATATAGTTTTTGTTTGGAATAGAATGTCCTGTTATGCATAACAAAGAAGTTGCTTCTTTTTTATCAATTAGTTTTTTTATACCCCTATCAATATCATTTTTATCGGTAAGAGGGGATGTGGGTTCTAATAAAATAAAGTAATCAAATTTAGATATTAAATTTGATTTATTAATGTGGTGTATTATAACATCAGCAGATGTGCTGTTGGATTTAGCAAGATAACTTGGTCTCAAAAAGTCAATATTTGCTCCAAAACGACTAGCATAGGAAGTCATTTTTTTGCAATCTGAATTAAAATATATTTCGTCTATATATTTGGATTTTTTGGCAGCGTTTAAAGGATACCAAATTAGTGGTTTATTTTTTATTTTTTGTAAATTTTTATTTTTAATACCTTGGCTATTTTTTCTTGCTAAAATTATGCAGAATATTTTTTTGTTTTTGTACATTATTAAATAATTAGATTAATATATCTTAATGTCAAAATCTAAAAATCAAATTGCAGTAATTGGTCAGGGGTTTGTGGGGATTCCTATGTCTATATTAATTGCAGACAAAATTAATTGTTTAGTGCATGGTATTGACAAAAATGATTTTAGAGGAAAAAAATTAAAAGAAATTTTAGATAATAATTTACTTCCTTTTAAATCAAATGACGTTGAACTAATAAGAAAATTTAAAAAAGTTAAAAAGAAAAGAAATTATCAAATTTCCTTAAATTTAGAACCAATTAAAAATTGTAACACTATTATTGTGAGTATAAGTTTTGATTTTAAGTCGAAAAACAGTCTAGAAAATTTAAAAAAACTTTTTTTTAATATAATAAAAAAAATAAAAAAAAAAACTTTAATTATTCTTGAAACTACACTCCCACCTGGTACATGTGATAAAATAATTGTTCCTGAAATAGAAAAAAATTTAAAAAAACGTAAAATGAGGCTGAATGATATTTATTTTGCCTATTCGTATGAAAGAGTTACCCCCGGGGAGAATTATTATAATTCGATTTCTAATTACTACAGAGTGTATGCTGGTGTTAATAATATTTCTTCGCAAAAGTGTAAAATTTTTTTAAATAAAATAATAAATACAAAAAAATTTCCTCTTACAAAATTAAATTCACTTAAAGACTGTGAAACTTGCAAAATAATAGAAAATACTTATAGAGCAGTTAACATAGCTTTGATTGACGAATTTACAAATTTTTCTATTGAAAATAGTATTGATATAAAAAATATACTAAATGCAATTAGGATAAGAAAAACCCACAGCAATATAATGAATCCTGGTTTAGGTGTTGGAGGTTATTGTTTAACTAAAGATCCAAAATTTTTAGAATATTCAGCCAAAAATATATTAAATACTAATAATAAATTTCCCATAACAAAAAAATCAATATTAATAAATTCAAAGATGGTGACTACATCACTTAAATATATCAAAAAAAAAATAATATCATTTAAAAATAAAAAAATATTATTGATTGGCATTAGTTATAAAGAGGATGTTGATGATATTAGATTTAGTCCATCGGTTGATTTAGCTCAGAAACTTAAAAATGTTGGGGCAAAGGTTGAAATTAATGACCCATTGTTGACAAATAATAATTTATTACCCTTTAACTTTGTTAAAGAACCGGATTTTTCAAAATATGATTGTGTTCTTTTTTGTGTAGGACATAAGAAAGTAAAAAAAATAAATATAAATTATCTTAACAAAAAACCTATGTATTTTGATTTAAATAATATATTTAAAAATATTAACTACAAAATTCTAAAAAAAAAAAAGATTAAATTTTTTGAAATATCTCGACCTTTATGAAAAAAAACATTTTAGTAACGGGAGCAGCAGGTTTCATTGGATTCAATCTTTTAAAAGAAATTTCAAAAAATTCTGATTTCAATATTACAATTTTAGATAATTTTTCTAGAGGTAAAAAAGATAATGAGTTTATAAGTTTGATAAAGAAAAAAAAAAATATAAAAATAAAAAAAATAGATCTAACACAAAAATTTCAAATAAATCAAAATTTTTCATATATCTTTCACCTTGCAGCAATTGTTGGTGTTAAAAACGTTAAAAAGGATATTGTAAAAACATTTGATACAAATTTAAATTCTACGCTTAATCTTTTAAATGCCTTCAAAAGTAAAAAAAAAAAACCTACATTTATTTTTTTTTCAACAAGCGAAATTTATCAACCTTTGTTAGATAAAAAAAAACTTAAGTTTCCAACTCTAGAAAAACAAAATTTTATATATCCATCATCTTTTAATTCTAGACAATCATATTATTTATCAAAGTTTTTTTCAGAAATTATTTTACAAATTTCAGATTTTAATTATATAATTTACAGACCTCACAATATTTATGGTCCTAGGATGGGTTACTCTCATGTAATTCCTGAATTAATTTCAAAATTTAAAACAAAAGATAAAGTTGAAGTATTTTCTCCATATCACAAAAGAGCATTCTGTTATATCGATGACGCTATCAAATTAATCTTGGGTACTTGCTTTAAAAAAGTTTCTTTAAATAAAATTTTTAATATTGGAAATATGAATGAAGAAATTAGGATAATTGATTTAGTTAAAAAAATAAAACATCTTTTAAATTCCAAAAAAAATTTAAAATTAAAAGGAAATACTCTAGGATCACCCATAAGAAGAGTTCCAGATACGAGAGAAATTCAAAAGATTTGTAAATTAAAAAAATTAGTTAATTTAAATGAAGGTTTAATAAAAACTATTAGTTGGTATGAAAAAAATTCTTAATATAAAAGAACCTGATATTACAAGTAAAGAATTAAAAGAAGTCTTAAAATGTCTAAAAAAATCTGAAATATCTACCTATGGAAAATTAGCAAATAATATTGGAAAAGACTTAAGTGTTTATTCTCATGCAAAATACAATTTACCTTTGAATTCAGGAAGCGCAGCTTTATTATTAGGTTTTAAATCATTAGGAGTAAAAAAAGGAGATATTGTTATTACCCAGTCATTTACTTTTGGGGCAACAACAAATGCAATTTTAAATGCTCAAGCTAAACCATGGTTATTTGACGTTGATAAATTTTCGCTATCATTAGATTTAAACCAATTACAAAAACAATTAGAAAAAAAAACATTTATTAGAAATGGGAAAACATTTCTTAAAAAAAAAAAACAAAGAGTTTATGCTATTTGTCCTGTTACTAGCTTTGGGATCATTCCAAATCTTTCCAAGATAAAAAAAATTGCAACTAAATATAATTTAAAAATTATTATTGATGCTGCTTGTGCTTTTGGTAATAAATATTATAATAAGAGTTTATCAAAATTTGCTGACGTTGTAGTTTATTCTTTTAATGGGAATAAAAATATTACTTCAGGAGGAGGTGGCGCATTATCTACTAATAAAAAAAATGTATTTACAAACGCAAAAATTTTGTCAGAAAATGGTAAATTTAAAGGGAATTACAATTACATTGCTGTAGGTCATAATTATAAAATGACCAATATTCATGCAGCAATTTTGAAGTCACAATTACTTCGTTTCAAGGAAATAAAAAAGAAAATTCATTTTAATTTTAAAAAATATAAAAAAAGTATTAAAAGCCAACATTTAGAATTTTTTTTTAATGAAGAAATTTCAAATAATATATCATGGCTTAATTTTGTATTATGCAAATCTGAAAATACTTCGAAAAAACTAATCAATTATCTTAAGAAAAACAAAGTTAGCACAGATTATTTTTGGAAACCAATGCATTTACAACCGATAAAAAGGTACTTTATTTGGGAAAATATGAAATTTACTGATAAATTATATAAAAGAATTGTGCTAATCCCATCATCATCATTTATAAAAAAAAAAGAAATCGATTATGTAATAAATTTAATAAATAATTTTAAAAATGAATAAGAAAATTGAAAATATAATCATTAAAAAAAATATAGATTTAAAAAAAGCTCTAGCAAAATTAGAAAAAAATGAAATCAAGATGTTATGCTATGTAAATAATAACCATAAATTAATTGGTGTTGTAAATGACGGTGACATTAGAAGAGCTATTTTAAAATTTCAAAATCTAGACTTTCATATATTAAAAATTATAAATAAAAAACCAGTAGTCGGTAAATATAATTTATCAGATCAAGCCGCATATCAGATTATGAAAAAAAATAAAATTGATTATCTACCAATTTTAAAAAATAAAAAAATAATTGATATTAAAAGTTTTAATAAATTAGAAATATTAAAAAAAGATCGTAAAGTTACTATTAATGTAATGGCTGGAGGATATGGAAAAAGATTAAGACCATATACTAACAAACTAAACAAGTGCTTAGTTCATATAACAAAAAAAAAGCGAATAATAGATTATGCTTTAGCAAATGTTTTAAAATTAAATTTTGAAGAGGTAAATTTTTTTTTACATTATAGAAGCGATCAAGTTCTTAAATATATAAAAAATAATTATAAAAATGTTAATTCTAATTTTTTTTATGAAAAAAAACCATTAGGAACTTTTGGTGGACTTGGTAATTTAAAAACAAAAAAAAATGATAATATTTTTATATTAATTAATGCTGATGTTGTCTGTAATATAGATTATAGAAAAATCATAGATTTTCATATAAATAATAAATCAGATTTTACTATAGTGACTTCTCAAAAACAAATACAATTGAAATATGGCCTCTTAAACAATTTAAATTTAAAAATAGACTCTATACATGAAAAACCATCTCTCAGTTTTAACATAAATACAGGGATATATTTATTTAATCCAAATTGCTTGAAATTGATAAAAAAAAATCAAAGTATAGATGCTGTAAATTTTATTAAGTTATTAAAAAAAAATAAAAAAAATATAATTAGTTATCCAATATATGAAAAATGGTATGATCTTGGAACTCCAGATGATTTATTAGATTTTAGAAAATTAAAAATAAAATGGTAAAATTTACTATTTTGTTTATCACAAAAAATAGGACTGACATATTTAAGTCATTAAATTCGTGCTTAAAAATTAAAAAATATCATAAAAACTTGCAAATTATAATATTGGATGGAAATAAAAATAATTATTTAAGTCATAAGATTAAGTATTTTAAAGGAAAAGTAGACATAAAAATTATAAAACAAAAAAAAAATGGTTTTATGAATGCTTGTTTTGAAGCAATTAAACATTTAGACAAAGGTTTTTTTACTTTTATGTATGATGATGATATTTTATCTCCTTATTTTGGAAAGCTAGTAAATTATTCCTGCAAAAAAAATAAGCAAATATATGGATATGGAATAATTCATCCAAAAAAAAAATTATTTAAATTTAAACAGCCACGAATAAAGTCTATATCTAAAAAAGATATAAATTTTCTTGCAGAATATTTTAAAATAAAGAGCACTAAAGTTTTACCCAATAGTCCAATTACCTCTATATTTAATGTAAAAATTGTAAAAAAATGGAATTATGTTCTTAAAAACAAAATTAAAGATGAAATATCAGAGCACTTGATGATTAAAAAAAATATTGGCCCAGATTTATTACTATATTTATTAAGCTTGGAATATGACTATAAATTGAATAACACAATAGTTACTCAAAATGTAGTGGCGAAATTTTCATCACATTCTGACTCCATGAGTATTCAATATGGCTCAAGCAATCTTAGATTTGGTTATTGGGTGGCAAAAAAAATATTTTTAGATATTGTAAAAATAAAAAATTTAATTGGTAGACATTTAATATTAATCCATTTAATTAAAGGTTTTTTCATTTCATTATTTTTCAACTTAAATAATAAACAATTTAAAAAATATAAATTAAAAAATTATCTATCAATATTTTATGACCTATCTATTAAAATCTTTTAAAAATATTTTTGAAAAAATTATAAAAAGTGCATTAAAATTAATCAAAATATTTTTAAATTATTTCAAAATAATAATTTATCTACTTCATAGGAAATCTTTTGGAATAGGATATGATGAATACAAATGGTATAAAATACAAAAAAAAATCAATAGCGAAAGTAAAGAAGTCTCTGAATCTAACTCAAAAGGCATTGATGAAAGAATAATTGAATACAAATGGTTATTAAATGAACTTGAGGGAAAAAGTGGAAAATTACTAGATGCTGGTTCAACATTAAACTACGAACCTATTATTAAAAAATTAAATAAATTTGAAGTTTTTATCCAAACTCTTTATCCTGAAAAAAATAATTTTTATAACTATTCTGTTAATTATATTTACTCAGATTTATCAAAAAAAATTTATATAGAAAATTCATTTGACTATATAGCATGTATTTCTACTTTAGAGCATGTTGGTTTTGATAATTCACAATATGATTACAAAAAAAATTCTGAGCAAAAAAATAAACAAAATAATCCCAAAGACTATTTGAAGGTAATTGATAATTTTAAATTTATTTTGAAACCTGCAGGAGCCCTTTACTTGACATTACCTTTTGGTTACAAAGAAGTATTTAATCATCTTCAACAATTTGATAAGGAAGAGATAGATTGTTTAATTGAGAAATTTTCACCAACCTCTGTTATTAAAAGCTATTATATATATAAAAAATTTGGTTGGCATAAATGTGAGGAGGATGAATGCAAGGATACTAAGTTTAGAACACAACAGGAGTTAAATCCTGAAGATAAAGCCGCTTCAGCAAGATCAGTTATTTTTCTTAAGCTTGTAAAATAAGTCTGATAAATTTGAGTTTTTGAGAAGTAATAATAAGATTATATTTATTTTGAGCAATCCATAGTTCCCAACTTGTAAAAATAGTAAAAAAATTAAAATTTTTGAAAAAATTTCTAAATCTTTATTTTTATTTTTTATTTTAACCATTAAAAATAATAATAACATTAATCCTAGAATTCCAAATTCAGTGAAAAATCTTATAAAATAACTTTTACCATCTTTAAAGTTTAAACCAAGGCAGTGTGAAGAATTAGATTTTATAAATATCCAATTTTTAATTTTATTTATGTAAATTACTTCATGACTACCAATCCCAGATCCTAAAAATCTTAAATTTTTTAAATTATCAATAGATATATATATATTACTTAGATAAGCACATCCTGAAGTTCCTATATAATTTGGTCCAGGATGATAAATATGAAAGTCATATTGATTCATTAAATTTTTCAATACTTTAGGTTTTATTTTTCTTGTTGTATTAAAAGGATGAATTAAAAACTTATCATCATAAAAAAGTAATTTTCTTTTATCCTCATTTGTAAAATTTTTTAAAAATATTGAATTATATTTTTCAAACCTTTCAGCTATAAAACCAGAATTGTGTACTTCAGCTATATAAGTTATATGATTTTCCCAGACTTTTTCATTGTATCCTATATTAAAAACAGAGAAACTTTTGGTAAATAAATTTTTAACTTTTCCTCCAGGCATAATTAAAATTAAAATTAAAAATAAAAATGATACGAGTAATGTTTTAATATTAAAATTAAATTTAAATAAAATAGATAAAATTAAACCTATAAGACCATATATAGAATGACTTAGAATTATAGACAATACTAAAATTAAAATTTTAAATATGTTATTTTTAACATTATTTAAATAAAAGTATAAAAGTGGAGAAGTTAAAATTGCAAACGTTGCAGGCTCAGAACAAATACTTTGAAATCTAGAAGGGTTTTTTATTTGTAAAATATCACTTAAAAAAAGAAAATAACCTTCTTTATATGTTGATAATTGATTATAAATATTTTTAATTTCAATTTTATTTAATTGAAACATGTTCTCAAAATATACACTCTGAGTAAAACTTAAAATGAATATTAAATATCCTAATGCAATTACAAATAAACCAAATTTTTTGTAAATCTCAATAAATTTATTTTCATCAAAATTTTTACTATAATTTTTTAATGATACATAAGCTATTAGAATTAGAATAAATTGTTTTAAAAATTGCTTAAATGAATTTTCATAAAAACTTAAAACAAAGTTTAATAAAAAAAAACATCCTATTAGGACGTAATCATTCCTTTTCAAATTATTTTTTGAGAAAAAAATATTTACAAATAGTATTACCAAATAAATAATATAATCCGTCTTTAACTGTATACTTAAAATGTAAAGATTTAACTTGGGAGAAACAAAGATAAATAAAACTACAATATAAATTAATAAATTAGAGTAAATCTGTTTTTGTTGATATATCTTATTAAATTGATAATACATTTTCATGAAATATATAAGTATTTTATTAAATCACCTATCGATTATTTCAAAATTTCTATCGTATAAAAATAAATTTATTAATTCTCCAAAAACCAATAATGAAATAATTCTTATAGAATTGTGTCCATTAATAAATTTGCAGACAACATTTCATATTTTAGTGTCTTTAATATTAATAAGAAAATTTAAAATTATTTTTTTTTATTTTGGTGGTTATAAAATAAATTTATTTACATCTTTATTAAGATATTTTTTAAAAAAAAAAAATTTTGAAGTGATTAATTTATCTGTAAAACCAAAAATTAAAAATAACATAAAAAAATTTAAATCTTTAAAACAGTGTATAAATTATAATTATAAAGGTTATAAAATTGGCAAATATATTTATCAATCATATTGTAGATTATATTTAAAATCATCACTAAATTTAGAAGATGAGAAGTTGTATAAGCTTGTTAGTTTATCCCATGCTCAAATAGATTATTTAGAAAACTTTTTCTTAAAGAAAAAAATTAAATATTTAATTACAACTCATGTAGTTTTTGTTAATTATGGGGCACTTGCTCTTGTCGCAAAAAAATATGATACTAAAATCAAGATTATTTATCCTGAAAAAAATTATTCATATATAAGAACATTATCTGTTGATAAAAAAAATCTCTTACAAATTGATAAATATTATGAATATAAAAAAGAATTTAAAAAGAAAAAAAATAAATCTCAAATTTTAAGACAATCTAGAGAAGAATTAATTAAAAGAATATATAAAAATAAAACAAATTGGAAGGTAGGTAATGTTGCTTCTTATTCAAAGAGAAATATTTTAAAAATAAAAAGTAACAAACCAAAAATTGCAATAATGCCATCATGTTTCTTTGATGCGCATCATTTTTTTAGATACTCTTTATTTCCTGATGTGTATCAATGGATGGACTTCACACTAAATCATGCAAGTAAAACGGATTTTGAGTGGTTTGTTAAACCTCATCCTAACAATTTACCAATTAACTTTAATGTATATAAATTTTTTGAAAAAAAATATCCTACTATAAGATTTTTAGACTCAAATACTTCAAATTTAACATTCAAAAAAAATAAATTTGCCTCAATGTTTACTTTTCAGTCATCAGCAGTTCATGAATTTGCTTTTATGAATATTCCATCTGTTGTTGTTACAGATAATGTGAGTGTTAACTATAAATTTGGTCAACCAATTAAATCAATTAATGATTATAAAAAATTGATATATAAAGCTGATCAGATTAAAAACAGAATAAATTTAAAAGATGTATTGGAATTTAATTATATGTGGAGGTTTAGTAAATCCACTTCTTTCAGAGAAGATACCCTTGACGAAGACTTGAGTGATAAAAAAAATAATTTATTCAGTTTTAAAAATTCTTTAAATATTTTAAATGAATTTAAAGAAGACAAATTATTCAAAAAAAATACAAATAAAGTAATGCTAGAAATTTTTAAATGAAAAAAATTGTAAATTGTAGATTCTGTAAATCAAAAAATTTAAAAGATGTCATTAATTTAGGCAATCAATTTTTAACTGGTGTTTTTCCATCAAGCAAGAATATAAAAATTTCAAAAGGTCCATTAACTGTATGTTTATGTGAAAATTGTGGTCTTTTACAACTTAGACACTCTTTTAATTTAAATGAAATGTATGGAAAAAATTATGGTTATAGATCATCTCTAAATTCATCTATGGTTAATCACTTACATAATAAATCATACAATTTAATTAAAAAATATAAAATAAGAAAAAATGATTTTGTTATTGATATTGGCAGTAATGATGGAACATTTTTAAATGCATTCAAAGGTTTTAAAAATCTAATTGGAATAGATCCAACCATTAAAAAATTTAAAAAATATTATAAAAAGAATATAATTACTATCAACGATTTTTTTCCTTCAAAAAAAATTATATCAAAAAAAGCAAAGTTGATTACTTGTATTTCCATGTTTTATGACCTTGAAGATCCTTTAGAATTTGTAAAAAATATTAAAAAAATACTTGATACAAATGGAATTTGGCATTTTGAGCAAAGCTATATGCCCTTCATGTTGAAACAAAATTCATATGACACTATATGTCATGAACATTTAGAATATTATTCCTTAAATGTAGTAAAAAAAATTTTAAACAAAGCAGGTTTAAAAATTTTAGATGTAGAATTTAATAATATAAATGGAGGTAGTTTTTCTGTAAGTGCTACTCATAAAAAATCAAAAATAAAAAGTAATAACAAAGTTATAAATTGGTTATTAAATCAGGAAAAAGAAATGAAATTAAATGATATTAAAATTTATCAGATGTTTAATAAAAAAATAAAATATCATAAAAAATCTTTAAACAATTTACTTAATAAATTAAAAAAAAATAATAAAAGTGTAAGTGGGCTTGGTGCATCTACTAAAGGTAATGTTATTCTGCAGTATTGTAATATTAATAAAAATTTGGTTAAGAATATTTATGAGATTAACAAGGATAAATTTGAAAAATATACACCCGGTACTAAAATAAAAATATTAAGTGATAAAAAGATAACATATAAAAATTCTAATTATTTACTTGTTTTACCATGGCATTTTAAAGATCATATTATTAAAAGAGAAAAAAGGTTATTAAGAAAAGGAATAAAATTAATTTTTCCATTACCACAAATTGAAATAATATAATGATAGATTTATCAATTGTAACAGTGACCAAAAATAACCCCAAAGATTTAAATACTACTTTAAATTCAATTTTTAATCAGACAGATAAAAAAAACGTTGAGTTAATTATAGTTAATGGAGGTAAAAAACTTAAAAAAAATTTTAAAAATAAAAATATTAAAATATATGTCTATGAAGATATATCTAGTGGAATTTATAATGCTATGAATCAAGGAGCAAAATTAGCAAAAGGAAATCATATATTGTTTTTAAATTCAGGAGATATATTAAATAATAATTATGTTTTAGAAAATATAAAAAATTATTCACTTTCAAAAAATTTATCTTATTTTTTTATTTCTAAAGTCATAGGAGAAAATAAAAGTTGGAACATTCCAAATAATGTAAAAAAAATTTTTCCAGGAGACTCTGTGCCAGTACATCAATCAATTTTATTTAATAAAAATTTTTATAAAAAACACACTTATAATACCAAATATGTTGTTGCTGCAGATTATGAGTATAAATTAACACTTCTTAGAAAATACAAAGTATCATTTATACCTTTTATTGTTTCAAATCATTATCTTGGTGGAATTTCAAGCACTTATACTTTCAAAAATTATATTAAAATTTCTAGAGAACTTTATGAGATTGATTCAATTTATCAGAATTTTGATGTTCTTTTGAGAAATCAGATTAACCTTTTTGTAAAACTTTTATTATATCAGTTAAAATTGAATTTTATTTCAGAAATAATTTTATCAAAAATTTACTCTAATAAAGCTTATGAAATTAAAATATAAAAAATTATTTGTTACTGGACATAAAGGAATGGTGGGCTCAGCTTTTGTAAGAATTTTAAAAAAAAAAAAAAAATTTAAAATTATTGTAGCAGATAGAAAAAAACTTGATCTTGAAAATCAAAAAAAAGTTGATTTATTTTTTAAAAAAAACAAACCAGACATGGTAATTAATGCAGCAGCTTTAGCTGGAGGTATATATGCTAATGAAACTTTCAGTGCTGATTTTATTGATAAAAATTTAATCATTCAACATAATGTAATAAAATCTTGCTATAAATATAAAATCGAGAAATTATTATTCCTTGGAAGTTCTTGTATCTATCCAAGAAATTGTTCACAACCCATGCATGAAAAATATTTATTAGGTAACTATTTAGAAAAAACTAATGAAGCATATGCAGTGGCAAAAATAGCGGGATTAAAAATGTGTGAATTTTTTAATAAACAATTTTCTACTGATTTTAGATCAGTTATGCCAACAAATATTTATGGATTGAATGACAAATACCATGAAAAAAACTCTCACGTAATTCCAGCGATGATAATGAAATTTCATAAAGCAAAATCACAAAATAAAAAATTTGTAAAAGTATGGGGTACTGGTAAAGCCAAAAGAGAATTTATATATGTCGATGACATGGTTAAACTTTGTTTAAAAATTTTTTTAAAACCAAAAGAAAAATATTATAAATTTTTAAAAAGAAAAAAAATAAGTTTTTTGAATATTGGATCAGGTCAAGAATTAAGTATTAAAAAACTATCAAAAATCATAAAAAAAATAACTAAATTTGATGGAAAAATTATTTTTGATAAAACTAAGAAAGATGGAACTCCAAGAAAACTATTAGATAATTCATCATTAAATAGTTTTTTAAAAGAAAAAAGAAATTTTGTTAAATTAGAAAATGGATTATCAAAAACTTACGATGATTTTTTAAAAAAAAATAAAAAAAAATAATTTTAATTTAAGTATATTGTAATTGTAAAATTTTAATGAAAAAAAAACCTTTTATTTCAATCATTACACCAACATTAAATGATAAAAAAAATTTAAAAAAACTTATAAAAAATTTAAAAAAACAATCTTTACAAAATTTTGAACATATTATTGCTGATGGAGGTTCAACTGACGGTACGATAGATTATCTTAAAAAAATTAAAAAAATTGATAAGGTTTTGGTTTCAAAAGATTTAAATATGTACAAAGGAATAAATAATGCTCTTAAATACTGTGGGGGAAAAGTAATTGGATACATTAATTCTGATGATTTATATGAAGATTTTGAATTTTTTGAAAAAATTCAAAACACTTTTTTAAAAAATAATGTTGATTGTATTTATTCGGGGTATCAGGTTAAAAATTTAAATACCGGGTCAACAAAAACTTTTAAACCATTAAAATTTAAAAATAGATATTTAATTACTTTGGGAATGCCCTTTTGCCAACATACTTTTTTTTGGCATCATAAATTTAAAAACAAGAGATTTAACCTTAAATATAAGGTATGTTCTGACTTCCATTTTATAGGGAGTATTTTATTAAGATCACAAAAAATTGCATACCTAAATTCAAACTCTGCAACTTTTAATAAACATAATAGTAGCTTTGGTGAAAAAAATAAAAATAAAGGATTAAATGAAACAAAACAAATTAAAAAATTTTTTAGAAAACAAGTTAAATTTAATTATATATTCTATTTTATTGATAGAATTTTAAATTATTTAAATAATTTTAATTTTTATGACAATAAATTATATCTAATTAAAAAAAATAAATGATAGTAATAGGTTGGAGTGAGTTACCAAGTTATGCAATTGATTGTATCAACTTTTTAAATCTCAGAAATAAAATAATTATACTAACAGACAATAAAAAAGCTAAAAAATTAATAAAATATTCAGTAGTAAAAGTTATTTCATTACAGAAAAATTATACTTGGGAAAGCATTGGTATTTCTAAACCTAAATATTTTTTTTTCACTGGATGGAATAATAAAGCTTTTATTTCTTTGGCAAAGCAAAAAAAGACCAAAAATATTTGTTTAATTGATAATAACATAAAAAAAAATTTTAGACAATTTCTTGGAAGATTTTATTTTAAATTTTTTTTAAATAATATTTTTGATGCTGCATTTGTACCAGGTAAAAATACTCAAAATTTATTGAGATATTTTAGTTTTAGAAAGTTAATATTAACTGGATTATATTCTTGTAATAATAATTTATTTGAAAATAAAAAAAAAATTACAAAAAGAAAATATGATTTTATATTCGTAGGAAAATTTATACCACGAAAGAACCTTGAAACTCTTCTGAAAGCCTTTAAAAGATTAAAAAAAAAATATATCAATTCTAATTTATTATTAGTTGGAGGATATAATGTAAAAAAAATAGATGGAGTAAAAATAATACCTCATATAAATTCCAAAAAAATTGTAAATCTTATGAACAATTCTAAATGTTTGGTTTTACCTAGTTATGAAGATAATTGGGGAGTCGTAGTTCACGAGGCAACTTGTTGTGGGTGTTTATTGATTTTAAGTAACAATGTTGGTGCAAAAAAAGAGTTTCTTAAAAGAAATGGATATGACTTTGATCCTTATAATGAGGAGGATTTATATGAAAAAATGGAAAATGTTTTAAATACGAAAGATAGAGATTTGATAAAAAAGTCTTTGTTGAGCTCAAAACTTTCAGAGAAAAGATCACTTCAAATCTGGAGAATTCAATTTTTTAAATTTATAAAAAAATTAAGTTCATGAAAAAGAAAATATTATATTTATCTTATAATGATTTTTTTGGTGGCGCAGCAATAGCAAGTTTCAATATGTTTAAATCTATTTCATCAAAAAAGTATAAATTAGAATTAAATTGTATAACTAAAAAAACAAATGATAAAAGAGTAAAAAAAATAAACATTACTATTATTTCTTATTTAAAAATTTTTGTTTCAATTTTATTATCTCAAGTACTTTTTTTAATCTTTAATACAAAGAATAAAATCAAAAGAAGCATGTGTTTAATAGATACTGGATTATTAAATCGTATTAAATTAACGGATGTTGATATTGTTCATGTACATTGGTTTTATAATGAGGTTGTTTCTTTAAACGAAATTTTAAATATAAAAAAAAAGTTGGTCATCTCTCTGCATGATCTTTGGTTTTGTAATGGTACATTCCACTACGATCCAGGAAAAATAAATATTTTTTCAAGGTTTTTTGAGGAGTATTTACTGAAACGTAAATGTCAAAAAATACTACAACGAGATAATATAATTTTTACTGTGCCTTCCAATTGGTCAAAGCAGAAATTTATTAAAACTCTAAAAAAGTATAATACCAATAACAAACAGCTTCCTAAAATTTTTATAATTGGAAATGTAGTTGATTTTAAAAAAAATGCTAAATACTCTAATTTAGAAGATTTAAAACTTATTCCAAAAAAAGAGTTTAAATGTTTAATTCATTTTGAAAAAAGAAATAACTATGTAAAAGCTTATGATTATTTATTTAAATTATTAAGTAAAATAAATAATTCTTCTCAATTTAAATACTTTATTGTTTTTGGAAATAATTCGCATAATTTTCCATTTAAAAAATTTAATAACTTAATATTTTATGATTTTGGTTTTGTTGAAAATAATCAAATTGATGAACTTTATAAACTATCAAATGTTTTTATTTTGACTTCACGTCAGGAAACGTTTTCTCAATTAACCGCAGACAGTATCGTAAATAAGACTCCTGTTGTTGCTTTTGATTGTTCTGGCCATAGAGAATTAATTATTCATAAAAAAAATGGTTTTCTAGCGAAAAAATTTAGAATTGATGATTTAATTAAAGGAATGAATTATTTCAAGAATAAAAAACTCAAATATATTAACAACTTGCAACATTATTCAAAAAAACACTATTACAAAAATTTTTTAAATAAAATATATGACTTCGATAATTTTAAATATTAAAAATCATTTTAGTAGTCTAAATATAATTGAAAAGTTACTAGTATCTTTTCCTTTATTTGCAATAATGGGTTCATTAGTAATCAATATTTTTTATCTGATCATAGTAATTTTATTCCTAGCAAAGATTAAAGAAATTAAATTTCATTCAAATTTCCAAAAAAAATTAATTACATATATAATATTTACTTATTTAATAATCCTCACATCTTATTTATTTTCTGATTATAAAAATACTTCAAGTTTAATCAGATCTATTTCTGTAATTAAGTTTGGTATTATTCCAATAATATTTTATAATTTTGTAAATTCTCGATCATTCTTTAAAATTTTAGGTATAATTTCTGGGGTGGTAACAATATTTTTATCTATAGATATAATTTTTCAATTTATTTTTGGGTACGATTTTTTTGGATACAAACCTATTCATGATGACAGATATAGTGGTTTTTTAGATGAAGAACTCGTAGCTGGATCATTTATATCCTTTTTTTTTATATATTTTATTATTTCAAAGAAATTTGAATTAAACAATAAATTTGACTTAATTATCTTATTTACATCTATTTTATTTTTTTTATCAACTATTATTATAACTGGGGAAAGATTAGCTTTAATAAGAATTTTATTTTTAATTTTTTGTTTGTTAATTTTTTTAAAAATAAATTTTTGGAAGAAGTTTTTAGCAGGAGCTATTATTATCTTATCAATAATTACTTTTTTTGCTTTTAATACTGCTTTTAAAAATCGAGTATATGAAACTCTTTTTATGAGTGGTATTAATACAAATTATGAATTTAATATTTCTATTCAAAACTTATATGGACAAAATAATCTTTTAAATTCACCATGGATTTCACATTGGCTGGTGGCAAATAAAATTTACCAAGACAATAAATTAACTGGTGTGGGTCTAAAAAATTTCAGAGTTTTGTCGTGTGACAATGAAGAGTATAAAATAAAAAATATATTAGATAATAGTTCCTGCACCACACATCCACATAATACTTATATGGAAATTTTGTCTGAATTGGGCATTTTAGGAATTATAACTTTTTTGTTTTTAATTCTAATATTTATAAAAAAATCTTTTAAAGTATTTAAAAAATCAAACGACATAAGTATGTTAATGTTATCATCTTTGATTTTATTTATTTTAATACCCATTTTGCCCTCAGGAAGTTTATTTTCAAGCTATAATGGAGGTATTATTTTTTATTTTATTTCTAGTTATATTGCCATATTAAAATTGAATGAGTTTATTAAGTAAAACCCAAAATAAAGATTTTTTCATTTTTAAAATTTTATTATTTATTATCTTTTCATTACTCATTTACTTTAGACTTCATTCAAAAACATTTTTTGATGATGAGATTGCGACCATAGGTATTATTAACGAAAGAGATATTTTTTCTATTTATAGTTATGTAAATCATTGGGATGTATCTCCACCCTTAAGTTATATATTAATTTATATTGGAGAAAAAATTTTTGGTTTTCAGTATGCACCACTATTATTTTTACCTTTACAGATATATTGTTTAAATTCATTTATAAAACTTACTAGTAAAATTTTTTTTAAAGATAATAAAATTAAATTCTATTATTTAATTTGTATTATTTTAAATCCTATTTTTATTCTCTGGTGTACTTCATTAAGATGGTATAGTTTATGGGTACCTTTAGCGTTGTATATAATTGGAAAAATTTTTTTTCAAAAACATAGAGATTTTAAAGAAATATTTTTAATTTTAACATCCCTTACCCTAATGTTTCATTTGAATTACCTAACAATAATTTTTATATTTTGTTTGTATTCTTCAAATTTTAAACAAATAAATAAAGAATTTTTTAATTTTATTAAAAATAAAATTTTTTTATTTCTTTTAATTTTTTTTATCAATATTCCTCAAATATATTTTTTTCTTAGTAATCATTTGATGAATTCCTCTTCTCAATATGGAGATTATTTTTTCTCTTTTTTATATCCAGCGATCACAATAGTATTTGGTAATAGTGTTTTTCCATTAGAAATAATTTCGATTTTATTTTTTTTTATATTAATATTAATATTATTTAAAAATATAGACATATTCAAAAAAAAAATTTTTAAAAATTTTAAAAATTTAATTATTTTCTTTTCTCTTTTTTTTATAATTATTTTTTTATTTAAATTAGGTCATAAACCTAGACACTCAATAATTCTAAATTATATCTTTATAATATATTTTTTTATAAATTTAATTTTTTTGAAAAATTTAACTTTAAAAAGATTAAGTATTGTTATTTTTATAATTTTTACTTTTTTTGGAATAAATAATACTATTAAAGAAGAAAATCTTATTAAAAATAATATAAATTTACCAATAAAAAAAATTTTAGTATTTTTAAAGAATGAAAAAAATGAATGCAAAATTAAATATATATTTACTCATAATTTAAATATCAAATTCTATATTAAAAATAATAATAATTATGTGATTAATTCAAAAGTTTTAAAAAAAAATAATTATAATTGCACATTTATAATCAAAACTTTTATAGCAAATGATAATCAGAATGATGTAAATTTAGTCAACCAACATTTTACTAAAGCTAAATCTTCATTAAAGCTCAAAAATTTCGAATATGATAAATTCTCAGCTATTAAAGAAAAAATATTTAAAAATAAAATTAAAAATAATTTTATTGTGGAGATTTTATACTAATTGTTAATTAATTGTATTTTCTTTTAATTTAAATAAAAATAGTCTAATTAGTGACTTATAATTATGAAAAAAAAAACAGCATTAATATTTGGTATAACAGGACAAGATGGTTCATATTTAGCCAAATATTTACTAAAAAAAAATTACCTAGTTCATGGTGTAAAAAGAAGAAGCTCTTCAATTAACACATCGAGAATTGATGATATCTATCAAGATCCTACAAAAAAAAATAGAACATTTATACTTCACCATGGAGATGTGACAGACTCCTCTAGTATACTACATATCATTGAAAAAACTCAGCCAGATGAAATATATAATTTGGCAGCTCAATCTCACGTTGCAGTTTCTTTCGAGGTTCCAGAATATACAGCAAATTCTGATGCACTTGGTACTTTAAGAATTTTAGAGGCAATAAAGTCTTTAAAATTACAGAAAAAAACAAAATTTTATCAAGCTGGCACATCAGAAATGTTTGGAAGAGTTCGGGAAACACCTCAAAGTGAAAATACTCCTTTTTATCCGAGAAGCCCTTATGGAGTTGCAAAAGTTTATGCCCACTGGATTACAGTCAACTACAGAGAGGCATATGGTTTATTTGCTTCAAATGGAATTCTTTTTAATCACGAAAGCCCATTGAGAGGAGAAACATTTGTAACTAAAAAAATTGTAAATACTTTATGTAAAATCAAAAAAGGTAAAGAAAAAATTTTAGTTTTAGGAAATTTATATGCAAAGAGGGATTGGGGACATGCAAAGGATTATGTAGAAGCAATGTGGAAAATACTACAGTATAAAAAACCCGATGATTTTGTTGTGGCTACAGGAAAACAATATAGTGTAAAATTTTTTGTTAATAGAGTTTGTAAAAAACTAAATATTAAAATTAAGTGGAGAGGAAAAGGATTAAATGAGTGTGCTGTAGATAAAAATGGAAAAAAAATTATTATTTGTAGCAAAAAATATTATCGTCCAACAGAAGTAGAAACTCTTTTAGGAAACTCAAATAAAGCAAAAAAGTTATTAAATTGGAAAAGTAAGACAAATATTGACCACTTAATAGATGATATGATTGATTTTGAAATGAAAGTCATTTAAAAATGTTTTCAGTTGTCATAACTACAATTTCCAATCCAAATAAATGCTTAAAATCAATTGCAAAAAATATTGGAAAAAAAAATAAATTAATAATAATTGGCGATAAAAAATCACCAAAGAAATTTAAATTAAAAAATTCAAATTATTTTTCGATTTTACATCAAAACAACTTTGGTTTTAAAATTAATAAATTGCTTAGTTACAATCACTATTCTCGAAAAAACATAGGTTATTTAATTGCCTTTAAAAATAATTTTGAATTTATATATGAAACTGATGATGATAATTTACCTTATAAGGAATTCTATAATAAAAGAAATTTAAAAATATATTGCTACAAAACTGAAAAAAAAACTTT
This sequence comes from Candidatus Pelagibacter sp., assembly GCF_052046145.1. Classification (GTDB taxonomy): domain Bacteria; phylum Pseudomonadota; class Alphaproteobacteria; order Pelagibacterales; family Pelagibacteraceae; genus Pelagibacter. The sequence goes on from NZ_JBNGZR010000001.1 coordinate 151,237, forward strand.
TGTTAATATATATAAATATTATTCAAATCAAATTATTTGGCCAAGAGGATTTCCACTAAAGTTTATAAAAGAAAAAGTTAAAAGTATTTCAAAACTAAAAAAAAATTTGGTAACTTCACCTATACAACAGTTTCTTGCCGATGGAGAGCCTGATGTAGATGCAATTTTTAGATTATTATTCCCAAGCAAAGACTTCAAAAAATCAAAAAATAGCTTTTATTTACCAAAACACTCTTATTGTCCTTTCAACAGTCAAAATACAATATGGCATAAGTCAGTATTTTCACTAATGTATTTGCCGTCAACATGTTCGTTTAGATTAACTGACATATATAGATCCTATGTTGCACAAAGAATATTACATGAATGTAAAATGAATTTATCGTTTCATCCGGCAACAGTAAAACAAATTCGAAACAGCCATGATTTAATTGATGATTTTAAAAATGAGGTAGATGGCTATATTAGAATTGATAAATTAGTTAATGGTCTAAAAAGATTAAAATTAAAACCTGGTTTAAAAAATATAAACAAGAATCTTATTCTTTGCTATCAATTTTTGATAAAAAATCAATTTTTAAATAAAAAAGAGATGAGTATTTTAAGGTTATGGATTAATGATATTGAATTAATAGAGAATTCAAAAGAATATGAATAAAAAATTTTATAAGATTTTTAAATTAATTAATATTCATAAAAGTTTAATTCAACTATATTTTAAAGATAAATTAATCAAAAGATTTAGTGTTAAACAATAAGGAACTAACAGCTTTAGTTTTAGCGAGCAATGAAACCTTTTCATTAGAAAAGGTCGTTAAAAAATTATTGTCTTTTAAATTCCTAGAAAAAATAATTATAGTCTCTCCAAATTTTGTTACAATTGAATGTTTAAAAACTCAAAAAGTTCTCTCAGAAAAATATTCTAATATTGAATGTTTGATACAATCAGAAAAATATCCAGGTTATGGAGGAGCTGTGAAGTACGGATTGAATTTTGTAAATACAAAATATTTTTGTTGGCTAGATGGAGATGGAGAAACTGATCCATCATATTTAGAAAATATGTATAAAATTGTGTTAGAAAATCAAAACATTAACATTGTTAACGCATCTAGATTTAAAAATAAAAATATAATTATCGAAGGTTATGGTTTAGTATCATCTATACTTACCTATACATTTCAACTTTTTTGTAAAATTTTTTTTAATAATAAAATAACTGATTATACTGTTGGGTACAGACTATATAAAACAGAATATTTTAGAAAATTTAATTATACTAGCTATGATCAAAATTTCTCATTGGAAACATTACTTTTACCTCTCTTGAATGAAGAAACAAAAGTTTCTGAGGTATATTACAAATGGATTAAAAGATCAGATGGAGAGTCTAGAAATAACCTACTTAACAAACTATCTTATTTTAAAATTTTTTTTAAAATTCTATATTTAAAAATTTTTAAAATTTAGGTTTTTAAAATTATGTTGTTAAAACAAATTTATAGCCATTTACTATTATAAAGGGTTTAAATTTTTTATAAGAAGTTGCACGTATAATTTTTTCAAGTTCTTTTTTTTTTATTGGTAATTTAATTTTATAAATATTTTCTAAATTTTTTTTATTATACATTTTCTTAGACCAGTCTATATTACTAGAATTTTTTAATTTATACTTTGAAAACTTGCCTAAACTTATATCTTTTATAAACTTTAAAAATGATTTTTTCATCAAACTATGAGTTTGCTTTAAAAGTCTTGTAATAGTTGTATTTTTTTTTATTTTAAATTTTTTGCTTAACAATATTTTTCCATGATCAACTTTTCTATCCATAACGTGAATTGTAAAACCATAGAATTTTACATTCTTAATTAATGCAAAATTTGCACAACCTATTCCTCTAAATTCGGGAGGGCCAGGATGAAAATTTACTGCTGCGCAAGAGGCTTTCTTTAATATTCTATCATCAAGTATTTTTTTTGATCTATAGGATATCAAAAAGTCATATCTCTTTTTTAATTTTTTAGTTTTATAATTAAATTCGCTGTCATATATAACATTCATTAATTTAAATTTTTTTCTTATATTATTTATATCAAGTTCTTCTTTTAATTCTTTTCTCGTAAATAAAAGTACTTTTAAATTAGATTTCATCGTCTATTATTAATTACTATAGAATGTTCAAAATAAAAAATATAAAATTTAATAAAAATACTAATGCATTTATTATTGCTGAAATTGGTATTAATCATAATGGTCATTTAAAGAATGCATTTAAACTAATTGATGCTGCCTCAACAGCAAAATGCAATGCAGTAAAATTCCAAACTTTTGATGTAGATACCATGGTTCACGAAAGTGCAGAGCTTGCTAATTATCAAAAAAAATTTACCTCTAATAATCAAAAAAAAATGTTAAAAAAATATCAACTAAGTTACAAAGACTTTATTAAAATAAAAAAATATTGTGATAGAAAAAGAATTATTTTTTTATCAACACCATTTGATATTAAAAGTGCAAATTTTTTAAAAAATTTGGTTCCTGCATTTAAAGTATCTTCAGGTGATAATGATAATTTAATTTTGTTAAATCATATTAAAAAATTTAAAAAACCAATAATATTATCTCTTGGAATGATGAATAATAGTGAAATCAAGGAAATATTGAAAAAATTGAATATTAAAAAAAATAAGTTATCAATTCTTCATTGTATAAGCGAATATCCAACAAAACTTTCAGACTCTCAATTAGGTGTAATTAAAGAATTAAAGAAATTTGGATATATAGTTGGATTTTCTGATCACACAGTAGGGTTTGAAGCTTCTATTGGTGCAATTTGTTTTGGTGCACAAATTATAGAAAAACATATTACATTAGATAATAAAATGAAAGGACCTGATCATCTTGCGTCCCTTAATGTAAAAGATTTAAAAAAATTTGTTGATACTCTTAGAACAATGGAAAAACTTAGAGATTTTAAAAAAAGAAGTATAACTTCTGAGGAAGTTAAAACAAAATTTATTGCTAAAAAAAGTATTTTTATAAATAAAAATCTTTCTAAACATCAAAAAATAAATTTGAAAGATTTAATACCATTGAGACCTCTTAAGCATGGTATCTCAATTAAGGATTTAGATAAAATAATAAATAAAAAGGTTAAAAAAAATATTGGCAAACTATATCAAATTAAATTTAAAGATCTGATATGAAAAAAAAAAGAATTGTTATTTTTACTGCAGCTAGATCTGATTTTGGTATAATGAAAAAAACTATTATACGACTTAATAATGATAAAAAGATAAATTTCTATTTACTTATTGGTTCTGCACATTATTCAAAATCGTTTGGATGCACAATTGATGAAATTAACAAAATTAAATTAAATAAAAAATCGAGACTTAATTTTAGTTACAGTTCAAATTCTAATATTAAAGATATTTTAAATAATTTTTCAAAAACTATGCTGATGGCGCAAGACTTTTTTGAAAATAAAAAGATTGACTGCGCCTTAATTATGGGAGATCGATATGAAATGCTAGCTTTAGCACTTGTTTGTCTTAATAATAATATACCAATAGCTCATGTATGTGGTGGTAGTGAAACTTATGGGTCAATTGATAACGAGTATAGGAATTCAATTTCTCAAATGTCAAAATTTCATTTTGTAGAAACAAAATATCACAAACAAAAATTAAATAGAATGGGTATAAACAAAAATGTATTTGTTGTTGGTGCTCCAGCATTAGAAAATTTTAATAAAAAAATAAATAATTTTACATTAGTTAAAAACAATTATTTTCCAAATTTAGACAATAATAAAAAAATTATTCTTGCATGTTTTCATCCTGAGACTACAGAAAAGATAAATAAAAATTTAGAAAACTTAAAAGAATTAATTTATTTTTTAAATAAATTAAAAGATTTTAATGTGATATTTACATACCCAAATGCTGATGCTGGTTACAAAAAATTTATTAAATTATTAAAAAAAAATTTGAGTAAAGATATTTATTTAATAAGCAATCTTGGTATAGATAATTATTATTCTGTGTTAAGAAAAGCCTCAATTTTAATTGGAAATTCATCAAGTGGTATAATTGAGAGTGCTTCCTTTAATTTACCTACAATAAATTTAGGAGACAGGCAAAAAAATAGATTTGCCCCAAAAAATGTACATAACTGCCCTTTTAACTCAAAAAAGATAAATAAACTATTTAATAAATTACTTTCTTATAAAGAAATTAAATTACAAAACCCATATTATAAAAAAAATACTTCTTTAAATATTGTTAAAAAACTAAAGAATTTGTTAAAATAGGATGCTTTTAACTATTCTTAATTACTTTTTTTTAAATATAATTTCGATTTCTATTATTTCAATATCTGTATGTGGAACAGGTTTAATATTAAATAAATTTTTTAATATTGGATTTAAGTTAGAAAAGTTATTTTTTTATGGAGTTTTAGTTAAAATAATTTTAATTTTTTTTTTAAATTTTTTTTTTAGCTTAAATTTTGTTGTTAATATATTTTTAATTTCTATAGGTTTTTATTTTTTTTATAGAAAAATCAATGAAATCAAAAAAAACAATACTTTTAGTTTCATTACTCTAATACCATTTGTATCTTTAATTTCAATTAGAGATGGATTTTTTTTTGATAATTTTTTATATCATATTCCTCTTATAAATTTACTAATAGAAAACAATTTAGTTTTAGGCCAATCAAATATTAATTTTAGATTTGGAACACCCACTTTAATATATGGATTATATTCAAGTTTTTATTTACCAATTACAGAATATAATTCTTCATTTCTTTTAAATTCTGTATTTTTTATATTTGTCATAAAATATTTTTTAGATCAAAATTTAAAAAAAAAAACAACTTCAACATATATTTTAATAATTTTAATTTTATTTATATTAATTGATGCTTTGATACATCCTCTACCGCTTGGATTATTTGTGGGCAGATTAGGCGTTCCTGAATATGATTTGTTGGTAGGACTACTTCACATATACACAGTGTTTTACGTTATTGAAAATATTTTAAATGATAAAATAAAAAATAATTTTTATATTTTAATATTACTTCTACTTATAATATTTATAAAACCTACAATTTTTCCAATTTTTTTTATTTTTTTATGGTTAATTTTTTTACAAAGAAATCATATTGCAGGAATGTTAAAAGAATTTCCAAAACAATATTTATTATTAATTTCATTTGTTGTAATTTTTCTTTCAAAATCTTTTTTAAGCACAGGATGTTTTTATCCTTATTTAAAATTCACTTGTCAAAATGTCAGTTGGTATTCAAGTAACATTATAAATACCCTAGGATTAGCATCTATATCTTGGAAAGGATATACCACAAATGTAAGCTCTCTATTGGATTTTTCTTGGGTTATTTATTGGTTCAAAAATTATTTTTTATCAACATCTTTTTTTATTTATTTTTTAACTTTGCTAACTGTAAATTTTCTATTTATTTTAAAGATTCAAAAATTCAATATAAATAAATCTTTTGAAATCCAAACCTGGAAAAAAATATTAATTTTACATTTTGTTGGTATAATTTTTTGGTTCTTATTATCGCCAGACTTAAGATTTGTATGGTCAACAATTTTTATAATTTGTTCAATTATAATTTTTAACATATTAAAGAAATTAAATATGATAAATAGACTTTTTGATTTATTTAATTTATCAAAAAAATTTAATTTACTGATAATTTTACTTTTGAGTATTTTGTCTATTAAAAATTTATATTTAATTAATTATGTAGGACTTGCTGAAAAATTTAAATCTAATGATATCTATGTTGAATATATAAATAAAAAAGGTGTAAAAATTAATATTGTAAAGAAAAATAATTTTTCAAATTACAAATTATGTGGGTTTACACCTAATCCTTGTAGTATAGACAAAGAAAGTTTAAAAAATTTGAACTTTAATAAAAATTTTATTTTTAATGAATATAATTTTCAATAATTGATAAAAACTAAATTTTTCCAAACTTAATTTTTCCTCTTACTGCCCAAAATACAAAGTATAAAAAAATAAATAGTATTAATGAGTAAAAATTTCCAATGTTTTTAGCTACCTGAAATCCAACTAATAAAACAAAAATGTTTATAAAATTAATCATGAGCAATGTTTTAAGATGATTATTTTTAAATTTTATCAAAATTAAGTGATGTAAGTGGTTATTATCAGGCTGATAAAAATTTTTTTTATTCATGATTCTTTTGAAAGTTACGTACAAAAAATCATAGACAGGATACCAGCATGACCATATCAAGTAAGAAGGATGAATATTTTCATAAATATTTGCATAAATTATTAAAAAACTTAGAAAAAAACCTAAAAATAAACTTCCACAATCTCCTAAAAAAATTTTATAATTGTTTGAGCTTGGTAGGACGTTAAATAAAAGGTTGATAATCAGGGGAATTAAAAAAAAATATAATAAACTTATTACATTTTTATTATCAATTAAAAAAATAATATACAATATCATTACTATTGATAAAGAGCTAAGTAACCCATCTATACCATCTGTATAATTGTAAGCATTAATAAGTAATCCAACAGATAATAGAGTAAAAAAAATACTTAACTTTCCAAGACCCAGAGATCCAATGATTTCATAATCACCTAAACTTTTAAGTTCAAATCCATTAAATATCAAAAAAAATACAGGAAAAAAAATACAAATTATTTTTATGCTAGCACTTAGCGATATTCTGTCGTCTAAAAATCCAAAAAATACTATGAATATGCCATATGAAATTATTAATTCTAATTCGTAAGAATATTCATAAATTGAAATTATTATTAATAAAAAAATATAGAGAGATAAGCCTGATGTATTGATTATTTTTATTTTATGAACTTTCCTATCATTTGGGAAATCATAAAAAGAGAATTTTCTGGATAATATAATTGTGAAGAAAATCAGTACAAAATATATACATGTTAGGTAAACATAGATCATCTTTTTATTAATCTAAACTAAAAATAATAATTTAATATAAAAAACTAATTTGTTATTAATAATTATTCAGCTTATATAAAACAAATAGAATATTGATAACTAAAAATTAAATGGAAGAAAATATTAAAATAACCGTCATAATTCCTTGCTATAACGAGGCTAAAACAATTGAAAAAGTTTTAATTGATGTAAAAAAAAATTTAGATGAAATAAATTACTCTTACGAAATTATAATAATCAATGATTTCTCATCTGATAATACAGAAAATATTTTAAAAAAATTAAAAGTTAACGAAAATTTAAAAATTATTAATCATGATAAAAATATGGGCAAAGGAGCTGCAGTAAGATCTGGGATTTCAGTTTCTAAAGGTGAATTGATTATTATACAGGATGCTGATTTGGAGTATAACCCTAGAGATTATAAAAAACTGTTAATTCCTTTTGAAGAAACAGATGCAGATGTAGTTTATGGATCAAGATTTATAGGTGGAGGCAATTATGTTCGAATTCATTTTTTTTGGCATTTTTTAGCTAATAAAATTTTAACTTTTATTTGTAACTTTTTTACAAATTTAAATTTAACAGATATGGAAACTGGATATAAAGTATTTAAAAGAAATATTCTCCTGAAATTAGATTTAAAAGAAAATTCTTTTGGAATTGAACCTGAATTAACAATTAAGTTATCAAAAAAAAATGCAAAATTTTTTGAGGTACCAATTAGTTATAATGGCAGATCTTATGCTGAAGGAAAAAAAATAACTATAAAAGATGCATTTAGAGCTTTATTCTGCATATTTAGATATAGTATATTCAAATAATTTAATAAAAAAGAATCTTTACATTTTTATTTTAATTAAGTAAAAGACTGTGCCTGGTGATTTTTGCGAAGGGGTTATACCCGATCCCATTCCGAACTCGGAAGTCAAGCCTTTCTGCGCCGATGGTACTTTGTCTTAAGACATGGAAGAGTAGGACATTGCCAGGCTAAAATCTTAAATGAAAAATTTCATAGTTGTGACTGGTGGAGCAGGTTTTGTTGGATCAAACTTAATAGATCTACTTTTGAGAAAAACTAACTTTAATATTCTAAGTTTAGATAATTACTCATCAGGGTTTAAAAAAAATCATATTAAAAATAAAAGGGTAAAATATTTAAAAGGTGATACTTTAAATATTAGCAAAATTTTAAATAAATATTATAATAAAATTAATTCTGTTTTTCATTTTGGTGAGTTTGCTAGAATTTTTCAAAGTTTTGAAAAATTTGATGAATGTTATAGATCAAACTCAATTGGTTCAAAATCTGTTTTTAAGTTCTGTTTAGATAACAAAATAAAACTTATTTATTCAGCAACTTCTGCAAGTCTAGGAAACAAAGGTCAAGATAAAAACCTTTCTCCTTATGCATTTACAAAATCAAAAAATTTAGAATTATTGGAAAATTTAAAAAAATGGTTTGATTTTAAATACGAAGTTATTTTTTTTTACAATGTTTATGGTCCAAGACAAATTAAAGTTGGAGATATGGCGACGGTAATAGGCATATTTGAAAATCAATATTTACATAATAAACCTTTAACTGTTGTCAAACCTGGTTCTCAGACAAGAAGATTTACTCATATTAATGACACAGTTCAAATTTGTTACGAAGCCTTTAAAAAAAACAAGTGTAAGTATTACAGTATTAGCAGCATTAACTCGTATTCAATATTAGAAGTTGCAAAGATGTTTAAGAGTAAAATAGTGATGTTAAAACCTAGGCTGGGTGAGCGATATGCCTCTGCTTTGACCAAAATCTCTAATGATAACAAAATAATTCAAAAATATGGAAAAATACAATTGAAAGATTATATAAGTTCCTTTATTAAAGGCTCCTGATTATGAAAATTAAAAGTTCATTAAAATCTATTAAAAAAAGAGATTTAAACTCAAAACTTGTTAGAAGAAGAGGAAGAGTTTACGTCATTAACAAAACAAACCCAAAATTCAAAGCAAGACAGAAGTAATTTATGGATAATGAAAACCATAAAAATACTTGGAATAATTTTACTAAATTTGTTTTATGGGGAACAGTTGTTATTATTACGGTTTTAATTTTAATGGCAATATTTCTTTTATAGTATCTTAATTTATTTTTTATGAATTTAGCCTCAATTTCAGAAAACCATAATATTGAGAAGCGAATAGCGATTACTCCAGAAATTGCAAAAAAATATATCAGCTTAGGATTTAATTTAACATTATCAAATGATTACGGAACTCATTTAGGTTTTAGTGATGAGGACTATAAAAATTTAGGAGTTAATTTTTTAGAAAATGAAGACGAAATAATTAAAAATTCTGACATTGTTATTCAATTAGGATTGCCAGATGATAAAAAGTTTTCACAATTTAAAGAAAATCAAACTTTAATAGGATCATTGAATGCTTATATAAACAAAGAAAAATTAGAAAATTTAAAGACTAAAAAAATAAATTGTTTTTCATTAGAGTTGTTACCAAGAATAACAAGAGCTCAATCAATGGATATTCTATCCTCACAAGCTAACCTTGCTGGTTATAAAGCTGTGGTGGAGGCTTTTCAAGTTTATGAAAAAGCAATTCCGATGATGATGACAGCAGCTGGAACTATTCCTGCAGCAAAAGTATTAGTGGTTGGAGCGGGAGTTGCAGGATTACAAGCTATAGCAACAGCTAAAAGAATGGGCGCTGTTGTATTTGCAACCGATGTCAGAATGGCATCTAAAGAACAAGTTGAAAGTTTAGGTGGTAAATTTTTAACTGTTGAAGGATCTGAAAATTTAGAAACAGAAGGTGGTTATGCAAAAGAAGCTTCAGATGAATTTAAAAAGAAACAGGAAGAATTATTAACAGAGACATTAAAAAAAATTGATATAATAATTTGCACTGCTTTAATTCCAGGTAGAGAAGCTCCAAAAATTATTAAAAAAGATATGTTTAAAAATTTACAACCAGGTTCAGTCATTTATGATTTAGCAGCTGTTCAAGGAGGAAATACTGCTTTCACTGAAGTTGACAAGATTGTCGAAAAAGATGGTGTTAAAATTTTAGGGGAGGCAAATATATTAAATAAATTACCTGTATCAGCTTCTAATTTGTATGCTAAAAATGTATTTAATTTTATCTCTAATTTATATGATAAAGAAAATAAGAAACTAAATATTAATTTAGAAGATGAAATAATAGAGAAAACACTTATTAAATAGTATTATGGAAATAGATCCTTTTATATTCAGATTAAGCATATTTATATTATCAATATTTGTTGGGTATTATGTGGTGTGGAGTGTAACGCCCTCGTTACATACACCATTGATGTCTGTTACAAATGCAATCTCCTCAGTAATTATCGTAGGTGCAATTATTGCAGCTTTGTCGGGCAGTGATGAATTAGTGTTTTCTTCATCTAGTATTTACGGATTTTTAGCGATTATTTTAGCAGCTGTTAATATTTTTGGTGGATTTTTAGTTACCCAAAGAATGCTTGCTATGTATAAAAAAAAGAAAAAGGATAAATAATAAATGTCAGCAAATTTATCTGCAATTTTATATTTGGTATCTGGGGTTTTATTTATCTTAGCTTTAAGAGGTTTGTCATCTCCAGAAACTTCAAGACAGGGTAATTTATTTGGAATTATTGGAATGTTAATAGCTGTAACTGTAACATTTCTCTCAGTTGGAAATTTTAGTTCTGGATTTATATATGTTTTAATATTTTTAGCCATTGGTGGAAGCATAGGAGCATTTATTGCATATCGAATACCAATGACTGCAATGCCAGAATTAGTGGCTGGTTTTCATAGTTTAGTTGGTTTAGCTGCAGTATTTGTTGCAATCTCAGCATTTATTAATCCAGCAGCATTTAATTTAGGGACACCGGGAAATATTAAGCTTGCAAGTTTAATAGAAATGGCAATCGGAGCAGCGGTTGGTGCGATCACTTTTTCTGGATCTGTTATAGCTTTTTTAAAATTACAAGGAATAATGTCAGGTGCGCCTATTACCTTTAAAGGTCAGCACTTGTTAAATGCATTATTATTAGTTTTAATTATAATTTTAACTATTTACCTTTGCTCAACACAATCAGCTAATTTATTTTGGATATTAATAGCAGTATCTTTTTTAATTGGATTTTTAATTATTATTCCAATTGGTGGTGCAGATATGCCTGTTGTAATTTCAATGTTAAATTCTTATTCTGGTTGGGCTGCAGCTGGAATTGGATTTACTTTAGAAAATACTGCTTTAATTATTACCGGTGCATTAGTTGGATCGTCTGGAGCAATACTTTCATATATAATGTGTAAAGGAATGAATAGATCATTCTTTAATGTTATTTTAGGTGGATTTGGGGCAACAGATCAAACATCTCAAAGTCAAAATAAAGAACAAAGACCAGTTAAAAGTGGTAATGCTGACGATGCAGCTTTTTTAATGAAAAATGCCTCTTCAGTTATAATAGTTCCAGGTTATGGAATGGCGGTAGCTCAAGCTCAACATGCTTTGAGAGAAATGGTAGATACATTAAAAAAGAACGATATTAAAGTATCATACGCTATTCATCCAGTTGCTGGACGAATGCCAGGACATATGAATGTTTTATTGGCAGAAGCTAATGTTCCATATGATGAGGTTTTTGAGTTAGAGGAAATAAATAATGATTTTGCAAATGCAGATGTTGCTTTTGTTATTGGTGCAAATGACGTTACCAATCCAGTTGCAAAAACAGATCCACAAAGTCCAATTTATGGAATGCCAGTTTTAGATGTAGAAAAATGTAAGTCTGTATTGTTTGTAAAAAGAAGCTTGTCACCTGGATATGCAGGGATAGATAATGATTTATTCTATAAAGAAAATACTTTGATGTTGTTTGCAGATGCAAAAAAAATGACAGAAGATATTACTAAGAATTTGTAGATCATATGAATACAAAGATTTTTTGTGACATTGCAGACATATCTTTAATAAAAAAATTTAACAAAAAAAAAATTGTAAAAGGATTTACAACTAATCCAAGCCTAATGAGAAAAGCGGGTGCAAAAGATTATAAATCTTACTCTAAACAAATACTCAAAATTTGTAGAAATAAACCTATTTCATTTGAAGTATTTGCTGACGATCAGTACTCTATGATTGAGCAAGGAAAAAAAATAAATAGTTGGGGTAAAAATGTGTATGTTAAAGTTCCAGTAGTGAATTCAAAAAATAAATTTTCAGGATATGTAATTAAAGAGCTTAATGATAAAAATATTAAATTAAATATTACAGCAGTATACACAGCCAATCAAACTGCAAAAATACTCAAGGTAATTAATAAAAAAACAAAAGTTATAATTTCAATATTTGCAGGTAGAGCAGGCGATACTGGCAAAGATCCAATACCAGAATTTTCCAAGAGTATAAAATTAGCAAAGAAATTCAAAAATGTAGAAATTCTATGGGCAAGTGTTAGAGAGCCATATAATTATTTACAAGCTAAAAAGTTGGGCTGTCATATAATTACTATTCCTCCAACTGTAATTGAAAAAATAGAAAAATTTGGAAAATCATTTAATCAGTTAACTATAGAAACAGTTAAAGCATTTCTTGTTGATAGTAAAAAATCAAATTTTAAAATATTATAAGATTGGTTGCGGGGGACGGATTTGAACCGCCGACCTTCAGGTTATGAGCCTGACGAGCTACCAGACTGCTCCACCCCGCGGTATTTTTAAATTCTATTTTTGAGTTTATTTAACTTCTTAACTCTTTTTATATTTTCTTGAAGAATTCTTTTTTTCTTTTCTGATGGTTTCTCATAAGTATTCTTTAATTTAATAACTTTAAAGAAACCATCTCTTTGAAGTTTTCTTTTTAAAACTCTCAAAGCTTGTTCAACATTATTATCTTTAACTTCTATTTTAATAACTACCTCCAAAAAAGTGGTTAATTAACACTTTTATAAATTTATGTCTATCGTTTTTATTTATCAAAGAGATACCTGGTTTGACTTACTTTGTTTTTCTTTTTCTTTTTTTTCTCTTTTTATTCTTCTTTCCGCTTTTTCAATAGCCTCTACCAAATCTTTTTGAGTAAATAAATTTAAAGCAACGGGATCTTTTGGATTTAAATTATTATAATTCCAATAACTTTTATTTCTAATTGATGTCACAGAATTTTTAGTAATCCCAACCAATTTTGCTATTTGAGAGTCTTTTAATATGTTGTGATGTTTAATTAACCATAAAGCTGAGTCGGGTTTATCTTGTCTTTTTGATAGAGGGATATATTTCTTTATTTTTTTTTCATTATTTGAAATTTCAATATCACTGCTTTTAATATTTAATGGTCTATTTTCATCTTTTGATGATAGATCAATTTCCTCTCTTGAAAGTTGTCCAGAAATAATTGGGTTATAAGCTTTGATACCTTTTGCAACTTCTCCATCGGCAATCCCTTGAATTTCCACTTCATGCAGTTTACAAAAATCTGCAATTTGCTTGAATGTTAAAGTTGTATTTTCTACTAACCATACGGCAGTTGCCATTGGCATTAAGGGCGCGTTTGACATTTAGCTTTTTTTTTCCGATTTAAAATTTTGAAATTTTTTATTAAATTTACTTATTCTGCCTTTATCCATTAATTTTTGTTTTCCACCAGTCCAGGCAGCGTGAGATTTAGGGTCTATCTCTAATTTTAATACATCCCCCTCGGCACCCCAAGTTGATTTAGTTTCAAATTGAGTACCATCAGTCATCTCAACCTTAATAGTGTGGTAGTTTGGGTGTATGTCTTTTTTCATATCGAGACTTATAGCAAAAGAAACTTAGAACACAATTAAAAGTTCTTTAAATTTTCATGCATTTTATCGTTAATTGCACCACTTGATGCTCGAATATCTATATTATTATGATCGAATTTATTTAAATCATTAACTATCCCACCTGCCTCCTCTACCAATAAGGCTCCAGCTGCTACGTCCCAAATGTTAATTTTATTATGAAAAAAACCATCTAATCTACCTGAAGCTACATAAGCTAAGTCTAGAGCTGCACATCCGCTGTACCTCATATTCAAATTGCTGAATTTGACTCCCTCATGATTACTAGAAAACAAACATTCATCAATCAAGTTTTTATTTGATACTCTTAATCTTTGATTATTTAGATAAGCTCCCTTATTTTTTTCTGCATAAAACATTTCATCTTTAATAGGATCATAAATTAGACCACTAATTATCTGTTTTTTAGATTCAAGAGCTAAACAAATTGCAAAATGAGGAATACCATGTAAAAAATTTGTTGTACCATCTATAGGATCGATAATCCAAATATTATCTTTATCTTTGTTTTCAATTGAACCAACTTCCTCTGATAAAAAAGAATAATTTTTTTTTGTTTTAGAAAGTTCTTCAATAAGAATTTTTTCTACATGTTTGTCAGTTTTTGTAACAAAATCTCGTGGCCCTTTTTTAGATACTTGTAGTTTCTCAACTTCTCCAAAGTCTCTTATGGCAGACTTTGAGGCTTTTTCAGCTGCTTTGATCATAATATTTAAATTTGAGGATATAGATATCATTTTAGATTTTTTTAATGTATTCTAAACTTCTAGTATCAACTAAGATTTCGTCACCTGTTTCAATAAACGGTGGAACTTGAATGTTTAAGCCATTAGCAAGAGTTGCTGGTTTATAAGATGATGACACAGTTTGTCCCTTAAGGGCTGCATCAGTAGTTTCAATTTTACACTGTACTTGGTTAGGTAATTCAATTGATAATGGGTTTTCATTATAAAAGCTTACAGAAACTTGCAGGTTTTCAGTTAAAAGTTTTCCCTTATCTCCTACATTTTCTTTTTTTATTTCTATTTGTTCAAATGTTTTTGGATCCATAAAAAAATAATTAGCTTCATCACTATAAAGATAAATGAAAGCCGTTTCCTCCAATGATGCTTTTTCTACTGTTTCACTTGATCTAAATCTTTCATTTAATTTTGTATTTTTATTTAAACTTTTCATTTCAACTTGAGCAAATGCACCACCTTTTCCTGGTTTTACATGTTGTGTTTTCAAAACTTGCCATAAGTCATTTTTATATTCTAAGAGCATTCCAACTCTTATTTCTCCAGCATTAATTTTCATTTCAATCTTTCTATAGCTTGCAATGGTTTATATTTTTTATTTTTCCAAATGTAGCCTGAAATAGCTAAAAAATTAGCATTATTCAATAACAGATTTTTATAATTAACAGCATTAATTCCACCAATAGCTACCGTTGGAGTTTTAGTAAATTTTTTAATTTTATTTAAAATCTTTATAGAGGCTACATGCTTAGTTTTTTTAGTTTTAGATTGATTAAAAGCACCAAAGGCAATGTAATCAGCTTTTGCGTTAATTGCTTTTTTTGCTAATTTCAAAGAATTATGACAGGTAATTCCTATAATTTTTTTACCAAGTATTTTTTTTGCTATGTTAATATTCATATCTTTTTGACCTAGATGGCAACCATCTGCGTTTAATTTTATAGCAAGCAAAGGATCATCATTAATTATAAATTTTACTTTATTTTTTTTACAAATATTTTTAATTTTTTTTCCAATTATCACTTTCTTATTCTGAGAATAATTTTTAAGTCTAAGCTGAAAAAAACTTACTTTTCCTGTTTTTAAAACTAACTTTAGATTGTTATAGAAAGAATTAGATATCTTGTTAGGAGAAATAAGATAAATAAATTTTTTTTTATTTATTTTCAAGATCGCTAGACCATTTCCCTTGAGCAGCTAAAGTACACATTTTAGCTCTATGATTAAAAGTAGTTTGAGTTGCTTCTACATTTTTAACATCATTAGACCAAATTTTTAAAGCACTTTGCTGAAGAGCTCTTCCATATGAATAGGTCATTATAAAATTTGTATTATTATTTTTATTAATTAAATTTAAATTTTCTGTAGCTTCAATTTCAGATTGCCCTCCAGATAAAAAGGCTATTCCAGGAACTTCATTGGGTACAGAATTTTTAAGGCATTCTAAGGTTTTGATGGAAACTTCTTCATTGGAAATTTTATTTTCTGATGTGCTACCAGGCAAAACCATATTTGGTTTTAATATTATTCCTGAGAGATCAACTTTGTGTAAAATTAGTTCTTCAAAACACTTTTTAATTACCTCTGATGTTTTATTTAAACAGACTTCAGAAGAATGGTTTCCATCCATCAATACCTCAGGTTCTACTATTGGAACCATACCACTTTCTTGAACTAATGCAGAGTACCTAGCTAAGGCATGAGCATTACTACTAATTGCCATTTCGCTTGGATATTTTTCACTAATAGAATAGACAGCTCTCCATTTTGTAAATCTTGCTCCAAGATCATAATATTTTTTTAATCTATCCCTTAGGCCATCTAATCCTTCTGTAATTTTTTCTTTAGGGGAATTTGCTAAATCTTTTGCCCCAGTATCAACTTTAATTCCAGGAACTGTACCTGAACTAGATATTAAATCTGGTATTGATTTTCCTGTGCTCGAAATTTGATTTATGGTTTCATCATAAAGAATAACACCACCTATATAATTCTTCATTCCATCTGATGAAAAAAGAATTTCTCTGAATGAAAGTCTATTTTCTGGAGTTGATTTGACATTTACTGACTCAAGCCTTTTTGTCATAGTTCCATTGCTTTCATCAGCCGCAAGTATGCCTTTGCCATTGGAAATTATTTTAAGTGCAATTTTGTTTAATTCTGACATTTTAGTTTAATGCGTTTATACCAGGAAGGTCTTTACCTTCAAGATATTCTAAAAAAGCTCCACCAGCAGTTGAAACAAAATTAAGCTCATTAACTGCGTTTAAATTATTTAATAAAGAAACTGTGTCCCCACCACCAGCAACTGAAAAAATTTTATTTGCTTTATTATTTTCAATTATTTTTTTTGCTATTTGAATACTTC
The DNA here is from genome assembly GCF_052046145.1 of Candidatus Pelagibacter sp. Classification (GTDB taxonomy): domain Bacteria; phylum Pseudomonadota; class Alphaproteobacteria; order Pelagibacterales; family Pelagibacteraceae; genus Pelagibacter. The sequence continues at coordinate 168,192 of NZ_JBNGZR010000001.1, forward strand.
CATAAGCAAAATTTGGATTTTCAAAATATCCTGCGGGTCCATTCCAAAGTATAGTTTTACTATTATCAATAATTTTTGCTATTTTATCTATAGTTTTTGGACCAATATCTAATATCATTTCATCAGATAATATTTTGTTTAATTCTTTATTTTCAGGAGATCCATTTAAATCTTTAGATACAATCACATCTTCAGGGTATATTAGTTTACATTTTTCTTTTTTTGAAAGAGAGATAATATCTTCAACAATTTTATTGCAATTTTTTTCTTTAATTGATTTACCAACACTATTTCCAAAATATTCTATAAAATTATTAGCCATACCTCCAACAATTATAATATTGTCAAATTTAGGAATTAAATTTTTAATAACATTAATCTTACTTGAAATTTTAGACCCCCCAATAATACAAGTAATTGGTCTTATTATTTCAGAAGTTATTTTATTAAGTGCATTCACTTCTAAGTCTAGCTGTAATCCAGAAAATGAAGGCAAGAACTTTGGAATTTCAAAAATTGAGGCATGAGCTCTATGCGAACAAGAGAAAGCATCATTGACGTACATATCTCCAAGATTTGACAGGAGTTCAGCAAATTTATTGTCATTTTGCTCTTCTTCAGAATAAAATCTAATATTTTCTAAAATAAATATTTCTTCATTAAAGTTATTGAAAAAATTTTTATTTTTTATTTCTTCGATATTTTCATCAATAAGTCTTATTTTTTTCCCTAATTTATTTTGCAATTCTTGGCAAATTGGTTTTAGCGATAGCTCTTTGACAATTTTGCCTTTTGGTCTTCCAACATGAGATAAAATGATAATTTTAGCTTCTTCTTTGATCAAAAAATTTAAAGTAGGAAGAATTTTATCGATTCTTGTTGTGTCTGTTATTTTTCCTTTATCTAATGGAACATTTAAATCTAGTCTTAATAAAATTTTTTTATTCTTTAGATTTTTTTCGTTAATTATACTTCTCATTAAGAGATTTTATGCAAAGTTTCAGCAATATCGCACATTCTGTTAGAAAAGCCCCATTCATTATCATACCAGGCTGTTATTTTACCCATATTAGTTCCAACTACATTTGTTAAAGAAGCATCCACTATTGCAGAAGCAGGATGATGATTAAAATCTATAGATACTAATTTTTCTTGAGTAACTTCTAATATATTTTTTAATTTATTTTTTGACGCTTGTTCAAAGACATTATTAATTTTTTTTATATTAATATCTTTTTTTGTACAAAAAATTAATTCAACAAGAGAAACATTAGGAGTAGGTACTCTCATGGCAACACCTTCCAGTTTTCCTTTGAGGTTCGGTATTATTTCTCCTATTGCTTTCGAAGCTCCTGTTGAAGTAGGAACTATTGATTGACTCGCAGACCTTGCTCTTCTTGGATCTTTGTGAGAATTATCTAAAATTCTTTGATCACTAGTAAATGCATGAATTGTAGTCATAAAACCTTTTTCAATTTCAAAATTTTCATTAAGAACACTTACAACTGGCGCTAGACAATTGGTAGTGCATGAAGCTGCAGATATTATTTTATCATCTTTGGTAATCATATTTTCATTAACACCAAATACTATTGTTTTATCAGCATTTTTACACGGAGCAGATACGATTACCTTTTTTGCACCATTTTCTATATGAGCAAGAAGTTTTTCTTTTGAATTAAATTTTCCAGTACATTCGAAAACATAATCAACATCATGTTTTTTCCAATTTATGTCTTCAATTTTTGTCTCTTGAGAAAATGTAATTTTATTTTTATTAATTATTAAATGATTTGGATCATAATCTAAATCAGCATTTAATTTTCCATGTATAGAATCATATTTGATTAATTTAGAAGTAGTTTCTGAATTTGACCTGTTGTTTATATGATTTATTTTTAAATTTTTATTTTTACTTTCGACAATTGATCTAACAACCATACGACCAATACGTCCCATTCCATTAATTCCAATTTTAATTGTCATTTTATTTATTTAATAATTTTTTAGTGATATTTTTAATGTTTGTACTCTCTAGTCCAAAATATTTGTAAATATCTTTATATGGAGCGCTTTTGCCGAATTCATCAATTCCAAAAGCAATACCGTTATCACCTACATATTTTTTCCAACAATTGCTTGATCCAGCTTCAATGGATATTTTAAATTTTGTTTCTTCTAAAATTTTATTTTTATAAGATTTAGATTGTAATTCAAAAAGTTCCATACAAGGCATTGATATTACTTTGGAATATATTTTATCTTTGGCTAATTTATGGCTAACCTCTAACGCTAGATTAACTTCAGATCCACTCGCTAATATTGTTAGATTAATCTTTTTATTTGTTCTTAAAACCTCATAAGCACCTAATGAGCATAAGTTTTTATTTGGGTATTTTTTTCTTACTGGATTTAAATTTTGTCTTGTTAAAGATAGCACGCTAGGTGTTTTTGAGCTTTTTAATGCATGTTCCCAACATTCGATAGTTTCAATTCTGTCTGCAGGTCTGAATACATTTAGGTTAGGTATAGCACGTAAGCCCGAAAGCTGCTCTATAGGTTGATGGGTAGGGCCATCTTCTCCAAGCCCAATGGAGTCATGGGTCATTACATAAATCACTCTTTTTTTCATCAAAGCAGACAATCTGATTGAAGGTTTGCAATAATCAGAAAATATTAAAAAAGTACCTCCATAAGGAATTAGATTGCTGTGTAGTGCGATACCATTCATAACCCCACTCATTGCGTGTTCTCTCACTCCGTAGTGAATGTAGTCACCAGTAAAATCTCCAGGTTTAATTATTTTATGGTTTTTGGTTTTTGTATTATTTGATCCCGCTAAATCAGCAGAGCCACCAATTAAATTATTTTTTTGTCTTGTTAATGCATTCAATGTCATTTCTGAACATTTTCTAGTAGCTAAACTTTTTGGTTCTTTTATTGCATTCTCTTTTTCTTTCTTAAGCACCGTAGTAAAGTTATTTTTTAAAGTTTGGTTAAATTTTATTTTTTTTCTTTTTAATGCTTTGTTCCATTTTTTTTCTAAAATTTCACCTCTTTGGCCAATTTTTCTCCATTCATTTAAAATTTTATTTGGGATAACAAAAGGTTTGGTTTTCCAATTTAAGGCTTTTCTTACAAGCTTGATTTCATCTACTCCTAATGGACTTCCATGGGATGATGCTTTTCCTGATTTATTCGGTGAACCATATCCGATCTTTGTTTTACAAGAAATCACAGTAGGTTTTTTAGCTTTTTGAACTTTTTTTAGTGCTTTAAAAATTTCATTATCATTGTGACCGTTGATGGAAATATAATCCCAACCATATCCTTCAAATCTTTTTTTAAAATTATCTGAAACTGCGAGATTTGTTGGACCATCAATTGAAATTGAATTGTTATCAAATAGCATAACTAAATTTTTAAGTTTTAAATGTCCCGCTAAACTCATCGCTTCATGACTTATTCCTTCCATTAAGCATCCATCTCCAGCTAAAACATAAGTTTTGTGATTAATTAAATCTTTACCTAATTTATTTTTTAAAATTTCTTCAGCTATTGCAAAACCAACTGCATTAGATATGCCTTGTCCAAGAGGACCTGTTGTAGTTTCAATACCTGTTTTTGGATGATATTCAGGATGTCCAGCACAAATAGAATTAAGCTGCCTAAATTTTTTAATATTATTAATTGATATGCTTTTATATCCAGTTAGGTAAAGCAAAGAATATAATAGCATAGAACCATGACCAGCAGACAAAACAAATCTGTCTCTGTTTAACCAATCAGGATTCTTTGGATTAAATCTTAAAAATTTTTTGAATAACACTGTTGCAACATCTGCCATACCCATTGGCATTCCTGGGTGACCTGAATTTGCTTTTTGAACAGCATCAATCGATAAAAATCTGATGCAATTGGCCAAATCATTGTGTAGTTTTCTCAAAATTATCCTGACTAGACTAAGAAGAATCTATTTAATAATATAAACATATATATATGAATTCTATAAACGAAAAAGAAAAAAAATTAAATATTGCATTAGAGGAATTAAAAAATTTAGATCTAACAAATCCTGAATTACAAAAAAATATCGAAAATTTAAGCACAAAACAAAATCAATTAGAAATTGAAAAAACACAGATTGAAGAAAAATATAAAACGTTACTCGAGGAACATGAAAACCTATCAAAAAAACTTGAGGATTTAAAAAATAAAGAAAAACTGGAAGAAAGAAAACAAATTGAATTTTCTGAAAAAATTGACGAACTTAATCAAGAAACTGACACACTATTGGATGAAATAGATAAATGGCAAATGTAAGTATAAAATTTAACAATAAAGAGTTTTTGCTCGCTTGTGAAGATGGACAAGAGGAGCACTTAGAAGAATTGTTAATTCAGATTAACAAAAAGTTTAATAATTTAAAAAATGATTTGGGAAATCTAGGTGAAAATAAATTATTACTAATTACAGCTGTAAAAATAATGGATGAATATTACGAAACTAAGAAAAAAGTAGATCAAAAAAAAGAAGAATTAAATGATCTATCAAAAAAATTTAAAGAACTAAAATCTCTAATTTACGATTATAGGAACACAAAAGAATCTGAAATTGAAAAACTAAATATTGATCACGAAAATTTGAAACAAGAAATTGACGATAATCAAAAAAAATACGAAAATTTAATTGATGAGGCTGCTGATCAAATATCAAATTTTGTAAAAAAAGCAAAATTAGAAAATATTTCAAAGTAGGTCTGTGAGTAAATCTAAGCTAAGACGTAAAATTTTAAATCTTAGAAAAAAAAATTCGAATAAAAAACTTAGTCTCAATTCTCACAGAATTTATCGATTTTTAAAAAAAAATAAAATTAATTTCAAAAATGTAGGAGGGTATTACCCTTGTAATCATGAGATTGATGACTTGGATATGCTTTATTTTTTAAGAAACAAAAAGGCAAATATTTCCTTACCAATAATTAGAGAAAATAACCAAATGGATTTTTTTGAATGGACAAATAAAGATCCTTTAAAAATTAATAAGTATGGAATTGCTGAGCCAACTTTAGGAAAGAAAATTTACCCAGATATAATATTTGTTCCTTTAGTAGCTTATGATGATGATTTGAATAGATTAGGCTATGGTGGAGGATTTTATGATCGTTATTTAGAAAAAGTATCTAAAATTAAAAAAATATTTAAAATTGGATTAGGATTTTCATACCAGGAGATAAAAAAAATACCTATCAATAAGTATGATAAGAAACTTGATTTAATAATAACCGAGAAAAAAATTATACAATGAGAATTTTATTTTTAGGAGATGTTGTTGGAATTTCAGGATGTTCTAAATTAACAAGTAATTTATTAAATGAAATTGATAAAAACAAAATCGATTTTGTAATAGTAAACGGTGAAAATGCAGCAGTTCAAGGTGTGGGGCTAACTAAAGAAATTTGTAAGGATTTTTTTAATTGTGGAGTTGATGTTATTACAACCGGCAATCATGTTTGGGATCAAAAAGAAATTATGGAATTTATTGATAAAGAAGAAAGATTATTAAGACCTAAAAATTTATTTGAGCCTGCACCAGGAAAAGGTTTTCAGATTTATAAAACAAAGAATGATATAAAAATTGGAGTTCTTAATTTGATGGGTAACGTTTTTATGAAAAAGTGTGAAGATGTTTTTGAAGTTTCTCAAAAATTTTTAAAAGAAAATGAAATAAAAAAAGATTTTGATTTACTTGTAGTTGATTTTCATGGTGAAATTACTAGCGAAAAAAATGCTATAGGACATCTATTTGATGGAAAGGCAACTCTCGTGGTTGGAACCCATACTCATATTCCAACAAATGATGCCAGAATACTTAATAATGGCACTGGATATCAAACCGATGCAGGCATGTGTGGGGATTATGACTCAGTGATTGGAATGAATAAAGAAAATTCCTTGAATAGATTTTTAAAAAAGAATTCAGTGAAACACTTTCCCGCTACTGGAGATGCTACTTTGTCTGGTGTTATAGTAGATTGTGATATAAAAACAGGTTTAGCAATAGACATCAAAAGCTATGTATACGGAGATCAACTAAAAAATATTTAAAGATCATGGCAGGTCATTCACATTGGGCAGGAATAAAACATAAAAAAGGTAAAGCTGATAAGCAAAGATCAAAGATATTTTCAAAATTATCTAAAGAGATTACTGTTGCAGCGAAACTTGGTGACAAAGATCCAGCAATGAACCCTAGACTAAGATCTGCAGTACAGGCTGCTAGATCTGCAAATATGCCTAAAGATAATATTGAAAGAGCAATAGATAAATCTTCTGCAGCTACAGGAGCAAATTTTGAAAATTTAAGATACGAGGGGTTTGGACCAGAAAAGATTGCTGTTATAGTTGAAACTTTAACAGACAACAAAAATAGGACCGCATCAAATATTAGAACTATTTTTCAAAAAAGTGGTGGGAGTTTAGGAACACAAGGTTCAGCATCTCACAATTTTCAACAATTAGGTATAATCAAAATTGATAAAAAAGAGATATCTGATGAAAATATTTTAGATTTAGCGATCGAGTCTGGAGCTGATGAATGTTTTTCTTATGAGGATTATCATGAGGTCCAGTGTCAAATGAGTGAAATATATAATGTAAAAAAAAATCTTGAGAAAATTATTGCGAATTTTATTTCTACAGAAATTGAATGGGTCCCATTAAATAGTGTTGAGGTAAATAAAGAAAATAAAGATAATGTCGTAGATTTTTTAGAAACTCTTGAGGAAGATGACGATGTTCAGAACGTTTATTCAAACCTTAATTTAGGTGGTATTTAATGATGATTATTGGAATTGATCCAGGCATCTCAGGTTCAATCTGTTTTTTTCAAGATGGTATAATTAAAGATGTAATTGAAATGCCAACCATGACAGATGGCAAGAAGAATAAAAGACAAGTAAATGGTGCTCAAATATTTAATGAAATTAGTGAAAGGATAAACAAATTTGATAAAAAAAACATAAAAGTTGTAATTGAACAAGTTTCTGCAATGCCTGGACAAGGCGTTACCAGTATGTTTAATTTTGGTCAATCTTTTGGTATTTTAAAAGGAATATGCAGTGCAATGCATTTACCTGTTTATTATGTTAGGCCTGCTAAGTGGAAAAAATATTTTAACCTTATTAATTCAGAAAAAGATGCAAGTAGAACAAGAGCTATTGAAATTTTTCCATATTTTTCATCACAATTGTCAAAAAAGAAAGATAATAACAAGGCAGATGCAATACTAATAGCCAGTTTTTTCTACGAAACTTATCAAAAAGAAGAATAATCAATTCAAATTAAAAGACAAAATCATGACACATTTACGTGTGATGAGTAATCATGGAAGCAGATATAGCAGCAAAAGCAGTTGAATTAGGAACAAATACTGATTTTTCACTATTCAGTTTATTTTTTAGAGCAGACATAATTGTTAAGTCTGTAATGATTATATTAATATTGTGCTCAATATATTCTTGGGCTGTAATTATTGAAAAGTTTCGTTTGTTTAAAAAAATAACTAAATCCTCAGAAGAATTCGAAGAAAAATTTTGGAATTCTAAATCTGCTGAAACTTTTTACAATAATTTACCTAGCAAACTTGAGGATCCAATGTCACTTGTGTTTCAAGATGCAATGGAAGGATTGCTTAAAAAAAAATCAAGAACTAACATTAGTGAGAGAATGAGCGCGTCTCTCGAGGCTGGTATTGAAAAACAAATGACAAAAATTGAAAAAGGCTTTACTTTTTTGGCAACAGTAGGTTCAACAGCACCATTTATTGGATTGTTTGGAACTGTTTGGGGAATTATGAATTCTTTTCAGTCTATAGCTATTTCAAGAAACACAAGTCTTGCGATAGTTGCGCCGGGAATAGCCGAAGCTTTATTTGCAACTGCACTTGGTCTGTTAGCCGCAATACCAGCAGTAGTTGCCTACAACAAATTCAATAATGACGCTAAAAAATATTCTGAAAAATTAGAAAACTTCTCTAAAAGATTTTTAACAATCATCTAACAAATGGCTTTCAAATTTAATCGCTCATCAAAAGAACCTATGAGTGAAATAAATGTTACTCCATTCGTAGATGTTATGTTGGTATTATTAATTATATTTATGGTAACAGCACCATTGTTAACGGTAGGCGTTCAAGTTGATTTACCAGAAAGTTCGGCAGACTCTTTACCAGAAGAAACAGAACCTTTAACACTGTCAATTAACGCAAAAGGTGAAATTTTTATTCAAGAAGCAAAAGTTGAATACGATAATATTATTGCGAAAGTTTTAGCGGTTTCAAAAAATAGAACTGATACCAGAATTTATGTTAGAGGTGACAAAACTATAAATTATGGAAGAGTTTTAGAAATTATGGGATTACTATCAGGGTCTGGTTTTACTAAAGTAGCATTGATTTCAGAACCGTATAAGCAAAGGTAATTAAAGTGAATAGAAGTTTAATTATTTCTTCTGTTTTACATGCTTTGTTGATTTTCATTACAGCTATGAGTTTACCCTTTTTGGCAAAGAAACCACTTGATATTCCACCAATAGTATCAGTTGAGTTAATTCAAATAGCAGAAAAAACCAATATTCCATTTGCACCTAAGGCTAAAAAAATAATTGAGAAAGTAAAAGAGAAAGAAAAAAAACTTGTTTCAGAACAAGCTCCACCAAAAAAAGTTGAAAAAACTAAAACAAAAACAGTCCTAGCTCCTGATCAAAATAATAAAAAAATTGAAAATGAAACACCTGAGGCAATTCCACTTCCAGAAAAAACTTTAAAAAAGGTTGAAACAAAAGAAGAAAAAAAACAAAATCCTGAAAAAGTAGATGATGAAGTTAAACAAGTATCAGAATTTGAAAAAAAAGATTTGTTTGATCCAAATAATATTGCCGCTTTAATTGATAAATCAAAAGAAGAGAGTGCAGAAGTTTTAAAAACAAATGATGACATTACTCAAGATCAAGAAAGAAATGTAGAAAACACAGGTCTTACACTAAGCGAAGAGGATGCTCTTAAGGCACAAATATTTGGGTGCTGGAGTATTCCATTAGGATTACCATACAATGAAAATTTGTTGGTAAGAATAAAGTTAAAATTAAAACCTGATGGAACAGTATCAAAAACAGAAATTTTGGACCATGCAAGAATGAATAAACCAGGCCAAGGATTTTACAAGGTTTTAGCAGAAAGTGCTTTGAGAGCTGTCAAGTTATGCCAACCATTAAGAGTTCCAACAACTGGATATGAAAGATGGAAAGAATTACAATTAAATTTTGATGCAAGAGAGATGCTAGAAGGGTAGTATATTTAAATGACAAAAAAAATTTTAATATTATTATTTATATTAATACCTATCAAAGCAAATGCTTTAATTGAAGTTGATATAACTAGGGGAAATTTAAATCCACTTCCATTAGCAGTTTCTCCCCTATCAATTGATGAAGAGTCTAGAAAAGGTTTTGAAAAAATACTTAAAAAAGAAAATATTGGCTCGGAGATATCAAATATCGTTGAGAATAATTTAAGAACCTCGGGATTATTTAATCCTCTAGACAAAAAGGCTTTTTTACAAGCTCCTGATATTGCAAATTTAAAACCAAGATTTGAAGATTGGAATTTAATTAAAGCTCAAGCACTTATTACTGGCAAAGTAAATTATGTTGACGATAAATTAAGAGTTGAGTTTCGATTATGGGACGTTTTAGCTGCTAAAGAAATGATGGCTTTAGCTTTTACCACAGTTCCTAACAATTGGAGAAGAGTAGGGCATATTATTTCTGATAAGGTTTACGAAAGGCTGACTGGAGAAAAAGGTTATTTTGATACAAGAATAATTTATGTCTCAGAAGAAGGACCAAAAACACAAAGAATAAAAAAATTAGCAATCATGGATCAAGACGGAGCTAACAATAAATTTTTGACATTAGGGAATGAGTTAGTTTTAACACCAAGATTTAATCCAGCAAGTCAAATGGTAACCTATTTGTCATACTTTAAAAATATGCCAAGGGTTTATTTATTAGATATAGAAACTGGTACACAAGAGGTAGTTGGAGATTTTCCTGGAATGACGTTTGCACCACGTTTTTCACCTGATGGTAAAAAAATAATTATGAGTTTTGCTAAAGATGGAAAGTCAGATATTTACACTATGGATTTAGAAAATAGAATTGTAGAAAAAATTACCAATCATCCATCAATTGACACTTCTCCATCTTATTCTCCTGATGGAAAATATATTACATTTAATTCTGATAGAAGTGGTTATCAGCAAATTTATGTAATGAAGAATGATGGAAGTGATGTAAAAAGAATTTCTTTTGGTAACGGTTTATATGGAACACCTGTATGGTCTCCAAGAGGAGATTTAATTGCATTTACAAAATTACATAAAGGTAAATTTTATATAGGTGTAATGAGAACCGATGGTAGTGGTGAAAGGTTGTTAACAGAAAATTATTATCAAGAAGCACCTTCTTGGTCTCCAAATGGAAGGGTATTAATATTTTATAGAGAGACAAAAACTAACTCCAAGGGAGAAGGTTTTTCTGCAAAATTGTGGTCTATAGATTTAACTGGTTATAATGAACGGCAAATAAAGACACCGACAGATGCTTCAGACCCATCATGGTCATCTTTATTAAGTAATTAAAGATTAATTTTTCTAAATTTCTTGATTTTTAGACTTGAAACCTCTATTTAGTTGTGAAAAAGTTAAGAAATTGAAATTAGCAGCAAGGAGCAATTTAATGAAATTAAACAAAATTTTAAAAAACACACTTTTAGTATTAACAGCTTGCCTGGTGCTATCTGCATGTGCAACTAAAAAAGAAGTGGCAACAGACATTCAAGGTCAAATGCAAGGTGATGTTTACACAGGAACAGACACAGTTGAATATTTAGCTGATGGTGTTCCAGACAGAGTTTTCTTTGCAACAAATGAGTCGATATTAACAACTGCATCAAGAGAAACTTTAAGAGCCCAAGCAGCTTGGTTAAGAAAGAATCCAAACATAAACGTAGTTCTTGAAGGTCATGCTGACGAAAGAGGAACAAGAGAATATAACTTGGCTCTTGGTGAAAGAAGAGCAAATGCAGCTAAAGACTATTTAATGACTTACGGAATATCTTCTGACAGAATTACAGTATTAAGTTATGGTAAAGAGAGACCAGTTGACTCTGGTTCAAACCCATTGGCTTGGTCAAAAAACAGAAGATCAGTAACTGTTAAAGCAAATTAATTATTTAAAATCTAAGACCCTAAAACCTTTATTGGATTTAGGGTCTTTTTTTTGCCATTTTTATAATCATAAATCTAATTTAAATGATGCTCATATTTAAATTAGTAATTTTAAAATTATTTTTAATTTTAAATTGGGTGTTTATTAATATTTCTTTTGCAGATAACCATAATATTTATGAAACATTAGAAATAATAAAAAATGATCTTAAAACACTCGAAAGAGCAGTTTACTCTGGATCTATAGAAGTAAAAGCAAGTACTAATGATAGTTCGGTTTCAAACTTAGACCAAAACTCAGAAGATGTTTTAACTAGACATTTATTAAAATTGTCAGAAGTTGAGGATCAGTTTAGAGAACTAACTAATAAATTTGAAGAAATAAATTTTAAGTTGGATAAATTATCTACTCGTGTTTCAAAAATTCAAGCAGATAACCAAATAAGATTTCAAGATATAGAGACAAACATTAGCTCTGTAAATATAAGTAGCGAGGAAAATCAATTAAGTTCAAAACCAAAGACTGATGAACAAAAAATTTTACCTGGTAGTTCACAGCCCCAAGATTTAGGAACAATTTCATATAAAGATACGGAGACAAAGGAAACATCACAACAAATTCAATCTGTAGATACTACAGCTTCAATTGTAACAGAAACTTTTCAGTCTGAAGAAAAAATACTTCCTCAAGATTTAAATCCAGTGGAGCAATATGAATTTGCAACAAGTTTTTTAAAAGTTGGAGACTACAGTACAGCGGAAAGAGCTTTTAGAGAATTTGTTCTTTCTAATGCCGATCATGAGTTAGCGGGTAGTGCACAATACTGGTATGCAGAAACATTCAGAATTAGACAATTATATACTGATGCAGCTTCTGCTTATTTAGAGGGTTACCAAAAATATCCTAAAGGAAAAAAAGCTCCAATTAATCTATTAAAACTTGGAGTATCAATGGTTCAAATTGGTGAAAAAGACCAAGGATGTAAAATGATAAATGGTGTAGAATTACAATATCCTAATGCAAATCAGTCTGTAATACAAAAAGCAAAATATGAGTCCAAAAAATTTGAATGTATCAAACAAGACTCATAAGTTTTTATTAAATCAATTAAAAGATAAACAAACTTCTAAAATTTATAAAAAATTTGAAAAAAATTTTAGATTAAATGAGGATTTTATAGTTGCAGTTTCTGGTGGACCAGACAGTCTAGCTTTATGTTTTTTATCAAAAATTTATTCGATTAAAAAACATCTAAAAGTAACATATTTTCACGTTGATCATAAACTTAGAAATAATTCAACAAAAGAGGCAAAATTTGTAAAATTACTTTTAAAAAAATTGTCTACTAATCTTGAGATTTTAACCTGGGTTGGAAAAAAACCAAAAAGCAACATCCAATCTATTGCAAGAGATAAAAGATATGAACTTATGTTAAATAAGGCAAAAAAATTAAAAATAAATAATATTTTATTAGGCCATCATAAGGATGATTTAATAGAGAATTTTTTTATTAGAATTTTAAGAGGCAGTGGTTTAAATGGTATGGTGTCATTTGATCAAAGAACTAAGTTAAAAAATATTAATTTGATTAGACCTTTATTAAAATTTTCTAAAAAAAATTTAGAATATATCACCAAAAAAGTTTTTAAAAATTATGTTGAAGATCCCTCTAATAAAAATGATCAATTTAAAAGAGTAAAAATTAGAAATTTTATAAAAAACTTGGAATTAGAGGGATTAGATAATGATAAATTTTATCTAACTATTAAAAACTTAAGATTTGCAAATGAGTCAATTAAATACTTTGTAGAAAAAAATTTAAAAGACAATTCAACAATTTTAAATATTAATGGGTTTGTTATTTTGAATAAAAATTTTTTTCTTCAGCCAGAGGAAGTAGTTTTTAGGTCTTTCACCGAGGTGCTAAAAAGTGTTGGTAAAAAATACTATCCAGTAAGAGGAAAAAAAATTGAAAAATTAATTTATAAAATTAAAAATGATAACTCACTCATGACTACTTTAGGAAACTGTGTAATAAAGAAGGTAAATAACTCAGTTATAGTATCAAAAGAGCGTTAAAGTTGATGAAATAACTGATATTTTGTCACTTGTTAATTTAATAATAATTCTTATTTTAAACATATGAATTTAAAAAATCTTGCAATGTGGGGGATAATAGTTTTCTTAACTATAGGTCTTTATAACATGTTTAAAAACCCACAGTCTAATGTTAGAGGTGGAAATCAAATAATATTTTCAGATTTTTTAAATTCAGTTGAAGATGGTGAAGTTCTAAAAGTTGAGATTCAAGGAAATAACATCAAAGGCACTTATTCGAATGGAAATTCTTTTTCAACTTATGCTCCTAATGATCCAAATCTTATAGAAAAATTATCAGAGAAAGGTGTGAGTATTTCAGCAGCACCTTTAGATGAAAAAATGCCCTCATTGTTTGGTGTACTCTTATCATGGTTTCCTATGTTACTGCTTATTGCAGTATGGATTTTCTTTATGAGACAAATGCAAGGTGGCAAAGGTGGAGCAATGGGATTTGGAAAATCAAAAGCTAAAATGATGAATGAATTAAAAGGAAAGGTTACTTTTAATGATGTTGCTGGTGTAGAGGAAGCTAAAGAAGAAGTTGAAGAAATGGTAGAGTTCCTAAAAGACCCAAAAAAATTTAGTAGGTTGGGTGGTAAAATTCCAAGAGGAGCTTTACTTGTTGGACCCCCGGGAACTGGTAAAACTTTATTAGCTAGGGCAATTGCGGGTGAAGCAGGTGTTCCGTTTTTCACTATTTCAGGTTCTGATTTTGTTGAGATGTTCGTTGGAGTAGGAGCATCTAGAGTAAGAGACATGTTTGAACAAGGTAAAAAAAATTCTCCATGTATTATTTTTATAGATGAGATAGATGCTGTTGGAAGAAGTAGAGGTGCAGGTCTAGGGGGTGGAAATGATGAGAGAGAACAAACCTTAAACCAGCTGTTAGTTGAAATGGATGGTTTTGATACAAATGAAGGTGTAATCATTATAGCTGCAACAAACAGACCAGATGTGCTTGATCCAGCTTTACTAAGACCAGGAAGGTTTGATAGACAGGTAGTAGTTTCAAACCCAGATATAATAGGAAGAGAAAAAATTTTAAAAGTTCATGTAAAAAAAATAAAAATGGCGCCAGATGTTAATTTAAGAACAATTGCAAGAGGTACGCCAGGATTTTCAGGTGCTGATCTTGCAAATATAGTTAATGAAGCAGCTTTGTTAGCAGCGAGAAAAAATAAAAGGATAGTTACATTGTTAGAATTTGAGGAAGCAAAAGATAAAGTTATGATGGGTGCTGAAAGACGTTCAATGGTCATGACAGAAGATGAGAAAAAACTAACTGCATATCATGAAGGTGGACATGCTCTGGTGTCGTTTAATATGCCAAGTTATGATCCAATTCATAAAGCAACTATTATACCAAGAGGAAGAGCTCTTGGAATGGTAATGAACTTACCTGAAAGAGATAAACACGGTTACTCAATAAAATATCTTAAAGCGAGACTAGCTGTTTGTTTTGGAGGAAGAGTGGCTGAAGAATTAATTTTTGGAAAAGATAACATATCTACAGGAGCAGGTGGAGGAAATGGGTCTGATATTAACCAAGCTACACAGTTAGCAAGAGCAATGGTGACAAAATATGGAATGAGTGAAGAAATGGGTCCAGTTGAATATGGGGAAAACCAAGAAGAAGTGTTTTTGGGAAGATCAGTTACTCAAACTCAATCTGTATCAGAGGAAGTTGCTCAGAAAATTGATAAAGAAATAAGAAAGCTTGTAGACGAAGGATATAATAAAGCTAAGGAAATTTTGACAGAAAAAATAGATGATCTACATAAAATTGCAAAAGCTCTAATAACTTATGAGACTTTAACTGGTGAAGAAATAGAGAATATAATTAATAAAAATTTATATCCTAAAGATAAAATTTTAGATGATCCAGAATCAAAAGATGATCAAGATTCAGCTTTGGGTGCAATGGGTTTGAAACCAAAAATTGTTCATTAATAAATAATGCCAAGATATTACACAAGAGCGTGTAATTTCTATTTCGGCAAACAATCAAAAATTTTAGTAAATAAAAAAAAATCTATCCCTTTACATCAGATTAAAGAAATATCCTTCGACCATGTTGAGATAATTACAAGAAAAAAAATTAGAAAAATTTCAATAAATAAAATAAGAAATTTACCAAAAAAACTAAAAACAAAAATAAATTCAGATCTAAAAAAAATTAGGTCAAAAAAATCAAATTTTTCAAATTTAAATTTTAAAAAAATTCCAAATATATTGGGTGTTTTAAATTTAACTCCTGATAGTTTTTCCGATGGAGGAAAATTCAACAAAAAAAATAAAGGCGTCAGTCATGCGATCAATTTATATAAAACTGGTGCTTCGTTGGTAGATGTTGGTGGAGAGTCTACAAGACCGGGATCAAGGGAAGTAAATGAAAATCGAGAATGGTATAGAATTAATAAGACATTAAAATTAATTGTAAAAAAAATACCAATATCTTTAGACACAAGAAAATCTGCAATTATGGAGAATGGTATTAGAATGGGGGTTAAACTTATTAATGATGTTTCAGGATTAAGTTATGATCCTAAAACAATAAATGTTTTAAAAAAGTATAAAATTCCATTTGTGATACAGCATTCAGTTGGGACACCAGAAAATATGCAAAAGAATC
The DNA here is from genome assembly GCF_052046145.1 of Candidatus Pelagibacter sp. Lineage (GTDB taxonomy): Bacteria > Pseudomonadota > Alphaproteobacteria > Pelagibacterales > Pelagibacteraceae > Pelagibacter. The sequence continues at coordinate 184,212 of NZ_JBNGZR010000001.1, forward strand.
CAATATATAAAAATGAATTATTAGATATATATGATTATTTTGAAGATAAGATTAAGTTAATAAGGTCTAAAGGTATTAAACATAATAATATAATTTTAGATCCAGGAATTGGATTTGGAAAAAATTTGAAACATAATATGAATCTTATAAGAGATGTTTCTATTTTTCATTCATTAGGTTTTCCTATACTAGTAGGTAATTCAAGAAAAAGATTTATTAAAGATATATCAAAAAAAAATGATAGCAAAACAAGGATTGGTGGAACTATGGCTTCTTCAATTTATTTAATGATGCAAGGAATTCAGATTTTAAGAATTCATGATGTTAATGAAGTTATGCAAGGTATTAAAGTTTTTAATCAGATAATCAAAAATTAATGGCAAAAAAATATTTTGGAACAGATGGAATAAGAGGAGCAGTCAATAGCAAATATATAAATGGAGATATGTTCTTTAAATTTGGACTTGCTAGTGGAACATACTTTAAATCTCAAAAAAAAAGAAAACAAACAGCAATAATTGCAAAAGATACGAGATTGTCTGGATATACCCTTGAACCAGCTCTTGTCTCAGGTTTGGCTTCTGCTGGTATGCATGTTTATACCCTAGGACCCTTACCAACTAACGCATTGGCTATGTTAACAAAAGAGATGAAGGCAAATATGGGTATAATGATTACCGCTTCTCATAACCCACATTTTGACAATGGTTTAAAATTGTTTGGTCCTGATGGAATGAAATTATCAGATAAAATAGAAAAAAAAATTGAGAGTCTCATTGATAAGAAAATCTCAAAAAATCTCTCGCATTCTGAAAAATTAGGAAGAGTTAAAAGATTAGAAACAGGTACCAAAAATTATATTAAAATATTAAAAAAAAATTTCACAAAAGAGTTCAATTTAAGAGGACTAAGAATAGTAATCGACTGTGCAAACGGTGCTGGTTATAAGGCAGGTCCTGAATTATTGAAATCATTAGGAGCTAAAGTGTTAGCAATAGGTATTAAACCAAATGGTTTAAATATTAATAAAAAATGTGGATCAACTTTTCCAAGAAATATTAGGTCTGCTGTAAAAAAATATAAAGCTCATATCGGAATATCTTTAGACGGAGATGCTGACAGAATTATTATGTGTGATGAGAAAAGCAATATAATTGATGGAGATCAAATTATAGCCGCTTTAGCAACAAGATGGAAAAATAAAAAAATGTTAAAAGGAGGAGTTGTTGGAACATTAATGTCAAATTATGGTTTAGAAAAATATTTTAAATCAATAGGAATAAAATTTTTAAGGGCAAATGTTGGAGATAGATATGTTAAAGAAAAAATGCAAAAATATAATTTTAATTTAGGTGGTGAGCAATCGGGACATATTATTTTAGGTAAATTTGCAACTACAGGAGATGGTTTATTAGTAGCTTTAGAAGCTCTTTTTGCTCTAAGAAAAGGAAAAAAGGCAAGTGAATTTTTTGAACAATTTAAGAAAACACCTCAACTTTTAAAAAATATCGAGGTAAAAGATAAAAATATTATTAATAAATCTGAGATAAAAAAAATTATAAAAAATGCACATAAATTAATTAAAGGTAAAGGAAGAATTTTAGTAAGAAAATCAGGTACAGAGTCTAAAATAAGAGTAATGGGAGAGAGTGAAAACAAAGCTCTTCTATATAAATGTGTGAACATGATTACAAAAAAAATTAAATAAATTGAAACCTAATTCTAAAATTTTAATTATTGCAGGATCTGACTCATCTGGTGGGGCAGGTATTCAAGCTGATATAAAAACTATTACTGCTCTTGGTTCTTATGCAATGACAGCAATAACAGCGGTTACATCACAAAATACCACAGGTGTAAAATCAATTGTTGGGATTAATCCAAAAGAAATTTTTAATCAAATTATTTATACTTGTAAAGACATAAGACCTGATGCAATAAAAATTGGTATGTTGCATTCTTCAGAGGTTATTAGAATGGTACTAAAAGCTTTGGATGTAATTAAAGTTAAAAAAATCGTATTAGACCCAGTAATGGTTGCTAAAGGTGGGGCTAAACTGATAGATAGTAAAGCTATTGAATTTTTAAAATTAAAACTAATTAAAAAAGTATCACTTATTACTCCCAATATTCCTGAGGCAGAAATTTTAACTAAAACAAAAATTATAACAAAAGAGGATATGATTTTTGCCGCTAATAAACTTATGGATTTAGGAGCTAAAAATGTACTTATAAAAGGTGGTCATTTAAAACATAGAAATGTATTAGATATTTTAATAAACACAAAAGATCTAAAGATCTTCAAAAGCAAGCGTCACAAAACAAAAAATACTCATGGTACAGGTTGTACTTTATCTAGCTCAGTTACAACTTTTTTATCATGTGGAAAAACAGTAAAGAAATCTTGTGAGCTTGGAATTAAGTATGTAAATTCTGCAATAAAATCAAACCCTAAATATGGAAAAGGTAATGGACCAATTAACCATCTAACTTCCTTAAAATTAAACAGAAAATTTAAATAATGAAAAATATAGTCGTTGTTGGATCTCAATGGGGTGACGAAGGTAAAGGAAAAATTGTTGATTGGTTATCTGAACAGGCTGATGTTGTAATAAGATTCCAAGGAGGTCATAATGCTGGCCATACTTTAGTGATTGATGGTGTTACATATAAATTGAGACTATTGCCATCTGGAATAGTTAGAAAAGGTAAAATATCAATTATTGGTAATGGAGTTGTCGTTGATCCATGGGCATTATTAGAGGAAATAGAAGAAATAAAATCTAAAGGCGTAGAAGTAAATGTAAATAATTTTATTATTTCGGAGTCGGCAAATTTAATTTTGCCTTTTCATAGAGAAATGGATGAGATTAGAGAAGATGCAGCAGGAAAAAGTAAAATAGGAACTACAAGACGAGGAATTGGGCCTGCATACGAAGATAAAGTTGGAAGAAGATCTATAAGAGTTATGGATCTAAGATCTGAAAAAAATTTAGATCAAAGACTCGATTCTGTATTAGTTCATCATAATGCGATTAGAAAAGGTCTAGGAAAAAAAACTTTTGAAAAGGATCAGCTTAAATCTGATTTGCTTAAAATAGCACCTAAAATATTAGAATTCTCCCACCCAGTTTGGTTAAAAATTGATCAATTTAAAAAACAAAAAAAGAAAATTTTATTTGAAGGTGCTCAAGGTATTTTACTTGATGTAGATCATGGAACTTATCCTTTTGTAACTTCATCTAATACTGTTGCTTCGAGCGCAGCGACAGGAACTGGGTGTGGTCCTAATTCTATAAATTATGTTCTTGGCATTACAAAAGCTTATACAACAAGGGTTGGAGAGGGCCCTTTTCCTACTGAGTTAACAAATGATATCGGTGAACTTTTAGGAACACGTGGAAAAGAATTTGGAACTGTTACAAGTAGAAAAAGAAGATGTGGATGGTTTGATGGTGTTTTGGTGAGGCAAACTATTAAAGTTTCAGGGATTGACGGTATCGCTTTAACAAAATTAGATGTACTTGATGAATTAGATGAAATTAAAATGTGTGTTGCTTATGAGCTTGATGGTAAAAGATTAGATTATTTACCTGCCGCTGTAGAGGACCAGATTAAAATAAAACCAATTTATGAAACTTTTCCAGGTTGGAAAGTTTCTACAAGTGGAGTCAAAAATATGGACTCGTTACCTGAAAACGCAAAAAAATATATTTTTGCTGTTGAAGATTTTATTGGTGCAAAGGTATCAAGTATCTCTACTAGTCCAGAAAGAGATGATACTATTTTAATTGAAAACCCTTTTGAAGTTTAATTTGCGGGTAAAAGATTTTTTGATTTAGCTAATAAAAGCATATGCTTTTGAAGTTTTTCAAATGCTTTATTTTCTATTTGTCTAACTCTTTCTCTGCTAATTTTATATTTTTTACTTAAGTCTTCTAGTGTAGTCGGGTCATCATTTAGTCTTCTTGAGTATAGAATTTCTCTTTCTCTATCGTTAAGAACTTTAATAGAGTCTTTTAATAAATCTTTTCTTTGCTCCATTTCCTCGTGCTGAGCAAATTTTAAGTCATGATCAAGCTCTTTATCTACCAACCAGTCTTGCCATTCATCACCATCTTCTCCAACTTGAGCATTAAGCGAGAACTCTTTTCCAGAAAGTCTTCTATTCATAGAAATGACTTCTTCTTTGCTTACATCGAGCTTATTAGCTATATGATCAACGTGTTCATCTCTTAAATCTCCTTCAGTTTCTGGAGAAATTTGATTTTTAATTTTCTTTAAATTAAAAAATAATTTTTTTTGAGCAGTAGTAGTTCCAATTTTGACAAGGCTCCAAGATCTTAAAATATATTCTTGAATAGAAGCCTTAATCCACCACATTGCATAAGTTGCCAATCTAAAACCTTTTTCTGGTTCAAATTTCTTGACAGCTTGCATAAGACCTACATTTCCCTCTGAAATCATTTCATTAATAGGCAAACCATATCCTTTGTAACCCATAGCAATCTTTGCAACTAATCTTAAATGACTAGTAACTAGTTTTTCTGCAGCTTTAATATTACCAGTCGTTTTCCAATTTTTTGCTAGCATATATTCCTCTTCTGCAGCTAACATCGGAAATTTTTTAATCTGCTCTAAATATGCAGATAGTCCACCTTCATTAGAAAGGGTTGGCAGATTATTACTCATTGTTGTGCTCATAGAGGTGTTTATTTAATTAATTATACCTAATTTTCAATAATTTATTCTTCAGTGTTTCTAAGCATTTTTAGAATATTATTTAGATCTTGTGGCAAAAGTGAGGAAAAAATCATCTCTTTCTTAGTTCGTGGATGTATAAATCCTAAAGTTTTTGCATGTAGAAATTGTCTATTTAATTTAGTAATTGAATTTTGGATATCTAAATCAATATTTTTTAACTTTTTATATTTTTTTTTATATTTATCATCTCCAACTAGGCTATTACCTTTATAATTCATATGTACTCTTATCTGATGTGTTCTTCCTGTTTCTAATTTACATTCAACTAAACTTAAGGTTGGTGTTTTCTGATTTTCAAAAATTTCAAGTGTTTTATAATTTGTTATAGCTTTCTTGCCTTTAGAACTACTAACTTCCATAAGTTGTCTATTTTTTGAACTACGAGTTATAAATGTCTCAATTCTTCCTGAGGAGGGTCTTAATTTTCCCCATATTAAAAGTTGGTACTCTCTTATAATTGTATGATCACTAAATTGTTTTGATAAATTTTCATGAGTTTCATTGTTTTTTGCAATTACAACTAAACCAGATGTATTTTTATCAATTCTATGAACAATACCAGGTCTTAACTCGTCACCTATATTTGATAAAGAATCCTTGTCATAATGCATCAATGCATTAACAATTGTCTTATCATAATTTCCAGCTCCTGGATGCATGATTATTCCGGCAGGTTTATTAATTACTAATAGATCATCATCTTCGTATATTATTACTAATTTAAATTCGTAAGGCTTAAGGGATGCTATTTCAGGCTCTGGAATCTTAAGATTTATAGTATCACCAATTGAGACTTTTTTTGACGGACTTTTAATTATTTCGTTATTTAGTGTTAACTTTTCTTTTAAAATTAAATTTTTAATCCTAGTTCTACTAATTAATTCCTCTCTTTTGTTAATTAAAACATCAACCCTTAAATTCTTCTCATTCTCATTCACTATAAAATTAATGTTTTTTTCCATAAAATATAATATTAATACTATATGCGCTTGTAGCTCAACTGGATAGAGCGCCTGACTTCGGATCAGGAGGTTCTGGGTTCGACTCCTAGCAGGCGCACCAATTTATTCTCCCATGTTTATCAAAGTTCCTTTTTCTCTTGCTTTATCGAAAGAGTAATAAAATACGGATATTGATAAAATTAAATAAAACCCATTAAGATAGACGGCATTTATTATATTTTCATAATTCACTGTTCCATTAACTAAAATATTTCTAGTCTCCTCAAAAATATATACTAATGGCAACGCGAAAGCGATTGATTGGAAGATTCCTGGCAGTGTTTCAACTGGGCAGTATATACAGCCAAAAGGTGCTAACAAAAACATAGTAGACCATGCAATATTTTCAAAAGATGGACCAAATCTTAATAATCCTGCTGACACAAGTAGACCAAGCGTAATTCCAAATAAATATAAACTTAAGAAAAGAAAAGCCAAAGGAAGACCAAGTTTTAACAATGAAATTCCAAACAATGGAGAAGTTAACAATATTGCTGGTATTAAACCAATTAAAGCTCTAATTAAAGCTGTTAAAACTAAAGAGATAATAATCTCACTAATTTTCATAGGAGCAATAAATAGGTTTGTAAAGTTTCTGCTCCAAATTTCCTCCAAAAATAACATATTAAAGCCAATACTGGTTCTAAATAAAAAATCATAAAGAATTGCACATGAAAGAATAACTCCTACCGCACCACTATAGTAAGTGCTATGAGCTGCAAAAAAATTAGAAATAAATCCCCAGAGAGTAATTTGAATTGAAGGCCAATAAATTAAGTCTAATATTCTTGGAAATGATCTAGTTATTAAATAAAAGTGTCTTAAAAAAAGACCATAAATTCTCATTAAATTCATTTTTGTTTTCTCGCAATTTCTAAAAATACTTCTTCTAAATTTCTTCTTCCATACTTTGTTATTAACTCTTCAGGAGTTCCTCTATCCACTATTAAACCATCTTTCATCATTAAAACAGAACTACATAATCTTTTTACTTCTTTCATATTATGAGAGGCAAGCAAAACTGATATTTTTTTTTCTTTTTTGTATTCTTCTAAAAACGATCTTACAAAATCACCAGTTTCAGGATCTAATGAAGCAGTGGGTTCATCCAACAAAAGTACCGTTGGATCATTTATTAAAGCTTTAGCAAGACTTACCCTGTTTTTTTGTCCAGAAGAAAGTTCACCTGTAATTTTGTTTAAAAGGTCTTTTAATCTAAGTTTATTTGCAAGGTGATCTATTCGGTCATTTAAATTTTGAATATTATATAATTTTCCATAAACAATTAAATTTTGTTTAACTTTAAGTTTTTTAGGTAATTCAATATATGGTGAAATAAAATTCATTTTGTGAAGAAGTGAGATTTTGTTTTTTTCAATATTTTCTCCGTTGATTAAAACCTCACCACTACTTGGTTTTAATAATCCTAAAATCATTCCAATAGTTGTAGTTTTTCCACATCCATTAGGTCCCAATAAACCAACCATTTCATTTTCATTAATTTTAAAATTTATATTAGTTACTGCTATTTTATCTTTATATTTTTTTGATAGATTTATTACTTCAATAGAATTTGTCATCAATATTTAGAGGCTCTCTTTAATCTATCATTAATTGTTTTGCCAAGACCTTTGTTTGGTATCTTTTCGACTGCAATCTTTTTAAAACCATCGTTTTTAATTTTTCTTAAAGTTGAATATAAATTCTTTGCAGCTTCGTCTATATTTTTCATTTTGGATAAATAATAATAGTTTTTTAATTTTGATTTTCTTTTTTTAATTAATAAATAAGCCTCATCTTTTTTTGGTTTTTTAACATTGACTCTTAAAGGTATCCCAGGTGAGTAATGTAACGGAAATAAACCAGGTGATAATTTTTTTTTTGAATTTGTATTAATTAATAATTTTTTTTTTAAAACATTTTCGATTTTTTTAGTATCTAGGCCTCCATATCTTAAAAGTGAGGGCTTTTCTAAAAGGTTTAGTATTGTAGACTCAACTCCAATTTTACTTTTTCCTCCATTTAAAATATATTTTATTTTTGAACCAAATTCTTCTTTTACATCAGATGGTTTAACTGAACTTAATCTTGAGGATATATTTGCACTAGGTGCCGCAACCGGATAATCTAAATTTTTTAATAAATTTCTTAACAATTTATGTTTAGGAAAACGTACAGCAATACTTTTTTTATTATTAGTGACAAATTTTGATATTTTTGAGTTATTTTTTAATTTCAGAACATAAGTTATCGGACCTGGAGAAAATTTTTTGTAAAGTTTAACTAAATTATCATTTATATCACAGTCTTCTTTAAGTCTTTGAATATCGTAATAATGGACAATTAGAGGATTATTTAATGGTCTTTTTTTAAGACTAAATATTTTCTTAACTGCACTATTTGAGTAAGCGTTTGCAGCCAATCCATAAACAGTTTCTGTTGGTACCGCAACACAATGATTATTATCTAAATATTTTTTTGCTTTTTTGATATTTGATTGAATAGATTTCATGTATTAATAATTATTATTATATGAAAGATAAAATATTACCACTTGATTATGATCAGTATTCAGTTGAGGAGCTTACAGAAAAAGCAAATAAGATCATAGAGTCTCTAGAGAAGGAAAATGATTTAAACAATTCAGTTGACAGTTATCAAGAACTTCTAAAATTAAATAATATTATTGAAAAGAAATTTCATAAAAATTTTAAATCTATTGGGGAAGAGACAAATAAAAAGATTAAAGAGATAACTAAAAAAAATGAAAAAACAGCTTAATAAAATAGCTAAGGATACAAATATTTTCCTTAAAAAATATATTAATTCACAGAAATATTCTCAGCTAAAGTCACCCATGAAGTATGGTTTGTTTCCAGGTGGAAAAAAAATTAGATCTAAAATCTTAATGGACTTAGGGTCATTATTTTCAATAGATTATAAAACATTGATAATAGTTGGGTCGGCTGTTGAATGTATTCATGCTTATTCTCTTATTCATGATGATCTACCCTGCATGGATGATGATGATATAAGAAGAGGAAAACCTTCGGCTCATATTAAATTTGGTGAGTCTACAGCAGTTCTAGCAGGAAATTCATTACTGACTTTAGCTTTTGAAATTTTATCAAGTCCTAAATTGAAATTAAATGAAAAGATAAAGATCAACCTAATCAAAAAATTATCAGAATGTTCAGGACATTTAGGAATAGCTGGTGGGCAATATTTAGATTTAAGTTATGAGAGAAAGAAAATATCAAGGAATAAAATATTAGAAATGGAAATAAAAAAAACTGGAATGTTATTTAGTTTTTGTTGTGCAGCTCCAGCAATAATTAAAAAAAAAACAATCCGAGAAATTAAATTTTTTGAAAATATTGGATCGAAAATTGGTTTATTATTCCAAATAGCTGATGATTTAATTGATCTGAAAAGTAATTCTAAGGAAGCTGGAAAAAAAACAGGAAAAGATCAAAAAAAAGGCAAGGCAACACTTATAAATTTAATAGGCTATGATGACTCACTTAAGTATTGTGATAAGATAATAAAAGATATTAATAAGAATTTAAGAAAATATGGTACAAGATCTGAAAAAATAAATGAAACATTAGGCTATATATTGAATAGAAAAAAATGAAAAAAAATTACCAATTTTTAAATAATATCAACTTTCCATCTGATTTAAGAAAAGTTTCTGAAAATAATTTACAAAAAGTAGCAGATGAGGTTAGGGAGGAAATGATAAGTGCTGTTTCAGAAACAGGAGGTCACCTTGGTGCTGGTTTAGGAGTTGTTGAATTGACAGTTGCACTTCATTATGTTTTTGATACCCCAAATGATAAATTAATATGGGATGTTGGCCATCAATCTTACCCACATAAAATTTTAACTGGAAGAAAAGATAAAATTAGAACTTTACGGCAGGGCGATGGTTTATCAGGTTTTACAAAAAGATCTGAAAGTGAGTATGACCCATTTGGAGCAGCACATAGTTCAACATCTATTTCATCTGCATTAGGAATTGCAGAGGCAAATAAATTAGAAAATAAGTCTTCCAATGTAATAGCTGTAATAGGTGATGGAGCAATTAGCGCAGGTATGGCTTATGAGGCCATGAATAATGCCGGGGCATCTAAAACAAAAATAATTGTTATTTTAAATGATAACGACATGTCAATTGCAAAACCAGTTGGAGCAATGAGAACTTACTTGGCAAAATTATTTACTGGTAAAATATATTTTAGTCTTAGAGAAACCTTAAAATTAATTACATCTGCATTTTCAAAAAGGTTTAGTGCTAAAGCAGGAAAAGCAGAAGATTTTTTCCGTTCAGCAGTTACTGGAGGTACATTGTTTAGTTCACTTGGTTTTTATTATGCAGGTCCTATAGATGGTCATGATTTATCAAGCCTAATTCAAATTTTAAAAAACGCAAAAGAATCAAGACATGAGGGCCCTATAATGATTCATATCAAAACTCAAAAAGGAAAAGGTTATTCTTATGCAGAAAAAGCAAATGATCATTATCATGGGGTGTCAAAATTTAATGTTGAGACTGGCGAACAAGTAAAGAGTAAATCAAACCTTCCAGCTTATACAAAAGTATTTGCAAACACGTTAGTTAAGCATGCCAAAAAAGACAGCAAAATAGTAGGAATAACAGCAGCGATGCCAGGAGGGACTGGTATGGATATTTTTGGCAAGGAGTTTCCAAATAGAATGTTTGATGTAGGAATAGCGGAACAACATGCTGTAACTTTTGCAGCCGGTCTAGCAACCGAAGGGTACAAACCATATGCTGCAATTTATTCTACATTTTTACAGAGAGCATATGATCAAGTTGTCCACGATGTTGCCATCCAAAGTTTACCAGTTAGATTTGCGATAGATAGAGCAGGATTAGTTGGTGCTGATGGATCTACACATGCTGGTTCATTTGATATAACTTACTTATCAACTTTGCCTAACTTTGTAGTAATGGCAGCAAGTGACGAAGCTGAACTAGTTAAAATGATTAATACTTCAGTAGATATAAATGACAGACCTTCTGCAATTAGATATCCAAGGGGAACTGGAGTAGGTGTTGATCTCCCATCAATAGACGAAAAAATTGAAATTGGTAAAGGAAGAGTCGTTCAACAAGGGACACAAGTTTGTATTTTAAACCTCGGTACTCGACTTGAGGAGTGTAAGTTAGCCGTAGAGGAATTAAAAGCAAAGGGAGTTTCATCAACTTTGATAGATGCCAGATTTGCCAAGCCTTTAGACGAAGAACTTATACTAAAATCCGCCAAGGAACATGAGATTATGATAACTATTGAAGAGGGATCAATAGGTGGTTTCGGTTCCCATGTTAAAAATTTATTAGCTCAAAGAGGAGTATTTGATAAAGGTTTAAAATTTAGATCAATGACTTTACCAGATGAATTTATTGAACAAGATGATCCAAAAAAAATGTACGATAAAGCTGAATTAAACAGTTCTCAAATTTCTAAGAAAATTGCTGATATTTTGTTTCAAAAGGAGACAATAAGAGTTGTGAAAAATTAATTTAAGTTAACTACATTGGGCTTTATTCATTAAGTAGTGGTCAAGTAAAACACAGTTCATCATAGCTTCACCAATTGGTACAGCTCTAATTCCTACACAAGGATCATGTCTACCTTTAACAGATATTGAAGTATTTTTCCCAAATTTATTTATAGTTTTTCTTCTAGTTAAAATTGACGATGTTGGTTTGACAGCAAAAGATGCAACAATTTCTTGGCCCGTAGAAATTCCACCAAGAATTCCACCTGCTTTATTTGAATTAAATTTTAATTTATTTCCTATTGAAGAAATTTCATCTGAATTTTGTTCTCCGCTTAATTGTGCTGAGTTCATTCCTGCTCCAATATTTACACCTTTAACTGCATTAATACTCATTAGACCTGAAGCTATGTCAGTATCTAATTTTGAATAAATTGGAGCACCTAAACCAACCGGGATACCTCTTGCTCTTATTTCAATTACTGCTCCGCATGAGGATCCTGATTTTCTTACACCAAGCAAATATTTTTCCCATAATTTAATCATTGATTTATCTGGACAAAAAAATGGATTTTTTGAAATTACTTTATCGTTCCATTGATTTGTATCACATCCAAGAATTCCTAGCTGAGTTACTGCACCAATTACTTTAAATTTTTTACCTAATTTTTTTTGAAGTACAACTTTTGCTATTGCACCGGCCGCAACTCTTGCTGCAGTTTCTCTAGCAGAAGATCTGCCACCACCTCTATAGTCTCTAATTCCATATTTTTTAAAATAAGTAAAATCCGCATGACCTGGCCTGAACTTATCTTTAATATTAGTATAATCTTTAGATCTCATATCTTTGTTGTAGATTATGAGAGAAATAGGTGTTCCTGTAGTTTTACCCTCAAATACTCCTGACAATATTTGAACTTTATCATCCTCTTTTCGCTGAGTTGTGAATTTAGATTGACCTGGTTTTCTTTTGTCTAATTCTATTTGAATATCTTGCTCTTTAAGATTTATATTTGGAGGACAACCATCAACAATACAACCAATTGCAGGCCCATGAGACTCTCCCCAAGTGGTGAAACGAAATAGCTTTCCAAAAGTATTAAATGACATTATCTATATTATATAGATTATTTTGTTTAAATTATGAATCAAAAAAACTCTTTAGGTCTTAATAGTTGCTTTCTTGATATAGATGATCCAATTCAATTATTTCATGAATGGATGGAGGAAGCAAAGAAAACTGAGCCAAATGATCCAAACGCTGTTGCTTTGGCCACGTCAAATAAAAAAAATATTCCTTCGGTTAGAATGGTTTTACTTAAAGATTTCAACAAAGATGGATTTGTATTTTATACAAATTTAAATAGTCAAAAGGGAAATGAATTAAAAGAAAATCCATATGCTGCGATGTGTTTCCATTGGAAAAGTCTCCTAAGACAAATAAGAATTAATGGAAAGGTGTCATTAGTTTCTGATCAGGTTGCAGATGAATATTATTCATCTAGAGCGTATGAAAGTCGAATAGGAGCATGGGCTTCTAAGCAAAGTGAAGAATTAAATTCGCGAGAACAATTGATAAAATCTATGCAAGATTACAAAAAAAAATATAGCAACAAATCAGATGTACCAAGACCAGGTCACTGGTCTGGATGGGTTTTATCTCCAAATAGTATTGAATTTTGGTTAGATGGTGAGAACAGAATTCACGAGAGATTAAAATACAATAAAGATAAATCCGGGAAGTGGATAAAGTCTTTATTAAGTCCTTAAAAATTTCTTGATAAACTAAATGATGTTAATCTTTTAAGAATATTTCTTTCTTCAGAATCTTTAAATACACTTAGAGAATTTGAGGCTAAATTTATATAGTGCTGTGCTTTTTGATAGCATTCCTGAATTATTTTATACTTATTTATAAGAGCAATAATTTCATTAAAGTCATCTTTTGTTCTTAACTCTTTTTTAAACATATTTGATAAAATTTTCTTTTCATCATTTCCTAATTTTTGAAAAAGTAAAATTATTGGTAAGGTAATTTTTCCTTCAAAAAAATCTTGACCAATTTTTTTACCAAATAGTTTGAGCTCAGCATTATAGTCTAGTGTGTCGTCAGCTATTTGAAAAGTTAATCCCAAGTTTCTTCCATAAAACTCTAAAGCATCTTTTTCTTTATTTTCTGTATCAGATAAAATTGCTCCAACTTTAGTTGCTGCTGCAAATAACTCAGCGGTTTTAGCTGAGATTATTTTCAAATATGTCTCTTCCAGCATATCAACTTCACCTTTGTGTTGAAGTTGTAGAACTTCTCCTTGAGCAATTTTAGATGAAGTGGATGATAATAATTTTAAAACTTCTAGGTTGCCGTCTTCTACCATCATTTCAAAACATCTACTCAATAGATAATCTCCAATTAAAACTGACGAATGATTATCCCAAACTTTGTTTAAAGTTTCTTTTCCTCTTCTAACAGTGCCTTCATCAATTACATCATCATGCATCAATGTAGCGCTGTGAATTAATTCAACACACGCAGCTAAATTTATATCTCTAGAGCCTTTAGAGTAACCACATAATTTTGCACTACCCAATGTTAGTAAAGCTCTTAGTCTTTTTCCTCCAGTTTCTATATGATAATCTGTCATTTTTTGAACCAGCTGTACGTCACTATATAATTTTGATTTTATTTTTTCTTCGGTTAAAACCAGTTTTTCTTCAACCGAGTCTTTAAGCTGAAAATATGAATCATTTATTTGATTTTTAAGCTGTACAACTGTTCCCATAAGATTTTTAAATTAGTATAATTTGTTTATATATATTACTTATCAATTGACGCACCAGTTTCTTCAATTATAAGTAGTCTTTATATTCAATAAATAATTCTATAAGACTTACCTATGTTCTCTTTTTTTAAAAAGAAAAAAATTGTTGCTCACTTAAAATTAAGTGGAGTCATTGGTAATGCTGGAAAATTTAAACAAGGTATTGATTTTGCGGGTCAAGAAGAACTAATTAAAAAGGCTTTTTCTCTGAAAAAAGCAACATGTGTTGCTATATCAATCAATTCTCCAGGAGGATCACCAGTTCAATCTCATTTAATTTACAGTTTTATTAGACAACAAGCAAAAAAATACAAAAAAAAAGTTATTGTATTCGCTGAAGATGTAGCAGCTTCTGGAGGTTATTTGATTTCTTGTGCTGGGGACGAAATTTATGCAAATTCAAGTTCAATAATTGGATCCATAGGAGTGATATATTCTTCTTTTGGATTTACAGAGTTAATAAAAAAAATTGGGGTTGAAAGAAGAGTTCATACTGCTGGTAAAAACAAAAGCACACTTGATCCATTTTTAGAAGAAAAAAACGAGGATATTGAAAGATTAAAAAATATTCAATTGGATCTTCATCAAGACTTTATAGATGTTGTTGAAAAAAGTAGAGGATCAAAATTAAACAAATCTGATGTAGAACTTTTTTCAGGTGAGTTTTGGTCAGGCAGTAAAGCAAAAAATTTAGGATTGATTGATGGAATAGGTAACGCACATGAAATATTAAAAGATAAATTTGGTGATGATGTAATTATTAAAAAATTTGAAAAATCAAAAGGATGGTTAAGTCAAAAACTTTCTTCATCTAGCAATCAAGTAGATCAAATAGCAAGTATTTTAGATGAAAGATCAATTTGGCAAAGATATGGTTTCTAAAGCAAAAAAAGAAAAAAAAAAAATTCAAACATTACAAGATACAATTTTAAATCTTCAGAAATTTTGGAGTAAAAAGGGATGCGTTATTCTTCAGCCTTACGATATGGAGGTTGGTGCAGGAACTTTTCATCCAGCTACTACCCTAAGATCACTAGGAACTAAACCATGGAAAGCAGCTTACGTACAACCATCAAGAAGACCCACAGATGGAAGATATGGAGATAATCCAAACAGGTTACAACACTATTATCAATTTCAAGTTTTAATCAAACCTTCTCCTGAAAATATAAAAAAACTTTATTTAAATAGTTTGTCTACTATAGGAATAGATCATAATGATCATGATATAAGGTTTGTTGAAGATGATTGGGAAAGTCCGACATTAGGTGCAGCAGGATTGGGATGGGAAGTGTGGTGTGATGGAATGGAAATCACTCAATTCACCTATTTTCAACAAATGGCTGGATTTGATTGTAAACCTGTATCAGTTGAAATCACTTATGGCTTAGAAAGAATTTGTATGTTCACCCAAAAAGAAAAAAATGTTTATGATTTATTGTGGAATGATGAAGGTGTAAAATATCACGAAGTTTTTCATCAAGCCGAAAAAGAATTTTCAGCATACAATTTTGAACATGCGAATGTAGAAACACTTTTGAAAATGTTTGAAATGCATGAGTCAGAGGCAAAAGATTTGGTAGAAAAGAAAATTTCATTACCAGCATATGATCAATGTTTAAAAGCCAGTCATGTATTTAATATTCTAGATGCAAGAGGTGCAATCAGTGTTGCACAAAGAGCTGGTTATATTGCAAGAATAAGAGATATTACAAAATCTGCAGCTGGCGTTTGGTTAGATAGTCAAAAATAATGTCAGAGTTTTTTTTAGAATTATTTAGTGAAGAAATTCCTTCAAATCTTCAACAAAATTTAAGGAAAGACTTACTTAAAAGTTTTAATGATTTATTTTTAGAAAAATCAATTTTATTTAAAAAAAGCTCGTCATATTCAACACCAAACAGACTAGTGGTATTATTTGAAGGTGTTCAAAAAAATGTTGTACTAAAATCTGAGGAGATTAAAGGTCCAAACATTAAGTCACCAGAGGAAGCACTAGAGGGGTTTGTAAGGTCAAATAAAATCCTAAAAAAGGATCTCTACCAAAAGAAAACAGACAAAGGAGAATTTTATTTTTTCAAGACAAAATCAAAAAAATTGCACACACATGAATTATTAGAGGAATTTATCCCAATATTATTAAATAAAATTCAATGGAAAAAATCAATGTATTGGGGAACTTTTGACCTAAATTGGGGTAGACCTTTAAAGTCAATTCTAGCTGTATTTGATAAAAAA
Source organism: Candidatus Pelagibacter sp. (assembly GCF_052046145.1). Lineage (GTDB taxonomy): Bacteria > Pseudomonadota > Alphaproteobacteria > Pelagibacterales > Pelagibacteraceae > Pelagibacter. Next base: position 200,563 of record NZ_JBNGZR010000001.1, read on the forward strand.
AAGTTAAATTTTAATTTTCATCACCTAACATCTTCTAACTCAACTTTTATTGATAAAGAATTTGAGGAAAATAAAAAGTCTTTCTTTGAATTTAAAAATTATAAAAAATTTTTTAAAAAAATTGACATTATCGTTGATCATAATGAAAGAAAAAAATTAATAGAAAAAAAATTTAACAATATATTAAAAAATAAAAATATTAAGATCCAAGATAATCCTAGATTACTTAATGAAGTTGTAGATTTAACAGATCAACCAAATATCCTTCTTTGTGAATTTGATAAAAAATTTTTAAAAATTCCAAAAGAAATATTAATTATTACCATGCAATACCATCAAAAATATTTTCCTTTATTTGATAATAAAGAAAATATTACCAATGAGTTTTTAGTGGTTGCAAACAAAAAAGACAAAAAGGGATTAATTAAATTAGGAAATGAAAGAGTAGTTGAAGCAAGATTAAGTGACGCAGAATTTTTTTGGAAAAAAGATAAATCTCAAAATATGGTCAAAAAAGTAACTGAATTAAAATCAATGAATTATTTTAAAGGATTAGGAAGTTATTTCGATAAAGCCCAAAGAATGAGAAAATTGGGTGGAATGATATCTGATGAACTTTTAATCAGTAAAGAAAAAGTTGAATTGTCAGCATCAATTTGTAAAGTTGATTTATTATCAGAACTAGTAGGTGAATTTCCAGAACTCCAAGGTGTAATGGGAGGCTATTTTGCTAACGTACAAGGTTTTGATAAAGATTTAGCTTTGGCAATAAGTGAGCAATATTTACCTACAGGTTCAGGTTCAAGAGTTCCAAAAAAACCATTTAGCATAACTCTTTCTTTGGCTGATAAGATAGATACTTTAGTTGGTTTTTTTGGTTTAAATCAAAAGCCAACAAGTTCTAAAGATCCGTATGCTCTAAGAAGATTAGCATTGGGGGTAATAAGAATAATAGTCGAAAATAAAAAAGATTTTAAAATAAAAGATCTAATTAATTATTCTTCAAGCTTGTATTTAGATCAAGGTTTTGAAATTGATAGCCAATCTCTACAAAATGAATTATCAGATTTTTTAATGGATAGATTAAAATATCACATGAAGGAAGAAAATATTAGAAATGATATAATTCAAGCATCAACCAGTTCTTTTAACTTAGATCAAACTGTTATCATTTTTAATAAAGCTAAACATTTAAATAAAATTATTAACAAGCCAAATGGTTTAGACATTATTGCGAGCTATAAAAGAGCTTCAAACATTTTAGACAGTGAATTAAAAAAAGATAAAATAGAATTATCAAATACAACTGACCCTGGTATTTTTAAAACTGAGTTAGAAAAAAACCTATTTAAAAAAATTAGTGAGTTAAGAAAATATTTTTCAGGCATTAACAAAGATGAAAATTATGTTCAAACATTGGACAATTTAGCTAGCGTCAAAAGAGAGGTTTTTGACTTTTTTGATAATGTAATTGTTAACGAAGATGATCTCGTCATAAAGAAGAATAGGCTGGAACTAATCCAAATGATGTGTAAAACGTTCAACAATTATGTTAATTTTGCTTTAATCGACTCCCGTTAATGAAAAAACTTATTTTAAACTTTAATTCTAAGGATAGTAAAAAAATTAAAAATCCTAAAAACTTTTTAGGAGGAAAAGGTGCTAATCTCTCTGAAATGGGAAGAATGGGTCTTCCAGTACCCCCTGGTTTTACAATATCTACAAAAGTTTGTGAAATTTTTTATAAGGATAAAAAAAAATTAAATAAAAATTTAATTTCTCAAATTAAAAAAGAGTTAAAATTAATTGAAAAAGATGTTTCTAAAAAATTTGGTGACTTAAAAAATCCACTTTTGTTGTCAGTACGTTCTGGCGCAAGAGTATCAATGCCAGGCATGATGGATACCATTCTAAATTTGGGTCTGAACGATAAAACAGTTAAAGCTTTAGCAATCAAAACTTCAAATGGAAGATTTGCTAAAGATAGTTATAGAAGATTCATTCAAATGTACGGTAATGTTGTAATGGGTGTTGAAGGTTATCATTTTGAGGAATTAATTGAAAATTATAAACTTACTAAAGGTGTTTTGCTAGATACAGATTTAGACGAGAGTGATTGGGACGGATTAATTGAAGATTTTAAAAAAAAAGTAAGAGAAAAGGCAAAAAAAGATTTTCCTCAAGATGTTTATGAACAATTGCTAGGAGCAATAAGTGCAGTATTTTTATCTTGGGAAAGTAACAGAGCAAAAGTTTATAGAAAACTAAATCAAATTCCTGCTGAGTGGGGAACTGCGGTAAATGTTCAATCGATGGTTTTTGGAAATATGGGTGATAATTGTGCAACAGGAGTTGTGTTTACAAGAAATCCATCAGATGGATCAAATGAAATATATGGAGAGTATTTAATTAATGCACAAGGTGAAGACGTTGTAGCAGGGACAAGGACACCTCAGTACATTACAAAAAAAGCAAGGCAAGACGCTAACGTAAAAGAATTATCAATGGAAGAATCTATGCCAAAAGTATTTAAAGAATTAAAAAAAATTTTGAAAAAATTAGAGGTGCATTACAAAGATATGCAAGACGTAGAGTTTACAGTTGAAAGTAACAAACTATGGATGCTTCAAACAAGATCAGGAAAAAGAACAGCAAAATCAGCAGTCAAGATTGCAGTTGATATGGTTAAAGAAAAATTAATTTCTAAAAAAGAAGCTGTATTAAGAATTGACCCAAACTCTTTAGATACACTTTTGCATCCTACTTTAAATGAAAAAAGCTCAATTAATGTAATAGCAAATGGATTGCCAGCATCACCAGGTGCAGCCAGTGGTAAAGTTGTATTTACTTCAGAAGAGGCAGAAAGATTGACTGCAATGATGCAAGATACAATTTTGGTCAGAGTAGAGACCTCTCCAGAAGATATACAGGGTATGCATGCTGCTAAAGGAATTTTAACTGCTAGAGGAGGAATGACAAGTCATGCGGCTGTTGTTGCAAGAGGTATGGGCAGACCATGCGTTTCAGGATCGAGTGAAATTGATATAAACTATGAAAATAAATCTTTTAAAACTTCTTCAATGGAGATTAAAGAAGGAGACGTAATCACTATTGATGGCTCAACCGGAAGAATTATTGCTGGAAGTGTTTCAACTGTGAAGCCTGAAATATCTGGTGATTTTTCAAAGTTAATGTCTTGGGCAGATAGCTTTAGGAAATTAAAAGTAAGAACAAATTCCGAGACTCCAAAAGATACCAAAACAGCAAAAGATTTTGGTGCAGAGGGTATTGGATTATGCCGAACCGAACATATGTTTTTTGATGAAGAACGAATTTTGTCTGTAAGAGAAATGATATTATCTAAAACGAAAGAAGACAGAGCAACAGCATTACAAAAACTGCTACCGCATCAAAGAAAAGATTTTATAGATATATTTAAAATCATGAGTGGATTACCAGTCACAATTAGATTGTTGGACCCACCATTACATGAATTTTTACCACGTACAAAAAAAGAAATTAATGATGTTGCTAGTATAGTTAATCTCTCAGTTAATGAGGTTGAGTCAAGAATTGAAGAGCTACATGAGCAAAATCCTATGTTAGGTCATAGAGGATGTCGTCTAGGAATATCTTTCCCTGAAATTTATGAAATGCAATGCAAAGCAATATTCGAAGCTTTGGTTTACCTTAAAAAAAATAAAATTAAATCTGCATTTCCTGAAATAATGATACCTTTAGTATCTACAGAGGCTGAGATTAAAATAATGAAAGAATTAGTAATTATAACTGCCAGTCAAGTTCAACAAGAAAATAAATTGAAAATAGAATTTTTAGTAGGAACGATGATTGAATTACCTAGAGCGGCAATAAAAGCAAAGGAGATCGCTAAGCATGCAGAATTCTTTAGTTTTGGAACAAATGATTTAACTCAGACTACTTTTGGTATCAGTAGAGATGATAGTGGTAAATTTTTAAATGATTATTTAGAAAATAAAATATTTTCTGTTGATCCTTTTGTTTCAATAGATGAAGGAGTTTCAGATTTAGTTGAAATAGCAGTAGAAAAAGGACGAAAACAAAACAAAAATCTAAAGTTAGGTATCTGTGGAGAGCATGGAGGAGATCCTCATAGTATATCTTTTTGTTCTAATGTAGGATTGAATTATGTTTCTTGTTCACCTTATAGAGTTCCTGTTGCAAGATTAGCTGCTGCTCAAGCTGAAATTAAAAAAAATAAAATTAAGTAGGGGGCGTTCTGTTTCCCCCTATAATTTAAATACTAACAGAAAATAAAGACTTTTTGAAACACTTCAATGTATTCTTCAATGTAAGTTTAGCATTTTTGACATGAACATTGTTTTTCGACTTCATTGTAAATACTAAAATATCGTGGAAGGTAGTATTCGTAGATATATTCAATCTAAAACATAATCTTACCATATTTAAATATTATATATTTAATTGTTAACCTTCTTAAAAAATAAAAAACTCACTTACATTTATGGAAAAATATAATCTGCCGAAAGGTTGGAAATACGAAGTATTTGATAAAAATGAAAATCCAATCGCAAAATACTATTCAGCACTAACTGATTATGGCGAAATGATAAAATACTCTGACATAATACATCCTAAAAATAGTAATATGTTTGCAGAATTTGATGACTACATAAACATCAAAAAAGAAGACTTAAAAGGAATTACTTTTGAACAACTATTGTTCTATTTAAAAAATATAGAACCAAAAGAAAAACAATCAAAGAAAGATTGTTTAATTCAATTATTAGATAAAAAACAAATTAAATATGATGAAGGACTATGGGATGAAGCAGTTTAATAAGTTGAAGTAATTAATACTATTACTATCTAATAAAATTTATTTATTCTTACTCTCTTTATAGTCTTTATAAATCTTATCAAAAATAAGATTTTTTAATCCTGAGTTTTCATCAAGTTTTTTATAGAAATCAAATCTATCTTTAAGAAGAGACAAAATCACATTATCAAATTGTTTTTTGAAGTAATCTTGTTTGTTTTGTTCTGAATTTGCTCCATTCATATATTTTTCAATTTCTTCATCTTCAAATATCTTTTGTCTTACAGTATCAATATTCACTTTATCATCATCAGTTAAATTTATTCCATATCTTGAGTTAATCGTTTCAATTATTTCTGAAAGTAAGTCTTTAGCGGGTGGAGTAAATGTACCTACAGTAGTTTTGATACCTTCATATTCATGATCTATTTTTTCTAAAGGATCAATCTGATCATGTAACTTTTGTATTCTTAAAGATTCAAGGTCAATTAAATGTTCAATATTAACTTTTTCTTTTGTTTTTGGTCTTAATTTTTTAGATAAATATCTATAAAAAATATATTTTTTTTCTAATTCAACATCTGAAAAATTAATTATTTGAGATAAGTAACTATATAATCTTATATAAGATGCAACTTTCAGTCTGAAATCTTCTCTCTGTTCATCATCATCCAGTTCATTCCAATTATCAACAACTTCATCTAAAACAGGATGAAGATTTCCTTCTTCTCTGTCTTTATCAAAAAATATTGAACAAAACATATCAACTTGTTCACCAGAAAATATTTTAAATTCATCAATTGAAGTTTGAATATTATAAAGTGTATTAGGATCAGTTTCTTCTTCTAGACCAACTTCTTGATAGAATTTTTGAAATGAAAATCTAACTGCTTCCGGGTCATTAGCAAAATCTAATACAAAAGTAGATGCCTTACCTGACATTGTTCGATTTAAACGAGATAATGTTTGAACACATTGAACATCTTTTAAAGGTTTATCTATATACATAGATTGAAGCATAGGTTCATCAAATCCAGTTTGAAATTTATTTGCAACAACAAGTAATCTATATTTTGGATTTTTTAGACCTAATGGAACATCGCCGTCATGACCAATTGTTAAATTTAAACCTTTTTCAGTATACCTTTCAGGATCACCTTTAAATTTAACTTCGCCAGAAAAACCTACTAGACATTTAAATTTTGATTTTCTCTCATCAAGTTGTCTGTTTATTTCTTTAAAATATTGAACGCAAAGTTTTCTTGTTTTTACAACAATCATTCCTCTGCTTTTGCCTTGTATTTCTTTTGAAGATTTATTGAAAAAATGATCAAGAATTATCTTAACTTTATTATCAATAGTTATTTGATGTGAGTCTACATAATTAAAAATTTCTTTAGTGCCTTGTGCAGTATCAATCTCAATTGCATCTTCTTTTACTTCTTTAACTTTAAAATATCTTTTGTAAGTTGAATAGTTTTGTAGAACATCAAGAGTGTATCCCTCATGTATAGACTGTCTCATTGAATAAACATGAAAAGGTTTAAATTTATTATCTGGTAGTTTTGTTCCAAAGATCTCTAAAGTTTTCTCTTTAGGGGTTCCTGTAAAACCAAAGAAAGAAATATGTTTTTGTCTTCCTCTTGTTTGAATTTGTTCCTCTAAGTATGACTCTAATGTAAAATCCTCTTCTTCATCATCTTCATTTCTAGTTAATGTTCTTTTTAATTCTTTTGATAGTTCACCGTTTTGACTAGAGTGAACTTCATCAATAATGACTGCGAATTTTTTGTCACCTAATGCAACTATATCTTCAGAAATGTAAGGAAACTTTTGTATTGTTGTAATTATAATGTCCTTACCTTTTTCAAGAAATTCTCTTAGTTCTTTAGAACCTTTCTCTGCACCAAAAACTACACCATCTACCTTTGATAAAGATTTGACAGTTCCTCTTAATTGATCATCTAAATTTGTTCTATCTGTTACAACAATTATACTGTCAAAAATTCTTCTCTTATCATCTTTAGATTTATACAGAGAGGTTAGAAGATGAGATAACCAACCAATAGAATATGACTTACCTGATCCAGTAGTGTGTTGAATTAAATAGTTATTACCTGCACCATCATTTTTAATTTGTTCTTTAAGATTTCTAATTAACTCAAGTTGATGGTAACGAGGAAATATTTGTACATCAAATTTTTTTGTATCAACTGTTTGTTTTTCTTCATTATAGTAATACTCTTTTTCATTTGAAATATGTGCAAAATTCTCAATTACATCTAAAAGTGAATTAGGATTTAAAACTTCTTTCCATAGGTAAGAAGATCTGTAATCATTTTCAACAGGTGGATTTTCTATATCTTTATTGTATGGAAAAAATCTTGTCTTGCCTCCTTTTAGATTTGTAGTCATTGAAACTTGATTGTTATCTACACAGAAATGAACGAGAACTCTTTTAAACTGTAAAAGAGGTTCTTTAGGATCACGATCAAAACGATATTGATTTTCTGAGTGTTTATAATTTTGTCCTGTTAATTGATTTTTTAATTCCATAGTAACAATTGGAATTCCATTTAAAAATAAACCCATATCAATAGAGTTTTCATTTTTTGTGGAGTAATGAAGTTGCCGAACTAGACTAAATTGATTTGATTCAAATAAACTAAAATGATCAGGATTTAAATCACTTTTAGGTTCAAAATAACAAAGATCTAAATAAACTCCACGATCTGAAACTTGATTACGAAGAACGTCAATAACACCTCTTCTAGAAATTTCTGATGAAATTCGATCAAGAACTTTGCTCTCTACTTCTTCACCGTAAGCATCTTTCAATGTATCCCATTTTTCTTTTTGAGACTTTTTGATAAAATCTAGAACTTCATCTTTAATTAAACATAATGTACGATCATATTTTTCATAATGAATTGATTTATATTCAATAGAGTTGAAATATTTTTCAATATGATTTTCAAATTTCTTTTCTGTAGGTTTTAGGTCACTCATATCATATCCTTTGTTACTTTTATTTTTCCAGTTACAACAGATGAGATTAATGATTGTTTAAATTCTTTTAGAAATTTAATTTTAGGTTTTGCATATTTTTCATACTTTTTAGTTGCAATTACTAATTTTTGAATTTCTATTTGTGCTTCTATTTCTGGAACAGGAATTTTCTCTCTTAATAAATTTTCAATATTTAATGGTCGATTTCTTCCCGCAGAACCTGGAGAGTTCTCATTTAATAAAAAATGTCCTTCCTGTGATGTAAAATAAGACCACAAATATTCATTTATAAGTTCTTTTTTTTTGACATTGAGAATATGAAACCTATGCGAAGAGATGCAGTTATTCTCTTCTTTCTCAACAATTGAAACAGAACCTTCCCACGAAAATTGACCACTTAACAAGAGATCCCCCTCTTTAAGATAATTGAATGAAGAGTCCCCTAAATCAGATCCCATTTCACTTGGATATTTAAAAATTCCTCTGCCCCAATTATACATTCCAATTTTAGTGTAAATTTTATCTTCTTTTCTTTGAATTGGTCTTTTAATCAAATTGACTAAGTGTTTAAGTTTAATCTTTTTAATATTGGGGTTCAGCAAAACATTTTCTATTAGTTTTAATCTTTTCTCTTTGAGCAGTTCAATCTTTTTTTGGGTTTTCTCAATAATAGAGTCTATTTGGGTGGTTTTTTTATCCAAGAAGGTTACGATTTGTTCTTGCTCTAAAATAGAAGGCAAAACAACTTTTATGTTGTTGAATACATCTCTTCCAATAATTTTTCTTGTAGTTCCCTTACATTGTAAGGAAAATTGATTTAATACAGAATGATGATTGATTAAATATTTTTTAAAATAATGAAAAATAGGTTTTTTTATTTTATAACGAATTATGTGATAAGAATACACAATATCATCCTCATCAAAATCAATTAAAGATGCATAACCTAGATCTTCATGGGTTTCTGAACTTGGTATAAGAACCATATCTCCTTTTTCTAATCTGTGTTCATTTAATTTGGAAAGAGTTGTGGTAACACTCATATAATTCTTCTCACCTGTTTGTATAGGATTGTATCTACGACTTTGGATTAAATCAGTATAGTTAACCATTCTAACATCTATCTCTCCATCGTTTGATTTTTTATCAATACCACTTGATGAAAAAGAACCTAACATTCCCAAACGTATACACTCCCATTCGGATGGAATTTCTCCAATCCATTCATTTCCTGAATCTTTATATGAGTTATATGTCTTCATTTTTCTACAATCTGATTTAGAAGATCTTTGTTTTCTTTATCTAATGCTAATAAATCATTAACTATTTCATTTAATGAACGAAGAGGTTTGTATTGGTAAAAATATTTTGTAAAATTTATCTCATATCCAATCTTATCTTTTGAACGATCAATCCATGATTTTGGTAAATAGGGTCTAACCTCCCTTTCAAAATATTCATCTATTGAGTCATTTAGTGGAATTCTTTCGTAATCACGGAGTTTTGTATCTGGTTTTAATTCACCAGATTTAAGTTTTTGTATTATTCCATTCTCCTCTAGCGGTTGTTCAATTAAAACTTTAGTATATCCAAAATGCGAATTTTTATAGATTTTTGTTATGTCATCTTCTTGAAAATTTAAATAAGAATTTAGTATTTTTTTAAATCCTTCATCTGAAATTTCTTTTCTCTTATTTCCCAAACTTTTTTTTAATATTTTAAAATGATTTGATCCGTCAATTAATTGAATTTTATCTTTTCGTTTTGAGTTTTTTTTATTTGTAACTATCCAAAGATAAGTTGTAATACCAGTATTAAAAAACATACTATCAGGCAGTTGAACAATGGTTTCCAACCAATCATTTTCAATTATCCATTTTCTAATTTCACTTTCACCACTTCCTGCATCCCCACTAAAAAGCGGGGAACCATTAAACACAATGCCAATACGAGAACCTGATAGTTCCATTTTGTGAATTAAATGTTGTAAAAATAGAAGAGAACCATCGGAAATTCTAGGAGTACCAACTGAAAATCGACCATTAGAGTCTTTCGACTCTTGCTTAACAAAGTTTTCATCTGACTTCCAACTTACTCCAAATGGAGGATTAGTAATCATATAATCAAATTTTCGATCTGCAAAACCATCTTGAGACAAAGATGAAAAAGGACCTTTTATGTTTTCAGGGTTTTCATCAGACATTAAAAAATCTGATTTACATATTGCATAAGTTGTGTCATTTAATTCTTGTCCAAATAACTCTACTTTTAAGTCTTTGTTAATATTTTTTTTTATCCACTCTTTACCGATAGTTAACATTCCTCCAGTTCCACAACATGAGTCATAAAATGATCTAATTTTACCTTCGCCTTTCAAGTTTTCTTTATCACCTTCAAATACCAACGAGACTAAAAGTTTTACAATATCTCTTGGAGTGAAATGATCACCACTTTCCTCATTTGACATTTCAGAAAATCTTCTCAAAAGTTCCTCATAAACTGAACCCATCATGTGATTGTCTATTTTTTTAGGATGAAGATCGAACTCTGTAAATTTATCTATAAGAAGATAAAGTTTTTTATTTTTATTTAATTTTGTTATCAATGGATCTATCTGAAAATTTTCAATTATATCCAGTACATTTTTTGAGTAACCTTGAATATAATTATTAAAATTTTTGTAAACATTGTTTGGATCGCTTTTAATTCTTAATAAATCAAATTTTGAAACATTAAAGAATGGTAAATTTAATTGACTTTGAATTACTTGTGTAAAATCTTTGAGTTTTTTTTTGTATTTTTCGTGAAGTTCAAATGCTTTATCTTTTTGAGGTTCTAATACACAGTCTAGTCTTCTTAAAACAACAAAAGGAAGAATTATTCGACCATACTCACTAGGTTTAAATAAACCTCTTAAAATATCATCTGCTGTAGACCATATAAGTGAAGAAAGATTTTGTTTTTCCATAATTTAATAGTAGCAAACTAAAGACTAAATTTGAATTTAAACTGTTATTCTTGCAAATGCGTGTATAACGGTAAAAAATTGTTTTCTGACTTCATTGTAACTTCAATGTAAACTTCAATGTAAATTCTTTTTGGAAAATGACTGGGGACAATGGAAACTTTTGGAAAGGGGCGTTCTGTTGCCAGGTGCCCCAGACCCCGTTTGCTTAATTAACTAAGTTAATTAGGCAGCAAGTGCATAACTTTCGTTAGCAATTATAAAATAGCCCGTTACGGTGGAACAATCCCGAACGAAAGAATAGCCTTTAGTCACCCGTCGAATCTAGTTCACCCCCATAAGTTGTAATGGTGGAGGTGGTGGGTACTGCCCCCACGTCCGCAATGGTTATTACGAAATTCGTTTATCGTCGTAGTTGGAAAACCAACATTATTAATATAAAAGTAATTACAACAGATTCAATAACAATCATGAAATTAACTAAAGAACAACAAGAAGAAATAAAAAATCAACAATCTCAAAGCAACCAAACAAAAAGAGTTACTGCTCCTGAGCTTGAAAAAATCCTATATGAAGCAATTCCTGCTTTAGATCATGGTTTTGTAAGAGTTGTTGATTATATGGGTGATGACACATCTATAGTTCAATCAGCCAGAGTATCGTACGGAAAAGGAACTAAACAAGTTTCAACTGACAAGGGTTTGATAAAATATTTGATGAGGCATTGGCACAGCACTCCATTCGAAATGTGTGAAATTAAATATCATGTTAAGCTTCCAATATTTATTGCAAGACAATGGATTAGACACAGAACTGCAAATGTAAATGAATATTCTGCAAGGTATTCAATTTTGGATAAAGAATTTTATTTGCCATCAAAAGAGAATTTAGCTGCTCAATCAACTAGTAACAGACAGGGTAGAGGAGATGTCTTGGAAGGAAAACAGGCAGAGAAAGTTTTAGAACTTCTAAAAAGTGATGCAGAAAGAACATATGATAATTATGAAACTATGCTTAATGAAAGATTTGATGGATCAACTATTGATGAAAATAAAAAAGGTCTAGCAAGAGAACTTGCAAGAATGAATTTAACACTAAATACTTATACACAATGGTATTGGAAAACTGATTTATTAAATTTAATGAATTTTTTAAGATTAAGAGCTGATAGTCACGCTCAATATGAAATTAGAGTTTATGCAGACATTATGCTGGATACTGTAAAAAAATGGGTCCCTATAACTTATGATGCTTTTATGGATTATAGAGTTGGTGGTACTGAGGTTTCTGCAAAAGGAAAATTAATTATTCAAAAACTTATTAAAGGTGAAGGAGTAGATGTTGAAAGTTCTGGATTGTCTAAAAGAGAGTGGAATGAATTAATGAACGCTTTTGATCTTAAAGATAAGTTGATTTAATTTTTTCTGCAAAATTTAAATATATTTTAGAAATTACGTGTTCAGGGCTAGATTCTACAATTGGCTTTCCTTCATCACTAGTTTTGCCAACCTCAGGATTAATTGGTATTTCACCTAAAAATTCTTTTTGGAATTCTTCAGCAGTTTTTTTAACTTCACCTTCTCCAAAAATTTTATATTTTTTTCCATCGTCTCCAATGAAAAAACTCATGTTATCAACTAAACCTAAAATTTTAACTCCAAGTTTATCAAACATTTTAATTCCTCTCTTAACATCTAAAAGAGCTACTTCTTGAGGTGTACTTACAATTATTGCACCATCCATTTTTATTTCTTGAGAAAATGTAAGTTGAGTATCACCAGTTCCTGGTGGCATATCAACAATAATAAAATCTAAATCTTTCCAATTTACTTTCTGAGTAAAAGTTTTAATTGCACTTGTCACCATAGGACCACGCCATATCATTGGAGTTTGTTGATCAGCTAAAAAACCAATCGACATACACTGAATGTCATATTTTGTAATTGGATCTAATTTTTGACCATCACTTTTTGGTTTTTCATTAATATCGAACATTTTAGGAATTGATGGACCATAAATATCTGCATCTAAAAGACCAACTTTGCATCCAACTTTTTTTAAAGCTAAAGCAAGATTCGTTGCAAATGTAGATTTTCCAACACCACCTTTTGCACTAGATATTGCAATTGTAAACTTAGTTCCAAGAATAGGATTTTTAGTGAATTTTTTAGGTTCTAGCTTACTTTTCATTGCGGCACTAAGTTCAGATTTTTTATCAGTCATAAAAGTATCATTACTTGTTTTTTGCAATAAAGACACTATATACTTTGACTTATGTCAGACAATTTTAAAGGTCAAAGTCCTTGGGGAGCACCTCCTGGTGGAGGTGGTAGTGGCAATGGATCAGGTAGAGGTCCTACTCCACCAAATTTAGACGAATTAATTAGAGACCTTCAAGATAAAATTAAAAAATTTTTACCTGGTGGAAAAACTTCAGGAGGAAAATCAATAAGTTTAATTTTATTAGTTTTAGTTTTTGTATGGTTAGCGAGCGGACTTTATAGAGTATTACCCGATGAACAAGGCGTTGTACTAAGATTTGGTAAGTTTGTAAAAACTACACAGCCTGGTTTGAACTATCATATACCTTTTCCTGTTGAAACTGTTCAAACACCAAAAGTCACCAAGGTTAATAGAATGGATATAGGATTTAGGTCTGAAAGGGACAGTGGTTTTTCAACAGGTGGTGGAGTTGCTGATGTACCACAAGAAAGCTTGATGTTAACTGGAGATGAAAATATTGTTAATATAGATTTTTCAGTATTTTGGGTAATTAAAGACGCTGGTAATTTTTTATTCAAAATTCAAGATCCAGAGGGCACAGTTAAAGCAGCTGCTGAAACTGCAATGAGGGAAGTGATAGCAAAGAGTGATATCCAGCCAATTTTAACAGAAGGTAGATCTAAAATTGAGGTTGAGACACAAAATATAATACAAAGTATTTTAGATGACTATGAAAGTGGAATTCAAATTACACAAGTTCAAACACAAAAGGCTGACCCACCTGATCAAGTAATTGATGCATTTAGAGATGTACAGGCTGCAAGAGCCGATATGGAAAGATCAAAAAATGAGGCCGAAGCCTATGCAAATGATGTTATTCCAAGAGCAAGGGGAGAAGCGCAAAAAATTTTACAAGCTGCAGAAGCATACAAGAAAGAAGTTGTTGCAAAAGCAGAGGGTGAAGCAAGTAGATTTATAGCTATATACAACGAATACAAAAATGCAAAAGCAGTTACTCAAGAAAGAATGTATTTAGAAACCATGGAGAAAGTTTTAGCAGATATTGACAAAGTAATTATTGAAAAAAATGCAGGTTCAGGTGTAGTTCCGTACTTACCTTTACCCGAGTTAAAAAAGAAAGCGACAAATTAAAATGAAAGCTGGAAAAATATTAGCAGGAGTATTAGTTGCAATTGGAGTTGTGGCCTTTTTATCAATAATTATAGTTAAAGAGGTTAACCAAGCAATTATTCTTCAATTTGGTGATCCAAAAAGAATTATAATGAAACCAGGTTTAAATTTTAAAATTCCATTTATTCAAAACGTTGTTTATTTAGATAAAAGAATTTTAAATTTAGATGCTCCTCCTGAAGAGGTTATTGCATCAGATCAGAAACGTTTGATTGTAGACGCATTTGCAAGATTTCAGATCGTAGATCCTCTGAAGTTTTATATTTCAGTTGGAAATGAAAGAGTTGCGAGATCAAGATTATCAACAATTATAAATTCAAGAATTAGAAATGTATTAGGTCAAGAGGAATTACAAACTTTATTATCTAAAGATAGATCTAAACAGATGGCATTAATTAAAGAAGGTGTTAATAACGAAGCGCAAAATTTTGGAATTAACATTGTTGATGTCAGAATTAAAAGAGCAGACTTACCTCAAGCTAACAGTGATGCAATTTATAGAAGAATGCAGACTGAAAGGGAGAGAGAAGCAAAAGAATTTAGAGCGAAAGGAGCAGAGATGGCCGTCACTATTACATCAACAGCTGATAAAGAAGTTACTGTAATTTTAGCAGATGCCCAAAAACAATCTGAGATTATGAAAGGTGAAGGTGATGGAGAAAGAAATAAAATATTTGCTGATGCTTTTGGTCAAGATCCAGAATTTTTTGCTTTTTATAGAGCTATGCAAGCATATGAAAAAGCTCTTATTGGTGGTGAAACCTCTCTAATTTTATCACCTGATAGTGAATTTTTTAAATTTTTTGGGAACATAAAACCTGAAATTCAACAATAATCCTTAAATGCGTGAGCTAGTTATAGCTTTTGGTCTTTTCTTATTTATTGAAGGAATTTTGTACGCCTTATTTCCAGCAAAAATGAAAAATATGTTGAAAAAATTAGAACTTGTTAAAGATAGTCAGCTTAGATCAGGTGGACTTATTTTTGCACTAATAGGTTTTATAATTATTTATTTTATTAAGAGCTAATATGAATAAGATTAAACTAATATTCTTAACGCTAGTTATTTCATTTACTTTTTCATTGAATGTGAATTCTAAACCAGTTCCTGCTTCCTTTGCAGATCTTGCTGAAAAATTAATGCCATCAGTTGTAAACATTTCTACAACAACCACTATCACAACAAATTCTAATCCTTTTCCTTTTCAATTTCCTCCAGGGTCTCCTTTTGAGGATATGTTTAAAGAATTTGGGACACCTCAGGAAAAACAATCAGCTGCTTTGGGTTCTGGGTTTATAATAGATGAGAAAGGAATTGTGGTTACGAATAATCACGTTATCCAAGATGCTGACGATATTATTGTAAGAGTGTATGGAGACAAGGAATTTAAAGCTAAGGTTCTTGGCGCTGACCCACTTATGGATATTGCTGTTTTAAAATTAGAAACAGATGAAAAGTTTATACCTGTAGCATTTGGCGACTCTGACAAAGCAAGAATTGGTGATTGGGTTTTAGCAATTGGAAATCCATTTGGTTTAGGTGGAACTGTTACTGCTGGAATTATTTCAGCTAGAAATAGATCAATTGGTTTATCACGATATGAAGATTTTATTCAAACAGATGCTTCGATAAATTCAGGAAATTCTGGTGGTCCTCTATTTGATATGCAGGGGAATGTTGTTGGTATAAATACAGCTATACTTGGGAGAAGTGGAAATGTAGGAATAGGATTTTCCATTCCTTCAAATAGTGCGCAAAGAGTTATTAAACAACTTATAGAATTTGGCGAAACAAAAAGAGGATGGTTAGGAGTTAGAATTCAAGATGTAACAAAAGAAATTGCTGAAGTTGAAAAATTAGACAAAGCAAGAGGAGCATTAGTTGCTAGTGTTGCTGAAAACAGTCCTTCAGAAAAAGCAGGAATACAAGCTGGTGATATTATTTTAGAATTTAATGGAGAAAAAATAAATCAAATGAAAGAACTTCCAGCGATTGTTGCACGAACAGAAGTTGGAAAAAAAGTTGAAGTTAAAGTTTGGAGAGATAAAAAAGAGATAATTAAAAATGTTATTTTAGGAAGATTAGAAACTTCAGATGATTTTAAAATAAGTAAAAATCAAGAAACCGAAAAACAAAATAATGAAGAGATCATCGAAAGTTTAAGAATAGCAGTAAGACTATTAACTAAAGAAGATATTAAAAAGAGAAAATTACCAAACCAAACGACAGGACTTGTAATAACAAAAATTGCAAATAATAGTCCTGTAGCAAATTCAATTGAGCTTAATAGCATTATTGTTGAAGCTCAGAAGAAAAAAATTAGATCAGCTGATGATTTAAGAGATATTACCAAAGAAGTTCTTAATTCAAATCAAAAGACAGTTTTACTTGCAATCTATAACAATCAAAATCAACGAAGATACATCGGTGTTAAGTTAGACTGATTATGGATTTAAAATCCAAGATCATATTAATCTCAGGTCCTACAGCCTCAGGTAAATCAAGCTTTGCAATTAAAGTTGCAAAAAAAGTTGATGGAGAGATCATTAATGCAGATAGTATGCAAGTATATAAACAGCTTAAGGTATTATCAGCTAGTCCGGATCCAAAAAAATACCAGAAAATTAAACATCATTTATATGGTTTTCATAATGTAACAAAAAACTTTTCAACAGGTAATTGGCTTAAGCTAGTAATTAAAAAAATTAGAGAAGTTCAAAAAAGAAAAAAAACTCCAATTCTTGTTGGGGGTACAGGCTTATACTTTAAAGCTTTAACTGACGGTTTAGTTAAAATACCAAATATTTCATTAAAATTAAGAACTCAAATTAGAGATTTACAAAAAAAACTTGGTCAAAAGAAGTTTTATGAAAAACTATTAAAATTAGATCCATCCTCAAGAGGAAAAATAAACCCTACAGATACTCAAAGATCCATCAGAGCTTATGAAGTAAAAAAGTTTACAAGAAAATCTTTACATGAATGGTTTAAAAACACAAAATCAAACTTCATAGAAGATGATTTTTTTAAAGTTTACATTGATTACCCTAGACAAGAATTGATTGAGCGGATTAATGTAAGAACAAGTGAGATGATAGAAAATGGAGCGCTAAAAGAAGTAAAAGATTTCATAAAGCTAAGGGTTAGAAAAGATAAAAGCGCTAACAAGGCCATTGGAGTTAATGAAATTAGAGAATATTTGAAAAAACAAAAAGATTTGCATGATACTAAAGAAAAAATAGCCATAAAAACTAGACAATACGCCAAAAGACAAAGTACATGGGCTAGAGGCAATATGATGAATTGGATAAAGCTAAAGCCACAAGACATAAATAAATTTTTGAAAAAAATTTAAAATTCTCATTCTTAAACTTGACCAATGAGCACAACTTCAGCTAGATTGCCTAATGCCAAAATTATTAACTGGAGCAGAAATTGTATTCAAATGTCTTAAGGACCAAAAGGTAGAACATATTTTTGGCTACCCAGGTGGTGCAGTGCTACCAATTTATGATGAATTAAAAAACCACCCTTCTATAAAACATATTTTGGTTAGACACGAACAAGGCGCTGGTCACGCAGCAGAAGGTTATGCTAGATCATCAGGAAAACCAGGTGTAGTTTTAGTTACATCAGGTCCTGGAGCAACCAATGTTGTTACAGCTTTAACAGATGCTTATATGGACTCTGTACCATTAGTTTGTATTTCTGGTCAAGTTCCAACTCATTTAATTGGAACAGATGCATTTCAAGAATGTGACACTACGGGAATTACAAGACCTTGCACAAAACATAATTGGTTAGTTAAAGATATAAATGATCTTTCAAAAGTTATGCATGAAGCTTTTAGAGTTGCAACAACTGGAAGACCTGGACCAGTTTTGATTGATATTCCAAAAGATATCCAGTTTGCAAAAGCAAAATATAAAAAACCAAATAAAGAAAAAAAATTAAATGGAAAATCCCATAATAAATTTTCTAAAGATCAAATTGATGAATTAGTAAAATTATTAAGCAAAGCTAAAAAACCAATAATTTATAGTGGTGGAGGAGTAATTAATTCAGGACCAAAAGCAAGTCAGACTTTAAGAGAATTTGTTGAGCTAACTGGTTTTCCTATAACTTCAACACTTCAAGGATTAGGTGCATACCCTGGTGATGATAATCAGTTTTTAGGAATGCTTGGTATGCATGGTACCTATGAAGCAAATAATGCTATGCATGATTGTGACCTATTAATTAACATTGGCGCAAGATTTGATGATCGTATTACTGGAAAAATTGATGAGTTTTCACCAAATTCAAAAAAGGTCCATATTGATATAGATCCATCATCAATTAACAAAATTATCAAAGTAGATCTTGCAATAGTTGGAGACGTTACGACTGTAATAAGTAAAATTAATAAAACAATTGCTAAAAGAAAAAATGGTCATAGTAAATCAAATAAATCGAATTTAGCTAAATGGTGGGAACAAATTGAAAAATGGAGAGAAAAAGATTCTCTTAATTTTGTAAATAGTGATGAAAGTATAAAACCTCAACATGCCGTTCAAAGACTTTATGAATTAACTAAGAATAAAGATACTTATGTTACTACTGAGGTTGGACAACATCAAATGTGGGCTGCTCAACACTATAAATTTAATAAACCAAACAGATGGATGACATCTGGTGGCTTAGGAACCATGGGATATGGATTGCCAGCAGCAGTTGGTGTTCAAATTGCTCATCCTGAAAAATTAGTAATTGATATTGCTGGAGAAGCTTCAGTTTTAATGACCATGCAAGAAATGTCTACTGCGGTTCAATATAATCTTCCTATAAAAATATTTATTTTAAATAATCAATATATGGGAATGGTTAGACAATGGCAGGAATTGCTGCATGAAAAAAATTATTCTGAAAGTTATTCAGAAGCATTACCAGATTTTATGAAAATGGCAGAAGCTTATGGATGCAAAGGAATTAAAGCAGACAATCCAGCTAATCTTGATGATAAAATTCAAGAAATGATCGATTATGATGGACCAGTTATATTTGATTGTCATGTGGATCCTAATGAAAATTGTTTTCCAATGATTCCATCTGGAAAACCACATAACCAAATGATTTTAGGCCCAAATGATCAAGAGGAAAATAAAATCAAAGGAAAAGGCAAAGCCTTAGTATAATCATAATGCCGAAATCAAAGTCAGCTTACAGCATACCTACGAAGAGACAAAAACCAGATACATATATTTTTGTAGTATGGGTAGATAATGAGGCTGGAGTTTTGGCAAGAGTTGTCGGTTTATTTTCAGGCCGAGGGTACAATATCGAGTCATTGGCAGTTGCTGAGGTTGATGCGGTTAAAAATATTTCAAGAATAACAATTGTTACCACTGGAACACCTCAAGTAATTGATCAAATAAGACTCCAATTAACAAAGTTAGTGCCTGTTCATAAAGTTGCTGAATTTAAAAGAGAGGATAAAGGTGTAATTTTTAAAGAAATGGCTTTATTTAAAGTTGTAGGAAAAAGAAATAAAATTGAAAAATGCTTAAATGCTTGTAAAAAATTTAATCCCGTAATATTAGATGAAACAAAAACTTCAGCAGTAATTCAAATAACTGCTCTTAGAAGAGAAATTGATAAAATGAATAAAAAATTGAAGCCCTTAGGACTTATCAGTACTTCGAGAACTGGGGCAGTAGCAATGACTAGGGGTGCTAAAATATTTAATTAATTTAAAAGGAGAGATGATATGAAAATGTTTTATGAAAAAGATGCAGATGTTAATCTAATTAAAAGCAAAAAAGTTGCTATCTTCGGTTATGGAAGCCAAGGGCATGCTCACGCATTAAATTTAAAAGATAGTGGAGTAAAAGATATTGTTGTAGCTTTGAGAGAAGGTTCATCGAGCGCAGCTAAAGCAGAATCAAAAGGATTAAAGGTAATGAATTTATCTGATGCTGCAGAGTGGGCTGATGTAGTAATGATTCTTACACCAGATGAACTACAAGCGGAAATTTATAAAAATCATATTGAACAACGAGTAAGAGAGGGGACAAGTATCGCTTTTGCTCATGGTTTAAATGTTCATTACGATTTAATTAAAGCTAGAAAAGATCTAGATGTTTTTATGGTTGCTCCCAAAGGACCTGGTCACTTAGTTAGAAGTGAATATGAAAAAGGAGGTGGAGTGCCTTGTTTATTTGCTGTTCATCAAGATGGTTCAGGAAAGGCAAGAGACCTAGCTTTATCTTATGCTTCAGCAGTTGGTGGAGGAAGATCAGGAATTATTGAAACTACATTCAAAGATGAAGTTGAGACAGATTTATTCGGTGAACAAACTGTATTATGTGGAGGTTTGGTTGAACTAATCAAAAATGGTTATGAAACTTTAGTTGAAGCAGGATATGAACCAGAGATGGCATATTTTGAGACAGTTCATGAAGTTAAATTGATTGTTGATTTAATTTATGAAGGTGGAATTGCAAACATGAATTATTCTATTTCTAATACGGCTGAATATGGTGAATATCAATCTGGACCCAGAGTAGTTAATAAAGAAGAAACTAAAAAAAGAATGAAAGAAGTTTTGGCTGAAATTCAATCTGGAAAATTCACTAAAGAGTGGATGGATGAATGCAAAAATGGTCAAAAAAATTTCCTTGCTACGAGAGCTAAATTAGCCGAACATCCTGTGGAAAAAGTTGGTGCAGAACTAAGAGCTATGATGCCTTGGATAGGTAAGAAAAAATTAGTAGATAGCGATAAAAGTTAAATTTTATCAGTAAATTATTGCTACTATAATTCAATTATTTCACTTATACTTTTTTATATAAATTTAAAAAACGAGGGGAATAATGAAGACTAAAAATATAGTAAGAATACTATTGTCATTAGTTCTAGTATTCGGATTTTCTTCAGCATGGGCAAAAACTATTAAATGGTCTATGCAAGGAGACAGTTTAACACTAGATCCACATGCACAAAATGAGGGTCCAACTACTCAAGTATCTAGACAAGTTTACGAAGCTCTAGTTCAAAGAGGCTTGGACATGAAAATAGGGCCTGCTTTAGCAACAAAATGGAAAGCTACTGATCCAAATACTTGGATTTTTACTTTAAGAGAAGATGCTAAGTTTTCAGATGGTTCTGGAATGACATCAGCAGATGTTGTTTTTAGTATATTAAGAGCCAAGCAAAGAACATCTGACTTTAAAGAATACATCAGTACAGTTGCTAATGTTGAAGCGGTTGGAGATTACTCTGTTAAAATAACTACAAGTAAACCAAATCCTATACTTTTAAACCAACTATCAAACATTTTTATAATGTCTAAAGCTTGGTCAGAGAAAAACTTTGCAATGTCTCCACAAAATTGGGATGCAGGACAAGAAACTTTCTCTGCTACTAATGCTATGGGAACTGGTCCTTTTAAAATAACTTTAAGAGAGCCTAACACCAAGACAGTGTTTAAAAGAAATAAACATTGGTGGGGTGAAATGAAGGACAAAAAAGTAACTCAAATTGAATTAATGCCTATTAAAAATGCAGCTACAAGAGTAGCAGCCTTATTATCTGGTGAAATTGATATAGTTACTGATGCTCCTGTCCAAGACTTAAAAAGAATCGGATCTTCCTCAGGTCATAAAGTTGAAAGTACAGCTCAAATGAGAACAATTTTCTTAGGTATGGATCAAGCAGCTGACAAATTAAGAACTGGAAATACAGGTGATAATCCATTTAAGAAAAAAGAAGTAAGACAAGCTCTTTATCAAGCAATTGATATTGAAGCGATCAAGAAAAAAGTTATGAGAGGTTTAAGTGAACCAGCAGGAATTATAACTTTCCCAGGTGTAAATGGATATACAGCTGATCTTGATAAAAGATTACCTTACGATGTTAATGCTGCAAAAAAACTTTTAGCTGATGCGGGTTATCCTAATGGTTTTGACGTTGAACTTAGATGTCCTAATGACAGATATGTAAACGATGAAGCAATTTGTACTGCAGTTGTTGGAATGTTGGGTAAAATTGGAGTTAACGTTAACTTATTTGCTCAAACTAAAAGTAAACACTTCAAAGAGCTTAAAGACGATCAAGGTGATTTCTATATGCTAGGATGGGGTGTTCCAACTTTAGATAGCCACTATGTTTTCCATTACCTGTATGAAACTGGTGCTAGCTGGAACAAAGTTAACTTTAGTAATGCTGATGTTGATGCTGCAATTAGAGTTATGGAAGGTGAAGTTGATTTAGATAAAAGAAATGCTGCAATTGCAAAAGCTTGGAAAATTGTAAAAGATGATATTTCTTATCTTCCTTTACATCACCAAGTAATATCTTGGGCATCTAAAAGCAATGTTAATGTTCCTATCAGACCGAATAACGAGCCGTTATTCAGAACTGCTAGTTTTAACTAATTAAAAATTATTACAAGCCCTTTAAATTTTTAAAGGGCTTGTAAGTTTAAACCTTCACAAATTGATAAAATATTTTTTTAAAAGGCTGTTTCAATCTGCTTTGGTGATGTTGGTTGTCGCCTTTGTGTCTTTCTCTTTATTTAATTTTGTTGGAGATCCGATTAATAACATGGTTGGAGAAGAAACTTCTGATGAGGAAAGAGCAGAATTAAGAGAAACATTAGGTTTGATGGATCCAATTCATGTTCAATTTTCAAGATTTATAGTTAATGCTTCAAAGGGTGAGTTTGGAATTTCATATCAATTAAGAAGACCTGTTTCAGAATTAATAGTTGAAAGATTGCCTGCAACTATTGAACTTGTTGTTATTTCTGCATTAATTGCTCTTATAACTGGTACATTATTAGGAGTTTATACTGGCATAAATCGAAAAGGCTTTTTAAGTGATTTTGTTTTGGCAGTCTCCTTGTTGGGGGTTTCGCTCCCCACATTTGTAATTGGTATATTATTTATATATTTGTTTGCAGTAATATTAGGGATATTACCTTCTTTTGGAAGAGGAGAAGTTGTTGATTTAGGTTTTTGGACTACAGGATTTTTAACAGTCTCTGGACTTAAAGCAATTATACTTCCTTCTGTAACATTAAGTCTTTTCCAAATGACTTATATCATCAGACTTGTACGAGCAGAGATGATGGAAATATTACAAACAGATTATATTAAATTTGCGCGTGCTCGAGGAATTAGTGAAAATAGTATTAAATACAAACATGCATTAAAAAATGGATTGATACCAGTAATAACTATAGCAGGAATAAATATCGGAACTCTAATTGCGTTTTCAATTATTACCGAAACTGTTTTTCAATGGCCTGGTATGGGCTTCTTATTTATTCAAGCAGTTCAATTCGTAGATATACCAATTATGTCAGCTTATTTAGTTTTTATAGCTTTTGTTTTCGTAATGATAAATTTTATAGTTGATATTCTTTATTATTTAATTGATCCAAGAATAAGAGTTAAAGGAGATGCTGCAAGTGGATAATAAAACTTTAAGTACTTGGGAAAGAATCAAAGATAATGATATTTATCATAGCTTTATTAAATCGCCTACTGCCATTGTATCATCTACAATCTTATTTATAATTTTTTTCTGTTCTTTTTTTGTTGAGCTCGTAACACCTTACAATCCCTTTGACCCATCCTCTCTATCACTGATGGATGCATTCACCCCTCCTTCATGGACAGAAGATGGTCTTGCTAAATTTATTTTAGGTACTGATGGACAAGGAAGAGATATGTTATCGACAATTTTGTATGGATGTAGGATTTCTTTAATTGTAGGTTTTTCTGCGATAATTTTTAGCTTAATTCTTGGAGTTGGATTGGGATTAACGGCTGGATTTTTTGGGGGAAAATATGAAATGATAGTAATGAGGCTAACCGATGTTCAGTTAACAGTACCAAGTATTTTGATGGCATTGTTGGTTGATGGAATAGCAAGAGGATTAATCTCGAGAGAAATGCATGATGAAATGGCAATTTATGTTTTAATATTTGCTATTGGGATTTCAGAGTGGCCACAATTTGCTAGAGTTTCTAGAGCTGCAACTTTGGTGGAAAAAAATAAAGACTATGTTTCAGCATCAACAATAATTGGGGTTTCAAATATAATTATTATGTTTAAACATATTTTACCAAATATTTTAAGACCGGTCTTAGTAATTGGAACAATTGGTTTAGCACTTGCTATTTTAGCTGAGTCTACTTTAAGTTTTTTAGGAGTTGGCGTACCTCCAACAACACCTTCTTTAGGGACATTGATACGTCTCGGTAATGACTTTTTATTTTCAGGAGAATGGTGGATTACTTTTTTTCCAGCAATTTTCCTGGTTATTTTAGCATTTTCAATAAATTTGCTAGGGGATTGGATGAGAGATACTTTAAATCCAAAATTAAAAAAATGACTTTTTTAAAAATAAATAATCTTAGTGTTGATTATCAAATGAGAAAAGAAACAGTAAACGCTGCTAAGAATGTGAATATTGAGGTTAATAAAGGAGAAATTTTAGGATTAGTTGGAGAATCTGGATCAGGAAAAAGTACAGTAGGAAACGCTATTATAAATTTAATTGATGAGCCAGGCAAGGTATCTAGTGGATCAGTTATTTTAGGTGATCTTAACATTCATGAAAATTCTGAAAGCGTTGTTAAATACAGAGGAAATAAAATTGGATTGATATTTCAAGATCCTCAAACTTCACTTAATCCAATTCTTACAGTGGGGGAACAGTTAATTGAAACAATTCAAACTCATATTAAATTAAGCAAAGAGGAAGCAAAAAATAAATCTTTAAATTTATTAAAAGAAGTTGGTATAAAAGATGCGGAGACAAGATTTGATAATTATCCTCATCAATTCTCAGGTGGAATGAGACAGAGAGTAGTAATTTCTTTAGCTCTATGTTGCGAACCAGAACTGTTAATTGCAGATGAACCAACAACAGCATTAGATGTATCAATTCAATCTCAGATTTTAGAACTAATTAAAAAATTAACAAAAGAAAGAAACCTTGCAGTCATCTTAATTACTCATGACATGGGGGTTATAGCTGAAACTGCAGATCGAGTTGCAGTTATGAAAAGTGGCAATTTAGTTGAAATTGGTGAAACCAAAAAAATATTAACTAAACCACAAGAAAATTATACTAAAAGCTTAGTAAGTTCAGTTCCACCAACTAACAAAAAAATTTCAAGATTTGTAATAGTTGAAAAAGAAAACAGTGACAAAAAAGAAAATAATATCAAAATATTAAATAGATGGACAAAAAAAGTAATTATAGATCAAGATTTAGTACAGATAAAAAATTTGAGTAAAAGTTTTGACGATAATTTTTTTACAGAAAGTTCTAAGAATTCTGTGATGGCTGTTAATGATGTTTCTTTTGACATAAAAGAAGGTGAGTCTTTTGGTTTAGTTGGAGAAAGTGGAAGTGGAAAATCTACAATTGCAAAAATGATTGTAAATTTATTTAAACCTTCTTCTGGAAATATCTTCTTTGACAACGTTTGTATTACAAAAATAAAACAAAGATCAGAATTAATGAAATTTAGAAAACAAATTCAAATGATATTTCAAGATCCTTATTCTTCACTAAATGGAAGATTAAAAGTGAAAGATATAATTGCAGAACCAATCACACTTCACAACCCATCCATATCAAATATAGATTTAAATAATTATATTTATGATTTACTTGAGTCTGTAGAATTAACTCAAAAATCTGCATATCGATATCCACATGAATTTTCAGGAGGACAGAGACAGAGAATATCAATTGCAAGAGCGCTTGCCACACAACCAAGACTTTTGGTTTGTGACGAACCTACCTCTGCTTTGGATGTAAGTATACAAGCCCAAATATTAAATTTACTTAAAGATCTACAAGAACAATTAAATTTAACAATTTTATTTATTAGCCATGACCTACCGGTTGTAAGACAAATGTGTGATAGAATTGGAGTCTTAAAAGATGGCAAATTGTGTGAGGTTTCAAACACTGAGGATTTATTTTTAAAACCCGACCATGAATATACAAAAGAGCTTTTACGGTTAATGCCTAAAATTGAGTCTATTTATAATTAATTTTTTGTAAGCCTAAAATGGTCGATTAAAATTGATTATTTAACTAATTATTTTGCAATCTCTCTCATAGATTGTATTATAGATTTTCTAAAAATTTTAGTTATGAGCAACAAAGATAGAGTCTTTATATTTGATACTACTATGCGTGATGGTGAGCAATCGCCAGGAGCATCTATGAGTTTAGAGGAAAAAATTCAAATTGCTAGAGTGTTTGATGAATTAGGTATAGACATAATTGAAGCAGGTTTTCCAATAGCTTCACCAGGGGATTTTGAAGCTGTTTCAGAAGTAAGTAAAATTTTAAAAAACTCTATTCCCGCAGGACTTTCAAGACATTCAGTAAAAGATATTGATAGAGCTTATGAAGCTCTAAAGCATGCACCAAGATTTAGAATACATACATTTATTTCTACAAGCCCTTTACACATGAAGCATAAATTAAATATGTCCCCAGAAGATGTTTATGAATCGATTGGAAAACATGTTGCTTATGCAAGAAAGTTTACTGATGATGTTGAGTGGTCTTGTGAGGATGGAACAAGAACTGATATGGATTACATGTGTAAAACTGTAGAGCTTGCAATTAAAAATGGAGCTACAACAATTAATATTCCTGATACAGTTGGTTACACAATACCATCTGAGTTTACTACAATTATAGAAACTTTGTTAAATAAAGTTCCAAATATTGATAAAGCAATTTTATCAACTCATTGTCATAATGATTTAGGTTTAGCAGTAGCCAACTCGTTAGCTGGAGTTCAAGCTGGAGCAAGACAAATTGAATGTACAATAAATGGATTAGGAGAAAGAGCAGGAAATGCTGCTCTTGAGGAAGTTGTTATGGCAATTAAAACAAGACCCGATTTAATGCCATATGAAACTGGAATTAATACAACACTTTTAAGCAAAGCTTCAAAAATTGTTTCAAACGCAACAGGTTTTCCTGTCCAATATAATAAAGCTATCGTTGGAAAAAATGCTTTTGCTCATGAAGCAGGAATTCACCAGGATGGAATGTTAAAAAATAGACAAACATATGAGATAATGACACCTGAAAGCGTAGGGGTTAAACAAACATCGTTAGTGATGGGAAAGCATTCTGGTCGACATGCATTTAAAGACAAGTTAAACAGCTTAGGCTATCCAGATTTAACTGACGACGTAGTAGGAAATGCATTTGCAAAATTCAAAGTCTTAGCAGATAAGAAAAAACATGTTTACGATGAAGATATTATTGCCTTAGTAGATGATAGTTTAATCGTAGATAATAAAGTAAATGCAATAACTCTAAAATCTTTAAAAGTTTTTGCTGGAACAGGAGAACCACAAAAAGCAGAAATGACTTTGGATGTTTACGGTGATGTTAAAAATGCAACAGAAACTGGAGATGGTCCAGTGGATGCGATATTCAAATGCATTAAAACTTTATATCCTCACGATGTTAACTTACAGCTTTATCAAGTTCATGCTGTTACAGAGGGAACAGATGCACAAGCAACAGTAAGTGTAAAAATAGAGGAAAAGGGTAAAACAACTGTGGGTCAAGCAGCAGATACAGATACTTTGGTTGCATCGGCAAATGCTTACATAAATGCATTAAATAAAATGATAATCAAAAGAGATAAAACAGCTCCCATGGAGCAAGAAAGTCAGAAAGTAAGAGGGATATAATGGGGTTATTTAGCAGTGTTAAAAAAATATGGAGCCAAGATATGGCGATTGATCTTGGAACAGCCAATACACTTGTAGTTTTAAAGGGTCAAGGAGTAGTTCTTAATGAACCTTCAGTTGTTGCTATAGTTGATCAAGGTGGAAAAAAAAATGTACTAGCAGTTGGAGACGAAGCTAAAACAATGCTTGGAAGAACACCAGGTAATATTAGTGCAATTAGACCTTTAAGAGATGGAGTTATTGCAGATTTTATAGTTACTGAAGAAATGATTAAACATTTTATTAAAAAAGTTCATAAAGGAAGCACATTTGCAAATCCTAGAATTTTAATTTGTGTACCAACTGGTTCAACACCAGTTGAAAGAAAAGCAATTCAAGATAGTGCTCTAGCAGCAGGTGCAAGAAGAGTTCAATTAATTGAGGAACCAATTGCAGCAGCTATTGGAGCAAATCTACCAATTTCTGAAGCAACCGGTTCAATGATTGTAGATATTGGCGGGGGTACAAGTGAAATTGCAGTAATGTCTTTAGGTGGATTAGTTTACTCTAAATCTTTAAGAGTTGCAGGTGACTCAATGGATACTGCAATAGTGGATTACATGAGAAAAGAATACAATTTATTAATTGGTGATACTACTGCAGAAAAAATAAAAAAAGAAATGGGAACAGCTGTTCCAACTGGGACAAATACTTATCCAGTTAAAGGAAGAGATTTAAGATCAGGTACTCCAAAGGAAGTTAATATTACAGAAGAAGATACGGCTGAAGCACTAAACGACATTATGAAACAGATGGTTGGTGCAATTAAAGATGCGTTAGAAAATACTCCTCCTGAGTTGTCAGCTGATTTAGTTGATATGGGTTTAACTTTAACAGGTGGTGGTGCTTTGTTAAAAAATATCGATAAAAGGTTTTCTAAAGAAACAGGTTTACCAGTTCATATAGCAGATGATCCATTATCTTGTGTTGCTGTCGGTACAGGTAAAGCTTTGGATCAAGAAGAAACTTTTTCTACTATGTTATCTGAATATTAGGAAAAATGGCTACTGGCAGAGATGATTTTGTAATTGCCATTAGGTCAGCTTTCTTAAAAAAAAAAGATAAACAAAAATTTTCTTTACTCACTTTAATTATTTTGTCAATTTTTGTAATTGTTCTAAGTAATTTTAATTTTAAAGCAATACAATTTGTTAAATTAGGAATTAATGAAGTAATTTATAGATCATCTCATATTGCATCAATCCCAGAAAATAAATTAAAAGAAATAACTTCAAAATTCAAATCACATATAGACTTATATGAAAGTCATCAGAAAGATTTAATTAAAATAGAAAATTCTGATCAACTTAAATTACAAAATGAGTTTTTAACTGCAGAAAATAAAAAGCTTAGAGAGTTACTTGACGAAAGTATAAATTCACAAGAAATTTTTGCCAGAGTTTTAATTGATAAAGACAGCCCATATTTAAAATCAGTAGTATTAAATAAAGGCACAAAAGATAAAGTAAAAATTGGAATGGCAGTTATTGATGATGTTTATCTAGTTGGCCAGATAATTGAGGTAAATTATACTAATTCAAGGGCATTACTATTGTCTGACCTTAATAGTAAAATACCATCTGTTCTAGAGCCAGATGACATACAAGCTGTTATTTCTGGTACAGGAAGTGAATTTGGAAAAATCGAACATACTCAAGAAGAATTTAGAGAAGATTTTAAAAATAAAGAAATTTTTGCTTACACCTCAGGTCTTGGTGGTTTATTCAAACCTGGTATACCAATTGGAAAAATTAACAACATATCAGAAGGAAAAATTTATTTTTTTTCTGATTTTACACAACTCAACTATGTAAAAATAGTTTCTTATAAAATAGGCGGAGAAGAATAATGTCATCACTTAATAAAAGTCCTTTTTTAAAAATATTCTTATCCTACGTACCATTTATAATGTTATTTTTTTCTGTATTTAATGAATTTGATTTTAATTACTTAAAACTTGATTATTTTGCTTTTAATTTTGTTCATCTATTAATTTTCTTTTGGACTTTAAGAAATCCTGATCAATTAGGTTATCTAGCAATTTTCTTTGCAGGAATAATTAATGATGTTGTAATAGGTATACCAATAGGAATTAGTAGTTTTTGTTACCTTATTCTTTGCTCAGTAACAGCTTACATAAGAAACATTACTTTAACCCCAAATTTTATGAAGGACTGGATATCATTATTATTCACAATTTTATTAATAAATTCAATTCAAGTGATTATTTTGGATTTAGTCTTTTTGATTAAAGTTGATTACACAAATTATTTGATTAACTCAGGTTTTACTTTTTTATTTTATCCAATATTTTTTTTATTTTTTAATTTTTTAAACGAAAAAATTTCATATCAAACAAATGATTAAATCTAATTCAGGAATAAGAAAAACAGATGTAATTAATAGAAGGATGTTCATAATCGGAGCAGCAAAACTAGTAGTTTTTGTTGGTATCGTTGCTCGTTTATTTTCTCTTCAAATAAACGAAAATAAAAAATATTTAACACTTTCAGATAAAAATAGAATTAGAGAATGGAAACTTCCACCTACAAGGGGAAATATTGTTGATTATTTTGGAAATGTAATTGCAGGGAATTTAAAAGTTTATCAATTACATATAATTCCAGAGCAAGTTGAGAATTTCAATTATTTACTAGTTAGATTGAAAAATCTCTTAAATCTAAGTGACAAAAGAATTACAAGAATAAATAAATTAAAAGCAGAACTAAAACCGTGGGACAGTATTATTGTTTCAGAAAACTTAAGCTGGAGTCAATTTGTAAAAATTAATAATTACTTATACGATCTTGTTGGTGTTAAACCAGTAATGACAATATCCAGAAACTATCCATTTAATGATGTATATACACATGTTCTTGGATATGTGAGTCAACCAAATGAACAAGAAATTTTAGAAAATGAAATTATCCAAGAAAGATTTGTACCAGGAATGAAAATTGGAAAACTAGGCTTAGAGAAAAGACTTGAAAATCATTTAATTGGAACAAATGCTATTCAAAGATATGAAGTAAATGCTTACGGTAAAAGAATTAATCAACTGGAGCATCAAAAAGGTGAGCAAGGATCAAAAATACGTTTAACTTTAGATACAGAAATACAAAAAGCTTGTGGGAAATTGTTAAATGAAAAAGCAGGATCTATAAGTGTAATGGATATCTATACTGGAGATATAATAGCAATGTATTCATCTCCATCGTATAATCCAAATTTATTTTTATTCGGAATAAGTCAAGATGAGTGGCAATTAATTAGAAATAATCCATTAAAACCATTAATAAATAAAACTCTTTCAGGTCTATACTCACCAGGCTCAACAATAAAACCTATCGTTGCGCTTTCAGCTTTAGAAAACAAAGTAATAGATACAAAGTTTAAAGTTAAATGCACAGGAAAAATGGAGTTATATGGACAAACATTTCATTGTTGGAAGGAAAAGGGACATGGCTGGGTTAGTTTGAAAAATGCAATGAAACAATCTTGTGATACATATTTTTATGAGGTAGCTAGGTTATTAGGTGTTGATAGATTAAAAATTACAGCTGAAAAGTTTGGTTTAGGTAAAAAAGTACTTGGAGATTATTTTGATATTGAAAAAAAAGGATTATTTCCGAATACAAAATGGAAAAAAAATAATCTTGGGAAGGGTTGGGTATTAGGGGAGACCTTAATAACAGGTATTGGTCAAGGCTATATACAAACGACACCCTTACAACTTTGTATGATGACTGCACAAATTGCAAATGGAGGCTTTGCTGTAAAACCGAAAATCGTTGTGGATAGTAATCCAATTTCTTATGAAGATGCAAAACAATCAATGGAGAGTGGGTTATTATTTGATTCTGATTCTGAGAAATTGTTGGACAAAAAATTATTTAAAAACCAAAAAAATATTAAGATTGTTCAAGAAGCCATGTTTGCTTCAACTAATGAAAGATTTGGAACTTCTTATAAATCAAGAATTGATGATCCTAAATATCAATTTGCAGGAAAAACAGGAACAGCTCAGGTAAAAAGAATAAGCAAAAGAGAGAGGGAATTGGATTTAGAATTAGAGCAAATACCATACAAAGATAGAGATCATGCTTTGTATGTTGCTTATGGCCCATATGTTAACCCAAGATATGCGATAAGTATAATTGTTGAGCATGGTGGTTCAGGAAGTAAGGCGGCAGCACCAATTGCAAAAAAATTATTTAAATTAATAATCGACAGACATGATTTAAGAAATAAACAATCAAATTTTGAGAGGATTACTGTTTAAATGTTTCAGCACGATAGATTGAATAATGAGATTACATTATTTCAAAAAATAAAAAACCTAGACTATATATTATTGATTTCTGTTATACTTCTTTCTGTATTAAGTGTTTTTGTTATGTATTCTACAGATGGTGGTGAAATACTTTTTCATACAAAAAATCATTTTGTAAAACTTGCAGTTTTTTTTCCTTTAATGATTTTTGTGGCTTTCTTTAATATAAAATTTTGGCATAACTTTTCTTATATAATCTATTTTATAGTAATACTTTTATTAATTTATGTTTCATTTTTTGGACTAAAGTCCTCTGGTTCACAAAGATGGATGGATCTTTATTTATTTGTTCTGCAACCTTCAGAACTTATGAAAATAGCAATCATAATGTGTCTTGCAAAATACTTTCATAGAATAAAAATAGAAAATGTTAATTCATTTACTAGTATAACAATTGTGTTATCGATTATAATAATTCCAATAATTTTTGTAATTGCTCAACCTGATCTTGGTACATCTATATTAATTGCGTTAAGTGGATTAATTATATTGTGGTTAGGAGGAATTAAAATTAAATATTTTATATACTCATTTATTACATTCTTAATTTCGCTTCCATTTATAATCTCATTTCTTAAACCATATCAAAAATTAAGAATATTAACTTTTTTAGATCCAGATAGAGATCCTTTGGGCGCCGGATATCAAATTATACAGTCAAAAATAGCTATTGGCTCAGGAGGCCTTAACGGAAAAGGTTTTTTAAAAGGAACTCAGAGCTACTTAGATTTTTTACCTGAAAAACATACAGATTTTATATTCACTTTATTTTCAGAAGAGTTTGGTTTTATAGGCTCAGTTGGTCTTTTGATATTATACTCAATAATAATTTTTAGAATTATAAGAATAGGCACAATTTCGAGAAGCAATTTTGCTAGACTTTTTTGTTTTGGTTATGCTTTTGCAATTTTTATTTATATTGTAGTAAATTTATCTATGGTTTTGGGTCTGCTACCTATAGTTGGTTCTCCTTTACCCATCATGTCGTATGGAGGTTCCTCTATGTTAGCCACTATGATTGGATTTGGTATAGTATTGAGTGCAAAAATTAATCATAAACAAATGATTGCATAATTTGTCACTCTCTTAATTTAATTTTTAATTGTATAAGAAACTTATGAATAAAAATACCAAGGTAGGAATAGTTGGAGCAGGGATTCAAGGTGTGTCTAATGCTTTGTTTCTTCAAAAAAAAGGTTTCGATGTAACTATCTTTGATAGAGATAACCCAGGTAGCCAAGCCGCCTCTTATGGTAATGCAGGTCACTTTTCACCATATGCATCTCTTTCTTTAAACAGAACTGATGTTCTAGCAGATGTGCCTGCAATGTTGATTAGTTCTTCAGGTCCACTTGCTTTAAAATGGAATTATGTTCCTAAAATGATTCCATGGTTTATAAAATTTATAATGAATACTACTAAAACAAAGATGATGCATACTGCTAAAAATATGCACCAAATTTTAGACCTAGCTTTACCCGCATATGATGAATTATTTGAAGAGGTAGACTTAGAAGGTTTGGTAGAAAACAAAGGAATTCTTTATATATGGAATAATAAAGATTTAAAAAGTAGAGAATTAGAAATTAAAGTTAGAGATGAATTGGGTGTTGAACAACAATTAGTCACTAAAGCTGAAATACACGATCTTGAACCACATATTAAACCATTTTACCATGCAGGCGTATATTATCCTTATGCAAGACATGCAAGAAATCCAAAAAAAATTCTTTTAAAATTGTTTGATTTATTTTTGCAAAAAGGTGGAAAATTTAACAAAGTAAATATTAAAGATATTAGTTTTGATGAAGAAAAACCAGTTTTTAAAACTGAAACGCAAAGTTATGTTTTTGATAAAGCAGTAATAGCTTGTGGAGCTTTTTCAAAAAAATTAACAGATAATCTTGGTGAAAAAATACCCTTAGATACAGAGCGTGGATACCATGTTCATTTCAAAAATTGTGATCATTTATTAAGTAGACCTGTAATATTTTCCAATCGTGGATTTGGAATTACACCGATGGAACAAGGTTTAAGAGTTGTTGGAACTGTAGAATTTGGTGGATTAGATAATCCATTATCTAAATCAAGAGTTAAAAATTTGATAAATAATGCAAAATACATGCTTGGTGATTTACCAGAACATGAGGACGAGTGGCTAGGTTTTAGACCAACTTTACCAGATTTTTTACCTGTTATGGGGCCATCAAAAAATTACAAAAATATTTATTATTGTTTTGGGCATCATCATTTAGGATGGACTTTAGGTCCAATTTCTGGAAAGATTGTTTCAGGGATGATAGCGAACGAAAATACAAATTTAGATTTAAAACCTTATAGTTCGCTTAGATTTAGTTAAGTGACTAAAGATAATAATTTTTTAGCTTATTTATATCTATTTTTAACAGTAACTTTTTGGGCAGGAAATTTTGTAGTAGGTAAACTTGCAAGTTTTTATGAAGTTCCTCCATTTTCATTAAATTTTTATCGATGGCTTTTTGCTTGGTTAATTTTAGCACCTTTTACAATTCCTGAAATATTAGAGAAAAGAAACTATATAATTAAAAACTATAAACTTTTTATTGTTTTGGGAGTTACTAGTATAACGGTATTTAATTCTATTGTTTACTATTCATTAAATTTTACTCAGGTGATTAGTGGCGTTTTAATGATTTCGACTATACCTGTAATGATCATGTTGTTTTCTTCAATTTTAAAAATTGAAAAGACAAATATTTTTCAACTTATAGGGGTAGTATTTTCTTTTGCAGGTGTAATTATGATTATAACAAAAGCAAATATAGAGATATTAAAAAATTTAGATTTTAATAAAGGGGACATAACCATGGTTATAGCAATGTTCTCATGGGCTTTATATTCTACATTGTTAAAAGGAAAAAAATATGAATTAACCCAAATATCATTACTTCAAGTAGTAATTACTTTTGGTTTAGTATTTTTAATACCAGTTTATTTTATTGAATATAAAATTGGCTTTAGAATTAATTTAGAACTACCTTTTATTTTAATTTTATCATATGTAGTTTTGTTTCCAGGTTTGGCATCTTTTCTTTTATGGATAAAAGGAATATCTATGATTGGTGCTAATCGTTCTGGTGTTTTTTTACACTTAATGCCAATTTTGAGCGCAATAATGGCAATGATTTTTTTTAGTGAAAAATTTATGTTTTATCATATTTTAGGCGCTTGTTTTATTATTACAGGAATATTGTTATCAAATAAGAAAGTTAAAAATGCTTAAAGTTGCTATATTAGATGATTATCAAAATGTTGCCCAACAGTTTGTAGATTTAGAAAAACTATCTGGGAAATATGAGTTTAAGATTTTTAGCGAACCTTTTTTAGATGAAGCAGATGCAATTGATCAGTTAGCTGATTTTGAAGCTTTATTAATAATGAGAGAAAGAACTCCAATCACAAAAAATTTAATTGATAATTTAAATGATTTAAAATTTGTAATCACAAGTGGATTACGTAATAGATCTGTTGATTTAGAAGCTGCAAAGAAAAGAAAAATTACAGTTTGTGGTACAGATATAAATTTAAACCCAACACCTGAATTAACTTGGGGGCTAATTCTTGGTTTAGCTAGAAATTTTAAAGAGGAGTTTGACAATATGTATCAAGGGTATTGGCAAACTACAATCGGAGTAGAATTAAAAGGAAAAATCCTAGGCTTAATTGGTCTAGGCAGAGTAGGTACAGAAGTTGCAAAAATTGGAAAAGCATTTGGAATGCAAGTAATGGCTTGGAGTGAAAACTTGAGCTTAGATAAATGTAAAGAATTAGACGTATTACCTTGCAGCAAAGAAGATTTAATTACAAATTCTGATGTACTTTCAATTCATGTTCAAGGAGGAGCAAGATACAAAGATTGCATTACTTTAAAAGAATTGGATAAAATGAAAAAAACAGCTTTTTTAATAAATACTTCAAGAGGACCTATTGTAAATGAAGATGATTTAATTATTGCTTTATCAACAAATGTAATTGCTGGTGCAGGTATAGATGTTTATGATAAAGAACCTCTACCAGAGAATAACAAACTTAGATTTTTACCTAATGCGCTTCTTACTCCTCACATAGGTTATGTAACAGCTGAAAACTATAGCATTTTTTACAACCAAATGATTGAAGGACTAGAGGCTTGTGTGAATGGAAAGCCTATTAGAGTGCTAGAGTAAAAATGGAGCTACCTGTTGTTAATCACGAGGATTATTTTGCTAAAATTGGTGATGATCATAAATTTCCAATTAATAAATTTGGAGAGCTAGCAAACTACTTAACTCAAAAAAAAATAGTAAATAAATTTCATAAACCTTCAGCCTGTTCATTTGAAACATTAAGCTACGCACATTCAAAAAATTATATATTAGATATTAAAAATAAAACTTTAAGCAAAGAAGGAGTTAAAAAAATTGGATTTCCACTTGTAGATAGTGTTATTCAAAGGTCGTTAGTTGCTACAGGCGGTACTGTTTTAGCATCTAAACTTGCAATCAATTATGGTATCTCATGTAACACTGCAGGAGGTAGCCATCATGCAAGTTATAATGGTGGAGCAGGTTATTGTGTATTTAACGATGTAGCAGTTGCTGCGCATTATTTACTCAATAGAGGTTTAGCAAATAAAATTTTGATTGTTGATTTAGACGTTCACCAAGGAAATGGAAATTCAGAAATCTTTAAAGATAATAGAAGTGTTTTTACTTTTAGTATGCATTCTAAAACTAACTATCCAGCAAAAAAATCAAACAGTGATTTAGATGTAGAGCTAGAAGACAATTTGGAGGATGGTGCTTATATAAAAACACTTAAACATTATTTAAATGAGCTTAATCAAGAAAATTTTGATTTTGTTTTTTATATAGCGGGTGTTGATATTCATTTAAATGATAGATTAGGTAAATTAAAAATTTCTGATGAGGGTATTAAATTAAGAGATGAGCTAGTAGTAGAAAACTTTTTTTCTAGACGAATACCATTTTGTGGAGTTTTGGGTGGTGGTTATAACAAAGATTTTAATAAACTTGTTGAATTACACTCAATGTTACATCAATCTTGTGCTAAATATATAGGATCATGACAAAAAAAATAAATCCAAATTTAACCGCTGAGCAAAAATTAATTTTATTCGAGGAAGGTACTGAACGTGCTGGATCAAGTGAACTTAATCACGAAAAAAGGGAGGGAAGTTTTCATTGTGCAAACTGTGATGAAAAATTATTTGACTCAAATACTAAATATGAAAGTGGATCGGGTTGGCCTTCTTTTTACAAATCTTTGCCTGATGTATTTGAAACTAAAACCGATCACCACATAGGATACGCAAGAACCGAATATCATTGTAAAAAATGTGGAGGCCATCACGGTCACATATTCGATGATGGACCTGAACCAACTGGTAAGCGATTTTGTAACAATGGAGTTTGTTTAGTGTTCAAACCAAAGAGTTAAATTTAATGTTAGAAGATATTGATATAAACAATGTAAAAAATTACTTAAAAAGTCTCTCAAAAAACTATGAGCAAAATTTCCTTAAAATTGAAAATTTTATTAAATCTGAAGTAGATAAAATACAACAATTAAAAAATTCTCAAAAAGCTGTAATTCCAGAAATTGATTTCAGTGAGTTAGATCAACCAAATATTGATTTTATAAAAAATGTAAAAAAAAGAGGATGTCTTATAATAAGGAATGTATTTGAGGATAAAGCGATCTTTGAACTAAATACTCAATTAGAAAAATATATTGATGAAAATAACTACTATGAAGATCAACAGGAAAAGTCTGATTTAGACAAATATTTTAGTGATCTGAAATCTGCAAAACCTCAAATTTATGGTCTTTATTGGTCAAAAGCTCAAATCGAAATTAGACATTCGGAGAAAATGGCTAAAGTTAAGAAATGGTTAAATAATCTTTGGCTTTATAAAAATGATGAATATGAAGTCTTTAATCCAAATAAAGAACTATCTTATGCAGATAGAGTAAGGAGAAGAGAGCCAGGAGACAATACCTTAGGTTTATCTCCTCATTGTGATGCTGGATCCATTGAGAGGTGGACTGATAGTTTTTATCAAAAAATTTACAAAAAAATATTTGCGGATAGTTTTGAAAAATTTGATCCATTCGATGCAAAATATAGAGACAAAACAAAAGAATTTGAGTCTCCAGCGGTTGCTCATGTTTTTAGAACATTTCAAGGATGGACAGCATTAACTGAGCAAGGACCAAGTGATGGAACTTTACAATTAATACCTATCTCAAAAGGTATTGCATATGTTCTAACACGAGCTTTACTAGATGATGTTCCAAAAAATGAACTATGTGGATCAAAATTAGGTAGAGCTTTATCTGTAAACAATGAATATCATTCTTTACTTTTAAAGGGATTAGTTTCAATTCCAAAGATGAAACCAGGAGATACAGTTTGGTGGCATCCTGATGTTGTGCATGCTGTTGAAGATAAACATTCAGGTAAAAATTATTCTAATGTAGTTTATGTTGGTGCAACACCTTACTGTAAAAAAAACCTAGATTATACTATAAAACAATCGAAAAAATTTTTAGAAGGCAAGAGCCCACCTGACTTTGCTCCTGAAGATTATGAGATCAATTACAAAGGTAGAATTAAAATAGGAGATTTAAGTTTATTAGCTAAGAAACAATTAGCTTTAGAAGATTGGAATTAATTTTTTAGACGATCTTGTAGTTTATTTTCTTTTTCTAATGCTCTAACTTCATCGTAACCACCGATATGCTCTTCATCAAAAAAGATCTGGGGAATTGTTCTTTTACCATTTGCTTTTTTAATCATTTCATCCATTGCTCCATCAACTTTTGAAATATCAATTTCATTATATGTTGCATTATTTCTTGCCAATAATCTTTTAGCAGCTTCACAATAATTGCAAAAGGGACCTGTATACATTGTAATTTTTTTCATGACTTATAAATAATCACCTTTTTTAATTTTACTAGTAATTTCTTTTCTAGAGTATTCAAACTTTTTGCGATGTTTTATACTTTTTTGATTTACTCTTTTTCTCCATAATCTGAAAGATGATGGTTTTAGAGACCTTCTCATAATTTTAATTACATCAGATTCTTTCTTCCCAGTTTTTTTTTCAATTTCCTCAAAAGTTATCCTATCTGCCCAGGCTGCCCAAATGATCCAGTCAGGATCGTCCATTTTGGGTTCTGGATTTTTGACTTTAGTAATTGGCCTGTGACCTTTTTTTTTCATAAATCCTTTATATTTGAAAAAAATATTTAATGCATTTTTTTTAGCCTCTGATATTATCTGTTAGATAGTCCTTCTTAGCCATCTTTAGCTCCCGGTTTTTAAGGACTATCTTTTTTTATGCTCCCCCTAGATTTTATACTTTATCTACAGATAATTATTTTTTTATTTATTACACCAGGAACTCCCAGGATTGTAATTATCTCTTATTCAATGAATTATGGAGTCGGAAAATGTATTTGGTCTGCATTAGGAGACGTAACTGCAAATTTGATTCAGGCAACTTTAGTTATTTTTGTAATTGGATCTTTTTTTTCAGAGAACTCAATGGCACTTAATGCGTTTAAATGGATCGGAATAGTTTATTTATTATATTTAGCTTATGATATTTATAAATCTCGACCAAAAAGTATTTCAAATCAAGGAGAAATAAAAAAAAGTAACTTATCTTTTTTTAGAGATGGTTTTTTAGTTGCTGGTACAAGCCCTAAGGCCTGGATGTTTTTTCCTTTTATTTTTCCTCAATTTATTGACTTTAATTCTAATTTATTGGCTCAATTTGTAATTTTAATTACAACTTACATCGTTTTAGATTTTTTATCTTTGATTGGCTATGCAATGCTCGCGCAAAAATTAATAAAGTGGATAACTGCTAATCCAAAAACGATTAATACAATTTCTGCGAGTGTTTTAGTAATTATTGCTGTAATAATTGTTGTAACTCAACAATATTAATTAGATTTGGCCTTTATTGCCACTTGCATAAAATAAAATTTCTTTATTTAATCATTATATAATTAATTAATTAAAGAGGAAATAAAATGAAATTAAATAAAATAATTTTAAGTTTTGTTTCTGCATTAGTAATTTTATTTTCAACTTCTGTTGCATCTTTTGCAAAAGTAGTTGGTGACAAAATTATTTTAGGTGCTGCGATTTCCTTAACTGGTAAATACTCATCTAATGGTGTTCATACTCAAAATGGTTATAACATGGCCGTTGATAGAATTAACAGCATGGGTGGTGTTAAAGTTGGTGGAAAGACTTATAAGTTTGACATTATTTATTACGATGATGAATCAAATCCTAAGAGAGCTGCACAGCTTGCAGAAAGATTAATATCACAAGATGGTGTTGAGTTTATGCTTGGCCCTTACAGTTCTGGTTTAACTAAAGCGATTGCACCAGTAACTGAAAAATATGGTGTTCCAATGGTTGAAGCAAATGGTGCATCTAGATCTTTGTTTACAAAAGGTTACAAATATCTATTTGCTGTATTAGCCCCAGCTAATTTATATCTTGATGTTGCTATTGATTTAGCAGTTGAAAAGAATAATGGAAAACCAGTCACAGTAGCAATGGCATTTGAACAAGATGCGTTTTCTCAAGATGTTAGATTGGGAGTTTTAGATGCAATTAAAAGAACTGGCTCAAAAAAAGTAATTGATGATAAATTACCAAAAGAGTTAAATGATATGGCTGCAACATTAGTTAAAGTTAAACAAATGAAGCCAGATGTTCTTGTTGTATCAGGTCACACAAAAGGTGCACTTACTGCAATTAGACAAATTGCTGAAATGAAGGTAGATGTTCCAATGTTAGCTATGACTCACTGTGATGCTGCTAAGCTATCAAAACAGCATGGCAAAAACTCACAGTACGCATTATGCGCTTCTCAATGGCACAAAACATTAACATATAAAGATAATTTCTTTAAAGATGGAATGACTTATGCGGCTGACTTTGAGAAAGAGTTTGGATATGATCCACCTTATCAATCTGCAGAATCTTCTGCTGCATTGTTAGTATTTAAAGATGCTTTTGAGAGAGCAAATTCGTTTGATCAAAAAAAAGTAAGAGACGCTCTTGCAGCTACTAACATGCAAACATTCTATGGAAATATTAAATTTGCACCTGGTGGTCAAAATGTTGACAAACCTATGGTACTTTTCCAAGTAATGTGTGATGACTCAGGAAAATGTGAGAACAAAGTTGTTGCGCCAACTAAATGGGCATCAGCTAAGTTAATACATCCTGTTCCTAAGTGGTCAGAAAGATAAAATAAAAAATATTAAAGCCCCCTAGTATTAGGGGGCTTTTTTTTATATAACCCAAATACTTTTTATGGATTTCATGGTTTTCCAATATCCGATGATAACAGTCCAAGCTTGCTTGGATGGAATCCTTCTTGGAATTTTATTTGCATTGATTGCTTATGGGATGGCTCTTCAATGGGGAGTGATGAATATAATTAACATTGCACAAGGAGATCTTGTTATTTTGGGAGGATATATTGCTTATTTTATGTATCTTTATGGAATTCACCCAGCATGGGGTGTGATTGTTGCACCAGTAATAATGTATTTCCTAGGTGTTCTAATTTACAAATTAGTTATTAATAAAGTAGTAGATAGAGATTTGTTTATCTCCATATTAGCAACTTTTGGAATAAGTATTCTTTTCATGCAATTAATGAATTTTGCATTTGGTGCAGACGTTGTACTTGCAAACTCAGATTATGGAACA
This sequence comes from Candidatus Pelagibacter sp., assembly GCF_052046145.1. GTDB lineage: Bacteria > Pseudomonadota > Alphaproteobacteria > Pelagibacterales > Pelagibacteraceae > Pelagibacter. The sequence continues at coordinate 242,670 of NZ_JBNGZR010000001.1, forward strand.
ACAATGTTATTTAACAATAATGTGGTTTTACCAAACTCAAAATTGTTTTCAGCTTTTATAAGTATTTTATTTGCAATATGTCTGGTAATATACATGAAAAAATCTAAGCTTGGACGTGCAATTAGAGCTACTGCACAAAATGCTAGAGCTGCTAAAATTTTAGGTGTTGATACAGAAAAAGTTTATGCAGCAACATTTGGAATTAATGCTGCTCTATGTGGCGTTGCTGGAGCTTTAATTTCTATAACATTTACAATTCACCCCTACATGGGATTACCATATACAATTCGATCATTTATGATCGTTATTGTTGCAGGCCTAGGAAATTTACCAGGAGTCGCAATGTCTGGTATGGGTCTTGGTGTATTTGAAGAATTTGCAGACTATATTCTAGGAACAGAATTTAGAATTGGCTCTGTATTTTTACTATTAGTACTAATTTTAGTTTACAGAAGATTTAAACTTTCGAGAAAAAGAGAGTACCTAAAATGAAAAAAGTTGAAATTACAGATGATACTGGAAAAATAATTAAAGTTGATATCGAAAAATTTAAAAAACATTTAGATAAGTATCATTTAAATGGATCAAGCGTACATGAAGAAAATGGACATTATTTTACAGTTGACCAAAAATTTAGAGATAAAATAAACAGCCTATATGAACAAGAATAATTTAATTTTATACACTGGTATTTTAATATTTGGTTTAGTAGCGCCATTCCTTTTTCCAGCTTTTAAAGTTCAGTTATCAATACTATGTGTATTAATAGTTCTAGCGACTACTTGGAATATCCAAGGTGGCGAAATGGGTTATAATTCGTTTGGAAATATTTTGTTCTATGGTCTTGGGATGTATCTTTGTGCATCGGTTCAAGTTGGGATGTTCTTTCCGTTAGCGGAATGGACGGAGAGTGGTGGTGAAAAAACATTTGTTCATACTCCTGCTCAATTTTTTCAAGGAATGGCTGTTGGGTTGGTTGTTGCAGCTATAGTTCCAACCATTATTGCTGGCTTAATTGGATATTCAATTTTAGGTCTAAGAGGACATTACTTTGCAATCTGCACATTAGGTTTAGGAGTGGCTGCAGGTGAAATTTCTGGGGGAATAGAAATTATTGGTGCAGGTCAAGGATTTACAACACCTCCATTTCCAGACGTTGGGAGTTTAGAAGCAAGAGGAGAGTTTTTTTACTTCTTAAGTTTCTTTACCTTAATTCTGACATTTATTGCAGTGCGTTCAATTTATTCTACGAGATTTAAATTAATACTTAATGCCATCAGAGACAATGAGGATAAAGCTGAAGCAATGGGTATTGAAACAATGAAGTACAAAATTATTGGTTGGATGATCTCAGCTTTCTTTTGTGGATTGGCAGGAGGAATTATGGGTGGCTTGGTTGGATACATCGATTCAACAGATGTTGCATTTGATGGAAGAGAAATGGGAGTATTCATGGTACTGATGGCAATACTTGGAGGTAAAGGAACTCTTTGGGGCCCAATTATTGGTGCAACTATATTTCATATTTTTAAAGAAGGCTTTTGGACATTCTTTTTGGGTTGGCAGTATGTTGCTCTTGGAGTTTTGATTGTAGTAATTGTAATTTATTTCCCAGAAGGAATTATGGGATGGTTAAGAGAAAAATATCCAGAACGATTTGGTGAAGTGATTGATGAAAAAGATCGTAAAGCACAGGTAGAACTTAAATGAGTATTTTAGAAGTTAGCAATGTAAGTAAATCTTTTGGTGGTGTTAAAGCAAACGTTGACATTTCAATGAATGTTGAAAAAGGGAAGATAGTTGGATTGATTGGGCCAAATGGTTCAGGAAAAACTACATTATTTAATTCGATTGTAGGAACTTATCCAATCGATAATGGATCTATTAAATTCAATGGAAAAGAAGTTTCTGAGTTACCAGTCCCTGTAATTGCTAAGTTAGGATTATTGAGAACTTTTCAGCAAACAAGAATTTATGGAAAGCTTAATTGTATAGAAAATATGCTTATTAGTCATAAAGGTAGTGACGCAGATCTAATGAAAATATTTTCAAAGATCCCAAAAGAATTAACAGATAAAGCTGAAAATTTATTAAATTTTGTGGGATTATATCAAAAAAGAAAGCTAAGAGCTGGAGATTTATCTTTTGGTCAACAAAAATTACTGGAGCTTGCTATGGCATTAATGAATGAACCAGAGATGCTATTACTAGACGAGCCTACAGCTGGGATTAATCCAACACTAATAAATGGTATTATTGATAGATTAATTAAAGTAAACCAAGATTTTGGAATAACTCTTTTGGTTATTGAGCACAACATGAGAGTCATTATGCAATTAGCTGAGAATATTTTTTGTTTAGCTCATGGTAAAATGTTAGCCAATGGATCGCCAGATGAAATTAAAAATGATAAACGTGTCATTGACGCGTATTTAGGAGCTCAATAATGTCTAACCAATATGAAGTATTAGGAAAGGCTCCGACACCAGATGATTTAAAAAAATTATCTCCAAACGAAGTTCATTTAACTATTAAAAATTTAAACGCAGGTTATGGAAAAATGGAAATTTTACATAACTTTGATTTATTCGTAAATAAAGCTCAGTCTTTGTGTTTAATTGGGCCTAATGGTGCAGGTAAATCTACAATTCTTCATTCAATATATGGTTTTACAAATATTTTTTCTGGTCAAATTGAACTTGAAGGAAAAGAAATTACAAATCTTACCCCAGCAGAAAAGCTAAAGTCAGTCGGTATAGCTTATATATTGCAAGATAACTCTGTATTTCCAGATATGACAGTAGAAGAAAACTTATTAATGGGAGGATATATAAAAGAAAAAACAGATGAGTCATATGAGGAGGCTGAAAGAATTTTTGAAAAATATGAAAGGTTAAGAAATAGAAGAAACCAACCAGCAAAAGTTTTATCTGGTGGGGAGAGAAGATTGCTAGAAATATCTAGAGCATTAGTTATGAAACCTTCAGTGCTTTTAGTAGACGAACCGTCAATTGGACTTGAACCCAGATATATTGAAATGGTTTTTGAAATATTAAGAGATCTTCAGCAAAATGAAAAAAAAACAATCATTCTAGTAGAACAAAATGCCAAAAAAGGATTGGAGTTTGCGGATATAGGATACGTTTTAGTATCTGGGCAAACTGCGATTGCAGGTAAAGGAGACGATTTACTTCAAAATCCTGATGTTGGTAGACTGTTCCTAGGTGGATAATGATTAATAAAAATTTTTTCTTTAAAGGATATAGATCTATTTTTACTCATGATAGTCCAGCTATAGCTCTTACTTGTTGCTTTATAGCAATTGGTGCTCTCTTTAAAAATTTAGGTTTTAATATTCAGGAAAGTATTTTTTCAACTGTTTTAACTTATGCTTTACCAGGCTCACTAGTAATGGCTGAGTCCATGTTAATTGGAGCATCTTTGTTAAATATTTTTTTGGCAGTTTGGTTTGTTAACGCAAGACTTTACCCAATGGCTGTATCTTTATTTCCGTTAATGATGCACAAGAGTCAACCTAAGTGGAAGTATTACTTTTCTTGTCATTTCATTGCTGTTTCTGCATGGCTAATCATGAAAAGCAATTATAAAAAAATCCCAAAAGAACATAGAATTGATTATTGGATTGGTATTGGAAGTGCAACTGTAAGTGTATCAGTTATCGGAACGTTATTAGGTTTCTCTTTCTCTGAGTATTTGAATAAAGATATGATGATGGGATTAGCAATTCTTAATCCAGTGTACTTTTTATGTATGATGGTTGGAGCATCAAGAACTATTCCAGTTTCATTGTCTGTTTTTCTTGGAACAATATTAGGACCACTTATTTATTTATTTTCACCTGAGTGGTCAATATTATTAGCAGGTGTAATTGGTGGAACCATAGCTTATCTAATAGGAGAGCATAGTGTCAGCTAATATCGTTTATGCAATCCTTGTTACCTCTTTAGCAACTTTTTTATCTAGATTTTTGGGTGCTCTTACATCTGAGGGCATAAAAGAAACTTCCAAGCTTTTTAAGTGGTTTAATTGTTTAGCTTACGCAACTTTAGCAGCACTAATAGCTAGAACTATTATTTTTCCTGCTGGTATTTTAGTAGAGGTTAGTTATTCAAGTAGATTTATTGTTGTAGCGCTATCTTTAGCTGTTTTTTTTGCGTCAAATAAAAATTTTGTTTATCCAACAATTTTCTCAGCTATTTGTATGGCAATACTTAATAATTATATCTAATTAGATTAATTTATAAAATAAGGTAAAATAAAATTTATAATGCAAAAAATTACAGGCATAGATATTCAAGAGCATGATCAATCAAAAAGAATTATAAAAATTAGTTTAGAAAATAATATTATAGATAAATTAATTTTCCCGTTTAATAAATTCGATTTAACAGCTTTGGAACTAAAACCATTTACAAGATTTACTTTAGCAAAAAGTTTAGATGATTTAACAAATAATAAATTAAGCGAATTAATGAACTCAATTATTAGAGATAGATCTACAGGTTGCTTTATTATTGGACCAAAAAATATAACTGCAAAAATTAATGACACGTTTTTAGTTAAGTTATCAACCGCGATAGCTCATTTGATTGGTGTACCTAATCATGATGCAATGGCAGGAAAATATTATGCTCGTTTTCATGTTAAACACGAAGATAGTAGCGACTCTTATTTAAGAAAGGCTTATAGGAATATGGATCTTCATACAGATGGGACATATGTGAAAGATGTAACCGATTGGTTAATTATGACAAAAATTGATGAGCAAAATGTTGAAGGTGGTGAAACAGCTATGTTACACCTTGATGACTGGGAGCATTGTGATGATTTATACAATGATCCAGTTGGGAGACAAAATTTTGTTTGGGGGTCACCAAAAAGTAAAAATATTGATTACAAGGTAGAGCACCCAGTTTTTTCAACTGATAAAGAGGGAAGACCAACGATATCTTATATAGATCAATTTCCAGAACCTCAAAATATGGATCAAGGAAATTTTTTACAAAGATTATCTGATGGATTAGAGGAAAGTAAAAATAAAATAATTACAAAATTACCTGTTGGATTCTCTGTGATTGCAAATAATTATTTCTGGCTTCATGGCAGAAAACCCTTCAAAGAAAACAAGGAATTAAGCAGAGAATTACTAAGAATTAGAGGTTCTTTTTTTGTTAATTAATTCAATATAATCAATATAAAGTATCCAAAATTATGAATTTAGGTTTTATCGGTACCGGAAAAATTGCAGCTTCAGTGATTACTGGAATATGTAAATCAAAAATTTCCTATAAGAAAATTATTATTTCTCCAAGAAATAAAAAAATAGCTCTTGGGTTAAAAAGAAAGTTTAAAAAAATACTTATTGCCAAGGATAATCAAGAAATTGTAGATCAATCTAATTGGGTATTTTTATCTGTAACACCTACTGTTGGTGAAAAAATTATTAAAGATTTAAAATTTAAATCGACCCAAACAGTTGTTAGTTTTATTTCAACAATTACTTTATCTCAATTAAAGAAAGCAATTAAAGTAAAAGCAAAAATTGTAAGAGCAATACCTCTACCTCCAATTTCATTAAAGAAAGGTCCTGTACCTATTTGTCCCCCTAATTCAAAAGTTAAAGCGTTTTTCAATAACTTGGGCACAACTGTAGAAATTAAGAATGAAAAATCGTCTATAAATTTTTGGTCAACCTCTGGCATGATGGCGCCTTTTTATGAGATGTTGAGAGTAATGACTGATTGGTTGGTAAAAAGAGGGGTAAAAAGAAACAATGCTCAAAAATATATTACTTCTTTATTTTTAGCTTTATCTGAAGATGCTGTAGTAAATTCAAAAGAAAATTTAAAGAATTTAGTAAAAGAGTCTCAAACGCCAAAAGGTTTAAATGAACAAGGTGTCAAAGAATTAACTAAAGCTGGATTTTATAAATCTCTAGAAAGAACATTAAATAGTATTCACAGAAGACTTAACAAATAAATCAAATGTCTGAAAATATTTTAGAGATTAATAATTTAAGTAAATATTTTGGTGGATTAGCTGCAGTTTCAGATTGTTCAATAAAAGTTAAAAGAGGAACTATCACTGGTATTATTGGGCCAAATGGATCTGGTAAAACAACTTTATTTAATTTAATTGCTGGAAACTTAAAATCCTCTGGTGGTAATGTTGTTTTTGATGATGAAAATATTACTGATGTTCCATCTTATGAATTATTTTCTAAAGGGTTGTTAAGAACATTTCAAATTGCTCATGAGTTTTCAAATTTATCTGTTTTAGAAAATTTAATGATGGTTCCAGGAAATCAATCTGGAGAAAAAATAATGACAGCATTATTTAAACCAGGTTTAGTTGCACGAGAAGAGGCTGTGGTTAAAGAGAAAGCGAAAGAAGTTGTTGAATTTTTAAATTTAGGACATTTATCAAATGAGCTAGCTGGAAATCTTTCAGGTGGACAAAAGAAATTATTAGAACTTGGAAGAACCATGATGGTTGATGCAAAATTAGTATTATTAGATGAAGTAGGAGCCGGAGTTAACAGAACTTTGTTAAAAGATCTTGGTACTGCAATAGAAAAGTTAAATAAAGAAAAAGGTTATACTTTTTGTATGATTGAACATGATATGGATTTTATTGGAAGATTATGTGATCCAGTAATTGTTATGGCTGAAGGATCAGTTTTGTTTGAAGGAAGTGTTGAAGAAGCAAAAAAAGATGAGAAAGTTATCGAAAGCTATCTTGGAAGAGGATCAAAATTAAAGGATACAAATTAATGGCATATTTTGAGGGAATAGAAATGACAGGTGGTTATGGTAATGGTCCTGACATTATTAGTTCGTGTTCAGTAAATGTTAATAAAGGTGAAATAGTTTCTATTTTAGGTCCTAATGGAGCTGGTAAATCAACTGCCATGAAAGCAATGTTGGGCTTGCTGAATTTAAAGTCTGGATCAGTAAAGATTGATGGTAAGGATATTTCAAAATTATCTCCTCAAGATCGAGTTAAGCAAGGTATTTCTTTTGTGCCACAGACTAAAAATGTTTTTGCAGGGATGACTGTTGAAGAGAATTTAGAAATGGGTGCATTTCTTATTGAGGATGAGATCAAAAATATAATTGGGGAAATTTATGAATTATTTCCAATTTTAAGAGAGAAAAGAAATCAGTTAGTTGGTGAACTTTCTGGAGGTCAAAGACAACAAGTAGCTTTAGGCCGAGCTTTAATGATTAAACCCACTGTTTTAATGTTAGACGAGCCAACTGCTGGTGTATCGCCAATTGTGATGGATGAATTATTTGATCATATTGTTAAAGTAAAAAGAACAAACGTTGCTATCTTAATGGTAGAACAAAATGCAAAACAAGCCCTAAGCATTTCAGATAGAGGCTACGTACTAGTGACTGGAGAAAATCGTTATTCAGGAACTGGAAAAGAATTATTAGACGATCCAAGAGTAAGAAGCTCTTTTTTGGGAGGGTAATATGGATTTTGTAAATGCAATAATTCTTTTATTAAATTATATTTTCATTCCTGCATTAACTTATGGTTCTCAGTTAGCACTGGGTGCAATATTTGTAACACTTATTTATGGAATTTTACGATTTGCAAACTTCGCAACTGGTGACATGATGTCTTTTGGGACCATGGCAACGATTTTATTTACATGGTATTTTCAATCTTTAGGTGTTTCTTTGGGTGTTTTACCTACTGCTTTATTGGCTATTCCTTTTGGAATAATTTTCATGATATTTTACATGCTTTTAATAGATAAGTTTGTCTTTAAGTATTACAGAAATCAAAAAAGTCCCCCAGTTCAATTTGCAATGGTGAGTATTGGTGTAATGTTTGTAACACAAGCGGTGGTCAGAATTATAATTGGACCTGGTGATAGAAGATTTTTTGATGGTGAAAAATTCATTATTAAAGCTCGTGAATTTAAAGAGATGACAGGTTTAAACGAAGGTCTTGCACTGAAATCTACTCAAGTGATTACTATTTTTGTAACAATAGTTTTAGTCTCTTTATTATTTTGGTTTTTAAATAGAACTAAAACTGGAAAAAGTATGAAAGCTTATTCTGATAATGAAGATCTCGCTTTGCTATCAGGTATTGATCCAAAAAAAATAGTTTTAGTTACTTGGGTTATTGCTGGTATTTTAGCTACAATTGGTGGAGCTTTGTATGGTTTAGATAAAAGTTTTAAACCATTTACTTATTTTAATAATATGCTTCCTATTTTTGCTGCTGCAATTGTTGGAGGAATTGGAAATCCATTTGGAGCCTTTTTAGGTGGATATGTAATTGCTTTTTCTGAAATACTCCTCACTTATGCATATAAAAAATTCTTTATGTATGTTTTACCAGAAAGTATGGAGCCAAATAGTTTAGTTCAGCTACTGTCAACAGATTACAAGTTTGCTGTATCGTTCTCTATTCTTGTAATTGTTTTAATTTATAGACCATCGGGAATATTTAAGGGGAAAGTATTGTGAGAAAAAACCTAAATGTAATTGCAGCTTACAGCATCATGATGGTGCTTATTCTAATGGTTGGGATATTTCAGTCTTGGAATATTGCTTTATCAATATTTAATCTTTGTTTGATTTCTGCAGTCATGACAATGGGTGCGAATATTCAATGGGGGTACGCTGGTTTAATTAATTTTGGAATTATGGGTTATACAGCTTTAGGTGGTTTAGCTGCAGTATTGATATCTGTCGATCCTGTTCAAGAAGCCTGGAGGGCAGGAGGTTTCGATATTCTAATGTCATTATGGCTGATAGTAGTAATGGTATTAGTTATAAGGTTTATTTTAAAAAGATTTGAAAAATCAAAAATCAGAACATACAGTATAGCTGCAATAATAATTTCAGGTATTTTACTAATTAGATTTTCTGCAGAGCCAGGTATAGAAGCTATTGAAGCGGTTGATCCTGCTAAAACTGGTTTCTTAGGAGGATTTGGATTACCAATTATATTTTCTTGGATAGTTGGAGCTCTTTTTGCAGGGGGTTTAGCATTTATAGTTGGAAAAGTTGCACTTGGTCTTAGAGCAGATTATTTAGCTATTGCTACTCTTCTTATTTCTGAAATTGTTATTGCAATTATTAAACACGAAGATTGGCTCACAAGAGGAGTTAAAAATGTTATTGGATTAAAAAGACCTGCACCTTATGAAGTAGATCTTCAAACAACTGATTGGTTTATTAAATTAGTTGAAAAGTTTAATGCAGGAAAATTAAGTGTAATTGAGAATTTAGCTGATAGACAAGCTGCTTTAAACCAACTTGTTATTGAAGGTTCATCAGTATTTGTAAAACTGTGTTATTCAGGATTATTCTTAGTAGTAGTGATTATTCTTTTAATTTTAACTCAAAAAGCTCTTTATTCTCCTTGGGGAAGAATGATGAGAGCAATTAGAGATAATGAGGAAGCTGCAAATGCAATGGGTAAAAATGTTGTTAAGCAACATTTATTGATTTTTATTTTAGGCTCTGCAATTGTTGGAATTGCGGGCGCAATGCTTGTTACACAAGATGGTTTATTTACTCCAGGAAGTTATAGACCTATGAGATATACTTTTTTGATTTGGGTGATGGTAATTGTTGGAGGAAGTGGAAATAATTTTGGGGCAATTTTAGGAGGATTTGTTGTTTGGTTCTTATGGATTGAAGCTGCACCAATATCATTATTTTTAATAAACTTTTTCACTGCTGGAATTCCTGAAACAAATGCACTTAAAGCTCATTTAATTGAAAGCGTTCCTTATTTTAGATTTTTACTGATGGGATTAGGATTGTTGTTTATCATGAGGTATCGACCTAAAGGTATACTTCCTGAAAAAATAGAAATAAAGTAAACATAATGAAATATATTATATTAGGTGCTGCTGCTGCTTGGGCATTGTATATGGCTGATAAGTATTTATTCTTTTAATGAATAAAAATCTTTCTTTACTTATATTAAGCCAGATTTTCGCTTTTACAGCTGCACCGGTCACCGTTTTTTTAAGCGGCATAATTGGTTCAAAATTTAGTCCAATAAAATCTTTAGCTACTCTTCCAATGGCTTTGTCAGTTGTTGGAATTGCGCTATTCGCTTTTTTTGCTGCAAAGCTAATGAGTATAATTGGACGAAAATTAGGTTTTATTTTTGCATCAATAGGTACATGTTTTGCATCTCTTTTAACTGCATACTCCATAATTATAGAAAGTTTTGTCTTATATAATTTAGGATGCTTTTTAATTGGTGGAGGAATAGCTTTTAGCCATCAATATCGTTTTGCAGCAGTGGAGGTTGTGGATAAGGATTATGCACCAAAAGCAATTTCTATCATTTTGTTAGCAGGAATAGGTTCGGCGTTTATTGGTCCAAACATTGCAAACATTTCTAAAGGACTTATCTCAAATCATATGTATGCTGGTTCTTATATTGCACTCGCTATTTTATCTATCTCATCAACAATATTTTTAATTTTTTATCAGGAACCAAAACCGATATCTAGTAATCAATATAAAACTGGAAGAAGTTTTTTTGAGCTTATCACTCAACCTAGATTTCTACAGGCGCTCGTAGCTTCAGCTTTTGCCTATGCAGTAATGACTTTTTTAATGACAGCAACTCCTATAAGTATGCATCTGATGGAGAAAATAAGTTTAAGCAAGACTGGATTTGTTATTCAGCTTCATATAGCAGCCATGTTTTTACCTTCACTGGTTACAGGAAATTTAATTAAAAGATTTGGTCATAGTAAAATAATGCATGTGGGAGTTTTGTTGTTTTTAGTCACAATTATTACCAGTTTATTTGAACAGAATTATATTAACTATATGGTTGCACTTATTTTCCTAGGGCTAGGCTGGAATTTTTTATTTATATCAGGAACGAGCTTACTTGTTTTGTGTTACAGAGAAGAGGAAAAATTTAGAGCTCAAGGGTATAATGATTTAATTGTTTATTCTATACAAGCATTAGCCAGTTTGTCTGCTGGAGTATTTCTTAGCTTAACTAGCTGGAAAACTATGAATTTAATATGTTTGATTTTTCTAATTATCATAGCTCTATCTACCATAAGAGCTGATCTAAAAAAAAACCCCAGTAATTAAATTACCGGGGTTTTTTGAATTAAGATAAAAAATTATCTTTGTTTTTTAGTTTTGAATTTTCCGCCTTTAACTTCTTGTTCTAAGAAAGAACCTTCAGCTTCACCAACACTAGTAAAAGTTACTCCAGTAGCACCTTCGTAATTAATCTTTTTACCTTTTGCTAGTAAGTCTAAACCTTTCTTAAGTTCACCTGGATAAATTTTAGTTCCAGGAGCATTAGCAACATCCATTACATTTTTTGCAATTGATGCTCTGTCAGCAGAGTTACCTGCTTGCATTGCAAGAACGATTAAAGCAGCTGCATCGTAAGATTCACCTGTGTAAGGACCAGAAGCTTCTACACCCCCAGCTTTTGCAACTTCAGCAAATATACCTGCACCTTTACCAGTAGAACCTGGTAATGATCCAAATGATTTACTTAAATCTTTTCCGAATGCATCAACTAAAGATTGACCAATCATACCATCTGATAAAATAAATCTATCAAACGCACCAGAGTCTAAAGAAGCTTGAATAATTCCTTTTCCTCCTTGGTCAAGGTAACCAATAACTGCTACAGCATCACCACCAGCAGAAGCAAGAGTTGCTACTTCAGATGAGTAATCTGCTTTTCCATCTTCGTGAGCAGTTACAGTTGTAACTTTAATACCATGAGCCTCAACTGCTGCTTTATAAACATCAGCTAAGCCTTTACCATAGTCATTGTTAGTATAAGTGATTGCAACACTTTTTACTTTTCTATCTTTAGTTATGTCAGCTAAAATTTGGCCACCTCTAGCATCTGATGGAGCAGTTCTAAAGAAATACCCTTTATCATCTAGAGTTGTTAATCCTGGAGAAGTAGCTGAAGGTGAAATCATTACTACACCATTTGGTACAGCAACGTTAGTTGCAATAGCACCAGTTACACCTGAACAGTCTGCTCCCATGATTGCAGCTACACCACCTGAAATTAAACCTTCAGCTGCAGCTGTTGCCGCTGCTGAGTCAACACAAGTTGAGTCTGCTCTTACTGGCTCAATTTTTTTTCCACCTAATAGTGAACCTGAATCAGAAGCTTCTTTAAACGCAAGCTCTGCAGATGCAGCCATAGCTGGAGTTAGAGACTCAATAGGACCAGTGAATCCTAAGATGATCCCCATTTTAATATCTGCCATTACCTTTGTTCCAAAAATAGAAACAAACATAAATGCAGCGATAAATAGTTTTCTCATTATCTTCCTCTTTATTGTTAACAATTTATAAAAGCCAATTTAAGTATGAATACAATCAATATTCAATGACAAAATTATCCTATTTTAGACAGTTAATTAACGCTGATAATTATCTGATTGAGAAAGGGTCTAGAGAAGGTTCATCAGATGTATAGAACCATGTTGTTTTTACTCTTGTATAGTCTTTAATTGAGTCAATTCCTGCTTCTTTTCCATATCCACTATCCTTGATACCTCCAAAAGGAGCTGAAGGAGAAATTAATCTATAAGTGTTAACGAAAGTTATACCTGCCCGGATAGCATTAGATACCCTCATTCCTCTTGCGAGATCACTAGTATAAACACCTGAAGAGAGACCATATTGATTATCATTCATTAATTCTATTACCTCTTTTTCTGTATCAAATTTCATTACTGATAACACAGGGCCAAAAAGTTCATTCTCAGCTGCTGGCAGATTATGATTTTCACATTCAATAATTGTTGGTGGGAAATAATAACCTTCATTTGAAAAAGGATGTCTTTTACCACCACATTTAATTTTTCCACCTTGTTCAACAGTTAATTTAATATTTTTTTCTATTACTTCTAATTGTTTAAAGTTACTCAAGGGACCCATTTCAGTATCAGAGTCCATTGGAGCACCTATTTTAATTTTTTCCGCTCTTGATGCTAATTTATCTAAAAATTCATTATAAATTCCTTTTTGTAAGTACAACCTTGAACCTGCTATACAGCTTTGACCACTTGCTCCAAATATTCCAGCAGTTATTCCATTAATTGCATTTTCTTGTTTAGCATCATTAAAAACAGCTACAGGACTTTTTCCACCTAATTCTAAACTTACTTCAGATAAATTTTCTGCAGAGTTTCTAATAATATGCCTTGCAGTTTCAGGACCTCCTGTAAAAGCTACTTTCTCAACTAAGTTGTGAGTAGTTAAAGCTTTACCACATGGATCTCCAAAACCAGAAACTACGTTTACAACACCTTTTGGTATTCCAGTTTCTTCAACTAACTTTGCAAATTGAAACATAGTTGCTGGCGCTAATTCAGAACATTTAATTACAACTGTATTACCCATAGCTAAAGCAGGAGCAACTTTTGTTGCGGTTAAAAACATTTGAGAATTCCAAGGAATGATAGCTGCAATAACACCTATTGGAATTCTTGTTGTGATTGCCTGAATATTTGGTTTATCTATTGGAAGAACTGTTCCTTCAACTTTGTCAGCTAAACCTGCATAGTAGTCATAATATTCTGCAATGTATTTTGCTTGTTGATAAGTTTCTCTATATAGTTTTCCTGTATCAATTGTTTCAATCTTTCCTAATAATTCAGAATTTTCCCTCAGCTTATTTCCAATGGCTCTTAAATATTTTGCTCTATCTCTTGCTAGCATTTTTGGCCATTCACCTTCAAAAGCTTTTTGTGCAGCTTTTACAGCTCTATCAACATCATTTGCGCTAGCTTCAGGTACTACAGCCCAAGGCTTATTATTTTCTGGATTTAAAGTTTCAAAAGTTTTTTTTGTATCAGAGTCTACCCACTGACCGTCTATAAACATTTGATATTTTTTTAACTCAGACATTATTTATATGTTTCATTATTGCATTATTTACTTCGTCTGCATATTCAATACTGCATAAATGTTTTCCATTTTTAATTTCAACATATGTTGAATTTTGTATATCTTTATTTAAATTTTTTGACATATCAGGCGTAGATCCTGGATCATCTGATCCTGTTATAATTAAGGTATTTGATTTAATATTTTTTATATTTTCAAGATTGTCCTCATAGTTTGCAAATATTTCATAAGCTTTTATAAAATTTTCTTGATCAATTCCTTTCTTATTAAGAATTTTCATAAACTCATCGTATAATTCAGGGTTTTGCTCAAGGTACTCATCTGAAAACCATCTCTTCATTGCCATTTGAGATATTGGCATATTTTTTTTTGCTAAATTTACTCTATCAATTACATTTTGTCTTTCTTCAGCTGTCCTTTTGTAAGTAGTGGAAATTAGAGTTAAGGAATTTAAATAATTTTCATATTTTGAGGCAAATTCAATTGCAATCAAAGATCCGATAGAAAAGCCGATTAAATTAAATTTATCTATCTTTAGGTTATTTACTAAATTTGATAATTGATCAGTAAAATTTTCCATTGATAAATTTGGCTCTTTAAAGGGTGTTTTTCCATGTCCTAACAGATCGTAAGTTATCAATGAATTATCTTTAAAAAATTCAATTTGTGGTTTCCACATTTGCTGATTTAAACCAACCCCATGAATAAAAATTATTGGTAACGAATTTTTATTATTAAAATAATAATGATTTTGATTGTTATCAAAATTGTAAGACATCAATTATTTATCGATGCCCATCTCTTTCATGTCTTGATATCTGTCACCTGTTCTTGCATGAGCTCGTCCAGTTGGAGCACCTCCAATAGCTACAACTATTTCATCTTCATTAGGGGCATCGTGAATTGTAAATTCATGCGTTAGATAAAAAGGTCTTAATCCAGCATCAGTTTTATGCATCATTGGAATTGAAATTTTTGCTCCCGCAGGACCTCTAGTGTTAGTAAAACTTAAATAAGAAGTTCCACCAACAGCATCTCTAAATTTATTTCCAAATCTTAAAGTATGAATAAATGCAGACGCATGTTCTATTTCACCGTTCAATCCAACCATCGCAGCTTTCCCATAAGCTAAAATTTTTTCACCTGATCCAATTTCTTTTGTTAACTCTGGCACCAAAAGGTCTCCTAATTGAGGTGCAAGATCTAATATTTCTGGTTTTAAATCTTCTACAAAACCTTGTCCGGCCCAAGGATTTTCTATAACAGCTGCAACTGAAACTAACAAAACAGGTTCTTTAGCTTTTTTTCCACCCTCTATAAAAGTTTTATCTACAAATTTTGCAAATTTTCTAAGTTTTAAATCCATTTACTAGCTAGCTCTTTGAATGTTCGTCTCTATCGGTTTTATATTTGGAATTACTTCTTCTGTAAATAATTTGATGCTTCTCATGCAGTCTTCGTGTTTAATTCCTGGAAAGTTAGACCAGACTTGTAAGTTTTGAAGATTTAATTCTTGTTGAAGTTCTTTTATTTTTTCAATTACAAACTCAGGTGTTCCAAACAATAGATTTCTTTTATGAAGAAATTCATAATTTAATAAATCTAGTTTATTTTTTGTCTCTGGTAATTTTTCATCTGGATCCATATGATTTCCCAATCCTCTCCAATGACAAACCCATCTCATATAATTTACAATATGTTCTCCAGCCATTTTTTCAGCCTCTTCCATAGTTTCTGCAACAAACATATCTCTAACCAAACTAATACCTTCCCCTAGTGGTACATCTCTATTTTCAGCTTTAGATTTTGCATCTTTATAAATTTCAAATCTTTTTTTCAAAGCTTTTACAGTTGGTATCCACATAATTGTATTAAGCCCATTTTCTGCTGCCCACTGAATTGATCTTTCTCCATCAACTACTTGAGAAATTGGTGGAAAAGGTTTTTGATAAGGTTTTGGTAATACAGATATTTGTTTTAATTCATTTGTTTTTAAATCGACAACATTTTCTTTTGGAGGACTCATATCGTGTTGCCAAATAAAATTTGGTGAGGGATAAGTATAGAATTCACCTTGGTGAGAAAAGAAGTCCTCAGACCAAGCTTTTTTCATTATGTCCAATGTTTCAGAAAATAGTCTAAAATTTTTTGCTTGATCTTTTAAGTCAGCTTCTTTGTTCATGTTAATGGCTTCTCTTCCGTAAACTCCTCTTCCAATACCAACTTCCACTCTTCCTTTTGACATTTGGTCAAGGGTAGCAATATCTTCTGCAAGTCTTATAGGATTATGAAATGTTATTACGTTGCAAGCTTGTCCTAAACGAATATTTTTGGTTCTTGCAGCAGCATCAGTACACATCATTAGTGGATTAGTGCAAGACTCCATTCCCTCATGATTAAAATGATGTTCGGTATACCAAATAGAATTCCAATTATTTTGATCACAATATTCAGTGATTTCTCTAGCTTCGTCTAGAAGTTGGGTATAAGGTTTTTTATCCCAATTAGTAGTATTACAAAAATATCCAAAGTTCATAAAGCCTCCTTTAAAAATTAATTTAAAGACGACCGATCCCACTTTCGTAAATTTTTGAATTTAACGACGAGTTATGTATCGCTTTATAATTAAACTTTATTATTACTAGCGCTGATATTCAATAAATTTCTTTAAGGATTTGTTAAGAAATTTCTCATAAATTGGACCATTATTTTTTAATTTGCTTCCGTTTAAAAATGATTGGTTCATTTTGAAATCATAGGAAGGTTCAAAGAAAAAAGGAACAGAGAGCCTCTTACTTTTATTCCACAAAACCCTATGATTAGTTGCTTTAAATTTGCCTTTACTTAAATATTCTAAAGCTCTACCAGTGTTTACTACTAAAGCTTTTTTATTAAATGGTACATCATACCATTTTTTGTTTTTTCTATTTTGTACCTGCAATCCACCTTTTCTATCTTGATAGAGAACTGTGAACACACCACTATCAACATGCGTTTCACATCCAAGAGCAACCCCATCTTGTTTAGATATTTCTACCGGTTTTGTCTGATTAGGATAATAATTAAATCTTAATGTGCTTAACGTTTTTAATCTTGAAAAAGCTGCACTAGAAATATCAGGATTTTTTTTATTAAGTTTAATTACACTTTTAAATAAAGTTTCACTCAATCTATAAATATTATCAAAATATTTGCTTAAAATATTTATTGAACTTTTTTTAAAACACTCATCTAGATTAAGAAATTCTATGTATTGATTATTTAGATTTAAAGAATATTTTCTAGTTACTTTTAAATCACCTAGATCCAAACCTTCTTTTCCGTTCACATCATTAGGAAAATATCCTCTGTAAAGATTTTTATTTTTTTTATTCCATTTTTTAGGTGATAATTTTCTTTTCTTACTGTCTGGTAAATTAAAAAATTTATTCCCAACTTCGCATGTTTTTTTAATTTCTTTTATATTAATTCCATGTCCAGTAATTTGAAAAAATCCTACATTGACACAAGCTTTTTCAATTTCTTTAATTGTTTTAAATGCATTTTGAGTTTCAAAATTATTTTTTATTAAAGAAGAAATATTAATTGTTGGTATAAAGTTCTTGCTCATCTTCTAACTGGTGTTTCTGTTGCAATAAATTGATCTCTAACTCTCTCTCTCATGTAAATATAAATTCCAGCAGCTATAATACACGCAACACCAATAAAAGTTCTGGTTGTTGGTACCTCATTAAATAAAAAGTAGCCAGGTATCATAGACATAATTATTAATGAGTACTCAAACAAAGAAACAACAGAAGGTGATGCAACTATATATGCTGAAAAAATACAAACAAAAGCTATTGATGCAGCAAAACCAAAAAATAAAATAAATTTCCATGTATATTCAATATTTGAAAACCATTCTCTAAAGATGAATTGTATTGTTGGATCAAAGTTTGAATTATTTAGCTGACCACTTCCCATAAAAAAATACAAAATTACACACAGCAATATTGCAATTAGATAAAAGTAATATAGTTGGGTGTTAACATCATCTTTATCGGATGTATATTTAGTGATTGTCATAGAGGCCGCATAACAAAATGCACAAAAAACTGGTAAAAGACTTCGATATTCAAAGTCTGAAAAATTTGGATTTAAGACTATAAAAACGCCAATAAAACCAAAAACAATTGCTGACCACCTTCTAATACCAATAGTTTCTTTTAAAAATAATTTTGCAAATATTGATACGAAAAAAGGGGAGGAAAAAAATAGAGCATTTGCTGTTGCTAATGGCATAAAAGTTAATGAGATAAAAAAAGCAGAAAAAGCAATAAAATGTAAAAATACTCTTAGTATTGTTAAAAAAGGATAGTGAGTTTTAAGAGAGACTTTTTGTTTTCTGAATTTTATATAACCAAATAGCAAAATTGCTGCAACAAAATATCTTCCAAAAAATATTTCATATAAAGCTGCTTTTTCAAAAATGAATTTAATTAAAGCATCCTGCATTGCAAAAAATGTCATTGCAGTAATAATTAAAAGTATTCCTTTTGAATTATTATTAGTGCCCATTATGCACCTATATCAAAAAAAAATTGTCTAGAATATTTAATTATTTCTTTAATTTAGAAGAGAATAGAAGACCTTCGCTTGAAAATTTTGACTTATTTTCTTGAATAAAATCTTTCATTAATTTTACTTTTTCTTCCTCAAATTCAGCAACTTTCCTTTTACTTAAATCTATATATAGCGATATCCATTCCATAGAAGCTGAAAGTTTGTTAGTTTTTTGAGAAATCATTTCCATTTTTAAATGAAGTCTTTTTTTATCATGATCAAAATAAGTCAGATTAACATTGACCATTTCTCCCTCTTTTACCTCATTTAAATATTTAGTATTAGTTTCAACAACCATTGTACTTCTATTAAGATCTTTTGCTGCAGTTCCTCCCATTTTAAATTTTTCAAGTGCAACTTCCCATGCTTGATCAAAAACAAGAACATAATATGCCATGTTCATATGATTGTTGTAATCAACCCATTCCTTTTTTACTTCAAAATTTTTTAATAACACTTTATGATCTTGTTAATGAAGACTGTAATTCTTGATTTGAAATGTATCCCTTAACATTCCCACTTTTATCAACCACTTCACAATTTGAGTCAGAACAAACGATTTTTGGTAAAAAATCTTCTATAAATTCATCTTCATTTACTTTTATTAAGTTTGATTTATCTATGTCATTAGCTTGATCAGCAGTTTTCATAATAATTTTTGCCTTTATAACTTTTGCTCTGTTCACATCTTTTACAAAAGCTTTTACATAATCATCAGCGGGGTTCATAATAATTTCCTCTGGGGTTCCTACTTGCACTAATTTTCCAGAATTTAATATCCCGATATGATCTCCCAATCTTAATGATTCATCCAAATCATGTGTAATAAATACAATTGTTTTTTTTAATTCTGCTTGAAGATCAATTAATTGTTTCTGCATATCACTTCTAATAAGAGGATCTAGAGCGCTGAAAGCTTCATCCATTAACATAATATCTGTATCAGTAGCCAACGCTCTTGCTAAACCAACACGTTGCTGCATTCCTCCTGATAATTGAGCAGGGTATTGATTTTCAAAACCAGTTAGACCAACTGCATCGATTTTTTCCATTGAGATTTTATTTCTTTCATCTTCACCTTTTCCTTGCATTTCTAGTCCGTAACCAACATTTTGAATTACTGTTTTATGCGGGAATAAACCAAATCTTTGAAACACCATGCTCATTTTATGTCTTCTAAATTCAATAAGTTTATCTTTATCAAGTGACATTACATTCGTGCCCTCAACTAAAATTTCACCATCAGTTGGATCGATTAGTCTATTTAAATGTCTTATTAATGTTGATTTTCCTGATCCTGATAAACCCATACAAACAAAGGTTTCTCCTTCTTCAATTTTAAGAGAAACATTATCTAATCCAATGGTATGACCAGTTTGCTCTAAAATTTCGTCTTTTGTTGCACCATCTTTTACCATTGGCAGCACAGAAGAAGGGTTGTTTCCAAAAATTTTGTATACGTTGTTGATCTCAATTTTTGACATGATGTAATGTTCTAACAGTTACAATCATCATATGTAAAACAAATATTATACAACTTATAATTGTTTTAAGAAATAACAGTTGTATTTATTTGCTTTTGCTTATTTTTTAAATAAGAATTTTATATATGGCGCAAACAGATAAAGATGTGCGACTAGAGTTGTCTGCTCTCTATAGAATTTTGCATATGTACGGCATGACAGACCTTGCTAATCAATGTGCCGGGGCAAGATCTGCTGAAGATAAGAATTGTTCTTTCGTTCATCCATATGGAATGTTTTATGAAGAAATTACTGCTTCATCTTTAGTTAAAATTGATCAAAACGGAAAAAAATTAGATTCAGACGGACCTTGGTTAAATGACGGATGTATTAATCTTGCTCAATGGATTTTTAATAAAAGAAATGATGTTAATTTTTATGTTCACGGACATGCTAATGATGTGATGGCAGTTGGAGGTACCAAAGAAGGTTTGATGTATCTTTCACAAGCCGCAGTTTATTTAAATCATCTTGTTGGATATATTGATTATGAATTTGTTGAGGATAAAGAATTTGGAAGCAAGTTTGAAAACCTAATTAGCAAACACGATATTTTGATTACAAGAAATCATGGATATTACACAGTAGGAAAAACTGCTGCAGAAGCATTTTTCAGAGCTTATTATCTAGAGCAAGCATGTTCAGTTCAGGTAAAAAACCTTGCAATGGGGTTAAACAAACATGAAATAGATAAACAAAAAGCTGCATATTTTTGGGAAAACATGAGTGACTCTGATGATTATAATTATGATGGAAAAACGGAGTGGGCTGCTTTATTAAGAAAACTAGAGAGAGAACATTCAAATTATAAAAATTAATGGAACAAAATTTTACAATAAAAAATATAACTAAAAATTCTACAAATTTAGAAGTTGACTGGAGCGATGGAAAAAAAAGTAAATTTAATTATTTATGGCTAAGAGACAATTGTCCAACTGCACATGACAAAGACTCACGTCATAGAATGTTTAATATTTTAAAAGTATCAAACAAAATTAATCCAAAAAAATTTGCAGTAAATAATGAAGGTAAGCTTGAAATTGAATGGAGTGAAGGTGACCATATAAGTTATTATGACCAAAATTGGTTAAGAGAAAACTGCTATACTATAAAAAATAATTTAGAATATAAATCCCCATATAAACTTTGGGACAACTCTTTACAAAATGACCTGAAGTCAATTGAGATTGAACATGATGAAATTATGAGTTCATATGAGGGACTTGTCAGATGGTTAGAGCTCTTACACCACACTGGAATTGCTATAGTAAAAAATGCTCCAACTGAAAATAATTCTGGCTTTAAAATTTTAAACAGAATTAGCCATACTAGAGAAACTTTTTTTAAAACACCTTTTGAAGTAATTAATATTCCTAAACCAAATAATTCTGCTTACACAACACATGCCCTAAGAAATCATATGGATTTACCATGGTTTGAAACACCACCTGGTTATCAATTTCTTCATTGTTTGGTTAATTCTGCAACAGGAGGAGACTCATCCGCTGTAGATGGATTTGCAGTTGCAGATTATTTAAGAAAAAATGAGAAAGAAATATTTGATACACTAGTAAACGTTCATTTAAAATTTAGAGACATGGATTATACACAAGAGTCTGTTAGAAGTTATTACGCACCCGCGATATCTCTAACAAAAGATAATGATTACCATGATATTCGGTTTAGCGTAGCAACTATGGATGCTTTAGACTGTCATCCTGACTTGATGGATAAAGTTTACAAAGCTCATCATCGATTTGGAAATTTGCTTCATGATGATCAATTCCAGATTAAATTTAGATTAGGACCAGGTGATATTTTTTCTTTTAACAACAGACGATTATTACACGGTAGAACTGAATATGATCCAAACTCAGGACATAGACATTTACAAGGTTATTACATGGATCGAGATGAAATTATTGGAAGACTAAGATATTTAAAAAATTCGGTTAACTCCAACCAGTAACATTCTTTACTTCAAGATATTCCTCAAGGCCCCAAACACCTCCTTCTCTCCCATTACCTGATTGTCTGTAACCACCAAATGGAGTTCCGGCATCTGCTCCATTTCCATTAATGTAAACACAGCCTGATCTTAATTTTTTTGCAACACGATGTGCTTTTTCTCTATCTTCAGTTTGCAAATAATTTCCAAGTCCATAAGAAGTATCGTTTACAATATTGACCGCCTCATCTTCAGTTTCAAAGGGAATTATAGATAACACAGGTCCAAAAATTTCTTCTTTGGCAATTCTCATTTCATTAGTTACATCTGTAAATATAGTTGGTTTGATAAAGTATCCTTTGTTCAACCCGTTTGGTAGCTCAGGTCCACCTGCTGCAAGAGTTGCGCCTTCAGAAATTCCACTTTCAATAAGATTTATAATTTTATCATATTGAATTTTAGAAATTACTGGTCCTATATGATCTCCTTTTTTTGAAGCTTGATCTACTTTAATTTTGTTTGCTTCATCTACAGCTTCTTTAACAGCTCTTTCGTAAATTGATTTTTCAACAAGCATCCTTGTTGGTGCATCACAAGATTGACCAGAATTACTCATTACATTTCTAATACCGTCTCTTACTGCATCTTTATAACTATCAGCAAAAACAATATTTCCACCTTTTCCACCTAATTCAAGACAAACTCTTTTAATTGTTTCTGCAGAGTTTTTTGAAATTAATCTTCCTGCTCTTGTTGAACCTGTGAAAGAAACCATATCAATATCAGGGTGGCTTGAAATGTGGGTTCCCACTCCTGCACCGTCTCCATTTACCAAATTAAATACACCTTTTGGAAAACCTGCTTCATCAATCATTTCTGCAAATATCATTCCAGAAATAGGAGCAATTTCTGATGGTTTTAAAATCATTGTACATCCAGTTGCGAATGCAGGAACGACTTTTAAAGCAATTTGATTAATTGGCCAATTCCACGGTGTGATTAATCCACAAACTCCAATTGGCTCATAATAGATATGATTATTTGATTTATTATCAAAATGTTCATCAAATTTAAAATTTTTTAATCTTATAATAAAATCATCTAAATGATCTTTCCCTGAAGCTGTTTGAACATCTTTTGCCCAATCCATTGGTGCACCCATTTCAAGAGAAATAGCCTCAGCCATTTCATTAAATCTTTTTTTATAAACTGATGATAATTTTTTAAGTAAACTGAGCCTTTCTTTCTTGCTAGTTTCTTTCCAAGTATTAAAGGCATTTTTTGCTGATTTGACTGCTAAATCTGTATCCTCTTTTGAACCTAAAGAAATAACAGCAAACGGATCTTCATTGCATGGATTAATTACGTCAAAATCATTTTTTTTAATTGGATTAACCCACTGACCATTTATGTAAAATTTTCTTTTATCTAACATTTTTTATCTTAACACATTAATTAAATTTCATATCCTTTTTCCTCAGGTTCGCTATCAACCAACTCATCAGGAAAACCATTAGCTCTAAAATTAATATTATTTAAATCCTCCATCCTTTTCACAATCATTGATGACCAAGCTCTAGAACCATATTTTTTTTGACCATCTTTGAAAATTTCAACTATTTGTGGAGAAATTTCTAAAGGAGCATTTATTTTTTTTGCAAGATTATCAAATAGACTTGTATCTTTTAAAACCAAATCCATTGTAAAGTTTATATTATAAGATCCATTTAATATAACCTGACTTTCAGTTTCATGCACAAATGAATTACCAGAGGAAATAGCAATCCCTTTATAAGTTTTTGCTAAATCTAAATTAGATTTTTTTGCTACAGTCCAAGCCTCACCTAATGCAACTAAATGCGCAGATGCTAGATAATTTGTAATTACTTTTAATACACTTGCTGTACCAAGCTCACCAGTGTGCAATATTTTTCTCCCCATAACAGTTAATACAGGTAAAATTTTTTCAAATGCTTTTCTTTCTCCACCCACGAATATAGAAATATTACCTGTTGTTGCTCTATGACATCCTCCACTAACAGGTCCATCCATAGGTATAGCTTTTTTTTCTATTACTTTTTTTCCAATTCTTTTTACCTCATTTTCGTCTGTGGTACTCATTTCTAACCAAATTTTATTCTCTGACAGTCCATTTATAATTCCGTCATCAGCCTCCATAACTTCAGCGGATACTTCAGGGGAAGGAAGAGATGTAATTATTAAATCAGTTTTTTCTGCTAATTCTTTTGGTGATTTTGCTACCTTAGCACCTAAGTCTTTTAGAGGATTTGTTAAATTTTTATCTATATCTCTTACTGTAAGATCAAAGTTATTTCTTAATAAACTTCCAGCAAGTTTTCCTCCAACATTACCTAAACCAATAAATCCAATTTTCATTTTATTTCCTCTTCCTTTTTGTTTTTTGTAAATACAATTAAAATCACACCAACTATGATTATTGTACCACCTATAAATAATTCTGAAGTTGGTTTTTCACCTAAAAGAAATATTGCTGCCAATAAACCGGTTGGTGGTATCCCCATAGTTACAATAGGTAGAACTTTATAAAGTGGGTTATTTTTTAAAACATAATAGAAACAACCGTATGTAATTGGTTGCATAATGAAACCAATATAAATAGCAATAATCCAATGATCAAATTTTGCATTTGTTAGATAATTAATTGTATTTCCATCAATTATCGCAGATGACATTACTAATATTGGTCCAGAGAATAATGCTAACCAAGCAACTAACGCTAAAGGATTTATTTCTTTACTTAAAGGTTTAACCATAACTTGTCCAAGAGCCCATACAGCAGATCCTAAAATCGTGAGTCCAATTCCAATAAATTTTCCATCTAAGTTAGGAGATCCAGTTAAAATATAAACTCCAACAAATGCGATAGCTATACCAATCAAAGCTCTGATCGTTGGTTTTTCTTTAAGTATGAAGTAAGCAAAAATAACTCCAAATGGAACTTCTGTTTGAACCAAAAGAACTGCTGCAGATGCATCAATTAAATCTAAACCAGAATACGTAATGCTATATTGTAAAGTATTAGCCACTAATGATGCCGCAAAAATTCTTTTTAAATATCCTGTTGGTATTGGAAACCACCAAATTAATAATGATGCAGCAAACGTAAATCTGATACCCATCAAAAGAATAGGAGGAAAAGATTCAAATGCTGGTTTAGCTATTACAAAACCGAAGCCTAAAAAAATAGGCACCAAGGATGCTACGAAAGTATCTTTTATATTCATACCTATTTTTTATATTAATGATTATTAAAGAACTTCTGATATATTCACCTTTTAAATTATGAATTCAACAAAAATAGATCCTAAATATATTACTAAATCAAATCCAAGAATTGGACTTATTGCGCTTGCAAGCGATTTTATGATTGAAAGAGATTTTATTAACGTAATTAAAGACAGAGAAGTTGATTTTTTTGTAAATCGTATTGAATGCTACAACCCGCTTACAAAAGAAAATTTGATCAAAATGTCAAACAAAGTAACTGAGGTAACAAAAGATATATTACCTGATCAGGATATCGATTGTGTTGTTTATGGCTGTACCTCTGGAACAATAGCTGCAGGTTATGAATCTATTGAAAAAAAAGTAAAAGCTGCAAAACCTATGGCAGAAGTAACAACTCCAAGTACCGCTGCAATCAAAGCTTTAAAGAAATTAAATATAAATAAAATAAGTCTATTTACACCTTATAGTAAAAAACTTAACGATGAAGTTTTGGAATATTTTAAAAGCGAAGGATTTGAAGTTACCTCAAATTCTTACTTTGATATAGAAGCTGATTACGATATCGGAAAAGTTGATCAGAATTATTTATTTAATGTTCTATCCGAAATAGATTTAAATGGGGCAGAGGCACTCTTTGTTTCTTGTACTGCTTTACCAGTATTGCCAATTATTGATAAATTAGAGAAAAAATTAAATACTACAGTTTTATCTAGCAATCAGGCTTTAATTTGGGATACGCTTGTTAAAATAAACAAAAATAATTCTGTCGAAGGTTTCGGTAAATTATTTAATGAAAATTAATGTTGTTCACAAAAGAAGAATATAAGCAAAGATTAACAAAGGTTAAAAAAATGATGCAAGAAAAAGGCATCGATCTTTTAATCTCACATGACACTAACAACATGAATTACCTAACAGGTTATGATGCTTGGTCTTTTTATTATGCCCAATGTGCAATTGTGCATATAGATAGAGACGAGCCCCTATGTTTTGTTAGAGCTCAAGATGCAGGTGGTGCATATATTAAAACTTATTTAAAGGATGAGAATATTTTAGTTTATGACGAAAATTATATTCATACATGGCCAAAACATCCTTATGATAATTTGGTAGAGATTATAAAAGAAAGAAAATGGGATAAGTTATGCATTGGATTAGAAATGGATGCGCATTACTTCACTGCGTTTTGTTATGAAAAAATAAAAAAAGGATTACCTAATGCAAAAATCAAAGATAGTGATCGTTTAGTTAATTGGGCAAGATTAGTAAAATCTGATGCTGAAATAGGTTTCATGAAATCTGCAGCAAAAATTTCTGAAAAAGGAATGAAAACAGCAATGGAAGTTATTAAACCAGGTGTCAGACAGTGTGATGCGGTTGGTGAAATTCAAAAAACTTTATTTTATGGAACAGAGGAATTTGGAGGTGAATATTCTAGTATTGCAACATTGCTTCCAACAGGGAAAGGGACTTCTGCTTCTCATTTAACTGCAACACAAGATAAATTTGTGGAGGGAGAAGCTACAATTATTGAATTATCTGGGGTTTATAAGAGATATCATGCCCCAATGGCGAGAACAGTTCTGCTTGGAAAACCTAATCAAATAAAAATTGATACTATGAACAAAACAATTGAAGCTTTAAATGCTGGCATAAGTCAAATTAAACCCGGGAATACAGCAGACGA
This sequence comes from Candidatus Pelagibacter sp., assembly GCF_052046145.1. Lineage (GTDB taxonomy): Bacteria > Pseudomonadota > Alphaproteobacteria > Pelagibacterales > Pelagibacteraceae > Pelagibacter. The sequence goes on from NZ_JBNGZR010000001.1 coordinate 269,634, forward strand.
TGTTGCGCAAGCTTTTTGGAAAATATTAGATAAATATGGAATAGAAAAAAAATCTCGAACAGGTTATTCGATTGGAATTGGTTATCCTCCTGATTGGGGTGAGCACACTCTTAATATCTATAAGGGAGATATGACAGTTCTAGAACCTAATGTTTGTTTTCACATGATAGCTGTAATGCAGTTTGGTGATTGGGGTGTCGAAGCATCTGAGGCAATAAGAGTTACAGAGAATGGATCAGAATTGTTCTGTAATTTTCCAAAAGAGCTTCATATTAAGAGTTAATTAGCTATTGAAATCTTTTTACACAAATGTTTTATATGCACCTTTATGTCTAAAAATCCAGAATTTGTAAAATTCGATAAAGTAGATAAAAGTTATGACGGTAAAGTTCTTGTCGTTAAAGATCTTCAATTAGATATTGCAGAAGGTGAATTTATAACAATGCTTGGTCCATCTGGTTCAGGTAAAACAACTTGTCTGATGATGTTGGCTGGTTTTGAAACTCCAACTCACGGTGAAATATTATTAGATGGAAATATAATTTCCAACATACCTCCACATAAAAGAGGTATTGGTATGGTTTTCCAAAATTATGCTTTGTTTCCACACATGACAGTTTATGAAAATTTAGCTTTTCCATTAAGAGTAAGAAAAGTTGAAAAAGATGAAATTGACAAAAAAGTAGATAAGGCTTTATCGATGGTTTCTCTTAATGGTTTTGAATCTAGAATGCCAGCACAACTTTCTGGTGGTCAACAACAACGTGTAGCAGTAGCAAGAGCTTTAGTATTTGACCCCGCTGTTGTTTTAATGGATGAACCTCTAGGAGCATTAGATAAAAATTTAAGAGAAAGCATGCAATATGAAATAAAACATATTCATGAAAGTATTGGTGTAACAGTTGTATATGTAACTCACGATCAAAGTGAGGCATTAACTATGTCAAATAGGATTGCAGTATTTAATGATGGAAAAGTTCAACAGCTTTCAAATCCTGCAGAACTATATGAGAAGCCAGTAAACTCATTTGTTGCTGAGTTCATAGGAGAGAATAATACTTTTAATGGTGAAGTTGTGGATATCGATAAAGACAAATGTAAAGTAAAATTAGCAAACTCAGAGATATTAGCTAATCCGATATCTGTTAAGTCAAAAGGGGAAAAAACAACTGTATCATTAAGACCTGAGAGAGCCTTAATAAATCCAACAGATAAAATGGATAACATGTTCAGTGGAAAGATTGAGGAAGTAATTTATCACGGTGATCACACTAGAGTAAGACTTAATCTTTTGGGAAGTTCAGAGTTTATTCTAAAAGTACCTAATAGCACATCAAATTTAGAGCTCAAAGTAAGCCAAGATATAAATATTGGTTGGAATAGTGCTGATGCGAGAGCGTTAGACCCAAAATAATTACAATTAAAATACGTATATCTACTATATATATTTATAGACAAAATCAGCTGTTGACTTCACATTAGCTATTTGTTGTAATTTTACTTATATAAATTAATTTATATCAACGTTTAAACGGAGGAATAATGAAAAAACTAAGTAAATTATTACTAGCTCTTTCTTTTGTACTTTCAATAACTTCATCAGCATTTGCAGTTACTGTTGCATCTTGGGGTGGAGCTTATACAGAGTCACAAAAGCTTGGGTATGGTGATCCCACTGCTAAAAAACTTGGAATAGAGATCAATTGGGTTGACTATTCTGGTGGTTTATCAGAAATCAAAGCACAAAAAGAAGCTGGTGCTATAACTTGGGATATTATAGACGTATTTGCATTTGATACTATTAATGGATGTGATGAAGGTTTATTTGTTAAATTTGATTTTGACAAAGATTTTCCAGCTGCTCCAGATGGAACTCCTGCAAGTAAAGACTTCTTTGCTCCAATGCCAAGTGAATGTGCAGTAGGAAACATTTTATATTCTTGGAACTATGCTTTTGATACAAGAGCATTTGGTGGTAAAGAGCCTAAAACAATTAAGGATTTCTTTAACACTAAAAAATTCCCTGGAAAAAGAGCGATCTACAAAAGTGCTTTAACTAATTTAGAAATTGCATTAGCTGCTGACGGTGTAAAAATGGGTAAAGGTGGAGCCTTAATCTACAGAAAACTTGAAGCTGAAGGTGGTTTAGATAGAGCAATGAATAAGATTAAGAAACTTTGTACAGATCCTAATGGCGGATGTGTATTCTGGTCTGCTGGTGCTCAACCGCCTGAACTATTAGTTTCAGGTGAAGTTGTAATGGCAACTGGTTGGAACGGAAGATTCTTCAATGCTGAAATAGGTGAAGGAGCTCCAATTAAACAAGTATGGGATGGTCAAGGTCTTGACTATGAATATTTCGCGCTTGTTAAAGGTGGTCCAGATGAAGCAAATGCTAAAAAAGCTTTAGCTATGATGACTAACACTGAAATGTTAGCAGGTAGTGCGAAGTACATTGCTTATGCTCCATACAGATTATCATCTTTAGATATAATCAAAGCTAATGAGCCATGGTATAAAGATGGTAAAACTGAGATGATGCCACAAATGCCAACAGCTCCTGCAAACACTAAGAATTATTTCTTAGTTGATCCTTTCTACTGGGCAGATAACGGAACAGAGATTGGTGAAAAATGGGAAGCAATGAAAGCAGGCCTATAATTCAGTTTTAATCACTGAATTTATATAATATATTTAGGGCGGTTATTACTAACCGCCCTATTTTTTTATGAGCTCTGAAACAAAACAAATATTAACAACTGACGGAATTCCCTTAGAAGTCAGTTTAAAAAAAGCTGAGAAAAAAAATAAAATTAAAGCATTTCTGCTTGTTGCACCATTACTTTTATTTTTAATCATTACATATGTCTTTCCAATAGGAGAAATGTTCAGCAGAAGCGTAGATGATAAAATGATAACAAATATGCTTCCAAAAACTTTTAAAGAAATGGAAAAATGGGATGGTAAGGAATTACCTTCGGAAGAAGTATTTGCAGCTTTTTACTATGATTTTAAAGTTCTTGTTGAAAAACAAGAACACGGAAAACTTGGTCAAAGATTAAATAAAGAAAAAAATGGTTTCAATTCCATTACAAAAAAACTTTTTAGACAAGTTAAGAGAAAGAAGATTGATGAAAGTATAAGTATTAAAGAACAGGTAATGAAAGTTCACAAGCGTTGGAGAAATGTTGAGTATTGGCAAGCAATTAAACGAACTGCTCCACCTTATACAATGTCAAAATACTTAAAAGGTATGGATATGTATTATGCAGCTGACGGAAGTATTGCTCAAGTTGATGAAGATAGAAGAATACACAGAATTCTTTGGCTAAGAACTCTTGAAATAGCTTTTTTTGTTACACTATTCTGCTTTTTAATGGGTTATCCAATTGCACATTTGCTTGCAACTCTTCCTATGAAATATTCAAATTTATTAATGATCTGTGTACTTTTACCTTTTTGGACATCATTACTAGTGAGAACTGCTAGTTGGATGATTTTGCTTCAACAACAAGGTGTAGTAAACGATTTCTTTGTTATGATAGGGCTCGTTGCAGACGATAATAGGCCTGAAATGATGTATAATAAAGTAGGTACTTATGTTGCTATGACGCAAATATTATTACCTTTTATGGTTCTTCCACTTTACAGTGTAATGAAAACCATCTCTCCTAGCTTAATGAGAGCTGGAAAATCATTGGGAGGAACTCCTTTTGTTGCTTTTTGGAAAGTATACTTTCCATTAACTATTCCAGGAATTGGTGCAGGATGCTTACTGGTGTTTATTTTAGCAATTGGTTATTACATTACACCAGCGTTAGTTGGTGGTGCATCTGGAACCTTAATAAGTAATCAAATTGCATTTCATATGAAACAAACTTTAGATTGGAGCTTTGCATCTGCAATGGGGTTAATGCTACTTAGCGGAGTTTTAGTTATTTACTGGATCTACAATAAATTAGTTGGAGTGGACAATATTAAATTGGGATAATAATGGCATTACCAAGTTATACAGAAACTAGATATAGAATTTGGCATTATATTTATATTGCAATTTGTACTTTTGTATTTTTCTTTTTGATAGCACCTTTGTTTGTAATTTTCCCACTATCGTTTAATGCAGAAGAGTTTTTAGTTTTTTCAGAGGGAATGAAAAATCTTGATCCGGATGCATTTTCTTTAAGATGGTATAAAGATATGATTTATGGAACCAAAAATCCTTGGGGATTAGCAGCAAAAAATAGTTTTATAATTGCAATATTCGCTACAATTGGTTCAATAATTTTAGGCACTTTAGCTGCTTTAGGATTAAGTAGCAGGCATATGCCATACAAAGGAATTATAATGGCTACTTTAATTTCGCCTATGATTGTTCCTTTAATTATTTCTGGGGTTGCGATCTTCTTTTTTATGGCAAAGGTCGGATTAGCAGCTACTCATACAGGAATAGTCCTAGCACATATAATTTTAGGTACTCCATTTGTTGTGATTACTGTAACAGCAACACTTTCTGGATTTGATCACAGTGTTACAAGAGCGGCGGCAAGTTTAGGAAGTAATCCAGTTAATACATTTATGAAAATTACTCTTCCTTTAATTTTACCAGGTGTGATCTCAGGAGGATTATTTGCGTTTGTAACTTCCTTTGATGAAGTTGTAGTTGTGTTATTTTTGGCAGGTTTAGAAAATACAACTATTCCTATACAGATGTGGACTGGATTAAGGGAGCAATTAAGCCCAACAATTCTTGCTGTAGCTACATGTTTAATTATTCTATCTACGTTAATCTTAATTAGTGCTGAATTGTTAAGAAGAAGATCTGAGAGATTAAGAGGAATAAATAGATAATTTACCCAAATAATTTTATCATATATAGAAGTTGTTATGGAAATTAAAAAAGTTGTAGTTATTGGCTCTGGCACAATGGGAAGTGGGATAGCTGCCCATTTATGTAATGCAGGTATACCAGTTACTCTTTTAGATCTAACTACTGAAATCAGTGAAAAAGCTAGAGAAAGAATTCATAAATCTAGACCTCCTTTGCTAATAGATAAAAGTAAAATTAACAATATTAATGTTGGAAATATTGAAGAAAATTTTGACGTAGTAAAAGATGCAGATTGGGTGGTAGAAGCAGTGGTGGAAAGAATTGATATTAAACATAATATTTATGAGAAGATATTTAAGAATAGAAAAAAAGGCGCAATAGTTTCATCAAATACATCATCAATTCCAATTAAAGTTTTATCAGAAAAATTAAATGATGAAGAAAAAAAAGATTTTTGTATCACTCACTTTTTTAATCCAGTTAGATACATGGGATTGTTAGAAATTGTTAAAAACGAAAATAACGATTTAAATAAAATCAATTCTTTAAAGAAATTTTGTGAAGTAGAGCTCGGTAAGGGTGCTATAGTTTGCAACGATACCCCAGGTTTTCTAGGTAATAGAATCGGTGTTTATGCAATGCAAGTTGCTATGACAGAAGCATTCAAAATGAAACTTTCAATAGAAGAAGCCGATGCAGTTTTTGGTAGACCGATGGGAATACCCAAAACAGGCGTATTTGGATTATACGATCTAATTGGAATTGATTTGATGGCTGATGTATTAAAGAGCTTTATAAAAGAACTTTCAGAAAAAGATGAATTTCAAATTGTTGCAAAAGAAATTCCATTAGTCAAAAAATTAATTGAGACAGGCTATACAGGGCGTAAAGGAAAAGGCGGCTTTTATAGAATGAATAAAAGTGGAGATCAAAAAATTTTAGAAGCAATAAATTTAGAAACAGGAAAGTATTCTGCAACAAAAAAAATAGATTTAGGAATAGAGACTGTTGATATTAGTAATTTAATTAATCGAAAAGATAAGTTTGGTGAGTATGCCTGGATTGTAATTTCAAAAATAATTAAATATGCCTCTTCACTTGTTCCTGGGATTACTGATCAGTTTAACGATATTGATGAAGCTATGAGGCTTGGTTTTAATTGGGCAATGGGTCCTTTTGAAATGTTGAAATCCATAGGGGTAAAGAATTTCTTTGAAAGAATTGATAGTTTTGAAAATAATAAATTTTTAGAAAATTTATCAAAAACAAAAGATGAAAACTTCTATGGAGAAAGACAACTTTATACAGATATTCAAACCCTAGGAAAAATAAGACCATCAGCTATTAAACTAGATAAAAATAATTCAGCTGAAATTCATAGATTTAAAGATTTTAATATTGTTGAGTTTACAACAAAAGCCTGTGCATTAGATTATGACTCAATGGATGCATTAAAAAATGCAACTGACAAACCTTTAATAGTAATTAATGAAAGCATGCAATTTTCAGCAGGTGTGAATTTAAGTTATACTATGAATTTTGCTGACAAAGGTGATTTTAAATCAATTGAAAAATTTATTAAATATTTTCAAGATACTTGCAAAACTTTAAAATACTCTAAGCACCCAGTTGTATCAGCACCTTCTGGACTTACACTTGGAGGAGGCTTTGAGGTTTTAGTTCAAAGTAATTTTGTTGCCTCACACACAAATTTAGTTATTGGATTAGTTGAAACTATTGTTGGATTAGTTCCAGCAGGCGGAGGATGTAAAGAAATGTTGTGGAGATGGTCACAAACAGAGGAAGCAAAATCAGATCCAGATTATGCCCCACTAAAAGTTTTTGATATTATTGGTTATGCTAAAACAGCTACATCTCCAATCGAGGCTGAACCATTAAAGTATTTAAGAACAGAGGATAGAAAAATAATGAACAGAAATAGTCTTTTTGAGGAAGCAAAAAATTTAATTAATCAAAATAATGATTTTGTTCCTCCAGAAGAGTGTAAATTTAAGCTTTCTGGAAAGCCGTTGAAAGATAAAATGATTAAGGTTTTAGAGAAATTATACAACGAAAAAATAATTTTAGATCATGGTATGCATGTTGGAACTGAGCTTGCAAATGTTTTAAGTGGTGGAGACACTACTATTGAAAAAGCACTGTCAGAGGATGATCTGTATAAATTAGAACTAGATTCTTTTATGAGATTGATAGAAACAAAACAAACTCAAGAAAGAATTAGACATACATTATCGACGGGTAAACCTTTGATTAATTAGAATTAAACATTCTAAAGGTTTTAATATAATCAGGTCTTAAAACATAAATTGCTTTATTACCTGTTTTAATTTTATTTAAAATATCTAAACCGTAAACTACTTTACCAATTGGAGTATACTCTCCTTGATAAATTGGAATTTCTTTCAATGTAATAAAGAATTCACTATCTTCTGTATTAAATTCTGTTGCTCTAGCAAAACCAACACTTCCTACTGTAAATTTAAAATCGTTGCTTAGTTCTGATTTTAACAATCCCAGTCCAGACTTTCCGCTACCAATTTTGGAATAATCTAAGTTATTTATATTTCCATACTCAATATCTCCAGCTTGTACAAAAGTATTTTCTGAAACTTTATAAAAAGCAGAACCATCATACATTTTTTTTTCAATTAAAATTTTAAATCTTTCTACTGCTTTAGGGGAAATATCTGGATAAAGTTCAATGATTACATTTCCACACTCAACATTCATTACTGCAATATTGTTTGGCTCATTAAAATTAAATTTACTTAAATTATTTTTTTCAACAAATAGACATTTATTTTTTAATAAAAAAAAAGAGGTAAAAGCAAAAATTGAAAGACCAATTAAAAATATAAATAAAATTTTTTCTGATTTCGAGACTTTAATAGTTTTGATCATAAAATATTTTCATCTATTTTAGCCAAATTTGATTTTATAAAATTCACTTTATTGTTAAGGATTTTGTCACTATTAATTTTATCTTCAATTGTTTCTTTATCAGTCATTAAAAATGAAAAAATTTCCGCCATATCTTCAGATGGGATAGATTTAGAATATTCTGTTAAAAAACCATCAGTTTTTTCATATAGATCTAAATTTAATCTATCAGAACAAGTTGAACATTCAGCGTAATTAAATGATTTTAGATTAAAAGAAGAAAATTTATCCTCATCGAAATATTCAATATGAGTATTTTGTATCATATGAAAAATTTCATGGTGCATCATTCTTTCAAAATATTTTTTATTAAAATTAATATCTAAAATTAATGTCCTGTTTTTATTATCAGGTATTCCCCCAGTATTAATTTCAGAGATGAATAAATTTTCACAAAATACAATATATTTTAATTTTATCTTATCAAGAAAATTAGAATTATATAGATTAAGATTTTTTTCAATTAAAGGAAATTTTGAATTTAAATTATTTATATTAACTTTATCGCAAGAAATGTTCTTATTTATACCAATTTTAAAATTACCTTTAGCGCTCAAATAACGAATATTATTATCATTTTTTAATTTATAGATTTCTAAATTTGGAATTTTTATCAGATTATAAATTTCATTAGCATTTACATGCGAAATATGAAAAATAAGAATAAATAAAAATAAAATTTTCATTAAATTATTATAGACGAATTAGATGAGATAATATTATCTTAGATTATTAAAAAATGAAAAAAGAAAGAAACAAAAATCCAATTCAACCAGTTAGCGGAACTAAAGTTCCAAGATTTGCTGGCCCAAGCACATTTGCAAGATTACCTGAACTAAGAGATGTGGAAAGTTGTGACGTTGCAATTGTTGGAATTCCGTTTGATGCTGGCACAAGTTATCGACCTGGAGCAAGATTTGGTCCACAAAGCATCAGACAAGCCTCTAGACATTTGAGAACTAATTATCATCCCAACTATGATGTTGAGCCTTTTAAAATCCAACAAGTTGCTGATGCTGGTGATATCGCTTGTAATCCATTTAGTATTGATGAGGCAATTAAACAAATAGAAGTAGGCGCAACAGATTTATTAAATAAGGTTGGAGGAATTATAAGTTTAGGTGGAGACCACACTATTGCAGTACCCTTGTTAAGAGCAATCAATAAAAAAAATAAGGGCCCTGTATCTTTAGTTCATTTTGATGCCCACTTAGATACTTGGGACACATATTTTGGTGCACCTTATACTCATGGAACTCCATTCAGAAGGGCTAGAGAAGAAGGATTATTTTTAGACGATGCGTCTATGCATGTTGGAATTCGAGGGCCACTTTACAGTAGAGATGATATTAAAAATGATGAAAGTTTTGGATTTAAAATAATTCATTGTGATGAGTTTCAAACAGAAGGCACAGATAAAATAGCAGAAAGAATTAGAAAAAGAGTGGGAGATAATCCTCTATACTTATCAATTGATATTGATGTTTTAGATCCTGCATTTGCTCCAGGGACTGGTACACCAGAAATTGCAGGGATGACTACAAGAGAAATGGTAAATGTTTTAAGAGGTTTGTCTGGATTAAATTTAGTTTCAGCTGACGTTGTTGAAGTTTCTCCAGCATATGATCATGCAGAAGTAACTTCTTTAGCAGCAGCAACTATTGTTTATGAATTAACTAATTTATTTGCAAAAACATAAGGAAAGGATAACGTCGAAACATGTTAGACAAAAAAAATTTTTACATTAATGGAGCTTGGGTTAAACCAAATAGCTCAGAGGAAATAAAAGTAATTGATCCTGCTACAGAGGAAAATTGTGCAGTAATTACTTTGGGGAACAAAGCTGATGTGGATATTGCAGTTAATGCAGCTAAGGATGCCTATGATACTTGGGCCTTCTCTTCTAAGGAAGAAAGAATAAGATTATTAGAAAAACTTTATGAAAATTATAAGAAAAGATGGGCAGATATTGCAGAAGCTATAACTCTTGAGATGGGTGCTCCAAAAGATTTTGCAACAAAATTACAAGCTGGCACAGGAGCAAGTCATATCAAATCATTCATAAGATATTTAAAACATTTTGAATTTGAAAAACCTTTAGGAGATCATGCTCCTAACCAAAGGTTGATTTATGAACCAAAAGGTGTTTGTGCATTAATAACACCATGGAATTGGCCAATGAACCAAGTTTGTTTAAAAGTAATGCCAGCAATAGCCGCAGGTTGTACAATGGTTTTAAAGCCATCAGAATTAGCACCACTTTCATCAATGATACTTGCTGAAATTATTGATGAAGTAAAATTTCCAAAAGGTGTGTTCAATTTAGTTAATGGAGATGGAGCAACAACAGGTGATGCTCTTACAAGTCATCCAGATATAAATATGATTTCTTTTACAGGATCAACAAGAGCAGGAGCTTTGATTTCACAAAATGCTGCTAAAGATTTTAAAAGAGTAAGCTTAGAATTAGGTGGCAAGGGTGCAAATATAATTTTTAAAGATGCTGATCCAGAAGCTATTGAAAGAGGTGCTTTAAGATGTTTTAGAAATTCTGGACAATCTTGTAATGCACCTACAAGGATGTTGGTTGAAAAATCAATGTATGAAGATGCTATTGAGAGATTAAAAAAATATACCGAAAGTTTTGAGGTGGGTGATCCCAAAAAAGAAGGAGAACATATAGGTCCAGTTATTTCAGAAACTCAATACATTAAAATACAAACTTTAATCCAAAAAGGAATAGATGAAGGTGCAAAATTAGTTGCTGGAGGAACAGGTAAACCTGATGGATTAGACAAAGGTTATTTTGTTAAACCAACTGTTTTTGCAGATGTAAATAATGATATGGAAGTTGCAAGAACAGAAATTTTTGGGCCTGTTTTATCTGTTATTCCATTTGAAACAGAGGAAGATGCAATTAAAATTGCAAATGACACCTCTTATGGACTAACAAACTATATCCAAACCCAAGACTCTCAAAAAGTACAAAGAGTTGCAAGAAAATTAAGATCTGGAATGGTTGATGTTAATGGAGCTGGTATTGCAGTTGATGCACCTTTTGGTGGTTTTAAACATTCTGGAATAGGTCGAGAAGCAGGTGAACACGGATTAGAAGAGTTTTTAGAAGTAAAAGCCGTAGGTGGTTGGAGTTAATTTACTGATTTATCTTTTACACCTTCTAAAAACTTAAGGCACTTTTTCATTTCATTTAATTCTATGAACTCATCAATTTTGTGAGCTTGTTCTATCGATCCTGGTCCACAAACAACAGTACTGATCCCTAGCTCTTGAAATAAACCAGCTTCCGTCCCAAAAGAAACTACTTCTCTAGAATTATCACCAGTTATATTTGATACAAATTCACATGCTTCAGACTCATCTAATCTGTTAAAACCAATAACTTCACCTATTACTTCTTTTTTAATATAAGAATCTGGAAATACTTTTTTCATTTCTGGTAGAAGTACTTCATTTGAATATTTATCAATTTCTTTCGTAACAAACTCTCCATCTTCTTTAACTACTGGTCTTGTTTCCCATTCAACACTACATCTATCTGCAATTACATTATGAGCAATACCACCTTTAATTCCGCCAATTGATAAAGTTGAATGTGGAGGATCAAAAATACTATCTTTTTGAACTCTTTTTTTTAATTCTTCTCTAATTTCTAAAAGTTTTCCAACATATCTAGTAGCATATTCAGCTGCATTTACTCCTAAATGTGGTTTAGAGCTATGTCCTGCAAGTCCTCCAAAATGAACTGTGTATTCATTCATACCTTTGTGGGCATCAATAATTTTCATTTTAGTTGGTTCACCAATTATACAAATTCCATTTTTGATTTCTCTTTTTTTCAATTCCTTTATTAATAAAGGAGCTCCAATACATGCAGTCTCTTCATCAAATGTGTAGCAGAAATGTAAGTCTCTATCTAAATTACTTTCTTTGAAGATAGGTGCATAAGCAAGTGTGCACGCGATAAAACCTTTCATATCACATGAGCCTCTTCCATATAATTTATCATTTTTAATATTTGCAACGAATGGATCACTGCTCCAACCTTTAGATGCGGGAACCACATCTGTGTGACCAGATAATATAATTGGCTTTTTTGTGCTTTGATTTTTTGCTTTTATAGTTCCAAAAAGATTTACTCTTTTTTTATCATCATCATAAACTTTGAAAGTATCTACTCCGATGTTATTTAAAATTTTTTCACAATAATCAATTAAATTACTGTTATCTTGACCAGAGATAGTTTTAAATGCGATTAAGTCAGTTAAAATCTTGATTGATTTTTCATATAAATTGTTATCTATACTCATAAATTTAAAACACTATATTATATTATGATTAAAGAGCAAATTACCTATAATGATTTTGATAAAGTAGATATTAGAATTGGTACTGTAATTTCTGTAAAAAAAAATGAAAAGGCGAGAAAGCCATCTTTAGTGGTTGAAGTTGATTTTGGAAGCGAAATTGGCATTAAACAATCTTCGGCTCAAATTACTCATTATTATAACGAGGAGAATTTAAAAGGAAAACAAGTTATTGCTGTTTGTAATTTTCCTGAAAAAAATATTGCTGGAATAGTTTCTCAAGTATTGGTTTTAGGAGCAATTGATGCCGATGGCAAAGTTACACTTGTTCATCCTTCTCAGAAAGCAGAAAACGGATTACCGATTGCTTAATAATGCATCCTGAAATTCTTTCTATAACTTTATTTGGAATTGTTGCAGCATTTACCCCTGGACCAAATAACTTTGTTGCTTTCTATTCTGGTTTCAATTTTGGTATTCTTAGAACACTACCACATATAATTGGTGTAACTTTAGGATTTCCATTTTTGTTATTATGTTTAGCCCTAGGGCTGATAAATATTTTTAAGTTTTATCCTTTAATTCAAGATATATTAAAATATTTAGGAACTCTATTTTTAATTTATTTAGCATACAAAATTTCTTTTTCAGGACATTCAGATCAGGAAAATAAAAATAAAAATCCAATTAAGTTTCATGAAACTTTTATTTTCCAATTTTTAAATCCTAAAGGAGTTATTGCATCAATTATTCTTGTTTCAACTTATATTAATCCAGGAGAAACATTTGTAAATTATACGACTCAAATTATAATTATGGCCTTAATTGTTTCAGTCACTAGCATAACTCTGTGGACTTTTTTAGGTAAATTTTTCAGGAAATTTGCGACAAATCAGAAATTTATTAATTACTTTAATTATGCTATGTCACTGCTTCTTTTAATAAGCATAATAACTTTTTATTTATAATATGACCCCAGGAAACAAAAATTCTTATAATTCACTTAAAAAAATCATAGTTAATGACAATGAGTATAATTATTACTCATTAAATGAAGCAGAAAAAAATGGACTTGAAGGAATTAATAAACTACCAAAATCTCTTAAAGTTTTGCTAGAAAATTTATTAAGATACGAAGACGATTTAAGTGTAACAAAATCTCAAATAGAAGCGATTAAAAACTGGCTAAAGACAAAAAAATCTAAAACTGAAATTGCATATAGACCAGCAAGAGTTTTGCTCCAAGATTATACAGGAATACCTGCAGTTGCAGATTTAGCTGCAATGAGAGAAGCAGTTAAAGAAAAAAATAAAGATCCAAATACAATCAATCCATTATCTGCGGTTGATCTTGTAATTGATCACTCCGTACAAGTTGACCAATCTGCAAAAGCAGATTCTTTTGAAAAAAATGTCGACATAGAATTTGAAAGAAATGGTGAGAGATATTCTTTTTTAAAATGGGGACAACAGGCATTTGATAATTTTAGAATAGTTCCACCAGGAACAGGAATTTGTCACCAAGTAAATCTAGAATATTTATCAAAAGTTGTTTGGTCAGAAGAATTTAAAGGGGAAAAATATCTTTTTCCAGATACTTTAGTTGGAACAGACAGTCATACAACAATGGTAAATGGCTTATCTGTTTTAGGATGGGGCGTTGGAGGAATTGAAGCTGAAGCAGGAATGTTAGGTCAACCAATTTCCATGTTAATACCAGAAGTCATCGGTTTTGAAATGAAGAACAAAATGCCAGAAGGAACTACTGCAACTGATTTAGTATTAACTGTTGTTAAAATGTTAAGAGATAAAGGAGTGGTTGGTAAGTTTGTTGAGTTTTATGGAGAGGGTTTAAAAAATTTAACACTAGCAGATAGAGCAACAATTGCAAACATGGCACCAGAATATGGTGCTACTTGTGGTTTTTTTCCTATTGATGAAGAAACATTAAAGTATTTGAAATTTTCTGGAAGAGATCAACAAACTGTTGATATCGTAGAAAATTATGCCAAGGAACAAGGTTTATGGGCGAGTAGCGAAATAGAATTTACTGAGATTATATCTTTAGATATGTCCACAGTCGTACCAACTATTTCAGGACCTAAAAGACCTCAAGACAAAGTTCTGTTAACAGATGCACCTAGTTCGTTTCAAAAAGTATTGCAGGAAGCTTCAAATAAAAATGAAAAGTCAATTTCGAAAGTATCGAATACAGATTACGAAATTAAAGATGGCTCAATATTAATTGCTGCAATAACTTCTTGTACTAATACTTCTAATCCAAATGTTCTAATCGGGGCTGGACTATTAGCTAAAAAAGCTATTGAAAAAGGTTTACAGGTTAAACCTTGGGTAAAAACTTCTTTAGCACCTGGATCTCAAGTAGTTACAGACTATTTGGCAAAAGCTGGATTAAACACTTATTTAGATCAGCTTGGCTTTAATTTAGTCGGGTATGGCTGTACAACTTGCATTGGAAATTCAGGACCACTTCCAGAAAATATTGTAGAAGCGATCCAAAAAGAAAATATTTATGCAGTTTCAGTTTTATCAGGAAATAGAAATTTTGAGGGAAGAATTTCTCCACATATAAAAGCTAACTATTTGGCTTCACCCCCACTTGTTGTTGCATATGCAATAGCTGGCCATATGGAAGTTGATTTATACAAAGATCCATTGGGAAAAGATAAAGAAGAAAAGGATGTATTTTTAAAAGATATTTGGCCTTCAAATAAAGAGATAGAAGAAACTTTAAAAGATTCACTTAATGCCGAAATGTTTATACAAAGATACTCAAATGTTTCAGAAGGCCCAACTCAATGGCAAAAAATTAAAACTGATAAAAGCAGTATTTATAATTGGGACGAGGGATCAACATATGTAAAAAAACCTCCTTTTTTTGACTCGTTACCAGATAAACCAGAAGGATTTAAAGAAATAAAGGATGCAAGACCATTATTAATTTTAGGTGATATGGTTACCACTGATCATATATCGCCAGCAGGCAGTATTCAAAAAGATAGTCCAACTGGTGAATATTTCATGGAACACCAAATTTTACCTAAAGATTATAACTCATATGGTTCAAGAAGAGGTAACCATGAAGTTATGATGCGTGGAACTTTTGCAAATATAAGAATTAGAAATGAAATGGCTCCTGGTACAGAAGGTGGTTTTACAAAGTTATATCCAGAAGAAAAAGTTCTTCCTGTCTATGATGCGGTAGTAGAATATAAAAAAAGAGGAACAGATTTAGTTGTTATTGGTGGAAAAGAGTATGGAACTGGATCGTCTAGAGATTGGGCAGCTAAAGGTACAAAATTACTTGGGATAAAAGCAGTAATTGCAGAGAGTTTTGAAAGAATCCACCGATCTAATTTGATTGGAATGGGAATATTACCGTTACAATTTATCAAGAATGTAAACAGAAAAAACCTAAAATTAATTGGTTCTGAATTAATTAGTATTTTAAATATAGAAAAGGGTGTTAATCCCTCAGATGAAGTGACAGTCGAAATAAAATATGTTTCTGGCGAAATAAAGAAAATAAAAACTTTATGCAGAATTGATACAAAAAATGAATTAGAGTATTATAAAAACGGAGGTATTCTGCAGTACGTTTTAAGGAATATGATTTAGTTATGGACGAAGATTTATCAATTATAAATACTAATACTAGAAATGAAAAAATTAAGAATTTTTTTGTAAACAATAAAAATAAAATTATTTCAGGTATAATTATTTTAATAATTATTATAGTAGGTGTTTTTAGTTACGATAAATATTTAATTAATAAAAAAAAAGATATCTCAGATAGTTATAATTCAATAATCATCGATTATTCTGAAAAAACAAAAGAAAAAACAGCTAGCAGTCTGATTGAAATAATAAACAAGAAAGATCCAACTTATTCACCTTTATCTCTTTATTTCATTATTGATAATAATCTTGTAAGAGATCAGTCCAGAATTAATTCATTATTTGATATATTGATAAACGATACTTCGTTAGACAGTGAGATTAACAACTTAATTATATACAAGAAGGCACTCTACAATGCAGATAACGCTCAGGAGAGTGATCTTCTAAATATGTTAAATCCACTAATCAATTCAAAAAGTGTCTGGAAATCACATTCTTTATATTTAATGGCAGAATATTTTTATGCAAATAATCAAAAACAAAAAGCTAAAGAATTTTTCAACCAAATAATAGTTTTAGAAAATTCAAATCCAGATATAAGGCTTCAAGCAGAGAGAAGATTAAACAGAGACTTGAGTGAATAAATTAATTTTTACTTTCGTTGTATTATTTTTTCTTAATAACTGTTCATTTAACGAAAACTCAAGAATTTGGAAAGACAAAGAAGATAAATTAGAGACAGATAAAAAAATAACAAAAGTTTTTGCTGAAGAAAATCTAAGTGTTTCAGAATTTAATAGAGATTTAAAATTAGATCTATCATCAATAAAAATAAATAATAAAAATAATGAAAATCAAAATAATCTTGGTTTGCAAAATTACAAAGGTGAATTAGCAAAGATTGGTAACTTTAAATTTTCAAAGTTAGAGGAACTTAATCAATTAGATTTCGAACCGATTTTTTTGAATAATGGAATAATATTTTTTGATAAAAAAGGTTCAATTATTAGATATGATAATAATCAGAAAGTTATTTGGAAAAAAAACCATTATTCAAAAGCTGAAAAAAAATTAAAACCAAAACTTAATTTTTTAGTAGATGGGCAAAATCTTTTAGTAACCGATAGCATAGCAAAATATTATTCTGTGAATATTAGTACTGGAGAATTAAATTGGTCAAAAAATAATGATTATCCGTTTAATTCAAATATTAAAAAGTATAAGGATAAAATATTTGTTATTGATTATAAAAATACATTGAGATGTTTTAAAATAAAAGATGGGTCTGAATGTTGGAATTTGCAAACAGAGGACTCATTTACAATTTCAAATATTAAATATTCTTTAATTATTTTAAACGATAATGTTATTTTTAATAATTCTATAGGAGATATTACAGCTGTAGATATTGAAACAGGTTTAATTACATGGCAACTACCTACACAGAATAGCTCGATAATAAATGAAACTTATAACTTTAAGATTTCAAAACTAGTATCAGATGGAAACTCAGTATTTTTTTCAAATAATAAAAATCAGTTTTATTCAATCGATTTAAAAACAGGAACAATAAACTGGATAAATGAAGTTAATTCTAATGTAAAACCTATTTTGGTTGGAAATCTAATAATTACAATCTCTAATGAAGGTTATTTCTATTTAATTGATAAAAATAAAGGCAATATAGTTCGAATTACAGATCTATTTCTGAATTATAAAGATAAAAAAAGAAAAAATATTTATCCAATTGGTTTTGTAATTGGAGACAAAAACGTATTTTTAACTAACTCAGATGGTAAGATGATTATAGCCGGGATTGAGGATGGAAAAATAATAAAAATTGAAAAAGTTTCTGGTGAATTAGTATCTGAACCTTTTATATTTAATAACAATTTATATGTAGTAAGAAATGGTTCAATTGTACAATATAACTAAACATGTTCTTAAAATTTTTAGAAAAAATTGGTAGAAAAAAAGTTGTATTAGATAGAGGACCTTCACATCCTAATTTTAAAGAGGCAAAGCCTTGGATGAACCGATACTATGTTTTGATGAGGTACCGACCTAAATGGTTTCCATTCAATATATTAATTCATGAGATGCTAGCAGATGACCATGGAGAAGGAGTTCATAATCACACATTTCCTTATATTACTATAATTTTAAGAGGTGGTTATTGGGAGACATTAAGCACTGGCAAGTTTTGGCGTCCACCAGGGTATATTGGTTTTAGATCAGCAAATAATTTGCATCGAGTAGATTTGGAACCAGGAACCAGACCATTAACTTTATTTATCTCAGGTCCATTCGGGCTAAGGAAAGGACCAAGATCAGAGTATGGTATTGACTTTAAAACTAAAAAAAATTGATGCCAAAAAAATTTGAAAAAGAATTCATATCTTATTGTGAAAATCAAAATTTAGAAGTTAATCCTTATCAAATCAAAGTTATTAAAAAATTAGAAGATTACCATAATAGTAATTACAAATCATTTTTTTCAAAATTATTTTCTAAACAAAAAACTAAAAAAGGATTTTATTTGTATGGTGGTGTAGGGGTTGGTAAAACAATGATTTTAAACTTCTTTTATGATCATCTTGAAGAAAAAAAATTAAAAAAGCATTTTAATGAATTTATGTTAGGTTTTCATGATTTTGTCCATGAGCAAAAAGAAAAAAATGAAGAAAATGTAATCAATCAATTTGTTAAAAATTTAAAATCAAAAGCTTCATTAATTTATTTCGATGAATTCCAAGTTACAAACATTGTTGATGCAATGATTTTAGGAAAATTATTTGAACAAATATTTAAAGAAGATATTAAAATTATTCTTACCTCAAATACTGAAATTTCAGAACTTTATAAAGAAGGTCTTCAACGGGAACAATTTATACCTTTTATAAAAATAATGGAAGATCAATCAATCGAGCATGAATTAAAAATTGAGGATGATTATAGAAAATCTAATGATAATCAAAAACAAAGATATTTTTTTCCACTTAATCAAGAAACCAATTTTAAGATTAATAAATTTTTTAGAACCATAACTAAGGATAAAAAACAATCTTCAATAACAGTTAATGTCAAGGGAAGAGAATTTAAAATAGAAAACTTTTATGAGGGAATTGTTAGATGTGACTTTAATCAACTTTGTGATCAAAATTTAGGAGCGGAAGATTATTTGGAAATAATTAAAAACTGTAAATTTATGGTAATAGACCAAATACCTCAATTTAATGATGTCAATTCAAATCAACAAAAACGTTTTATCACTTTGTTAGATGTAATTTATGATAAAAATATTTCATTAGCAGTTACAGCTGATCTAAATTTAGATCAATTTACCTCTTCAAGATTGTTAGAAAAACCATTTAAACGAACCATTAGTCGTTTGTATGAGCTTACATCGAAGGAGTATAATTGATGAAACAAGAATTTTATAATCTTCAAATTAAGACTAATGGTCAAAAGTTATATGAGTTTACTAATGATACAATTCATTGGATTGGTCAAAATAACTTTAAAAATGGTATTCTTAATTTAAGTATTCAACACACAAGCGCCTCATTAATTGTTCAAGAAAATGCAGATCCAGATGTACAAACAGATTTGATAAATTATTTTGATAAATTAGCTCCTATGGACAACAAACTATATGTTCATACTACGGAGGGAAAAGATGATATGCCTGCACATATTAAATCGGCATTAACAAATAATCAAATTTCTCTTAGTGTGAAAGATAGTGAATTGATGCTCGGAACTTGGCAGGGCATATATTTATTTGAACACAGATTAGAGGCTCAAAAAAGAACTATAATTCATCATTTTATTGGAGAATAAAATTAAATTTATTTTTTCTTCAAAGATTGAAACGCTTCAAGAGCTGCAGCTCTAGCTTTTTCGTGAACAACAATAGGGCCTGGGTAATCTCTGCCAATAATTGTTTTTATAGCTTCTTGATACTTTAATTCCATTTCCCATGGTTTATGAATGAATTTTTTTGGCACTTTGCTTAATTCAGGAACCCATTTTTTTACATATAAACCTTCCTTATCAAATTTTTCTCCCTGCAAAATCGGATTAAATATTCTAAAGTAAGGTGCAGCATCAGCACCACAACCAGCAACCCATTGCCATTGAGCTACATTATTTGCTTTATTGAAATCTAATAAACAATTTCTGAAATGTTTCTCACCTTCAGTCCAATTAATTCTTAAATGTTTTACAAGAAAGGAACCCACGACCATTCGAATTCTGTTATGCATCCATCCAGTTTCATATAATTCTCTCATTCCAGCATCCACAATAGGATAGCCTGTCATTCCTGATTTCCATGCCTTCAAAAATTTATCATTTTTTACCCACGGAAATTTATCAAATTCTTTTCTATAATTACCTTTTAAAAATTCGGGAAAATAATTAATTAAACTATGTGAAAATTCACGCCACCCTAATTCATTGATATATTTCCTATAGCCAATTCCTTTAGATTTTATTTCATTACATTTTTGCCAAATAGTACTCACGTGAATTTGACCATGTTTAATATATGGAGACAATTTTGATGTACCCTCTATTGATGGATAATCTCTAGCTGTCCCATAATGTTTAATTTTTTTTTCAATTAAATTATTAAGAACTTTTTTCGAATCATTTTCAGAAACTTTCCAGTATTTCTCAAATTTTTTATACCAATTTTTTTTTGGTAAAATGTTTTTAGGTTCAATACTGTTTTTAAAAAAAGAAATTAATTTAACTTTTTTTTTTACAATATAATTTTTGCTTGGGGGCAAACTAAGATATTTCTCTTCAGCATTTCTCCAGAATGGACTAAATACTTTAAAAGGTGTACCATCATTTTTAGTTACTTCTTGAAACTCATTAAGAATATTTCCTTTAAAATATTTGAACTCAACTTCGTTTTTTTGAAAAGCATCTCTTATTTTTTTTCCTTTAGCAATTACATCTGGTTCATATATCTTATTCCAATAGACAGAAATATTATCTTTTTTTTTAATTTTCGATAATACATCTAGCTCGTCTCCTTCTAATATCTGAAGATTGATTTTGTATTTAAATAATTCTGATTTAAATTCCTCTAGAGACTTATATAACCACCATTTTTGTGCTTCCCTTTTTTTATCAAAATCAGTTTTATTATAAATAAACAGTGCTACAACGTTATCGTGATTTTGACTCGCAAAAGATAATGCAGGATTATGTTCAATTCTAAAATCTTCCCTAATCCAAAATATTGCATTTTTTTTCATATGAATTTATTTTCTGCCTTTAGATAACAGTTGTTTGTAAAGTTTTACATCTGCATTACCTTCGCATCCTATTACCAAAACATTAGAATTTTCGTTAAGTTCTAAAAGTTTTTTAGTTTTAGTATTATTACAAACGCCTACCAGGCTTATAATACCAGGTGCAGAGCACTCTCCACCAATTATTGAATTTTTACTAAGCTTTTTGTCTTTCAACATCGCTACAGTTTTAGCAATATTTCGATCACTTACAGACACACAACAATTGCTCGTTTTTTTCAATATTTGCCAAGGAATATATGACATTTCATTACATGACATACCACCCATGATGCTCTCCTTTTTAATTTTAATTTTTTTTAATTTATTGTGTTTTATGCTTTGAAGAACACAATCAGCTCTATCAGGCTCAACAATTATGATCTTTGGAATTCTTTTAAAATATTTTGCAACACCAGCAACTACACCAGCAGCCATACCACCAACACCAGCTTGTAAGAAAATATGGGTTATATATTGATTTGTTTGTTTAGAAATTTCTTTAATCATTATGGAATACCCTGCCATGGTAAGTTGAGGAACTAATTTATATTCTTTTGTTGAAACATCTTGAACAATTTTCCAATTATTTTTTTTTGATAACTTTTTACATTCGTTAAGTGAATTTTCATAATCTCCCTTAACTCTTATTACTTCGGCTCCAAATTTTTTAATTTCTTTAACTCTTGTGTCACTAACGTATTGACTAACAAATATTTTACATTTTAAACCCAACCTTTTCGCACCCCATGCTACGGATCTTCCATGGTTCCCAGCAGTTGCTGAGGAAATGATTATATTTTTTTTTCCTTTAGATATTTTTTCAACAGCATAAGCTCCACCTAAAGCTTTAAATGATTTTAAATGAAATCTTTTAGATTCATCTTTATAAAAAACATTATTAAGTTTTAAATTTTTTTGTAATTTCTCAAGCTTTAATAGTGGGGTTGCTTTATAATTTTTCCAACTGGAAATTGATTTAAAAGCGTTTGTTAATAGTAATGACGGGACAAATCTTAAAACATAATTTCTTTTAAAACCAAAATTATTATTTTTTAAAGATTTTGTAAGTGTCCAGTTCTTAATACTTTTTAAACTCTTCACTTTAACAGTCTAAAGTATTTTGTCTTTCCCATTGAGTTACAGGTTTGGACTTATCGAAGTTTTCTTTATTATCAAATTCCTCAATTTCAGATTTTCTAAGTTTTATATAACTATTGATTGTTTCTTTTCCAAAAGCTTCATTCATTTCTTTATTATTTTGTAATAAATTTAAAGACTGTGTAAGTTTATCAGGCAGTTTTGGTAAGTCAGGATACTTTGCATGGTCTTCATACATATTACAATCCAAAGGTTTACCTGGATTGATTTTATGTTTTAATCCATTCAACCCTGCTGCTAACACACTTGCTTGTAACAAGTAAGGATTAGCAGAACCATCCATCAATCTTAATTCAAACCTTCCTGGATCAGGTATTCTAATCATATGTGTTCTATTATTACCCGTATAGGATATACTACTTGGTGACCACGATGCTCCAGACTTAGTTGGTGGTGCGTTAATTCTCCGATAGCTATTTATTGTTGGGTTAAAAAAAGCAGATAAAGATGAAGCATTTTTAATTACTCCACCTAAAAAATTATACGCCATTTTACTTAAACCTAGTTTATCTTTATTGTCTAAGAATTTATTTTTACTACCTTGCCAAACAGATACATGGGCATGACAACCGTTACCTGTCAGATTTTCGAATGGTTTAGGCATAAATGTTGCTCTCAATCCGTGCTTTTCAGCAATTGTTTTTACCATAAATTTAAAAAAAGCATGTCTATCTGCTGTTTTTAAGCAATCTGAATAATCCCAATTCATTTCAAATTGTCCATTAGCATCTTCATGATCATTTTGATATGGGCCCCATCCCATTTCAATCATACAGTCACAAATCTCTTTGATTAAATCATATCTCCTCATTAACGCAGATTGGTCGTAACAAGGTTTAGATTGAGTGTCTCTCGGATCTGCAATTGAGTTTCCATCTGGTGAGATTAAAAAGTATTCACACTCTACGCCTGATTTCATTGTTAAATTTTGTTTTTTAAGTTTTTTTATTTGATTTTTTAGCATCACCCTAGGCGACGCATCTACTGGTTTACCATTCATCCATAGATCAGAAGCTAACCATCCTACCTCTTTGTTCCAAGGAAGCTGGATTAAGCTATCTGGATCAGGAATTCCAAACATATCAGAGTCAGCAGGTGTCATATCTAACCAAGCAGCAAAACCTGCAAAACCTGCTCCTGTAACTTGCATTTCTTTAATAGCATGTGCAGGGACTAGTTTTGATCTTAATACACCAAACAAATCTACAAAACTAATTAAAAAATATTTAATTTTTTTTTGTTTAGCTATTTTAAATAAGTTTTTAGCCATTGCTAAGGCTACCACAATTATTTGAAAAATGAAAAGATAGTTTCTTTATAATAAATAAAATTAACTAAAATTATCAGAATAATTGCAAGAATTACTCCATACTTTGCTTTTGGAAAAGCAACACCTCTCATTTTACTCGGTCTTAGTTGTTCGTTTTTGTCTTCACTCATTTAAATCATTAAAAAAGGGCGCTACAATTTTGTAGCGCCCAAATTTTATTTTACCATTCAGTAATATTACTTTTATGGTCGTTAGCACCGTGTCTTTTTCTGGATAATGCGTTCAGCTCATCACTTTCAGATTTGCTTGTAATTACAGTCCATCCTATCCACACAGCAATTAACAAAAGAACTAGTATAAATTCACTAGATCCAGCTCCAGGATAAACCGATCCACCAACTTCTTCAGCTGGTTTATTAAGATGATCTATCCAGTTTGATACTGTTGCCATATTTTTCTCCTTTACCTGGTTGCTGATGAAACTGCTTTTTCATCTTCTTTAGCACTTTCCATCATTTCATAGTCTAGTCCAGCTATTTCAACTTCTCGTGGGATTCTTAATTTACCCATACCATTAAGAACTTTAGCGATGATATAGCCAGGTATTAATCCTAAAACAAAGAACATTATTATTGCTCCAATAAATTGTCCTAATGGATTAATTGTTGCATAAGTTGTTCCATCAAACATAGCTCCAACACTGTAACCAGATGAAGGATAACCATTTAAGACGAATCCACAAATTACAAGACCTACAAAACCAGCATAACCATGTACAGCTACTGCGCCAACTGCATCATCAATTTTGAACTTTCGTTCAACCCAGTAATGAAGTTTGTAGGCAATAACAACTCCGATCATACCAATAATTAATGCTTGAATTGGATGATATAAGTCGTTTCCTGCAGACGCACATATAATGCCAGCAAGTCCACTTGAGTAAGTCCAGAAAGGGTCACCTTTAGCGATAACATATCCAGCCAATAAACCTCCTGACAATGACATCAAAAAGTTCATTGTAATTCCACTTAAAGTAGTAGGTGTTAAATAAATATTAGTTGCTGTCCAGAATGATATACCTTCCATGCCATACTCCGGGCCCAGATCATATATTGGAACGTTACAAGCCGCATAAAATCCCCAAAATCCGGTGTAAATTAAGAACAATCCAATTGTTACTAACCAAGGATTTCGAGGACCAATATTTCTTGGTTCACCACTTGATGAAAATTTTCCAATTCTTGGACCTAAAACCATAAGTACACCTAAGGCAAATCCACCAGCAATAGCGTGAATTACACCTGATGCATAAGCATCATGATAACCTAAGATTTTAAGCATCCAACCATCAAAGTGCCATCCCCATGACGCATCTATTGACCAGAAAACAGATCCTATTGCAATTGCTAAAACTCCAAATGCAAATGTTGTTATTCTTTCAATAACTGCACCCGAAACTATAGAAGCTGCGGTCCATGAAAATAAAAGGAATGCTGCCCAGAACACACCCATTATATGGTCATTAAGATTGATTGCCATAAGAGCATTTGTAGGATTAGCAAGATCATTACCTCCAAATCCTCCACCTAGTACAAGCCCTGTACTTTCTGTCATTATTGACGGAGCTAATCCAGGTCCAGTTGGAAAAGCCCAATAAATCCACCAACCAAACAAAAACCAAGTTACTGTTACCAATGGTATCAGCATTGTGTTTTTCATAAGAGTATGTTGATGGTGTTTGTATCTTGAAGCTCCAACCTCATACATACAGAAACCAACGTGAATTAAAAACATTAGTACCACTGTTGTCCAGTAGTAAAATTCTGTAAATATCGTGGTAAGAGCACCTAACTGATCAGTCATATTCTCTCTCCATATTTGTTTATTTAAACCCTATTAAATTTTCTGAGTCGTTACAAATATAAAGAGATTGAAAAAATCCAGTTATGAACACCAGATTTAAAAAATAATCAACTATTGATTGTAATATTAAAACTTCAAGTAAGCTTTTTTCAAATCAACAAGTGGATGTTTTGGAGACATTTGAAACTTAACCAAAAGCTCTCTTGCAATCATATCTCTATCTTGTTGATTGTTTGGTAACTTAATGGAACTTGGAATAGTAACCCAACCATTTGCATTTCTGCAAAAAACTGCAGGTCTATCTTCTTCATAACCCATGTGCACGTCTTCCAACCAATTCAGATCATCCCATCCCATCGCCTCTATATATTTTTTTAGAAAAGGGGTGATTTTACTATAATCAGGCAAAAGATTAACATCATATCTATAGCCAATAGACTGGCCAATCATTTTTTCTCTGGCTGTCTCTTTCTTTTTACCTAATTGACCTTTAATCTCTTTTGACTTCGTTTTTGATACCTTTTTATTTTTTTTCTTTGGCATAATTATCTCTATATTTTGTGATAGTTATCAACTCCAACAGTGTAGTTAGTTCCAGCTAATGGAACTTTTGCTAAAGCTGATGCTTCTGATGTTAAAGCAGCTAAATCTTCAGGTTCTAGAGAATGGATATTTGTTTTTCCACACGCTCTAGCTAACAACTGAGCTTCTAAAGTCATTGAGTGAAGATAATTGTAAACTCTTAATGCTGCATCATCGGGATTTAATCTAGCTCTAAGCTTAGGATCTTGTGTTGCAACACCAACTGGACATCTTCCAGTGTGGCAGTGATAACATTCACCTGCTTTTACGCCCATTTCTTTTTCAAAATCTGCCTCTGGAATATCTTTATTGCAATTTAATGCTATCATCGATCCAGTACCAATTGCTATAGCATCAGCTCCAAGAGCTAAAGCTTTTGCCATATCAGCACCGTCTCTTACACCACCTGCATAAATTAATGTTACTTTTCCAGTTTTTCCGACATCATCGATTGCTCTTCTCGCTTCTCTAATCGCTGCAATTCCTGGAATTCCAGTATTAGCAGCAGCGATATGTGGGCCAGCTCCAGTAGAACCTTCCATTCCATCTAAGTAAATTGAGTCTGGGTCACATTTTGCAGCCATACGCACATCATCATAAACTTTAGATGCACCTAACTTTAATTGAATTGGCACTTTATTTTTTGTTAATTGTCTTAATTCCTCTACTTTTAAAGCTAAATCATCTGGACCTAACCAGTCTGGGTGTCTCGCAGGAGATCTTTGGTCAATACCAGATGGTAATGATCTCATCTCAGCAACTTGGTCAGTAACTTTTTGACCCATTAAGTGTCCACCCATTCCAACTTTTTGACCTTGTCCAATAAACACCTCAATACCATCTGCTAATTGCGCGTGGTGTGGGTTAAAACCATATCTTGATTGAATACATTGGTAATACCATTTTTCAGAATATCTTCTTTCATCAGGTATCATTCCACCTTCACCAGAACATGTAGCACTACCTGCCATAGTTGCTCCTCTTGCTAAAGCAGTTTTTGCTTCATAAGATAGAGCACCAAAACTCATTCCTGTAATATAAACTGGAATATCTAACTCAATTGGATTTTCACATCTTGGACCAATTACTGTTTTTGTTTCACATTTTTCTCTGTAACCTTCGATTACAAATCTAGTTAGTGTTCCAGGCAAAAAAACTAAATCATCAAAAGTAGGAATTTTTTTCATTAATGCCATTCCACGCATTCTGTATCTTCCTAATTGAGCTTTTATATGAATGTCGTCTATTACTTCAGGAGTGAAGATAGCATTATGTCCTAATAAACTTTTATTTCTTTTACCTTCTTCGTGCACATGTACATCTGCTTTTCCACCAACACCTTTTCCATTTTTTTTAACTTTTTTACTTTTTTTCTTAGGCATTAAATTGCTCCCTTCTTCTCTGTAGGTTCCAAATTATCATAATTCCAAAGTTTTTTACCTGCTACAATTTTTTTCATTTTACTTACATCGAAATTTTCACCAATCTCAGCAACTTTTAATTTTCTTTTAAGCCAATCTTGATCACTTGACGTTAATTCCGAATCTACAGCATCACTACCATATGACCCAATTTCTCCACCTACGAAAATTGTCCCATCATACATGGAGTCACCCAGGTTAATTCCAACATCTCCCAGGATAATTATTCTTCCTCTTTGCATCATAAAACCTGTGAATGCACCCGCATCTCCACCAATAATGATAGTTCCACCTTTCATGTCAATTCCAGTTCTGGCACCAACACTACCTTTGCAAATTAAATCTCCACCTCTAATTGCCGCACCAAAACATGATCCAGCATTTTTTTCAATTACCACTTTACCTGCCATCAAATTTTCTGCACATGACCATCCAACTCTTCCATTAATTCTGACTATTGGACCATCACAAGAACCCATTCCAAAGTATCCTAAACTTCCTTCAAAAATTAAATTCAGTTTATTTAAAATACCAACTCCAAGACTATGTTTACCTTGTGGGTTTTTAATTACTATTGTTCCATACCCTTGGCTCATTAAGTTATCAATTTCTTTATTAGCTTCTGGTGCAGTCATATCTTTAACATCAAGCTCAGTTCTTTTATTGAAATCTACATCATACGTACCAAAGTAATAAAAGTTTTCTGCTTCGTCAGGATTAAAGAATTTTTGTTGAGTTCTTCCTGTTAATACCTCAGTGTGCATTCCCATTGATTGTGCTTTTGATTTTTTCGACACAGTTTTTAGATTTGCCATACTTTCACCTCCCCATCAAATGGATCATATGTTTCAATTTCTTGTGGTAATACAGACCTAATTGCAATTTCCTCTGATCCCATTGCTACTAAATCATCAGACTCATACAAAACTAAAGGTTTTGCAGCCATTGTATCTTTAGCCATTCCTAATGAGTCTTTAGTTGCAACAAAGTATGTGAAAACTCCGTCGAGACCTGTTAATGACTCTTTCATTCCTTCTTCTAAAGTTGCTCCATGTCTCATTTTTTCTGCAATATAAACTGCAATTAATTCTGAGTCACATTCTGACATAAATCTCATTCCCTTGTTTTCTAAAACTCTTCTGTTATTCCAATAGTTAGTTAATTGTCCATTATGTACTACAGATACATCACTAAATGGATAGCCCCAAAAAGGGTGTGCAGATTTGATATCTACACCAGACTCTGTAGCCATTCTAGCATGGCCGATTGCATGTGTTCCAACTACTTTATCTAAACTATATCTGTCACAGACCATTTTAGCATTTCCAAGATCTTTAATTACCTCTAAAGATTTTCCCATAGAAAGAATTTCAACACCTGGAATACTTTCAATTCTCTGCGAAAAGTCTAACAAATCTTTTGTATCATAATCAATCTCATATCTTAGTGAGTATGGAAGAGTTCTCTCTTCCTTAACAACTTTTGCACCCATCTCAGCCAAAGTTTCATCTACAATTTTTTTTCTTTCATCGTAAACCGACACATCTTCCATAACAGATGAACTTCCTTCTCCTACGTTTTCTCCAACTTTAAAACGCATAATGAAGTTTTTTCCATCAGTATCTCCATATAAAGCGTAACCTGTAGAATCTTCTCCTCTATGCTTTAATGCTTGGAGCATTCCTTGTAGTTCGCTTCCGACATTTGAAGATTTCCCTCTATGAATTAAACCTGCTATTCCACACATATATTTATACCCTTTCTATCTATTTCTTTGACCTACGGTAGACAATCAAGATAAGTATCCAGATCCCATTGTGTAGTAGCACCAAGAAATCTTTCCCACTCATCGTTTTTGTACCAATGGAAAACTTTATACATTTCATCTGGCATTGCAGATTTGATTACTTCATCCTCTGCCAATCTATCTAAAGCTTCACCTAAACTTAATGGAAGTTTTTTAACATCTTTACCAGCTTTTTGAGCCTCATAAATATTTCTAGATTCAGGAGCTGCTGGTTTCATCTTCTTGCTTATACCTTCATCGCAAGCTTTTAATAAAGCAGCACCTAATAGATAAGGATTATGCATAGAATCTACCGATCTATACTCAAATCTTCCTGGAGCAGAAACTCTTAAACCACAAGTTCTATTTTGATATCCCCAGTCAGCGTAAACAGGAGCCCAAAAACCTTGATCCCATAATCTTCTGTAAGAATTTACAGTTGAAGATCCAAGAGCTGTCAATGCTGGTAAGTGCTTCATGATACCCGCAATTGATTGCAAACCAATTTTACCTGGTAATTGCATATCTTTTGTATCTGGCATGAAAGTATTAGTTCCGCCTTCAACATAACTAAATACTTCTTCAACACCCGGAAGTGTTTTGTTACCAAGTTTGTTTAGTTTAATTTTTCCACCTTTCCATAAAGACATATTTGTATGACAACCACTTGCAGAAACACCCATAAATGGCTTTGTCATAAAGCAGGCAATTAAATTATGTTCTCTAGCAACTTGAGCACAAATTTGTCTGTAGGTTGATAATCTATCTGCGTTCCTTAAAACGTTATCATAGGTCCAGTTTAATTCTAATTGACCTGGCGCATCTTCATGGTCTCCTTGAATCATATCAAGACCCATTGCTTTTGCGTACTCAATAACCTTCATAAAGACTGGTCTTAATGACTCAAATTGATCAATGTGATAACAGAATGGTTTAGAAAAGCCTTTACCTGTAGGAGTTCCATCCTCATTTTTTGTTAACCACATCATTTCAGGCTCAGTTCCAACTCTTAATTCTAGACCATGTTTTTTCTTAAATTCATCCATAAAAATTCTAAGATTTCCTCTGCAGTCTGAAGTTAAATGACCACCTGGATTTTTTCTTTCTTCTCTGTTTCTAAAACAAGTTACAAATACTCTTCCAACTCTTTTATCCCATGGTAATTGAACAAAAGTTTCAGGATCAGGTATTCCAACAAGCTCCATAGCCTCTGGTCCATATCCAATGTAATTATTATGACGATCTAAGAACAAGTTTGCTGTAGCACCGTAAACTAATTGAAATCCTTTTTCAGCTGTTCTTTCCCAGTGATCTGCAGGTATACCTTTACCAACAACTCTGCCTGTTACAGAAATGAATTGATAATAAATATAAGTGATGCCAAGTTCATTAATTTTTTCTCTAACTTTTTTAACTAATTTCGCTCTACCTGGCTGGTTAACGTGTTTCTCTAGATCTGTCATTTTCACCCCTCAATGAATTTAATTTATTCAAACGTAGCTGAAAAATTTATTTGTGTCTAGGCTTAGAGTCTAGCTCCAAGGAAACGGACTGTTCGAAGTAGGGTGAAGTTCGCCCTTCTCGTAACGGTTGAATCTAAATGGTTTTAATAAATCACTTTCAGTACCAAGAATTTCTTTTGCAACAAGTTCTCCGACCCCAATCATTTTATAACCATGATTGGCATCTGCAATCATGTAAACGTTTTCAAAAAATCTATCAAAGATTGGAAACGAGTCTGGTGTCATACATCCAAGTCCGCCCGATGGTCCTTTTCTATATAAATCAGATTTACCCTCAAATCTTTTTTGACAATGCGCTAAAGCTGAACACCACATTTCACTAAATGCGTCTGTTGTTTGATATTCAGGCGACTCTATTCCATAAGGATCAACATTAACTTGATCAAAATGTTTTTTAACTATGTAAGGAGAAGTTCCCCCTTGTACACCTAAACCTTCAATGTCAGGCTTGTAATAAATTCCCCAAATTTTATCTGTCAATAATTTTTTTGTTTTGTCTGAATATAACGGAGCAGTCGAGTCTACATGAACCACAGGAGGTTGTTTTCCATCATTTGTTTTTAGAAAATCTGGCTCAACACCAATAACACCTTCTTGTAGCATCCAGTATGTCCACATATCTGTTACATGCATTTTACCATCTTTGCCTTTAATGTTAGCCGTTTTAGGTAACTCTAACATATTCCAAAAATCTCTCGCCCATGGACCTGCACCGATAACAACCTGTTCGCACTCAATTGTACCTTTGTCTGTCTCCACTCCTGTAACAGCTTGACTGTTACTTCCTCTTTTAAAACCTGTTACTTTTACACCTTTCATAACCTGAACACCGTTTGATGTAGATTTACTTTCAAGTGCTTTTATTGAATCTTTGTTAAATGCGTATCCACCTTTTTTTTCATGAAGTATTGAAGTGATGCCTTGTGCTTGCCAATCATCAAAAATACCTTTCATATAATTTGAACAATCTTTTTCACCTTCAATAAATACTGACTCATAACCAATTGCTTTTTGTTGCTCATAAATACTTGCAACATCTTCATGCATTACTTCAGGTGAAATTTGTAAGTAGCCAACAGGATTGTATTTAAATGCTTTGGGATCACTCTCCCAAACAGAAACTGAGTGAGCCATAAGCTCTCTCATTGCTGGTTGGAAATAATTATTTCTTACAACACCACAAGCAATTCCACTTGCACCAGCTGCAGTATCTTTTTTTTCTAATACAATTATGTCGCCAGGATTTTTATATGTTTCAGAAAGTTTCCAAGCAGTACTAAGACCGTGAATTCCACCACCGATGATAACTACTTTTGCTTTCGAAGGTAATGTCGTCATATAAAAACATTATTTTTTGCAAATAGTAATTAATATAATTTTTTATAGAACTAAAAATTATATATATAATTTAGATATTTCAATTTTTGTGAAATTTACCTCTAATAACTTATATTTTTTAAGGTATTCAGGTATTCATTAAATTCTTTAACAAAAGAATCACTAGGTATTATATTTTTTACCCTTTGGTCTGTTGATGTTTTTTCAAGACGAAAGAATCCTTTTTCACAAGCTTCAGTAATAATTAATGCAGATTTAGGTCTAGATGTTTTAAATAATTTAGTTTTAAGTTCCTCAACAGATAGTTTTTTATTTTCTTTATGTGCAGACATTACTAATAACATCATATGATAGTGAGAAGGAGATTTTCTAAAAAAATAGTTACTAGCGGTATGAGATTGTCTCATTTGATCTTCCCAAAAATCTAATAACGTCTTTTTTTCTTTTGGCATTATTTTTAAGCTCTGACTCTTGATTTGGTTGGATCGTAGAATGGAAAACCAACAACTTTAGCACCAATCCTTTTTTGATGACCATCGATTTTACCTATTTCAACTTCAGTACCGATTTCTGAGTATTGAACATCTATTCTGCAAAGAGCAATATTTTTATTCAAAGTAGAGGACAAGCATCCACTGGTAACTATACCAACCTGTGATCTTCCAATATGAACACAGTCTCCATGGCCTGCTATTTCTTTTCCATTAAGTTCTAGGCCTACCAATTTCTTTTGTGGGTTAGCTTTTCTTTTAATCAATTCCTCTTTACCAATAAAATCTTCTTCTTTTGTTTTCAGTGGAACGGCAAAACCAATACCAGCTTCAAAAGGATCTTGCTCTCCATCAAACTCTGCGCCAAATAAAATTAAACCTGCCTCAATTCTTAGTTTGTCTAAGGCAGCAAACCCTGCTGGTATCAATCCATCATCTTTACCTGCTTCCATTAATTTATCCCAAACTTCAGGAGCATGTTTTGGATGACACCAAATTTCATAACCTAACTCACCAGTATAACCTGTCCTAGAAACAATTAATGGAATACCTTGAAGCTCTTCTATTCTACAAATTGTAAATCTAAACCAGCCCAACTCATCTATCGAAGGCTGTGTAGGTGGTGTAAAGATAATTTTTTTTAAAATTTCTCTACTTTTTGGACCTTGCAAAGATACATTGCTAATTTGATCAGTAGAGTTTTTAACAATAGCGTTAAAATTCTTTTTCTTTGCAATTTCTTTAAGCCATTCTCCACCATACTCATCTCCACATATCCATCTAAAACCTGTTTCGCTTAATCTTAAAAGAGTTCCATCATCGAACATCATTCCATTTTCGTAACACATTGCAGAATATACAACCTGTCCAACAGAAAGTTTTTTTATATTCCTTGTAAGAGTGTAATTCATTAACTCTTCAGCATCAGGACCAATTATTTCAAATTTTCTTAGTGATGATAAATCAATTAATACAGCATCATTTCTGCAAGCATTGTACTCATTAACCAAGCCATGCTTGGTGTAATCATTTGGAAGCCAAAACCCTCTAGCATCAACAAAGTTTCTAGTTAATTTTGAAGTTTTTTCATAAAAGCCAGAATTTCTAGTAAGTTTATTTTCAGAGTCTGTTTTCATTCTAAAACCAAATGACTTTCTAAATTCTTTATTTTTATCGTAAGTTCTAACAAATATATTTGTAGGATTCCATGAATTACAAGGATCTATATCACTTGGACATGCAGTTGTTCCTATTGTTAAATCTTTTAAAGCCTTAAACATTACATAATCTCCAGGCCTTGAATAAGATTCATCAGAAATAACAGAATTCAATCCTCCAGCTGAGGTGTTAAAAAATAAATTAATTGCATGCCAACCTTTTTGTTTCTGAACACCATATTTCGACATACTTTCAGTTAAATTATCCGAACAGTTTGGGTGACCAAAATATCCCGCATCTTCATAATATTTTGAAGTACATGCGAGATTAAAAGTATCGTGTTTACCAACAGTATCTCTTATTACTTCAACAAGTGGCTCATGATCTGTATCATAAAATTTAGAGAACAAACCTGGTCCTGGGAAAGTATTACCCATGAATGTTCTCGTGGTTTGCCAGTCTAATCCTTTTTCAATTCCTTTTTCTAATTTTCTTGTATCGAAAGCCACAAAGTCAGAACATTGTCTGCCAGTCGGACTTATCACTTGAATATAATCTCCTTCTTTAACCTCATAAGATATTGAAGATTCTTTATTTATATTTTCTTCATAAACAGGTTCGAAAACAGGATCAGGAATTACATTTAATTCCTTATCATTAACAATTTTAGCTCTTTTAACAAATATAGTTAAATCAGTTGGTGGATTTTGTTTTGTAACATCCATATCTTCGCCAGGTGCTGAAAATATTGCGTAACATTTATCTTTTGATTTTAATTTAATTTTTTCACCAGGTTCTGCGTCTAGATCAAATATAATTGATGATTTTGAATTAGAAATTTTTAAATTTCTTTTTTTTAATTGATAGTTGGTCGCTAAAATTGTTTCATCATTACCATTAAGAATATTTCTTATAAAGTTTTTTTCATTGTTTGATTTAAGATTTAAAATTCCGAGATCTGAATTTCCATCTTTTCCAAAACAAATAATCTCACATATTTGATTTCCTTCATTATTTATTATTTCTACTTCATCATCAGGAAAAATCTGAAAACCAGTTAGACCACCACCATTAACAACATGTCTTTCAACTCCAGGTGGTAAAATATTCAAACCAGGATATTTGATATCTTTGCTTGTGCCTAACATTTTTTAAATTTAAGTGAGACCATAATATAATCAAAACGAGTTGACTATAACTTTAAATAGGAACATACTTTCAGTATTAATATATTAATAATAGAGGGGTATATATGAAAAAAATAATATCTTTACTATCTGCTCTAGTTATTTCTGTTGTAAGTTTTGCAGGAATTTCAAATGCTGATAGCAAAAAGCCCATCGTGATCCCAACACATAACTGGTCATCTCAAATTGTTATGGCTTATGTTATTGGTGGAATTTTCGAAAGTATGGGTAATAACGTAAAATACGTAAACGCTGACTCACAAGCAGTTTATGAGTCAATTAGAATTGGAGATGTAACTTTATCTCACGAGGTATGGGAATCTGCATTCGGTAAATCTTTTACTACTGCTTTAGATAAAGGTGGTTTATTAGATTGGGGTGATCATGAAGCAAGAACTCTTGAGGATATGGGATATCCAAACTGGGTTGCTGAAAAAGGATTATGCCCAGGACTACCAGATTGGACAGCTTTAAAAAATCCAGATTGTGCAAAAAACTTTACAACACCTGACTCTCCAGATGGAAAAGGAAGAATGTTGGAAGGTCCACAAACTTGGCATGGTGACTTAATTCCACAAAGGGTTGATGCACTAGGTTTAGGTGATTTATGGTGGGTTAAATTTGCTGGAAGTGCTGATGCACTTTGGGCAGAATTAGCTGCAGCTGAAAAAGAAGGAAGAGGAACAATTATATTCAACTGGACGCCTAACTTTACGGATGGTGCTGGTTTTACATTTATTGACTTCCCTCCATACACAGCTGGTTGCAGACCAGAAGATGGTGGAGATGGTAAATGTGGTTCTCCTGATGGATACTTGAAAAAAGCAGTTCATGAGGATTTCCCAAAAACACATCCTGATGCAGCAGCAACGTTTAAGAAAATGTCATTCTCTACAAGTCAAATTGGAGCTATGGCAGCTTTAGTTGACGTTGACAAAATGACTCACGAAGATGCAGCTAAAAAATGGTTAGCTGATAACGAGTCAGTTTGGAAAGCATTTACTAAATAAGGATTAAAGTTAAAAATTTAAAATCTCCCCCAACTTGTTGGGGGGGATTTTTTTTTAAATGATTTTGTGTAAAATAAATTCATGAAAAAATTTCTACTTTTTATATCATTAAGCTTTTTAATAAGTTCTTCTGTATTTGCCCGAAGCACCGGTTGCAAAGAGGGTAATTGTGATAATGGTTATGGTAAGTGGGTTTACACTGATAAAACCACTTATGAAGGGGAGTGGGTTTCAACAAAAAAACAAGGACAAGGTGTAGAGACTTGGCCAAATGGATATATTTATAAAGGTGAATTTAAAAATAGTGTTTGGAGTGGAATTGGAACATTAACATTTCCTGATGGCTCTACTTATGAAGGGGAGTGGGCTAATGGTTTTATGAATGGTCAAGGAACATTTACTTGGGCTGATGGAAAACAAAAAACAGGTATTTGGAAGAACGGTAAGTTACAAGAATAATGTCTAAAGAAAATTATATTAATAAAATAAAAGATTTACCTGAGTCTTTGAGACAATTTATTGGTCTTATATCTATTACTCTAATAGTAATTTTATCTTTTAGTATTTTAAATGGAATTTTTGGACAAGGTGATGATTTAGTAAAAAGAATGAAGTTAGAAGAAGAAAGAATTGCTGAAGAAAAAAAACTAAGTGAGTTAATTTCTAAACTACCCTCTGGAATATTGGTCTCATTTGATGGAACTGATCACTACAAATTAACAGATGAAGTATATGAGCAGGTTTGTAAAGCTACAAAACTAATTCCTCAAAGAGCAATAATGGGTGCTAATTTCTTAAATTTTAGAGCACATGAGCTATATACAATTAATGGAAATAAAATTGATGAGACTTTTGTCAAATGGGATGAAGAAAAAAACAAATGTTTTGCGGGTTTTACAGTTAGTGGAAACAATGTAGGTGTTGATGAAAGTATTACTATAAGTGGAGAAGCTTTAAGTTTTTTAAGTACTGGAATTGATACTAGAGTTTATTTTATTAAAAATTTTTAATGAGGAAAGGCAACAATTATTAACATTTTAATTTTATAGAATTTAATATAACTTTAAAACAATTTATGTCTGAGACTGTAATCAAATGCGAGTCGGTTTATAAAATTTTTGGAGAAAATGCCAAAAAGATGCTTGAAGAATCTAATGGCAATGTAGATGCAAAAACCTTTCAGGAAAGAGGATGTATTGTTGGAGTAAATAATGCTTCTTTTGAAGTTGCAAAAGGAGAAATGTTAGTAGTAATGGGTTTATCTGGTTCGGGTAAATCAACACTTCTTAGATGTATTTCAAGATTAACGGATGCTACTGGTGGAAAAATTTTTATCGAAGGTCAAGACTTATTAGAATTAAACAATAAAGAGCTTATTGAGCTTAGAAGAAATAAAATGGGAATGGTTTTTCAAAGCTTTGCTTTGTTACCTCATAAAACAGTTGTTGAAAATATTGCTTTTCCGCTTCAAATAAAAGGCACTAATACTGAAGAGAGTATTAGTAGAGCAATGGAAATGGTAAAACTAGTTGGACTAGATGGAAGAGAGAATTATTTTCCAAGAGAACTTTCGGGTGGACAACAACAGAGGGTAGGAATCGCAAGGTCATTAGCAGTAGAGCCTGATATTTGGTTTTTAGATGAACCTTTTTCTGCATTAGATCCATTGATTAGAAAAGAAATGCAAGATGAGTTTTTAAGACTTCAGGAAAAATTACAGAAAACCATCATGTTCATCACTCATGATTTTGATGAGGCATTAAAGTTAGCTGATCGAATAGCAATTATGAAAGATGGTATAATTGAACAATTAGATACACCGGCCAATATCGTGCTAAATCCAGCAACTGAATATGTAAGAAAGTTTACTGAAGAAGTACCGAGAGAGAAGGTTTTGATTATTGAGGATGTAATGGATGCTTCAAGTAAAGATAATTTAGGAGATTTAAAAGTATCAAAAGATGAAATTATAGAAAATGTTGCAGAAAAAATACTTACTCAAGAAAAATTAGTAGGAGTAGTTGACTCAAATAATAATATTGTAGGATCAATTAAACCTTCAAAAATAATAGATACAGTTTTTGGAGGAAGAAAAAATGGTAGTTAAAATATGGAGTATTTAAAAAAATATCCAAAATTATTTCAATGGTTATTTTTATTAATTGTATTTTTTTCTTTATGTTTTGCAATTGATGTTCCTGAAACTTATAAATTTATAAGAGGCCAGGCTGAATTTGTTAAAGATCCAAACCAAAGTGTTTACTTTTTTCTAGGTAAAGAGGTTAGGTATTATGCCTTTGATGTATTTTGGAGATTGCCTCCACTTCTAGGATGGCTGCCTATTTGGATAAACGACTCTTTATTTTTCTTAATGAATGAATGGATGCCAATGGAGTTTTGGAACGAAGATACTCAAGAATTTAAAACTCGACCATTATTATTAGAGATAAGTAGAAATTTAACTTCATTTATGACTTTTTTAATTGAATTAATTAGGGAAATTTTACTTGGAGGTTTAGAAACTATTGTTGCATTTACAAGTTGGGATTTTATTGATGCTTATCCATGGTTAGAGTTACCAGGTTTACCTTGGACCATTGTTGCAGCTGGAGCAGCTCTACTATCTTATAAATTAAGTGGAAAAGGATTGGCTTTGTTTGCAGGTTTAACAATGATCTATATTTCTATATTTGGTCAGTGGAAACCATCAATGCAAACGCTTTCTTTTATACTTGTTGCAGCTCCACTTTCATTTATTTTTGGTTTAGGCCTGGGTATTGCAGCTTACAAAAGTAAACGTGTTGAAAAAGCATTGTACCCAATTCTTCTAGTAATGCAGACTATGCCACAATACGCTGTATTAGTTCCTGCACTTGTTTTATTTGGAGTAGGTGATCACGCTGCTGTAATTATTACTATGGTTGTTGCGGTTCCACCAATGATATTATTAACAATATTAGGTTTAAGAGCTATACCACCAGAAGTTATTGAAGCTGGAAGAATGAGTGGCTGTACCAATTGGCAATTAATGTTGAAGGTACTAATTCCAACAGCAAGAAGAGATATTTTAATTGGAGTTAACCAAGTTATTATGGTTTGTTTTTCAATGGCAGTTATATCTGCGTTCATTGGTGCGAAAGGATTAGGATTTAATTTGTTGTTAGCACTTAATCAGCTCAATATAGGGCTGGCACTTGAGGCTGGTTTATGTATTAGTTTAATTGCAATTTTACTTGATAAAATGTCTTTAGCATGGGCAAATAAACAAACAGATTATTTTGGTAATCTGACATTTTTCCAAAGAAATAAAAACGCAATATTTTTTGCAGCTTCATTCGTAATTGGAATAATTCTTGCATACGTTGGGACTTTTATTTTCAAAGGTAGTTTTAATTACTTCTTTGAAATTCCTCATAATAAAGGAATATCAACAGCAGATTTTTGGAATAAAGGAGTTGATTGGATTTTTGATACTTTCTTCGTGTATATTAAAGCATTCAATACATGGTTAATTCAAGATGTGCTTCAGCCGATGAGAGCTTTATATTTAAGAATGCCTGCAGTAGCTACATTGGTACTAGCAGTTGGTGCAGGATATTTAATTGGAGGAGTTCGATCAGCATTAGTTGTTGCAGCTTTGACTTTATTTATAGCATTAAGTCCATGGTGGGATAGAGCGCTAGTAACGTTATACATGGCGACTTTTGGTGTAGTTATTTCTTGTTTAATAGGATTTACAGTTGGAACATTATGTTTTCAAAACAAAAAATCCGCAGCATTTATGCTAGGTGTTTGCGATATATTTCAAACATTCCCATCATTTGTATATTTAATTCCTGTAATGATGCTTTTTGGAATAACAGATACATCTGTTTTAATTGCTGTAATTGTCTATGCAACAATTCCTGCAACTAGATATACAATAGAAGGACTTAGAAGTGTTCCTGTTGGCTTACATGAAGCTGCAACAATGTCTGGTGTAAATAAATTTCAAAGATTAACAAAAATTGAGTTTCCATTAGCATTTCCACATATGATGCTTGGTTTAAATCAAACAATAGTTTTTGCTTTATTTATGGTGATAATTGGAGCTTTCATTGGAACAGAAGATCTTGGTCAATACATTTTAAAAGCACTTTCAGATAAAAATGGAGCAGGAATTGGTTTAACTCTCGGTATCTGTGTTGCGTTTATAGGATTGATTTTTGATAATTTGATTAGAACTTGGGTTGGAAAAAGAAAAAAACATCTTGGCATAGCTTAGTATTTTGAAAAAATTTATTGTCTCCATTGATCAAGGAACAACCTCGTCAAGAGTTGTTTTGTTTGACACTAAAGGGAACATTAAATTTATTTCTCAATATGAATTTAAACAATACTTTCCTAGAAATGGATGGGTAGAACATAATCCAAATGAAATTTGGTCGACAACACTTAAAGCATTAAAGCAAGTAATTAAAAAAGCTAAAAGTTTAAAAGGTAATATACTTACTATTGGAATTACAAATCAAAGGGAAACTACAATTTTGTGGAATAAAAAAACTGGAAAACCTATTTATAATGCGATCGTATGGCAAGATAGAAGAACCCAGGAATATTGTAAATCTCTAAAGAATATAAATTATGAAAATACTTTCAGAAAAAAAACAGGGTTATTTATAGATCCTTATTTTTCTGCAACTAAAATAAAATGGATTTTAGATAATGTTAAAGTTTCAAAAAAATTACTAAAAACTAATAATTTATTGTTTGGTACGGTGGATACCTTCTTGATCTGGAAATTAACCAAAGGTAAACAGCATTTAACCGAAGCTACCAACGCAAGTAGAACCATGTTGTTTAATATCAACAACAATAAATGGGATAATGAAATTTTACAGAAATTAAAAATTCCAAGGAGTATCTTGCCTGAGGTAAAAAATTCTGCAGATAATTTTGGAAAAACAGATAAAAGACTTACAGGAAAAGAAATACCCATTTCAGCTGTTTTAGGAGATCAACAAGCAGCAGCTGTAGGGCAAGCTTGTTTTGAAAAAGGATCTATAAAAAGTACTTATGGCACTGGTGCTTTTGTAATAATGAACACTGGATCAAAAAAAATAAATTCAAAAAATAAGTTATTAACTACAATTTGTTACCGACTGAATAATAAGACTACGTATGCTCTTGAAGGATCTATTTTCATAGCAGGAGCAGGCGTACAATGGTTAAGGGATAAAATTAAATTAATAAACAATGCTTATGAAACTGAAAAAATAGCTAAATCAACAAAAAGCAATAATGAAGTTTATGTTGTCCCAGCTTTTAGTGGAATAGGCGCACCTTATTGGAGACCTGACGCCAGAGGTTTAATAACAGGACTTACAAGAGATAGTGATTGGAAAACTTTAGTGAGAGCAACCGTCGAGTCTGTTGCTTATCAAAGTTATGACTTATTTTACTCAATGAATAAAGATGGTTTAAAGCCTAGAATAGTTAAAATTGATGGGGGTATGGTAGCTAATAATTGGTTCTCACAATTTTTGGCAGATGTAATTAATTTAAAAGTAATTCGACCTAAAGTCTTAGAAACCACTGCTTTAGGAGCAGCTTTGTTTGCAGGTTATCAAGTAGGAG
The DNA here is from genome assembly GCF_052046145.1 of Candidatus Pelagibacter sp. Classification (GTDB taxonomy): domain Bacteria; phylum Pseudomonadota; class Alphaproteobacteria; order Pelagibacterales; family Pelagibacteraceae; genus Pelagibacter. The sequence continues at coordinate 311,105 of NZ_JBNGZR010000001.1, forward strand.
AATTCAAATCATTAAATCAAATTAAAAAAACATGGAAAAAAGATACAGCTTTTAAGCCGAAAATTAATAAAAAACTAAGAAATCATATATTGCATGGTTGGAAGCAAGCAATTAAAAAAACCTTAGCATAAAGATAAAATGAAAAAAATATTAATTGTTGGTGCTGGAGCTATGGGAGCTGCTTTCTCGATACCATTGTTAGATAATGGTCACTCGGTTACATTAACAGAGCCATATAATTTAAAATTATTACAAAAATTAAACTTAAAAAAAAAAATTCACCCATCATTAAATATAAATTTACCACAAAAATTAAAAATATATAAATTTTCAAGCGACATCTTAAATCAGAAATGGGACTTAATTGTAATTGCTGTGAGTTCTATTGGAATAGACTTAATTGGAAAAAATCTTTCAAAAATTAAAAATAAATCGCCTATTTTAGTATTAACAAAAGGTCTTAAATTAGATGGTAGTAATTTAATTTCAATGTCTAGCCTATTAAAAAAATATAATAAAAATTTAAATATTTCAGTTTTGAAAGGCCCGTGTTTAGCAAAAGAATTAGCTAAAAAAGTTAAAAGCTTCACTGTTGTTGCAAACAAAAATATTAATACTGCAAAAAAAATTGGAAAATTTATTTCAACAAATTATTATCAAACTGAATTTAGTAGAGATGTTAATGGAGTTGAATTTTTATCTGCTATAAAAAATATTTATTCAATGATCATTGGAGCTGGACAATGGCATAATACATCATCGGCTTTATTCCGAAAATCAATTGATGAAATGAAATATCTTGCAAATTATTTTAAAGGAAAAAAAGAAACTGTTTATGGTCTGGCAGGTTTAGGAGATTTATACGTGAGTGCAATGGGAGGAAGAAATAGTAAAATGGGAGAATATCTTGGAAAAGGCTATACTTTTACCCGGGCAAAGAAAAAGTTTATGAAAAATGATACAGTAGAAGGTGCTGATTTAGCAATAGAAATTGCTCCTTTTGTATTTAAAAAAATTAATAAACGAAAAGTTCCGTTAATGATCTCTTTATTAGAGGCAATTGTTAAAAACAAAAAATTAAAAATTAAATATTAATTTTCTATTTATTTAAAAAAGTTTTCATAGAGTCATCCATCGCTTTTTCCCAAGGTGTGTGATGAATTGGTGCAACTGATCCAGTTACAGGAGATGAAAATGATTTATTTCTATAAGTTAGAATATCCTCTACTTTATGATGTTCCCATTCTTTGAAATGTTTCCTAATTAATTCAAAATCAATTTTAGGATAATCGGACATATCATGAAGTTCTTTGGTATATTCCGTTTGAAAATCAATCATTTGATCAGGATTTTCTAATTTTTCTTCCATTGAAACCCACTTATTAATGTCTTTATCTATTTCATCATTACTAGGCATTTTGATTTTTCCCATTATCACATCTCTTGCATACCATCCTTGACAATCAAACATATTAAATGTGTGAAACTGATCCTGCATACCTAAATATAAAAGTTTATGATTATCTTGCCACACAACTCCTTTGTAAAGTTTTGGTGGATATAATCTGTTATGTGTTTTTAATTTTAAGCTTTCATCTAAAAATGGGAAATGATGCAAATATCCTGTACACAAAATAACTACGTCAGCATTTTGTTCAGTTCCATCTTTAAATATGGCTTTTTTCCCTTCTAACCTGTCTAAGTAATGAACTTCTTTCATACCTTTTGGCCATTTGAAACCCATTGGGTTATGCCTGTAACCGATTGTTACACTTTTAGCACCATACTTATTACATTGTAGAGCCACATCTTCTGCAGAATAACTGCTCCCTAAAACAATTACATCTTTTCCTCTAAATTCTTCAGCATCTCTAAAATCATGTGAGTGCATTATTCTTCCTGGAAAAGAATTCATTCCTTCATACTCAGGAATAAAAGGTACGGAAAAATGACCCGTCGAGACTACCACATAATCAAACGTTTCATTTAAAATTTTATTATTTACTTTGTCCTGGTAGCTAATTTCAAACCTATCATTTTTATAAACAGTATTTGTAACTCTTGTATTAAATTTAATCTTACTTTTTATATTTCCTTTGCTCACTCTTCCTAAAATATAATCTTGCAGCACCTCTCTTGGAGGGAAAGAGGGAATTGGTTTTCCAAAATGTTCATCAAAAGAATAATCAGCAAATTCTAAACACTCTTTAGGTCCATTAGACCATAAGTATCTGTACATACTGTTAGGCACAGGATCTCCGTATTGATCTGAACCAGTTCTCCAGTTGTAGTTCCATAAACCACCCCAACTTTCTTGTTTTTCAAAGCAAACTATTTCTGGAATTTTTTCTCCTTTATTTTCTAAATGCTCAAATGCTCTTAAAATTGAAAGTCCACATGGACCAGCGCCTATGATTGCTACTTTTGACATAGAATTTTTCCTATCATTAATAAATTTATAAATATATCTTACTAACAATTTTTAAAAAAATAAAATTATATTTTGTTATGGGTATTAATTGGAATTATCCAACCACTATGTGGATAGGAGAAAATAGAATTGAAGATTTATCCTTAGCCTGTAAAGAGTTAAATATTTCAAATCCATTATTTGTAACAGACAAGGATTTAATTAACTTAGATTTAATAAAAAATATAATATTAAGATTAAAAAAAAGTTTTGAAAATTTAGCTATCTTTTCTAATTTTACGGGAAATCCAATTGGAGAAAATGTAGAACAAGGTGTTAAAGTTTATAATACCTCGAACTGTGACGGTGTAATAGCTTTAGGAGGCGGAAGTGGTTTAGATGTTGGAAAAGCTATAGCATTTATGTGCAATCAATCTCGACCAATATGGGATTTTGAGGATATTGGTGATTACTGGACAAGAGCTGATAGTTCTAAAATTTCAAAAATTATTGCAGTTCCAACCACTGCTGGAACAGGATCCGAAACAGGTAGAGCATCTGCAATTATAAACAAAGAAACAGGTGCAAAAAAAATTATTTTTCACCCAAAAATGTTACCTTCGATTGTTATTTTAGATCCTTTACTTACATTAGATTTATCTCCAAGATTAACAGCGGCAACAGGAATGGATGCGCTTGCACATAATTTAGAAGCGTTTTGTGCACCAGGATACCATCCAATGGCTGATGGTATGGCAATAGAAGGAATGAAATTAATTAAAAATTCATTAATCAAAGCATTCACAAATGGAAAAGATGTTAAGGCTAGAATGGATTTGCTTTCAGCTGCTTCAATGGGATCGACTGCATTTCAAAAGGGACTGGGTGCAATTCACTCTTTGAGCCATCCTGTAAACGGTAAATTTAATGTTCACCATGGTTTATCTAATGCAATATTTATGCCTTATGTTTTAACATTTAATAAACCTTCAATTGAAAATAAAATAATATCGATTTGTGATTATCTTAATTTAAATAAAAAATTTGATAGTTTTTTAAATTGGATTTTAGAATTAAGAAATAATTTAAATATTCCACATAAATTGTCAGATGTAATGGATTGTAATAATGTTGATTTAGATGAACTTTCCTTAATGGCCTTTGAAGATCCATCTACAGGAGGAAATCCCAAAAAATTAAGTCAAAATGATCTAAAAGAAATTTATATAAAAAGCATTTCTGGAGAATTATTTTAATGAAAAAAATATTAATTGTAGAAGGAAACTTACGAGAAGAAAATCAAAGTTTTTCTGCAGCTGGTATTCAAACACATACGGAAAGTCTTAAAGATAGTTTAGCGTATTTTACAGATAAATTAGAAACCGACGTGGTTAATCCTTCCTCAGATGAGAATATTGATAAAAATATTGATGTACTTGAAAGCTACGATGGCCTTATTTGGGGTGGGAGTAGTTTAAATATTTATAACAATACTCCAGAAATAAAAAGACAAATTGAATTTATGAAAGAGTGTCAGAAAAAAATTAAAAAAATTCTAGCAATATGTTGGGGTATGCAAGTAGCTGTGACTGCAGCAGGAGGGGATGTAAAAAAAGCGACAAAAGGATCTCATAAAGGGATTGCCTCAAATGTAGAAATTAATGAAATTGGTTTAAATCATCCACTCTATAAAAATAAAGATCAAAAATTTAATACACCTGCATTTAATTTTGATGAAGTAGTTACAATGCCAGAAAATTCAATTTTATTAGCCTCAAACTCAATTAATAATGTTCAAGGAATAAATTTTAAAGTTGGTAACTGTAATATATGGGGCCTTCAATACCACCCTGAGATTACTTATAATAAAATGATCAATTTGATTATTTTCAGAAAAAAAAGACTTTTAGAAAAAGGTGCATTTAAAGATGAGAATGAGATAGATAATCACATTAAACATATAGAAACTGAGAATAATAAATTAGATAAAGTTTCTAGAATGAGAGAATTAGAGAATTGGTTAAACTACTTAAATTTAGAATAAACCTTCTATTTCACCTTTGTCATTTAATTTTATAGAGTCGGCTGCAGGAACTCTTGGAAGGCCTGGCATTGTCATAATTTCTCCACACACAACAACTATAAATTCAGCACCAGAAGAAAGTCTTACTTCTCTTACAGGCAAAACATGACCTGTGGGTGCACCTTTTAAATTTGGATCTGTTGAAAAACTATATTGAGTTTTTGCTATACAAACAGGTAGCTTACCGTAACCTTTTTCTTCAAAATCTTTTAACTGTTGTCTAACTTTTGTATCTGCCACTACTTCAGAGGCGCTATATATTTCTTGTGCAATTTTTTCTATTTTTTTGAATAGTGGGAGATCATCTTCATATAAAAATTTAAATGTATCTTTTTTGTCCTCGCAAATTTCTGTAACATTTTTAGCTAATTCAATAGTTCCTTCACTTCCATTTGACCAATGAGTACATTTAGAAGCTTTTACTCCTTGAGTTTCACAAAAATCTAACAATGTTTTCATTTCATCTTCTGTATCAGTGATAAAATGATTAACTGCAACAGTAACAGGTAATCCAAATTTTCTAATATTATTTATATGTCTACGTAAATTTACCATTCCTTCTTTTAGTGCAGATACATTTTCTTTTTTTAAATCTTCTTTAGCAACTCCTCCATGCATTTTTAGTGCTCTGATTGTTGCTACAATAACAACACAATCTGGTTTGAGATCAGATTTTCTACATTTAATATCAAGAAATTTTTCTGCTCCTAAATCAGCTCCGAATCCCGCCTCTGTTACAACGTAGTCAGCTAATTTAAGTCCAGCTTTAGTTGCAATAACCGAATTACATCCGTGAGCAATATTCGCAAAAGGACCACCATGAATTATTGCAGGATTGTTTTCTAGAGTTTGAGTTACATTGGGTCTTATCGCTTCTTTTAGTAAAACGGTCATTGGACCTTGTGCATTTAAATCTTTTGCATAAATTGATTGCTTATCTCTTGTATAACCAATTGTAATATTACCAATTCTATTTTCTAAATCTTTAAGGTCTGTTGCTAAACAAAAAATAGCCATTAGCTCAGACGCAACTGTAATATCAAAACTATCTTGTCTAGGGTAACCATTAGCCACTCCTCCCAGATCAACGATGATCGATCTTAAGGATCTATCATTCATATCCATTACTCTTCTCCAAACAACTCTTCTAACATCAATGTTAAGTTTGTTACCCCAATAAATATGATTATCAATTAATGCAGATAGTAAATTATGTGCAGATGTAATAGCATGAAAGTCACCTGTAAAATGAAGATTGATTTGTTCCATTGGTACTACTTGGGCATAACCACCGCCAGCAGCTCCACCCTTCATTCCAAATGATGGACCAAGACTTGGTTCTCTTAAACAAACAATAGATTTTTTTCCAATTTTATTTAAACCATCATTCAACCCAACTGAAGTTGTTGTTTTACCCTCCCCAGCAGGAGTGGGAGTGATTGCTGTAACTAAAATTAATTTACCATTTTCTTTTTTAAGAGTTTTTAAATATTCCAGATTTATTTTGGCTATGTGTCTTCCCATTGGACTAAAAGCAAAATTTTCATCAGGGACACCAACCTTGGAAAGAATATCTTTTATTGGTTGCATCCTAGCTTCTCGAGCTATTTGAATGTCAGATTTTACCTCGGCCATAAATAATCAAATAAATTAAAAGTTTTTTATCTGTGACTTCTTATCCTTTTTTGCTATTTTTGGAAACTTCTAAAAAATATATATAAAAAAAATAAGCACTATTTAAATTGATTGTTATAAAATTATTAAATGCAAAAATATTCTATATTTAACCTTGTTAAAAACGCTTTTTCAAACCATGAGAATTGGGATTTAGCCTGGAAAGATCCAACACCTAAGGAAGAATATGATGTTGTAATTATTGGTGGTGGAGGCCATGGATTAGCTACAGCGTATTATCTTGCAAAAGAACACAACATTACAAAAGTTGCAATTATTGAGAAAGGGTGGATTGGTGGAGGAAATGTAGGACGTAACACTACAATTATTAGATCCAATTACATGCATGACGAAAATGGTTTGTTCAGTGAGTTTGGAATGGATTTATGGAGAAAGATGAGTCAGGATCTTAACTACAATGTAATGTTTTCTCCAAGAGGAATAATTAATCTTGCGCATTCTGATGCACAAATGAATGCATACGCGAGAAGAGGAAATTCTATGAGATTAAATGGAATAGATGCTGTTCTTTTAAATAAAGAGCAAGTTAAAGAAATTATTCCAATGGCTGATTTTTCTGAAAACGTGAGATTTCCAATTTTTGGTGGTTTGATGCAACCAAGTGCAGGCACAGCAAGACATGATGCTGTTGCATGGGGTTATGCACGTCAGGCAGATTCAATGGGGGTAGATATTATTCAGAATTGTGAAGTAATTGGATTTGATGTTTCAGCAGGAAAAATAAATGGCATTAGAACTTCAAGAGGAAATATTAAAGCAAAAAAAGTTGGTTTATGTGTTGCTGGTAGCACAAATATTTTAGCAGAAAAATTAAATATGACATTACCAATTGAAACTCATTTACTCCAAGCATGTGTTTCTGAGCCAGTTAAACCAGTTTTAGATAATGTAGTTACGTTTGGTGCAGGACACTTTTATGTAAGTCAATCTGACAAAGGTGAGATGGTAATGGGCGGTGATCTTGATGGTTATAATAGTTATGCTCAAAGAGGAAACTTACCAACATTACAGCATGTATTGACAGAAGGGATTGCGATGATGCCATTTTTAAGCAAATTAAAAATGCTTAGAACTTGGGGTGGTATTATGGATATGTCAATGGACGGTTCACCAATTATTGATAAAACTCATATTGAAGGTTTGTATTTAAATTGTGGATGGTGTTATGGAGGATTTAAAGCTACACCTGCCTCAGGTTGGACATTTGCTCACACTATTGCACAAGATAGAGTTCATGAATTAAACGCTGGTTACAGTTTAAATAGATTTAGTACTGGCCACCTTATTGATGAAAAGGGACTTGGAACAAAAACTTGGATATCATAAATGCTTTACATAAATTGCCCACACTGTGGAATGAGATCTCAGAATGAATTTTCATACGGTGGTGATGCAAGTGTTAAGAGACCAGAATTAAATACAGAAATTTCTGATAAAGATTGGGATGATTTTGTTTATAACCGAAAAAGTTTAAGAGGAAAACACTTGGAGCTTTGGCAACATATTTCTGGATGCAGGCAATGGATTAAAGTTGAGAGAGATACCGCAACTCATGAAATATTTAGAACTTTTAAAGCTGACGAGGAAGTTGCTTAATGACACAAGCTTTTAGAATTGAAAATGGGGGATTAATAAATAGAGATAAAAAATTATCTTTTAAATTTAATGGTAAAAATTACTTTGGTTATGAGGGTGACACATTAGCTTCAGCTTTATTGGCAAATGGAGTTCATTTAGTAGGAAGAAGTTTTAAATATCACAGACCTAGAGGTTTCTTTGGAGCTGGTGTAGATGAACCTTATGCAGTTGTTCAACTTTATAGAAATGGTGAAACAGAACCTAACATTAAAGCAACAGAGCAGGAACTATTTGAAGGTTTAGAAGCAAAAAGTGTGAATTGTTGGCCAAGTGTTAATTTTGATATTGGTGCAATAAATAATTTTTTGAGAATTTTTTTACCAGCAGGTTTTTACTACAAAACTTTTATGTGGCCAAAAAGTTTTTGGTATCGAATTTATGAGCCTTTCATAAGAAAAGCAGCTGGTTTAGGTGTTGCTTCAACAAAACATGATAAAGAAAGGTATGAACATAAATACGAATATTGTGATTTATTAATTGCAGGCTCAGGACCTTCGGGATTAGCTGGTGCATATGCAGCAGCAAAAAATGGAGCTAAAGTAATTTTAGCTGAAGATAAACCAAGATTTGGTGGATCTTTATTAACTAGTGATGTCAATATTGGAAATCAATCAGGAAAAGATTGGGCTGAAGGGATAATTGCAGAACTCAAAACTATGCCAAATGTTATTGTGAAAAATAGATCTCAAATTTTTGGATACTATGATCACAACATGCTTGTGATGTCAGAAAAAGTTAGTGATCATTTACCATCAACTAAAAAATATCACCCTAACAAAAGATTATGGTACATTCGAGCAAAAGAAGTTTTAATTTCCTCAGGATCAATTGAAAGACCAATAGTATTTGGAAATAATGATACACCAGGGGTAATGCTCTCTTCAGCTGCTAAAGAATATTTAAAAGTATATGGTGTTTTAGTTGGAAGAAAACCATTGGTATTTACAAATAACGATAGTGGATACGAAACAGCAATTGAATTTAAAAAACATGGAGTAGATCCAGTTGTTTTAGACTCAAGAAAAAACCCTGAGTCAGAAATAATTGATGAGGCAAAAAATTTAGGAATTAATATTAAAAATTCATATGTTGTGGTTGCAGCACAAGGATACAAAAAAGTAAAATCGGCAGATATTGCAAGTATTTCTGAGGACAAAAAACAACTTGGTAAAATAGAAAATATACAATGTGATTGCATTTGCGTCTCAGGTTTTTGGACGCCAACTATTCATTTAGCTTCACAATCAGGAAATAAAACAAAGTTTAAAGAAGAAATTGATGCATTTGTTCCAGGTCAATCAAAACAAAATGAAATTACTTTAGGTGCAGCAAATGGAGTATTTTCGCTTGATGAAACATTAAAAACTTCATTTAAAGCAGGAAGTGAATTAGCAAAAAAAATTACTGAAAATGATAATGAGATAACTATTCCAAATGTTGTTGAAAAGAAATCTTCTCAACATGATAAGTTTTGGTGTGTTCCATTGCCAAAAGGTAAAAATTATAAAAGATTTTTAGATTTCCAAAATGATGTAGCGGTATCTGATATAGAAATAGCTTTAAGAGAGGGATATCGATCAATTGAACACGTTAAAAGATACACCACTCTAGGAATGGCAACAGACCAAGGAAAAACAAGTAATTTAAATGGATTACAATTAGTATCCGAAATTGAAAACAAAGTTGTTCCTGCTGTGGGTCATACGACTTTTAGGCCTCCATATACTCCTATTTCTATTGGAGCAATAGTAGGAAGAGAGGTTGGAAAACATTCAAAACCAACAAGAAAATCTCCAATGCATTCTTGGCATGAAAAAAATAATGCAGTCTTTGTTGATGCAGGTGTTTGGTTAAGACCCAGGTATTATAAAAGAGGAAATGAAAATTTATTTGAGGCCTCTAAAAGAGAGGCTAAAAATGTAAGAACAAATGTTGGAGTTTGTGACGTAACAACTTTAGGAAAAATTGATGTCAAAGGTCCTGATGCAGCAGAGTTATTAAATAGAGTCTATACAAATGCATGGTTGAAGCTGCCAGTCGGTAAAGCTAGATATGGTGTAATGTTAAGAGAAGATGGAATTGTAATGGATGACGGTACAACTACAAGAATTTCTGAAAATCATTATCATATGACGACGACAACAGCTCAAGCAGCAAATGTTCTTTCGCATTTAGAATATTATTTGCAACTCGTTTGGCCTGAATTAAATGTGAATGTAGTTTCAACTACAGAACAGTGGGCTGGAGCAGCTATTGCTGGACCTAAATCTCGAGATTTATTACAAAAATTATTTCCAAACTCTGATGTATCAAATGCAGGCTTACCTTTTATGGGCTATATGGAGGGAGATTTATTTGGTGTTAAAGCAAGAATATTTAGAATTTCGTTTTCAGGTGAACTTGCTTATGAGGTAAATGTTGAGTCTGATTATGGAAATTTTATGTGGGAAAAGATAATGGAAATTGGTGAAGAATTTAAAATTCAACCATATGGAACAGAAGCATTATCAACTCTAAGAATTGAAATGGGACATGTTGCTGGATCAGAACTTGATGGTAGAACAATTCCATTCGACAACGCCTTAGAAGGTCTTGTTAGTAAAAAGAAAGATTTTATTGGAAAAAGATCATTACAAAGATCTGCATTTATAGCTGAAGATAGACAAAGAATAGTGGGCGTAGTTCCATTAGATAAACAAACAAGTATACCAGAAGGCTCTCACTTAGTTAAAGATGATAAAGCACCATTACCAAATCCAAAATTAGGTCATATCTCTGCATCTTGCTGGAGTGTTGAATATGACAATCCTTTTTCTTTGGCAATTTTGAAAGATGGAAAAAATATGATCGGTCAAAAGCTTTTTGCGATGTCGCCACTTAAAAACAAAGTAATACCAGTAGAGATAGTTTCATCACATTATGTAGACCCGAAAGGTGAAAGAGTTAGATCATGACATTAATTTCAGCTTTATCAAATGTTCATACAAAAGGTCAATTCGGAGATTTTGAGGGTAAAAATGAAAATGATTTACTTAAAATATCTGAAATCAAAAATTTATTAATTGTTCAAATAGTTCAGTACAAAAATTCTTCACTTTCATTTGAGGGTATTGATATTGATGGTTTAAAATTAAAAAATGAACCTTTAACTGTAGTATTTAATGAAAATACAAGGATTATTTGGAATGGACCAAAAAATTGGCTTTTAGTTTCAACAAAAAAAGATTTAATTAAAAATGTATCAGATAATTTTAAAGATACAGATTTTGCTATAACAGATTTATCTCATTCTAGAGCTATTATTGAAATCGAAGGAAATGATTCGATAGAAGTTTTGAAAAAAGGATGTCCCTTTAATTTTAATACATTAGATAAAAATAATTCAATAAACTCAACTTATAATGGAATAGCTTTTACAGTAGATAAGTTGGGTGATAATCCAAATAAAGTAAGGTTATTTGGTTTGAGAAGTTTTGGCGAATCTTTATATCATTCTATCACGGACGCATCTCTAGAGTTTGGCTTTGAAACTTTATAAACTTAAATTTTCAATCTCTTGTTGCAATATAAACACCTATAGAAGTAATTAGAAATCCAATTAAATCTAAACTAGTTAAACTTTCATTTAAGAAAAGCCATGCCATAAAAGCAGAAGTTGCCGGAATTAAAAAAAATATAGAAACAGTTTTGCTTGCTGAATTATTTTTAATTAAAAACATTAATATTGTAAATGCCCCAAAGGATACCAAGAATATTTGATGGCTCATTGCAATAATAAATGTTTGTGAGAATTCAATATATGGATCAACAAACAAAAGAATTATTAATAAATGAAACAAACACCCGCCAATAGCTTGATTCATATTACTCACAGACAACGGTAAGTTGTTACTTAATTTTTTTTGCCATAAAGTTGAAAATGTAATTGCTAATAAAGCTATTATTGTTGCGATCAATCCTGTTGCTGGTATTTTGGAACCAACATCAAAACCCAATACAAGTCCTGCACCAGCAAATCCTAACAAAACACCTATCCATTGTTTTGTAGATACTTTCTCATTTAAAATTGGACCACTTAATGCATTTGTGAGAACTGGTTGAAGTGTTACAATTAATGCTGCAATTGCTGTAGGCATACCTATTGAAATTGAGTAAAAGACACCACCAAGATAAAAACCATGAAATAATACACCACTAAAAAAAGACTCAAAAAAGTTTCTTTTGCTTACTAGAATTTTTTGTTTTGAATAAATAGAAAATAAAAAAAAACCTAAAGCAACCAAAGCAAATCTAAAAGCCAGAGCCGAAAATGGATCACTATTGTCTATAATAGGTTTGGTTGTTATGAAAGCAGAGGACCATAAAAGTATAAATATAAAAGGGAATATTTTAATCATCATGTTTAATAAACAAATAAATTAAATAAAATCAAACAATTCAGTACCTATAATGAACAAATTAGATGTAGAAACAAAATACCAAATCACCTAAAGTTCAGTCATGAAGTTTAGATTATTTAGAATTTTAACAATAATACTGTCCTTTTTCTTTTTGACAGGTTTTGTACCCATTCTTTCATTTGTTGGACCAGGCGTTACAGTTCTTACTTCAGGTAATATCTATAAAGCAAGTGCTCAATACATAGTTAATCAAAGAATAGAAAAAGAAACTGGGAAAAATTCTTTAACTTTAATTAAAGAAACGTTAATCGAAGAAACAGATATAAAAATAAAAAAAAATTCATTTGATGAAGATTTAAGACAATTAGTCGAAACAAGAATTAAAATGACTAGACAAAAATTATATAATCAAGATTTACAAAAATTGCTTAAAAAACGAATAGAGATTACTAGATCAATACTCAATATAGATAATACTACTCAATAATATTTAGATATATCAAGTTTTCTTGTTTAGTTTCTTTACACCACATTTCATAGCTTTCACAAACCCTCCACAAGTGATCAAAAGCTCTTTGTGAAATTTCTAGTGGAAAATGACTCTTTGTATAATAAAGCTTTGGTATCTTCATTAAAAATTTTACCATAGAATCTTTTTGTAGTTCTAAAAGTCTTAAAGTTTCTTGATTTATTTCTTTTTTAGTTATTTGGTCAATAAATTTATTATTCTTGAGTTCTAAAAACCATTTATCATGAAATTCTCCAGAACTTAGAATGTCATATTCTTTAGTAGTCATAAATATTTCAAAAGCTTGTATATTATTGATTTCAGGATTTTGTTTTTTAATTTCCATTATATTTGAATAAACAAATTCAGCAGCTCTCAGCACATATGGCTTTTCACTCTTGCTAGACATAAACTAATTTTTGTGCTTAACCATAGCTGAATGAGCCAAAATTAAGTTAGGATCTAAGAAAACTTTTGAGGATTTAACATTTTTAAATGATTTAAATGCAAAAATCGCAATAGGTAGTTCTGTACAACCTAAAATGATTTTTTTACATTTCATTTTAATTAAGGAATTAATTGCAGGTTTAATTGCTTTTGCTGCAGCCTTTACATTGCCCATTTTAACTAATTTGATTGCTTTATTAACTGACAATTTTTGTATTTTTTGAGATGGCTCTATTAATTGATAATCTTTTTCAAAAAATTTTTTATAAACTCCAGTTTTAAGAGTACCCTCAGTTGCTAAGAGACCAACTTTGGAGTTTTTTTTACATTTTTTTTTTGTAAATTTGAAAACTTCTTTTGGCATATTGATTATTGGAATATTAATTTTATTTTGTAAATCATCAAACCAATAATGAGCTGTATTACAAGGTATAACTATAAATTTACATTTATTCTTTTCGAGAAGTTTACAACCTTTAAGCAAACTCTTTAAAACTTTATCATATTTAGCTCTACTTGATTTATTTGTAGATTTGTTTGAAAGATTTTTAGTTTGAGAGCCGATAGATTCAGGTCTGCCAGGAATATTTGACTTATTATAAAGTATGAACAATGGATACTCTTGATCAATTTTTCCTCTATTTAAAACTGCAAGTTTGTTACAAAAATCAAGACCAGCTTGAGTTCCCATTCCACCTAAAATTCCAATCATAGTTTTGATTAATTTATTAATTTTTTATTTTAAATCCATAATTAATAATTGTGTTTAAAGATTGTTATTAAATTAAGGTATTGGCTGAATAATAAATTTTTTAAAGTTGAATAAATTTTTCAGCCAATAGGAAGTGTGAAATTATGCAGTTTTTAAGTTAACTGCTGAAGGACCTTTAGGACCATCTTCAACATCGAAAGTCAAAGCTTGACCCTCATCTAAACCGTTCATACCAGCATCTCTTACTGCTGAAACATGTACAAACACATCTTTTTCTTTATCTTCTCTTTCAATAAAACCAAAACCTTTGGTTGGATTGAACCACTTTACTTTACCTTGTAGACTCATATTTATCTTCTTACTTTTTGTTATGTTTAATAATTACTTATAATTAAGTAATATTGGCTTTCTTTAGATTTTATTGGGTTTTGTCAACAAAATAGATGAACAATTAAAAATAATTTTTTAAATATCGTCAATTATCATAGTTAAATAAACAGAATTGATGTCTACCTTATAGTGTGCAAAAGGTTCGCATACTGTGAAACCAGTTTTTTTGAATAGTTTTCTTGCTGGTATAAAAAAATCACCTGCTCCTGTTTCAATGCTTAATCTTTTTATTTTAAGATTTTTAGCTTCATTAATTAAATGATTAATTACATTAATCCCTTGCCCTTGATTTCTAAAATTGTCGTGAATTCTTATCGACTTAAATTCCCCATGTTCTTTATCTAAAAATTTTAAAGCACCGCAACCGATTAGTTTTTCATCATCCCACAAACTCCAAAATTTAATTGATGGTACTTTTAAACCTGGAATATCTAGTACATGAGCACTTCCCTCTGGTGAAGCAGCTCTAAGCTCAACAAAATGTTTAGTTAGAAGCTCATTAACTTCTGGATTATCAAAATTGCCTTCTATTGATTTTAACATTTATACTAAAGTTGTGATATGACCCATTTTTCTTTTTTCTTTTATATCTTTTTTTAAATAATCAAAGAAAAATTCATTTTCGTTAAACTTTTGTATATTTCTATAATGAGTAATTTGATTGCCAAGCAAATTCATCATTTTAGCATTAGATATTTTTTTCAAAGGGATTTGTTCTAAACCACATACAGCTCTAATATGATTTTCAAATTGACTCACATTAAAAGCATTTATTGTTAGATGTCCTGAATTATGTACTCTTGGAGCAATCTCATTAACATAAAGATTATCATTTCTATCAATAAAAAATTCTACACACATAGTTCCAACATATTTTAGTTCTTCAGCAATTAACATTGCCCAATCTTTAGATTGACTTAAAATTTTTTCATTAATTTCTGCAGGAATTTTTGAATATTTTAAAATTTGATCTTCATGAGTGTTTTCTATTGGTTCATATATCTCGTATTTATTATTACTAAATCTTGTAATAATAATTGAAATTTCTTTTTTTAATTTTACAAGTTTTTCAAGAATATATCCTTTTGAAAAATCAATATTTAATGAATCAAGTTCATTAACTGATTTTATTGGATATTGACCTTTACCGTCATATCCTAGTGTTGTAGTTTTGAGGATACCTGGTAAAAAATCCTCTAAAGCATCTATGTCAGATTTTTTTTCTATTGAAACATATCTAGTTGTTCTAATATTTAATTTATTAACAAAATCTTTTTCAGCCAATCGATGTTGAATTAATCTGTTAACTGAAGGCTTTGGCATAACAGGTTTAAATTTATTTATTTCATTTAATGTTTCAAATGGGATGTTTTCAAATTCATAAGTTACCAAATCAACTTGATTTATAAATTCTGATATTTTCTCTTTATTATCATAATCTCCAGTAACAAACTGATTGCAAAAATTTTGTGCTGGTGCATCTACGTCATCACAAAAAATAACAGTTTTAATATTTAATTTTTTAGCAGCTATTGTAAGCATACTTCCGAGTTGACCACCCCCAATGATACCAAGAGTAATTTCTGACATTTTATTTTGGAGATTTCTTTACAGATTTAGCTTGTGATGTTCTAAAATTTTTAAGTTTTTTTCGAACATTTGAATTATTATTAGCAATTATTGCTGCTGCTAATAAAGCAGCATTAATAGCGCCGTCCTCTCCTATAGCAAGCGTTCCTACAGGAATTCCTTTAGGCATTTGTGCAATTGATAACAAACTATCCAAACCTTTAAGTTTTTTACTTTCAACAGGAACACCAAGTACTGGAACATGTGTAAGTGCTGATACCATACCTGGAAGATGAGCAGATCCTCCAGCACCCGCAATAATTACTCCTATATTATTTTGCTCAACTTTTGCAGCATATTCATACATTCTTTGTGGTGTTCTATGAGCAGATATAATTTTTGTTTCAAATGAAACTCCAATTTTTTTTAGGGTTTTTTCGGCTAGTTTCATTACTTTAAAGTCAGATTGACTTCCCATTATGATTGAAACTTTTAATTTACTATTTTTTTTCATGAAAATTGATCAATCTGTTTATTTCAAAATTAACTTAAAATTTCAATAAAATTAATAGTATTTAAAATACATATTGATTAGAGTTAAGCATACTATGAATTATAAAATCGATAATCTTCAATATTGTAATTGGTCTAGGAAAGTCTTTGAGATCAATAGATCTGCCGGATTAGATGCTGTCCATGTTACCATTGTCTACCATGAAGATTTTGATGAATTACAACTCGAAATAAAAAAATGGGAAAAATTATTTCATGAAAATTCTGATTTAATTTTCCTTGGTAAGAATTTTCAAGATATTGATAAAGCTAACAAAGAAAACAAAACTGCAATATTTTTTGGTTTTCAAAACTGTTCACCAATTGAAGACGATATAAATCTTGTTGAAAAGGTTCATGAATTAGGATGTCGATTTATGCAGTTGACGTATAACAATCAATCTTTACTTGCAACAGGTTGTTATGAAAAAGTAGATAGTGGAGTTACAAATTTTGGACGTGAGGTTATAAGAGAGATGAATAGACTTGGTCTTGTGGTTGATATGTCACATTCTGCAGAAAAAAGTACTATAGATGCAATTGAGTTTAGCGAAAAACCAATTGCAATTACTCATGCCAATCCTTCTTTTTGGCATCCAGCTAAAAGAAACAAATCCTCAGATTTATTAAAAATTTTAAGTGATAGTGGTGGTATGTTGGGTTTGTCATTGTATCCTCATCACTTAAAAGATAACACAAATTGTACTTTAGATAGTTTTTGTGAAATGGTTGCAAAAACAGCTGAAATAATGGATGTAAAAAAAATAGGAATAGGATCAGATCTTTGTTTAGATCATCCTGATACTGTTGTTGAATGGATGAGAAACGGCTCTTGGTCTAAAAGTAAAAATTATGGTGAAGGTTCAAAAAATAAACCAGGTTTTCCTAAACAACCTGAATGGTTTCTTGATGCAAGAGGGTTCTCAAATATTGAAAAAGGTCTAAAAAAAGTAGGTTTTTCAGATACCGAGACACATGGAATACTTGGAAATAACTGGTACAATTTTTATAAAACTATTTAATTATGAAAGTTGAATTAAGAGACCCGAATAAGATAATGAAATTATCTAGGCTAGGATCTTTTCATCAATCAAAATTATCTTTTTTAAGAAGTTTTCTTAATGAATTTAAAGAGTGGGAGTATAAAAGAGATTTATTTAATTTAAATGAAAATGGTTTTGGAGAAGCTGTTTATTCATTTAAAAAAAATAAAAGAGTTTATTCTTTAATTTGTTTTGCAAATGAAATCAAAGATGAAGAAAGATCAGACAGAGTTATTGCAACAAAATGGGATGCAGCTTTTACATTACATGATGGAGTTCCTACAAAAAAAGACATTGAAAGATTAAAAAATGAAGTTCCAAAACAAGAAGTTGGCAGACTTTCTTATAAAGAATTAACTTTATCGAGAGCAAACAAATCATTAAGAATTTATAATCATGTAGTTGAAAGTTTGAGCAAAGGTAAGCAGCCAGATTTAAACTTATTATCAAAAGTAGGCTATTTATATAGGACTACAGCAGTATATGGCTCAGGCAAATTTGGTCTTGCAGATCGATTCAGAATTCAAAATCGTGAAGAAATTAATGGTCCATTCAGATTAGAAATGATGTTAGTTTATTTGGTAAGACAATTCACTTTTGATCAAGTTAATCATGTTGCTTATCATAAAAATCCAAAAACAGCTGTTAAGCTAGATGATAATATTTGTAAAAACTTGGGAATAGGTAATTCCACAGGCTTGGGTATGGCTCCATTTATAGTCAATCACCCAACTCTATTAAATAATTGGATTTTAAGTAGAGAAAAAGCACTTAAGAAAATTAGAGAAATTAAAGATGTAGAAAGTCAAGATAGCGATTTGTTTATAGATTGTGTAAAAAAATCATTAAAAAATATTACAAGCTGGAATACTGATAGCGAATATCAGCAAAAAAAAATTTCTTCATTATTAAAGGATGTTGAAAAATTCTTAAATTTTATAGATAAAGATTTTAATTTTAAGAGCGAATATCCTTTTAACAAAATCTATCAATGGTTAGAGGATAATACTTGTGAGGAATGTATTGAATACATAGTTTCAATAATGATGGAACCTTATAATTATATTATAAATCCTTTGGTAAAAGAAATGAGTTCAGACGAAGAAAAATATTTTAATATTCCAACTTATAGAAAAGTTGATGAATTGAGGAATATCATTGAAGCAAAGTATCCTAATATTCTAGATATTAATTTTGAAGAAAAAGAAAATAATAAAAACTTTTGGTTTATTTCAAAAAATAAAGAAGAACCTAGATTGGCGGATCGTTTTGAAGAACATGGATCAGAATTAGAACAACCTTTAGCAATAGCAAGAGATATAAAAAAACTTTATGACAAATTATTAGTCTCAAAAAATAGTTTAACTATTGCTGAGTTTTTAACATCAAATTCTGAGTTAAGACATGTTGTAAGAAGAGCGTTCATTGTAGAAAAATTTCCTTATTCAGAAATACAAGATAATACAATTGGTAAAGATTTAATGCCAATTGATATGCTAAGACTAAAATTATCTTTTTTTGGGGCATTAAAATTTGATCCGCGATCTGACAAATGGTTAAGAATTTGTATGTTCCAAGGTGCTCCACTTCCAAATGAGTTAAAAAGTTATGACGAGCAGTGGGTATATAAAACCAATATTTAATAATGAAATCACTGAGTGAAATTGAAACAACTGTTAAAAGAGCTTCAAAGGCAGCAGGATATTCTTGGGGAGTTTCTGAGGAAACAGGAAAAAGTATAAGGTTGTTAGAGCTATTTAGTTTACCAGGTATTAAGCACCTTAATGAATATTTTAATGAAAAAAACAAAAGTAAATTTGAAAATTTAAATTTAATTAGTGAAAATAATTCTTCATCAAAAAATCCTTACTGTCCAATCACTTTAGGTGTTAGTTTTTTAGATCAAATAAATATTTTAGAAAATTTAAAAAAAATTGAATTCAAAAATGTTGCTTATCCAATAATTTTTATTTCCTTTATAAGTCGTTCATCAGAAATTATTGGAAAAAAAATTTATGTAAAAATGGATGAAAAAAAAATTTTACTAAATTTAAATGTAAATATTAGTTCAGATTTTATTGAAAAAGAATTTCCAAAATTAGTGAATACAATTGAGGTAAATCTACTAGAAAATGAAGACAACTTTACAGATGATGAATGGAATAATTTATACAAGTTATCTGAAAAAACTTTTGTTGAAGAAAGCGACAGTTTAAAAGAAGGTGCGGCAGGTGCTGGTTTGACTGATAATGACTGATAAAATTGATGAGAAATATATTAATACAGATACTGAAGAATTAAACAATATTTGCGATGAATGCAAAGAGGAAGACGAAAGTGTCACTCAAAATTTAATTCTTACTGGGTTTAAATTATGTAAATCTTGTAGAGTATCTAAGACTATTTTTCCGCTTTAACTAATTTGACTAACTGGAAGCATATTCATTCTACTCATCACAAATGAGATAGATAAAAATGCAATTATTAAAAAAGATAAAAGTACAATCCCAAAAGATTTAAAATTAGATTTTAAACTCAATATTTGTTTAGTTGAAATTATTAAACCTGCAAAAATCCAAAATTGGGTAAGAAAAATTATTGGTATCATTAAATCTGGTGTGACCGCAAAAAATCTTAATAAACCTGGGGCATGTGCAAATCCAACAGCTGTTAAAACTTTTTTGAATGAAACTTTAGTTTGCTTATCAGGAAATAATTTAACTCCAATTACAAAAATAAATATCGCCCATATTAGCCAAGTAATTATTGCAGTTAGACCAGACATTGCAATAGCTGTTTTAATAATCGTGTTAGCTGCTACTGCGCCAGCAATACCATCTAAGATCATTATAATCCCAGCAAAGTATATTGATGCTTCTCCAAAATTTTTATTATCTGAATAAAGAGTTTTGTCTAATTTAATTGACTTAAAAATTATATTTAAAAATTCAGCAAACATTAATTTTTTTTATTTTTATTTTTTTGAGCTTTATAAGAAACAATTAATGGAAATATTATTAAAGCAATAGCAATGATAATGCAAACTGCTATTAAAAAACTTTTGGTCATGAGAATTGAAAAGGGGAGCTGAAATTAGCTCCCCCATAGTAAATTTTAGCCTTTTACAACTTCTCTTGTATTTGCGTTGAAAGACTCTTTGAATGGAATATCCACAACCACAGCATCTACAGGTGTTCCTGGAGTATCAGAGTATTTTTCTGGAAGATGTACTTTAAACTTAGTTCCAATTTTATTTTTTGGAAATCCATTAGGGTTTAAAGTTCCATCAAACGGAACGTATCCCATAGCAATATTGGTTTTCTTCTCAGGATGCCACCATGGTGAAGTAAGAAATCCAACTGGTTCTCCACCACTTTCTGGTGACACCAGCCAAAAATCAGGCGCATAATCGTCAATTGGTTTACCGCCTAACTCCATTCCAACTAATTGAAGTTTGTATGGTTTTTTCCCAGCTTTAATATCTGCTCCCATTTTCTCCAAAGCAGCTTTACCAACATAATCAGCTTTTTTATTCCATTCACCTTTACCTGATAATGAAACTTGATAACCTAAATTACATTGAAACGGATTATGTTGTTGATCCATGTCTTGTCCCCAAGAAAGAATACCTGCTTGTATTCTTCTATGGTGTGCAGGTGCAATAACCATCAATTTATGTTTTTTCCCTGCATCTAATACTGCATTCCACATATCTTCAGCATATAAAGTTGCATTTCTTAAATATATCTCGTAACCAGCTTCTCCTGAAAAACCAGATTGAGAAATTACACAACTTCTTCCGCCAACTGTTGCTTCTGCTAATCCATAGAAAGGCATATTATCAAAATCAACTTGGTCACCACAAAGGTCTTGCATTAAAGCTTTTGATTTAGGACCTTGAATTTGTACTGGACATGCATCTATTTCCTCAATTGTACAATTAAATTTTCCATCTGCATTTACACCTTGTAAATACATTCCAATATCAGAGTCTGATAACGAAAACCAAAATTCATCTTTTGAAATTCTTAAAAGAATTGGATCGTTTAAAACTCCTCCGTAAGCATTACATAATATTACATATCTTGCTCTCATAGGAGAAATTTTTGTTGCATCTCTAGTTATAACATAGTCAGTAAATTTTTCTGCATCAGGACCTTTAACTCTTATTTGTCTTTCAACAGCTACATTCCACATTGTTACATGGTTAACTATTGCATCATACTCAACCATTGCTCCACCATCTTCAGGTTTTACATAACCTCTTGGATGATAAATTCGATTGTACACTGTTGCTCTCCAACAACCTGCCTGCATTGATAAATGCCAATAAGGTGACTTTCTTACCCTTGTTGAAATTAATAATTCAACTTTAGTTGGCCCACTCTGTCTTAAATTGTATGGTACTTCTCTATCTGATTGATCAACAGAAGTAACATGTTGTACTTTAGTATAGTCAAATTCTTTAGACATAACTATTCTCCTTCAACCACTTGTTAGTTTCCTTCAAGCCGCCGAATGTATAAATGTGGAAGTTATCAGTATGCGATTTAACTTTCCCAATTAAATCATTAGGGTCTTTAGGTTTCAATAAATCTAATGCCTTAGTAAAATTAGATTTAAGAAAGTTAATGGAATTTTTTGCCCCTACAATATTAGCAAATTTAATTAAGCTAGATATTTTTAAAGGTCCAGTAATTCCCACATGCACTGGTACGCTTTGTTTAGAAATAAAATCTATAATAGGCTGAGGATCTAGCAACCATTGAGTTACGATGTAGTCAGCATAAGGCTTTTTATCTATCATAGCTTTTTCTAAATCTGAGTCGGATATATCAGGACTCCCCTCGGGATGTCCAGCAATTCCTATTTTCATTTTTTCAAAATAACCTGTCTCCAAAAGTTGAAACGAACTATCAAATTTTCCTGCTGGCTCTCTCCCACCTCCAATAATTAAGGCTTGCTTTACTCCTCCGTCTTTACATCTGGAAACATAATCTTTAAGTTCTTTTTCGTCATGCATTGATCTAGCAGGAAAATGAGGTACGGGATTAAATCCTTTTTTTACAAGCTCTACTGCTTTATCAGCAGTCTCTCTGTAATCGCCTCCAGGTAGCATTGTAATATATATGTCTGACAATGCTGGGACTGTATCAACCTCAGTTTTAGGACCTATTTCCAATGAAAAATTCATAGGGAAGATCTTTATTTATTTTGAAATATGAGTCTAGAAAATTCGATTGAGACTAATTTACTTTTTTAGCTGACCTCTGTGCTTTTGAATTCTTTGCCCGTACTGCTGAGTTACCCTATCAAAGATAATCGCTAGAGCAACAATTGCTAAACCATTCATCATTCCAAGAGCTAAATATTGGTTTGAAATAGCTTGTAAAATTGGCACGCCTAAACCTTTTACACCTATCATAGATGCTATTACAACCATAGCTAAGGCCATCATGATTGTCTGATTAATTCCAGCAAAAATAGTTGGTAAAGATAGTGGTATCTGAACTGACCTTAATTTTTGCATTGGTGTTGCTCCAAAAGCTTCGCTGGCCTCTAAAGTTTCTTTATCAACTTCTCGAATTCCAAGATTGGTTAATCTTACGATTGGAGGTAAAGCATAAATACAAACAGCAAGTAATCCTGGAACTTTACCAATACCTAAAAGCATAATGATTGGAATTAAATATACAAAGCTAGGAATTGTTTGCATCATATCTAAAACAGGTAAAATTGCTTTTTCTGCTCTCGCTGATTTTGACATTAAAACTCCAATTGGAATTCCTACAACTATACAAACTAATGTCGAAACCGAAATTATAGCAACAGTTGCCATGCAATTTTTCCACATACCAAAATAACCAATAACTATAAAACAAGCCACTGTTCCAATTACAAGTTTAATACTTCTTGATCCAATCCAAGCTAATATAGCAAACACACCAATTACTAAAGGCCAAGGGCTATTTACTAATAATTTTTCTAACCAAATTAAAAAATGTAAAAGTGGATCGAAAAAACCTTCAATCCCGTCCCCATATGCTCTAGAAAATTCCTTAAAACTAGAATCAATTCCTTTTTTAAGCTCTCTTAGAGCTGTTCGATCCATTACAGGAATTTTATTAAAGAAATCCATAATTTTTATTAAATCAAACCCGCCGAAGCGGGTTTGATAATATTTTAATTAAAGTGCTTTTTTGATTTTTTTTGCGGCATCACTTGAAACCCATTTACCCCAAACACTTTCTTGTGTTTTTAGGAATTCAATTGCAGCATCAGCACCTTCTGCTTGGTTTTCACCCATCCAAACTAACATGCCGTTCATTACTGGACCTGGATATGTTCTTTTTTTAAAGTATTCCATACCAGCACTTCCAGCTGTATTCTTGAAATTGTCAGTTACGATTGTGTAAACTTCAGATTTTGTCCATGAAGTTTTTTTAGGGTCAGCACATTCTTGCTCAGGTAAAACTATACATTTGTCCCAGTTATCTTTTCCACCCCATGCTCCCATGTCTACAGCTCTCATATCGTATTTACCGATTATAGCTGTTGGTGACCAATAATAACCAAACCAGTTTTCTCCTCTCTCAGCAGCTTTAGCTATTGAACCATCAAGTCCTGCAGCAGAACCTGTTTCAACAATAGCCCAACCTTTTGCCTCCATGTCCCAAGCTCTAAAATGGTTTCTGTTACTTAATTCACAGTTCCAGCCTGGAGGACAAATATGGAAACCACCTTTTGATGGATCCTCTGGGTGAGGGAAAAGATCCGGTCTTGCTAAAATTGCTTCAGCAGTTGTAAGCTCTGGATGCTTCTTAAGAGTGTGAGGTAATACCCACCATCCTTCACCTAAACCTGTAATTGGTGCTTTGTTAAGTGTGTGCATTTTACCTTCATCAACAGCTTTATTCAAAGCGATGATAGCAGCGTTAGCCCAAAACTCAGGAGCAACATCTGGCTCACCTTTTTCTTGCATAGATGTAAACGTAGGCATTGTAGCACCAGGTACTAACTCTACTGAACATCCATAACCTTCTTCTAATATGATCTTATCAACTTCAGCCATAAAGTTTGCTGAAGCCCAGTTCATATTAGCAATCGTTATATTTCCACAAGCTGCATTTGCAACACTTCCAAAAGAAGTAAGACCAAACACAACAGCTAGTGAAAGAAGTATTCTTTTAATCTTCATTATATCTCCCAACATTTGATTCATTTAAAAGTTAAATTGAACATATCGTGGCTTATAATGCAAATTTAATTCAACTACTGGTTGCAGTAAAATTGTCTTTAACTGACCTAAATTTTTGTTTAGGGTTTTGGCATGACTTTTTCTGCAAATTTTTTTTTCAAAGAATTTGTTTATATTTTAAATTGCAAAACTGTTTTTCAACAAATCATAATTAGAGAAAGATAATTTTAAGCCTCGATTAATTTTTTAATTAATTAAAAAAAGGAGGTTTATGAATTTAAATAAAAAATTATCAGACATCCTAGATCCCAATAAAATAGAAGTTGTTAAAAATCCTATAGAGAAAGCTCATGGATTACCTAATGAATGCTATTTGAATAATGATTATTTAGAGTTTGAGAAAGAAAAAATATTTAAAAATAATTGGACGATGATTGGGGTTGCAAGTTCTGTACCAAATCCAGGCGATGCAAAACCTTTTAATCTTTTAGGGATACCAATACTAATAGTTAGAAACAAAGAGAATGAAGTAAAAGTTTTTCATAATGTTTGTAGTCATAGAGGTTTCAAATTAGTTGATCAGGAATGTAAATTAAAAAATGTGATAAGATGCCCTTATCATTCTTGGTCCTATGATTTTAATGGAAAATTAACTGTTACTCCACATATAGGAGGACTAGGAAAACATGAGGTTGAAGGGTTCGATAAAAACAAGAGTAACTTAAAAGAAATTAAATCAAATATTTGGATGGATTTAATTTTTATTAATATTAATTCTAATGCAAAACCATTTGAAGATTTTATTAAACCTCTAGAGGATAGATGGTCTAAGTTCATTTCTAAAAAAGATCAAAAATTAATAAGACATTCAACTGATAACGGATATTTTAATATGACAGTAAATAGTAATTGGAAATTTGCAATTGAGAATTATTGCGAAAGCTATCATTTGCCTTGGATACATCCAGAACTTAATAAAGTTTCAAATATTTCGGATCACTATCATATTGAAGATGAGAATTTTAATTTTTCAGGACAAGGAAGTAATAAATATTCACAACAGTTCGACGGAAACATTAAATTTAAATGTTTTCCCAATTGGCCAACTGAACTTTCTGAAAAATCTGAATATGTGTCGTTATATCCAAACGTAATGTTAGGAATACATATTGATCATTTTTATGCATTTTGGTTAGAGCCAATTTCTAACAATCAAACTAAAGAACATTTTGAATTATATTATGTTGGAGATGAAAGTGCTTCTAGTGATGAGTTTAAGGATATAAGAGAAAAAAATTTTGCATTTTGGCAAGAAGTTATGAATGAAGATGTAACTGCAATAGAAGGAATGCAAGACGGGCGAAATTCCCCAGCTTACAATGGTGGGAATTTTTCACCTGTAATGGATACTCCTACTTTGATGTTTCATAAGTGGGTTGCAACCAACTTAACAAAATGAGAGGGTAAATTATGAAAAAAGATCTAATTACAAGATTAAATGAAGGTCCAATAATGTGTGCAGAAGGCTATCTTTTTGCAATGGAAAGAAGAGGTTATCTTTCAGCAGGTCCATTTGTTCCAGAAGTGGTTTTAGAACATCCAGAGGTAGTAACTCAATTACATCGAGAATTTATTAGAGCTGGTTCAGAAGTTGTTCAGGCATTTACTTATTATGGTCATAGAGAAAAGTTGAGAATAATTGGCAAAGAACACTTGTTAGAACCAATGCAAAAAGGTGCTCTTAAAATTGCAAAAGATGCTGCAGCTGAGTTTAAAGATTTAGATCTTATGGTTTGTGGAGATGTGGCAAACACCAATGTATTTGATCCAGGTGATGCCAATACTCATAAACAGTGTCAACAAATGTATGAAGAACAAGTAGCTTGGGCAAAAGAAGCTGGTGTTGATTTTGTTATTGCTGAAACAATAAGTTGGACTGACGAAATGAAAATTGCATTAAAAGCAATTAAAGATGCTGGACTTATTGCAGTTTGTAATTTTGCAATCCCTAGAGGGGATAAAACTAGAGAAGGTCATAGTGCTGAGGATGCATGTAAGATGATGGAGGATTTAGGCGCTGATGTCGTTGGACTAAATTGTTACAGAGGACCCGAGATGACAATGAAACTTTTAAAAAAAGTTAGAGATAAAGTTTCATGCCATGTATCAGGACTTCCTGTTCCTTATAGAACTACTGAAGAAGAACCTGGTTTCTTGAATATCACTGATCATGGATGTGACTGTATTCCAGGTGGAAATGCATTTCCAGTCGCGTTAGATAACTTATTTTGTAACAGATTTGAAATGGCAGAATTTGCAAAAGATTGTGTAAAAAATAAAATAAATTTTATTGGTATATGTTGTGGTGCTGAAGCTCACCACGTTAGAGAAATGTCAGTTGCGATTGGAAAGAAACCAATTTCAATGAAATATATGCCTGACATGAGCAAACATTTTCATCACGGTACTGATAAATCTTTGAAAAAAGTAAACAAGGAAATTAAATATTAATGGAAAAGAATGCCAAAGTAGTAATCATAGGAGGTGGTGTAGTTGGGTGCTCTATACTTTATCATCTATCTAAATTTGGATTAAAGGATTGTATTTTACTTGAGAGAAATGAACTAACATCAGGTTCTTCTTGGCATGCTGCAGGAAATGTTCATGTGATTTCATCTGACCCTAATATCTCTAGGATGATGGCTTACACAATAGGTTTATACAAAGAGATTGAAAAAGAGTCTGGTCACTCAACTGGATTTAAACCTAGCGGGGGTTTTTACTTAGCGTCAAATGAAGTGTGGGCTGATTATTTAAAGAGAGAAAGATCAAAAGCAAGATATATGGGACTTGATCAAGAATTTATTTCTCTAGAGGAAGTGAAAAAAAAACATCCTTTAATTGATCCATCTCGATATTTGTTAGCTTTATGGGATCCTATTGATGGTGAAGTCGATCCATCAGGAGTTACTTACGCTTTTGCAAAAGCTGCAAAAGTTCATGG
Organism: Candidatus Pelagibacter sp.; assembly: GCF_052046145.1. Lineage (GTDB taxonomy): Bacteria > Pseudomonadota > Alphaproteobacteria > Pelagibacterales > Pelagibacteraceae > Pelagibacter. The sequence continues at coordinate 338,754 of NZ_JBNGZR010000001.1, forward strand.
TGGAAAATATTATACTCACACTGTTGTTAAAGATACGAAACAAAAAGAAGACGGAACTTGGGATGTCTTTACTGAAAAAGGAAACATCAATGCTGAAATAGTAATTAATGCAGGAGGACTTTGGGCAAGAGAAGTTGGTCAACTAGCTGGGCTTAATCTTCCAGTTCAACCAATGGAGCATCATTATTTGATCACTGAACCTATTCCAGAAATTGAAGCAATGGGTGACCAAAGATTACCAATTGGAACAGATTTTGAGGGAAATATTTACTTTAGACAAGAAGGAAAAGGAATGTTGCTTGGAACTTATGAGCCAAAATCAACTCCTTGGAAAGTTGAAGGCACACCAATGAATTTTGGACATGAGTTACTTGAGCCAAAGTTAGATAACATTGAAGATAGATTGGCAATTGGGTTTGAGAGAATGCCAGCATTAGAGCGGGCAGGAATAAAAAATATAGTTAATGGACCTTTTACTTTTGGTCCAGATGGAAGCCCTCTTATTGGTCCAGTACCAGGAATGAAAAATTATTGGGTTGCTGTTGGTGTTATGGCTGGATTTTGCCAAGGCGGTGGTGTTGGAAAATGTATAGCAGAGTGGATTATTGACGGAGAACCATCAATTGACGTTTGGGCAATGGATGTTGCAAGATTTGGAGATTATGCATCACCTCAATATGGAACAATAAAATCCTCAGAAAATTATGAGCGAAGATTTATTATGACTTTTCCAAACGAAACTTTACCAAAGGGAAGAAAACAAAAAACTACTGCACTGTATGATCGTTTTGTAAATCAAGGTGCTGTTATGGGAGATAGCTTTGGATTAGAAAATGTTTTGTGGTTTGCAAATAATAAAGAAGATGCTCATGAAGAACCTACTATTAAAAGATCAAGATCACATGACTATGTTTCAAAAGAAGTTATTAATGTAAGAGAAAATGTTGGTTTAATCGAAGTTGCCAACTTTTCAAAACACGAATTCAAAGGTCCTGATGCTAGAAAATTTTTAGATCACATAATGGCTGGAAGACTTCCAAAACCAGGAAGAATATCTTTATCTCCAATGTTGTCGTATAGAGGAAAATTGTGTGGTGATTTAACGGTTGCTTGTTTAGATGAAAATGAATTTATGGTATTTGGTTCTGGAGCTGCTCAAGAAATGCATAGACGTTGGTTTGAGAGTCACATAGATAAATTTAATTTAAGTTATTCTAATAGATCTGATGAGTATCATGGTTTGTCTATTGCAGGACCAAATTCAAGGAAAGTTTTGGAAAAAATTGTAAGAGATGATGTTTCAAATGAAAAATTTAAATTTAGAGACTCTAGAAGAATGTTTGTTGGGGGAGTTCCAGCAATAATAAATAGAATTTCATTTACTGGCGAACTCGGATATGAAATTTATGTAGCACCTCACTATCAATTAAAACTTTATGAAGAATTAATGGAGGCTGGAAAAGAATTTAATATTAAACCATTTGGTGGAAGAGCATTAATGTCAATGAGGTTAGAGAAAAATTGGGGAGCTTGGACATTAGATTATAGACCAGATTTTACAGCAAAAGAGACAGGTTTAGATGCTTTTATTAATTGGGATAAAGAGTTTATTGGTAAAGAAAGTGCACAAAAGGAAAATTCTTCAAATAAACTCATACCATTAATTGTTGAAACAAATGATATTGATGTAACAAATAATGAAGCTGTTATGAATGGAGATCAAAGTATAGGTTACGTTACTTCAGGTGGTTTTGCTCATTTTGTAAATAAAAGTGTGGCGTTTACTTTTGTTGATCAAAAAAACATTAATTCTGAAAATAAAATTCAAGTAGAGATAAATGGAGATTTATTTAATTGCTCAATTATTAAAGAACCACTTTATGATCCAAGTGGTCAAAAAATGAGAAGCTAATGGCACAAAAAGACGTAGGAAACAAAATTCCAATTTATAAACTTAAAACTACTGATGAAGTTATGAGGTACTACGATGAGTGGGGAGAAAAAGATAAGTATAATAAAGATATGGTTGATTGGAACTATACAGGCCCAAAGGAAACCGTAGCAACTTTCAATAAGCACGAAAATAATAAAGACACACTAATCTTTGATGCAGGCTGTGGAACAGGTCTAGTTGGAGTCGAATTAAAAAAATATGGGTTCGAAAATTTTCATGGAGCCGATTTATCTCAAACTTTATTAGATACTGTACCAAAAGACCTTTATCAAAAATTAGTAAAGGTTGATTTAAATAAACCAATAGAGGTTGAGGACAACTTTTATGGTGGAGTTATGTGTGTTGGAACATTTACTTTTGGGCATGTAAAACCAAATGCATTAGATGAATTTATAAGAATAACAAAACCAGGTGGTTTAATTTGCTTCACGATTAATGAAGGAATTCATGAAGAGTATGGTTTTGATAAAAAAATTGATATACTGAAAGATAGCAAGAAGTGGGAAGAAGTAGAATTTTTTAAATCTGACTATATTGCGAGTAAAGATGTTAACGCATGGTTAGGTTTGTATAGGGTATTATGAGGTTTAGTAGAAAAATAGCTCCTGAGATAAAACCAAGACAAAATTTTATTACTAAAAAAAGATTAAGAGAAGATGAGATTGATTTTGATAAATTAAGATCATATCGTTTAGATAGGGTCAGAAAAGAATTAGTAAAAAACAATTTAGAGGCTTGTATTCTCTTTGATCCAGTGAATGTTCGTTATGCTTTAGATACTGTAAACATGAGTGTCTATAATATGCATAACTTAACAAGATATTGTTTTGTACCAGTCAATGGACCAACTATTCTTTATGAGTATTTTAATTGTGAAATATTATCGAAGCATTTAAATCTAATTGACGAAATCAGACCTGCAATCACATGGGATTATTTTAGCAATGGAGATCAAACAAATTTACAATTATCAAAATGGATAAATGAAGTTAAAGATTTATCAAAAAATTATTTTAAAACAAAAAAAATTGCAATCGATGTTTTAAATGGTCCTGCAGTTATAGCTTTAAATAAAGAAGGAATTGAAGTTGTAGATGCAAAATTGATTTTAGAACAAGCAAGAGTAATAAAATCACCTGATGAATTGACTTGTATGAAAGCAGCAATAGAAGTTGCAGAAAAAGGTGTATTAAAAATGAGATCAGATCTTAAGCCAGGAATGACTGAAGATGAATTGTGGTCAATTTTACATAAAACGAATATTGAAAATGGAGGTGAGTGGATTGAGTGTAGGATTTTATCTTCTGGTGAAAGAACAAATCCATGGATGCAAGAGAGCAGTAATAAAGTTATGCAACAAGGAGAAATTGTTGCTTTTGATACAGATATGGTTGGTCCCTATGGATACTGTGCCGACATATCAAGAGCCTTTGTAGTTGGACATAAATTTAATGATGAGCAAAAAAAACTATATTCAATGGCTAGAAATCAAATTGATCATAATTTTAGATTAATAAAACCAGGAATGAGTTTTAAAGAATTTATAAAAAAATCTTGGGTTTTGCCTGATGAGTATTATGGAAATAGGTATTCATGTATGGTTCATGGAATTGGGCTGTGTGATGAGTGGCCCCAAATAAGATATCCAACTGATGGTGGAGAAGAAGGTGGAACTTTTGAGAAGAACATGACAATTACACTTGAGAGTTATATTGGTAAAGTTGGTGGTAAAGAAGGTGTAAAACTTGAACAACAGTATCTTGTAGGTGAAAATGGACTTGAATTAATGTCCCATCATCCGTTAGAAGATATTTAATGAAAATTATTTTAGTAATGGGTTTACCTGGAGCAGGTAAAACAACTCTAGCAAATGAAATGGCACCACTATTAAATGCAAAAAGATTAAATGCAGACGAGGTAAGAAAAGCTGCAAACGATTGGGATTTTTCCGAACAGGGAAGAGTAAGACAGGCAAAAAGAATGGCTGAGGCAGCTTTAAAATTAAAAGCAGATGGTCATTATGTAATTGCAGATTTTATAGCACCAACTCCCGAAGCAAGAAGTTTGTTTCCAGCAGATTTTAGAGTGTGGGTAGATACGATTAAAAAAGGAAGATTTGAAGACACTAACCAAATGTTTGTTAATCCTAAGAATTTTGATTTTCATGTAACAAGTCAGGATGCAAAAATATGGGCACCAAAAATAATAGAGGAGATAAAAAAATGACACACCAATGGGATAACAAAAAACCAACAGCACAAATGCTAGGAAGATGGCAACCTTTTCACGATGGACATTTCACTTTGTTTAAAGAAATTATTAAAAAAACTGGACAAGTTTGTATTCAAATTAGAGATGTACAGGGTGTAGACGATAATCCTTTTGATTTTGAAACCGTTAAAAAAAATATTGAAGACAGATTAAATCCTGAATTTGAAGGACAATTTAAAATAATGTTAGTACCTAATATTACAAATATTTGTTATGGTAGAGGAGTTGGATATAAGATTGAGGAAATAGTTTTGGATGAAGAAACTCAAAAAATATCAGCTACTAAGATAAGAGCAAAAATGAGAGAAGAGGGAAAGTTAAAATAAACTTAAATGAACGATAGACTTAAGACTATTGTAGATTTAGAAAAATATCCAATATACGATTTAAATTCACCAATAATTAAAAATCTAATTAAAAAATGCAAAGATGAACTTGATCAATATAGTTGTTCAACAATTCCAAATTTTATTTTACCTAAATCACTTAAGGTAATGAATTCTGAGTTAGAAAAACAATTAGATGAAGTTTATATGTCTAAAGAAAGTATAAATGCATATTTGTATGCTAAGGACGATCCTTCGTTACCAAAAGATCATCCAAAAAGAACTTTTATGAATAGATATAATGGATATTTAAATTCAGATTGTTTCCCAAAAGACTCTGAAATGAAATATCTTTACGAAACTGAAGAACTTTTAAAATTTGTATCTGCTTGTTTAGGCGTCTCACCTATTTACAGATGGGCAGATCCTTTAGCATGTCATGCGTATAATGTTATGAAACCAGATGGGGTACTCCCATGGCATTTTGATAGTTGTGAATTTACACTTAGTTTAATGATACAAAAAGCTGAGAAGGGAGGAATATTTGAGTACTGTCCAAATATTAGAGAACCAGGAAATGAAAATTTCGAAGAAGTTCAAAAAGTTATAGCAGGAGACAGAACTAGAGTGAGACAATTGAAATTAGAGCCAGGAGATTTACAAATATTTAAAGGTAGATTTACTTTACATAGAGTAACAAAAGTTGAAGGACAAAAATCAAGATATATGTGTATTCCAGCTTATGTTTTAGACCCATGGAGAGTAAACACCCCAGAACATTCCAAAGCTATTTATGGCAAAGTTTTACCAATTCATATAGAAAGAAATCAGGCTAGATCCGATGGATTAACTGATTAAATGACTAGTAACATTAAAATTAAAAAAATTAGCAACGAAGTTTCATCAATTATCATTGATGAACCAAAAACTTATAATTCTTTATCATTCAAAAATCTTTCAGATTTATTAAAAGCATTAAAAAAATTAGATACTGATAAAAAAGTTAAAGTAATAATATTAGAAGGTGCTGGTAAAGGATTTAGTGCAGGACACAATTTAAAAGAAGTTAGAGGTTTAAAAAAGAGAGATAAATATTTAAAATTATTTAATCTTTGTTCAAAAGTGATGCTTCAAATTGTTGAAGGAAGAAAACCGGTAGTTGCTAAAGTTCATGGGGCGGCATTTGCAGCTGGGTGTCAATTGGTTGCAAGTTGTGATTTAGCATACAGTACTAAAGATGCATTGTTTGCTACCCCAGGTGTAAATATCGGTTTATTTTGTAGTACACCAATGGTTGCTGTAAGCAGAAAGATAAATCGAAAACCAATGATGAAAATGCTTTTAACTGGAGAACCTATAAAAGCAAATTATGCAAAAGAAATAGGATTAATAAATGATTATTTTTCAAAATCAAAATTAAATAATGAAGTATTAAAGGTGGCAAACAAAATTGCCTCAAAATCTAATTTGACAATTAAAATTGGAAAACAAGCTTTTTACAAACAATTAGAAATGCCTTTAAATAAAGCTTATGCTTATACAAGTAAAATGATGACCCTTAACATGATGGCAATGGATGCTAAAGAAGGAATTTCTGCTTTTTTAGAAAAAAGAAAACCAAATTGGAAAAATAAATAGTGATAAAAAATATTTTAATAGTAGTTTTTATTATTATTGGTGCATTAGTAATTTATAATTTTAAAGATCATAATCAAAAAAGAGCAATTGAAGCATGTGTGGCTGGAACTAAAACATTGGAAAAACCAATGACTGCTTCTGAAGCTAGAATATTTTGTGAGAAACAGATTAAAAATAAATAATGAGTGATATTAAGGAAATTCTCTCAAAATATAAGACTATTGCTATGGTGGGAGTAAGTAATGATCCTACTAAAGCATCAACTATTGTAATGAAATACATGCAAGAATATGGATATAAAGTTTATCCAGTTAACCCCAGAGCCGAGGGTCAAAAAATTTTAGGGCAAGAGGTTTTTGCTAAAATATCAGATATTAAAGATCATATTGATATCGTAGATGTGTTTAGACCATCTAAAGAAGTCTATGCCATAGCAGAGGATACAATTAAAATTGGGGCTAAAGTTTTATGGTTACAGCTCGGTATACGAGACGAAAAGGCAAAAGAATTGATGAAAAAAAATGATATTAAGTATATTGAAAACAAATGTACTAAAATGGAATATCAAAAATATTTTTTAAAAGTTAGACAAGCTTTTCCAGTTTTAAGTGACTAATGAGCAAAATAATTAAATTTTTAGACAGCACATTTTTAGATTTGGGTCGTCAATTTAAATGGACTTATCTACCTCCATTAATGGTTTATATGGCTGCAGGTATTTCTGGTTTAACAGGTATAGTTGGTACATTTTTTGTTAAAGATTATTTAAATTTATCAGCAGCATTTTTGGCAGGCCTAGGTTTTTGGGCTGGAATTCCTTGGGCATTAAAAATGCCATTAGGACATTTAGTAGATCTAATCTGGGAGAGAAAAAATTACATGGTCTACTTTGGAGCTTCATTGATAGCTCTTAGTTTACTAATTATGTATGGATTGATTATTCATACTGAAGATATGTCCCAGGTATTTTCGGTAGAAACATGGTTTGTGATAAGTGTGATTTTGGCTCCAGTTGGTTACGTGGTTCAGGATGTTGTAGCCGATGCTATGACAGTTGAGGCAGTTCCTTTGGTTGATGAAACAGGAAATGATTATTCTAAAGATCAAATAAAAATAATGCACACAACAATGCAGACACTTGGAAGGTTTGCCATTATTGGCGGTTCAGTACTTGTTGCATTAGTTAATGTAATATTGTTTAGAGATGTGGAAAGCCTTGAGCAGGCTGATAAAATAAATTTATACGGAACTATTTATATTTATGCTCTTGTAATACCTTTTGTTTCTATACTAGGTGTGATTTTAGCTAATTATTTAAGACATAAAAAAATACAAACTTTAAAATCTAAAGGTTTAGAATTTAAAGAGGAAAGAGATAACGAAAAAACAAAAATAAACTGGTGGATATTAGGAGGAAGTTTAGTTTTTGTTATTTTCACATTATCTATTGGTTCCTTTAAAGTTCCGTTTGCACAAGAAATTGTTTTTATAGGCTCAGTTATAATTATTTTGTTTTTAATGTTTAAACTTATCAAGGAATTACCTCAGGAACTAAGATTAACAATTGTAGGTACAGCAGTAATTATTTTTGTATTTAGAGCCATGCCAGGTCCTGGCCCTGGTTTAACATGGTTCGAAATTGATGAGCTAGGATTTAATGAACAGTTTTTTTCAATTCTATCACTACTGGCATCAATTTTAACATTAGCTGGTATTGTTTTATTAAGACCGTTTATGGCAAATAATTCAATTGCTAAAATAATTGTTGTTTTAAGTATTGCAGGAGCAATTTTGTTTTTACCAAGTGTTGGAATGTATTATGGTTTTCATAATTGGACAGCTTCATTAACAGGTGGAGTAGTAGATGCTAAGTTCATTGCATTAATAAACACAGCTCTCGAATCCCCTTTGGGACAAGTTTCAATGATTCCTCTTTTAGCATGGATAGCAAAAAATGCTCCAGCACATTTAAAAGCAACTTTTTTTGCAGTTTTTGCATCCTTTACAAATCTTGCGTTATCAGCAAGTGCACTAGGAACTAAGTATTTAAATGAAATCTTTACTGTTACAAGAGAAGTAAAAGATAAAGTTTCAGGTGAAATCCAAACAACAGCAGATTATTCTGAACTTGGGATTTTATTAATTGTTGTGACACTTTTGACATTAATTCTTCCAATATTATTTGTAATTATTATCAATAACAGTAAATACAAAACATCTGAGTAATATTTTTAAATGAAAACTATTTTTAAAGTATTAATTTTATTATTGATAACTTCGACTTTTTCAAACGCTGAACTATTAAATCCAAATAGCAATATTAAACCGAAAGAAGTTATAAAGATTCAACTTAATGGGCTTCAACAAAATGACTCTAAATTTAAAGATAGTGGAATTGAACAAACATGGAAATTTGCTCACCCAAATAACAAGAGAGTTACAGGGCCATTAAGCAATTTTAAGATGATGTTAAAAAGTGACTCTTATGGGATGATGATTAATCACTTAAGTCATACAATTACTGAGCTTGGAAGTAGTGACAAATGGGCACAATTTGAGGTAATCATTCTTGATAAAAACAAGATTTATCACAAGTTTAATTGGCAAGTTGAAAAGTATACTTTGGATGGAAATTTAAAAGACTGTTGGTTGACTACAATGGTATCTAGCCCGATCCCTCTAGGAAGCTCAATTTGATTTTAAACATACATTTTTGTTTCGTAACAATTAAAAATTTAGTAGGAATCCTTGAATGAAAACAAAAACCAAAGTTGTAGTAGTTGGTGGAGGTGTCGTAGGTGTTAGTGCTCTTTATCACTTAGCAAAAAAAGGTTGGTCCGACGTTGTTCTTGTTGAGAGAAAAGAGTTAACTTCAGGATCAACTTGGCACGCTGCTGGTTTATTGCCTTTGTTTAATATGAGTTATTCTGTAGGACAACTACATAAATATGCAGTTAATCTTTATAAAACATTAGAGGAAGAAACTGGAAAAAATGTTGGCTTTAGCGTTGTTTCAAATATTCGTTTAGCTAGTACAAAAGATAGAATGGATGAGTATCATCAATATGCAGGTGTTGCTCGAACTATTGGAGTAGATGTAAAATTCTTGAAACCGGAACAAGTAAAAGAAATCTGGCCTTTATGTCATACAGATGACTTAGTTGGCGCAATACAACACCCCGAAGATGGATATATTCAACCAGCAGATTTAACGCAAGCATTAGCAACAGGTGCAAGAAATAGAGGAGCAGAAATTTATAGAAACACTACTGTCCTATCAATGAGGCAAACTAAAGATGGATGGATTGTAGAAACAGATAAGGGATCAATAGAGTGCGAACATGTTATTACTTGTTCTGGAAATTTTGCTAGACAAACAGGTGAAATGGTAGGATTAGATATTCCAGTAATACCAGTTGAACATCAATACATTGTTACAGAACCGCATCCTGCAATTCAAAAAAGAAAAAAAGATGGATTACCAGAAATGGGAGTCTTAAGAGATAGCGATAGCAGATGGTATATGAGAGAAGAAGCTGGAGGATTAATTTTAGGCCCTTATGAAGATGGTGCACCAGCTTGTTATGTAGAGGGGCCATCAAAAAATTCTGAATATGAATTATTTCAAGAAGACTTAGACAGATTAGCTCCACATATAGAAGGAGCAATTCATAGAGTTCCTGCGTTTGGAGAAGTTGGAGTAAAGAAAGTTTATAATGGAGCAATCTGTTATACTCCAGATGGTAATCCAATAGTTGGTCCTGCATGGGGACTTAAGAATTTTTGGATTAATGAAGGACATAGTTTTGGAATAACAGCAGCAGGTGGTGCAGGTTGGCAACTAGCAGAGTGGATTGTTGATGGCGAACCTACAATTGACATGTTAGGAGTAGAACCAAGACGTTACGGAAACTATGCAACTAAATCTTATTTAAAAGCAAAAAATGAAGAAGCATATAGTCATGTATTTATTGTCCATTATCCAGATGAAGAAAGACCAGCAGCAAGACCTCTAAGAACAGCTCCTTGTTATGAACGAATGAAAAATTTAGGCGCTGTGTTTGGTCAGAAGTTTGGATGGGAAAGACCTAATTTTTTTGCAACAGATGGAATGGAACAAAAAGATGATTGGTCATTTAGAAGATCAAAATGGTTCGACGCAATTAAGAAAGAATGTCAAAATGTAAAAGAAAACGTGGGTCTTTTAGATATGACTGCGTTTGCAAAATGTAGAATTAGAGGACCTAAAGCAGAGGAATTTTTAGATTATTTAGTAGCTAATAAACTTCCAAAAAAGATTGGAAGGATAAATCTGTGTCATGCCTTGAACACTAAAGGTGGAGTACATTCAGAATTTACGATAATGAAAGAAGCGGAAAATAGTTATTATCTAGTTTCTGCAGGAGCAAATTTAAGATTAGATCATGACTGGATACAAAAATGGATGCCAGATGATGGATCTGTAATTTTTGAAGATCTTACTAACAGTACAGGAGTTTTGGTTGTAGCTGGTCCAAAAGCCAGACAGTTAATGCAAAAGGTTTCAACAGATGATTTTTCAAATGAAAATTTCAAATGGCTAACTGCAAAAAATGTAAATGTTGGATACGCTCCAGTAAATGCAATGAGAGTAAACTTTGTTGGTGAGCTTGGTTGGGAATTACATCATCCAATTGAATATCAAAATCATATTTTTGATAAATTAATGGAAGCGGGAAAAGATTTAGGAATTAAACCTTTTGGAATTAGAGCTATGAATAGTTTAAGAGTTGAAAAATCTTACAAACTAGTTGGTACAGAATTATCAATTGAATACTCACCATATGAATCTGGTCTTGATAGATTTGTTCACCCAAATAAAGGAAACTTTATTGGTTTAGAGGCACTTAATAAATGGAGAGAAAAAGGTTTTGACAATAAATTAGTTACTTTAGAGGTTCATAACACCAAAGATGCAGATGTATTAGGAAATAATCCTATTTTCAAAGATGGAAAAGTTGTTGGAAGAGCAACCGGAGGTGAATTTGGTTTTAGATTAGATAAATCAATAGCTCTTGCAATGGTTAAACCAAATTGCTCAAATGTGGGCGACAAATTACAAGTTGATATATTAGGTGAAATGTACGACGCTACTGTACTAGATGAAAGTCCATACGATTCAGAAAATAATTTATTGAGAGCTTAATGAAAATTTTAGTAGCTGTAAAAAGGGTTATTGATTACAACGTTCAAATAAGAGTTAAAGAAGACGGAACGGGTGTAGTTACTGACAACGTTAAAATGTCAACCAATCCCCCTGATGATAATGCAATAGAAGAGGCTGTAAAAATTAAAGAGGCAGGCCAAGCTACAGAAGTAGTAGCAGTAACTGTCGGTGAAGAAAAAGCTCAAGAGACAGTTAGGAAAGCTTTAGCTGTTGGAGCGGACAGAGGCATTCATGTAAAAGTGGATGGAACATTAGAACCACTCGCTGTTTCAAAAATTTTACAAAAAATAGTAGATAAAGAAAAACCAGATTTAGTATTTATGGGCAAACAAGCAATTGATGATGATTGTAATCAAACAGGTCAAATGTTGAGCGCTTTATTAAATTGGCCACAAGCAACATTTGCCTCAAAGATTGATGTTAAAGATAATAAATTAGAAGTAACTAGAGAAATAGATGAAGGACTTGAAACAATTGAAATAAATGTTCCAGCTATTGTGACTTGTGACCTTAGGCTAAATGAACCACGATATGCATCATTACCAAATATAATGAAGGCTAAGAAAAAACCTATCGAGGAAATTGCTGCTACTGATTTAGGTGTAGATGTATCACCAAGATTAGAACAAATAAAAGTAGAGGAACCTCCAAAAAGAAAAGCAGGTATAAAAGTAGCAAATGTTGCTGAATTAGTTCAAAAGTTAAAAAATGAGGCGAAAGTAATTTAATGGCAGTCTTACTTATAGCAGAACATAATAATAAAGAATTAAGACCATTCACTCTTAATGCAGCTACAGCAGCATCTCAAATAGATTCAGATTTACATGCTGTAATTATTGGTCAAAACTCTGCAGATGCTGCAAAACAATTATCTGAACTTCCGGTAATTAAAAAAGTATTAAGTGTGGAAGCAGCCCACTATGAAAACTTTACAGCAGAAAATTTTGCTCCGGTGATTGTTAAACTTGCAGAGAATTATTCTCACATTGTTTGTTCAGCAAATACATTTGGAAAAAATTTGATGCCACGAATTGCTGCTCATCTTGACACATCGCAAGTAAGTGACATCATTAAAGTAATATCACCAGATATTTTTTTAAGGCCAATTTATGCCGGTAACGCTTTTGCAACAATTAAGAGTAATGATGCTAAAAAGTGTGTAACAATTAGACCTACTTCATTCGATCCATGTGAGAGTACAGGCGGATCAGCCTTAATTGAAAAAGTGGATGCTAGTGAAGAGTTTTCAAATACAAAATTTATCAAAAGAGAAGAAATTAAATCTGATCGACCTGAACTTGGAACAGCAAGAATTGTTGTATCAGGTGGCAGAGGAATGCAAAGCGGGGATAATTTTAAATTAATTACAGAAATTGCTGATAAACTAGGTGCAGCAATTGGAGCATCAAGAGCAGCAGTAGATGCTGGATACATAAGTAACGATCATCAAGTAGGTCAAACAGGAAAAGTGGTAGTGCCAGATCTATATATCGCTGTTGGAATTTCAGGAGCAATTCAGCATCTAGCTGGAATGAAGGAAAGCAAAGTGATTGTTGCAATTAATAAAGATGGTGAAGCGCCAATTTTTAGTGTGGCAGATTATGGTCTTGAAGCAGATTTATTTGAGGCAATACCTCAGTTTATGGAAGAGCTGAACAAATTAAACACTATACAAAAATAATCCTTACAGTTAAAAACTAGAGTATGTCTAGAGAATCGATGGAATATGATGTTGTAATTATAGGTGGAGGACCATCAGGATTATCAACCGCAATAAAGTTAAAACAACTAGATGCAAATTTAAATGTTTGTTTATTAGAAAAAGCATCTGAGATTGGAGCTCATATTTTGAGCGGTAATGTGTTTGAAACACGTGCTCTAGATGAATTATTACCAAATTGGAGAGAGTTAAATTCTCCCATCAAAACAAAAGTAACTAAAGAAAAATTTTTATTTTTAGGAAAAACCAAATCTTTAAGTTGGCCAACTTGGTTACTACCTGCAGTACAGCAAAATCATAAAAATTATATTATCAGTTTAGCAAATCTGTGTAGATGGCTTGCTGAACAGGCAGAGAATTTAGGTGTAGAAATTTTTCCAGGATTTCCAGCAAGTGAAATTTTATATAACGAAGATGGATCTGTTAAAGGTGTTGCAACTCAAGATATGGGTATAGATAAAGATGGTAATAAAAAAGATAGTTTTGAACCAGGTATTGAGCTTTTAGGCAAAGTAACTGTTTTTGCAGAAGGGTGTAGAGGTCATTTAGGAAAACAATTGATTGAAAAATTTGAACTAAATAAAGGTAAAGATCCTCAACAATATGGAATTGGTTTTAAGGAAATTTGGGAAATAGAGGATAAAAATCACGAAGAAGGCTTAGTTATGCATACAGCTGGATGGCCACTAGATAACAATACGTATGGTGGTAGTTTTATGTATCATGCAGAAAATAAACAAGTTTTTCTGGGCTATGTAATTGGTCTAGATTACAAAAATCCACATTTATCACCTTATGATGAATTTCAGAGGTTTAAAATACATCCAGCAATTAAAAAAATTATAGAAGGTGGAAAAAGAATTTCGTACGGTGCAAGAGCCTTAATTGAAGGTGGATTTCAAAGTTTGCCAAAAATGTTTATGCCCGGAGCTTTACTAGTTGGTTGTGACGCTGGAACTTTAAATATGCCAAAAATTAAAGGTTCTCATACAGCGATGAAAAGTGGGATCATTGCAGCCGAAACTATTAATGAACATTTAAAAGAAAACAAAGATTTATCAATTTATGAAAATAAATTTAAAAATAGTTGGTTATATAAAGAGCTTTATGAAGCTAGAAATGTAAAACCTAGTTTTAGTTGGGGGCTAATTTTAGGAATTATTTTTACAGGTATCGATCAAATTTTATTTAGAGGAAAACTTCCTTTTACCCTTAAACATAAGCATGCTGACCACGAAACATTAAAACCTGCAAACCAAATGCCTAAAATAGATTATCCGAAGTATGATAACGTAATTACTTTTGATAAAACAAGTTCAGTGTATTTAACAGGAACTAATCATGCAGACAATCAACCAGTTCATTTAAAGCTTAAAGATCCTGATTTACCAATAAATTATACTTTAGAAAAATTTGATGAACCTGCTCAAAGATATTGTCCTGCAGGTGTGTATGAAGTCCAAAAAGAAAATGATGTAAATAAATTTGTGATCAATTCTCAAAATTGCATTCATTGTAAAACTTGTGATATTAAAGAACCTTCTCAAAATATTACTTGGGTTACACCAGAAGGAAGTGGTGGTCCAAGATATGGAAATATGTAAATTAGGACAAGTCTATTGCAAACTTTTTTAAAGTTTCAATAGGTACATATTTAAGAGTGTTTTCGTGGGTTCTTTTCAAAAATATTGGACATCCTTTACCAGCTTCAACTGCTCTCGCATACCAACTAGCACACAAACACCATCCATCTCCATCCTTTAAACCTGGAAACCCAAATTCAGGATGTGGAGTAATTAAATCGTTACCTGCTTCTTTCATCCACTCTAAGCATTCGGTAGTAACTTTAGCACAAACTGTATGAAGTCCATGATCATTCTCGTCAGTGTTACAACAACCATCACGAAACCAACCTGTTAAAGGATCATTTGAACATTCTTCAAGATCTTCACCTAGAACATTTTTTTGTTTCTCACTCATTTAAATTTTTGTAGGATTTGGTTGACCTTTATAAACTTCTTCAGGGTCGAATTTTTTTTCTTTTTCAAGAAATTCCATTTCAACTTTTCTTCCGTTTTCTATTGGTCCCATAGGAATAGATCTATAAAAACATGATCTATAACCAACATGACAACTAGCCCCATCACCTATATCGACTGTTAACCATATAGAGTCTTGATCATCATCAATTCGAATTTCTGTCACTTTTTGGGTAAACCCACTAGTTTTACCTTTATGCCAAATAGCTTGTCTAGATCTGCTATAATAATGTGCTTCTTTAGTTTCAATTGTTTTTTTTAGAGCTTCTACATTCATGTATCCATGCATTAAAATATCTTTTGTTTTTGAGCACATGGTAATCACAGGAATCAGCCCATCATTATCAAACTTGGGTGAAAGAAGATTTCCTTCTTCAATATCATTGATATTTTCTCTTTTTTTGAACATACGGGGTGATTATTTAGCACATATCTAAATATATTAAATATTTTTAATTTAAGGTATTTACTGTATAAAAAGGCGCTATGAAATTAGTAAAAGACACAGACAGCAATAATTTAGAGACAAAAAAAGTTTCAGATAAAGAAGCAGAGGAAGCTATCAGAACAATTTTGTCATGGATGGGAGAAGATCCAAAAAGAGAAGGATTGTTGGAAACCCCTAAAAGAGTTGTAAAAGCATTTAAAGAATATTTTCAAGGCTATAACGAAGACGCAAAAAAAGTTTTAGATAAAACTTTTGGTGATGTAGAAGGTTATAGCGATATGGTGGTTCAAAAAAATATTTCAGTACAAAGTCATTGTGAACATCATATGGCTCCAATTATTGGGAAAGCACATGTTGCCTATATACCAAATGAGAGAGTTGTGGGATTAAGTAAAATTGCAAGAGTAGTTGAAATATTTTCAAAAAGACTACAAACGCAAGAAAGATTAACTGTTCAGATTGCAAATTCTCTAATGGAAGCTTTAGATGCAAAAGGTGTAGCTGTTACAATAGATTCAACCCATCAGTGTATGACTATGAGGGGTATTAAAAAAGAACAAGCAACAACTGTAACTAATTTTTACTTAGGTCAATTTAAAGAAGATCTGAGTTATCAAAATAGATATTTACGATTTATCAGCACTGAGTTAAAAGACTAGTGTGTCTGACCAATTTAAAGCACTAATTCTTAATCAAGAGGGTGAAAACTTCTTACGTGAAGTTAAATCTATTGATAAGAGTTTTCTAAAGCATGGAGATGTAACTGTAAAAGTAGATTATTCTGACCTTAATTTTAAAGATGGAATGATTTTAAAAAACGGTGGACGATTAGTAAAAGAATTTCCACATATTCCAGGAATAGATTTTTCAGGAAAAGTAATAGAAAGTGAAAATTCAAAATTCAAAGAAGGAGATGAGGTAATTTTAACTGGATTTAGAGTTGGAGAAATATTCTTTGGCGGATATTCACAAATTGCAAAAGTAAATGCAGATTTTTTAGTAAAAAAACCAGATAGCTTAACAACTAAGCAAGCCATGATTTTAGGTACTGCAGGTTTTACCTCCTTAATGAGTGCTTTTGCAATTCAAGCAAGGGAAAGTATTTTATTAGGTGAAAAAGTTAATGATGTTTTAGTTACAGGTGCAACTGGAGGAGTTGGTAGTGTAGCAATAATGGCATTAACCAAAATGGGATATAATGTTTCTGCTGTTACTGGAAAAGATTCAAAATCGGATTATTTAAAATCATTGGGTGCAAAAAACATTATAAATAGGGCTGAATTTGACAAAGATCCACGTCCAATAGATAAAGGTCTATGGGATGGAGTAGTAGACACGGTTGGTGGAAAAATTTTGGCAAATGCAATTGCTCAAACAAAATCAAATGGGATAATTTCAGTTTGTGGAAATGCAAACAGTAATGAACTTAATACGAATTTATTACCATTTATGTTGAGAGGTATTAAAGTTTGGGGCATGGATTCTGCTAATTGTAGCATAAAAAGAAGAGGTTTTATTTGGGGAGAAGCAACAAATTTAATTGATTTTGATTTATTGGAAAAATCAGTTTTAACAGTAAGCTTGGAGGAATTGATTGAGACTTATCCTAAAATTTTAAAAGGTGAAATTTCTGGAAGAGTATTAGTTGATTTAAATAAATAATGGATTGGGATAAATTAAAAATTTTTCATGCTGTAGCAGAAGCAGGTAGTTTTACGAATGCTACTGTTAATTTAAATCTTAGCCAATCAGCTATAAGTAGACAAATACAATCATTAGAGCAAGATTTAAAAGTGCAATTGTTTGAAAGACATGCAAGAGGCTTAACTCTCACACAAAATGGAGAATATGTTTTTAAAACTGCTCATGAAGTGATTAGCAAACTTAAAGAAGTTGAGACATCATTAGGAGATCAAAAGAGTAAACCAACAGGAAAATTAACAATCACAACTGTAAGAAGTTTTGGAACACATTGGTTAACACCAAGAATTCAAGAATTTATGACACTTAATCCAGAAATTGAGATTGAACTAGTTTTTGATGATAAAGAATTAGATTTGAGTACTCGTCAAGCTGATATTGGAATTTTTATGAGAAGACCTAAACAGCTTAACTATATTCAAAAAAAATTAGTTGATATTAAGTATTATATTTATGGATCAAATAAATACTTAGAAAAAAATGGGATGCCAAAAACAGTTCATGATTTAAACAAACATAAATTTATTTCATTTGGAAAAGGTGCTCCTTCGCCAGTTTATAATCCTGATTGGGCTTTAAAAATAGGAATGCATGATGGAAAAAAAAGAAAATCTATTATGAAGGTTAATAGTGTTAGTGGTTTATTATATGGCGTTGAGTCTGGAGTGGGTTTGGCCGCATTACCAGAATATTTAGTTTCAAATACTAGTAATATAATTAAAGTACTTCCAAAAGTAGAAGGTCCTATAACTGAAGCTCACTTTGTATACCCGCAATCATTAAAAAATACAGCTAGAGTTCAAGCTTTCAGAAATTTCCTATTCAGTAAAATTGGCGACTGGAAATAGAAAAAAATAGCCAAAACTCCCTAAATTATTAAAAAATTTAAAAATCTGCGACACTATTGCGATTGATAATCATTCGCATTGAGAATAGTTCTCATTCTCAACAATAACATAATAATTTAAGGAGTTTAATGAGAAAATTATCAATTTTGGCGTTAATTACATCTTTATTCGTATCAACTTTTGCAATTGCGAATGAGGTAAATGTATTTAATGCAAGACATTATAAGGCTGATGCTGAAATGTATGGAAAATTTACAGCAGCTACAGGAATTAAAGTAAATTTAATTAATGGTAAATCAGGAGCTTTAGAAAAAAGAATAGCCGAAGAAGGAGCAGATTCTTCAGCTGATTTATACATCACTGCTGATGCTGGAAGATGTGGTGCTATGGATGCAAAAGGTTTGCTTCAAGGAGGTTTATCATCTGCAACAATTAAAGCGTCTGTTCCCAAAAACTTTAGAACTAACAAATGGGTTGGAGTAGCTAAAAGAGCAAGAATTATTTATTACTCACCTGAAAGAGTTAGTGGTGCTGAGTTGTCAGGTTTAACTTATGAAGGTTTAGCTGATCCAAAATGGAAAGGTAGATTAGTAATAAGAAAATCTAGTAACATTTATAATAAATCACTTGTAGCTTCATTAATTGCAAATAATGGAAAAAAAGCTACAGCCGAATGGGCAAAAGGTGTTGTTTCTAATATGGCAAGAGAGCCAAAAGGAAACGATAGAGCTCAAATCATGGCTGTTGCAGCAGGAGAAGCTGATATTGCTGTAGCTAATACTTATTATTTAGCACTTATGCTTTCAGGTAAAAAAGGTGCTGAACAACAAGAAGCTGCAAAAAAAGTAAAAGCGTTTTTCCCCAATCAAAATGATAGAGGAACACATATGAATATTAGCTGTGCTGCTTTAGTTAAAGGTGCGCCTAACAAAGCAAATGCAATTGCACTTGTTGACTTTTTATTATCACCAGAATCTCAGGAACACTTTACGAACAATACGTTTGAGTTTCCTATGATTGGTGGTGTATCTCCAAGTCCATTAGTAGTAAATAATTTAGGGCTAGATTTTAAGCAAGATTTAGCAACTAAAGTTTCAACTTATGGAAAAAATCAAGCTGCTGCATTAGAAGTTATGACAGCTGCTGGTTGGAAGTAACATATAGTGAAAAAGAATTTATTTAACTTTGATTTAAGTAATTCTTCTGTAATGAGCAGTTCACTTGAGGGTCAGATAACATGTGAACCATGCTCATCAGAGTGTGAAAAGATTAAAAGAAAAATAAATAATAGAAAATTATCTGAGATTGAAAAAGACGAGGCTCTAGACATCCTCACTCCTTTTAAATGATGATATATTTTTTTTTAGATGGTGCCCACGTCACTCTCCTTTAGGATCTTTACCCTTTCCTAAAAATTGTCGTGGGCATTAAAAAATATGATTGAAGGATTTAAAATACCCCAAGTAACTTTTAGAATTAGAGAAGGTGATACTTCGGATAATGAAATTGCATGTGCAATTGGTGGGAAGTGGACAAATAAATCTACTGATGATTTTTTTAAAAATAAAAGAGTAATTTTATTTAGTTTACCTGGTGCATTTACACCAACATGCTCCTCTCAACAATTACCTGGATTTGAAAAAAATGCTGATGAATTAAAAAAACTTGGCATTGACGAAATTTATTGTTGTTCAGTAAATGACTCATACGTTATGAATGCTTGGGCAAAAAAAATGGGTATTTCTAATGTTAAAGTAATACCAGATGGATCAGGACTTTTTACAAAATATATGGGAATGTTAATCTCCAAAGACCATGATGGATTTGGCCAAAGAAGTTGGAGATATATGGCAGTTATTAATGACGGTATTGTTGAAAAATGGTGGCAAGAGCCTGGAATTAATAATTCAGGCTTAGATGATGACCCATATATAGAAACAACACCAGAAAATACACTAAAATACCTTTCTGCATCAAAGTAAAATCATATTAAAAAAATTTTTTTATATTATAAGACCCTTAATGTTAAAGAATTTAAATATCTGGTTTCTATCCTCTTTATTGGTGTCTATAGGCGTATTAATTCCAATAGTTACAGTTTTTTTTAGTTTTTTTGAAGAGACCTCAAATTATTATCAAGTATTAAAAGATACTTTTTTATTTGAATATATTTTTAATTCTTTCACACTACTATTCTGTGTCTTAATCTTAACATTTATAATAGGTACTACATCTGCATACTTGGTTTCATTTTATAAATTTCCTTTTAGTGATTTTTTTAAATGGGGCCTTATACTTTCTTTCGCTGTTCCACCTTACATTTATGCATATTCTTTGACGGCTTTTTTTGAAAATTATGGCACAGCTTTTACAATATTGACAAATTTATTTGGGGAAGGGGAATACAACAAACATATCCCAAAGTTCGATGGTCTTCTTGGAGCAGTACTTTCCCTTTCATTTTCATTATACGCTTATGTATATATTCTTTCTAGAGCCTCATTTTTATATCAATCTCAAAACTTAATTGATTTAGGAAGAAGTTTAGGTTTTTCAAAATTTAAATCTTTATATTCTTTAATATTACCAGCTGCTAGGCCAGCTATAGTCGCTGGATTATCTCTTGTTGCAATGGAAACATTAGCAGAATTTGGTGCAGTTGATTTTTTTTCAATAAACACCTTAACTACTGGAATTTATAATTCGTGGATTACATTTGATGACTTGGCTTTTTCAAATAGATTATCTTTTTTCTTACTAATATTTATATTTGCATGTTTTATAATTGAGAATTTTTCTAGAAAAAAAGCTAAATATCATTTTAATTCAAGAGGTGGATTTAAACAAAAAGAAAAAATTACATTGTCTGGAAAAAAATCTTTTTTTGCATTTTTGTTTTGTTTTATTATTTTCTTTTTAAGTTTTTTATTTCCTTTAAGCCAAATGTTATATTGGACAATTAAATTTCCAGAAAATCTCTTTGATCTTGATGTAATTTCACTTACTTTAAATACAATTTATTTGGTGATTTTATCTAGCATAGTCTTGATTTTATTTTCTTTAATTTCAAATTATGGAAATAGAGTTTCTAGAAATAAAGTTTTAAATTTTTTATCAACTATATCTATATCAGGTTATGCTATTCCAGGTGTTATTTTAGCTGTAGCATTTATTACTTTTATTGCTTGGTTTGATGAAAACATTGTTAAAACTCTAGGATTTTTGTCTATTAAAAAAATCTTTATTGGTTCTGTTCTTGGTCTTGTTTTAGTTTATTTTGTAAGATTTTATTCATTAGCATTTAATGGAATTAAGTCAGGCTATGAAAAAATAAATATTTCAGTTGATGAAAGTTCATATCTACTTGGTTATTCCAAAAAGAAAACCTTCATGAATATTCACGTTCCTTTCTTAAGAAATTCACTTTTATTTGTTGGAATACTAATTTCTTTAGAAATAATACGAGAATTGCCAATCACTTTGATTTTAAGACCTTTTAATTTTGAAACATTTGCAACTACAGCTTATATATCTGCTTCAGAAGACTTATTAGAAGCCGCAGCTGTTCCTTCATTATTATTAATTTTAATTGCAACTATATTTATTATGTTTACATCTAAATATATTCTTAGAGAAAAATGAAAAATAATTTTTTAGAGATTAAAGGTGTTGATTTTATAATTGGTGGAAAAACCAAAGTTAAAAACGCTTCATTTGAAATTGAAAATGAAGGAGAAACTTTGTGTATTTTAGGTCCCTCAGGAATTGGAAAAACAACAATCCTTAGAACAATAGCTGGTTTGGAGAATATTGAGAAAGGCTCAATTAAATTAAATGGAAAATTAATATCTTCTAAAGATAAACATGTTGAGCCTGAAGATAGAAATGTATCTTTAGCTTTTCAAGATAATAGCTTATTTCCGCATTACACTGTTGAAAAGAATATATTGTTAGGCGCTGAGAGAAATAAAATTAAAAAGAAAAAAAAACTAACTTTTAGAGAGATTATTGATTTACTAGATATTTCAAAAATACTTAAAAAATATCCTCATGAAATAAGTGCTGGAGAGGCCCAAAGAGCCTCTCTTGCAAGATCTTTACTAACACAACCTGATCTTTTGTTATTAGATGAACCGTTATCAAATGTTGATCAAAGTTTTAAAGAAGAAATTCAAGTAAGATTAAAAAAAATTTTAAATAAACTAAAAATTACAACAATAATAGTTACTCATGACTCTTATGAAGCTTTTTATTTAGGTCATAAATGCGCAATTATATTAGATGGTCAAATAAAACAGTTTGACGATCCTTATAATGTCTATCATTTTCCAAACTCAGTCGAAGTAGTAAATTTTTTAAATCGTGGAATTTTAATTCCAGCAAAAGTAACTGGAGAAAATTCATTAGAAAATAAAGATCTTGGAACAATTAATGGGAATTTTATTAAACATTATCCAAAAGGATCAAATGTGCAATTATTATTACAACCAGAGGATCTTGAGCACGACGATAAAAGCAATCTAAAATTGGAGGTAGTTGATAGAAAATTTAGAGGAACCAACTTTATTTATACCTTAAAAACTAGTAGCGATTTGTTAATACCAGTATTTGTTCATTCTCATCATGAACATCAACATGAAGCAGACGAAAAGTTTGGAATTAAAAGACCGATTCATATTGATCACATAGTTTGTTTTTAATAAAACAAACAAATGCTTACTAAAAAACAATTATTCACTCGAGGGATGTTAGATATTTCCCCACATATGCTTTCAGTAATTCCATTTGGAATAATTTGTGGAGCAATCGGTGTTGAACTTGGATTTCATCCGTATTTAGTCTACGCGATGTCTTTCATAATTTTTGGCGGAGCTTCACAAATAGTATTTTTGCAGTTGTTATCAGGAGGTGCATCTAGTTTAGTTGCTGTTGCATCTGTTGGAATTATAAATTCTAGACATCTATTATATGGAGCTGTTTTATCTGAATATTTAGAAAAGTTATCTTTTATAAAAAAATTATTAATTTCTTATGTCGTTGTAGATCAAGGCTTTGCAGAGTCTAATAAGTTTTTCAAAAAAAATAGAAGTGAGGAATTTTTACATTATCATTTAATTGGCACAGGTTGCACAATGTGGGTTTGTTGGCAGATAGCAACATTATCAGGAATTGTTTTAGGATCATTTGTCCCAGAGGAACTTGGATTAAAATTTGCAATTCCTCTAACGTTTATAGCAATTGTTGTTCAGGATTTAAAAAAATTAGACCATGTAATTGTAATGATTACTTGTGGTTTGAGTTCATTATTATTTTTTGATGCTCCATTTAAATCTTACATAATTATTTCACCCATAATTGCTTTATTTGTAGCTGCACTATTATTGAGGTTAAAAAAATGACTCTTACTGCAATAATTTTTGCTGGAATATTAACTTACTTTACTAGAATGACTATGATCGCTTTAATAAGTAGAGATATGTTGGGAGATAAAATTAAAGCAGTATTGGAATATGTTCCTTCTGCAGTATTCCCAGCAATAATATTTCCAGGAATATTTATAAATGATTTTGGAACTTTTATAGAAATGAATGATCCCAAAATTTTTGGAGCATTAGTTGCTGTAATTGTAGGTTATTTCTCAAAAAATATTATTGCAACAATTTCAGCTGGATTAGTTTCTTATTGGTTTTTAATATTTGTAGTATTTAATTAGCACCTAATTTTATATTTCTACTTACATTGATATCTATTAATTTTGGTTTTGCTAAATTAAGATTTGACATAAGTTCAACATACTCATCAACATTTTTAACCTGCAATCTTGGATTAAATTTTTTTTCATTACCAATTGTACTAGATTCTTTCCCATTATAGTCATGACCAGGATACAAAATGGTATCCTCAGGTAATTTTAATAATCTATTAAAAATAGAATTATAAGCATCTTTTGAGCTACCGTTTTGAAAATCAGTTCGACCAGTGCCATTAATTAAAAGAGTATCTCCTGAAAATAAATAGTTATCCATTAAGAAACTATAACTGTCAGAAGTATGACCAGGTGTATACATCGCTTTGATTTCTATTTGATCAATTTTTATTATTTCATCGTCTTTTACTTTAATTTCGACGGCATCAGCAGGGGTATGTTCCCCCATAATTGTAGAGCAATTTGTTGCTAGTTTAAGTTTACTTGCACCAGTTACATGGTCAGCATGTATATGTGTATCTATTACTTTAACTAATTTTAAATCTAATTCGTTTAGTAACTCAATATAGTTTTCAACATTTTCTATTACTGGATCAATTATGACTGCCTCGCGACCTTTTGCCGACGCAATTAAATAAGTATAAGTTGATGATTTATTATCGAAAACTTGTCTAAAAATCATTTATCATTAATATCAAATTATAATGAATACCTCTACATTTCATTGGTCTTGTAGACATACCTGGAAAAGAAGCGCAAAAAATACAGCCTGGTGCGTACTTGGTTGTGCAATTGGAGATTTTGGAACAATATTATTTTTTCAATTAACTCAAATTCCTTTTCCAGTTTTAGGAATAATGATTTTAGCAATCATTAACGGATTGATTACGAGTATTATTTTAGAAACAATAATTTTAATGACACAAAATTTTAATTTTGTTAACGCATTCAAAACAGCTTGTGGTATGAGTTTAATTTCAATGATTAGCATGGAAATCATGATGAATTTAACTGACTATGTTTTAACTGGAGGCGCAATTTTAACATGGTGGGTTGTACCAATAATGCTGATCGTAGGTTTTTTAACTCCTTGGCCTTATAATTATTGGAGATTAAAAAAATTTGGAATTGCTTGTCATTAAGATTAAAGAATTCTCTTTAATAAATTGTCCCCAAAAAATAGTTTGTGAACAATAACAGCAGATATATGAATCACTATTAAACCGATAAGGGTATAATTCGAAAGAATATGAATTTCATAAAACTGATCTGCTAAATCAAAATTTTCATTAATTTGAATTTCCTTAAACAATATTGTTAATGTTTCCCCATTAAACAATTTTTTTAATATTCCTGAAATTGTTATTGCTAAAATAGCAATATATAAAAGCACATGGTTCATTTTTGCCAAAAACCTCTGTCCTTTAAAAATACTTGGATCTAATTTTGGAGTTGGATTAAGTATATTATTTATTAATCTAATTATTATTATATAAAACACAGTTAAACCTAACGTAACGTGTATATCTTCAATAGTTATTCTTTGATCACCAAAATCTAAATCAACTAGATAAAACCCCAAAGGTATTTGTATGAATAGAATAGCAGCGCTGAGCCAATGTAACACCTTTGAGATAATTCCATACTCTGTTAAGGTATTTGTTACATGCATAATTTATTTAATCACATAAAAAAATATATTAAAATAATTTTATTCTCAATTTTAAGCGTATTTTTCGTCTCATATTCCAATGCTGAGTTAACAGTTGAAGATATTATTAAAAGTAGACAAGCATTGTTTAGCAAAAACTATAGTACAGCCAAA
This sequence comes from Candidatus Pelagibacter sp., assembly GCF_052046145.1. Taxonomy (GTDB): domain Bacteria; phylum Pseudomonadota; class Alphaproteobacteria; order Pelagibacterales; family Pelagibacteraceae; genus Pelagibacter. The sequence goes on from NZ_JBNGZR010000001.1 coordinate 364,437, forward strand.
AGAGTACAAGCTTTCTCATCAAAAGGAGATTTTGAAAAAGCAAAAAAACTTATGCTAGAAATGAGTGAAAATTACAAAGTTTTAATAGATTTGTTTCCTGAAAATACTCAAGAGGGTTTTGATACTGAAGCTTTACTAACCATTTGGGATGAAAAAGACGACTTCAATGCATTAATGCAAAAAGCCTCTGATGACATGATAAAGCTTACATCTGTAATTGAAGATGCTGAAGATATAAGAGGTACTCTGAAACAATTTATGTGGAGTAATTGTAAGGCTTGTCACAGCAGGTACAGAGAAGAACATTAATTACTAAGTTAGAATGATACCTCAAAAAGTTAAAGACCATATTGAAGAATATATTAGCCAAGAAGTGTACGTTCAAATAGCCATAATTAAGGGTAAGGAAAAGGTTTCAACAGAAATAGCCATTGATAAATATTTTAATACAAATCATTTTAGAGATTTTTCACAGGGTAAACCTTATTTTCATTTTATTGATGGATTAAGGGATAAATGTCTTGGAAAACTTAAAGATTCTCCTATGAGAGATAAAGCAACAGAGGACGAAACTATTAAATTATTGCAGAAAAAATTAAATGATTTAACTGATGATGAGCTTGAAGACACTTATTGGGAAATAGAAACAGGAGAATTTTTTTCAGGAGAGCAAATAAAAGAATTAGAAAAAAATTGCAGTGAATTAATTAAAGACCTTAATCTTTCAAATAAAAATAAAAAAGAAGTTAAAAAAACTATCATGAGTTTTTGTGAAAACTATGAAAAATTGTGTCAAAAAAAATACCCAGAAGCTCCACTTCCACTAGAAATATTAACATCTGTAAATTAGTTTTTAAAGGGTTCGCTCTTTAAGTGTATACCTAAAGAGCTCCCTTGTATCGCCTCTTTGGCATTATAATTCCGAGAGGAATTTATTTTTCGTTATATTTTTTGAAATATGAGCTGTTCAGCTAAGTATCAGGTGGTGAAAGTATTAACATAAACCTCCTTCTATAAAAAAGGTAATTATAAATTATACAATTTCAATTAATTTATTTTAATTTTGAGCAAATATATTTATTGAATACAACCTAGTGCTTTAGTAGATTCCCGCTAACTTAAGTTACTTCCAAAATTATTTTTTATTTATTAATTCGCTAATAAAATTTTCACCATAACCATCATCAACAGCTTTTTGAAAATAATTTTTATTTATTTCAGCAACTTTTTCAGCTTCAGGAAAATCTTTTAATAAATCTTGAATATAAGTTAAATCTTTTACGGAATTACTTGCCGTAAATTTAAATCCAGTAAAGTCTCCTTTTAACAGATTATCAAAAACTCTATTAAGTGCTGCAGAATTTCCAGAACCAAGTTTTGCAACATCAAATACTTTTTTTAAATCTAAACCCATTTCTGTAGCACTTTTAGCCAAATGATTAACTAATGCAGCATTTCCAAGGGATAAAAAATTATTTAAAAGCTTAGATTTTGCTCCCATTCCAACAGATCCAAAATGAAAATATTCTTTACAGAAAAAATTAAAATATGGTTCAGCAATTTTAAAATTTTCATCTGACGCTCCAACAATTCCTCCCAATATACCTTCCTCTGCTTGAACAGGTCCTCCCATTACAGGGCACTCAACATAATTTATTTTTTTTTCTTTGAATATGGCCTCAGTTTCCATTGAACCAGTTTTGTTGTGAGTGGTGATATCAATAATTAAAGTTTTACTATCTAAAATATCAGATATTTTTTCAGAAATTAATTTTGCTATAGGAGTGTTGGTAACACACATAAACATCGCATCTAAATTTTTACTAGAAAAATCTTCAAAAGATTTTACTTCTTCAGCTCCATCGCTAACAATTTTCTCAATTGGTTTTCTATTTTTATTAGCAATTACAAAGAGTTTATTTTTGTGTTTTAAAATATTTTTAGCTATTCCATAGCCCATATATCCAACACCAATAAAACCTATATTTTTCATTTAAACCTCACTATTTAACTTTTTTTACCTTCTGTTCTTATGAACATAATACCAAAAACAATAATTCCTATAACCCCAACAATTTTATTATAATCAAAAGGTACGCCGAAAATTAAGAAATTAATAATTGTAGACCAAACTAATTGCGAATATTGAAAATTAGTTACAAATGACAAGTTAGAAAGTTGTATTGCATATATAATTAAAGAATGACTTACAAAACCTGCCACACCTAGAATTACCAAATAAAGCCAAAAGATATTCTTCTCTAATGGCACCCAATTAAAAAATATAAAAATACTAAAAATTATTGCACCTAAAATTGAAGTATAAAATATAGCAGCAAAAGGATCGTTATCGCCTGATACAACTTTGGTAAAAAATTGATAAAGAGCCCAACAAATTGGAGGAACAATAGGGAATATTAAATCTAAACTAAATATTCTCATACTTGGACCTAGTGAATAAACAATCGAGCCAAAGCTCAATAACATTAAAAGTATACCTTTTGTACTCAATATATCTTTTAGGAAGTATGCTGAAAGTAGTGAAACGATTAAAGGAGCTGTAAAGAAAACAACATAAATATCTACCAAGTCAAATTTCTGTAAAGAATAAAACATAAAAGAGGTTGCAGTAACCATTAATATCGATCTAATTATTTGGACTTTAAAATTTTTTTTTAAATTTACTTTTGGCTTAAAAATTAAAAAAAATATAATTAAAGATACCAAGTGAAAAAAAAATCTTCCCCAAATTGCTTGGGTAATTGGCATAACAGTCCCAAGATATTTTGCCATGGAGTCCATACAAACAAACATGAAAAAACCACCGGCAGCTAATAAAATTACGTTAATTAAGGATGTTTGTTGATGCACAAGAAAAATAAATTACATTACAACACCAACTTGCCAAGGATTAAACTCCTCATCACCGTAGCCGTTGATTTCACTTTTTGATTTATTCCCTGAAGCAGTATTTACAACTAATTCAAATATTTTTTGACCAACTTCTTCAACTTTTTCTTTTCCTTCAGCAATTGTGCCACAATTAATATCCATATCTTCTGACATTCTTTCAAACATCGCTGAGTTTGTTGAAAGTTTTAAACTTGGAACTGGTTTACAGCCAAAGCAAGATCCACGTCCTGTTGTAAAACAAATAACATTAGCACCTGATGCAACTTGACCAGTTACAGATACGGGATCGTAACCAGGAGAGTCCATAAAATTAAAACCTTTATTTTTTAAAGGTTCTGCATAGTGCAATACATCTTGAAGGATAGAGTTTCCTCCTTTTGCAACAGCGCCTAAGGATTTTTCTAATATGGTTGTTAGACCACCTTTTTTATTTCCTGGCGCAGGATTGTTGTCCATAGAACTATTATTAATTGAAGTATAATGTTTCCACCATTCAATTCTTTTAATAAGTTTATCAGCAGTCTCTTGTGAGCTTGCTCTATTAATTAATAAATGTTCAGCTCCATAAATCTCTGGAGTTTCAGATAAAATTGAACTTCCACCTTTTTTAACCAAGAGATCTGCTGCAACTCCTAGTGCTGGATTTGCAGTTATTCCTGAATATCCATCTGAACCACCACATTGAAGAGCTAAAGTTAGATGACTTACTGGTTGTGAAGTTCTTTGAACATTATTAGCTTCTGAAAGCAAATTTTTAATTTGAGACAATACCTTCTCTACTATTTTTTTTGTTCCACCTTCATCTTGGATTGTTAGAAAATGAATTCGGTCATGTTTTTTTAATGATTCATCAAATAAACTGACTTGCGCACATTCACATCCTAAACCAATAACAAATACATGAGAAAAATTGGGATGATTTTTAAATCCATCTATAGTTCTTTGAAAAATTTGCATTCCTTCACTTTCAGTATTCATTCCACATCCTGTTGAGTGAGTAATCGGAACTATCCCATCAATATTTGGATAATCTTTTAAAATGTCAGAATATTTAATCCTCTCAACTATCATTTTAGTGACAGTAGCTGAGCAATTTACAGTACTTACAATTCCAATGTAATTTCTGGTAGCAACCTGTCCATTATCTCTTAAAATTCCATTAAAGAAGGTGTCTGCTTTTTCATCAATAACATATTTTTTATCTGTAACTTTAAAATCTCTTTTAAATTCTCTGAATTCTAAATTATGAGAATGAACATGTTGTCCTGGTTTAATATCATCTAAAGCAAATCCAATAATTTGATCATATTTTATGATTGGATCACCTTTTTTAATAGTTTTTAAACAAACTTTGTGTCCAAAAGGGATTGGATCAATAGTGCTGATTTCATGACCTTCAATTTTAGTTTTTTCAGGAATAATAAATTGGCTAACGCCCACATTGTCATTCTTGTTTAAAACTATTAGATTATTCATAAATTTATTATATAACCAATAACTTAAACAAACCATTATTTAAATTATGCCAAAAAAAAGAAAAAAGAGTTTTCGAAGTCAACAGTGGTTCAATAATCCAAAAAACCCTGACATGACGGCCTTATATCTAGAAAGGTATTTAAATTATGGTCTTACAAGAAAAGAATTACAATCTGGTAATCCAATTATAGGAATAGCGCAATCTGGCAGTGATCTATCACCATGTAATAGGCATTTTATGTCTTTAAGCAAAAGGATAAAAGATGGAATTAGAAGAGCAGGCGGTATACCAATGGAATTTCCTACTCACCCAATTCAAGAAACTGGAAAAAGACCGACAGCAATGTTGGATAGAAATCTTTCTTACTTGTCACTAGTTGAAGTTTTGTATGGATACCCAATTGATGGAGTTATCCTAACAACAGGATGTGATAAAACTACTCCAGCAGCTTTGATGGCTGCAGCAACGGTAAACATTCCTGCAATAGTTTTATCTGGTGGCCCAATGTTGGATGGAGTTTACAAAGGAAAATTAGCTGGGTCAGGAATGGTTGTTTGGGAAGCGAGAAAATTATTAGCAAAGGGCGATATAAAGTATGAAGAATTTATGGATATGGTAGCATCTTCTGCACCGAGTGCTGGACATTGTAATACGATGGGAACAGCTTCTTCAATGAACTCTGTAGCAGAGGCATTAGGAATGTCTTTACCAGGGGGCGCAGTTATTCCAGCTCCTTATAGAGAAAGAGAGCAAATTTCTTATGAAACAGGAAAAAGAATCGTTGGAATGGTTCATGAAAATTTAACCCCATCAAAAATTATGACACGTAAAGCTTTTGAAAACGCAGTAGTAGTTGCAAGTGCTATTGGTGGCTCAAGTAATTGCACTGCTCATCTAAGTGCTATTGCAAAACATATGGGAATTAAATTTGATCTTTCTGATTGGCAAAAACTTGGGCACAACATTCCTTTATTGGTAAATTGCCAACCTGCGGGAGAATACTTAATGGAAAGTTTTCACAGAGCTGGAGCAATACCTGCTGTTATGAAAGAACTAATTAAAAACAAAAAAATTCATACAAAAATTAAGACAGTTACCGGAAAGACTGTAGGTGAAAATTTAAGAAAGAAAGTTGATGTAGATAACAAAGTAATTAAAACATTTAAGAATGCATTGACTGAAAAAGCTGGTTTTTTAGTTATGAAAAGCAACTTTTTCTCATCTGCTATCATGAAAACATCTGTAATCAGTAAAGAATTTAGAGATCAATATTTATCAAATCCTAAACACCCAAATGTTTTTGAATGTAAAGCCATAGTTTTTGAAGGTCCTGAGGATTATCATAAAAGACTTAATGATAAGAAATTAAAAATTGATGAAAATTCTCTATTAATTATTAGAGGGTGCGGACCTGTTGGTTATCCTGGATCAGCTGAAGTAGTTAATATGCAACCACCAGACAGATTATTAAAAAAAGGAATAAGACATCTACCAACCCTTGGAGACGGAAGACAAAGTGGAACATCAGAAAGTCCATCAATACTTCATGTTTCTCCAGAGTCAGCAGTAGGTGGAGATCTAGGAATTGTAAAAACTTATGATAAAATAAAAATAGACCTCAATAAAAGAAGAGTTGATTTATTGATTTCTCAAGCTGAATTTAAAAAAAGAAGAAAAAATAAAAAAATATTTAAACCAAATAATCAAACTCCTTGGCAGGAAATATTTAGAAACACTGTTGGTCAATTGGATGATGGTGCATGCATTAATTCTCGAGGCAAATATTTAGACGTATCTCACACCAAAGGTTTACCAAGAGATTCTCACTAATATGAGGCCAAAAATATTAGTTTGTAGAAAAATCTCAGATTTAGCAGAAGAAAAACTTCAAAAAGAATTTGAGGCAACACTTAATCCAAAAGATGAACCCATTCCAGAAAGCGAATTAATAAAATTGATTAATGATTATGATGGAATGATTTCAACAGGGTTTGATAAAATTAGTGAAAATTTTTTTAATAATTTAAATGGGAAATTAAAAATAATAGCTCAAGTTGGTGTGGGCTATGACAATATATCAATCAAATCAGCAGAAGAAAAAAAAATTAAAGTAACAAATACTCCTAATGTATTAAATGAAGCAGTAGCAGAAACTACAATCCTTTTAATTTTAGCTGCATCTAGAAGAATTGGAGAAGCTTACAATCTAGTGAGAACCGATAACTGGAAAAACCAAAAACCGGATTTAACTAAATTTATGATTGGAAATTCTGTTACAGGTAAAACTTTAGGTATCATTGGAATGGGTCGCATTGGAAGAATGGCTGCAAAATCTGCTAGGGCATTTGGTATGAAGATTATTTATTATAATAGAAACAAACTTTCTGATGATCTAGAAGATGGTGCAAAGTATTATTCTGATATAAATACAATGCTACCAGAGTGTGATTTTTTAAGTATTCACACACCTGCAACAGCTGAGACTAAACATATTCTAAATTCATCAACAATAAGTTTGTTACCAAAGCATGCTGTAGTTATTAATACTTCAAGAGGATCAACTATTGATGATGATGCATTGATAGATGCATTAGAAAATAAAAAAATTTATGCAGCAGGATTAGATGTTTTTAATAATGAACCAAATTTAGATAAAAGATATTTAAAATTAGATAACTGTTTTGTTCTACCTCATATCGGTAGTGCGACTCATGAGACTAGATTGGCAATGAGTATGATGGCAGTGGATAATATTTATTGTTATTTCAATAAAAAACCTCTTATTTCTGAAGTTGTTTAGAACAACTATAAGTTGTCAGTTCAATAAATATATATAATTTCTATATATAAAAATTAAACGAAATTATTGATCTCAAAAATCATTTATGGTTAACTTTCAAAAAAAACATAAACGAGAGGAAGATAATGTTTAAACTTATATCTAAAACTATAGCAGCTGTAGCTATTGTTTCAGTTGCTTTATTTGGCTCTGCAAATGCAAAGACTTTAAAGATTGAAACACACTTTACAGCTAGTTCACCAAATGGTGAAGTTGCTGCTCAATTCGCTAAAAACGTTGAAATGTTTTCTGGCGGAAGCTTAAAAGTAGAAATGTTCTACTCATCATCAGTAACAGGTAAATCTGCTGAGGTATTTAACTCTGCACAAACTGGAATTATTGATTGTGATATGACTGGTGCAGGTTACCAAACAGGTAAAAATGCAGCATTCCAATTCGCAGGTGATGTAATGGGTGGATACGATAACCCATATCAACAATATGAATTCTTGAATTTCCCAGGGGCTCAAGAAGCTGTTGATGCACTTTACAACAAATATGGAATGACATTAATCGGTTGGTGGATACCAGGACATGAGTCTTTAATATCTAGCAGACCAATCCCAGATGTTGCTTCATTGAAAGACTTCAAATTTAGATCACCTCCAGGAATGGAAAGTATGATCTTTACAGCATTAGGTGCTAAGCCAATTGTGATGGACTTTGGTGAAGTTCCAACTGCTTTACAAACTGGTCTAATTGATGGTGCAGACTATTCATCTTTAGCTACTAACTATGCAGGTGGACACTATGAGCAAAATAAATATGCTACATACCCAGGTTTCCACTCTATGCCAGCTGACCACTTAGCTTGTAACACAAAAGTATGGAACAAGTTAAAGCCTCATGAAAAAGGTGCAATGAAAGCAGGTATTGAAATTGCTGGGAGAACTATCACTAGCTTAGTTGAGAGAAAAAACGCAGAAGCTGTTAAAGCCTTAAATGAAATGGGCGTTACTCTTCATGACTGGTCTAGAGAAGACAGACTTAAATTCAGACAAGCTGCTCTAGCTGCTTGGGAAGAATGGAAGACTAAATCTCCAGAAGCTGCGGCACTTATCGAGATACACAAAGCTTATATGAAAGCTAACGGTATCATGTAATAAAGAAATTTTGGAGGGCCTAAAAAGGCCCTTCGAATTAAATAAATTTTACGCAATGATCGATAAAGAATTACAAGAACAAAATGAAAAAGTTGCGAGTAAAGATGATTTTCCAATAAATTGGATTGATAGAGTTTCCTTATTTTTAAGTCACACAATTAAATATTTAATTCCTGTAATTGTAATTGTGATGATGTACGAAATTTTTATGAGATATGTATTGTTTAAACCAACTTTGTGGGCAAATGAACTATGTCTATGGCTTGCCGGTGTTTGTTATTTGGTTGGCGGTATATATGCAACAAGATTAAGAAGCCATATTAGAATAGTATTATTGTATGATTGGGTTAGTAGACCAACACAGAGAATTTTTGATCTAATCAGCACTTTAATTATTGTTCTTTTCGCAGCAGCTGTAATTTATGGAGGTATGGAAGATGCATACAGATCATTCATAAATTGGGAGAGATTTGCAACTTATTGGGATCCACCAATTCCTGCTACTATGAAACCACTAACACTTATATGTGTTTTTCTTATTGCTGTTCAATCTGTAAATAATTTAATTATTGATTGGAGAAATCCTAAAGAAAAACAATACGACCCTTCCAAAGAATTAAAATAATATGGATATAGGATCACTTTCGATAATACTAATAGTAGGATTGTTATTACTTATATCTATAGGTGTTCCAATGGGTTTTGCATCTGGTTTTATGGGTGCAGTACTAGTATTTTTATACATAGGTGAACATGCATTAGGCATATTACTTTCAAGATACTATTCTCTTGTTGTCACTTATTCTTTTTTATCTGTTCCATTATTTATATTTATGGCCTCCTTGCTCGAACGTTCGAACATAGCTAGAGATTTATATGATGCTTTAAATGCGTGGTTAAGAAAGACTAGAGGTGGAGTAGGTGTTGTAACTGCCATCATGGCAACAATTATGGCTGCGATGAGTGGAATTATTGGTGGAGAAATAGTTTTATTAGGCTTGATTGCACTGCCTCAAATGTTGAGATTAAAATACGATCAGGATATGTCGATCGGTATTATTTGTGCATCAGGATCTTTGGGAACAATGATACCACCTTCAATTGTTTTAATTATTTATGGATTAACAACAGAGACTTCTATTACGATGTTATTCCAAGAAGCCATTGTTCCTGGTTTAATGATTTCAGGTTTAATTATTACATACATTTTAATTCGTACAAGATTACAACCGCATTTGGCACCTTTAAGTGATGAGCCTGCTTTAACTTTAAAAGAAAAAATGTCATACCTCCCAGGTCTTTTACCACCTATTGGTATTGTAATAATTGTATTAGGTTCAATTTATTCTGGAATGACAGGAATAACAGAAGCAGCTGGTATGGGTGTAGTTGCTACATTAATTATAATTTTTGCGAGAAAAGAACTTACGTGGTTTTTATTTAAAGATGCATTAACAAGAACTTTCAAAGCATCTGGAACTATTTTAACTATTACTTTTGGTGCTACAGTTTTAGCAGGTGCTTATTCTCTTGCTGGAGGTCCTAAATATGTAGCAGAAACTATTTTGGCTTATGATTTAAAACCAATGTATTTAATCTTCATGATGCAGATTATGTTTTTGATTATGGGAGCATTTATGGATTGGGTTGGAATTGTATTGTTAGCAATGCCTGTATTTTTACCAATAGTTATAGCTCTTGGATTTGATCCAATTTGGTTTGGAATATTATTTTGTGTAAATATGCAAGTTTCATTTTTAAGTCCACCGTTTGGGCCTGCCGCTTTTTATTTAAAATCTGTTGCTCCTCCACATATTTCATTAACAGATATATTTAGAGGTTTTGCTCCATTTATAGTTATTCAGTTAATTGTATTAGCATGTGTTATGTTTTTCCCAGAAGCAATGACGCAAAACTTCCACGAGTTTAAACCGAAACCATGATGAAAATAGGCTTTATTGGAACAGGTCTTATGGGCCTGCCAATGGCTAAAAATTTATTAAAATCAGATTTTAAACTAAAAGTATTCAATCGTTCAATTAATAAAGCAGAACCTTTGAAAGAGTTTGGCGCTGAAATATCAAAAACATTAGGTGAAGTTGTTAAAGATAATGACTTTATTATTACAATGTTAACAGATGATAGCGCTGTTGATGCAATAATGAATAATTCAGATTTATTAGAAAATTTAAAATCTGGATCAACTGTTATTGATATGAGTTCGGTTAAACCAACGACAGCAACAAAATATGGAAACAGTTTAAAATCAAAAAATATAAATTATTTAGATGCACCAGTATCAGGAGGAACAATTGGAGCTGAGGAGGCTTCATTAGCTATAATGGTTGGAGGAGAGCAAAGTGTCTTTGATAATTCTATAAATATTTTAAAAGCTATGGGAAATCCAACTTTAGTTGGACCTATTGGCAGTGGGCAAGTTTCAAAGTTAGCAAATCAAATTGTGGTAGGGGTTACCATAGGAGCAGTTGCAGAGGCAATAACTTTATGTGAAAAAGCTGGAGCTGACCCAGTAAAACTAATTAAAGCTCTTACTGGAGGTTGGGCAGATAGTAAAATTTTACAAACACATGGAAAAAGAATGATAGATAAAGATTTTACTCCAAAAGGTAAAACTTTTACCCATTTAAAAGATATGAATAACATTTTAGAGTGTGCAAATTCATATAATACACATTTACCTATTTCAAATTTAGTGAAAGAAATGTATAAAACCCTTGTCGATAATGGTCATGGAAACACTGATCATAGTTCACTTTATAATGAAATCGAAAGGATAAATAAAAAATGAGTGGAAGATTAGAAGGTAAAAAAATTCTCGTAACAGCAGCAGGCCAAGGGATTGGAAAGGCAACAGCAATAGCATTTCATAAAGAGGGCGCTCATGTAACTGCAACTGATTTGAATGATAAAACTTTAGCTGATTTAAACAAAGAATATCCAGAGATTAAAGTGCAAAAGCTAGACTCAACAGACAACAATGCAATTTTAGAATTTACTAAAACTTTAGATAGAGTTGATGTTTTATTTAATGCTGTTGGATTTGTTCATCATGGAACAATATTGGAATGTGATGAAAAAGATTGGGATTTTTCTTCTAACGTAAACGTAAAGTCGATGTACTTTATGTGTAAAGCTATTTTACCTTTAATGATAAAACAAAATAGTGGAAGTATTATTAATATTTCTTCATGCGCATCTAGCTTTAAAGGTTTTCCAAATAGATTTGTTTACGGAACAACAAAAGGTGCAGTGATTGGTTTAACAAAAGCGATTGCAGCAGATTTCGTTAAAAAAAATATTAGATGTAATTCAATCGCGCCAGGTACAGTTTATTCACCTTCTTGGCAAGATAGGGTCAATCAAAGCCCAGATCCCGTTCAAGCAAAAAAAGATTTTATTGCAAGACAACCTATGGGAAGATTAGGTACAGCAGAAGAGATAGCAGCTGTGGCTGTTTATTTAGCTAGCGATGATGCAACATTTACAACAGGAAGTACAATTCATGTCGATGGTGGAATTTCAATATAATCAAATAACAAAAGGATAAATATGAAATTATTAAGAATAGGAAATAAAGGAGACGAAAAACCTGGTGTTTTAGATAAAGATGGTAAAATTAGAGATATTAGTTCTCATGTTAAAGATTTAAATCCTGATCATTTAAATTTTGAGACTATTTCTAAATTACAAAGTGCTGATTTATCTTCTTTACCAGAATTATCTGCAAGTGATCGAATAGGATCTTGTATTACTAAGCCAGGTAAATTTGTTGCAATTGGATTAAATTATTCTGATCATGCTGCTGAAACTGGAGCTGATGTTCCTTCTGAACCTATAGTTTTTATGAAAGCTACTTCTTGTATAGTTGGACCTAATGATGATGTCGAAATAGTTTCTGGATCTAAAAAATTAGACTGGGAAGTTGAACTTGGGATCGTTATAGGAAAAGAAACAAAACATATCTCTGAAAGCCAAGCCCAAGATCATATTTTAGGTTATTGTTTGGTTAATGATGTAAGTGAAAGGGAATGGCAAATTGAAAAAATGGGTCAATGGGTTAAAGGAAAATCTCACGACACTTATGGACCAATCGGCCCTTACTTTGTTACTAAAGATGAAATTGCAGACGTTAACAATTTAAAGATGAGTTTAGATGTTAATGGAAAAAGAATGCAAACAGGTAATACAAGTACAATGATATTTAACGTTGATGTGATTGTCTCTTATTTGAGTAAATATATGTCTCTTCAAGCAGGTGATATAATTACAACTGGAACACCTCCAGGTGTTGGCATGGGAATGAAACCTCAACAGTTTTTAAAAGCAGGTGATACAATGAAATTATCAATTGAAAACCTAGGAGAGCAAAACTCGAAGGTAGTTGCTATATAATTAATTGTGAAAATAACTTCTATTAAAAGTCATGTACTTAGATATGAGTTAGAAAAAGAACTTGGTTACTCACAACAGTATTATAAACATCGTACAGCTCATCTCGTTGAAGTTCAAACAGACGAAGGAATAACAGGTTGGGGTGAATGTTTTGGTCCTGGAAATATAGCTTTAGCGAACAAGTTTATTGTTGAAAAGGTTATACAGCCTTTAGTAATTGGTGAAGACCCTATAAACAAAGAATACATCTGGCAAAAAGTATACAATCTTTTAAGAGATAGTGGTCAAAAGGGAATGCCAATTCAAGCATTATCAGGAGTAGATATTGCTTTGTGGGATATTCTTGGAAAGAAAACAAACTCTCCTCTTTATCAACTTGTTGGTGGCAAATGTAATAATGACGTCCCTGTTTATGGGTATGGAATGATGTTACAAAAAAAATCAGTTGATGAATTGATCGCCTTGTTCAAAGAGGAATCTAAGGAAATAAAATCAAAAAATTTTAAAGCTATGAAAATGAAAATTGGATTAGGTCCAAAAGAGGATTTAAAGTTAGTTCAAGCTGTAAGAGATTCTGTTGGAAAAGATTTTAAACTAATGGTTGATGCAAATCATGCTTATAATTTGCAAGATGCTCTTTATGTTGGAAAAGGTTTAGATGAACTTGATATTCATTGGTTTGAAGAACCTGTGGCTCCTGAAGATTATGAGAGTTACAGAGAATTAAAACAAAAAATTTCCACTAGCATTGCAGGAGGGGAAGCTGAATTTACCAAATATGGCTGGAATAAATTAATATCAAATAAATGTATTGATATAGCTCAACCAGAGGTTTGTGGACTTGGCGGAATTACTGAGTATTTAAAAGTTGCAGCACTAGCGCAAGCAAATTTTATACCAGTAATTAATCATGTGTGGGGTTCTGCAGTTAGTATCGCAGTGAATCTTCATTTATTGACAGCACAACCAGATATGCCTGGTGGTTTATTTCCATCAAAATCAATGCTTGAGTTTGATACAACAGAAAAAAATATTTTTATCACAGATTTACCTAAAGAAGAATTTTCAATTTTAGACCAAGTTAAAAACAATAACGGTTATGCATCAGTAACAGACAATATAGGTATTGGTATAAGCCCGAATAAAGATTTTATTAAAGAGTTTGAAGTAAATGAATAAAATAAAAACATCAGAACCAAAACCTCTTTGGAAATTAAGATGTACTTTAGGTGAAGGAACGTTATGGGTTAGTGAACATAACTCAATTTATTTTGTAGATATTAAAAAAAAGAAAATTTGCTCTTTCAATATTAAAAATAAAAAAAAGAAAACCTTTAAAGTAAATAAAGAAATTGGTTTTATAGCTCATATCAAAGATTATATTTTTATTTTAGGTCTTCAGGGAGAATTAAGAATTCAAAATCTAAAATCAAAAAAAATTTTAAAATCAATTAAGATAGAACCAAACTTGAAACTAAATAGAATTAATGATGGTAAAACAGATCCTGCAGGAAATCTTTGGTTTGGCACTATGGACAACTTGGAAAGAAAAATTGAAAAAGGTTCTTTATATAAATTAGATAAAAATTTTAAATTAATAAAAGTTGATAAACATTATAGAATTACTAATGGACCAGCGTTTATCGATCAGTATAATTTTTATCATACAGATAGTCCAAAAAAAACTATCTATAAAATTAAAATAAATAAAAATAATAAAATAGTTAGCAAAAAAATATTTAAAAAATTATCTTCTGATGAAGGTTCGCCAGATGGAATGACATTAGATAAAAATAAAAATTTATGGGTAGCTCATTTCCATGGTGCTTGTATTTCTGTTTTTAATAAAAAAGCAAAATTAATTCACAGAATTCAGTTTCCTGCAAAAAATATAACTAATTGTGCATTTGGAGGTAAAAATACTAAAGAACTTTATGTTTCAACAGCAACTAAAGGCATGAACAAAGCAGATTTGCAAAAATTTAGATATTCTGGGTTCTTTTTTAGTGTAAAAACAAACGTAAAAGGAATTTTACAAAAAAAATTTGTTTTAAATAATGAAGAAAAGAGATCTTTACTATGAGAGAATACCTACTAAGCTTTTAAGAGAGGATTTTAGATTATTAGGTACTTTCCTGGGTAGAGTTATTAAAGATCAAGAAGGTCTAGCATTTTTTAAAATTGTTGAAAAATTTAGAGTGCTATCAAAAAATACTCTCTCTGATAAAAATAAAAGAAAAGTATTATCAAGAATTTCAAAAGAAGTTAAAAAACTAACTCCGGAGAACACATTTAAATTAAGTAGAGCATTTTCACACATTTTAAATTTACTTAATCTAGTAGAGTCCCTTGATGCATCAAGAAAGTTAAATGAGTACGAAAATCCGTATTTTAAAAGTAAAAATCAAAATTTATTTATAGAAGATATAATTGAGGGCTTATTTAAAAACAAAAAAATTTCTGACAAAAATATTTATGAGCAGGCAAAAAAACTTGATATTGGGATTGTTCTTACTGCTCATCCAACAGAAGTAAAAAGAAGAACTTTAATACAAAAATATGCAAATTTGATTTATATTATGGAGCAGAGACATCTATATAAAAAATATCCATCAAAGATTATCGAACTAGATAGACAATTATATTCAGAAATAGCAATTATATGGAAAACAGATGAGTTAAAACGAACTAAGCCCTCTCCATTAGATGAGGCTAGATGGGGTTTAGCTGTTATTGAGGATAGTTTGTGGGACACAATTCCTAAAGTTTACAAAAGACTAAACGATATATTTAGAAAAAATTTAAAAAAGGATTTACCAAGAGATTTTAACCCTATTCAGTTTGGATCATGGATGGGCGGTGATAGAGATGGAAATCCTAATGTGACAGCTGAAGTAACTAAGAAAGTAATATTATTTTCTAGGTGGCAAGCTGCAAAATTATATGAAAAAGAACTTACTAAGTTAATTCAAGATTTATCCATGGAAGAATGTTCTGCAAAAATTAAAAAAGCGACTGGAAATAGTTTTGAACCGTATAGAGTGTATTTAAGGCCAATAAGAGATAAAGTAAGACTAACCCATCAATTAATTGAAAATCATTTAAATTATAATTCAAAATTAAATGAAAAAAAGTTAATTCAAAACAAACATGAAATTACTATTCCATTAAGAGAAGTAAGAAACTCATTAAAACTAAATAAAGGAGATCATATTGCTAATGCAGATCTATTAGATTTAATGAGGAGAGTTAGGTGTTTTGGTATTAATCTTGCAAGATTAGATATCAGACAAGAAGCTGATAGACATGAAAAACTCTTAAATGAAATTTTCAAAAAGAAAAGTAAAATTAAATATTCTAATTTAAGTGAGATAGATAAAATTAAATTATTGAATAAATCAATTAAAGATAAGAAATTTTTTGTAGATAAAATTAAACTACAAAATAAAGAAAATAGAGAGGTGTGGAATACTTTTAAGCTGATTTCATCTACCCCAAATGAGTGTTTAGGTGCATATGTAATATCAATGACATCTAATGCTTCTGACATTTTGTCGGTATATTTTTTGCAAAAACAAGCGAAAATTAAAAATTTATTAAGAGTTGTTCCACTGTTTGAAACTTTAGATGATTTAATAAATGCCAAAGATGTTATGAAAAATTTATTCAAACTTTCTTGGTATAGAAAATTGATTAATTCTAAACAGGAAGTAATGATTGGATACTCAGACTCAAGTAAAGATGCAGGAAAATTATCAGCAAGTTGGCATCAATACAAACTTCAAGAGGAGTTAAGAGCTATATCAAAAAAATACAAAATTGATTTAGTATTCTTTCATGGACGAGGAGGATCTCCAGGAAGAGGCGGCGGACCAATTCAAGCAACATTAAAATCTCAGCCAGCAGGAACTGTGAATGGAAAAATTAGAATCACAGATCAAGGTGAAGTAATACAACAAAAATATGGTTATAAGCCATTAGCTGAATACAATCTTTGTAGCTATATAGGAGCAGTTATGGATGCTTCCTTAAATCCACCTCCACGATCTAAGCCTAATTGGAGAGAGTTAATTCAGAACATGTCTGAAATTTCTACCTCCGCATATAGGAAATATTTAAATCAAAATGAGGATTTTATTAGATATTTTAAAACTGTAACTCCTCATAAATCACTTGGAAAATTAGCCATAGGTTCCAGACCAACAAAAAGGAAGAACGTTGATAATATTCAAAGTTTAAGAGCTATACCATGGGTATTTGCTTGGACACAAATTAGATTAATGTTACCAGCTTGGCTTGGAACAACTGAAGCTTTAAGATATGGATCAATTAAAAAATTTAAAAAAACTATTACAGATATGGAAAAGAACTGGCCATATTTTGTTTCGACCATGGATATTTTAGACATGGTAATTTCAAAAGTAGATCCAGAGATATCGGTTATTTATGAGAATAATTTGGCAGACGCCTCATTAAGAAGAATTGGCAAAAAGTTAAGATTTCAATTTGATGCATTGGTCAAATTGCATAATAAAATAACACCAAAGGAAGTGGTAAAAGAAAGAAAACAATTTAGAAAAGCATTGTTTATAAGAAGTAATTATACTGAGATGTTGAACATATTGCAGGCAAATATAATGAATAAATTAACAAATAAAAAATATACAAAATTAGATAAAAAATTTCTTGATGACGCTTTAATGACATCTATCGCAGGCATATCTGCTGCAATGAAAAATACTGGATAAATGTTTGAATATTTAATTGCTTTTGGAGCAGGACTTATTAGTTTTTTATCTCCATGTGTTCTACCTTTAATACCTGGATATATTTCTTATATCTCTGGTCAATCCTTACAAGAAATACTAAATAAAAAAGAAATAAACTTTTTTCCGTTAATTTTATTTTGTCTTGGGTTCTCAACTGTTTTTGTTATTTTAGGAGCATCCGCATCATTTTTAGGTCAAACACTTTTACAAAATTCAGAAATTTTAAGAATTGTAGCTGGAATAATTATTATAATTTTTTCTCTTCAATTAATTGGAATAATTAATATCCCCTACCTAAATTTTGAAAAAAGATTTGATGCTAAGGAATCAAGAAATATTCTTTTTCCATATGTAATCGGTGTTGCTTTTGGTTTTGGATGGACACCCTGTATTGGTCCAATTTTAGGTTCAATTTTAGCTTTAGCATCTATTGAAGAAACCTTATCAAGAGCAGTAATATTATTAATTTTATATTCATTAGGTCTTGCAATTCCTTTTGTTTTATCAGGATATTTAATTCAAAAATTTTTATTATTTTCAAAGAACTTTAGGAAAAATATTAATTTAATTTCAAAAATTGGTGGAATAATTCTTTTAATTACAGGTATTTTAATATTAACCAATCAATTACAAGCAATTGGATTTTATATAATTGAAATCTTTCCTTTTATGCAAAAATTCGGATAATAGGTATTAATGAAGATTTATCAAATAGATTCAAGCGCTAGAAAAAAAGGATCAACCTCGCGCGCACTTGCTAAAAAAATTTTAGAGAAAATTAAAAAACCTGGAGATGAGGTGATTTATCGTGATTTAGACGATGAGATGTTTTTTGTAAGTGGACTTACAGAGTCGGGTATGAAAATTGATGAAAAAGATCAGACAGAGCACCACAAAAAAATGTTCGAACTTTCTGATAAATTAGTAAAGGAGTTAAAAGAAAGTGATGTGATTATAATTTCAGCTCCTATTTACAATTATGGTCCTCCAGCAACACTTAAAGCCTGGTCAGATTTAGCAGCTAGAATAGGGGAAACATTTAGATTTAAACCAAATGGCAGAAGAGAAGGGTTATTAAAAAATAAACATGCTTATTTAGTAATAACCTCTGGAGGAACAAAATTAAATAGCTCTGAGGACTTCCTAACCCCTTGGTTAAAATTTATTCTTAATTTTTTTGGGATTGAAAAAGTAGATATTATTAGTGCAGATCAAATGGCATTAGATTATGAAAAATCAATAAGTGATGCAGAGGCACAAATTGAAAAATTATTTAAAGATTAAACTTTCTTTTTAAGTGTCTAAGTTTACCCTCAGTGCTATCAAAATCAATATAACAACCTTGTAAAAATCTTTCACCTTCTTTAGTTTCATAAGATGTTCTACCATGTAGTAATCGATGATTATCCATCATTATTAAGTCTTTAGGCTCAAGTTTAAATTCAATTCTATATTTATCAGAATTATACATTTCAGATAGTTTTTTTCTTGCTTGATAATAAAGATCTAATTTTTCTTTATCTAAAATTGGAACGTAGTCTAGTCTAGGACTAAATCTAACTTGTTTAAAACTTTTATCATCGTTAAGTTCGATTAAGGGAGAGATGTTTTCAAGAATTACCTCTTTATCTACAAATCTAAATCTAACTTTTACTTCTGTTAAAATACTATAAAATTCTGGAAATTTACTTCTTAATTCTTCCGTAACAGTATAACCGTCAACTAAAGATGACAGTCCTCCTGATACTTTACTTTCAATACAATGTAATAATTGAATACATGGTACTGGATTTCTATAAGGATTATCAGTATGAGGAGCTAAGGCTAAAGATGTGTAAGCAAGATCATTAGGGTCTGGTTTAGATTTAACATTAAAATATTCTCCAAAATTTGTTCTCCGAACACTTCCGATAGAGTTTGCAAATTCTACAATATAGTTTTTTGATATCGGAATATTTTTTATAATGACAAATCCATATTTATAAAAAGAAACAAGCAAATCATGCATTTCCTTACTTTCATAAAAATCTTTTTGATATTGAAAATTTTTAATATTTTTAAGTTGCGAGTCCCATTTGGTTTTTTCTATTGATTTAATAACAATATCTTCTTTAGAAAATTCTAAAGCAATTTTATCAATTTCTAGTTTTGAAGTAACACCATCATTAAAATCAATTTCCAAATATTTTTCATTAATATTTGCCTTATTTATTGAAATATCACTACTTAAGGAGGTAGGATCGAAAAGTCTCTGTTGAGTTCCTTTATCTAGGTAATCTTCGCCATTTACTCTTTCACGTAACCAGAATGGGTGAATTTCTTTTTTTTCAGATCCATTATTGTAAAAAACCTTATTTTGATTTAGCTCAATTTTCATAATTACCACCTGAGGATTATTTAAAATTTAACTTTAATCAACATAAATTAAATAGTAAGAGTTCTGTGTGATTAATTTTGATAGAAAAAAATACCCTATATACGCTAGTTTTTTAAATCAATTAGCAAAGGATTTAACTAAGTTCTATAATTCAAAATTGAATAGAACCTTTAAAGTATCTAACAAGCTTAAAGGTAAAGGTTATGATCCAGTAACTACTTCAGACAGAGCTTTTGAAAAATTTATACGTTCAAGGATTAAAAAAAAATTTCCTACACACCAAGTTATCGGTGAAGAATATGGTTCAACAAATTCAAAAAGCGATTATACTTGGGTAATTGACCCTATAGATGGAACAAGATCCTACGTTATAGGAAACCCAACATGGAGTAACTTAATTTCATTAAATTTTAAAGGAATACCAATTTTGGGATTAGCAAACTTTCCAGTTCTTAAAAAATATTATTTAAATTATTCTGATAAACTTGCTTATGTTGTTTCTCAAGGAAAAAAGAAAAAATTATCAGTAAATAAAAAAGCTACATTTAAAAATGTAAAGGTTTCTGCAGCATTTCATGGGTGGTTGTCATTAAATAAACAAAAAAAAATTCCAAAAATTTTGAAATTAATGCAATTTCCATGCAGTGACGCTTTAAGTTATTCTCATTTAGCGGAAGGAAGAGTTGACATTGTAATACAGTGCTCAAATAAAATTTGGGATATTCACCCACTTATACCAATTATTAAGGCAGCAGGTGGTATTATTAGTACTTGGGATAATAGAGATGCCGCTAATGCTGGAAATATCTTAGTTTCTTCAAATAAAAAAATTCATAATAATTTTCTAAAATTATTAAAACCAGTCTCTAAATGATACCAGAAAGAGCACAAGTCATTTTAGATTTCTGGTTTAAAGAAACTCCTTCTGAAATACGTTTTAAAAAAGATGATAAGTTTGATCAAAAAATTAAAGATAATTTTTTAAAAGATTATGAATTAGCTTTTCAAAATGAATATGATGATTGGCAGGATAACCCTATGAGTTGTTTAGCGTTAGTTATTTTATTTGATCAATTTTCAAGAAATATGTTTAGAAATGATAAAAAGGCTTTTGCACAAGATCAAAAAACCAGGTTGATTGTAAATGATGCAGTTTATTCAGGTTATTTAGAGGCTATGAACGTTAATCAAAGATTGTTTATGTTATTACCATTAATTCATAGTGAAGAAATCAGCGATCATGAAATGGCTTATTATTTGTTAAATAAATATTTAAGGGAGCATGAAGGTTACAACGAAATAAAAAAATTTTGGCAAGATCATACAAAAGTAGTTAGACAATTTCATAGATATCCGCATAGAAATGAAATATTAGGACGAGAATCTACTGAAGAAGAAATAGAATTTTTAAAAAGTCCAAATACTTCTTGGTGAAATGAATTTAGAATTTATTTTTAAAGTTATAGATAAAGACGAATGGCAAAAAGCTAAGCAATCAGGGACATATGGTGGATCAGAAAAAGATCTTAAAGATGGATATATTCATTTTTCAGAGGAGGATCAGGTAGAAGAAACTTTAAACAAACATTATCCTAAAAAAGAAAATCTAGTTTTATTAAGAGTAAATGCTTTTAAGCTTGAACATTTGTTATGGGAGCAGGCATCTAATGGAGATATGTATCCTCATTTATACTCACCTTTAGATACCAGCACTGTTGTTAATGAATACGAGTTACCATTAAATGAAGATGGAAGTCACGAGCTTCCAGAGATTTTAAAAAAATATCAGTTTAGCCGTCCAAGATAATTAACCATTATTACACCAATAATAATTAATATAATTCCTATAATTCCATAAATATTTGGTACCTGATTAAGTTTCAACACCGCAAACAGTACAACTCCAGTTACAGTTAGTCCGCTATAAGTTGCGTACGCAAAACCCACAGGAAGAGCATGCATTGCTTTTGCAATTGAAAACATCGTAATACACATAAATAAGATGCACAAAACAGATGGTGTTAGTTTGGTAAACCCTTCTGAAATTTTAGCTAAACTATTTGATGCAATACCAAAAGAAATACCTATAGCTAAAAATATATATCCAAATAAAGGTTTCATGATTAATCTTTAGATGCAATTTTATCCACAAAGGGTTTTAAAATGGGAGCCATTGTAAAAGCTGCTATCAAAGCGACAGGAAATGCAAAAGTCCATGAATAAAACCATCTACCCAGAAACCCTTCACTAATGCCTGTATTAACAGCAACCACAACTCCACACATAATTACACTCATACTGAAAGACATTAAAATAACAAACAGAGGTTGAGCATATTTTTTTTTAAGCATATTAGTTATTCCCAAGTAAGTTAACCATTAGTACACCAATTATAATGAACGCTAAACCAATTAATGAATATAAGTTAGGTACTTGATTAAATCTTATTACCCCAACAACTACTGTTGCAATTATCGTTAGTCCTGCAAATGAAGCATAAGTAATTCCCATAGGAATATTTTTCATTACTAATGAAAGTGCATACATACACAATACAATTGTAATTGCTGTAATTATACTTGGAACAAGAAGTGTAAATCCTTCAGCACTTTTTGCAAAACTATTTGAGGTAACACCTAAAAAAACTGCAACACCTAAAAAAAAATACGAAGTAACAAGACTCATACCAAGATTCTAAATTAATTTAACGAAAATATATATAATTATTTAAATGACCATTTAATAGCATCTTCCATTCGGTCATCTCCCCAGAAGACTTCATTTTTCACTATAAAAGATGGACTACCAAAAATTTTATTTTCACGAGCTGAATTTGTGTTCTCGTTATATTTTGTCTCAATATTTTCAGAATTTGCTTTGGATATGATTTCATCTTTATTTAAATTTAATTCAGCACAAACCTCAGAAATGCTAGGTTCAATGGCAGGTTCTTTGCCTTCTTGGAACCATTTTTTATAAGTTAGCATCACAAATTTTTCTCCCCAACCTTTGTCAAAACCTAAGATTGCTATTTGATTTGCTAAATCGAATTCAGATAAAGGGTAGGGAACTGGTGTTTTAGCGAAAAAACCATATCCCTCTGCACGTCTTTCAATATCTCTCCACATGTAATTAACTTTATTCATTTTATCCTTTGGAAATGGGATATTGTTCATCTCTTTCATGATTGCTCTCACTGAAAAAGGTTTCCATTTAAATTTTACTTGATGTTGTTTTTCAACATCAAGTAACCTTGTTACAGAAAGATAGGTGTATGTGCTTCCTATAGAAAAATAAAAATCGATTTCACTCACTTATTTTGGCATTGGTGTAGCACCAGTTTCTAAACTGACAATTTTTCCATTGTCATATTTATAAACTGCCATTACAGCCTCTACATTTCCATCATCAAAAGTAACAAATGAATGATGAACACCAACTTCGTCATTTTCATAAACAACTCTTACTTTATCTTGATTTATATCGCCGCTCATTGCCCATTTGATAACATCACTTTTGCCTAAAACATTTCCTGACTTATGCATTGTGAATTTAAAATCATCATGCAAAAGATCATTCATCACTGCTTCATCTTTATTTTTTATTGCAGCACTATATTTCTCTAATATAGACATGTTATTCCTTTCTATTTAACCTTAGTTAAATTATATATTGAGTAACTGTCTAACACTTCATCCATTATTGGTTTTGATACCTCAGTACCTTCTATAAACTTATGAAGTGCAGCTTCATCAGTACAAAATATTTTAAACATTACAGTACTTTTGTCTGGAGTTACAGTTCCAATTGTTTTTTCAACCACTGCAACTTTTGCTCTTTCAGCAAGTCCTTCAGGAGATTGCATAAATCCCATGAATTTCTCAAAAGTACCTTCTTTTAACTTTGCTACTACTAGCATTTCTTTTTCCATTTTTTCCTCCTATTTTATTATCCTGAAAAATTTTCCATAAAGTCTCCATCCATGGGAGTGATTTTTGCAGAATCTAAATCAACTCCAGCTGCAGCTCTTGCAGCGTGAAGTTCTTTATCATTTTTAAATGCCTCAAACCCCTCCATAGTTGCATATTTTACAATTACTGTAAATTTTGAAGCATCTTCTTTTGATACACCAGCAAAAATAATGGTTGCACCAAATCCTTTAATTTTTTCAGCATTATCTTTAACCATATCCCTCCATGCTGAAAACGATTTTATATTTTCCTCTATTTTTATAATCATATATTTTCTTTCTAATAAGTATATTCACCACTCATTTGATTCATAGAGTGTGCCATACCAGATTTACCTCTAATATTCTGTCGACTTGAATTACCACTTCCAGAAATATTTTCATATTTTCCAGTTCCACCAACAATAACAAAAGTACCAGTTCCACCTTGGCCGCCAGTTCCTTTGCCTTTATAATTTATGTAAACCTTTTCTCCATCCATTAGATAAAAAGTACACATACCTGTTTCATCATCAAACTTTCCAGCTACCAATGTTAACCCGCCAATACAATGCATAGTAGATTTATCAAAAATACTACCAGGTTCTTTATCCATAAGCCCGGCATTACCATCGTAAGTAATACTCATATTTCCATTTCCAGCATCCATTGCATTCAATGACCAAGATCCTGCTCCAGCAGCATTAAATTTTCCTGACTCTGCTAATGAGTAATTTGAGATTGTTAAAAAAATTATTAAAATTAAAATTTTCTTCATTTTACCTCCTTAAAGTTATTTAATTTAATAGAACACTGTTACATAATTGTTAAGGAGTCACTCGTGTTTATAGCGCGCGACAGTTATGCAATTTCAGAGCATAAAAAATGTTAATTATGCTGTTTTATTTAATTTAAATATTTGATAATAATTATTTATGATCGAAAAATTTAATGGAATTGTTTATCTAATAATTTTTATTGTTCATTTCCTTGTTTACGCTGTTTATGCTTTTAGAGCTATAGTTGGAACCAAGAGTTTTATGGATCAATATAATATCGATCATTCAGCAGCAGTGATCACTAGATTTTTTGGAGCTCCTTTTGTTGGGTCTTTCTTAATGGCTCTTTATATCATGTTTGTAAGAGATGGTGGAGTAAATGGAACGTGGGCATTCTTTAATTTAGTATTTGTCCAAAATTTAATGTACTTAATATTTGGTATTTATACCATTTATATTAATAAACTTGGACACACTGAAAAAACTAACAGTGAAGGTGTAATAGCTGCTGGAGTACTTACAATTTTAAGTGCTATTCTTACTTACGGATTAGCTGATAAAATTTATATTTAAAACCAATTAGGCATTGGTAGACCTTTTTCTTCTAAAAATTTTTTATTAAACATTTTAGTTGCGTATTTGTCACTTCTATCACAAAGAATAGTAACAATAGTTTTTCCTGGACCCATTTCTTTTCCCATTCTAATTGCTCCTGCAATATTTATCCCACAGCTTGTTCCTAGACTTAAACCTTCGTTTTGAATTAAATCATATAGAATAGGCAGAGCCTCATGGTCATCAATTGAATATGCGTCATCAATTTTTGCCTCACCAAAGTTGGCAGTCACTCTACTTGAGCCAATACCTTCAGTAATTGAACCACCCTCCGATTTAAGTTCACCATTTTTAATGTAATTATAAAGAGCAGAACCCTTTGGATCTGATAAATAAATTTTTATATCTTTGTTCTTTTCTTTAAGAGCATTGCTAACACCTGAAATTGTGCCTCCAGTACCTGAAGAACAAACAAAACCATCAACTTTACCATCGGTTTGTTCCCAGATTTCTTGACCTGTGCCTTCATAATGCCCTTTAGCATTTGCAGTATTATCGAATTGGTTAGCCCAAATCACTCCATTGTTATTAGAAGGTCTTAGTTCATCTGCGAGTCTTGCTGCTACTTTTACAAAGTTGTTGTCATCTTTATAAGGCTTTGGTGGAACCAATCTTAATTCAGCTCCAAGGTTTCTAAGTAAATCTTTTTTCTCTTGTGTTTGATTGTCATTCATTACAATAATTGTTTTATAACCAAGAGAGTTGCCTAAAAGACCCAAACCTATTCCTGTATTACCAGCTGTTCCCTCAACAACAGTCCCACCTTTAGAAATTAATTTTTTTTCTTGAGCATCTTTAATTAAAGCAAGTGCAGCTCTATCTTTTACTGATCCTCCAGGATTTAAAAATTCTGCTTTTCCATAAATGTTACACCCAGTAATTTCAGAGGCTGCTCTGAGTTTAATTAATGGAGTATTTCCTATTCCAGAAATAAAATCGTTTTGGGTATTATTCATTATCTGATTTTTTATCACTATCAGACGTAATTCCATAAGGTTTAAATTCACTATCTGCTATTCCAACACTTCTTGCAGGAATTCCAACCATTACAGCATTTTCTGAAACATCTTTCGTAATAACTGCATTTGCTCCTATTCTAGCACCTTTGCCAACGACTACTGGACCTAAAACTTGAGCACCAGAACCAATAACTACATCTTCTTTAATAGTAGGATGTCTTTTCATATTTCTTTGGTCATTTGAATTAATACTTGGAGCTATTCCTCCTAACGTAACCATATGATAGATAGTTACATTATCTCCAATGTCTGAAGTTTCACCAATCACAACACCCATTCCATGATCTATAAACAAATTTTTTCCAATTTTTGCATTAGGATGAATTTCTATTCCAGTTAAGAATCTTGAAAATTGAGAAATGATTCTTGCTATCAAATGAAATTTTGCAGTACTAAAAAAATTTGCTATTCGATGAAAAAAAACTGCTTTAACTCCTGGATAAGTTAATATTAAACTTAACTTAGACCTTGCAGCAGGATCTCTATCAATTATGGATTGTAAAAAATCACTCATATTTCTTTAGTTTAGTTGCTGTTGATTAAAAAATAATATGCCTTATATAGTACTTAATTGCTCAATTTAAAGAGGTTAATATGTATAAAAACACAAATTGTTTTCATCTAGCTATCCCTTGTGGAGACTTAGAGGTTGCAAAAAAATTTTACAGTGAAACTTTGGGATGCAGATTAGATAACTCAGCGCAAGAGTGGGCAGATGTTGATTTTTGGGGCAATGAGTTAACTCTTCACAAAAGTGAACACAAACTTGACAGTGAAAGACACGATGTTGATATGGGCAATGTATCAGTTCCTCATTTTGGAGTTCATTTATCAAGAAAAGATTTTGATGCTCTAAAACAAAGATTAAAAGAGAGTGGAACTAAGTATTACGACGAACCTTATTTGAGATTTAAAGGAACAAAATACGAGCAAGAAACTTTCTTCGTTAAAGACCCAAACGAAAATATTCTAGAAATTAAAACATTAACGGCGAATCCAGAGTAACCTTAAAGCCTAATGGAATACCTGGTATTAGGCTTCTTTACTGGGATCAGCTTAATCTTAGCAATAGGTGCCCAGAATATTTTTGTTATTGAGCAAGGTTTAAAAAAACAACATATATTTATTGTTTGCTTAATATGTTCTTTATCAGATTTGATATTAATTTTTTTGGGTATTTTTCTTTTCCATTATTTTAATCAATATTTTAACTCTTTAATTGAATTAATTTTAAATTTATTTTTAATTTTATTTTTACTTCACTTTATTTTTAAAAAAATAAAATCTCATTATTCTGATATTAATTTTAGTACTGAGACAAATAATATTTCAAAATTAAATATTGTATTTAAAACTTTAGGATTTACATATTTAAATCCACATGTTTATTCAGATACAGTTTTTTTTCTTGGAAATTTTTCTAAAAATTATTTACTTAACCAAAAAATTTTATTTGGGGTAGGTGCATCTATAGCATCATTTTTATTTTTTTTTATATTAGGATATTTATCTAATTATTTATCGAAGTATGCTAATAGTAAAAAAATTTGGAAAGTAATTAATATTTTTATTATATGTTTTATGTCTATTTTAACTTTATTCATTATTAAGGAAATATCATGAGTGATATTTACGTAGATGACTTAGGCCATGGGTATCCTTTTGTTTTAGTTCATGGTTATTTAGGCTCATCTGAAATGTGGACTTTTCAAAAAGAATTTTTTTCAAAATATTATCGTGTAATAATTCCAGCTCTCCCAGGATTTGGAGAAAGTCATAACTTAAAATCTTTAGATTCTATTAATAAAATGGCTAAAGAAATTATAAATGTGTTAGATCAAAAAAAGATAGATAAATTCAATTTAATTGGTCATTCAATGGGAGGAATGATTGTTCAAGAAATTACAAAACTAATTGGTGATAGAGTTAATAAATTAATTTGTTTTGCTACCGGATCAATTGGAGAAATACCTGGTAGATTTGAAACAATAGATGAAACAAGAGAAAAATTAAAAAAAGATGGAATTGAGGTTTCATTTTCTAGAGTTCCAAAAAAATGGTTTGTTAAAGGAGATAAAGATAAAAATTATTATTTATGCAAAAAAGCAGTTAAAGATGTTTCTTTAGAGACCGCTGATAATGCTTTGTTGGCAATGAAAAATTGGAGAGGTAAAGAAAATTTAAAAAATATAAAGAATGAAACTTTGATTATCTGGGGGGATAAAGATACATCGTACAATTTTGATCAGGTTGATACACTAAACAAAAATATTAAGAATAGTCGTTTAGAAATTTTTAAGGATTGTGCTCATAATGTTCATTTAGAACAGCCCGATCAATTTAATAATTTAGTAAAAAAATTTATCTCAGAATAATATTTTTATTCAGTCTATAAACTTTTTTTAAAGCTCCACTAAATTTTCTTGAAGAATGAAATTTTCCAGGAAAAATTATACATTTTATTTTAGCTCGCTTAGCTGAATTTAGGCTTTCTTGTGTATCTTCAATAGCCAAACAATCATTAGCTTTAAGCTTAAGTTTTTTAAGCGCTAGCAAGTATATTGCAGGATTTGGTTTAAATTTTTTAACTAATTTTGAATTTCCTACAAAACTAAAATCTTGTTTATTTATTGAATTTCTCAATGAATATAATATTGCATTTATATTATTTGTAGATGTTGATGAGACAAAAGCTAATTTTATTTTTTCTTTCTTACAGAATAAAATTAAATTTTTAACACCAGGTCTTAATTTAAGCTGGTTTTTTTTAAGATAATTATTGAATATTTTAGTTTTTAAATTTCTTAAATATGTAGAGTTTACAATTTCTTTATTCTTCTTTGCGTATCTAGATATTCTATCTTTTCCCCCAGATTTATTTAGTAAGCTTAAATACTCTCGCTTAGTCCAATTCCAATTAAGCCCATATTGTTTAAATGCTTTGTTAAATGACTTTCTTTGAATCTCTGAAGTTTCGACAATTGATCCAATAGAACCAAAAAGTAAAGCTTTGTAATACTTCAACCTTTTACAGCCCCAGCAGTTAAACCACTAATAACCTGTCTTTGAAAAAACATCACCAACATAAATAGAGGAGCTGTCGCTGAAACAACAGCAGAAACTGCCCACATTAAATTTCCTTCATGTTGATTTGTTCCTAAATAACTTTGAATTTTTGGAACCATGGTATGATTTTCTTGGTTTAAAAGTAATGCAGTTACTGTGAAATCATTGTAAGCAAGCATTAAACTAAATAATCCCGCAGTAATTACACCTGGCCACATCACTGGCATGATAATATGTCTAAATGCTTGAAAGTATGAACATCCATCTATTAAAGCACTTTCATCAAGTTCTTTAGGTACCGTTTTAAAAAATGAATATAGTAACCATAAAGTAAATGGTTGATTAATTGCTACTAATACAACTATAGTTGTGGGAAGAATACCCCAGATTTGTAATTGAAAAAATGGAAATAAATATCCGGATACTAAAGTAATGTGAGGCATTGCTCTAAATATTAATGCTGCAATTAATATCCAAAATGCATATCTTTCAGTTGATCTTGAAAGCGCATATGCACCAAGTGTTCCTAAAAACAAAGAAATACTAACGACAAATACAGTTACAATTATTGTATTTTTTGAAGCTTTCCAAAATTCTCCTTCAGTCCAAGCTTGGGTATATGCGTCTGTGGTAAATTTTCCACCTGTTTCAATTAAAGTGTTAAAAGCAGAAATTGCATACCACCAATCTGATCTTGAAAAAAAATCAGCTCTAACTTTAAATGATCCCCAAAAAGTCCAAATGAAAGGAAAGCAAGCAATTAAAAGCCAAACAATAATAAATATTGTGTTAAAAGTTTTTAAACTTGTTGATTTTTTATCTAAACCATAATCCATAATTATCTCGCTGTCTTAAATTCTTTCCATGTTCTAATTAAAACTGGTGCTAATAAAATTGCTATACCAACAATTGTCATCATTGAGGTTGCTGCAGCAGATCCAAATAATATTACTTCCTCATTGACCAAATTGTCATATATTAACCATGATAATGATTGCGCACTGCCCTCAGCACTAAAGCCAATTATTGGCTCAAAAACTCTAAAGTTATCCATTAATGAAATCAAAGCTACAAAAGTAACTACAGGATAAATATGTGGTAACACTATATGTTTAATTCTTTGAAACCTTGATGCACCATCAATAATTGCGGCTTCCACTGGTTCTTGTGGAACTGTTTGAAGAGCTGCATAAAATACAACAAATGCAAAAGGAGAATGATGCCAAATTCCATATATAATAATAGTTATCCAGGTTAATGTTTTAGAGGATTTAAGTGATAAATACGGATCATTCATTAAATTTTGAATATTAGCTCCAATAATTCCTTGAGAGTCTATCATCCAAAATAATACAAGAGACCCTACTAGAGGTGTAACTATCATCGGTAATATTGTACCAAAAATTAGTGGCCCCCTAATTTTTCTTGCAACTGCGTTTAAACTTAAAGCAATAATAAATCCTAATAAGAGAACATTTGGTGTAACAAACAAACAATAGGTTAGGGTAAATATTAATGCTTTGTAAAATGGAAGATTGGTTACTTGATCTACGAAACCAACAAAACTCTCAGTTTCATTCCAAAATTTTTTAATTTCATCAATAGCTAGATGATTTCTATCTACATAAGTTCCAAACCCATTAAATTTACCAAGTGGCTTTGCTTCTCTTAATTTTGTAGTTTCTTCGTTATCTACAACTATTGAAACGGTGCAACCAAAAGGATCACACTTTTTAACTTCTTTTACTACTTGGTCGTGTTGAGCATAAAAAGATTGAATTCCTGTAGAAATGATTGGTAGCCCAATAAACAGGATCATTGCTAAACCTGTTGGTAAAAAAAACCAAAAAAAAGTTTTATTAGGCATTAAATTTTGAGTAAGTGGGGAATTAATCCCCACTTAAAAGTTTTTATATTTTATAGAAAGCCTTGTTCTTTAGCTTTACTTATGTAAGCAGCCTCAACATCTTTCAATGCTTGTTCTGCAGATTCTTTTCCTTGTAAAAATTCAACAATTTCACTTCCTAATGCACCATGCATTAAACCCATTTGCGGTAACATTGGATATGGTTTTGCTCCCATTTTTACAGCTTCAATTACACCAATAGATTTTGGTCCTGGAACAAATCCTTCAACTAACCAAACAGCTTGGTCAGCGGCGTCAGCAACCATTTTTTTATTTGAAGCAGCATGTGCTAAAGCTCTAAATGTTGCTTCGGCGTCTGCATCAGATCTATTTTTAGCAAGCGTGAAACCATCCCACCATAATGTAGCTGCTGGAATATTTCCACCACCCACTGTAGCTGGTCCAGTTAGTTTTGTTGCTTTAGTAATGTTTGGATCTCCTTCATCATCTAAAAGAGTACCTGATCTTGAAGCCCACAATGTCATTAATGCAACATTACCTGACTCCCATTCAACTTTAATAGCTTCACTATCGTGAGTTAAGTAATCAGGATTACTTAGTTCAGATAATTTTTTAAGCATGTTTAAAGTAGCAACACCTTTTGCGTTATTAATGTTAGGTTGCGCACCTCCAGCTTTAAAGAATTCACCACCATGACCAATAAACATATTTACAAACTCTTCTGCTAAATTCCAACCTGCTTTATATGCAGCGGCATAAGGATATTGCATTTTACCTGAAGCTCTAATTTTTTCAGATGCAGCAACTACTTCCTCGTATGTTTTTGGAACTGCTATACCAAGATCTTTTAAAACATCTTCTCTGTAGTATAAGTGTTGAGTATTAGCCATAAAAGCTACAGCCATTACTTTTCCATCAATTGTGATTAATTGTGAGTCCTGAATTCCTTTACCATATTTTTTAACAAGATCGTCTAATGGTCTAATTAAATCTTGGTTCATTAAAGGAACAATTGAACTGTTAGCTGCAATCCTAGCAGAAAACTCAGAAGGATTTGCAGTTAATGCTGGCACTGCGATTTTGTTATGCTCAGATGAATGAGTCACTTTAAAATCAGCACTTCCTTTACATTGTTTAGAAGTTTCGACGAAAGTTCTTAATGCAGGAAAATCATTAGCCAAAATATTTATTGAACCACTTTTAATGTTACAATCTGCAAAAGCAGAAGTCCCAAATAGTAGAAACAATAAAGTAACTAGTATTTTTCTCATATTTTTCTCTCTATTTTGTTAGTTAAATTATAATTTAAGTTTAAAAACTATATCTATTCCTCAAAAAGAATAAAAGACATAATTAAATCACTTTTGACGCAAGCTCTGAGCCCCTTACAAGTGCTTCGAGTTTTTTATAAACTATATTTTCATCTACATTTCCAAAACCAGCAAAGGTACTAAATCCACAATCAGTGCCAGCTAATAGTTGTTCTATATCAATCACTTTTGCATATGTTAAAATTCTATGCTTCACAACTTCTGGATGCTCAACAAAGTTAGTTGTAGAGTCTATTACTCCTGGTACAATAATTTTATCTTTTGGGATTTTCAAATTTTCAAATATTTGCCATTCATGAGAGTGTCTTGGATTAGATGACTCAATTAGATAAGTTTGTACATTTGCTTTTAATGCTATCGGCATTATTTTTTCTAGGCCAATATCATGTATATGTGGTCCTTCATAATTACCCCAACAAATATGAAGTCTTATTTTTGAACTATCAATATTACTAATTGCATTATTAAGACATTCAATTTGTTTTTCAGCTCTTAACAAAAATTCATTTTCAGAAAAATCTTTAAATGTCATGTGTCTAGCTAACGCTAAATCAGGACAATCCAACTGTAATTTTATTCCATTTGAGGTAATTTCTTCATATTCTGTTTTCATTACATTTGATAAATTTTCTAAATACTCATCATCGTTTTTATAAAATTTATTTGGTAAGAATGCAGATATAACACCAGGTGAAGCAGCATTCATAAACCCGTTTTTATGATTATTTTTATTTAATGCTTCTTTAAAATTTTTAATATCTTTTGAAAGTGAAGTCTTATCTTTTATTTTTAATTCACTTGTGCAACAAGGTCTTGTATAGGTGGGTGTTCCACCTGTTCTTGCTATTCTTTCTTTAAAAGATGGAAAATCATCTAAATCTTTTGGCGCTTTTCTTTCACTTTCGCCAGAAAAACCATCAATTCTGTCCTTAACATAGGTAGCATAACTTATTTTAGACATTTCACCATCGCTGATAAAATCTATACCTACATCGATTTGTTTTTTAACAACCTCATTCACATCTCTGCTAATTATTTGATCAAATACATCTAAATTTATTTTTTGCTTTTGATCTTTCTTAAATAAAAGATCTGATAATTCATTTGATCTTGGTAGACTCCCAACATGTGTTGTTTTAATTTTGACCATAAATTATTTCATTAAAATTTGTTTCCAGATCGCCACTTCATCAAATAAAACCCACTCCCTTATAACATTTCCATCACATATTTCTGCATGATTAATACCCATTATAAAAATATTTTTATTTGTCGCTTTACCAAATTCAGAGGTGTCATTTAAATGAACAGCTTCTAAAAACCATCTAATTGATGCCTTATAATTTTTATTTGGTTCTTCTAAGTATCCAATATGTTCAACAGAAAATTTTATATTACCTAAAGCATCCTTTATTAATTTCCAAAATTTCACAACATCCTCTCTACCATGTCCAATTCTATTACCTGGCCAGTAAATACTTGCTGCCCTGGCATAATCAGAAAAATCATAATCATTTTTGAATATTTTATTAAGTATATTTGAATATTTTATTCCAACAGAGTTTTGTGGTATTGGGCTTGGTTTATAATCTGAACTCATATCAGATTTAGAATTAAATAATTTTTGTGCTTTTTCTAATCCACCCTCATTTTCAATAATTTTTTGAGCAAATTCTTTAGGAGTGAAACCTATCTGTCTCACCATAGCACCTTGATCTCTTACAATCCACTCATCGTAAACCTGATTATCTTTACACGCACAATCTGCAATAACTCTATAATAAATTTTTTTTCCTGTTGGTTTACCGTAATAACCTTCTCCAAGATGAGTACCTTTACTTAAAATTCTGTGAGAGGAATGATAACCGTCATCATTATTTCTATTCCAAATAACATCTTCTCCCAATAATTGTCTGTTCGGGAATTCTTTTAATGTTTTAAACGTTGCATCAATAACTGGTTTATTTCCATAAGTAACTCCAAAAGGAGATCTTACAGGAATATCATTGGTATAAAAATTTGCTATAGAGTTAACGTCTTTACCTTCCCAAATTTGTTTTGTAATCTTCAGTATAAAATCAGGAAAACTTTTATATTTTTTGTCAAACCCTTTCATCAGATTTGAGTTACACAGTTCAATAAACTTTCTTCATCATCATTAATTTCAATATTTATTTGTGAATTAATTGGAATAGAAATTGTATCTCTAGGATTGAGTTTTATTAAAAAATCATCAATTTTTATTTGCCAACTTCCTTTTTGCGAGAACATTATTGTGGGCTTTAAAAATTTCAAATTTTCTAATTTACCTTTTTTTGCTTTTAAAATTGATAAGTTAAAACCTGTATTCTGATTTATGACAGGATTTAAGTTTTTATCTTGAAAAGTGCCGCCTAATACTTGAATTAAATTAAAATTATCATTTATTTTATTTTCATAATTAATTCTGTCAGAAAATTTAAAAATATATTTTTCAAGTTCATTTAATTTGTAATTATCAAATTTCTTAATTTCTTCAGAAGAAATTGGTTCTAGTAAAGATTTGTCTTTAGGAATATCATTTATAGATAAATCAATTAGAGAATTATCATTTAAAAGAGCCATTCCTGTCTGTTTAGCTTTTTCTAAGACACTTGGAACCCAAGTTATTATTCCAGGATCATCTCCACCTAATACAACAAAAATTAATCCTTCTTTATTTCCTGCATTCTCAAATCCTCTAAACATATTTGTTGGCATAGAAATTATATCCCCTGCACTTAGAAGTATTTCATCTTTACCTTCAGCGCCCCAATAGAATCTCCACTTGCCAGAATAAATAATAAAAACTTCAGCAGTTGTATGACTGTGCAGGCCTGAGCCATTTTTTGGCAATGCAGAGACGGCACCTAGATTAAAGCTATGGGGCATTGCTATTTTAACGAATTGTTTACTGTCTTCTGCAACTCCAGGACCTACAATGGAATAATTTTTTCTTTCTTTGTGTCCCTCAAGCTTCCCCTCAACAAATGGTAAAGTGCTTGGTATAAGATCTTCAAATTTAGCTAATCGATTATTCATATTTTTTTAAACTATATTTTGTGATACTAAATTTATCTAACAAAAAATTTATGCAAATAGAACAATTTGATACAGGTCTTAAGGGTCAGGAGAACGTAGAAAAAATAGTTATAACTCCCGAGGAAAACTATAATTATAAACAGGTTGTTAGAAAATATTTAGGTACGATAGTAAAAGAGGGTATCTCCAGGCTCGATCAAAACCTTCAAAATATGTTCTCTAAAGATGTTAGTATTAATTGTTTCTATCCATTAAATGAATTTATTGGAATTCATGATTTTAAGGAAAATTTCTGGAAACCATTGTTTAACTCATTTCCTGATCTTGAAAGAAGAGAACAGTTAGTAATTAGTGGGGCTTTTAGGGACAAAATTCAGGTCGGAACAATTTCTACTTTATCAGGTGTATTTAAAAAAACTTGGTTGGGTATCAAACCAAACAATAAAATGATAAATCTAAAATGTTGTGAAATTCACGAACTAAAGGATAACAAGATTATTGAGAGTTATATTTTAATTGATTTAATAGATCTATTAATTCAAACTGGAACAAATCCATTAAATAATTCAAGAGGCTCTGAAGGCAATTGGTTGAACCCAATTAATACTGATGGTGTTAATTTTTTCGAAAAGGATATGCAAATTTCGATAAATAATTTGGAACAGTCACTTACTATGCAGAGAAGCTTAAATATAAAACCTGAATTAGAAGTATCTTCTGACAAGGATCTTAAAGAAAGATTAATCAATCATCCACAAAGTGATTATTGGCATGAAAAAATGATTTGGTATGGACCAAGTGGAATTGGTACTGCAAGAACTTTAGAGGGATTTGTAGATAATCATCAATTACCGTTTAGAAAAACTTTTAAAGAAAGAAATTATTGGGAACTTGGTCATTATTGTGAATTAGGGGATGGAAAATTTTCTTTAACTGCTGGATGGAATAGTATTCAAGCTATATATGGATCTGACGATTGGCTAGGTTATAAATCTGAAAATCAAAAAGTAACCATGAGAGTTATGGACTTTTATCATCATGATGAAGGAAAAATTCGTGAAAATTGGGTTCCAATTGATATAGTCCATATATTAAAACAAATTGGAGTTGATATTCTAAATACCTAAAAAATAATAATGGCAAATATAAAATTTACTGGTGTACATAAATCATTTGGATCGAACAAAATTATTACTGATTTTAATCTTTTAGGAAAAGAGGATGAGTTTCTTGTTCTTGTTGGACCATCAGGATGTGGAAAATCAACATTATTGAGAATGATTGCTGGATTAGAAAAAATAGATGAAGGTGAAATTTTTATTAATGATCAAAAAATTAATGAACTTCATCCCTCGAAACGTCAAACTGCAATGGTTTTTCAATCTTATGCACTTTACCCTCACATGAATGTTTATGAAAATATGTCTTTTGGTTTGAAAATAGAAAAAAGACCAAAAGAAGAAATCAATACAAAAGTTATGCAAGCTGCAAAAATTCTAAAAATTGAAGAACTTCTTGAGAGGAAACCAAAACAATTATCAGGAGGTCAAAGACAAAGGGTAGCAATAGGAAGAGCTATCACAAGAAATCCAAAAATATTCTTATTTGATGAACCGTTGTCAAATTTGGATGCCGCTTTAAGAGCTGAAATGAGAGTGGAAATATCAAAATTACACAATCAAATAAAAACCAACATGATATATGTTACTCATGATCAGGTTGAAGCTATGACTTTAGCAGATAGAATAGTTATTCTAAATCAAGGTAACATTGAACAGGTTGGAACTCCTGAAGAAATTTATAATGACCCTGCAAATATTTTTGTGGCTCAATTTATTGGTACACCCAAAATGAATATTCTAGAAATTGATGAAAAAAACGTAATTTCTGATAACAAAATTAAGTTATTAGGTAATGATATAATGTTTAATAAGTTAAAACTCAACAAATCAAAACACTTTATAGGTATTAGGCCTGAACACTTAAAAGCAAATCAAGAAAATCAATTTACTTTTAATCCTGAGATTGAATTAATTGAAAACTTAGGTAATGAAAAAATTGCTTACATGAAAAAAGAGGAACATCAATTAAGTGCCAAAATCCCGAGCAACATAGAAATTGGAAGTAAAATTGGATTTGATCTAAATGACATTTTCATTTTTGATGAAAATGGAAAAAGACTAAAATCTTAGCACAACTTACAATTGACAAAATTCAATTTTTCCCCAATTTTTTAGTATTTGCTATGAGACTAACACATACCTGATATGTGACAGTGAGTAGTTTGCGAAACATTCTCAAATTAATATAGTTTTAACTATAAATAGGAGGGGAAATGAAAAATATAATAAGGTTGTTTTGCGTAATATCTTTTTTTATTTCAAGTATTGTTTACGCAGACATAAAGTTTTGGACTACAGAAGTTCAGCCTGCCAGAATGGCTAAGCAAGAGGAAATGGCAAAAGCTTTTGAAGCTAAAACAGGAATTAAAGTAGAGGTCATCCCGGTTGAAGAAAAAGATTTGGGAACTAGAGCTACAGCTGCTGCTGCTGCAGGTGATTTACCAGACGTGATCTACCATACTCTTCAATATGTATTGCCATGGGCTGAAGCAGGAATATTAGATGTGGATGCTAACAATGCTGTTGTTAAAGAATTAGGTAAAAATACATTTGCACCAGGTGCACTTAACATGGCAAAAAAAGGTTCAAAGATTGCAGCCGTACCAGTTGATGGATGGACACAAATGGTTGTTTATAGAAAGGATCTTTTTGAAAATGCTGATTTAGCGCCACCGACAAGTTATGCAAATATCGTAGCTGCTGTTGAGAAGCTATCAAAACAAAACGGAATGTTTGGTTTTGTTGCTGCAACTAAAACTGATGAAAATTTCATGAGTCAGGTTTTAGAACACGTTCTTTTAGCAAATGGGGTTAATATTGTTAAAAAGGGTGGTATCAAGAAACAAGGTAAAAAACTAAAAGAAGCATTAGAGTTTTATAAAGTAATTGCTAAAGCAAGTCCTCCAGGTGAATTGTACTGGAAACAATCTAGAGCACTTTACTTTGCAGGAAAAACTCCAATGATTATTTGGTCTCCATTTATCATGGATGAGCTTGCAGGTTTAAGAGACTCGGCTCCACCAACAATTAACAGTGATCCAACATCACCTGAGCTAGCTTCTAAAACTGGTTTCATTACTAATTTTAGTGGACCTAGTAATAAGAAAGGTGCTGCATGGGCAGATGTTAGATATTTTGGTATAACAGCTGATGCTGATACAGATGAAGCTAAACAATTTATCATGTACTCAATGGATGAAGGTTACACAAGCACTTTATCGATAGCTCCTGAAGGTAAATTTCCAGTAAGAAGAGGAAATTCTAGTGACCCTGAGGCTTTCACAAAAGCTTGGAGTAAACTACCTGTTGGAGTTGATAGAAAAGCTCCTTTATCAGATCTATATGACCCAGATGTTATTAATAACATTGTAGCTGGTTTAGATACTGCAAATAGATGGGGTGTTAAAGAAGGCGAACTATCAAGAGCGTCAAAAGTCATAAATTCTCAATTTATAAATAGAATTACTAGACTTTATATTGATGATCAAATTGATGTCGATGAAGCTGTTGATATGATTAACAAATCATTAGCTAAATTCAAATAATTTTAATTTTATAAAAAAGCGGATAATATAAATTATCCGCTTTTTTTATGAATGACACTCTAGCAAATACAGAAAAAAAAACTGCATACATACTAACTTTACCTGCAGTTCTTTTAGTTTTTTCAATAATTTTATTTCCAATTTTTGCAAATATTTGGATTAGTTTTAAAGAAGTTGAATTAAAAGATATTCGGATTCCAGAACCAAGAGCAAAAAAAATTGTAAAATCTATTTCTGATGAACCTACTAAAATAAAAATATTATATAAGTTAAGAAATAGTTCATTAATTCAAGAAATTAGAGATGTTTCGTTTCAAGATAATTTTCCAAAAAATTTTGAAATTGAAAATTTAGATCCAAGATGTTCTTACGAAAAGTATAAATTAAAATGTGAATTTGGAAATTGGCCCGCTAAATATAGAGAAAATTTCCAAGTAATATTTGCAACAAATGATGGATCTAAAATAGACAAAAAAAATCTTAAATCAATTAAACCAAAATTAGAGGGGAAATCTGACAACATATTGCTTAATACTAACTTTACTCTCAAAAACTTTAAAAAAGTTTTATTTGAAAATGAATTTATAGATTTATTACTAACAACTTTTTATTACACATTTTTTGGAACTGTTGGCTCAATAATATTTGGGATTTTAACAGCTCAAATGGTAAATCAAAAATTTTATGGAAGAACATTTATGAGAAGTGTTCTGCTTTTTCCTTATGTTGCTCCAGTTGTAGCTTTAGCTTATACCTGGGAACTTTTACTAGACCCAAATAGCGGTACATTAAATAGTTTATTATTAAATTATCAAATTATTGAAACTCCAATAAACCTTCTTGGACAAAAATATATTGAAATTAGTATTTTGGGTTTTGATTTTAAATTAAGATTAGCGCTTACAACAGTTATAATGTTTGAAATTTGGAGATATTTCCCTCTAGCTTTTTTATTTATTCTTGCAAGACTTCAAGCTATTCCAAAAGAATTATATGAGGCAGCTGATGTTGATGGGGCTAGTCCCTTTCAAAAATTTTTTAATATTACACTCCCTCAAATAACTGCAGTAATTTCGATTTTATTCATGATTAGATTTATATGGAATTTTAATAAATTTGAGGATGTCTTTTTATTAACTGGAGGTGCATCAGGAACAAGAACTTTACCAATAAATGTTTATCAACAAGGTTTTGCAATATCAGACATTGGAATGGGCTCAGCTGTTTCAATAGTAATCGTTGTATTGCTCTTAATGTTTATGTTTTTTTATTTTAAACTTTTAGGAAAAAGAGTAGATGAGAACTAAAAATACAATATTATTTTCGTTGATATCTACTTTTTTTTTAATTTTTTTAATTTCGATTTGGAAAATATTATCAACATTACAAGGTTTAAGTATTAATAGTTTTAATATAGAAATAATTTTTATATTTGGTTTTTTAATATCATTAGCTCATTTAGTAATAGGCGATAGAATTAAATCATTTTATAAATCTATCATCTTTTCTTCCATATTCGTTTTTTGTGATGGTTACTTAATACAAAAATTACCAATTTGGTATAATGTAGGGGTATTTTTAATATTATATTTTTTTACCAATAAAATTAGCAAATATACTTTTATAGGTTTAAAAGAAGAGCACTCTACTCAAGTAATTTTATTTGATTTTTTAACTTTATTTGGAATTCTATTTTTTTCATTTGTAATACTTTTTCCATTTTACATGATGTTAGTAACAAGTTTTAAAACACAAATAGCATTATTAGTGAATCCTTTAGATTTTAGTATAAATTTTGGTCAAGATATAAAAGATTTATTTAAATCTTATTTTGTAATTTTTAAATCTTATAAATTTGGAAAATATATTTTGATTAGTACTATTGTTTCTGTCGGCACTGTTATTGTCACTCTTCTTTTTGCAATACCTGCTGCTTATGCAGTTGCAAGATTAAATTTCTTTGGAAAAACATTTTTATCTACATCTATACTTATAATATATATGTTTCCTGCAATTGTTCTTGTTATTCCGTTGTATACAATATTTAGTCAATTAGGTTTACGTAATTCAATAGAGGGTTTATTAATTGTTTATACGGCAACAACACTCCCGGTAGCTATTTATATGTTACAAGGATACTTCAAAAGTATACCAAAAGAATTAGAGGAAGCTGCAATTTTAGACAAATTAAGTTGGTTTGGAATTATAATAAAAATTATAATTCCTCTAAGTATTCCAGCTATTTCTTCTGTTGCATTATATGTATTTATGATTGCCTGGAATGAGTTTTTGTTTTCGTTAATGTTTTTGGATAATCCAAACTCATTTACATTATCAAGAGCAATTCAATATTTAAGTGGTGATGCCGAAACCCCAAGGCAATATTTAATGGCAGGATCAGTTGTAGTAACATTGCCTGTACTTTTTATATTTGTTTATTTTGAAAAATATTTAGTTAGTGGTTTAACAGCGGGGAGTGTAAAAGGCTAATGAAAGTCTCAATTAATAGAGCAAAAAAAACTTTAATTGGTAATAGAAGAAAGGGTTATACCTTACCAACCAACAACAAACTTTATCCTGCTCAGTGGAATTGGGATTCTGGCTTTATAGCTTTAGGGTATTCTTATTTTAATTTAAACTTTGCATTAAAAGAAATAAATACATTGTTAGATGGACAATGGAAGGATGGAATGGTCCCTCACATTTTATTTCATAACACAAAAACAAATTATTACCCAAATTATACAGCATGGAATTGTGGTAATAAAATCCACTCATCTGGAATAACTCAACCACCAATATTAGCAACAATTTTAAAAGAAATTTTAAATAAAAATAAAATCAATAAAAAACAATTGTTAAATATAAAAAAAATAATTAAAAAAATTAAAAAATTTCATGAATGGTTTATTCAATTTAGAGATCCAAAAAAAACTGGTTTAGTATCTATTTTACATCCTTGGGAAAGTGGATATGATAATTCTCCTATATGGGATGAACCTATGAATAAAGTAAAAATTGAGAAAAATATAAAATATAAAAGAGCTGATAATAAAGTTGTAAATCCAGATTTTAGACCGCTAGATATTGATTATGATAGGTATGTAACAATCAAAAACAATTTAAGAAAATTGAAATATAATCCAAAAAAAGTTTATAAATCCTCATTTTTTAATGTTGTAGATGTTGGTTTTAATTCAATTTTTTTAAAAGCAAACAAAGATCTCGTTGAATTATTGGATACATTTGGATTAAACAAAAAAAAAATTGATAATTATATCAAAGTGACAGAAAAAAATTTTCTTAAATTATATGATAAAAAAAGAAAAACTTTTTTTTCAAAAGATATAAAAAATAATAAAAAGATCTATATTCCATCAATAACCAATTATTTTTTATTATTTGCTGATTTAAATAATGATAAAATTAATAAAAGACTAATTCAAAATCTTAAAAAACATAACTTAAAAGAAAAATATTTTTTTTCGTCAATCAAATCAAACCATAAAAGTTTTGAGGAGAAAAGATATTGGCGTGGACCTGTTTGGATTAATTGCAATTGGTTTATTTATAAAGGATTAAAAAATAAAGATAGGTTATTTTCTGACAAAATAAAAAACAAAACTATCCAAATACTTGAAAAAAAAGGATTTTTTGAATATTTTAGCTGTAAGAGCGGTCAACCAATGGGGGCAAAAAATTTTTCTTGGTCAGCAGCTCTTTACTTAGACTTAAAACTTAATAAAAATTAGTTTGAAAAACCGTACTTTCTTAATCTAACATCACCTGTTCGA
Source organism: Candidatus Pelagibacter sp. (assembly GCF_052046145.1). Taxonomy (GTDB): domain Bacteria; phylum Pseudomonadota; class Alphaproteobacteria; order Pelagibacterales; family Pelagibacteraceae; genus Pelagibacter. The sequence continues at coordinate 407,475 of NZ_JBNGZR010000001.1, forward strand.
GCGTGCGCTTCCATGCCCTCGTATCTAGAAATTCTAGCACAAGCTGCTCCCACTTCTTTAGTTGCTTCTTTACTCATTCTTTGGAAGCTAAGTGTTTTGATAAATTTTCCTACAAATAAACCACCCGTATATTTTCCGGCACCTTTAGTTGGCAAAATATGATTTGTACCTGAACATTTATCCCCGTAAGCTACAGTTGTTTCTTCTCCGATAAATAAAGAACCATAATTTTTAAGTCTATCATGATACCACTGTAAATTTTTTGTTTGTACTTCTAAATGCTCCGGTGCATAATCGTCACTTACTTTTGCGATTTCTTCGTCAGTATCACATAATATTATCTCACCATAATCTCTCCATGCTGCCCCAGAATTTTCTCTTGGCAAGTCTGGTAGATCCTCAATTAATTCTGGAACTCTTTGCAATACATAATCAGCAATTTTTTTGCTTTTTGTAAATAACCATGCTGGAGAATTGTAACCGTGCTCAGCTTGTCCAACTAAATCGTAGGCAACCATTTCAGGATCAGCTGTTTCATCTGCAATTACTGCAATTTCTGTAGGTCCAGCAAATAAATCAATACCAACTTTTCCAAATAAAAGTCTTTTTGCTTCTGCAACAAATTGATTTCCAGGACCGACTAAAATATCAGCTGGTGCATTTCCAAATAATCCGTTAGTCATTGCTGCAATAGCTTGAACACCACCTAAATTCATAATTACATCTGCACCACATAAATCAGCTGTATAAACAATTGATGGATGTACACCAACACCAGGTTTAGGAGAACTGCAGACTATTATATTTTTAACCCCTGCTACTTTTGCTGTTGTCACACTCATGACAGCTGAAGCTATATGGGCATACCTTCCTGCAGGCACATAACACCCTGCTGTATTTACTGGAATTAGTTTTTGACCTGCGAACAAACCATCAGATAACTCAACCTCAAAATCTTGACCATAATTTTTTAATTGTGCTTCTGCAAATTTTCTTACTCTTTCATGGGAAAATTGAATGTCATCTTTTGTTTTTTGATCTAAATTTTTTTTAATTTCCTCTATTTTTTCTTTAGAAACAATTACATCACCTTCATATTTATCAAATTTTTTAGAAAGCTCTTTACATCCTTCTTCTTTAGTTTTCTCAATGTCTTTTAAAATATTTTCAACTATTTCTCTTGTTTTAGTATCATCTGTAGATGAAGTTTTAGGTGATCTTTTAAGATATGTTATTGCCATTTCTCTCCTTTAAAATTTCAGTTTATTTAAATGAATTTTTTTTGAAATTCAATGAATCATTTAGTCTAAAGCGACTACTGCTGCAGCAATAGAGGCCAATCGTGCCTGAGCCTCGTCAGATCTACTAGTAATTACCACAGGTACTTTTCCACCTACAACAACTCCTGCGGCACATGCACCACTAAAATATATAAGCATTTTTACTAAAGCATTTCCAGCTTCTACATTGGGAACTAATAATACATCTGCCTCACCAGCAACTAAGTTTTTAATACCCTTTATTGCTGCTGACTTTTTTGAAATACTATTGTCAAATGCTAATGGACCGAAAACATCAGCATTTAAATTTCCTTCTTTCGCTAATTTAGTAATTTCTGCAGCTTCAATAGAACTTGGCACACTTTCTAAAACTTCCTCTGTTGCAGATAATACGGAAACTTTTGGTCTTTCTATTCCTATTCTATTTGAAAAATTTACTACATTCTTAAGAATATGCATTTTTGTTTTAACATTTGGTAAAACATTTAATGCTCCATCAGTAATAATTAATGGTTTATCATCTTTACCGATAGTCATATGCCAAATATGACTTAATCTTGTTTTTCCCAATAAATTATATTCACGTTTAAGCACTTCTTTCATAAGCACATCCGTATGAATATGGCCTTTCACTATTATTTGCACCTTGCCTTCACTTGCTAATTTAGCAGCAATTTTAGCAGTATCATTTTCTACAGGTTCATGGATAAGTTCATATTTAGAAATATCCCATTTGATATCTTCAGCACATTTTTGAATTTCTACTTCATGACCAATAAATATTGGCTCAATTAAATTTTCATTAACCGCATCTTGAACTGATAACATGGGTAAAGGTTTACCAGCATTTACAACCGCAACTGTAACTCCTTTTTTTTTATGAGCTAAATCTAATAAGTTGTTTGGACAGACAATTTCTTTGTTTGAAAGCATTTTTTCTACAAATAAGTGAAAAAACTGAACATGTATATAAAAAAAAATTCTTTATATAAATTTAACAAGTTTATATAATTGGTTTTGAGCGGGGGAGACTTTGGAAATTGTAACTAAAATTGCGCCAATTATTTTGGCCTTGATAATGTTAGGCTTAGGCCTAGGATTAAAACTGGAAGATTTTGGAAGAGTATTCAAAACACCAAAAGATTTTATTGTTGGTTTTATTTCTCAATTAATAATTCTTCCAATTGTAGCATACATATTAATTTTAGTTTTAAAAACACCACCTGAAATAGCAATAGGGGTTATGATCATAGCTGCAGCACCAGGAGGTGTAACATCTAATGTAATGACAAAGTTTGCTGATGGTGATGTAGCATTATCAATATCTTTAACTGCTGTAATTAGTTTATTAAGTATAATTACAGTTCCATTAATAATCTTTACATCTGCAGACATGTTAGGGATAACAGAAGTTTCTCAAAACATTTCAATGACGGGAATAGCACTAAAAATGTTTTTAGTTGTAACAGTACCTGTAATATTAGGAATGATTATTAGAAAATTTGCTGAAAATTTCATATCATCTAAAGTTGAAATATTTAATAAACTCAACATAGTTTTGTTTATTGTTTTTTTTGTAGCAGCGTTTTATGAAGAAAGAGAAAATATTCTTAGCTTTATCAAACAAGCAGGTTTAATTGCTTTAATTTTAAATATTTCAATGATGGTTATCGCATATTACATTGCAAAAGCTTTTGCTTCAGGTGTTAAACAAATGAAGTGTATTGCTTTAGAATGTGGATTACAAAATGGTACGTTAGCCTTATTTGTTTCTACGCAAATATTTGGTACAGATATATTGTATGCATTACCAACAGGTGCTTATGCACTAATCATGTATATAACTGGATTTATTTTTATTTATTTTTTAAGAAAGTCTAATTAGTTATTGATTATTCTTATTTGATTAAAAACTTTATAAATAAAATGACTTAAGCTAAGAACATTTTTATTAACCATTCCCTTTGTTGTTACAAAAGCACTATCTTTAGCATTGTATGTAATTAATTTTTTATCATTAATATGAAGAAATTTTTTATCAACTAAATATTTTATTTTTCTAACAACTGTAGGTCTAGGAATACCTGTTATCTCAGAAATTGACATGGCATTAACGCCTCTTTTATCTGACCCCTGAATCTCTTTTCTATATGAGTCTAAATTAGGTTTTTTTGGTTTAAATTTTGGATTTTTAATTGTATTTATTACCACAACCATGCCGATTGCAAAAACTTCTAAATCCTTCAATTCTTCTCTCCATCTTTTAATAAAAATAAACCAAAATTTATTAAACTGATACAAGCAGTAAGAAAAATTTTCTTTTATTGCTAATATTATTTCTTTAACGGAGTAAACTTCGGTTACTAATTTTTCCTTTTTTAAAATTTTATTAAATTCATACAAGATATTTGCAACCTCTGTAAGAGTGTCTACCGCTTTAGCTGAGTAAAGCGTATCTCGAACAACAAAAATTTTCTTACCAGTTCTTTTAATTACTTTTAGTTTTTCTAATTCTAAAACTTTTCTTCTGATACTTTCTTTCGGAATTCCTAGATCTTTTGAGATGTCTGAAATATTAATTTTATTAATTTCGATTGGTTTATCCTTATAAAATGTGTCGTAGTTAATTTTTACTCCATTTTGTCTGAAATATATAAGGTCTTGATGTATCAAATATATAATGAGGACAAACTTATCTATGTCTTTATAATGATCATAGGCTCTTACAAACCAGTTACTTGTTAAAGTAAAATAAGCCGGTGCCAGTGCGGCAAAATTATCTTGAATTATTTTATTGATTACCTTCTCATCAATATGTTCAGAAATACTTGGTAATGTGCTCATATTTTAAAAAAAACCCAATATGAACAAAAGCAATATTAGAGTCAACCCATTTTGGACAACCCTAGTATGTAAAAATTTAACTAATAATGATTAAAATTAAACTTATAAACGAAATATGAGTACAGAAAGCTTACATAGAACATCCGAGATTGCAGAGACCCCCTCTCAATATGTCGAAACTCCCAAAAGGGTTAACGTGGATGTTCTAAAGCAAAGACTTCTACAAGAAAAAAAGAAGGAAAAAGTTAAACGAACAATAATTTTATCATCTGTTATCGTTTCTTTGGGTGCTCTAACGATGTTAACTTATTAAGGTTTCCAAATCTTTCTTTATTATATCCGGTATAGAAATTTCTTTTTTTGAGTTATTTTTATACCGGTTAAATTTATTTTGTCCTGGATACATTATTTCTTTAACTCCCTTAATCTTGGGGAGTTTTTTTATTGTTTTAATATTATCTTTAATTCGTTGGTTATAATTCTTTTGAAATAAATTTGCTTTAAAGGTTATAAATAAATGTCCAATATTTTGTGGACCTGAAAAATCATCAAATGGATCTTTAACTCTTCCTGCGTGGTTTCCTCCAGTTAAAACTCCACTTAATATATCTACCATCCAAGCAAGTCCTGAGCCTCTATAACCTGCAATTGGCAATTGAACTCCCGCTAATGCTTTTTTTGCATCAGTAGTTGGTTTACCAAGTTTATCTAAAGCAACTCCTGCAGGAATTGATTGATTGTTTCTCGCCGCAACTCGAATTTTTCCTCTATTAATCATTGAAATTGATGTATCTAAAATAAATGGAATTTTAGAACCAGTGGGGGTTCCAAAACAAATTGGATTTGTTCCAAATAAAGTTTTTAATGCACCATGTGGAGCAACTGCTGGAGGAGCATTGGTATATATCATTGTAATTAAATTTTTTTTTACTGCTTGTTCAGCGTAATAACCAGATAAACCATAGTGACCACTATTTTTAACCGCTACCATTCCTATTCCAGTTTTTTGGGCATGTTTAATTGCAGTTTTAATTCCTAGATCTGCAGCAACAAAACCAATACCATTATTTGCATCAATATGAGAAATAGAAGAAGAAATTTTTTTAATTTTAATTTTTGGTTTTGGATTAATTACTTTTTTAGAAATTCTATCACAATACATTTTAAGTCTTGATAAACCATGACCATATGCACCAACTAATTCCGCATTAATTAATGCATTAGTAGAAATTAGAGCATGATCTTTACTTAAACCAAATTTTTGGAATATTTTAATGACTTGTTTTTTTAAAACTGGGGTCTTCATTTTATCCCCTTAACATTTATCCTTTTCCACGCCAAGGAATAGTTTTATCTATTATTTTTCTTAATGTAATATCGAATAAAAGACCTAGTAGACCCATAATAATTATCGTTATCCAAATAACTTCCCACTGGAAGTATTTTTTTGCAACATTTTCAACAAAACCAATACCAGTTGTACCTGCTAGAAACTCTGCAGCAACAAGCGTTCCCCAACACATACCAACAGCAACTCTAATTCCTGTAAGAATTTCAGGAAGTGAATTTGGAAAAATTACATGTCTTAAAATTTGTTTTTTAGTAGCTCCTAATGAGTGGGCTGCATGAATTTTTGATAGTTGTGTTCCTGAAGCACCAGCTCTTGCAGAAATAATCATAATCGATAATGAGACCATAAATAATAAAAATACTTTTCCTGAGTTATCAATTCCAAGAACTGAAATAATTAAAGGTGCCCATGCAAGAGGCGGGACCGGTCTATAAAGTTCAATTAACGGATCAAAGAAACCTTTGGCAAACCTATTTAGACCCATAAATAAACCCAATGGAACACCAATAATAATTCCAAACACTAATCCTAAAAACACCCTCATAAAAGAGTCCCAGATATGTCCGTATGGAACAGGAACTTTCAGTAATTTAAAGTCGCCTGTTGCAACTTTTAAAACATTACTTTTAAAGTTTTCTTTTACAATTCCATCTTTTGTATGAACTGGGTATTCACCAGGCAATATATCAGCTATCCAATCTGGTAAAATGAAACCTATCATTTTACTGACATCAACCATTTCAATCCATAAAAGAGGAACATTTTTGTATCCAACACTTGGTTTTGATAGTTCCACAAATTTATTAAATGTATCAGATGGTTTAGGCAGCCATCTACCTGAACCCTGTTCAGAACAAGTTGCTCCACTTGCTACAATTGTTCCTGAAGGAAACAAAAGGATATCAATTAATCTTAATCCACCTTGTTCTTTGTTTTGCAATTCATCAAACTCTAAGATTGCTTTTTGCATTTCATTTAAAGCATTAGGAGGATAAATACTTGCAAATTCTATTCTTCTTGCAATTTTAACGATATTTTTTGCATATTCAGATGCTATCTCACCACTATCATCTAAACTTTTTCTATAAGCTTTAATATCATCTTTTAATTGTTGTATTGCGCTTTTGAATAATGGATTGTGATTTCTTAATTTAAAAAACTTGTCATTTATTGAACTTAGTTCTTTTGCCGCTGCATGAAATTTTAACCCTTTTTTAGTCTGAGGAGCAGTTGGTATCTCAATAGTGTTTTCTATTGATCCACTACCAGAATCTATTGTGACAATTCCCCAACCACCTTGTTCATCAATAAGTTTTTGTCTTTCAATTTTTTGAGCGTCTGTTTCAAAAGGATAATTTTCCTTTTGAAAATTAATACTGAGTTGCTTTATTTGCTCAGTCATTTCTTGAATTTTTATTTTGGTATCCGTTTCTATTAATTCCTCACTGGTTAAGAAAGGAATTAATTTTGAGGTTCTATCAATGTAACTTACAAGGATTGTTTTTTGTTGATCATTTAGATCTGTAGATCCTTTTATTTCATTTGCAATCTTTATAAGATTTTTATTTTCAATTTTTATAATAGATGTACTTTTGAACTCTCTCTCTTCAATAGGAAATTGATATTTTAAACCTAATAATGATTCATTTATTTTAGCAACTTGACACAATTCGTTTGCAGATTTTGGAAAAAAACCTCTTGCTATATCCCATGAATAATAAAGCCACAGCATTAATATTACACTACTACCAACAATTACCCAGTGCGTTCCACCTTTAGATCTTTCTGGATTACCAAATACAGCATCAACTTTTTCAGTTTTAATTAATCTTCTTCCATAAAGAATGCATCCAATAATAGATACTATAATTAGTATTGTTACAATTTGGGTTAGCATTAATTCTCTTTTCCCATTATTTCTTCTTCCATGTTCCAGATCATGGATAAAATTTCTTCCCTCGTAGATGAAAATTCTTTGTTTTTTTTTATTTCTCTTAAATCTTTTGTAAGACCCATTTCTGCAAATGGTAGATTATATTCTTTATGTATTCTTCCTGGTCTTGGTGCCATAACATATAATCTTTCACCAAGTAAGAGAGCCTCCTCTACGGAGTGAGTAATTAAAATAATAGTTTTTCCGGTTTCTTTCCAAATTTTTAAAACTAAAGACTGCATCTTCTCTCTTGTTAATGCATCTAATGCACCTAATGGCTCATCCATTAAAATTAAATCCGGATCATTAATTAAACATCTTGCAAGCGCAACTCTTTGCTGCATACCTCCAGATAATTGATAAGTAGGTGTGTTACCAAAACCTTTCAGTCCAACTATATCTAACCACTCATCAACTTTCTTAGCTGTAACTTCAGTATCTTCTTTTTTCATCCTAAGTCCAAAATTTACATTCTCAGCTACTGTTAACCATTCAAACAAAGCACCTTGTTGAAATACCATTCCTCTTTCAACACCAGGCCCATCAATTTCATTATTATTTAATGTAATTTTTCCCGAAGTAGGTCTTAAAAATCCAGCGGTAATATTTAATAGGGTTGTTTTTCCACAACCAGAAGGACCAAGGACCGTAAGCAACTCTCCTTTTTTTAAAGTAAAACTTACATCCTTAAGCGCATGAACTGTTTCTCCTTTTGGAGTTTTAAAAATCATATTTAGATTTTGAGAAACAAGATCACTCATAGTGCCCTTATATTTGAAATTTTTTAAAAAAAATAGGCACTAATTATTAAATCAGTGCCTATTTAAAAAGTTTTAAACCTTTAAAATTATAAAGGTAAGAAACTTGTATCGACGTTTCCTTTTGGAGTTCCCATTCCATCCAAGAAACCAGCTAGATTACCACTCTCCATAGATTTTTTAGTTTCTTCAGGAGTTAAGAATTTAAATCCATCTAAAGTACCTTTCATTTTTGATACTTCCATCGCAGATGCTTTAGACATAGAATTCATATCGCTTTTACCTGAATTATATCTTGCGTTAGCTTCATGAGTAACTTCAACAAAAGTCCTTACCATACCTGGATTTTCATTCATAAACTTATTAGTTACAGAAGTAATATCTATTCCTAGAATACCTCCAGCTCTAGCTTCTTCAACTGAAATTAATCTAGAACCAACTTCTGTAGCTGCTGCAATTGAATTACCACCAAATAAACATGCCATTGCAACATCACCACTTACTAAAGCTGCAGCTCCATCTTCTGGAACCATATCAATAACAGTCATTTTGCTTGGATCGGCACCAACAATTTCCATACTTGCAGTAAAAACATAATCAGCCATAGTACCTAAAGGCACTGCAACTTTTTTACCCTCTAATTCACTAGCGTTTGCTTTTGTAATTCCAGATGCATTAGATGTAACACATGTAGTTCCACCCATTCCGTATTCCATTGCAATATCAATCAGTTTGATAGGTGCATTAGATTTTACAGCATTGATAAAAGGCACTAAACCTTGTGAGTAAGAAATATCAATATCTCCTGCCAGCATGGCTTCTGTCATTTCCACACCAGTATTGAAGCTTGTCCACTTGACTGGAACACCTAAAGCTTTTGAGTAATTTTTCTTCATCATGTCCTCTAGGTTTGGGCTTGGCCATTCTAGAAAGTATGCAACTCTAACTTCATTTGCAGCTGAATTAGCAACTGAAATTGATAGGTTAAGTGCAAAAATAGATCCTAGAATAAAACTTAGTATTTTTTTCATTTATTCCCCTATGTTTAATTAATTAAATTCTGGATATTTAAATTCAAATTCTCTCCGAAGTAAAACAAAAAAGAAAGTTTATACAATCATTGGTTGTGTCAATAATGTGGTAGTTAATCCATTTATTTTAGTCTAAACAGGCTTTAAGATTATATTAAAATATTTTTAGAAAGAAATTTTTATGAGCACACAAAACAAAACAGCAATTCCAAATTCTTTAAATGAGCACTGGATGCCATTTACATCTAACAAAGATTTTAAAGAGAACCCAAGATTAATTGTTGAAGCTAAAGGTGTGTATTTAAAAAACCATCAAGGACAAACTCAAATCGATGCAAGTTCGGGATTATTTTGTAATCCTTTAGGGCATGGTAGAGAAGAAATTATTGAGGCAATAACAAATCAATTGAAAACTTTAGATTATTGTCAACCATTCCAACAAGGTTTTGGTGGATCATTTGAATTAGCTACTAGAATTTCAAAACATACTCCAGGAAACTTAAATAGAATGTTTTACACAATTTGTGGTTCAACAGCTGTTGAAACTGCAATTAAAATTGCAATTGCTTATCATAGAGCAAGAGGTGACAGTCAAAGATTTAGATTTGTTGGTAGAGAAAGAGGTTATCACGGAATGAATATTGGTGCGACTTCAGTTGGAGGTATGGTTAATAACGTAAAAACATTTGCAAGTGTTTTAATGCCAGGTGTTGTGCATATGAGACATACTCATTTACCAGAACACAAGTTTGTAAGTGGCCAGCCAGAAACAGGTGTCGAATTAGCAGAGGATTTAGAGAGAATTTGTACGAACTTTGGAGCTGAAAATATAGCAGCTTGTATTGTTGAACCTATTGCAGGATCAACAGGTACATTAGTTCCACCAAAAGGATATTTACAAAGATTAAGAGAGATTTGTGACAAACACGGAATACTTTTAATTTTTGATGAAGTAATTACTGGTTGGGGAAGAACTGGATCTCCATTTGCATCACAAGAGTATGGAGTAACTCCAGATATGATGACAATGGCAAAAGCTACAACAAATGGAATTAGCCCAATGGGAGTTGTTGCATGTAAAGAGGATATTTATGATGCAATTGCAGAAAATGCTCCTAAAGGAACTATAGAATTATTCCATGGCTATACTTATTCTGGAATTCCAATTTCTGTAGCTGCTGGTTTGGCTGTACAGGATATTATTGAAAAAGACGACATTTTCAACAGAGCCAAAAATTTAGCACCTTATTTCCAAGAGGGTTTAATGTCTTTAAAAGATATCGACGTTGTTGATAACATTAGAGGATACGGAATGATGGGTGGAATTGATATTGTTATGGATAAAAAACCAGGCGCAGCAGGATTAACTTGTTTCAAACATTGCTATGAGGCAGGAGTAAATTTCAAAGCTACAGGTGATTGTTTGATCATTGCTCCAATGTTTATTTGTGAAAAAAAACACATTGATGAAATAATTGAAAAACTTCGAACAGGAATAACAAATTACGCTAAAAGTAAAAAGAATTAATTTTCGTTTATGAAAATTGGAGTTCCTAAAGAAATAAAACCACAAGAAAATAGAATTGGTTTAACACCGGATAGTGTTAAATCTTTAGTTTCAGAAGGTCACGAAGTTTTGGTTGAAAATAACGCTGGTTTTGAAGCGGGTTTTGAGAATGATCAATATTTAAAAGCCGGTGCTAAAATTGCTAACAAGGCAGCTGATATTTTTAATGATGCAGAAATAATTGTTAAAGTAAAAGAACCTCAAAAAGTAGAAGTTGATATGATTAGAGAAAATCAAATTATATACACTTATCTTCATTTGGCTGCTGCAAAAGAATTAACTGAGGGTTTAATAAAATCTAAAAGTATTAATATCGCTTACGAAACTGTAACAGATGACAATGGAAGACTGCCTTTACTTGCACCCATGAGTGCTGTTGCAGGAAGAATGTCTGTACAAGCAGGTGCCCATTGTTTGGAGAAAAACCAAAGCGGTAGGGGTTTGCTTTTAGGTGGGGCCCCAGGTGTAACAGGTGGTACAGTTGTTATATTAGGTGGGGGAGTTGTTGGAGAGAATGCTGCAGTTATTGCAACCGGTATGCAAGCAAAAGTTCATATTGTAGATAAATCTGAAGCTAGATTAAAACAACTTGTTGAGATGTTTGGAGATAAAATTATTCCAGAACAAAGTGATAAAACTGATTTAGATAAATTAGTTTCTGAGGCTGATCTTTTAGTTGGTGGAGTATTAATTCCAGGTGCAGAAGCACCAAAATTAATTACTAAAGAAATGATCAAAACAATGAAAAGAGGATCTGTAATAGTTGATGTCGCAATAGACCAAGGGGGATGTGTTGAGACAAGTAAACCAACCACACATGGTGATCCAACATATATTGTTGATGATGTGGTTCATTATTGTGTGTCAAACATGCCTGGAGGGGTTCCGAGAACCTCTACTTTAGCGTTAAATAATGCTACGTTACCCTTTTTAGTAAAACTTGCTAACAAAGGTTATCAAAAGGCACTTAGTGAAGATAAAAATTTCTTAGCAGGTTTAAATGTTTATAAAGGTGAAGTAACTTACAAGGCTGTAGCTGATGCTTTCGGCTACAATTATACAGACCCTGTAAAAGTAGTTTAATTAAAATAAATTAATTAAAAAATCTGTATTTAAGCAAAACAATTACCGCTCTTATTCCATCATAAAAAGAAATTTTTTTTCCTTCATTATAATTTCTACCAACATAATTAATGGGAACTTCAAAAATTTTAAAACCTAATTTCGAAACCTTAGCAGTTATCTCAGGACAAAAAGCAAAATCATTTTCTTTTAGATTTATTTGTTTAAAGATATTAGCATCAAAAGCTTTATAACACGTATGAGCATCAGTAAGATTTTGTCTATAAAGTAAATTAGTAAGTAAGGTTAATATATGGTTACAAAAAATTCTAAAATTAGATATGAAATTTGTTTGATTGTACCTTTTTTTATTCAGTACTCTAGAACCGTAGACAATTTTACTTTTATTTTTAATAATTGGAAATATTACTTCTTTATAGTCTTTTGGGTCATATTCTAAATCTGCGTCTTGAATAATAACAATATCTCCCAAAATATAATTAACTGAAGACTTTATGGCTGCACCTTTGCCAGAATTAACTTTATGTTTAATTATTTTATGTTCACTTTTAAATTTGTAATTTTGTATTAAGTTAAATGTTTCATCGGATGATCCATCATCTATGATAATTATTTGTTTTTTAATTTCATGTAAGTCCTCAATTTTTTTCAAAATTTCTTGGATTGTATTCATCTCATTATACACTGGAATAATTATAGAAAGTTTCATAAGTTATTATTCTTTATGTTTAGTCTAATATCATCTATTGCATTAACCAACATTATTTATTTGCTTATTGGTAAATTACTTACCAATGAAAGCAGTAATTCTTTAAAACATTACACTGACACAGCAATAATTGGTTTTATATATTTTTCCTTCATAGCACTTTTGATTAACTTTTTTAGTTCACTAAATCCTACACTTAATTCAATAATTTTAGTTTCGTTTGTCATCGCATTTTTTATAAAAAAAACTGTTTTTTCGAAAAAAGAAATATTGTTTTTAATATTATTAACTTTTTTTGGTTTTTTTTTAATCTTGCTTGATACCGTATACAGACCAGATGCAGGTTTATATCACTTACCTTTCATAAAAATTTTAAATGAAGAAAAAATAATTTTTGGCTTATTCAACTTACATGCACGATTTGGACATATATCAATTCTTCAATATTCATCAGCATTTAATAATAATTTTTTTTTAGGAGAGATAGGTATTTTAATACCTTTGCTTTGTATCTATAGTTTACTAACTTTTTATTTTTTAGCAGATATACTTAATTATATATTTAATAGTAAAAATAAAAATTTTAATTTTACATCAATTTATTTTTCTTGTTTAGTTTTGCTTTATATCTCTTACAAAATTAATAGGTATAGCGAGTTTGGTAATGACGCCATAGGACATTTACTATTTTTTTATTTAATTTCAAAATTAATTAATTTAGAAAATTTAAATTACAAAAATTTTAATAAAATTTACTTATTATCAATTTTTACAATATTAAATAAATTTACCTTAATTTTTTCCATATTAATACCTGCCTATTTATTTATAAAAAATAAAATACCTTTTAAAAAAACATTGTTATCACTACCTACTATTTTTTTAATCTTGTGGATAATAAGAAATATAATTACTTCTGGGTGTATAATTTTTCCTCAAACAAACACATGTTTTGTTAATCTTGATTGGTCAAACAAGGATAAAATAATAATAGAAAGTCATTCAGCTGAAGCTTGGGCAAAAGACTGGCCAAATAGAATTGACAAAAATACCTCTATGGAAAACTATAGTAAAAATTTTAATTGGCTTTCGACATGGTTAAAAAATCACTTTAAGAAAGTTGCAAATATTTTAACTCCTTATTTATTACTTTTGTTTTTAATAACTTTATATTTTAAAATTAGAAATAAAAAAAAATTTTATTTTAAAAATATTAAATTACCTCTTTTTATCTGTCTTCTTGGAAGCGCTATATTTTTTTTAAAATTTCCAATTTATAGATATGGATATTCTTATCTAATTTCTGCATTTATTTTAATTTCAATTTTATTAATTAAATTTTATGACCAAGAAAAAATTAAAAAACTGTGTGTATTTGTTTTATTTATTTTTTTAACATCATATGTTTATAAACAAACTGACCGTTATATTCGATTTTATGAAACAAGAAGTATTATTCCAGAATTTTATAATAGTGAAAAAAAGTTCAAAAAAATTATAATACAAGATGATAGTTATTATAATTTGACTTTAAATTCACTTTGTATGTATGATATTAATTTATGCACATCTTATATTAACAACCAATTAACAATGAAAGTAAGGCATAGTTATAAATTTTTTAGTTCCAAATAAACTTATTAAAATTAAAAAAATTTTACTTATTTCCCTTGTTCAATTATAAATATTAGCATAAATACTCATGAAATTCATAAATGCCCTCGTAGTGAAATTGGTAGACACAAAGGACTTAAAGTCCTTTAAAGATAAAATTTATTATCTTCGTTAACAGCTTTTTCTAATCTTATTAAAAAATCTGGTATAGCGCTCTTAACTCTACTCCAAGTTGGTATAAATGGAGCATCCATTGGATTTAAATAAAAATCTTCTCCTGCTTTAATTATATTTTTAGAAAATAATTCTACAGCCTTTTCTTCAGAATGAGAGTCAAATTTCAAACCATTCATTTCAGCATCGCCACGATAAGCGTCAATTAAATCAAGTGCTGACCTATAGTAAGTTGCTTTAAGTGATCTTAATTGCTCTCTACTAAATGAGTGACCTTGTGTAGCAAGTTTTTTTATAAAGGTTTTTATTATATCAATGGACATTCTTGAAAGACCTTTATTTTCATCATCAGAAGATAAATCCTGATGTTTATGGTCATAAGTATCAGCTAAATCAACCTGACAAATATTTTGAGGAGAAAAGTTTCTTTGCATTTCCGACAAAATTCCAATTTCTATTCCCCAGTCTGATGAAATTCTTAATTCGGGTAGAATATTTCTTCTAAAAGAAAATTCTCCAGCTAGTGGATATTTAAATGATTTCATAAAATCTAAATATTCACTTTTTCCAATAGTTTTTTCTAAAGCGTTTAATAATGGAAATACCAAAAGTCTTGCTACTCTTCCGTTCATTTTATTATCAGCAACTCTGGGATAGTAACCTTTACAAAATTCAAAATTAAATAAGGGATTTACAACTGGATAAAATAATTTTGCCAACATTCTACGGTCATATGTTTTTATATCACAGTCGTGTAAAGCAACAGATCTAGCGCTGTTTCTTGCTATAGACATTCCAATACAATACCAAACGTTTCTTCCTTTACCTTTTTCATTCGGTGCTAATGATTTTGTTTGTAATTCTTTATCCAATTTTTTTAAATTAGGACCATCATTCCATAATATTGTAAACGGAGTTTCTAATTTTTCAAAAAAAGTCCAGGCCTTTCTCGCCTGTTTTTCATTAGCCTGATCTAACCCAATAATAATATGATGCAGATAATTAGTTTTAGAAATTTCAGAAACTATCCTTGGTAAAGCATCACCGTTTAA
Organism: Candidatus Pelagibacter sp.; assembly: GCF_052046145.1. Classification (GTDB taxonomy): domain Bacteria; phylum Pseudomonadota; class Alphaproteobacteria; order Pelagibacterales; family Pelagibacteraceae; genus Pelagibacter. The sequence goes on from NZ_JBNGZR010000001.1 coordinate 422,871, forward strand.
TTCACTATAAAGACACGGTAGTATCAGTTCCATTTTTCTTTCTTTTGAAAAACTCAAAAGTTCTTTTTCTATTTGCTTTGTTGACTTTGTTCCAAAATCGTGAAGTGTTGAAATAATACCGTTTTGAGAAAAATCACTCATATTATATTTTATTAATTTTTATTTATTTTAACTAGAGCCATTTTAATCACATCTGCCCAGCCCTGAGGTGATGGCTTGTTAGTTGCAATCAAATTATTTATAGGAATTTCATCTAAAGTGAATTCATCATTAAATACCAAGCAGGGATAATCACTTATTTTAAGCATTTCTAGGTCATTATAATTATCCCCCACAGCTATTGTTTTTACATTTTTATGATATTTTTTATAGAATCTAACAAATACTTGAAGAGCTTTAGCTTTGTTTGTTCTGTCGGTTAAATTAATCACTCTTCCACCTTCTTGTAAGAAAAGACCTTCTGTTCTTATAATTTTCGATAATTGATTTTTTTCAGTTTTGGTTCCGTTAAATATAAATGGAATTGTGTATTTACGATTTAAAGCTAAATTCAATTTTTCATCATCTAAACCAAAAATTAAGCTTTGCCTTTTCTTTTCCATACTAGAGACCCACATGCATTTATTTTGTAAATTTATTGGAACAATTTTTTTAAAAATATTTAAAAGATTATCTTTTTCTCGACTTAGAATTAATTCCTTAGGTAAATCTGAATTTAATAAGTTCAAACCATTTATTGCTGCTCCATTTTCAGAAATAAAAGGCAAATTTGAACCTAACTCGTAATTAAATTCTAAAATTTCTTTCTCCGTTTTGCTAGTGTTAGGTATAATATAAATACCTTTAGAGATTAGTTCTCTCAAATAATTTTTTATTTCATCAAATTTGAATGTATCTCGATGAAGAAGTGAACCATCAAGGTCAGTAAATATTAAAACTTTGAATATTCTTTCCATCAATTAATATTTATAAAAATATTCAAAAATAACAATTTTACATATTAAGCTTGTTGAAATATAAATAATAGCATAAATACTCATGAAATTCATTAATGCCCTCGTGGTGAAATTGGTAGACACAAAGGACTTAAAATCCTTGCCGCTTGCGGAGTGCCAGTTCGAGTCTGGCCGAGGGCACCACTAAATGACTAAATTTCAGATCATTTCTGATAAAAATAAAAAATCCTATAAGATTAAAAATTTATTATTAAAAAAAATCAAATCTCATAAATTTAAAAAAGAAAACCTTACAATTGTTATTGGTGGAGATGGTTTTATGCTTCAAACATTAAAGAAAAATAAAAATTTAAAAAAAAATTTTTATGGAATTAACTCTGGAAATTATGGTTTTCTCATGAACAAATTTTCACAAAAAAATATTATAAAAAATTTATTAAGAGCCAATATAGTTTCAATATCTCCATTAGAAATGACAGTTAAAAATAAGAAAAATCAAATTAAAAAATCTATAGCAATTAATGAAGTTTCTGTACTTAGACAAAGTAGACAAGCAGCTTATCTATCTATAAAACAAGGCTCTACACAAATAATAAAAAAATTAGTTTCCGATGGAGTTTTAGTATCTACACCTGCCGGAAGCACAGCCTATAATTTATCTGTTCATGGACCTATATTAAGCTTGCATTCAAAAAAATTATCTATATCGCCTATTAGCGCTTTCCGACCAAGAAGATGGAAAGGTAAAATTGTAAATGATAAATCAAAAATACTTATAAAAAATTTAAATCCATCTAAACGACCAATCAGTGCTGTTGCAGATAATTTAGAAGTAAGAAATGCTAAATCAATTATCATAAGAACAAATAGTAAAATTAAATTTAATCTTTTATATGATAAAAATAGAAGCTTACAAAAAAAAATTAAAATCGAACAATTACGAAAAGAAACTAGTTAATTAAAATAAATTTAGATTATTAATATGTGTGGCAGATACGTAATAAAAAATCCAGTAACGAAAACAAGCAAACTAGTTAAATCTGCGATTCAGGTTGACGATAGCGAAAACTATAATGCTCATCCTTATCAAAAACTGCCTGTAATAAAAAAATATAAAAATGGAAATACTTTAGAAAATCTACAATGGGGTTTGGTTCCAGGATGGGCTAAGGACAAAGATTTTAAATCTTTAATTAATGCAAGACTTGAGACTATTGATGAAAAGGTTTCATTTAAAAAATTGATTAAAAACAATCGATGTGTTGCAGTTGCAGATGGTTTTTATGAATGGAAAAGAGAAGAGAAAGAAAAAACTCCTCATTATTTTGCTCGTGAAGACACAAATCCTATTTTTTTTGCTGGTATCTTTGAAAACGATCAGTTCTGTTTAATTACAGAGGAAGCAAAAGAAAACATAAATGAAATTCACCATAGACAACCAGTTATTTTAAATCAAGCTGATATTAATCGTTATTTAAATTTAGAATTACAAGGCTCTACATTTTTAAAAGAACGTAAAATTCCTAATTTGATTTTTCATGAAGTTTCAAAAGATGTTAATAAGCCTACTAATAATAGCGCATCCCTAATTCAAAAAGTTTAATTAGTCTCTAAAATTAACAAAATCAATTGGAAGCCCAATATCAATTGCTTTGATTGCAGCGATAGCTTCTTGAAGGTTATCTTTTTTTTTGCCATCTACCCTTAATTCATCGCCTTGGATTTTAATTTGAATTTTAAGTTTTAGTTTTTTGATATCAGCAATAACTTTTTTAGCATTTTCTTGACTAATTCCCTCTTTTAATTCACTGACTTGTCTAATAGATCCTCCTGACGCTCCTTCAGAACTTTTAACTTCTAAAATCCTTGGATCTATTTTTCTTCTAACTAAATGGGTTTGTAATAATTCATTTACTTGCTTTAATTTTAATTCATCAGGCGCATTAGTAGTGACTGATTTATCTTTTCTCTCAATTGAAATATGAAGCCCTTTAAAATCATAACGATTACTGATTTCTCTTAAACAATTAGCTAAGGCATTATCAAATTCTTGATAATTAATTTTACTTATTACATCAAATGATGGCATAAATATATTATACAGTATTAATGATCAAAATTTAAACTAAATTATAAAATCTAGTGATAATAAGGCATTTTAGCTTATTGAGTTAATTGTAAATAATAATATATTTAGATCATGCTTAGTTATATCGTCCCATTTTTAATACTTATCTTAGTGGTCGTTTTTATACATGAATATGGACACTACTATTTTGCAAGAAAATATGGAGTAGGTGTTACAGATTTTTCAATTGGTTTTGGTAAAGAGTTATTTGGTTGGAATGATAAATCAGGTACAAGATGGAAAATATGTGCAATTCCTCTAGGCGGATATGTAAAATTTTTTGGGGATAGGAATGTTTATTCACAAGCAGATCATCAAGAAATTTTAGAAAAATATAATGAAAAGGAAAGGGAAAAATTATTTATCTTAAAACCCTTGTACCAAAGAGTTTTAATTGTATTTGGTGGTCCTTTAGCTAATTTCTTACTAGCTTTAATAATATTTTTTTCAATATATACGTTTATAGGAAAAGATTTTACTCCCGCAGTCATTAATGAAGTTCAAAAAGATAGTCCTGCAATGGTAGGAGGGCTAAAAGCTGAGGATATAATTTTAGAAATAGACGGCAATGAAGTTAAAAGCATTATGGAAGTTTCTAAGTTTATCACAATGTCTACTGGTGATTTTATAAATTTTAAAGTTAAGCGATCTTATGATGAATTAATATTAAAAATAAAACCCAATATTGTTGAAGGTGATGATGGATTGGGAAATAAAATTAATAAAAGAATGGTTGGTATTAAGCTTGGGGCTTACAATAATAAAGTTAACCATGTTAAATTAGGACCTGCTCAGGCTTTATATCACGCAGGTTATGAGGTTTATTTTGTAAGTGTTTCCTCACTTAAATACATCGGAAGTATGATTTTAGGTAAAGCTGATACTTCTCAATTGGGAGGCCCAATTAGAATTGCTAAAATTTCTGGACAAGTTGCAACCTTTGGAGTGTTGGCATTTATCAGTATGATGGCTTATATTTCAATAAGTTTAGGGCTTATTAATCTATTTCCAATACCAATGTTAGATGGAGGACATTTAATGTTTTATGCATTTGAGAAAGTTCTAGGCCGGCCTTTATCTCAAAAAACTCAGGAGGGTTTTTTTCGAATCGGATTGTTTTTGTTGCTATCATTAATGTTTTTCACCACATTTAATGATCTAAAAGACCTGGGTTTATTTAGATAATTCACATTCTAAAAGTTTAAAAAAGTCAATAAATTCAACATTTATTTAAGTTTTTACAAGATGTTGTGTGTTTTAGATAACTAAGCACTAAAAAAAAGCTTGATTTATCAACGTTTATGACAAGTATAAATATCAACCAACAAAACCGGAGCTAAAATGAACAAAAAACAACTAATTGCAAAGCTTTCTGGCTCATTAAATTTGAGCAAAGCAGATGCTGAGCGAACTTTTGATACAATTACCAACACTATTTTAGATGCTCTAAAAGGTGATGATTCAGTTAAAATTGCTGGGTTCGGTACGTACAAAGTAGCTAAGAGAAAAGCAAGAGTTGGAAGAAACCCTAGAACAGGTGAGCAGATACAAATTGCTGCTTCTCAAAAGGTAAAATTCTTACCAGCCAAAGCTTTAAAAGAAGTATTCAACAGATAATATTTTTTTTTAACAGCCCTAACGTTTTAAAATACGTTCAGGGCTGTTACTATATGCAAAAAATGCATAGCCACTTTTCCTAATCAGCGTTACTTTAAAATTTTATTAAAACTATAAAACACCTCTTAAACAAGTGGAGGTCTTATGACTAAATTTATAAAAAAAATGTCCGCACCAATTCTTAGTTTAATATTTTTATTAAACATGAGCACTGCGGGTATGGCAGAGACAACAGTTTCTGCTGAAGTTCAAGCGATATTTAACTCGCTTCTATTTTTAATGTGTGGTTTCATGGTCATGTTCATGGCAGCAGGTTTTGCAATGCTAGAATCTGGAATGGTAACTTCCAAAAGTGTTTCTGTAATTTGTGCAAAAAACATTGGTCTTTACTCAATTGCCGGAATTATGTTTTGGTTGTTTGGATATAACTTAGCATATGGAATACCTGAAGGTGGATATATTGGAACATTCACACCTTGGTCTGATGCAAGTTCAGTTGATACTGGATATGCTGATGGATCTGACTGGTATTTTCAAATGGTTTTTTGTGCAACGACAGTTTCAATTTGTTCAGGAGCGATGGCTGAAAGAGTAAAACTTTGGCCCTTCTTTCTTTTTGCAGCTATCTTATCTGGAATTATTTATCCAATCGTTATGGGTTGGCAATGGGGCGGAGGCTGGTTAGCAGAACTAGGCTTCTCTGATTTTGCTGGTTCAACACTAGTTCACTCAACAGGTGGTGCAGCAGCTTTAGCTGGTATTATGTTGTTAGGTGCTAGATATGGAAGATTTGGTAGTAAAGGTGAAGCGAAAGCTATTAGACCTTTTGCTGCTTCTTCAATTCCATTAGTAACAGTTGGTGTTTTCATCCTGTGGTTGGGTTGGTTTGGATTCAATGGTGGATCTCAACTTGCTATAGGAACATTTGATGATGCAGTTGCTGTATCAAGTATTTTTATTAACACTAATCTTGCTGCTGCTGGTGGTGTAATGGCTGCTGCAATAATCACAAGATTAATGTTTGGTAAAACTGATGTTATTCAAATGTTAAACGGAGCAATTGGTGGTCTTGTGGCAGTAACAGCTGAACCATTAGCACCATCGCCTTTAGCAGCTATTTTCATAGGAGCTGTAGGTGGTTTAATTGTTGTATTTGGAACTAAACTACTTTTTAGCTTCAAACTTGACGATGTAGTAGGTGCAATTCCGGCTCACATGTTTGCTGGAATATGGGGAACATTAGCTGTGCCATTAACAAATACCGATGCATCGTTTAGTGCACAATTAATTGGTGTGCTATCAATTAACATTTTTGTATTTGTGGTGTCATACATCGTGTTCTCTGCTATGAAAGCTACTTTTGGAATTAGACTAAGTAAAGAGGCTGAAGCCAAAGGTACTGACGTAACTGAAACAGGAGTAATAGCATACGCAATACGTGACTAATTGCATGTAATATAGAGGCTCTTCGATCTCCATGTCGTTATCTCATTGAAGAGCCTCTAATAAAAAGAATTAACTATAATCTCTCTCTCTAGTTAGTTAAGAAAAGGCCCCTTAGAAATAAGGGGTCTTTTTTTTTATTTTTTTATAATATTTTGCAGAGTTTTTAATACTTCCTTAGCATGGTCTTTTACTTTAACTTTATCCCAAACTTTAAGTATTTTGCCTTTTTTATCGATTAAATAAGTCGATCTGATTATTCCCATAAATTCACGGCCCATAAATTTTTTCTTGCCCCAAACTTTATACTTTTTAAGCACTTTTAATTCTTCGTCAGCAAGTAAATCAAATTTAATTTTGTATTTATCTTTAAATTTATTATGACTTTTTAAATTATCTTTAGAAATACCCAGAATTTCACAGTTCAACTTTTTAAATTTTGGAAGTAATTTATTAAAATCATTTGTTTCAATCGTACACCCTGGAGTATCATCTTTAGGGTAAAAATAAATAATCACATAATTTCCTATTGATTCTTTAAGGGAGTATTCTTTTTTATTTGTAGATGGTAATTTAAAAATTGGTGCTTTTGTGTTTTCTTTAATCATTTATTTCGTTCTCCTCCCAAAGTTTTTTGTAATCAATTAATGGTGACAAGCCGTAACTTGAGTTAATATTTGTTAGATGTATTGATAAACTTTTTAAGGGAGAAATACAAATTTCTTTTGAATAAATTTCATTTAAATATTTTTCAAATGGATCATGTCTGTCTAGACAATTCTTATAAAAGTTATCCCAATATTTATTTAATAAGTTTTTATTTGTCAGGAAGGTACATAGTGTTTTATCTACAGTTCTCCAATGACGTTTATTTCCAATCAAAACATTTGTTTTTTCATTATTCATGTAAAGATAAGGATAATCAGATGGACACATAAAAATATCCTTATTTAGTTGTGATGCGATTCTTTCATAAGAAGCCACCATTTCTTCCAACATTGGTTCAAAATGTAAATAATCATCCTCAACAAAGTAAATTAAGTCATCACCAGTATCTTTTCCAATCTCAAAACTTTGAAGTAAACTTGCAAGATTTGCAAAAGTTTCTTTATTTTTTTGTTCTGATATTTTCTTTTCATATTTTGAGTAATCTAAATTGATTATCTCTATATTATATCCATCAATTACTTTTTTAACTATATTAAGGTTTTCAGTACTTGAATTATCATCAACAATTATTGTTTTAACATTTATAGTGGGGTGTTTCTTTTTTAAAAAATTAATTGATCTTATAAGTGAATTTAATGATCTTTTAGAATATTCAATTTTTGGATATTCAAATAACCTTCTCCTATTTTGATCCCAAATTTCAATATCTGTATTCATCCTTAGAACAATTAATATTGAATTTACTTTTTTTGTAATTTTGACTTCACCCAAAGGTAAAACTATAGATTTTTCATTCAAAATCGACAGTTCTTCATTTAATTCCTTTCCTAATGTTGGTGACGAAAAATGATTTTGATCTAAAATTTCATAACCTAAAAATTTACATATTTTGATAAAAAATTTTTTCATAATGTGTTATACGTTTTATAATATTATGGTCATTAAATCATTACAAACTCTAGTTAGCGAAACTTTAAAAGAGATTAAGACAATCAATACGGATGAAGCTTATCAAATGGTCCAAGATAAAAATTGTAATCTAATCGACATTAGAGAAAGTAATGAACTAGAAAATACAGGAAGCGTTGAAGGAGCAAGTCATATCCCAAGAGGAATGCTTGAAGTATATTTAGATCCTAATAGTCCAGTACTTCAAAATGGACAAATAGACCAAAATAAAGAATTTGTTTTATTTTGTGCTGGAGGTGTTAGATCAGCTTTAGCCGTAAAATCATTAAAAGATATGGGATATCAAAAAGTATCACATATTGACGGTGGGTTTGGCTCTTTAGCTAGCAGCAAATTTAAAATAATTTAATTAGCATTTAATTCTTCTAAAGCATATTCAAGTCTATCTTGTCCCCAAAAAATTTTATCGTTGACTATAAAGGTTGGAGTTCCAAAAACTTCTTTTTGAAAAGCATCAGTAGTTAATTCAATTAATTTATCTTTAACTGATTGTTCTTTTATAGATTGAAAAAATTTTTCACTATCAATATTTAAATCCCTTATTAATTTAGACATATTCTCAACATTTGATAAGTCATGATTATCTTTCCAATAAGCATCAAAAAAACAATTCAAGTAATCGTTTTGCTTATCCTTATTAACACTAATATATCCTCTCATTATATTTAAAGAATTTATTGGAAAATTAGAATTCCATTTGAATTCAATATTATTTTTTTCAGATACCAGGTTGCAATCATTTATATTATTTCTTAGTTTATATTTATTAAATGCAGGAGAATCAATTCCAGCTAGCTTATGAAGACCTCCTAAATAAATTGGTTTGTAATTAAATGTAATATTTTTATGTTTAAGAATTTTTTTGTGTGCGATATATGCATAAGGGCTAATTATATCAAAATAAAAATCTACATGATTACTCATATAAACTAACTCTTTTTGCGTAAAAGATTCTAATAATCCAATATAAAATTAAACCTATAGGACCAATTAAATAAGTCACAATTAATGGCACAGCCATCAAAACTTTGTTTATAGAAAATTTTTGAGAATCCTTAACAATCCAACCACCAATAAATAAATTTATTGCTATGAAATGAGTCCAAAATATCATTATGTATAAATGGTCTTCAAACAATCTAGATAGCTCACTAAGACCAAGATAAAGGGAAAAATTTCCATCAAAATCATAACCAATTAAATAAGATTTATATAAAATGAAAATATAAACACCACTTAATATGAAAAAAGGAAAAATTGATGTTACAAAAATTCTACTTAAATGTGATTGAGGAAACGCTATCAAGATAAACCAAAAAGGTAGAACTCCAAGGTTGATCCACATGTAAAGTGTCTCAATTGTGAAATAAGTATAAATTTGTTCAATCATTTAGATATATTATATTAAATCTAACAATGATTCCTATAAGAAATAGAAAAAAAACACTTCAAGTAACTGTCGATGAGATGCGTAATTTTGCCTTTGCTTATGTTGAAAAGTATGCTCCTTCAAAACAACAACTCAAAACTTATTTACTAAAAAAATACATGAAACTATCAGCATCTGATGTAAGAAAAAAAGATGTAAATAAATTGATTGATATTGTTTTGTCTGACCTAGAAAAAAACAGATTTATAAATGATAAATTTTATTCTGAAAGTAAAGCTAAAAGTATGATTCAAAGAGGAAACTCAATTAATAAAATTAGAAATTATTTAATTGGAAAAGGGATTAATGAAACATTTATCAAAGATACAGTTGAAAAAATTAAGAAAGATAATTCTGATCAGGATTTTTTTTCGGCAATAAAATTATGTAAAAAAAAAAGAATTGGTCCAGCAAGAGCAGAAGATAATAGAACTTTATTTTACAAAAAAGATATATCTCTACTTGCAAGAAATGGATTTGATTTTGAAACATCTAAAAAGGTAATGGATATAGAAAAAGATGAATATCTAAAAATAATAAATCTACTTTGAATTTTTATCTTTTTCTTCTTTAACAAGCTGATTTATTTTATTTCTTATGTAATTTTTTACGAACACAAATACTAACAATCCAAAAATTGATACTGAAACAATAATTATTAATATTATTCTTAATTGTTCATCCATTATAAAATATTTTTATTTTTCAAAATTATACTTGGATTTTTTAAATCTTTTTTACCGTACAAAATTTCATTTCCCTCAAAATCAGTCACAGTTCCACCTGAATGTTCTAAAATTGCATGACCAGCTGCTATATCCCACTCATATGCTCTGGGTTCAGCAACATAACCATCGTATTCACCAGCAGCAACGACACAGAATTTTAAAGAACTTTTCATTTTAGTATTTTCTTTTACTCCTAAATCATCATAAATTTTTTGAATTTCAGGCTTTATTTTAGTTGAGTACGAAATAAATTTTAAATTATCTGTTTCTTTAGTAGGTAAATTATTTAAGTTTATTTTTTTACCATTGCTAAACTCAAAAGCATTACCTTTTTCAAATGAGTAAAACATTCTTTTTTTTGCTGGAGCATTTATTAATCCAGCAACAGGTCTATTATTAATAATCAAACCAGCATTAATAGTAAATTCTTCTAAATTATTAATATAATCATATGTTCCATCAATAGGATCAACCAGCCAGAAATCTTTTAAATTTAGGTTATCTTTATTTTCAGAGGTTTCCTCTGAAATGATAGGTAAAGTTGGAGTAACCTCAGAAATTTTTTTTGATATAAATTTATTTACTTCTAAATCACCATTACTTACCGGTGTATTGTCTGATTTTATTTTTTTTATCAAACCCTTATTTCTTAATTGTATAGCTAAATCTCCAGCCTCTAAAAAATTATCAATTAAATTTTCAACAATCTCTTTTAAGTTCATCTTCATTTTCCTAATTTTTTTAATTCAACTTTTTTTGCATTAATCACTTTTTTTCCAGCATTTTCAAAATTAACTGTCACTTTATCGTTAATTATAGATTGCACTTGCCCAATTCCCCATTCTTTTTTTTGAGGATTAGTGACTTTGTCACCTGGTTCATAATCTAAAATCATTTAATTTAACTTATATTGTAAATAAGTATAAATACCACCTTATGAATAAAGATTTGAATTCTATTGGTTTAGATAAAAAACCTTCAGATACCACCGTAGTTGTTGCAATGTCGGGTGGAGTAGATTCTTCCACTGTTGCAGGAATTATGAAAAAGGAGGGTTATAATGTAATTGGTATAACTTTAAAACTTTATGATGATGGTAAAGAAGTAGCTGCGTCTAAACAGTGTTGTTCTGGTCAAGATATAATGGATGCTAAACGTGTTGCACATAAGTTAGGTATAGATCATAAAATTTTATATTATCAAGATAAGTTTAAACAAGGTGTTATAGATAATTTTGTTGAGAGTTATTTAAAAGGTGAAACTCCAATTCCATGTGTTCAGTGTAATCAAACTGTAAAATTTAAAGACTTATTTGAAGTTTCAAAAGAACTCAAAGCGGATGCGTTAGTTACGGGCCATTATGTAAAAAGTATTACAGAAAATAAAACTACAAACATGTATAGAGCAATAGATGAAAATAGAGACCAAAGTTATTTTTTATTCAACACAACTAGAGAACAATTAGATTATTTAAGATTTCCCTTAGGTGGAATGTTAAAAGACAAAACTAGAGAAATTGCAAAAAATCTTGATTTAAACGTTGCAGATAAACCCGATAGTCAAGATATCTGTTTTGTGCCAAATGGTGATTATGCTTCAGTAATACAAAAGTTCAGACCAGACTCCTTTCAGAAAGGAAATATAAAAAATTTAAACGGTGAGGTAATTGGTGTTCATGATGGAATTATTAATTTCACAATTGGTCAAAGAAAAGGAATCAAAGTTTCAGATAAAGAAGCTCTTTATGTGTTAAAGATAAATTCGGATAAAAATGAAATAATCGTTGGACCTAAAGAAAAACTTGGAAAAAAAACAATTTCTTTAAAGGAAATAAATTTATTAACTAACAAAGAGGATTTAGATCAAAATTTATTTGTTAAAGTTAGATCTACTGGAAGTCTTCTAGAAGCAAAAGTTGATCTTATAGATAACAATAATGCTAAAGTTAATTTAGCAATTCCTGAAGATGGTATTTCGCCTGGTCAGGCATGTGTTTTTTATCGTAAAGACCAGTTTGGCCACAAAGTGCTTGGTGGTGGTTGGATTAAAGAATAGCAGAAGAATTATTTCTTCTTATTTTTTCTTTTAGCTCTTCTTTTTTTAGACCCTTGTTTTCTTCGGCCTCTATGTTTCTTTGGGTAACTCATTTAGTCCTATTTTAATTTTATTGACGTTTTTCATGGGATATAGCATTGTCTTAATAACATATCAAATTTATTATGGGTAATTCCTTTAAGACTTTTCTCAAACATACAGCTAAAGATTTTCATAATCAGTCTGTAAATCCTCCTGTGGTTAGAGCTTCTACTATTATTTTTAAATCCATGCAGGATATTAAAAAAACTCAGAATAAATATTTGAAAGATCCAGTAAGTGGAAATTTTGATTACGGTCGACAGGGAACATCCACAACATATGCTTTACAACAAATTTTAAGAAAAATTGAAGAATGTTATAAGGTTTATTTAACCCCTACTGGTTTTGGTGCAATATTTCTTTGTGTGTTAAGCGTTGTGAAACCAGATGATGAAATACTTGTTACAGACTCGGTTTACTCACCATCAAGATTTTTAACAGAAACATACCTTAAAAAATTTAATATCAGAGCAATATTTTATAATCCAAACGACTTAAATGATCTAAAAAGTAAGATTACAAAAAAAACAAAGCTTATTTTTGTTGAAAATCCTGGAAGCAACACTTTTGAATTTCAAGATTTATCAAAAATAGTTGCATTGGCAAAAAATAATAAAATTTATACAGCCATAGATAACACTTGGGGAACACCTTATTTTCTGAAACCAATAAAGCTAGGTTTTGATATGTCGATTGTCTCTGCAACGAAATATTATTCTGGTCACTCAGATGTAATGGGTGGCAGTTTAGCTATAAGTAAACGAGTTTTTAAATTAGTAGAAGCAACAAATAAAGTTTCAGGATTAAGATTAGGTCCTGATGATGCATATTTAATTCTAAGAGGTATTCGAACTTTAGATGTAAGATTAGAAAAACATCAGGAAAATGCGCTTAAAGTCTCTAAGTTTTTATCAAAACAGAAAAAAATAATTAAAGTTTTTTATCCATATAAAAAAGGTAGTCAAAATTATAAATTATGGAAAAAATATTATTCTGGAGCATCGGGTTTATTGGGATTTAAAATAAAATCAAAAAATAAAAACTCAGTGTTAAAATTTGTTAATTCTTTAAAACTTTTTGGTTATGGCTTCAGTTGGGGAGGTTTCGAAAGCTTAGCACTTTATCAAACACACCAAGCATTAGGTAAGAGACAATTTACACATATAAATAAAGATGAACATATAATAAGGATGCATATTGGACTTGAAGATCCTAAAGACATTATAGATGATATAAAACAAGCATTAAAATTTATTAAATGAGTTCAGAAAGTTTTACTATAAGCAAAAGAGCACTAATCACTTTAATTGCAGCTTCTATAGTTGTAATTATTTCTTTAGGAATAAGACAGACCTTTGGGTTGTTTTATTTTGATTTTAATACTGACTTAGATATTTCCATTTCTCATTTTGGTTTTGTTATGGGATTGCAGTTATTACTTTGGGGAGTATTCAGTCCGTTGTTTGGTGTAATTACTGATAAATATGGAGGAGCGGTTGCAATATTTATTGGTTTTGTTTTTTATTTAGTTGGGGTTTTGCTTTTTTATTCTGGCTATAATACTGGAGGTTATTTTACTTTAACTATAGGAGTGATGATTGGAATAGGCTTAGGCTCCACTGCAATAGGTATTCCGGTATCAGTAGTAGCTAAACATTTTCCAGCATCTAATAGAACTATTGCAACAGGAATTGTTACATGTGCAGGTTCATTTGGATATTTTGTATCACCTTTACTTGTAAGATATTCTTTAGTTGAAACAGGCTGGGAAAATACTCTTTTATATTTTTCACTTCTTTTAGGATTAGGATTAGTGGTAGCTTTGTTTGTTAGTACTCCAAAAATACCTGTAGGAGTTAATCAAGATAATAATCAAACAGCAAGAGAGGCTCTAAAAGAGGCATTTGCAAATAAAAGTTTTATTTATCTCACTTTAGGTTTTTTTGTTTGTGGTTGGCATATTGCTCTAGTAGCAACACACATTCCTACCTATATGGCAGATAAAGGTTTGCCTGATTGGACACCAGCAATGGTTTTAGCTTTGATAGGAGTGTTTAATATGGCTGGCACTATTACAAGTGGTTATTTAGCAACAAGGTATAGTAAAAAAAAAATATTAAGTGCAATATATCTTTTAAGAGGCGTTTCAATTATCTATTTTATTTTCTTACCACCAAGTATTTTTAATTCTGTAGTTTTTGGAGTTACTTTTGGTTTTTTATGGCTATCTACAGTTCCTCCAACAAATGGAATTGTTGCACATATATTTGGTACAAAATATGTTGGACTTTTATATGGAATAGTTTTTGTAAGCCATCAAATTGGTTCTTTCCTAGGAGCATATCTAGGTGGTGTATTTTATGAATTAAATGGAAATTTTGACTATGCATGGTACGGATCTATCGCATTATCAATTTTTGCAGGTCTGATACATTTACCTATAGTAGAGAAAGCAATTGAAAGAACTCAGCCAGCATAAGTTTAAATTTAACCCTTATTTAGAGGATCTGTATCAATCAGATAAACCTTTAATTATTTATAAAGTAGAAGATGGCTATAATATTTATACAGATTTTTCAAAAAAGATCATTTTAACAAAAAAAAATATACATAAATTTCTTAATTCGTTAGAGAAAAAAAAATATAACAAAGAAACAGATTTATATCTTGGATTTTTTGGCTATGAAATTTTATGTAATTTGATTGGTATTAATTTAAAAAATAAAAAAAGGATAAACTTTTATAAAGGAATTTTTTATAAACCTGAGACTATAATTAAAATTAGAAAAGATATCAAAGTTATATCTAATATAAAAAAACATACATTTAATTATCAATTCAACAAAACTCAAATATTAAGTCCTTTTAAGATTAATATTTCATATGCAAAATATCAAAAAATATTTGAATTATTTTCAAAAAAAATAAGAGAAGGTGAGACTTATCAAATTAAAATTTGTACAAAATATAAGAATAAATCATTAATTAATCCTGTTAATTTTTTTTGGAAATTAATGCGTGTTAATGCGTCCCCAGAGTCGTTTATGATAAAAGACAAGGATTATTCTATAGTAAGTTGCTCACCTGAAACATTAATTGATAAGAAAAAAAATAAAATTATAACAAAACCAATAGCTGGAACTTTTAAGAAAAAAATATTATCCAATAAAAATATAGCTCTTAAATATTTCAAAAATAATGAGAAAGAAACAAAAGAACACAACATGATAGTTGATATGGAAAGAAGTGATTTATCTAAAATTTGTAAGCCTGGAAGTGTTAAAATACTAAAAAAAAAATATGTTGAAGAATATAAGCATCTTTTTCACTATGTGACTTCAATAGGTGGGATAATAAATAAAAATACAAAATTGATTGATATCATCAAAGCTATGATGCCCGGCGGATCTGTAATTGGTTGTCCCAAGATTAGAACCTTAGAACTTCTAAATAATCAAGAAAAAGAAAGTAGAAATATTTTTACAGGAAGTTTTGGGTATATTAAATTTAATCAAGATATGAAGTTTAATATTATAATTAGATCTATATTAAATTACAAAAATCAATCAGAGATCTCTGCTGCATCTGGAGTAGTATTAGATAGTTCACCTAAGAAAGAATTTAATGAAAATTATATTAAAGCAAAATCCTTATTGGAGTTATTTAAATGATTTACATTATAGATCATCAAGACTCTTTTACTTGGAATGTTGTTCATCAATTTGCAAAATTTGATAAAGTTTTTTGCTCAAATTATTTCGAGGTAAATAACAAATTACTTGATAAAAGTGATGTGATCGTCTTATCACCAGGACCTGGATCACCAAAGGATTACCCTAATACTTCAAAAATTTATAAAAAATACAAAGGCAGGAAAAAAATTATTGGTATTTGTCTTGGTTATCAAATGATTTTGCATAATGAAGGAGGCAAAATAATACAACAAAAAAAAATTTACCATGGATTTCAATCTAAAATTAAAACAAATAATCAAAGTAAAATTTTTAAAAATAATCAACAGTTTAAAGTTGGAAGATATCATTCATTAAAATTAATGGAGCCATTTAAATCGAATTCTATTAAAATAACTATGAGATGTAGTAAAACAAAAATACCAATGGGCCTTGAGGATAATCAAAACAAAATATATGGATTTCAATTTCATCCAGAATCTTTTTTAACAGAAAATGGCAACACTCTTATTAAAAAAATCTTATCAGCTTAGTAATCTTAAAGAAGTTACTTTTAAAGACCTTTGGGGATCTAGAGGCGTATTTACTACAATGCGAATGGTTGGAAAACCTCCTAAGTTAATACTTTTAAAACCTCATATAGAAAACTTAATAAAATCTACAAAAAAATATGGAATTAGAAAAAAAAATTTAAAAAATACTATTAAAGGTTTAATTAATAAAAACACTCTGTACAAAGGCCCTGATAATTTATTTCGTATAGCGTTAAATAAAAAACTAATATCAATCTCAATTAGAAAAAGACCAAAACCAAAAAGTAATTTTAATCTATTATTGTTTAGATATAAAAGAGTAGAGCCAAATTATAAA
Source organism: Candidatus Pelagibacter sp. (assembly GCF_052046145.1). Classification (GTDB taxonomy): domain Bacteria; phylum Pseudomonadota; class Alphaproteobacteria; order Pelagibacterales; family Pelagibacteraceae; genus Pelagibacter. Next base: position 439,508 of record NZ_JBNGZR010000001.1, read on the forward strand.
AATTTATATTATAAAAAAATATTAGCAAAATTAAGCAAAGTTGACTCAACTAAATTTGATATTGCTCTAGTAGCAAATGAGAAAATTTTAGAAACAGGTACTTCAAACTTAGTTTTTGTGAAAAATGGAAAGATTTTTTCACCTAAAAAAGATTGTTATTTAGGAAACACACTTAAATTTATAAGTAAGAAAATTAAAATTAATTTTAAAGATATTTTTATTAAATCAATCGATGATTATGATGAAATTATTCTCATTGGATCTGGTAAAGGAGTAACATCAGTTTCAAAAATAAATGATCTTATATGGAGGAGAAGAAATAAAAATTGTTACACTAAGTTAAATAAAATATATAATTCTCTTATTTAAATATGAAAGATCCAAACAACCCGTGCATATTTTGCAAAATCAGAAAAGAAGAGCTGCAGTTTGAAAATCAGTTAGCTTACTCATCCATAGATAGCTATCCAGTCTCAGAATTTCATAGTCTTATCGTTCCTAAAAGACATGTAGAGACATACTTTGAGCTTACTAAAGAAGAAATTCATGCATGTAACGAGTTAATTTTAAATACTAAAGAAAAAATTTTAAAACAAGATTCTACTGTTAAAGGTTTCAATATAGGCACAAATGCAGGAAAATCTGCAGGCCAATCAATTATGCATTGTCACATTCATTTAATTCCAAGAAGAGAAGGGGATGTTGAGAATCCCCAGGGTGGTGTTAGGTCTGTGATCCCAAAAAAACAACATTACAAAAGAAAGTAAATATTTTATTAGTTGTTATTAAAGACAAATTTATCAATAGTTTTTGTTGATCTGATGAGTTAACTAGATTAGAAAACTTTGAAATTATTTAAAAATAATTTAACATAAGGGTAAAATGCTTGAAACAAATCCATTTTCGTTATTATCAGAGGTAGTTCCTACTGTTGTTATGCAAGGTTTTATAATTGCAATGGTTCTTTTAATTGTTTTTGGAACAATTATTCAGATGATACATCACAAAAATTTAACTTATTTTTTTAATAATGCAAAAAAAGCAAAATTGCAGGCAACAAGAGATGTTGGAGCTGCTGAGAAAGCAAAAATTATTGTTAAGACTACTGTCTATGACATTGGGACAACATCAGAATTAGGTTTTGGAAAAAGAAGATTGGCACATGTTCTTGGTATGTATGGAACTATAATCTTTTGGATTGCTTCAGCAATGTTAGTGTTTTGTTATACAGGTGCAGATAAAACTTCTTCTACATTGTGGCCAATGCTATGGCATGCAGGCGCAATACTTACATGTGTTGGTGGGTTTTGGTTTTGGTTTTTTTTAAGAGTAGATGTTTCTGCTGAAGCACACCCTTGGTATAGAATTATTAAAGCTGATTTGTTTGTTTTAGCATTATTAGCATGTTCAACTTTTGGACTAGCTTGGTCTTACACTCAATTTAATGGTCAAGTAGGTTTATCATTCTTATTTTTTGCATTGTTTGTAGTTTCAAATTTAGTTTTATTTGGTGGAGTTTATTGGTCAAAATTTGCTCACATGTTCTACAAGCCTGGAGCAGCAATACAGAAAAATTTGGCTGAAGCAGACGGTTCTAGAGATAATTTACCACCTCCTGCGGATGCCCCTGAGCAATTTGGCTTAGGAATAAAAAGAGAAGAGCCAAAACATTATTAATATGATAACTAAAAAGGAAAGAAAATAAATTATGTCAACTTTTGTATATATGACTAGATGTGATGGATGTGGTCACTGTGTAGATATTTGTCCATCTGATATAATGCACATTGATGAGAACATTAGACGTGCGAAAAATATAGAACCTAATTTTTGTTGGGAATGTTATTCTTGTGTTAAAGCATGCCCAAATCATGCGATTGATGTAAGAGGTTATGCAGATTTTGCTCCGATGGGGCATAGCGTTAGAGTAAGACGTGAAGAGGAAAAAGGAACTATTTCTTGGAAAATTAAATTTAGAAATGGAACAACAAAAGACTTTGTTTCACCAATAACAACAAAACCATGGGGAAAGTTTATTCCTAAACTTGCAGATGGTGAAAAAATTAAACAAGGAGAATTAAACTCACAGAGACTTTATACTGAACCTGAAGGACTAAATATCGATGGTGAACTTCCTGCAGTTCCAAAAGAGTCTTTTAAAAAAGGAGTTTATTATTAATGGCTAAGCATAAAACTCATTACGAAGATTGTGATGTATTAGTTGTTGGTGGAGGTATGGCTGGTACTGGTGCAACTTTTGAAGCAAGGCACTGGGGTAGAGATATGAAAATTGTTTGTGTTGAAAAAGCAAACATAGATAGAAGTGGCGCAGTAGCTCAAGGTCTTTACGCAATTAACTGTTACATGGGTATGCAGTGGGGCGAAAATCAACCTGAAGATCATGTCAGATATGCAAGAAATGATTTGATGGGAATGGTTAGAGAAGATTTAGGGTATGACATGGCTCGTCATGTAGACTCAACTGTTCATATGTTTGATGAGTGGGGTCTTCCTATGATGAAAAATGAAGAGACTGGAAGATATTTAAGAGAAGGTAAGTGGCAGATAATGATCCACGGTGAAAGTTATAAACCAATTGTTGCAGAAGCAGCAAAAAAATCTGCAGACAAAATTTATAATAGAATTATGATTACTCATCTTTTAATGGATGAGGCTCAAGAGAATAGAGTGGGTGGAGCTGTTGGATTTAATATGAGAACAGGCGATTTCCACGTATTTAGAGCGAAGGCTGTAATTGTTGCAGCAGGAGGAGCTTCGCACATATTTAAGCCTAGAGCTGTTGGAGAAGGTATGGGAAGAACTTGGTATGCTCCTTGGAGTAATGGTTCAGCGTACGCATTACCAATTGCAGCTGGTGCTAAAATGACTCAAATGGAAAATAGAATTGTGTTATGTAGATTTAAAGATGGATATGGACCTGTTGGAGCTTATTTTCTTCATTTAAAAACGTATACACAAAATGCAAATGGTGAAAACTATGAGAAAAAATGGTACGATCAGACTAAAGAGTTAGTAGGTGAATATATAGATCACCATCCAACACCTACGTGTTTAAGAAATCATGCTTTTATTCAAGAAACAATTGCAGGTGGTGGACCAATCCATATGGTTACTACTGAGGCTTTTCAAGACCCACATTTAGAAACTGTTGGTTGGGAGAATTTCTTAGGAATGACAGTAGGTCAAGCTGTTGTTTGGGCATCTCAAAATATTGACCCGAAATATACAAATCCTGAATTAACAACGTCCGAACCATACGTAATGGGTTCTCACGCTACTTGTTCTGGAGCTTGGGTAAGTGGACCAGAAGATTTGTCTCCACCGGAGTATTTCTGGGGTTATAATAGAATGTTAACAATTGATGGATTATTTGGAGCAGGTGATACTGTAGGTGGAAGTGCTCACAAATTTTCGTCAGGCTCCTTTACAGAAGGTAGATTAGCAGCAAAAGCAGCTGTAAAATATATTGAAGATAAAAAAGCTGAGGGATTAAAAGTATCAGATAAACAATGTGAAGATTTCAAAGTTAAAGTTTACAAACCTTTAGAAAATTACACAGTAGCTCAAAATGAGATTACTGGAGGAACTGTATCTCCAAGCTATATCTCACCTATTCAAGGCTTACAACGTTTACAAAGAATAATGGATGAATATGTGGGTGGAATAGCTACAAACTATATGACTAATGCTAATATGCTAAAAAGAGGATTAGAATTGTTAGCTTGGCTTGAGGAAGATCTTGAAAACGTGGGAGCTGAGGATTATCACCAGCTTATGAGAGCATGGGAGCTTAAACACAGAGCTTTGACATCTCAGTGCGTAACAGAACATACTATGTTTAGAGAAGAAACTAGATGGCCTGGATATTATTATAGAGGTGATCATATGAAACTTGATGATGATAATTGGCATTGTTTAACAGTTTCTAGAAGAGACCCTAAGACTGGTAAGTTTAGTATGGAGAAAGTTCCTGTCTACCATATAGTGGATGAGAACGAGAAGAAAAAAGCTTCTTAATTAACTTTTTAATTAAATTTAATGGATATTTTATCTAAAACAGATGATGAGATATTTGAATTAGCTAAACCTATTTGGGATAATTTGGTTAAATCATCTAATCTTAAAGATTACGGTGGTTTCACTAAAGATTTTTCCACTCAAATGCTATTTGGTGCTAACGAAGTAGAGCTTGGTAAGCAGTGGGCTAATAACAAGCTAATTACTAATCTTAAAGAGACTTTTGAACCGTTTGGATGTCTTAGAAGAGGAGACTATATAACTGTTCTAATTAAACAGACAAATAAAGAGATCCCAGGAGAATTCCTTGGAAGATTGGTTTTAGGAGTTGAGGACGACACAATTAAAGTTTTTGGGGCTACCATCTACTAGGCAAAAAAAATTGCTTAATAATAAATAATTGTTTGACAAATTTCGTTGTGGGTGTATTGACGAATTTAATGTTACTTTCTAACGTAAAAATTATCAATAAACTCTCAAATTTTAAAACTATATTTATTAAGGCAGGAATTATAGCAAGCTTAACAGCTTACTGGGGAGTGATTTTAGTTGGAACTTTTATCACTTTTAACTAAGTTGTTTTTTAACAACTTTTAAATTTTTTATGGAAGTATTTTTACCGATAGCTCAAGTTTTTGTTAACCCTATCGAGATACTTTTATTAAGTGCGATTGTTGGAGTGCTTTCAGGTTTATTTGGTGTTGGTGGTGGGTTTTTGATGACACCTTTCTTAATTTTTTTAGGAATACCTCCTGCATATGCAGTTGCTAATGAAGCAAATAATATTTTAGCTACTTCAGTTTCTGGATCTACCACGCATTATTTAAAAAATACTTTAGATTATAAAATGGGTTCAATGATTGTGATAGGAGGTGTAATTGGAACTTCTTTAGGAATTTACACTTTTACATATTTTAAAGGTATTGGAAAAATTGATACAGTAATCTCTCTGGCTTACATGTATATATTAGCAATAATCGGAACTTTAATGTTGGTTGAGAGTTTGGGTGAAATAGATAAAGCAAAAAGAAACATTGTAGTTAAAAAAAAATTACATGTTCATTATTGGATTCATGGTCTTCCATTAAGAATGAGATTTCCAAAGTCTAAATTATATGAGAGTATTTTTACACCAATTATAATTGGTCTATTAGTTGGATTCATTGCTGCCATTATGGGAATCGGAGGTGCTTTTATTTTAGTTCCTGCAATGATTTATATAATTAAAATGCCTACCAAATTAGTTCCTGGTACATCTTTATTTGTAACAATTTTTGTAAGTGTGGTTGTTACTTTTCTTCATTCATTTAATTATGGATCTATAGATTTATTTCTAGTTCTCATGTTGGTTGTAGGATCTATAATAGGAGTTCAGGTTGGACAAAAATTAGGAGAAAGAATCGATAGTTCTGGTTTAAGAGCCTTATTGGCAATTTTATTACTGATTGTTGGAATAGCAATTGCATACGATACATTTTTTGCAGAAAAAATTATAAATGGAACTGCTAAAGCCACTAGTTCAAATTTAAACTTCTTTTCTGAATTTATAATTGATTTTTCTAAAGAGATGCCTTTCTTTTACGGACTATTTACAATTATGTTTGCAATTATTTTAGGTGTTGGAGCTGCTTTTATAAGACGATTTATTTCAAACTTTAGAAAAAAATTATTAGTTAAATCTTAATTAAAATAACTTAGATATAATTCGATAGTTGTAATACAAACTAAACCAACAGTTGCCATACTTATAAAACCAACAACAAATGGTTTGTAACCCATATTTTTAATTTCTTTTAAGTTGGTAGAAAGACCAATTGCTGCCATTGCCATTGTTAAAAATATTTTTGAGAACAATTGAATACCCTCAATTGTAGCCGACCATTTGTAATTATTTGAGTACATTAGATCACCTAAATTTCTAATTATTATCATGGCCACAAAACCTAATACAAAGTAAGGAAAAATATCTTTTATTGAGTATTTCCTTTCTGTAGTTTTTCCTCGATTATAAAGAAATGCAAATAAAGGGATCATGATAATCAAAAAGGTATTCCTTATTAATTTTGTGACTGTTGCGATATTTAAAGTTTCAGGACTATTAAACTGTTGGTCATAAATCAATCCTGCAGCTGCAACTTGAGAGGTTTCATGGATAGAGGTTCCTAAAAACAATCCAATTAGTAAAGGCTCACTTTCAAAATAAAAGTTAGCAAAATAAGGATAAATAAGCATCGAAAGTATTCCAAACAATGTAATATTAGCAATTGCATACGACACCTCGTTTTTTTTTGCACTAATAACAGGAGCAGTAGCCATAATTGCAGTAGTGCCACAGACAGTACTGCCTATAGATATCAAGTAAGCCATTCTTGTTGGTATTTTTAATTTTTTAATAAGAAGTTTAATTACTATTAACACACTAATTATACAGATTATAATTAATGGAATTGCTATTTTTCCAAATTCTAAAAATTCAAATGGCTTCAATTGAATACCTAGACAAATAATACCTAGTTTTAGAATATATTTTTGTGTAAAATCTAATCCTTTTAAAAAACTTTCTCTTATTTTAAAAACATTTCCGAAAAACATTCCTAATAAAATAGCAATCATTGCAGTAGATATTGGGCTTTTTTCATAGCCTAATAGCTCAATACCAAGAATATTATTGAAACCTTGAGATAAAGTGTAAAGAACAAATGCCAATATAATACCTGGTAATACAACCAGGTATTTCTTAATATTCATGAAAGACCAAAGCTAATTAAGCACTTCTGTAAAGTTTAGTCATAACAAATTCTTTATGACCCAAAGCTTCAGCACAAGTTAATCTACCGTTTGCTACTCTAAGTGTCGTTTTAATTAATTCATCACCTGCTTCAGATAAATTCATTTCTCTTGAAAGAATTTTTGAAACATCACAATCAATGTGCTCTCCCATACCTTTTACAGTTAATGGATTAGCTGTTAATTTAACAACAGGTTCAATTGGATTTCCAACGATATTACCTTGTCCAGTTGGAAATAAATGAATATTAAAACCAGCAGCAGCTTGAAGCGTTACACATTCTGCAGCAGCAGATGAAGTGTCCATAAAATACAAACCTTTTCCTTTAGTTGGTTCTTCTGCTGGTTCAAGAACATCAATAAATTTACAATTTCCAATTTTTTGAAAATTACCAAAAGCTTTTTCTTCAATTGTTGTAAGTCCACCAGCTATATTTCCAGCTGTAGGTTGACTTTCAGAAAGATCATCTGTTGCTTCTTTTAAAATAAAATCATTATAAGAGCTCCAGGTATTCATAAATTTGTCAGATGCTTCTTTTGTAGCTCCTCTAGTTGCACATACTTGTTCTGCACCAGTTAATTCAGATGTTTCACCAAAACACAAGTGAACACCTAATGGCTCAAGTTTGTCCATTAAATTTCCAACAGTTGGGTTTGCAGCAAGTCCTGAAGTAGTATCAGATTCTCCACATTTAACTGAAATCCATAAATCACTTAAAGGACACTCTTCTCTTTGTTTTTCTGAAGCCCACATAACAAATTCTTGTGCTTTTTTTGATGCTTTCATTGTCGTACCAATATCGCCTGTACGCTCAATATGAAATCCTTCAACTGGTTTTCCAGTTTTAGCAATTCCATCTACAATTTTTTTTGTCCATTTCGGCTCAATACCTATTACAATTACAGCTGCAACATTTGGATTACATCCAGTTCCTATCATTGTTCTAAAATGAAGCTCTAAATCTGCACCAAACTGAAGTCTTCCGTAAGAATGAGGAAGAGCGATTGTGCCTTTAATGTTATTTGCAACTGCCTCTGCACATGCGTTCGAAATATCATCAACTGGCAAAATAATTACATGATTTCTTGTTCCGGCTCTGCCGTTTTCTCTTTTATAACCTAAAAAGCTCTTTGGGATTTCCATACTATTACCACTTCTTTGTTTTTACATTGTGAACATGTACATGCTCACCTTTTTTGATTGATTTAACAACTTTACCAATATCGTGACCATACTTTAAAATAGTATCGCCCTCTTTAAGGTCAACCATTGCAATTTTATGACCTAAAGGTATTTCATCTACGGATTGAATATTTGTTGAACTGTCGTCTTCCATTATCCAGCAAGCACAGTCTTGTTTAGGAGTGATTTTTTCAATAACAACTACTCCTACGTTGTCTTTTTTATCATGTATGATTATATCTGTTGCCATATCGTGTCGATTTGTTTGTTTGAAATTTCTAAAATCTTATATATTAATCGCACAAATTAACAAACGAATTTTATAAATAGTATAATTACACTTTAGAGAGGTTCTAGTTTTATGACAAAAATGACAACAGAAGAAGCTTTTGTAAAAGTTTTACAAATGCACGGCATTGAACATGCGTTTGGAATTATCGGTTCAGCCTTTATGCCAATTTCAGATATTTTTCCAGATGCAGGTATTACTTTCTGGGATGTTGCTCATGAAACAAACGGCGGCTTAATTGCTGATGGTTACACAAGAGCTACTGGTAAAATGTCAATGGTTATTGCTCAGAACGGACCCGGAATTACTGGATTAGTTACACCAATTAAAACAGCTTATTGGAATCATACTCCTCTTTTATTAGTTACACCACAAGCTGCTAACAAAACTATGGGGCAAGGTGGATTTCAAGAAGTAGAGCAAATGAATTTATTCAAAGACATGGTTTGTTATCAAGAAGAGGTACGAGATCCATCAAGAATGGCTGAAGTACTAAATAGAGTTATAGAAAAGGCTATAAGAGGATCTGCACCTGCGCAGATAAATGTTCCAAGAGATTATTGGTGCCAAGTAATTGATATAGATCTTCCTCCAATTGTAAGACTCGAAAGACAAGGAGGAGGAAATGATGCTGTAGCTAAAGCAGCTGACTTATTATCTAAAGCTAAGTTTCCAGTAATATTATCTGGAGCAGGTGTTGTTATTGGAGGAGCTATAGAAGCTACAAAAAAACTTGCAGAAAAATTAGATTCACCCGTTTGTTCAGGTTACCAACATAATGACAGTTTCCCAGGAAGCCATCCTTTAGCTGTTGGTCCTCTAGGATATAATGGATCAAAAGCTGCAATGGAATTAATTTCAAAAGCTGATGTCGTATTAGCTTTAGGAACAAGATTAAATCCTTTTTCTACTTTACCTGGTTATGGAATTGATTATTGGCCAAAGAGTGCAAACATTATTCAAGTTGATATTAATCCTGACAGAATAGGTTTAACTAAAAAAGTTACTGTAGGAATAAGTGGTGATGCAAAATTAGTTGCTGAACAAATTTTAGAAAAATTATCTTCAAACGCTGGTGATACTGACAGACAGGCTAGAAAAGATTTAATTCATCAAACTAAATCAGCTTGGTTACAAAAACTTTCAAGTTTAGATCATGAAGATGATGATGAAGGAACAGTTTGGAATAAAGAAGCTAGAGAAAGAGATGCGGATAGAATGTCACCAAGACAAGCTTGGAGAGCAATTCAAGCAGGAATGCCTGATGATGTAATTATATCAAGTGATATCGGAAACAATTGTGCGATAGGTAATGCTTACCCTACATTCGAAAAGCCAAGAAAATATTTAGCACCAGGTTTATTTGGTCCTTGTGGTTATGGTTTTCCGTCAATATTGGGAGCAAAAATTGGCTGTCCTGATACCCCTGTTATCGGATTTGCTGGTGATGGTGCTTTTGGTATCAGTATGAATGAAATGAGCTCATGCGCAAGAGAAGAATGGCCAGCTATTTCTATGGTGATATTTAGAAATTATCAATGGGGTGCAGAAAAAAGAAATACGACACTTTGGTTTGATAACAATTTTGTTGGTACTGAATTAGATCCAGAGTTAAGTTACGCTAAAGTTGCTGATGCTTGTGGTTTAAAAGGTGTAACTGTTAGAACAATGGAAGAAACTACAAATGCAATCAAACAATCTTGTGAAGATCAAAAGAAAGGAATTACAACATTTATCGAAGTAATTCTTAACCAAGAGCTTGGGGAACCATTTAGAAGAGATGCAATGAAAAAACCTGTAAGAGTTGCAGGTATAAATAAAAAGGACATGAAGCCTCAAAAATCTTTAAATGGATGATATAAAAATAAGTTCTAATCGAAGTTTTGGAATTGTTTTTTTTGTAGTTTTTTTGCTTATTACTTTATATCCCTTAACTTATAGTCAAGATATAAGAGTATGGTCAGCAATAATTTCTATAATCTTCTTAGTCCTAGGTTTATTAAATTCTAAAATTTTAACTCCTTTAAACAAACTTTGGTTTAAATTTGGAATATTTCTTGGGAAAATAATATCTCCAATAATTATGGGAATAATCTTTTTTTTAGTAGTAACACCTATAGGTTTATTAATGAGATTATTAGGAAAAGACTTAATAAATTTGAAATATAATAATAATAAATCTTATTGGATTGAAAAAAAAGGTCCAAAAAGTAAAATGAAAAATCAATTTTAATATGAGTTTTATCAAAGAATTTTTGGAATTTTTGAAAGTAAGAAAAAAATATTGGCTTTTACCAATTATAATCGTTTTAGTCTTATTTGGAGGTTTAATTGTTTTAACTCAAGGTTCAGCAGTAGCTCCATTTATATACACAATTTTTTAAAGTGAGTTCAATTTTAGGTATTTCAGCTTTTTATCATGATAGTGCCGCTTGTATTTTGGTAGATGGGAAAATTGTTGCGGCAGCACAAGAGGAGAGATTTACTAGAAAAAAACATGATGCAAACTATCCTTATAATGCAATTGAGTTTGTTTTAAAATTTTCAAATTTAAAGTTAAGTGAAGTAGACCAAATAGTTTTTTTTGAAAAACCATTTTTAAAATTTGAAAGATTATTAGAAACTTATGTAGCTTTTGCACCTAAAGGTTTTGTCTCTTTTGCAAAAGCTATGCCTTTATGGATTAAAGAAAAGCTTTTTCAAAAAAATCTTTTATTTAATAAACTTCAGCAACATGATGAAAATTATAACTCTGACGAAAATATTTTTTTTTCAGATCATCATTTAAGTCATGCAGCGAGTGCTTTTTTTCCATCACCTTTTAATGAAGCAGTTATTTTAACTGCAGATGGCGTAGGTGAGTGGGCAACAACTACAGTTGCAGTAGGAAAAAATGAAACTTTAGAAATTAAAAAAGAAATTCATTTTCCTCATTCACTTGGATTACTTTATTCAGCATTTACGTATTATACAGGTTTTAAAGTAAACAGTGGTGAATATAAATTGATGGGTTTAGCTCCATACGGAACTCCTATTTATGAGGATAAAGTAAAACAATTATTTGATTTGAAAGAAGATGGTACTTTTAGACTAGATCAAAAATATTTTAATTATGCAACTGGACTCACGATGATAAATGAAAAATTTAATAGTTTATTTGGTCAAAAACCTCGTAATCCAAAGAATGAAGAAATAACTCAATTTCATATGGATATTGCATCATCAATTCAAAAAGTTACCGAAGAAATTATGATTAAGTTGGCAAAATCTATTCGAGAGGAATATGGAATTAGAAACTTATGTTTAGCCGGAGGTGTAGCGTTAAATTGTGTTGCAAATGGAAAAATTCTTAAAGAAAAAATTTTTGATAATATTTGGATCCAACCTGCTGCCGGTGATGCAGGAGGTTCTTTAGGTGCGGCTTTAGCATTGTGGCATATTGATCTTGGACACAAAAGAACAGTAAACTCAAATGATGATATGAAAGGCTCATATTTAGGAAATAAATTCAGTCAAGATGATATTGAAAAAGATTTGAAAGACATGGGTGCTAATTTTGAAACGTTAAACTATGAACATTTGATTAATAAAACAGCAGAACTTTTATCAAATGAAAAAGCTATAGGATGGTTCCAAGGTAGAATGGAATTTGGTCCTAGAGCCCTAGGAGGAAGATCAATCTTAGCAGATCCAAGATCTAACAAGATGCAAAAAAATTTAAATCTTAAGATTAAATATAGAGAAAGTTTTAGACCTTTTGCACCTTCAGTTTTGAGAGAAGATTTATCTGACTGGTTTGAGATGAATGTGGATAGTCCATATATGTTATTAGTAGCAAATATAAATTCAAATAAAAAAATTGAAATAAATGATGAACAAAAAAATCTTTTTGGTATAGATAAATTAAATATTAAGAGGTCAGAAATTCCCGCTGTAACCCATGTTGATTATTCAGCTAGAATTCAAACAGTTACAAAAAGTACAAATAATCGTTACTATGATTTAATTTCAAAGTTTAAGGAAAAAACTGGCTGTCCAGTAATAGTGAATACTTCTTTCAATGTAAGAGGTGAACCAATTGTGAATACACCAATAGATGCTTTTAATTGTTTTATGGGAACAGATCTAGATTACTTGGTAATAGGAAACTGCATTTTAGATAAAAAAAAACAAGATCCTAAGTTAAAAAAAAACTATTTATATAAGTTTTTATTGGACTAAAAACTTAAAATAAAAATTATAGATCAATATAATTTAATAATTAATTAAATTTTTAATTAATATTTTTGACAATTTTTTATGACCTTCAGCACTAAAGTGCCTCATTATTTTTGCTGGAAAAAAACTCAAAGGATCACCATAATTTTTCATTTCTTGATATAAGTCTATGTATTTAATATTTTTTCTATTTAGGATTGTTATTATTTTTTCATAATTATCTTGGTACGTATTTCCAACATAAAAATGTTCTCTCGCAGGTATATAAATAAAAGTAAATGAAGAGTTATTTTTAGTTGCCAACACTTTATATAAATCCAGTATTTCTTCTAGTACATTAAAATTTTCAGAGCTATAAGCGTAAATTTCTTTTTTATTATTTAACAAGCCTATTCTTTTTCTAATAGTATTCATTTTTATTATTTCATTGTAATAGTAATTAATTTTATTAAGTAAATTATCTTCCTCTATAAGTTTATTTTGCTGTGAAACCTTATCCTTAACAATACTATCTTTCTTTTCGTTTAAGCTAATTAGATTTTGAGAAAAATTTCCAGTTAAATATTTTTTTAATTTTTTATTTTTTTTTTCTTCTACTTCATATTCAAAAAAATCGTTACCTTCATAAAAACAAAAAATTATATTTGAATTTTGAATATGATTTCCATACTCTATATAAGTTGCTAAAGAGAGGAGCAATCCATTTCCACCATAAGCAAGATTTAAGGCTGTAAAATTTTTATTTTCATTAATAATACTTACAAAATTTTCATTTTGATAAACTGCACTTCCTTGTGTCATACTATCTCCCAAAAAAATTAGTTTATTATTTTTTGCGTTAATTATTTTAATATGTTGTTCTTTTTCATTATTAAAACCATATTCATCTGATAAATATGTACCCCAATAATTGTTTTCATTTGCTGTTACTGTCATAACGTTTGACAAACCTGAAAGTGGAAGAATTTCAAGATTATTTTTTAAATGTGTTATCGGTGGGACTTCAGGAAAATAGTTATTTTCATTCACAAATTTAAATTTTTTAATAGTCGAAGTATTTGATGGGTTTTTTATAAAAAGAAATAAATTTATAAAAAATATTAAAATAAAAAATACAAATAAATTTACATAAATTAAAAATCTTTTTTCTTTAAAGAAAAAAATACTTATAATTATTATATTAAATATAAATAGTGCGATAAAAGTTTTTGAAGTTGGAAATTTATAATTCTCAGTTTCTATAATTAAAAAAAAACTTAAAAAAAGAAAAAAAAACAAAAAAAGTTTTGAGAAATAATGCTTACTCATTTTATTTAAGACAAATTAAATTTTTATTTTTTTAAAACATTTTTTTACAATTAATAATTACTAAATAATTTTTTTTAATTATTATAAAAATAAATTAAATTAATTTTTATGCAAGTTGTAAATGATAATAGTTGTGCATGGTTAAAAAATTTAAATGTAAGAAAAAATATTATTGAAATAAAAAAAAATAAAACTTGTGATTGGCTAATAATTGGAGCAGGTTACACAGGTTTATCTGCTGCAAGAAAATTAAGTGAATTACACCCAAAGCAAAAAATATTTATTGTTGATGCTCAGCTGGCAGGAGAGGGTGCAAGTGCTAGAAACTCTGGTTATCTAGTCGATACAACATTAAATGATGGTTTTACTTCTAATAAAGAATTAGATAATTATAAAAAAAAGACAGATATTTATAAATTAGGAATAGAGACCATCAAAAGATTTATTAAAGAATATCAAGTAGATTGTGATTGGAATGAATGTGGAAAATATTTTGCCTCATCAAAGCTAGAAGATAAAAAAATATTAGAAAATTTTTCTAACACCTTAACTAAATTAGGTTTTGAACACAATTTATTATCTAACAAAGAACTTAAAAAAAGACTAGGTACTAATTTTTACAATATAGCTCTTCATACAAAGGGGGGAATTTTATTACATCCAGGTAAATTAGTTAGAGCTATGATTGACACCTTGCCCAAAAATATAAATCTTTATGAAAATTCTTTATTATTAAATTGGGAGAAGGTTAAAGACACAGTTATTTGTAAATTTAAAAATGGTTTAATTAAAACTAAAAAGATTATTTTTGCTACAAACGGATTTCTCAAGTCTTTAGGTGTAAAGTCTAATTATAATTTTCCTATTACTTTGACAGCTAGTATGACTAGGCCTTTATTGGATAAGGAGTTTATATCTCTTGGAGAGCCTAAAGAGTGGGGAGTGTTACCTGTTAGACCAATGGGGGCTACGATAAGAATGACTAAAGATAGAAGAATTTTAATAAGAAATACTGCAGAGGTTTATAATCCTTATCAAATGCCTAAAACTGAATTGAAGAAAAGATCATTAAAACAAAGACTTGGAATTAAAAAAAGATTTCCTGAATTACCTGATGATATTATTCAATCTTCTTGGTCAGGCATTGTTTCAAGAACAAGAAATAGTTCTCAAATTTTTGAAAAAATTGATGATAATATATTTGTAGCAGGCTGTTATAATGGTTCTGGAATTGGAGTTGGTACCTTATTTGGAGAACAAATAGCAATCAAAGCAAGCAATGAAAATACAAAAGAGATAGAAGTTATTGAAGCAAGAAATAAACCTACTTGGCTTCCTTCTGATCCAATTTTAAGTTTAGGAGTTAGAGCTAGGTTGATTTATGAGCGCATTAGAGCAAAATCTGAAATTTAGTAAAATTAATATTTTAGTAATTACAAACAAAATTAATGAAAAATAATAAAAGACTATCTTTCTTTGCTTCAATCCATTTTGATTCTTCTTCACCAAAAAAAGATAACTCGCCTTTGCCCATAGGTAATTTGTAGTAAAAGTCTTTCAAATATTTTATTCTAAATTTCAGGCAATCTACTTTATGATGAATAATGCTAGATTTTTCTCCATAATCATTAAAATCTGAATATTCATGCAATTTGATAAAAAAAACTTTATCATCTTCTTTGTTTAACGAATTTTTATCAATAAAGAAAATATTTCCATTGTCCGTTTTTAAAACTTCTATCCAATGATATTCGGATGATAATGTTTTTGAGGATAAACTAAAAAAAAAACAGAAAAAAAATAATAACTTTTTCATATAGAATAGGCTAAATATTTAAAAAGGTACATTTCAAAGAATAGTTTTAATTTATCACTGACATCGGATCAAGTCTTGTTTGGAACCAATTAATTCTAAAATCTAAGTGTGGTCCTGTTGATCTTCCTGTTGACCCTACAGTTCCAATTATGTCTCCTTGATTTATTTGATCACCAACTGAGACCAAAACATTTTCTAAATGAGAATATATAGTGGATATTCCATGACCATGATCCATTATAACTGTTCCACCAGTATAATATAAATCATCTTCAGCCATAGTAACAACACCCGAACCAGATGATTTAATCATCGTTCCTTGTTTGGCCGCAATATCAATTCCATAGTGAGGCCATCTTGGTTTACCATTTAAAATTCTTTGACTACCATAAACACCACTGATTATACCCTCAACTGGCATAATAAATTTTTCTTTAAAAAATTGCAGATCAGAATTTATTGCTCTTGCTTCTCCAATTGCATTATTTTCTTTTTTAATTCTTTTATAAACAGACTCAGGTGGGGTGACTTTACTTTCTGCCAAACCATCTATTCTTTGTATATTATATTTCCTCTTTAAAACTTTTTTTGTAATTATTAATTTTTTTCCATTAATAATTTTTGTAAATTTTAGATCATATTTTTGATCTCGATCTATACCAAAAACAAAAAAACCATCTTTTGATACTTTAACTTCTTTTTTTCCAACTAAAATTTTAGCGTTAGGATCAGTTTTACCTAATATAAAATGACCTTGTAGAAATTTACCTTGAAATTCAATAGCTTTTACTGGTGATATAAAAATTAAAAAAACAAAAAAAAGTCTATAAATTATTGAGCTGTCCATCCACCATCTATAATTATTGATGTTCCCGTAATCATTGAAGATGCAGATGATGCTAAAAAACAAACAGTTGTGGCAACATCACTTTCAGTAGCTGCTTTACCCATAGGAATATTTCCAAGAGCTAATTTTTTAAATTTTTTATTTTTAAAAAAATTTTTAACCATAGGCGTTTCAACAAAAGTAGGCGCTACCGTATTAACTCTGATATTTTTTTTAGCCAACTCTACCCCCATTCCTTTAGTCAGTCCCTCAATACCAAATTTCGTCATGTTGTATATATTTCTTCCTCCCATACCCACATGACCAAGCTGTGATGACATATTTACAATTGAACCAGGTCTTTTTTTATTTTTAAGCATTTTTTTTACAACAAGTTGTGCCACGTTAAATGCTGCTTTTAGATTTAAATCTACAAGATAATTCATGCTTTTTTGTTTAATTTTTTCAAAGGGTTCTGGAATGTTAGTTCCTGCATTATTTACCAATACATCAATAATTTTAATTTTATCTAATTTTTGTTTTAAATCTTCATAGTTCGTTACATCGCACGAAACCTTAATAATTTTCCCTTTAGCTTTTTTAATATCCTTTTCTAATTTATTTAAATCTGAAGGAGTTCTACTTAAAGCTATAACTGTTGCCCCTGCTTCAGCTAGTGCAATAGAACAAGCTCTTCCCAATCCTTTACCTGCACCAGTAACTAAAGCGTATTTGTTTTTAAGATTTATTTTTTGAAGATACATTAAAAGAATAATATTTTAATATCTGTGTAAATCAACTCAACTGCTACAATTAAAATGGCTAACAATCCAAGCCAAGCTATCCATCTATATTTTTTAATCCATCCAGAAATTAAAGTTGCTGCAGTTGCCATTAAAACTATTGATAAAACTAATCCAAATACAAGTAGTCCATAATGTTCGCCAGCTGCACCCGCAACACCCAGGACATTATCTAAACTCATTGTAAAATCAGCTAATAGAACAGTCCAAATAGCCTTTAAAAAACTAGAGCTATCTACTTTAATGTCTTCTTCGGTCTCCGAGCCTTTTATTACATCCACATAAAGTTTGTAAACAATATAAAGTAGCAGTAATCCACCTATTAACCTTAAACCTGTAATTTGTAAAAGATATGCGGTAAGCAATGTTAAAATAATTCTTAAAATAACTGCGCCACCAATTCCCCAGAAAATAACTTTTTTTCTTTGTTCCGGTGGAAATTTAGATGCGACCATTCCAATTATAATTGCATTGTCTCCAGCTAAAACTAAATCAATAAGAATAATTTGAGTTAATATTGCTATTTGTTCAGGTGTAAAAAATTCTGCAAACATTACTGCTGTAGTATCATGTCAGCACCTTTTTCTGCAATCATAATAGTAGGTGCATTAGTATTTCCAGAAGTAATATATGGCATTACAGACGCATCTATCACTCTTAGGTTTTTAATTCCATGAACTTTTAATTGATCAGACACAACAGCATTTTCATCTTTTCCCATCCTACATGTACTTACAGGATGAAAAATTGTATTAGCATATTTTCCCGCTTCAACAGCTAACTGCTCATTGTCAGTAACATTTATGCCTGGTCTTAGTTCTTCTGGTCTATAATCTTTATAGGCTTTGGACTCCATAACTATTTTTCTTACTATTTTAATAGACTTTCCTGCTATTTCTCTATCTTCATCTGTAGATAGATAATTCATTTTAATCTTTGGAGGAATTCTTGTATCTGAAGATTTAAGTTCAATAGATCCTCTGCTAGTAGGTCTTACATTTGTAATGGTTGGTGTAAAAGCAGGAAATTTGTGTAAAGATGATTTTCCTAAGAGATCTGTACTAGCAGGAGAAACATGAAATTGTAGATTAGGTGTTTCTAAATGTGGATCACTCTTAACAAAACCACACAAATAACTAGCACCAACTGTAAGAGGACCAGTTCGTGTTAATAAAAATTTTAATCCAGTAAATATTTTTTTAGTAAAACTATAATAAATATCATTTAATGTTTCTAAATTTTTTATTTTATATACAGGTCTTAACATTAGATGGTCAGTTAAGTTTTGGCCTATATTTTTATTTTCCATTAATACTTCAACACCGTTATCTTTTAATAATTTTGCTGGCCCCAAACCTGAAGCTTGAAGAATATGTGGAGATCCAATAGTACCAGCACTTAAAATTATTTCACTATTTGCCTCAACAGTATTTAATTTATCACCAGTCCAAAAATTGACCTTTTTGGCAATCTTATTTTCAAATTCAATATTTTTGATATGAGCTTTAGTTATAATTTTTAAATTACTTCTACTTTTTATAGGATTTAAATAACCAACTGCTGTGCTACATCTAAAACCATTTTTTACAGTTAAAGGGAAATATCCCATTCCCTCATTATCGCCGTTATTAAAATCATCAGTTTTTTTATATCCAAATTCCTCTGCAGCTTCTAAAAACAAATCTAAAACTTTGAATGTAGATCTAATTTTTTCTACCTTTAAAGGTCCGCCAGAACCGTGAAATTCATTTTTTCCAAATTGGAAATCTTCAGATTTTTTAAAATAAGGAAGCACATCATCCCATGACCAGCCAACATTTCCTAATTGTCTCCAATAATTATAATCATTTGATTGCCCTCGAATATAAAGCATTCCATTAATAGAAGAACTTCCTCCAAGTGTTTTTCCTCTTGGGTAAGTCATCTTTCTATTGTCACAGAAAGGCTCTTCCTCTGTGTTAAAACACCAATCTGTCTCAGGATTATGCATTGTTTTAAAATACCCTCCAGGAATATGTATCCATGGATTAGTATCCTTACCCCCTGCCTCTAAAAGTAAGACTTTATTCTTAGGATTAGATGAAATTCTATTAGCAAGAACACATCCAGCTGATCCAGCACCAATTATAATATAATCAAAATTATCCATTACTTAGAACTCTTATAAATTAAATTTTTTTTATTTGTAACATTTCTGTACAAAAAAAAATTAAAATAATCCAATATTAACACTTGTTTTAGATTTCATTCTTTGACAAGCTTTCATTTTTAAAAATATAGAGAGGGAAAAACGATATGAAAAAAATCATTTCAATGTTATTTGCAGTTACGATGGTATTTGGATTTATTTCAAATGCTAATGCTGCAAAAACACTAAAATGTCAGACAGTTCTTAACACTAAAGCTGATGAAGTTAAGATGTTAAAGGACTTTACTGATACAGTAACTGAATTAACTGGTGGATCTTTAAAATTCGAAATCTTACCTGCAGGAGCAGTTGTTGGAGTTAAAGAGACTCTTGATGCTGTTGACAAAGGTTTAATTGACTGTGGATTTGCATGGACTCACTATTGGTCAGGTGAACACCCTGCTGCAATGCTATTTGGTTCTCCTGTAGCTGGTGGTGGAATAGGTATAGATAATTTAGCGTTTTTATCTTGGTTCCAATATGGTGGCGGAAAAGCGCTTTATGATCAATTATGGAAAGAAATGGGAAGAGACATCAAAGGATTTATGCTTCAACCTGTTGGGCCAGAGGCTTTAGGTTGGTTTCCAAAACCAATTAAAGATATGGCTGATTTTAGAAAATATAAATTCAGAACTCCTCCAGGAATTCCAGGACAAACTTATAAAGACATCGGTATAGCATCTGTTGCTATGGGTGGTGGAGACATTCTACCAGCTTTAGAAGCAGGAACTATTGATGCGGCTGAATGGTGTTGTCCAAAGCCAGACTTAACTTTTGGTTTCCAAAAAGTTTTAAAGCACTATTATTTACAAGGTTTACACCAAGTAGTGGTAAATGCTGACTTTTATATTACTGGAAAAACATATAATGCTATGACTGCACATGAGAAGAAGTCTCTTGAAGTGGCGGCTGATGCGTCTTTGATAAAATCTTTAAGTTATAGAATTTTATCAAATGGTGAAGCTTTACAAGAACTTACAACAAAACATGGAGTGATTTTAGAAGATACTCCATCTGACTACTTCACTGAGTATATGGCAGCAGCTAAAGCAACTTTGAACAAAAATGCTGAAAAAAATGCATTTTTCAAAGAAGTTTATGACTCTATGAAAGTATTTGCTGATAAAGCAGTTCCTTTCTGGAGTGGTGCTCAAATGTCAAATGCGAAGCTAGGAATGGCTCACGCAGCAACATTAAAGTAATCATTAAATAATTAAAACATTAGAGCGGACTAATAAGTCCGCTCTAATTTTTTTTAATAAAAATTTCTATGGCAGACGAACCAAGTAAATTAGATATTTCAGATGAAATGATTGCCGAAAGGCGAGGTGGTTCAGGGAAAATGCCAGAAGATATGCCATCTTGGATGGCAAAGTCTATAATTAATATAGACAAATTTAGCAAGCGAGTTGGTAGCGTAGTCTGTTGGATATTAATGCCACTTATTTTTGCTATGACCTATGAGGTACTTGCTAGAAAATTATTTTTAGCACCGACAATATGGGCTTATGATATTAGCAGATTTTTATATGGAGCTCTTTTTATGCTAGGTGCAGGTTATGCACTTTCAAAAGGAGTTCATATTAGAGCAGATTTTTTATACAGAAATTTTAAAATTAAAAACCAAGGATTAATCGATTTTTGGCTGTATCTTTTATTTTATTTCCCAGGTTTAATAGTATTTTTTTATATGACTTTTGGATTTGTTGTAGAGTCTATCCAAAGAGGTGAAAGAGGAATGGACACTACCTGGATGCCATATATGTGGCCAATCAAATCATGTTTATTAATTGGAATTATATTTTTACTTATTCAAGGATTTTCAGAATTACTAAAGAGTTACTGGGCAGCTAAAAAGGGTGAATGGCCAGGAGAAGATAAATGATAGCAGAATTAATTGATCCAGCTATTTTAGGTTTTATTTTAGTTGGAGTAATGCTTTTTGCAATTTTTGTTGGATTTCCAATTTCTTTTACGTTAATTTTTTTAGGTTTTGTATTTGGTTATTTAGGATTTGGAAAATTAGTTTTTTATTTAATGACGCTCCAATTTTCGATGGTGATGACAGAACAAACTCTCGCCGCCGTTCCGCTCTTTGTATTTATGGGAATAATGATGGAACAAGCAGGTTTAATGGAAAGGTTATTTTCAGCTTTTCAAATGATGTTAGCTAGAGTAAAGGGCTCACTATACTACGCAGTATTATTTGTTTCAGTTATTTTTGCAGCTGCAACTGGAATAGTTGGTGCTTCAGTTACTATCTTGGGAATTATGGCTGCAAAATCAATGAACAGATCAAATTACGATGTAAAACTAGCTGCAGGTACAATTACAGCTGGTGGAACTTTGGGAATTCTAATTCCACCCAGTATCATGCTTGTAGTTATGGGGCCGATAATGGAAATTCCAGTTATAGATTTATTTGCTGCTGCAATTATTCCAGGAATCCTTCTCGCAAGTTTATATGCAGGCTACACCACAATCAGATGTATGATAAACCCAAAACTAGGGCCTGTTCTTCCAGAAGAAATGCGAGCTGCTAGTATGAAAGAAGTTTGGGTTGAGTTTTTTTTAGGTTTAGTTCCACCCGCAGCATTAGTTTTTGCAGCATTAGGAAGTATTTTATTTGGTTTTGCTACACCAACAGAGGCTGCTGGGTGTGGTGCAATGGGTGCATTGCTACTTTCATTAGCATATAAAAAATTAACATTATCAAAACTCCAAGAGGCTTTAGTTAAAACTTTAGAAATTACAGCTTTGATTATGGTTTTAGTTGCTGCCTCAAATTTTTTTGGAGCAGTATTTGCAAGATTGGGAACACCAACTTTATTAACAGAGTTTTTATTAGGTTTAGAAATGAATAAATATCTGATCTTAGGAATGATTATGGTCATGATATTTTTGTTGGGTTGGCCATTAGAATGGGTACCGATAGTTATGATTATTGTTCCAATAATTTTGCCATTAGTAGAAGCGTTAGGATTTAATTTAACTTGGTTTGCAATACTAGTAGCTGTTAATCTCCAGACCGCCTGGTTATCTCCACCTGTTGCACTCTCAGCATATTTTTTAAAAGGTGTAGTTCCAGAATGGGATTTAAAAGATATTTATTACGGAATGATGCAATTTATGGTTCTTCAAATAATAGGTTTGGTTTTAATTATTATATTTCCTAAAATTGCTTTATGGTTGCCAACTCTCTTATATGGACAGTAGAATTTATTAGTTTAAAATAAATTTAGTGAATCAGCCAAAAGTAAAATATTCTCTTTCAAATTGGGACCTGGTGACAGTTAACCCAAATTACAAAACTTGGAATTGGAAAGATCTTTTTTGTTTTTGGGGTGCTAATGTACAAAGTGTAATTGGTTTCTCGTTAATCTCTTCGCTTTACTTAATGTATAGCTTAAATGTATTTGTAGTATTTTTCGGAATAATATTGGGATCTTTGTTTGTTTATTTATTTTCAAATGCAATTGGAAAGCCTTCTCAAAAATTTGGTTTACCTTTTGCAGTATTATTAAGATCTTCTTTAGGATTTAATGGTGCTAAATTATTTGGATTAGTCAGAAGTTTGGTTGGCATTTTTTTATTTGGTATCCAAACTTATTTTTTATCTAAAATATTAGTATACTTGATAAGAATAACAATTTTTTCAATTGATAATTCCTTATTAGAGCAAGAAATTTTCATTATTTTTTATTTTGGTTTAAATATTATTGACTGGTTTGCAATAGTAATAACAATTGTTCTGCAGACTTTGTTTTTTACAGTTGGGATGCAGTATAATAAAACAATAATTAATTTTTCAGCTATGACAGTCTATGTTGGTATGCTTATTTTTTTCTTTGTTGTTTTATTAAGTGATGTAAAAATAACTACCGATGCTTTTTCAAATATTTTTAGTCTAAATAGTTTTTTAGACGTTAATAATTTGGCTCCTTTACTAACAGTTTCCGGAACAATATTTGCTTATTTTTCAATTTCAATCATTAGTTTTGGTGACTTTTCTAGGTATGTAAAAAATGAGCAAGAATTAAAAAAAGGAAATTTAAGTTTAATTTTGAATTTAATTATTTTTTCTTTTTTATCTGTTTTTATCGTCACAGGTACTGATGTTTTTCTTAATCAGAAATTTTCAGATATAGATAGAATTTTTACTAATCCTACAGATATAGTTGGAAAGTTAGACAACATACAAATAACAATAGTAGTTTTATTTTTTATTATAATCGCTTCAGCTTCTACAAATTTAGTTGCCAATTTTATCCCATCTCAGTACTCTCTAATAAATTTTGCTCCCTCAATATTAAGTTTAAAAAGCGCTAGTTATTTAATTGCTTTTTTTGGTTTGTTTATCGCAATCTTCTGGCTGACTATATTGAGTCAAATAGGAATTTTATCATTTGTTGATACTTTTGGTGCTTTCTTTGGTCCTTTATTTGGGGTGATGGCAGCTGATTATTATTTAATTAAAAATCAAGAATTAAGTAATAAAGACCTATATTCTATAGATAAAGAGAGTGCTTATTATTATTCAGGTGGTTGGCATATAAAAGGTGTTTATTCTTTAATATTAGGATTTATTTTTTCAGCGTCAACAATTTGGAATACTAATTTAATGTTTTTACAATCTTATGCTTGGATAATAGGTGCATTTGTTGCGTGGATAACATACTACTTGTTAGCAAAAAAATAATTTTTAATGCACACATTTGATTTTAAAAATAGAACAGCTGTAGTTACTGGTGGAGCTCAAGGGTTTGGTTTAGATGTTGCAAAAAGATTTTTAGAGTCTGGTGCTAAAGTGTTTATATGGGATATCGATGAAAAGCTTCTTAAATCAGCAGTTGATGAAGTAAAAAACCCAAACTTATTTTACAATGTAGTTGATATATCAAATTATCAAGATGTAGAGAAAAACGTTGCAGACATAACTTCAAAATTAAATATAGATATTTTAATCAATAATGCCGGGATAACAGGTCCTACAGGTCCTTTATGGGAGTATGATGTCGAAATGTGGAATAAAATAGTCCAGATAAATTTAATGGGTACTTTTAACTGCTGCCGAGCAATTGTCCCAAATATGATTAAAAACAACTATGGAAGAATTGTTAATGTTGCTTCCGTTGCAGGCAAAGATGGTAATGCAAATGCAAGCGCGTATAGTTCAGGAAAAGCTGGCGCAATTGGGTTAACGAAAGCTTTGGGTAAAGAATTAGCTGACAAAGATATAGCTGTAAACGCTGTCACCCCAGCAGGTGCTAAAACTAGAATTTTAGATCAAATGAGTAAAGAGCATGTACAAAGAATGCTGTCAAAGGTGCCAAGAGGAAGATTTCTTGAAATACATGAGTTCACTTCATTAGTTTGTTGGCTTTCTTCACAAGAAAACACTTTTTCTACAGCTGCGGTATTTGATATTAGTGGAGGTAGATCCACATATTAGTCTCAAAAATTTGAAACTATTTTTCGATCTTTATTTTGATTTTTGATAGAATTTTTACCCATAACTGGCGCTGTGATCATTATTGACCAATATATAAGAAGCATAAACACAGAAATTATTTTCATATGACTTATGTAACAATCAATTTTGAATTTAGAATGTTGAAATTGTGACTGAATATTGAATTTATAAATAATCTATCTATAAGAAGAACATGTTAAAAATTTTTTATATTTTTATTACATCATTTATCTTTCTTAGCTCGGCACATGCAGAAACTGTAAAAGTTTTTGAATTTACTGAAAAAGAATTATCAGCACTTGAGATCCGTAAAGTAAGAGGAGCAGATAACAAGACTTCTTATACTGTTGGATCAAATGAAAATGGTAATTATTTAAAAGCCGTAGCAGATAATGCTGCCTCAGGCCTAGGAAAAGAGATCAAAATTGACCTAAATAAAACACCTTTTATCAATATTACATGGAAAATTGAGAAAGATCTTCGTGGAATTAAAGAGAATACGAAAAAAGGACATGATTATGCTGCCCGTGTTTTTGCGATTAAAAAAACTGGAGCTACACCTTTATCAAATAGAGCAATTAATTATGTTTTTTCAAGTAATAGTGAAGTTGGTGAAAATAGACCCAGTCCTTATACAAAAAAATCTATAGACAATGTATTAGCAACTACTAAAGACAACTTAAATGAATGGGTAACAGTAAAAGCCAATGTTAAAGAGGATTTTAAAAAATTTCATGATCTAGATGTGAATGAACTAGATGGTCTGGCTATAATGGCTGATACTGATAATTCTAAAATGAAATCAATTTCTTATTTTCAGAATATTTATTTTTCAGCAGATTAATTATCATTTATATACTTTTTTAATCCAATACTTAAAAACGATAATAAAATAGCTGCGATAACATCAGCAATTGGAATTGCATTTGGAAATCCAAAGTTCCATATAATTACTCCGATTAACCAAATTATATAAATTTTCATCTTAGATATTGTATCTTAGTTTCTATTAAATTTTTATTTATTTGATATTATTAATTTATGCATAAAAACTTTACTCATAATGTTAAAGTATATTATGAGGACACAGACGCTGGCGGAGTCGTGTATTATGCTAACTATTTAAAATATTTAGAAAGAGCCAGAACTGAAGCGTTATCAACTATTGGATTAAGCAATACAAAAATAAAAAATGATTTTGGTGCTCTTATAATTGTTAAATCGTGCAATATTGAATATAAAAAATCTGCATATTTAGAAGATGATTTACAAATTAAATCTTTTGTAGACTCTACTTCAAAAACTTCGTTTTTAATGAATCAATCAATATTTAAAGAAGAGGAATTGATCGTAGAAGCTAAAATTCATCTAGTATTTATAAATGAAAAATTTAAGCCAGTTAAAATTCCAGAAAAAATCTTATCAGACTTTCAACCCTATACTTCTAGTTCATAGATATTTTTCTAGCTTTTTTAAATAAGTCTACAATCATTCTTTCAGATATAAGTTTAGTATTTACATTTCTAGGGCTAGGGTGATAACAGGCAATTAATTTAATATTTCCTGGTAGTAAATAGGATTTTCCGTGAATAAATTTTATCTTTTCTTTTAAATTGTATTTTTTTTTATAAAATTTAATACAATTATCAAAAGCCACTTTTCCTAATGCAATAATAGTTTTTAATTTTTTTAAATTATAAATCTCGCTATCAAAATATTTTGAACAATTATTAAGCTCTTCTATTTTAGGTTTGTCTCCTGGAGGAACACATTTTAAAATATTAGTTATATATGTTGATTTTAATTTAAGACCATCATTTAGATTTTCTGAATTTGGTTGGTTTGAAATTTTAGCTTTAAATAAACATTTAAATAAAAAATCTCCAGATTTATCTCCCGTGAAAGCCCTTCCTGTTCGTGTGCCCCCATGCGCTGCTGGGGCTAATCCAATTATTAAAATTTTTGCATGAATTTCGCCAAAACCTGTGACTGGTTTTCCCCAGTAAGTTTCATTTATATTTTGCTTTCTTTTTTCTGTTGAAATTTTTTTTACAAAATTAACAAGTCTTGGACATTTTTTACATTTAAGAATTGTTTTATTTAAACTATCTATTTTAATATTCATAAATGAAAATTTTAAATTATTTAGTCATAATATTTATATGTATTAATCCCTCAGTTAAAGGAGATTCAAAAAAAACTTTAATAGACGAATTGCAAAAGGGTGGAAAATTAATTTTTATAAGACATGCTTATGCCCCTGGTGGCGGCGATCCAGATAATTTCGATATTAACGAATGTACAACTCAAAGAAATTTAAGTGATAGTGGTAGAGTTCAATCACAAAAAATTGGTAATTTTTTTAAGAAAAATAAAATTTCAATTGGAAAAGTTTATTCTAGTGAATGGTGTCGATGTAAAGAAACAGCATCTATTGCCTTTGAAGAATATGAAACTAAAAATTTTCTAAATTCATTTTTTAGTACAAAATTTGCCAATAATAGAAAAAAGCAAATTATTGATTTTGATAAATTTATTAGTACTTGGGATAAAGATCAAAATTTAGTTTTCGTTACACATTATGTAGTGATTTCTGAAATTTTAAATTACTCACCATCATCTGGAGAGATTGTTATATCTGATAATAGCTTAAAAGTTATTGATACTTTAGAAATTGAATATTAAATTAAATAATTATGTCATCAAAAAGAGCCATGAGACAGGCACAAAAGCAAGCATATGCAAAGCATCGTTCAAATATTACAAATAGTAGATTTGAACTCAAAAAAAAGTTTCTAACAAAAAATAAAGAGGAAAAAAAAAATAAAGATTAACTTTGTTGATCAAATTTTTCTATTTTTTTACAAGTTGACATTTTTGATAAACTTTCAACATCGTTTAAAACAGCTTTAATATAAATATCTGGTTTATCTTTCTCAAATAATATTTGGGTATAAAATTTTGGATACCCATGTTTAAGTGTCAGTATTTTTCCCTCTTCTTGATAAATATTTCTAACATAAGTGTTTGATTTTTTTACACTTAAATCTGTAATTCTGTATTTTTGATATGTTTTTTCGTTATAAACATAATTTCTTGTCATAATTAATTCATTAAGATTCAAAATATATTCATTTTTTAAAAAACCATCCTCCTTATGATCACATTTGCTCAATACAATTATTTCTGATTGAGAATTAAGGGATATAAAAAAAAATGATAAAAAAAATATTAAAAACTTATTTTCTTTCATTCTTATCTACAAAAAATAAAGCTATAATAAAAATTACAGTCCAGGCAAATATCGACAATGTTTTTAAAGGAGTAGTGTCTGCCCCCCAAACATCAAAGAATAAAGCACCAATAATAATCCCTATAGCATAGACAATACTTACAATTTTAACTTTACTCATAATTTATTTTACTCTTTGATTAAGTTTTTCTTGAAAAGAGACATGCCATTCTTGATTTTGTAAGAGTATGATTCTTTAAAACTTTCAAGTTGCCAACCAGTAAGCCTTTTTTCAATTTCGATTATATTTTCTTTTTTCCAATCATCAGTTGTTTCTTCTAACTTCCAAAGTCTTTTTTCCTCATTACTTCTTCCACAACCATAACAATAACCTGTTGATGGATCAGTTTTACATATGCTTATGCAAGGTGAAATAATCATTTTTTATAAATTAGTATAAATTATGTTAGATAAATAGATAATTTTTTAACAATTGTCATTGGACAAATAGTTTCAATAATATATAAAACCTCGTAATTTGTGGGGCGATGGCGGAATTGGTAGACGCGTTGGTCTTAGGAACCAATATGGCAACATGTGAAGGTTCGAGTCCTTTTCGCCCTACCATTAAAATATTATGAAAGTTACAGTAGAAAATAAAAAAGGTTTAAATAAAGATCTTAAAGTTTTTATCGATAAAGAGACAATAAACTCTTATTTGGATGAAAAATATGAAGAGATTAAAGGTAGTGTAAATCTTAAAGGATTTAGACCAGGTAAAGTTCCAAAAGAAATTTTAAAAAGACAATTTGGTAAAGCAGTTTTTGGAGAGGTCTTAGATAAAGTTTTAAAAGAAACATCAACTAAAGCACTAGAAGAAAATAAAATTAAACCGGCCGGTCAACCCAAGCTTGACTTAAAAACTTATGGTGAAGATAAAGATCTTGAGTATGTTTTGTCAGTCACGGAGTTACCAAAAGTAGAAATTAAGTCTTTAGAAAATATTAAATTTGACGAATACACTGTTAAAATTGATGAGAGTGAAACTGATAAAAGAATAAAAGAAATTGCAAAAAACCAACCAAATTTTAAGGAAGTAAGCCCTGATACAAAAGCTAAAAAAGGTGATTTAGTCTCCATAGACTACAAAGCAACAGTTGATGGAAAGGACTTTAAAGGAAGCGAAGGAAAGAACACTCAGCTAACTTTAGGTAAAGATTTATTCCTGAAAGGATTTGATGAACAATTGATAGGAGTAAAAAAAGATGATGAAAAAATTGTAGAAGCAACTTTGCCAGAAAATTTCCCTGAAAAAGAATTAGTAAATAAAAAAGCCCAATTCAATTGCAAGATCTTAAATGTTAAGCAATCAGAAGAAGTAAAAATTGACGATGATTTTGCAAAAAATTTAGGAGCAAAAGATTTAAAAGATTTAAAAGTATTAATTTCGAAACAAATTAATGATGAATATAAAAATTCTCTAGATCAATTATCTAAAAACCAAATTTTAAAAGAAATAGAAAAAATTAAAATAGATGAAGTTCCAGAAAACTTAGTTGAGGAAGAAGTTAAAGTTCTTTCACAAGGCATGTCTGAGGATGAAGTGAAGAAAAATAAAAAAGATTTTGAAGAAAAAGCAAAAACAAGAATTAAAACTGGATTAATTCTAAATGAGTTTGGTGAAAAAAATCAAATTAAAGTAACAGAACAAGAGGTTCAGGCCGAAGTACAAAAACAACTAAGAATGATGCCTGGACAAGAAAAAATGGTTATGGATTTTTATCAAAAAAACCCCTCTGCGTTAGCAAGTTTAAGAGGAAGTGTATATGAAGAAAAAATTTTAAGTTTAATTAAAGAAAAAGGTAAAGCAAATAAGAAAGAAATTTCAAAAGAAGAGGCTGAAAAGATTTTAAAAGAAGCTCATAAACATGATCATGGAGAAGAAAAAAAAGATAAGAAGAAAAAATCCTCCAAAATATCTGCGAAAGAAAAAAAATCAGCAACTAAAAAGGCAAAATCAAAGCCTGCAGCGAAAAAGACAAAAAAAGTTAGCAAAAAGTAATCTCAAGTTGTATAAGTAGAACGAATCAACTTATGACAATAAAATTATCAGAACATATGAGTAATCTTGTACCAATGGTAGTTGAACAATCTAGCAAAGGTGAAAGAGCTTACGATATTTACTCAAGATTATTAAAAGAAAGGATTATTTTTTTAACAGGTCAAATCAATGATAACGTTGCTTCATTAGTAACTGCTCAATTACTATTTTTAGAAGCTGAAGATCCAAAAAAAGAAATTTATTTATACATTAATAGTCCTGGAGGTTTGGTTACAGCAGGACTTGGTATTTATGATACAATGCAATATGTAAAACCAGATATTTCTACTTTATGCATAGGTCAAGCAGCTTCAATGGGTTCTTTTTTGCTTGCAGCTGGTACAAAAGGAAAAAGATTTTCATTACCAAATTCAAGAATAATGGTTCATCAACCATCTGCAGGTTTTCAAGGTCAGGCAACTGATATTGAAATTCATGCTAATGAAGTTTTGTCTTTAAAGAAAAGACTTAATGAAATTTATTCAAAGCATACTGAAAAAAGTGTTGAAGAAATAAAATCTGCTCTTGAAAGAGATAATTTTATGACTGCAGATGTCGCACAATCTTTTGGTCTTATTGATAAAGTAGTAGAAAAAAGATCTTAATACACAATATATTGAGTCATTATTAATCGAAACTTGATTAGTGTGAGTCTTCTATAATAAAGTAATTTAATTGATTCGTTATAAAAATTAAAATGACTACAAATAATAAAAATATTCTTTACTGTTCTTTTTGTGGAAAAAGTCAACACGAAGTAAGAAAGTTGATTGCTGGTCCAACGGTCTTCATTTGTGATGAATGTGTTGAGTTATGTATGGACATTATAAAAGAAGAGAGCAAAGATACTTTTGTAAAACATCAAGATGGACTTCCATCTCCAAAAGAAATTTGTTCAGTATTAGATGATTATGTAATTGGTCAAGCTCATGCTAAGAAGGTATTATCTGTTGCAGTACACAATCATTACAAAAGATTAAATTATGAAAGCAAAACAAGTAAAAATGTTGAGCTTTCAAAATCTAACATACTTTTAGTGGGTCCTACAGGTTGTGGAAAAACATTGCTTGCACAAACTCTTGCTAGAATTTTAGACGTTCCATTTACAATGGCTGATGCAACAACTCTAACAGAAGCAGGTTATGTTGGAGAAGATGTAGAAAATATTATTTTAAAATTGTTGCAAGCATCTGACTATAATGTGGAAAAAGCTCAAAGAGGAATAGTATATATTGATGAAGTTGATAAAATAAGTAGAAAATCTGAAAACCCATCAATTACAAGAGATGTATCTGGTGAAGGTGTTCAGCAAGCTCTTCTGAAAATAATGGAAGGTACAGTTGCAAGTGTTCCACCTCAAGGAGGAAGAAAGCATCCTCAACAAGAATTTTTACAAGTAGACACAACAAATATTTTATTTATTTGTGGAGGAGCTTTTGCAGGTCTTGATAAAATAATTTCTCAAAGAGATAAAGGTTCTTCAATTGGTTTTGGTGCGGATGTAAAAAATACACAAGATAAGAAAACTGGTGAATGGATGAAAGGATTAGAGCCTGAAGATTTATTGAAATTTGGATTAATTCCAGAATTTATTGGAAGACTTCCAATGATAGCAACACTTGAAGATTTAGATGAAAAATCTTTAATAAAAATATTACAAGAACCTAAAAATTCTTTAACAAAGCAATATCAAGAGTTGTTTAAATTGGATGGTGCTAAACTAATATTTAAAGAAAATGCTCTAAAAGAAATAGCGCAAAAAGCAATTAGCAAAAAAACTGGAGCAAGAGGTTTGAGGTCAATTCTAGAAAATATTTTGTTGAAAACAATGTACGATCTTCCAAGCCAAGATAATATAGAAGAAGTTATTGTTGATTCTGGTGCAGCAAAAGGACAGTCACAACCAATTTTAGTTCATGCTAAAGGTGACAATAAATCTAAGTCTACTAAGACAACAGCGGCTTAATATCCTTAATAAGTAATAAATACCTATTGCATTATAAAATATAATATCCATATTGTTCATATGGATGTTAAAATTTCACTGCCCCTACTTCCTTTAAGAGACATTGTGGTCTTTCCAAGTATGGTGATACCTTTATTTGTAGGAAGAGATAAGTCTATTTCAGCACTTAATGAAGTGATGAAAAAAGATAAGAAAATTATTTTAGTAACTCAAAAAAATTCAGAAATTGATGATCCTAAGAAAACAGATGTATTTATGTATGGTTGTGAAGGAAGTATTTTACAATTGTTAAAATTACCAGATGGCACAGTTAAAGTTTTAGTAGAAGGCATTAAAAGAGTAAAAATTTTGGACTTTAAGGATAATGAAAAGTTTATAACATGTGATTACACACACTATAACGATGTTTTATCTAAAGATGAGGATTTATTTCCTTTAGCTGCTACAGCTTTAAGAAGGTTAGAAAAATTAACATCTATAAATAAAAAAATTTCTAATGAAACCATAAACACAATTAAACAATTAAAAGATCCTTCACAAATTGCAGATAATATTGCATCTCATATAACAGCTACTATTTCTGAAAAACAACAAATATTTGAAACTGTAGATTTAAAGAAAAGATTAAATGCCATTATTAAAATAATGGAAAATGAAACAAGCATCATTGGTGTTGAAAAAAGAATTAGGGGCAGAGTTAAAACCCAGATGGAAAAAACACAAAGAGAGTATTATTTAAATGAGCAACTAAAAGCTATTCAAAAAGAACTTGGTGAAATTGAAGATGGCAAAGATGAAACAACCAGTCTGAATAAAGCAATTATAAAAGCAAAGATGCCAAAAGAGGTAGAGAAGAAATGCTTACAAGAATTAAAGAAATTAAAAAATATGAGTCCTATGTCTGCAGAGGCAACAGTTGTTAGAAATTATTTAGATTGGATGACTGAACTTCCATGGCATAAAAAAAGTGAAGTAGATATAGATTTAAAGAAAGCTCTAGATATTCTTGATAAAGACCACTTTGGATTAGAAAAAGTTAAAGAGAGAATAGTAGAATTTTTAGCTGTTCAAAAAAGAATGGAAAAAATTAAAGGACCAATTTTATGTTTGGTTGGACCTCCAGGTGTTGGAAAAACCTCTTTAGGAAAATCAATTGCAAAAGCTACAAATAGGGAATTTGTAAGAATGTCTGTTGGTGGAATGAGAGATGAAGCTGAAATACGTGGTCATAGAAGAACTTATATTGGTTCTTTACCAGGAAAAATTATTCAGATGATGAAAAAAGCTGGCACAAAAAATCCATTAATTTTATTAGATGAAATAGATAAAATTGGAAATGATTATAGAGGAGACCCGTCTTCAGCATTATTAGAAGCTCTAGATCCTGAACAGAACACAACGTTTAATGATCATTATCTAGAAGTTGATTATGATTTATCTGATGTGATGTTTGTAACGACTGCCAACACTTTAAATATTTTACCTCCTTTATTAGATAGAATGGAAGTAATTAGATTAGCAGGTTACACAGAGGATGAAAAAATCAGCATCGCGAATAAGTATTTATTACCTAAACAAATTAAAGATAACGGTGTTAAAGAGAAAGAAATGAAACTGGATAATGATATTATAAAAGAAGTTATTAGAGGATACACAAAAGAGTCTGGTGTAAGAAATCTTGAAAGAGAAATTTCTAAACTTGCAAGAAAAGTTGTAAAAAAAATTGTAGCTGGTGAAGAAAAAGAGGTTGGAATAAATAATAAAAATTTATCTGATTTTTTAGGTGTTCCAAAGTTTAAGTTTGGAGAGTTAGAGACCGAAAATAGAGTGGGCATAGTAACAGGACTTGCCTGGACTGAATATGGTGGAGAAATTTTAAAAATTGAGACTGTTACAATGCCAGGAAAAGGAAGAATGCAAATTACTGGTAAATTAGGTGACGTAATGCAAGAATCAGTTAAAGCAGCAAAATCTTTTGTAAGATCAAAATGTTTAGAGTATGGAATTATACCTCCTATTTTTGAAAAAAAAGATTTTCATATTCATGTTCCAGAAGGAGCAACACCAAAAGATGGACCATCCGCTGGTATTGGAATGGTCACATCTATAGTATCTTCAATTACCAACATTCCTATAAGAAGAGATTTAGCAATGACAGGAGAAGTAACATTAACAGGCCAAGTTCTACCAATTGGTGGTTTGAAAGAAAAATTATTAGCTGCACATAGAGCTGGAATAAAAGAAGTTTTAATTCCCAAAGAAAATGAAAAAGACTTAGTAGATATGCCTAAAAAAATTATAGATGACATTAAGATAACTCCAGTTGAATATGCTGATCAGGTTATAAAAATAGCTTTAACAAAAGAACTTAAACCAACAGAGTGGGTTGAGGTTGATATATCTAAAAAAGACGATAAATCTCAAGCTAGTATTCAATAATAATTAATTTACATTATTTATGTGTTGATGTAATAAGTAGCCTTGTTTTGGGCGGTTAGCTCAGTTGGTAGAGCATCTCGTTTACACCGAGGGGGTCAAAGGTTCGAGTCCTTTACTGCCCACCAAAACTTCTAAGTGGGGGTGTAGCTCAGTTGGTTAGAGCGATCGCCTGTCACGCGATAGGTCGAGGGTTCGAGTCCCTTCACTCCCGCCACTTTTAAGCATTTTTTTACGTTAATATTAATAAAAATGTGACGTATCAACCCTTCAACAACAGATAAAAACTGATATATAGATTTTCATGTTATCTGATTTTTTAAAAGATTACTTACCAATAATAATATTTTTAGTATTAGCTCTTGGGTTAAGTTGTGCCTTTGTAGTTGTAAACTTTATTCTATCACCAAAAAAACCTGATCCTGAAAAACTTTCAGCTTATGAGTGTGGCTTTGAACCTTTCGAGGACTCAAGAATGGAATTTGATGTGAGATTTTATTTAGTTGCAATCCTATTTATTATTTTTGATTTAGAGATAGCATTTTTATTTCCATGGGCAATATCTCTTGGAAATATTGGATTATTAGGTTTTTCATCAATGATGATTTTTTTGTTCATACTTACAATAGGTTTTATTTATGAATGGAAAAAAGGTGCTTTAGACTGGGAATAAAAATTATAAACCATAATGAATAATAAAATAGATCAAGTACCCGAGGAATTTAAACAACTTGCTGAAGACTTTAGCAAGAATGGTTTTATAACTACATCACTTGATAATTTAATTAACTGGTCAAGATCTGGATCACTTCATTGGATGACTTTTGGATTAGCTTGTTGTGCTGTTGAAATGATGCAAACAGCTATGCCAAGATACGATTTAGAAAGATTTGGAGCAGCTCCAAGAGGTTCACCAAGACAATCAGACGTTATGATAGTTGCAGGAACTTTAACAAATAAAATGGCGCCAGCTTTAAGAAAAGTTTATGACCAAATGCCTGAACCAAGATATGTAATTTCAATGGGTAGTTGCGCAAATGGGGGTGGATATTACCATTATTCATATTCAGTTGTTAGAGGTTGTGATCGAATTGTGCCTGTGGATGTTTATGTACCAGGATGCCCTCCATCAGCAGAGGCATTGTTGTATGGAATACTACAACTACAAAAAAAAATTAGAAAAAAAGGATCTTTTATTAGATAGTTATGAAAAGTTTAGAAGATCTAGAAAAAAAAATTAATTCTGAGTTAACTACCAAAATTAACAATACAGAAATTAAACATAACCAAATTTATATTGAAACAGATAAAGAAGACATGGTTGATGTTGCTATATTTTTAAAAACAAATCAAGATACTAAATTTAGGCAACTTGTAGATATAACAGTTGTTGATTACCCTGAACAAAATCAAAGGTTTGAAGTAGTTTACTTGTTTTTAAGCCATGAATTTAATCAAAGATTGATTGTAAAATATTCAATTGCTGAGAATGAGGTTATTCCATCATTAACTAGCATTTTTCCATCAGCAAACTGGATGGAGAGAGAAGTGTTTGATATGTATGGAGTATCTTTTAAGGATCATCCTGATTTAAGAAGAATACTAACTGATTATGGATTTGAAGGTCACCCATTAAGAAAAGATTTTCCATTAACTGGTCACACAGAGGTCAGATATAGCGAAGATCAAAAAAAAGTAATTAGTGAACCGGTTAAGCTCGAGCAAAATTATAGAAATTTTGATTATGAAAGTCCTTGGGAAGGAACAAAATATATTAAAGAAGAAATTGAGAATAATGACAAAAAAAATTAAAAATTTAAATTTAAATTTTGGTCCTCAGCATCCTGCGGCTCATGGTGTTCTTAGATTAATTCTAGAACTTGATGGAGAGGTGGTAGAGAAGGCGGATCCTCACATCGGTTTACTTCATAGAGGAACAGAAAAACTTATAGAAAACAAAACTTATATGCAGGCTGTTCCATATTTTGACCGTTTAGATTATGTCGCCCCAATGAATCAAGAACATGCTTTTGCATTAGCGGTTGAAAAAATACTTAAAATAGATGTACCAATTAGAGCCCAATACATAAGAGTTATATTTTGTGAAATTGGAAGAATTCTGAGTCATATTTTAAATGTTACAACTCAAGCTCTTGATGTAGGAGCGTTAACACCATCTCTTTGGGGTTTCGAGGAAAGGGAAACTCTAATGACATTTTATGAGAGAGCTTCAGGGTCAAGACTTCATGCAAATTATTTTAGAGCAGGAGGTGTTCATCAAGATTTGCCAAAAGGTTTAGAAGAAGATATTGCAAAATTTTGTGAAACGTTTCCGAAAATAATTAACGATTTAGAAAGTTTGTTAACTGATAATAGAATCTTTAAACAAAGAAACGTCGATATAGGAGTAGTCACAAAAGAAGATGCCTTAGATTATTCTTTTTCAGGAGTTATGATTAGAGGCTCAGGTGTTCCATGGGACTTAAGAAAATCTCAGCCTTATGATTGCTATGAAAGTTTAGAATTTAAAATTCCAGTTGGAAAAAATGGAGATTGTTACGACAGATACCTATGTAGAATTGAAGAAATGAAAGAAAGTGTTTCAATTATCAAACAATGTCTAGCTAAAATGGAAAAGGGTCCAATTAAATCATTAGATGGAAAGATTAGCCCTCCACCTAAGGCAGAAATCAAACAATCAATGGAAGCTCTAATACATCATTTTAAACTTTTCACAGAGGGATACAGAGTTCCAAAAGATGAAATTTATAAAGCTGTTGAGGCACCAAAAGGAGAATTTGGTGTTTACTTAATATCTGATGGATCAAGCAAACCTTACAAATGTAAAATAAGAGCACCAGGATTTTCACACTTACAATCAATGGATTATTTAATTAAAGGTCATATGTTAGCTGATGTTCCTGCGGTATTAGGTTCTTTAGATATTGTTTTTGGTGAGGTAGATAGATGAGTTTAAGAAGACCTGCTAAAGATCAACCAGAAAGTTTTAAATTTAATGCTTCATCATTAGAAGCAGCAAATTTAATTGTTGGAAAATATCCTGAAGGTAAACAGCAAAGTGCTGTGATGGCTTTACTTTATATTGCTCAAAAACAAAATAATAATTGGATACCATTAGCTGCAATGAAATACATCGCTAAGTTTTTAGACATGCCTTATATTAAAGTTTATGAGGTAGCTACTTTTTATACAATGTATAATTTGGCTCCTGTAGGTAAATACTTTGTTCAAGTATGCACAACAACACCCTGTATGATAAGAGGCGCAAATAAATTAGTTGAGGCATGCAAGGAAAAAATTTCTGAAAATGAGTGCGAATTATCTAATGATAAAATTTGTTCATGGATGGAAGTTGAATGTTTAGGGGCATGCGTCAATGCTCCAATGATGCAAATTAATGATGACTATTATGAAGATTTAGACAAACAAAAAACTTTAGATATCTTAGATAAAATTTTAAATGGAGAAACTCCAAAACCTGGTTCGTATAGAGGAAGAGTAAATAATGAACCAGAAAATAACAGGAAAACCTTGATGGATTTAAAAAATGCTTAAAGATCAAGATAGAATTTTTCAAAATTTATATAATGACAAAGGCTCAGATGTATCTTCATCACAAGAGAGAGGTGATTGGGTAAATACAAAAGAAATTACTGACAAAGGAAGAGACTGGATAATTAATGAAATTAAAGAGTCTCAACTAAGAGGTCGAGGTGGTGCAGGATTTCCTACTGGTTTAAAATGGTCATTTGCGCCAAAAGAAGTTGGATCTAGACCACATTACCTAGTTATTAATGGTGATGAGTCTGAACCAGGAACTTGCAAAGATAGAGATATTTTAAGATTTGAACCTCACAAGTTAATTGAAGGTTGTTTAATTGCATCTTATGCAGTGCAAGCACATGTCTGTTACATTTATATAAGAGGTGAATATTTTGTTGATGGTCAAAAACTTCAAGCAGCAATTGATGAAGCTTATGAAAAAAAATTGTTAGGTAAAAATGCAGCTGGTACAGGATGGGATTTAGATATTTATATTCATTATGGTGCCGGTGCTTATATTTGTGGAGAGGAAACAGCTTTATTAGAAAGTATCGAAGGTAAAAAAGGACAACCTAGATTAAAACCACCATTCCCAGCTCTAATTGGTCTTTATGGATGTCCAACAATAATTAATAATGTAGAAACTATTGCGGTAGTACCAACAATTCTTAGAAGAGGTGGAAAATGGTTTGCTTCTCTTGGAAGAGAAAAAAATACAGGCACAAAAATATTTTGTATATCTGGAAATGTAAATACTCCATGCAATGTTGAGGAAGAAATGAACATTCCTTTAAAAGAATTAATTGAAGTTCATGCAGGTGGTGTTATTGGAGGTTGGGATAATCTTCAAGCAGTAATTCCGGGTGGTTCATCAATGCCACTAATTCCAAAAGAGAAATGCGAAACATTAACTATGGATTTTGACTCACTTATGGCTGAGAAAAGTGGTTTAGGAACCGCAGGTATTGTTGTCATTAATAAAGATCAAGACATAATTAAATGCATGGCAAGAATTGCAAGATTTTATAAACATGAGAGTTGTGGACAATGTACACCATGTAGAGAGGGTTCTGGTTGGATGTGGAGAATGCTTGAAAGAATGGCAAAAGGTGAGGCAACCAAAGACGAAGTTGATATGTTGGGTGATGTTACAAATCAAATAGCAGGACATACTATTTGTGCATTTGGTGAAGGTTCATCCTGGCCAGTTCAAGGATTGCTTAGACATTTTAAAAAAGAAATTGAGAAAAGAAATAATTTAGACCCTATTGTTCAAAAGAAAAACAATATTCCATATTTAGTTGATCAACATTTATTAGATAAAAAAAATGCTTAAATTAAAAGTTAACGAAATCGAAGTTGAAGTTGAAGAAGGTTTAACGGTTCTTCAGGCCTGCGAAAAAGCTGGTGTTGAAATTCCAAGATTTTGTTATCATGAAAAATTATCGATTGCAGGTAATTGTAGAATGTGTTTGGTTGAAATGGAAAAATCTCCTAAACCAATTGCATCATGTGCTATGCCAGCTGCAGAAGGCATGAATATAAAAACAAATACTGCTTTAGTAGAAAAAGCTCGTAAAGGGGTTATGGAATTTTTATTAGCTAACCACCCTTTAGATTGTCCAGTGTGTGATCAAGGAGGTGAATGTGATCTTCAAGATCAATCTATGTATTATGGAATAGACAAATCAAGGTATAAAGAAAATAAAAGAGCAGTTCCTGAAAAAAATATGGGACCATTGATTAAAACTCAAATGACCAGATGTATTCATTGTACGAGATGTGTAAGATTTGCAACTGAGGTTGCAGGAGTCCCGGAGCTTGGTGCTATTGGAAGAGGTGAAGATATGCAAATTTCAACTTATTTGGAACAATCAATGCAATCTGAATTATCTGCAAACGTTGTAGATTTATGTCCAGTGGGTGCACTCACATCAAAACCTTATGTATTTGAAGCTAGACCATGGGAACTAAAAAAAACAGAAACAATTGATGTAATGGATGCAATTGGATCAAATGTAAGAGTAGATACATATGATTGGGAAGTCAAAAGGGTACTTCCAATTATAAATGAAGATATCAATGAGGAATGGATCTCAGACAAAACAAGATATGCTTGCGACGGTCTTCTTCATCAAAGATTAGATACTCCATTTATCAAATACAATGGCAAATTTGAAAAGGCCTCATGGGGTGAGGTGTATAAAATAATTAAATCTAAATTTGAAAACACATCTAAAGAAAAAATTTGTGGTTTTGTTGGTGATTTAACCAATATGGAGACTTGTTATATTTTTAAAGAATTTTTTGATCGAACAATTGATACTAAAAATTACGAGTCAAGATCTGATAACAGATTTATAAATACTTCAAAAAGAGAAAACTACTTATTTAATTCTTCTATAAATGGCATTGAAGAGGCAGATTTAATTTTTATAGCAGGTTCAAATCCAAGATATGAAGCAACTATTTTAAATGCTAGAATTAGAAAAGCTTACTTAAACAATAATACAAAAATTATTTCACTTAATAATGTTGGTGATTTAACTTATCCTTATCAAAGTTTAGATGGTCAAACGCAAACTTTAAATAATATTCTTGAGGGAAATCATGACATATCTAAAGAAATTATAAATTCAAAAAAACCAATAATCATTATTGGTGAGTCTCTGCTTAGATTAAAGTCTTCAGATTTTTTGTTTAATAAAATGAAAGAATTTTTATCAAAAAATAATAAAATTTCAGATGAATGGAATTCTTTAAATATTTTATCAACAGATGCAGCAACAGTAGGAAATTTTGACCTTGGATTAATTAATAATGAAAATAATTTAATAAGTGATTTAAAAGAACATAAATTTGATATTGTTTATCTTGTAGGTCAAGACAATTTAGAATTTGATAAAAAAGATGAATTTATAATTTATCAAGGTAGCCATGGTGACA
This sequence comes from Candidatus Pelagibacter sp., assembly GCF_052046145.1. GTDB lineage: Bacteria > Pseudomonadota > Alphaproteobacteria > Pelagibacterales > Pelagibacteraceae > Pelagibacter. The sequence continues at coordinate 480,682 of NZ_JBNGZR010000001.1, forward strand.
AAGGTGCTGAGTCCGCTGATATTATTTTACCAGGCTCTGCATATACTGAACAAGATGGATACTTTACCAATCTAGAGGGAAAAATTCAAAAAGCCTACAAAGCATCATATCCACCAGGCGAAGCAAAAGAAGATTGGCAAATAATAAACGAACTTGCTGAAGTTATGAATAATAGAAAATTATTTAATGATAAAGATGAATTAGAAAGCAGCATGTTTAATTATTTAAATTTACAAAAGGAAAAACAGGTAAATGACATTAATAATTCTACTAATGAGTTTCAAAATGAAACTTTAATAATCAAAGTTAAAGATTATTATTTTTCGAATGTTATTGCAAGATCATCAAAAACGATGGTTGAATGTAATAACTCTAAATTAAATCTAAAATCAACAGGTACAGAAGGTTAATATGGAATACTTGAGCATAGTTTTTCAAGAGGTTTATAAGATTTTATTCTTATTAGTTCCTGTTCTTGTTTCTGTAGCAATGATTGTTTGGCTAGATAGAAGAGTTTGGGCTTTTGTTCAAAAAAGACAAGGACCTAACGTTGTTGGTCCGTTTGGCTTATTACAATCTTTAGCAGATGCTTTAAAATATATATTTAAAGAAATCATTATTCCATCTAGCTCAAACAAGGTAATTTTTATATTGGCTCCAATAGTCACGATGACTTTAGCTTTAATCGCTTGGGCTGTAATCCCATTTAGTGCAACTCAGGTTTTGGCTGATATTAATGTTGGAATACTTTATTTATTTGCCGTTTCTTCACTAGGTGTCTATGGAATAATCATGGGCGGGTGGGCATCAAACTCCAAATATCCTTTTCTAGGAGCAATTCGTTCTGCTGCTCAAATGGTATCTTATGAAGTTTCAATTGGGGTAATAATTATAAATGTTTTACTTTGTGTTGGTTCATTAAACTTAAACGACATCGTTATTGCTCAACAAAATATGTGGTTTGTAATTCCATTATTTCCAATGTTTGTAATATTCTTTATTTCTGCTTTAGCTGAAACTAACAGACCACCTTTTGATTTACCGGAGGCAGAAGCAGAGTTGGTTGCTGGTTATCAAACAGAATATTCAGGAATGATGTATGCAATGTTTTGGTTAGGTGAATATGCAAATATTTTATTGATGTGTGCAATGGGAGCAATATTATTTTTAGGTGGTTGGATGTCCCCAATTGATGTTTATCCATTTACATTAGTTCCAGGTGCAATATGGTTAATATTAAAAATTCTTCTTCTATTCATCCTTTTTGCTTTAGTTAAGGCGATAGTACCAAGATATAGATACGACCAATTAATGAGACTTGGTTGGAAAGTTTTTCTTCCTCTTTCTTTAACTTGGGTGGTATTAACAGCTAGCTATTTATTTTATTTTAACCTTTTACCTGTGAATTAATAATGAAGAGTACAAGATTTTTTAAAACAATATTAATGACAGATTTCATTAGCGGTTTGTTAATTGCTATTAAAGAATTATTTAAACCAAAAAAAACAATTAATTACCCTTTTGAAAAAGGTAAAATAAGTCCTCGTTTTAGAGGTGAGCATGCTTTGAGAAGATATCCAAACGGAGAAGAAAGATGTATTGCTTGCAAGTTATGTGAAGCAGTATGTCCTGCTCAAGCAATAACCATCGAGTCAGCTGCGAGAGAAGATGGAAGTAGAAAGACTACACGTTACGATATTGACATGATGAAATGTATTTACTGTGGTTTATGTGAAGAATCGTGCCCTGTAGATGCAATCGTACAAGGTCCAAATTTTGAATTTTCAACAGAAACAAGAGAAGAACTTTATTACACTAAAGAAAAGTTATTAGATAATGGCGACAGATGGGAGAATGTTTTGGAGGCTAATATTAAAGCTGACAATATCCATAGATAAAATGATTGCACATGCTATTTTCTTTTATACATTTTCAATAATTGCTGTTGTTTCAGCTATAATGGTAACAGCCTCTAAAAATACTGTTCATTCAGTATTTTTCTTAATTCTTGATTTCATAAGTATTTCTTGTCTTTTCATAATGATTGGTGCTGAATTCTTGGGAATGATAATGCTAATTGTTTATGTTGGAGCTGTAGCGGTTTTGTTTTTATTTGTAGTGATGATGTTAAATGTAGCACAACAGAAAAATCAATGGTTTGCAGGTCAAGCAACCTCAAAACATATCCCAGTTGGTCTAATTATAAGTACATTAATTTTCTTTGAAATTATAATTGTAATAGGTGGTTGGAAATATAAACCAGAAATTTTTGATATTAATAATTCACTTGCTAGTACAAGTGTAAGTAATACCCATTCATTAGGTCAAGTTTTATATACTGATTATATCCACGTATTTCAAATTAGTGGAATGATCCTTTTAGTTGCCATGGTAGGGGCCATAGTATTAACTTTTAGACAAAGATCAGGTGTTAAAAAACAAAGTTATATCAAGCAAATATCCAGAGAAAGAGCAGAAGGTGTTGAGGTTCTAGAGGTTCAAAGTAATAAAGGAGTTAAAATAGATGACTGAGATAGGTTTAGGACATTATTTAACTCTAGGTGCTGTGATTTTCTCAATTGGAGTCATTGGTATTTTTCTAAACAGAAAGAACATCATTGTTATATTAATGAGTATTGAATTGATATTACTTGCTGTAAATATCAATTTAGTTGCTTTTTCTATTTATTTAGGAGATTTGGCAGGACAAGTTTTTACTTTATTCATTCTTACTGTTGCAGCAGCAGAAGCAGCTATTGGATTAGCAATCATTGTCGTGTATTTCAGAAACTCTGGAACAATACGAGTTGAAGAAATAGATAAGTTAAAAGGATAACCATGGAATTATCAATTATATTTCTTCCACTTATTGCTTCAATTGTATCTGGTTTTTTTGGCAGATATATAGGTGATAGAAATTCTGAAATAGTAACAAGTGCTCTAGTTTCAATTTCTGCACTTTTATCAATTTATGTCCTTTATCAAGTAATCGTAAATCAATATGAAGAAAATATTGTCATAGCTACATGGATAAGCTCGGGTTCACTTGATGTAAATTGGTCAATGTTAATTGATCCATTATCAGCAGTAATGTTAGTAGTTGTAACTTCCGTATCTGCTTTAGTGCATATTTATTCAATTGGTTACATGTCTCATGATCCTCATAAGCCAAGATTCATGGCTTACTTATCATTATTCACTTTTGCTATGTTGATGCTTGTAACATCAGATAATTTTATTCAATTATTTTTTGGCTGGGAAGGTGTTGGTCTTTGTTCTTATTTCTTAATAGGTTTTTGGTTTAAAAAAGAAAGTGCAAATGCTGCAGCAATAAAAGCATTTGTTGTAAACAGAGTAGGTGACTTTGGCTTTGCTTTAGGAATTTTTTTAATATTTTATTTATTTGGAACTGTTAATTACTCTGAAGTTTTTCAACAAATTCCAACTGTTGTAGATAAAAATTTATCCTTTTTAGGTTTTGAAGTTAAAGCAATAGATCTAATTTGTTTACTTTTATTTATTGGAGCAATGGGTAAATCTGCACAGATATTACTGCATACTTGGTTACCTGATGCTATGGAAGGTCCAACACCTGTTTCTGCATTAATTCATGCAGCAACAATGGTAACAGCTGGTGTTTTCTTAGTTGTAAGATGTTCTCCAATCTATGAATATTCACCATTGATACTAAATTTTATAACTATCGTTGGAATGACTACAGCATTCTTTGCAGCAACCGTCGCTCTAGTTCAAACAGATATAAAAAAAATTATTGCTTACTCTACATGTAGCCAACTTGGTTATATGTTTTTTGCAGCTGGAGTAGGTGCATACAATGTTGCAATGTTTCACTTATTTACTCATGCATTTTTCAAAGCTTTATTATTTTTAGGATCTGGTTCAGTAATCCATGCATTTAAAGATGAGCAAAATATAAATAACATGGGAGGTGTATGGAAAAAGTTACCATATACATATACTTTAATGATAATAGGAACACTTGCATTAACAGGTTTTCCATTTTTATCAGGATTTTATTCTAAAGACGCAATTATAGAATTTGCATATTTAAAAGGTAATACCACTGGTTATTATGCAGCTGGAATTGGAATAATTACAGCATTTTTAACATCTATTTATTCATGGCGATTGATATTTAAAACTTTCCATGGAGAGTATAATAACAAAGAGATCAAAATAGAGGAAACACATGAGTCCCCATTGGTTATGCTCGTTCCATTATTTATTCTCTCAATAGGAGCTGTTTTTGCTGGTTTTCTATTTAAAGGACTATTTATTGGTCATGGTGAGAATTTATTCTGGGCAGAGTCTATTAAGTTCTTAGAACCTTTGAGTGCTGAGCACCCACCTTTATGGTTTTTACTTTTAACACCATGTTTAGTTTTAGTATCCATTCCAATTGCTTATTACTTATTTGTAAAAAACAAAGAGCTTCCTAATTCAATAGTTTCTATAAACAAACCTTTGTATAATTTTTTAGTTAACAAATGGTATTTTGATGAGTTGTATGATGTGTTGTTTATTAAATCCTCAAAAAAACTAGGTCTATTTTTATGGAAATTTTGCGATGGAACTATTATAGATGGTTTTGGTCCTGATGGAATTTCTTCTTTTATAAAAAAATGTTCAATCAAAGCAACTAAATTTCAAAGTGGTTTTATCTATCAATATGCATTTGTAATGTTATTAGGTTTCTCTGCTTTACTAACTTTTTTAATAGTTAAATAATGAATTTTCCTATTCTTTCATCTTTAATATTATTGCCAATAGTTGGTGCTTTATTTTTATTTTTTACTAAAGATAAAGAAGGAAATAATTTAACTGCTAAATATGTTGCTTTATTTACAACAGTAGTAAATTTTTTAATTTCAATTTATCTGTGGATTTCTTTTGACCAATCAACATCTAGTTTTCAATTTGTAGAAGATAGAGTATGGATTGAAGGATTTATTAATTATAAAGTTGGAGTAGATGGTATTTCAATTTTATTTATTATTTTAACCACATTTATAACTCCCATTTGTATTATATCTGTAAATAATTCAGTCAAAAATAGATTAAGAGATTTTTTAATTGCAATTCTAATCATGGAAAGTTTCATGATAGGTGTTTTCTGTGCACTTGATTTAGTTGTATTCTATTTATTTTTTGAAGCCGGATTGATCCCAATGTTTTTAATTATTGGTATTTGGGGAGGCGCAAGAAGAGTTTATTCAGCATTTAAATTCTTTTTATATACACTATTGGGATCTGTTTTAATGTTGGTTGCAATAATTTCAATTTATTGGATCACAGGAACAACTGACGTAGTCCAACTATATGAAATTGGTATTGATGTTAAATACCAAAATCTATTGTGGTTAGCATTTTTTAGTTCTTTTGCTGTTAAAACACCTATGTGGCCAGTTCATACATGGTTACCTGATGCTCACGTTGAGGCTCCTACCGCTGGATCTGTTTTGTTAGCTGCCATATTATTAAAGATGGCTGGATATGGTTTTATAAGGTTTTCTTTAGGTCTATTCCCGATTGCATCTGAAGTATTTACACCATTAATTTACACTCTGAGCGTTATAGCAATCATATTTACATCACTGATAGCTTTAATGCAGGAAGATATGAAAAAGTTAATTGCTTATTCATCAGTTGCGCATATGGGTTTTGTAACTTTGGGTATATTCACTTTGCAACAACAAGGGATTGAAGGAAGTATAATTCAAATGATTAGTCACGGATTAGTTTCGGCAGCATTATTTTTAACTGTTGGTGTAGTTTATGACAGAATGCATTCCAGATTGATAAGTACTTATGGCGGACTAGTTTCTGTAATTCCAAAATATTCAATACTATTTATGTTATTTGCTTTGGCATCTCTAGGTTTACCTGGAACTAGTGGTTTTATTGGTGAGTTTTTAATATTAATGGGAGCTTTTAAAGATAATTTTTTAGTGGCAGTTATAGCAAGTATTGGCGTGATTTTAGGAGCTGCATACATGTTGTGGCTATATAAAAGAGTAGTATTTGGAAAATTAATAAACGAAGATCTTAAAAAAATTTTAGATTTAAATAGATCTGAATACTTTATTTTAAGTTGCTTAGCTGCACCAATCTTATTTTTTGGTTTTTATCCCGATCCATTAATAAACACTATTGAAGTTTCTGTGACCGATCTAATTAATATGCATAACTCAAATATAGCTAGTAAATAATATGGAAAATTTAAATTTAGTATTACCTGAAATTTTTATCTCACTTTCAATAATGTTTTTACTTGTTTTGGGTGTGTTTAAAAAAGATAGTTCTAAAATCACATTTATTTTGTCTTTATTCGCAATTTTAATTACAGCGATAATAACAATTAATGAAACTTTCTCTGTCAGCAGGGAAACTTTATTTAATGAAAGTGTTGTGATTGATAGTTTGTCTTCACTAATGAAAATTATAACATTGGTTGGAGGTTTTTTAGTTTTAGTTATTTCTTCAAGTTATTTAAAAATATTTAAAATATACAATATCGAATACCCTATTCTTATTTTGAGCTCTATTCTGGGTATGATGGTAATGATCAGTTCAAATGATTTAATTGTTTTTTATATGGGTTTAGAATTGCAATCATTAGCTCTTTATGTTTTAGCCACATATAATAGAGATCAACTAAAATCATCCGAAGCTGGTTTAAAATATTTTGTTTTAAGTGCATTATCCTCAGGATTATTGTTGTATGGATGCTCATTGGTGTATGGTTTTTCTGGTTCAACTAATTTTGATATAATATCAAATCAACTAAATTCTAATGAATATGTTTTAACATTTGGAATAGTGTTTATCTTAGTTGGTTTAGCTTTTAAAATTTCTGCAGTTCCGTTTCATATGTGGGCACCTGATGTTTACGAAGGGTCACCAACAACTGTAACTTTATTTTTTACAATGGTACCCAAAATAGCTGCTTTAACTGTATTTATAAGGTTTTTGTATGTCCCTTTTTTAAATTTAATCGATCAGTGGCAAATGATAATTGTTTTCTTATCAATTGCTTCAATGATTTTTGGAGCAGTTGCAGCAATAGGACAAACTAATATTAAAAGACTAATTGCCTACAGTTCTATTAGTCATATTGGTTATACTTTAGCAGGATTAGCTACTGTATCTAATGAAGGAATTCAAAGCTCAATAATCTATATTTCAATATATGTTGTAATGAATTTAGCTCTTTTCTGTTGTCTATTAATGTTAAGAAGAAAGGATCAATATTATGAGGATATTAGCGATCTTTCGGGATTATCAAAAAACCATCCGATGTTATCTTTATGTTTACTTGTAATACTGTTTTCTTTAGCAGGTATCCCGCCCCTTGCTGGTTTCTTTGCAAAATTTTATGTTTTTATAGCAGTGTTAGAACAATCAATGTATTTCTTAGCTATAGTAGGTTTATTATCTACTGTAATTGCAGCATTCTATTACTTAAGAATTATAAAAATCATATACTTTGATAAAGAAAAAGACAAATACGATACTGACCATAGTTTATGGTTAAAATTTTCACTCACAGTTTCAACGATATTAATCCTTTTATACTTCATATTCCCAAGCCAGTTAATAGAAGTTGTTTCAAGAATTAATATTATTTGATGAAATTAAAAAAATTTAAATTTAAAAAAGTTAAAAGCACAAATAATACTGCAATAAGAATTGTCAAAGAAACTAAATACAACTTAGGTATGGTTGTTGCTGAAACACAAGTAAATGGTAGAGGACAGTATGGAAGAAAATGGATATCATCAAAAGGAAATTTATTTGTCTCTTTTTTTAATGAACTTAATAAAACGAAACTATCGATTAATTCTATAACAAAAGTTAATTGTCTTTTAGTCAAAAAATTACTATCGTTATTTACAAGAAAAAAAATTTTATTTAAAAAACCGAACGACTTATTAATTGATAAAAAAAAAATTAGTGGCATTTTACAAGAAATCATATTTGTAAGAGGTAAAAAATTTTTAATTACTGGCATAGGGATAAATATTAAAAAAAATCCAATTATAAGGAATTATCCTGCCACAAACTTGCAAGAGGTAACTAAAAAAAGTATTAGTAAATTAATTGTAGAAAATAAACTAAAACAACTTTTTGAAAAAAATTTATCTAAATTGTATAAAATTAAATAATGTATATTCTAGGCGATATTGGTAATACGGAAACAAAATTATGTATTGTTTCTAAAAATAATAAAATTTCAAAAAAAATTACTTTTTCATCAAAATTTGTAAATAACAGGCAGCTTAACATTTTATTTAAAAAAAATAAAATTCAATTTAATAATATTGAAAAAATATTATTTTGTAGTGTCGTTCCAAAAACATTTTCTATAATTAATAAATTTTTATCAAAAAAAGTTAAACTAAAATGCTATGAGGTTAAAAAATTAAACTTAAAATCACTTATAAAAATCAAAGTAGATTATAAACAGGTAGGCTCAGATAGGATTACTAATGCTATAAGTTTAATGAATAATAAAAATAATTTTATAATTTTAGATTTTGGTACAGCAACAACTTTCGATGTACTAATTAGAAATACTTATTTTGGAGGAGTTATTGCGCCGGGTGTGAGATTATCTCTTAATACCTTGTCTGACAAAGCGACTTTGATTCCTAAAATAGATTTAAAAAAGATTAATAAAGTCATTGGCAAAAATACAATCTCTGCTGTTAGATCAGGCTTTTTTTGGGGTTATGCAGGTTTAATTGACAATATTATTAATTTAATTAAGAAGGAGACTGGAAAGTCTTTTAAAGTAATTATTACTGGTGGATTTTCAGATTTATTTAAAAACTCAATAAAAACGAAAGCAAGTCACAATAAAGATATTACAATTAAAGGCTTAATAAAGATTTCAAAATTAATTAAATAATATGAAAGATGAACTATTATTTTGTCCCTTAGGTGGATCAGGTGAAATAGGAATGAACATGAATTTGTTTGGCTATGGACAGCCTAGTGATCATAAATGGATTATGGTCGACATAGGGGTAACATTTGCGGATGATACTATTCCTGGTGTTGATTTAATTTATCCAGATCCTGGATTTATAGTTGAAAGAAAAGATAATTTACTAGGAATAGTTTTAACACATGCTCATGAGGATCACATCGGTGCAATTGCTCATTTATGGCCAAAATTACAATGTAAAATTTTTGCAACTCATTTTACAGCTGTATTAATTAGAGAAAAATTTAGAGAAAAGCAAATCGATATAACCAATGATTTACAGATTGTTGAGTTAAATGGAAAAGTCTCCTTAGATCCATTTGAGATTGAATACATTACATTAACACATTCTATATTAGAACCAAACGGACTTAGAATCAAAACTCCTGCAGGAGTTATTTTGCATACTGGTGACTGGAAGGTAGATCCAAATCCTTTGATTGGAGAAAATATAAACGAAAAAAGATTAAAGGAAATTGGTGAAGAAGGTGTGTTAGCAATGATTTGTGACTCAACAAATGTTTTTAGCGCTGGTAGATCAGGTTCAGAATTAGATGTAAGAAAAAATATGTTAAACGTCATGTCACGATTAAAAAAAAGAATTATAATAACTTCCTTTGCCTCAAATGTAGCTAGAATGGAGACAGCTTTTTATTGTGCAGAACAAACAGGAAGACAAATCTCATTAGTTGGTAGATCAATGCATCGTATTTATAAAGCTGCACGTCAATGTGGTTATTTAAAAAATACAATTGAGCCAATTGATCCAAGAGAAGCTAAAAATTTTTCAAGAGAAAAAATTGTGTATTTATGTACTGGAAGTCAAGGCGAACCAATGGGTGCAATGATGAGAATTTCTAGCTATGTTCATCCAGATGTTTTTATTGAAAAAGGTGATGCTGTCATTTTTTCTTCTAAAATTATACCTGGTAATGAAAAAAAACTTTATAAACTTCACAATCAACTTGTTAAAGACGGAATTGAGGTAATATCTGAAGAAACTGAATTTGTACATGTTTCTGGACATCCAAATAGAGAAGATCTTAAAGAGATGTATCAATGGGTAAAACCTAGGTGCGTAATACCTGTGCACGGTGAACATAGACATATGATAGAGCACATTAATTTTGCAAAAGAAATGCAAGTGCCACATCCAGTTCAAGTAGAAAATGGTGATATCGTTAAGTTATATCCAGGTGAAAAACCTGAAGTATATGACAAAGCTCCAAGTGGCAGACTCTACTTAGATGGCAGTGTTAGTGTTGATCCAGATTCACAATCGATAAAAGATAGGAAAAATTTAAGTGCAAATGGATATTTAGAGGTAACTATTATAATAACTCCAAAGGGTAACATACATAATGATCCAGTGCTTTCTTTTAGAGGCTTGCCAATAGAAGATAAAGATGAGTTTACTTATGGGTTAGTTGAAGAAATAGAAATAATTTCAAGAACTTTTAAAGTTGGAAGCAAACAACAAGAGCACAACTTAATTGATGCATTAAAAATAGCTTGTAGAAAATTTTCTAAAGAAAGAACAGGAAAAAAACCTTTTACCAATATCAATTTAGTAAGAATTTAATGAGCGCAACAGGCTTAGCTATTATCTATATAATTATATGGTGGATAGTTTTTTTTGCTATTCTACCTATTGATGTGAATCGAACAAAGACTGTAAAAATTGACGGTGAGGATCCTGGCTCACCTGAAAATCCAAAAATGCTGAAAAAATTCCTTTATTGCACTGGAATTACTACTGTCATTTTCATAATAATTTACTTATTAATAAAATTTGAATATTTAAATTTAAGAAATATGATTAATTAAGATGCTTTTATCAAATTCATTTATACCAATATTAAAAAATAATCCTTCAGAAGCAAAAATTAAATCTCATCAATTGATGTTGAGAGTAGGCATGATTAAGCAAGCCTCTGCAGGAATTTATTCATGGTTACCCTTAGGTTTTAAGGTAATGAAAAAAATAGAACACATTGTAAGGCAAGAACAAAACAAAATTGGAGCTCAAGAAATATTAATGCCAACAATTCAATCTAGCGAAATTTGGAAAGAAAGTGGTCGTTATGACGATTATGGTGAAGAGATGTTAAGAATAACCGACCGTCAAAATAGAGAAATGTTATATGGACCAACCAATGAAGAGCAAATCACTGAAATTTTTAGATCTTCAATTAAATCTTATAAATCACTCCCACAACTTATGTATCATATTCAATGGAAGTTCAGAGATGAAATTAGACCTAGATTTGGAATTATGCGCGGTAGAGAGTTTTATATGAAAGATGCATATTCATTTGATATATCAGACGAAGAAGCTTTTTATTCTTATAATAAATTCTTTCTGTCTTATTTAAGAACGTTTAAAAGATTATCTTTGACAGCAATACCCATGGCTGCTGATACTGGACCTATAGGTGGAAACTTATCTCATGAATTTATTATTCTTGCTGATACTGGAGAAAGTAAAATTTTCACAGATAAAAGAATATTTGATCTTGATAGTGATGATACTGAAATAGAAAAAGTATCATTGGAAAGTATGCGAAAAAAATATGAACAGTTTTATGCTGTAACTGATGAAAAGTTTAATAAAGAAGAGTTTGAAAAAATTGTTTCTAAGGAAAATCAATTGATTACAAAAGGTATCGAAGTAGGTCATATATTTTATTTTGGTGACAAGTATTCAAAAGCAATGGGAGCATCTGTTGATTTACCAGGAGGAAAAAAAGATTTTGTTAAAATGGGTTCTTATGGAATTGGTGTATCAAGGTTAGTAGGCGCGATAATTGAGGCAAAATATGATGATAAAAACGAAATCATGAAATGGCCATTGTCTGTTGCTCCTTATGATATTGCTTTAATACCTATGATAAATAAAAATGACACCTCAGCTTTAGATAAAGCAAATAATATCAATATAGAATTACTCAAAAACAATATTGATGCAATCATTGATGATACAGATGAGAATTTCTCATCAAAAATTAAAAAAATGAATTTAATTGGTGCCCCATATCAAATTATTATTGGTAAGAAAAGTGAGGGTGATTTGTTAGAGTTCAAGGAAACCGGTGGTGAAACTCAAAATTTACCATTAAGTAAAATTATAGAAATTTTAACTAAACAAAAAAATTCAATTTGATTTCTACTTTAGAAAAAGAAATTACTTTTAGATTTTTAAAAGCCAGAAAAAAAGATGGCTTTTTGAATGTTATATCTATTTTTTCTTTTATAGGAATAAGTCTTGGAGTTGCGGTTCTAATTATTGTGATGTCAGTTATGAATGGATTTAGGACCGAGCTGATTAACAAAATAGTCGGCTTTAACTCACACATAACAGTAAAAACTTATGGAAATCCAATTGATGAAACAAAAATAAATAAAAAAAATTTAAAATTAATTTCAGAAAATATTATTTTAAGTAACTCTGGTGAAGCTATTATACTTAAAAACGATACATCAAAAGGTATAGTATTACGTGGATATAAAACAAATGACTTTCCAACTTTAGAAATAGTCAAAAATGAAAAATTTAAAGGTAATAAAAATCAATTAAATAAAAACTATATTTCTATAGGCAATGAATTAAGTTTTTCTTTAGATCTAAAAATAGGTGATGAATTAACTTTACTTTCACCATCAGGGGTAGAAACAATTATTGGTAGTATGCCAAAACAAAAAACTTTTTTGGTAGCATCAATTTACAATAGTGGTTTAGCAGAGTTTGATAATAATATAGCATTTATTAACTTAAGAACTCTTGAGGATTTTTTTGACTATAAGTCTGAGGATAGAAATTTAGAAATTTATCTAAAGAACCCAAATAAAATTGACCAGCAAAAATTTATTGTCCAAGAAATTTTTGATGAAGAATTTGTTGTTAGTTGGGCTGATATGAATAGTTCATTATTTTCTGCCTTAAAAGTAGAAAGAAATGTAATGTTTATTATCCTATCTTTAATTATTATTGTTGCAGCCTTTAATATAATTTCTGGGTTAACAATTTTAGTTAAAAATAAAACAAGAGATATCGCAATTTTAAAGTCAATGGGTGTGTTAAATAAATCAATTGTAAAAATATTTTTTTTAGTAGGTTTAATAATAGGGACATCAGCTACTATTTTTGGAATTTTTTTAGGTGTAATGTTTTCTCTTTACATAGAGAATTTAAGACAATTTCTTAGCTCAACATTTAATATAAGTTTATTTCCAGAAGAGATTTATTTTTTAAGCAAGATGCCTTCAGAAATAGATCCAACATCAATTTTTTTAATATCAATTTGTTCAATAATTATAACAATAATAGTTTCAATTTTTCCTGCCTTTAAAGCAGCCAAACTAGACCCAATTAAATCTTTAAAATATGAATAATTTTCTTGAATTAAAAAAAATATTTAAAACTTTTAAAACTGAAAACACAGTTAAAGTATTAAAAAATCTTTCTCAAAAATTTGATAAAGGTAAAAGCTATTCTATAATGGGGCCATCTGGGTCAGGTAAATCAACTCTATTAAATTTAATATCATTGATCGATAGACCATCATCTGGGTCAATCCATTTCGATAAAATGCCTGTAAATTTCAATGAATCTGAAAAAAATGATGTTTATAGATCCAAAAAAATAGGAATAGTTTATCAACAAAATAATCTTCTCCCAGATTTTACTGCTTTAGAAAATATATATTTGGCCTCACTTGCAATTAATGACGATAAAGAATTAGCAATATCTAATGCAGAAAAATTACTCAAAAGAATTGGTCTTTCGAGGAGGGCAGATCATTTTCCATCTCAACTATCAGGTGGTGAGGCTCAAAGAGTTGCTATAGCAAGAGCAATTGTAAATGATCCTGAAATTATTTTAGCAGATGAGCCAACTGGAAGTTTAGATATGGAAACTGCAAAAGATGTTTTTGAACTTTTATATAAACAAAAAAGGTCGGATAGACTTATTATATTTGCAACTCATAATAGATTCTTTGCTAATAAGGCAGATTGCCTATTGGAGATGATAGATGGTAGTATAAAATCGTCAAATGTCTGAGTCTCATTCTCATAATTTCAATCATCTTAAAATTCATACTCAATATTCTATTTGTGAAGGAGCAGCTAGAATTGATGATTTACAAGAATATTCTAAGAAAAATAAAATAAAATCGCTTGGTTTGTGTGATACATCAAATTTATGTGGAGCTCTTGAATTTGCCGAAAAGATCTCAAAATCTGGAACTCAACCAATAATTGGAACTCAAATTAATTTTAAAATCGGAGAAACAATGGGTTTACTCCCTTTGTTTGCTCTAAACGAAGCTGGATATAAAAATATAATAGAACTCTCATCGTTATCTTATTTGGAAAATGATGAATTGTCAGACCCACATGTAGATTTTGAATTATTATTAAGCAATTCCGAAGGTGTCGCTGTATTTTCAGGAACTATTTTTGGTTTATTTGGTAAATTATTTGATAAAGGAAAGTTTAGTGAAATTGATGAGCTTTATAATAAAATTAAAAATGCTTTTGATGACAGATTTTATTTAGAGATTCAAAGACATAATGATCAAAATGAAATTGGATTTGAAAAATTTAATTTAAAAAAATCTTTAGATCTACATATACCTATTATTGCAACTAATGAAGTTTTTTATTTAGATAAAGAAATGCATGAAGCACATGATGCTTTAATTTGTATCGGTAACAAGACATATGTAAATGAAAAAAATAGATTAAGATTTACTGACCAACATTATTTAAAAACTAACTCAGAGATGTCCGAATTATTTGCTGACTTACCTGAGGCTTTAGAAAATAATTATAATTTTCCATTAAGATGTAGTTATAGACCGTTATTTTCAAACCCAATATTGCCTAATATTAGTAGTGATAAAGATGGAAATGCGGATGAAATTTTAAAAAAAGATTCTATAGAGGGATTAAAAGTCAAATTTAATAAGATCTTTAATTTAAGTGATAAAGATTTAGAAAATAACAATTCTTATAGAGAATATAAGAACAGACTTAATCATGAACTTTCTATTATTATAGAAATGAAATATTCTAGTTATTTTCTTATAGTTGCCGACTATATTAAATGGGCTAAAAATAATGATATCCCTGTAGGTCCGGGAAGAGGCTCAGGTGCAGGCTCTTTAGTAGCTTGGTGTTTATCAATTACAGACGTTGATCCAATAAAATTTAATCTTATTTTTGAAAGATTTTTAAATCCAGATAGAATTTCAATGCCAGACTTTGACATAGATTTTTGCGAGGATAAAAGAGATCAAGTTTTTGAGTATCTAACTACAAAATATAAAGACAGTGTAGCTCACATTATAACATTTGGTAAATTAAAAGCCCGAATGGTAATTAGAGACGTTGGAAGAGTTTTGGGATTAGCATATGGGTTTGTTGACAGTATATCAAAGATGATACCTTTTGATCCATCTAGACCGCAAAATTTAACTCAGTGCATTGCAGGAGAGCCACGATTACAAAAACTTATAAATGATGATCCAAGAGTAAAAAAACTTACCGATCTCTCTTTAAAATTAGAAGGTCTTAACAGAAACGTTGCTACACATGCTGCTGGAGTAGTAATAGCAGATAAAAAACTCACTGAAGTTGTTCCTTTATACAAAGATGTTTCTGCAGATTTATTACTACCATCTACTCAATTCGATATGTACTCAGCAGAAAATGCAGGTTTAGTAAAATTTGATTTTTTAGGTTTAAAAACGCTAACTGTGATTAACAATACACAAAAACTTGTAAGAAAAAAAATTAAAGATTTTGATATAGAAAATATAAGTTATGAAGATCAAAAAGTTTTTGATCTAATGTCAACAGGTAAAACAATTGGCTTATTCCAAATTGAAAGCGCTGGTATGAGAGAAGCATTAATCCAAATGAAACCAAATCATATTGAAGATATTATTGCCTTAGTTGCTCTATACAGACCGGGACCAATGAGTAATATTCCAACATATAATGATTGCAAACATGGAAAGCAAAAACCAGATTATTTACACCCACTTCTAGAAGATATTTTAAAACCAACTTATGGCGTAATTATTTATCAAGAACAGGTAATGCAGATTGCACAAAAATTGTCAGGATTTACAGCAGGACAAGCTGATCTTTTAAGAAGAGCAATGGGTAAAAAGAAAAGAGCAGAACTTGAAAAACAGAAACAAGGATTTATTGCTGGAGCTGTTAAAAATGGAATAGCAAAAGATATTGCTGCTGGAATTTTTTTAAAAATAGAACCGTTTGCAGAATATGGCTTTAATAAAAGTCATGCTGCTGCATATGCAATTATTTCCTATCAAACTGCTTTTTTAAAAACATATTATCCTAAAGAATTTATTGCTGCATCAATGACCATGGATATATCTAATCAAAATAAATTAAGTGAGTTTTATGAAGAATTAAAAAGATTAAATGTTGAAGTTGTACGTCCTGATATCAATGAATGTTTTGCTGATTTTAGAACAATTGATGAAAAATTTTATTATGCCTTAGGAGGTATTAAAGCGGTGGGTTACGAAGCAATATCAAATATAGTTGAAGAAAGAATTTTGAATGGAAAATTCGATTCAATTCATGATTTTATAACTAGAGTAAATCCAAAAGATATAAACAAACTTCAATTAGAAGGTTTAGTTAAAGCAGGTGCTTTTGATAAATTAAACGAAAATAGACAAGCTTTATATAATTCTATACCAGCTATGATAGTTAAAAATAAAAATATATATGAGAATAAATCTATCAATCAGATTGATTTATTCTCAGAGGATGAAAGTTCCCAGGATGATATTTTAATTAAAGCTGAGGATTGGAAATTTGAAGAAAGATTGTCAAAAGAATTTGAGTCAGTAGGTTTTTTTATTTCAGATCATCCATTAAATCAATTTAAAGAAATCTTTAACGATTATAAAATAACTGATTATTCAAGTTTCATTTCAAAAGAAGATTTAAGAGCTTCTAACATAGCTGCAACATTGCTAAAGGTTCAAGAAAGAAAAACAGCAAAAGGAAACTCTTATGCTGTTTTAAAATTAACTGACTTATCAAGTGTATTTGAACTATTCGTTTTCTCTGATGTTTTAGAATTAAATAGAGAAATTTTAAAAGAGGGTAGTTCTCTTATTTTAACATTATTTAAAAATGTTTCTAATGATGAAAATAGACTAACTAGACTTAATGTACAGAAAATTGCTTCACTTAAAGAATTATTTAATAGTCCTATAAACGAGGTTTTGTTCGAACTTAATTCTGAAGAACAGATAAAAAAAATTTCTACAATTTTGACTGATGAAGGTAAAACTGTAGTAAATATTAATTTAGCAAATGATAACAATATTCTTAAATTTAGATTAAAAAATACCCGTAAATTAGACAGAAAAGCTCTAAATCTCCTAAGAAATCATGAAATTCAAGCAATAATTAATTAAATAATCACTTGTTAAATTTAGTAAATATTTGTAAATAATCCCTAAATTAAATTAACACGCACACAGTTATTGGTTTTATACCTCCGGTCCTTAATTGGAAATTGCTGTGGTGGCTTAACCGGGAATAAATATGAAAATACCTAATATTACAATACAACAATTACTTGAAGCAGGCGTTCATCTTGGACACAAAACTTTGAGATGGAATCCAAAAATGAAGAAATATATTTTTGGAAAAAGAGATTCTATTCACATTATAGACTTAACCCAAACACTTGAACTAACAAAAGTTGCTTTAGAAAAAGTTTATGAAACGATTAGAAATAATGGAAAAATTTTATTTGTATCTACAAAAAAACAAGCTTCAGAAGCTATAGCTGAAGTTGCTAAAGAAACAGATCAATATTTTGTAAATTACAGATGGCTAGGTGGAATGTTAACCAACTGGGGGACAATTTCAAACTCAATCAAAAAATTAAAAAAATTAGAAACCGACTTGGTATCTGAAAATAGAGGTTTTACAAAAAAAGAACTTTTAAAAATGAGTGTTAAAAAAGACAAACTTCAAAGATCTTTAGGCGGTATAGCTGAAATGAAAAAAGTTCCAGATTTAGTATTTGTGATAGATACAAATTACGAGTCATTAGCTATTGCTGAATCTGCTAAATTAGGAATACCAATTATTGCTATCTTGGATAGTAATTCCAACCCGGATAACATTGATTATCCAATACCTGGTAATGATGATGCAAGAAGAGCTATTGATCTTTATTGCAATTTAATTAAAGAAACAATTAACAGTGCTAAAAGTTTTGTACCCTCAACAGAGACAAAAAATGATAAAGTTAGAGATGAGAATAAAACAAAAACTTTCCATGAATTAGATAGAGAAAAGTTAGAGAAAAAATTTTCTAAAGAAGATAAGGAGAAATTAAACTAATGAGCGATATAGATAAGGTAAAAAAACTTAGAGAAGCAACGGGCGCTGGTTTTAAAGATTGTAACTTAGCTATAAAAGAGTCAAATGGAGATCTAGATAAAGCGATTGAAATTTTAAGAGTTAAAGGAATTTCAAAAGCATCCAAAAAAATGTCCAGAGACGCAAAAGAGGGTGTTGTTGTACTAAGCAGTGACGAAACTAAAACTTCAGTGATAGAAGTTAATTGTGAAACAGATTTTGTTGCTAAAAATGATGATTTTATTAATTTTGTTAAAGAGCTAAGTGAATTAAATAATCAAAAAAATTCAAACATTGATGATTTAAAAACAGCAAAAATGAAAAATGGTCAAACAGTTGACGATAATTTAGTTTCTTTAATTGCTAAAATTGGTGAAAAAATTACAATAGGAAAAGCAAAGACTATTCAAAACTCTGAAGGAGTAAACAATTACTATCTTCACACAGTCGTTAAAGACAATGTTGCAAAATTAGCCGTTATGGTTTCATTGGATACTAAAGATAATTCAGACACTGTTAAAACATTTAGCAAACAATTATCAATGCATATTGCTGCCTCAAATCCTTTAGCATTAGAATCTAATTTAATAGAGCAATCAATTATTGATAAAGAGCAAGAGTTAGTTACTGAAGAATTGAAAAACTCAGGAAAACCAGATGATATTGCAAAAAAAATTAGCCTAGGTAAGATGAATAAATTTAAGGAAGAAAATGCACTTTTAACACAGGCATGGGTAATGGAGCCTAAAAAGAAAGTTCAAGATGTGTTGAAGGAATTATCCATAGCTGATTTAAAAATTAAAGAGTTTTATAGGATAAAGATAGGAGAATAAATGTTTGATGAGAAATCATACAGCCTTAAAATGGATAAAGCCATAGAGGTATTCTCAAAAGAATTATCTTCACTTAGAACCGGAAGAGCAAATGCTTCAATGTTAGATTTAATAAAAGTCGATGTTTATGGACAGCAAATGCCGATTAATCAAATTGGTAGTATAACAACACCTGAACCACGAATGATAAATATTCAGGTATGGGATATTAACAATGTTGCTTTGGTAGATGCTGCAATTAAAAAATCTGACTTAGGTTTAAATCCTCAAATAGATGGTCAATTAATTAGATTACCAGTGCCAGAGCTCAACGAAGAACGAAGAACAGAACTTAAAAAATTAATCAAATCAATAGGTGAGAAGTGTAAAGTTTCAATCAGAAATATTAGAAGGGAGGCAAACGAGGACTTAAAGAAACAATTAAAATTGAAAGAAATTGGTGAAGATGTTGAAAAGAGTCATGAAAAGAAAGTCCAGACAATTACAGATGAACATATCAAATCAGTAGAAGAAAAAGTTTCCTTAAAAGAAAAAGAAATAATGACAATATGAACCATCTAAAACATGTAGCCATTATCATGGATGGTAATGGAAGATGGGGTGTTAAATATAAAAAATCAAGAAATTTAGGACATAAAGAAGGATTAAAAACTGTTGAAAAAATAATTAAAGAAACAGTTAAAAATAAAATAAGATATTTAACATTGTACGCATTTTCTACAGAGAATTGGAGACGACCAGAAAAAGAAATTAAATATCTTTTTAATTTATTAGAAAATTTTTTAGTAAAAAGAATTGATGAGCTTCATAAAAAAAAAATTAAATTAAAAATACTAGGTACTAAAAACTTTTCAAAGAAATTAAATACATTATTAGCTTTTTCTGAAAAAAAAACATCAAAAAATCATGTACTGCAAATAAATTTGGCATTAAATTATGGATCGAAGCTTGAAATCATCAACGCTCTTAAAGCAATGTCTAAAAGTAAAAATACAATAAACGAAAAAAACTTTATTAAATATTTATATACAAAAGACATACCTGATCCTGATATTTTAATAAGAACAGGTAACACAAAAAGACTAAGTAATTTTTTATTATGGCAATTGGCCTATTCTGAGATTTTTTTTGAAAAAAAATTGTGGCCAGAATTTAATGAAAAAGATTACAACAGAATAATAAAAAAATTTAAAAAAATAAAAAGAAATTTTGGAAATATTTAATGAGCAACTTTCTCAAAAGAACATTGAGCTCAATAATACTTATACCTTTAGTGTATTTTTTTTTAATTCAAGAATCACTAATTATAATTTTGTTCTCTTTATTTTTATTTGTCATTGCCAGTTTTGAATGGCATACGATGGAAAAAAACAAATATATTAAAACTTATGGAATAATATTTTTATTTTTTTCATTTTATACATTTTATGTTGTTTCCGAAAATAAATGGAATATTTTATTTATAATTTCAATTTGTATCTCAACGGACATAGGTGGCTATGTTTTTGGTAAAATATTTAAAGGCCCTAAATTGACAAAGATAAGTCCTAATAAGACATATGCAGGAATGATTGGAGGTTATGTCTTATCTTTAATCTTTTTAACTTTAATTTTTAATTACATAGCAGACAGTAAAACTACACAAATTCAATTTTATATAATGATAATTATAATTTCAACTGTAAGCCAAGTTGGAGATATAATTGTTTCCTTTTTTAAAAGAAAATCAAAAATCAAAAATACAGGTATGATTATACCTGGACACGGAGGATTACTTGATAGAATTGATGGTATGATATTTGCCTTTCCATCGTATTATTTAATTAAATTAAACGATTATATCATTATATGAAAAAAAAAATTGCAATATTAGGTTCAACCGGATCAATTGGTATTGAGACGCTCAAAATAATTAATCAAAATCCAAAAAAATTTAATGTTATTTTGTTATCAACAAATAATAATGCCTCTAAACTCTTTAAACAAGCAAAGAAATATAAAGTAAAAAATGTTATAATTACAAATTACCAAAAATATTTATTATGGAAAAAAAAATTTTTAGATAACAAAATCAAAATTTATTATAATTTTACCAGCTATGAAAAAATCTTTTTGAGAAAAATAGATTATGTAATGAGTGCTATCACAGGAATTGAAGGACTGTATCCGACTATAAAAATTATCAAATATACAAAAAAAATTGCTATTGCTAATAAAGAATCAATTATTTGTGGTTGGAAATTAATTAATAAAGAATTAAAAAAAAACAAAACCAATTTTATACCAGTAGACTCTGAGCATTTTTCCTTGTGGTTTGGATTGTTAAATATAAATAAAAATCTTGTTGATAAAATTTATTTAACGGCTTCTGGTGGACCATTTTACAAAACACCGCTAAAAAAATTTAAAAATATCAAAATAAATCAAGCACTTAAACATCCGAATTGGAAAATGGGTAGCAAAATATCAATAGATTCAGCTACTATGATTAATAAAGTTTATGAAGTCATAGAGGCTAAAAATATATTTAATATAGATTACAGAAATATTAATATTTTGATACATCCGAAATCATACATTCATGCACTAATAAAATATAAGAATGGATTAATTAAAATTGTAGCTCATGATACTACAATGAAAATACCTATATTTAATACTCTTTTTTATAATTCAAATCAGATATTAAAAACTAAAAATTTAAATGTTAATCAATTAAACAACTTAAATTTAAATTTTGTTGATACAAAAAGATACCCTATCGTCAAGTTGTTAAACATATTACCAAACAATCATACACTTTTTGATACTATATTAGTTACTATTAACGACGAATTAGTTAATTTGTATTTAAAAAAAAAAATAAAATTCACTGATATATCAAAAAAATTATTTAAATTTATTAATTTAAAGGAATTTGAAGTTTATAAAAAAAAAATACCCAAAAAAATATCTGAAATTGTTAATTTAAATAAATATGTTCGTTTAAAAATAAATCCAAAAAGTGTATAACATCGAATGATTTTTAAATACTTAAATCACCTTAAACTTATTTTATTTATTTATTTTTTTTTAATAAACAGTGCATATTCAGAGGTATTAAAATCCATCCAGATAAATGGTAATGACAGAATTTCAAACAAAACAATAGAAATGTTTGGCAATATAGAAGTTGGTGATAATGTAAATTCTGTAGACTTAAATGATATTTTAAAAAAAATCTATGAAACAAATTTTTTTGAAAATGTTTCAGTTAATCTAGATAAAAACATATTAACAATAAATGTAATTGAATATCCAATTATTCAAAATATAAATTACAATGGAATCAAGGCAAACAAAATTAAAGATGTTGTTTTTAACAATTTAAAGTTAAAACCAAGATCATCCTTTGTAAAAATTTTTTTACAAAACGATAAAAAAAAAATTGAAAATTCATTAAAAGAACTAGGGTATTATTTTTCAAAAGTTGATGTTGATCTAATAAATCTAGAGGATAATAAAGTAGACATTACTTATAATGTTGAATTAGGGAAAAAGGCTAAGATTAAAAAAATATCTTTTATTGGTAATAAAATTTATAAA
The DNA here is from genome assembly GCF_052046145.1 of Candidatus Pelagibacter sp. Taxonomy (GTDB): domain Bacteria; phylum Pseudomonadota; class Alphaproteobacteria; order Pelagibacterales; family Pelagibacteraceae; genus Pelagibacter. The sequence goes on from NZ_JBNGZR010000001.1 coordinate 503,539, forward strand.
GATAAAAAATTAAAAAGATTAATAGTTAGCGAAGAATACAAATTTTGGAAAATAATTTCTGGAAAAAAATATTTAAATCAAAGTTTAATTAATTTTGATGAAAGATTGTTAAAAAACTTTTATTTAAATAAAGGTTTTTTTAAAGCTAATATAAAATCTTCATTTGCAAAACTAGTTGATGAGGATGAGTTTGAATTAATATTTAATATTGATGCAAACAAAAAGTTTTATTTTAATAATTTATCTCTTAAATTACCTGATGATTTTGAGGAGGATAATTTTTCTAATTTATTTAAACTTTTTAAAGAATTAAATGGAGAAGTTTATTCAATAAATAAGGTTGATGATATTTTAGAAGAAATAGATAAAGTAACTTTGCTTGAACAGTTCGAGTCAATATCTGCCAATGTAGTAGAAACTTTAGAGGATGATAAAATTAATTTACTCTTTACAATTGAAAAAACAAAAAGACAAGTTGTTGAAAAAATTAATATTTTTGGCAATAACGTTACAAGAGAAAATGTAATTAGAAATCAATTTGAATTTGATGAAGGTGATCCTTTTAATGAAATATTGAGAAAAAAAACAATTAATAATGTCAAAAATTTAAGGTTTTTTAAATCTGTAGACTCTGAGGTAGTTGAAGGAAATGATCCCAACTCAAAAATAATCAATATTTCTGTAGAGGAAAAACCAACTGGAGAAATAGCAGCTGGTGCTGGTATTGGTACAAATGGTGGAAGTGTTATGTTTAGTGTAAAAGAGAATAATTATTTAGGAAAAGGAATACAGTTGAAAACCAGTGCACTTATTAGAGAAGATTCTGTTAAAGGAATTTTTCAAGTTAATAATCCAAATTTTAATAATTCTGATAAAGCAGTTAATTTTAATTTAGAGTCCTCAGAAACAAATCGTTTGGCAAACTTTGGATATAAAACTACTAAAACAGGTTTTTCATTTGGAACAAATTTTGAGTTTTATGATGATCTAAATCTAGGTCTAGGAAATTCTAATTATTATGAAAAAATGGTGACAGATAGTTCTGCTTCAGAAAGGCAAAAAAAACAAGAAGGTAATTATTGGGACAGCTTTTTAAATATAGATTTTGATTATGATAAAAGAAATCAGAAATTTCAAACTACAGAAGGTTATAGAAGTCAGTATTTTATTTCAGTTCCAATCGTTAGTAAAACAAACAGTTTAAGCAATACATATAACTATCAATATTACTCTGAACTATATGAGGGTAATGTATCAAATATATCTTTATATATGAAATCAATTAATTCATTATCTAATGATGATGTAAAACTTTCTGAAAGAATTTTTATACCATCCAATAGACTTAGGGGTTTTGAAAGCGGTAAAGTGGGTCCAAAAGATGGAAATGATTTTGTTGGAGGCAATTATGCTACTGCAATCAATTTTTCTTCAACAATACCTCAATTATTTGAAAATTCTCAAAGTATTGACATTTTGTTTTTTGTTGATGCAGCAAACTTATGGGGTGTTGACTATGATAATTCACTTAATGATAGTAGCAAGATAAGGAGCTCTATTGGTTTAGGTGTTGATTGGCTCACACCTATAGGTCCATTAAATTTTTCATTTGCTGAAACACTTTCTAAAGCAGACACTGATGTAACACAATCATTTAGTTTTAATTTAGGAACAACATTTTGATTAAATTTCACAGATTATATTTTCTATTATTCATATTTTTTTTTTTTAATATTAATAACTCATTTGGAAATGATAAAATTGCAATTATTGATTTAGACACGGTTTTTAATAATTCAGATTTTGGTCAAGCTTTATTGAAAGATATTGAAAAATTAAATCAAGACAATATTTCTAAACTTACGTCAATTGAAAATGAACTAAAAAAAAGTGAGCAAAATATTAAAAATAAAAAAAATGTAATTTCACAAAATGAATTTGATAAAGAGTTAGCATCCTTGAAAAATAAAATTAATGATTACAGAAAATTAAAAAAAGAGATGGTTGATAAAATAGAACAAGAAAAAAAAATTATTTTAAAAAAATTTTTCAAAGAAATTAATCCAATAATTCAAAATTATATGGAAAAAAATTCAATAAATATTTTACTTGAAAGAAAAAATGTGTTTATAGGAAAAAATAATTCAGATATAACAATTACTATAATTAATGAGATCAATAACAAAATTAAATTTAAATGATAAAATTAAATAAAAGTCAAATAAGAGGCTTGTTACCACATAGAGAACCCATGTTATTAATTGACGAATTATATGATATAAAAAAATTATTTTCTGCTACAGCTGTTGTTAATGTTAAAAAAGATAGTTTTTTCGTTCAAGGTCATTTTCCGGATCAACCTGTAATGCCTGGAGTATTGATAGTTGAGTCCTTTGGTCAAGCTGCTGCCGCACTCACTGCTCATGGTTTAGATAAATCAACATATGAAAATAAATTAGTGTTTTTAATGGGCGTTGAAAAAGCTAGATTTAGGAATCCTGTTATACCTAATTGTAAATTAATTCTTAAAATTGAAGCGATAAGATCGCATGGTAGAGTTTGGAAATACAAAGGTGAGGCATTTGTTGATCAAATGAAAATGGCAGACGCTATATGGTCAGCTACGATAGTTGATAAGAAATAAATAGCAATAATAGTTGATAACTTTTTTAAAATTGCTTTGGTAAAAGCAAGTATGTCCAATCCATTTTTTAAAAACCATGGTCCTTTAAAGATATCTGAAATTATTAAATCTCTAAATATCAATGTTGCTGAAGCATATAAAGATAAAGAAATTTATGATATTAAAGATCTTACTTCATCTGAACATAATGATATTACTTTTTTCCATTCAAAAAAATATAAAGATGTTGCAAAAAGAACTAAAGCTTCTTTTTGTTTAACTACAAATAACTTAAAATATGAATTACCAAAAAATTGTTTTGCCTTAGTAGTTGAGAATGTTTTGGTTTCCACTTCAAAAATCACTTCTTTATTTTATCCAGATGCAATAAATGATGGTTTTGACAAAACTGCAAAAGATATAAGTGACACAGAATTTAATATAAAAGTAAATTTTGGTCAAAATGTTTTGATTGGTGATAATGTTTCAATTGGTGAAAATTGTAAGATTGGACACAATACAATTATAGAAAAGAACGTTACTATTGGTGACAATTGCTCTTTAGGATCAAATAATATTGTTAGAAACACTTTAATTAAAAATAATGTAAGAATTTTAGATAATTGTGTAATTGGCAAACATGGTTTTGGTTTTTTTCCAATCAAGAATAATAATTTAAGATATCCCCATATAGGAGTAGTTTTAATTGAGGATAATTGCGAAATTGGTTGCGGCACTACAATTGATAGAGGCTCTATGTCAAACACAATAATAGGAAAAAATACCTATTTAGATAATCAAATACATGTAGCTCATAATGTTAAAATTGGGGAAAATACAATTATAGCAGGACAAGTAGGTATAGCTGGAAGCTCCATTATTGGTAATAATGTTAAAATTGGTGGTCAAGCTGGAATATCAGGTCATCTTAAAATTGGAAATAATGTAGAAATTGGAGGTGGTTCTGGAGTTATTAAAGATGTTCCTGACAACACGAAAGTAATGGGTTACCCAGCAAAAAATATTAAAGAATTTTTAAGAAATAATAAATGATAGATAAAACAGCTATAATTGACTCAAAAGCAAAGATTTCAAGAAATGTAAAAATTGGTCCTTATACTATTATTGGTCCTAATGTGGAAATAGATGAAGAAACAGAAATTCAATCTCATGTTAATATCACTGGGAATACTAAAATTGGAAAAAACAATAAAATTTATCCATTCGCATCAATAGGAAATCATCCACAGGATCTAAAATTTCAAGGTGAAGAAACTAAGCTAGAAATTGGAAATAATAATAAAATTAGAGAATATGTTACAATTAATCCAGGAACAAAAGGTGGCGGTGGATTAACAAAAGTTGGAAGCAACTGTTTGTTTATGGTTTCAGCTCACATTGCTCATGATTGTTTTGTTGGAAACAATGTAATTTTAGCTAACAACGTCCCATTAGGAGGACATGCACATATTGATGATAATGCTATTATCGGTGGTAATTCAGCTGTTCAGCAATTTACTAGAGTAGGTAAGTCAGCAATGATTGGAGGGATGTGTGGTGTTGTACGAGATATAATTCCATACGGTATTGCGCATGGAAATAGAAGTGTTTTACAAGGGTTGAATTTAATAGGTTTAAGAAGAAAAAACATACCAAACAAAGAAATAATAACTTTAAGCGATGCTTATAAAGAAATTTTTAAAAATGAAAATTTAACAGAGAATTTAAGTAATCTATCAAAAGATTTTAAGAGCAATGAACTAGTGGCAGAAGTTATTGGATTTATAGAAAAAGATAAGAAAAGACCAATTTGTACTCCATTTTCAAAATAAAATGATAGGTTTATTTTTAGGTGACACAGACTTTTCAAAAATAGTTCTTAGTAAAATAAAAAAACAAAAAAAAAAATATTTCATTATAGATTTTTCAAAAAATAATAAGTTTAATAAAGACAAGAATTCTTTTAGAATAAGCATTGGAAGATTTGGGGCAATCATAGATTTAATTAAACAAAAGAAATGTAAAAAAGTTTTGTTTGCAGGCAAAATTTCAAAACCAAATTTTTCTTCTTTAAGATTAGATTTTAAAGGAATTTATTATATGCCAAGCGTAATAAGAGCAGCTAAAATAGGTGATGCAGCTATAATTAAATCAATAATAAAAATTTTAAATAATGAAGGAATAAAAGTTATTAGCTCTATATTTTTTAATCCAGAGCTATCTTTAAAGAAAGGTTGTTACACTCAACTAAAGCCAAATAAACAAGATTTAATATCAATTAAAATAGGGAAATTTTTTTTTAATAAAACCAAAAGTTTAGACCACATTCAAGCATTAGTAGTTAAAGGCAATAAAATTTTAGCTAAAGAAGGAAAAGAGGGTACAAAAAAAATGTTATCAACATTAAAGAAAAAAACTGATGGTATTTTAATTAAATTACCAAAAAAGAAACAAGATTTGAGAATTGACCTACCCACAATTGGTTTACAAACTTTTAAAGATGCTAAAAAATATGGATTACGTGGTGTAGTATTACAATCAAAAAAAAATATTTTTCTTGATAAATCTGAATGCATTAAATTTGCTAATAAAAACAAGATATTTATTAATATTATATGAAAAAAATATTTATACTCACTGGAGAGCCTTCTGGAGACAAATTAGCCTCAACAGTTATTTCTAAGTTAAAATCTCAAAATCCTGATATTGAATATTTATCTGTTGGTGGAAATCATTTAAAAAAATTGGGAATTGAAAGTATTTTTAATTTAAAAGAAATAACCTATTTAGGTTTTACTAGTATTTTATTAAATATATTTAAAATCAGAAATAAAATTAATCATACTGTTAATGAAATAATAAAATTTAAACCTGATATATTATTTTCTGTTGATAGTCCTGATTTTACCATGAGAGTTGCTGAGAAAGTTAAAAAAATTAATACTAACATCAAAACAATTCACTATGTGGCTCCTCAAGTCTGGATATGGAGAAAAAATAGGGTAAAAAAAATTAAAAAATTTATTGATCATATTCTTTTATTATTTGACTTTGAAAAAAAATATTTTGATGAAGAAAATATAAATAATACTTTTGTTGGACATCCATTAATTGAAAATAATGAAGATAATAAAAAAATTATTGAAAATATAATTCCTAAAAATAAAAAAATTATTTCAATTTTTCCTGGAAGTAGAAAATCTGAAACGGACGCCTTATTAAATATTTTAATTGATTTTATAAAACTAATGAATAAAAGACACACTGATTTTTATTTTTACTTTCATGCAACTGATGAAAACAAAAATTTAATTTTGTCAGAAATTAAAAAATTTAATATTGAAAATGTTGATGTAGTTTCAGACGAAAGTATTAAATCTAAAATTTTATCTAATTCTGTTTTTGCTGTATCTAAATCAGGTACAGTTTCATTACAAATTTCTAGCTCAAAAATACCATCAATAATTATTTATAAACTAAGTTTTATAAATTTTATGATTTTTAAAATGTTAGTTAATGTTAAATTTGCAAACATAATTAATATTATCAATAATCGAGAAGTTATTCCAGAATTGTTACAAAATGAATGTAACGCTGATGAAATTTACAGATCTGTAATTTATCTCTTAAAAAACCCTGATCTTATAAAAAAACAATTACTTGATTGCTCAAAAACATTAGAAGGAATAAGATCTAAAACTTCTTCCTCTCAGGAGGCTAGTTTAATTTTGAGGAATTATCTTAGTTAGTCTTTTTAAAACTTCTTCTTTACCAAGAGCCATAACTATATCATATAATCCAGGACCAAATTTTGATCCTGTTAAACCAATCCTTATAGGCTGACCAACTCCTTTAAAATTTGTATCATTTTTTTTTATTAAATTATTTACTAAAGGTTCTAAATTTTCCTTATTTATATTTGATATAGATGATAATTCTTTAATAAATTCTGAAATAATTTTTTTTGCTTTATCATCTATTAATTTAATATCATCTTCATTAATTTTAACTTCATTATTGATAATGAATTTTGAATTATTATAAATGTCTTCTAAGGTTTTAGCCTTATTTTTTAAAAACGATAATGAGGATTTAACTTTTGTTTCTTTATCATCTCGAATCTCTTCTTTGTAGATTTTGCAATATTCATCTAGACATTGATAAAGATCTTTCTCATTAATTGTTTTTATATAGTGCTCATTTATTGATAATATTCTGCTCATATCTAGTTTTGATGGTGATTTACCAATACCTTCTAAATTAAAGTATTTAATGCTTTCCTCTAGAGTAAATATTTCTTTATCTTGATATGACCATCCTAGTCTAAGTAAATAATTTCTTAATGCATCAGGCATTATTCCTATTTTTGAGTAATCATCTAAAGTTGAGGCATTATCTCTTTTAGACAGTTTTTTACCTCCAATAGTATGAATTAATGGAATATGTGCAAATTTTGGAACATCCCAACCCATTGCTTGGTATATTTGTATTTGTTTAAAAGTGTTTATCTTATGATCATCTCCTCTAATTATGTGAGTCATTCCCATTTGATGATCATCAACAGTTGCAGACAAGTTGTAAGTTGGCGTTCCATCGTTTCTTAAAATTATAAAGTCTTCTATCGTATTATTTTCAATTTCCACATCTCCTTGAACTAAATCTTTAAGTTTAAAATTTCCTTGTATTTTACTTTTAAATCTAATTACTGGTTTAATATCTTTAGGAGCATTTTTTTCATCAACATCTCTCCATTTTCTATTATAAATATATGGCAACTTTTTTTGCCTAGCTCTTTTTTTTTGTTCCTCTATCTCTTCAGCAGAGCAGTAGCACTTGTATGCATTACCTTTTTTTAATAATTCATTAGCAATTTTAATGTGATCTTCTATTTTTTGTGACTGAATATATTCTTCACCATCATGCTCAATCCCTATCCACTTCAATGATTTAATAATTTGTATTTTGTGTTCCTCTTTAGATCTTTCTTTATCAGTATCTTCAATTCTTAGATGAAAAGTTCCTTTTTGATTTTTAGAGAACAACCAATTAAATAAGGCAGTTCTAACCCCTCCAATATGAAGAGCTCCAGTAGGGGATGGAGCAAAACGTGTTGCTACTTTAGACATCAATGTTATTTAGACTATTTTTTTAAAAGTTTCTATATAAAGATACTAAAACTCCTTGAACTTTTACTCTATCAGGTCCAAAAATCTTAGTTTCATAGTTTCTATTAGCACTTTCAAGCGCTACAACTTTACCTTTTTTTCGAATTCTTTTTAACATTGCTTCATGTTCATCTATCAATGCAACGACAATTTTGCCATTATCAGCAGTATCAGTTCTTTTTATTATAACAGTATCACCTTCATGAATACCTGCGTCTATCATGGAGTCACCTTGAACTTTTAATCCAAAGTAATCACCATTTTTTTCTAAATTATTTGGTAGCGGAATTCTAGAAACCTCATTTTGTATTGCTTCAACAGGTGTTCCTGCAGCAATTTTTCCAAGTACCGGCACCTCTAATTCATCAGAAGTAGTTTGTTCTTCATCTAGTCCACCTTTAATCACGCTAGGTGAAAAGTTATTATAAATATCATTTGCAGAAGCTGTTTCTGGTAATTTAATTACTTCTAAGGCTCTTGCTTTGTGTGCTAATCGTTTAATAAAACCTCTTTCCTCTAAAGCACTAATTAATCTATGAATTCCTGATTTAGATTTTAAATTAAGAGATTGTTTCATCTCCTCATAAGAAGGAGATACGCCTGAATTTCTCAACTTCTTGTTGATAAATAAAAGTAGGTTTTTTTGTTTTTTTGTTAGCATAAGAACAAATATCGTACAAACAATGTTCTATAAAAGTTCTTTTAAATTAACAATACTAAAAAAAACAAGGAAAATAGGGCTTTATTTGACTATAAAACTGAAAAAATAGAATTTTTATCTAAGTTTTTCAAAAGTGATTCACCAATCAAAAATGTGTTAATTGATGTTTTGTTATTTAGATCTAATAACTCTTCTTTATTCTTAATTCCACTTTCAGATATTAAAGGACCCTTGTGAGTTTTTACAACATCATAAATATCATAAGTTGTATTTATATCAGTTTTAAGTGTTTTTAAATTTCTATTGTTTATTCCAATTAATGCATTTTTAAAATTTAAAGCCTTTTTAGCTTCTCCTACTGTATGAACTTCAACAATAACTGACATATTATATTTCATAGCTTCATCATATAACTCAGAAGCAAGATCATCTGAAACCCCAGCCAAAATAATTAAAATAGCATCTGCACCATAACTTTTTGCTAAAGGTATTTGAAATTTATCGATAAAAAAATCTTTACACAATACAGGTAAATTTATTTTATCTTTTATTTTGCTAATGTGAATTAAATTTCCTAAAAAATAATCCTCTTCAGTTAAAACTGAAAGACAGGTAGCTTTATTATTTAAATAAATTTGAGCAATATCCACAGGATTATAATCATCAATTATTATACCTGCTGAAGGACTTGCTTTTTTAATTTCAGCAATAATTGAAATTTTATTGTTTTTTAAATTGTTTTCTATTTTCTCTTTAAAATTAATAAAGCTATTGTTTTTATTAATTAATTCATCCAAAGTTTTAAGATCTAAGGTTTTTTTTAATTTATTAACCTTTTCAATTTTCTTTTTAATAATATTTTGAAGTATATTTTCAGACATTTTGAATTTTTTCTAGATGTGAGAATGTTTTTCCAGAAAGGATAAATTCTCTTGTATGATTATAAGCTTCAGAAAAGTCAGAAAATTTTTCTCCAACAATTAAACCTGCTGCAGCATTTAAGCTTACTGCTTTTGAAAAATCATTATCTTCACCTTTAAATATTTCAATCATCTTATCAGCATTAAATTTTGCGTCATCACCAATTAAATTTTTAAAATTTTCTGCATTAACCCCTAAAGTATTTGGGTTTATTTTTATTTCTGATATTTTGCCATTTTTTAATTGAATAACGTTAGTGTTTGCGTATGGAGATATTTCATCTAATCCATCTTCACTGTTTACTATCCAAGCAAATTTTAAATTTAAATTTTTAAGTCCTTCTGCAAAAATTTTTAATAATTTTTTATCAAAAACACCAACTACTTGTCTCTCTACCAGAGCTGGATTGCTTAATGGACCAATCATATTAAAAATCGTTCTTTTTCCAATTTTCTTTCTTACAGGACCTACAAATCTCATTGCACTATGATAATTTGGTGCAAACATAAAACCAAAATTATTGTTATTAATTTCTTTTTCAATATCTTCTGGTTCTAAATCAATTTTAATTTTTAAAGCTTCTAAAACATCACCAGATCCACATTTTGAAGAAACAGCTTTATTGCCATGTTTAGCAACTTTTGCACCCATACTTGCTAAAAGTAGTGCAGAAGCAGTTGAAATGTTGAGGGTATTCATGCCATCACCTCCTGTACCACAAGTATCAATACAATCACTTACATTTACTCTTTTTGACTTTTCTCTAAGAACAAAAACTCCACCCGCTATTTCATCTGAAACTTCACCCTTTTCAGATAGCAAAGTTAAAAAGCTAAAAATTTCATCATCACTGGCTTTCCCTGTCATTAATATTTCAAAAGCAGTTTTACTTTCTTCAAAAGTTAAATCTTGTTTATTTTTAAGTTTTTCTAAAATTTGATCCATAATTTTAATTGTTAATAAAGTTTTTAAGTATTTTCATTCCAAACTTAGTTTTAATACTTTCAGGATGGAATTGTACACCATGAATATTAAATTTTTTATGTTGAACACCCATTATAATTCCATCTTCTGTCTCTGCTGTAATCTCTAATTCTTTTGATAAAGTTTTTTTATCAATTATCAAACTATGGTATCTAGTAGCTTCAAATGTATTTGGGAGGTTTTTTAAAATACCGATTTTTTTAGATTTGATTTTGCTTGTTTTACCGTGCATTAACTTTCTTGCTTGGACAATTTTTGATCCAAAAACTTGTCCAATTATCTGATGACCCAAACACACACCTAAAAAAGGTAATTTTTCGTAAAGTGAATTCAATATTTTAATACAATTGCCAGATTGATTTGGGTTGCCTGGTCCTGGTGAAATAACAATTTTATCATATTTCTTTTTAATGATTTCTTTAGAATTAATTTTATCATTTCTGACTACATCAACTTTAACATTTAATGAGGAGATGTAGTGATACAAATTAAAAGTAAAACTATCGTAATTATCTATTAACAAAACTTTCATTATCTTAATGCATTAATTAAAGCTTTCGCTTTATTAACTGTTTCCTCGTATTCATTTTTAGGTTTACTATCTGCAACTATACCTGCACCTGCTTGCACATAAAATTTTTTATTTTTAGCAACTGCGGTTCTTAAGGCTATGCATGTATCAAATTCTCCATTTGCAGCAAAATATCCAATTCCACCTGCGTAAACTTTTCTTTTTGTTGTTTCTAATTCATCTATAATCTCCATAGCTCTAATTTTTGGAGCTCCAGAAACAGTGCCTGCTGGAAAACCAGCTAACAGCGATTTAAATTTTGAAAACTTTTTATTATATTCCCCAACTACATTTGAAACTATATGCATTACATGAGAATATCTCTCAATAATGAAGCTTTCTGTAACTTTTACCGAATTTATCTTTGAGACTTTACCAGCATCATTTCTACCCAAATCAAGTAACATCAAATGTTCGGAAAGTTCTTTTTTATCTTTAAGAAGGTCTTTTTCATAAAAAAGATCTTCTTTTTTAGTTTTACCACGTGGTCGAGTACCTGCAATTGGTCTTACAGTAATTTTATTATCCCTAAGTCTCACAAGTATTTCAGGACTTGCACCAATTATTTGAAAATCCTCAAAATTGAAAAAAAACATAAAAGGAGAAGGGTTTGTTACTCTAAGTTTTTTATAAATATCTAATGGTTTCTTTGTTAATTTTGCCTCAAATCTTTGACTCAAAACAACCTGAAAAATATCTCCTAATCCAATATATTTTTTTGCTTTATTTACCATTGATAAAAATTTACTCTTTGAGGTGTTAGATTTCACTTTTATATTTTTTGATTTTTGAATAATTTTTTTATCAATATTTTTAATAGATGATTGAATGAGTAATTTAAACAAATCAGATTTAACTTCTTCATATTTATTTTTATAGCTCTTAATTTTTTCATCTCTAAAAATGTTTGATATGAAAAATATTTCTTTTTTTAAATTGTCATGAATGACTAAAGTTCTTGGACGTAAAAGTCTCACATCAGGTAAATTAAGATCATTTTTACAATTATTCGGAATTTTTTCTATGTATCTGATTGAGTCATAAGAAAAATACCCAGAGATTAATGAACAAATGTTAGGCAAATTTTTAGGAGTTTCAAACTTGAAATCTTCAATGATTTTTTCAATTAATTTTTCCGGATTATCATTTAATTTTTTCTTTTTATTTTTTTGAATTAGATAAGAATTATTATTATTAAATTCCCAAATTTTATCAGGATTTTTACCAAATATTGTATATCTGCCTTTAATTTTTCCTTTTTCTACAGATTCAAAAATAAAACTATTTTTCTCCTCTAGAAAATTATCAATTAAGTTTAATACTTCCTCATCATTTTTAACTTTCTTTTTAGTAAAAATAATTTGATTTTTTTTGCTTCTGTGTCGAAACTTAAAATCTTTGAAGTCTCGATTAATTATCATTTGAAGTAATTTTTAAGTCGATCAATAGTCTTTTGATTTAATTGAACTTGATATTTGCTATTTAGCAACTGATCATACGATTGTAAGATACTTTTTCTATTATTAGTGTTTTGTGAATTTACAAATTTGATATATTTTTCATCATTTTTGTTAAATGAATTTTTATTTGTTCCAATAATTTTTACTAAAAAAATTTTATCTTCTTTATTTACTAGAGCAAAAGAGTTTACAGGTAGTGCATATAGCATTTTTACTGAGTTAATATCTATGAGCTTATCATCTTCTATAGATTTAATAGAAGAATATTCTTTATTTGATCCTGCTAATTCTTCAAATTTTAAATTATCAAATTTCTTGTTTTGAATTTTTTTTATAATTTCCCTATTGTAATCAAATTTACTTTTTTGATAAATTAATTCTACAATTTCTTCTTTAATTATTTCATCACTTAAATCAGGAGCACGATCATATTCATTATCTATATTATAAAGCAAGAAATTGTCTCCACTTTCTATTAGATCTAATTTTGATGTTTTTTTTGAATAAATTAAATCTTCATTTGTTTGTTTGTTAGAACTGGGCACAAATTCTCTTACTTCAACGACCTCAATATTTTTGTCCTCTATTATAGAGTTGAAGGAACTTTCTTGTGAAATTTTGTTTTCAATTGAATCAATTTCATCAAAAAAGTCTTGGTTGAACTCTTCAATTCCAATTAGGTTTTTTGGATTTAAAACTACGTATCTAAAATCAATATATTCTCTTTTTAACTGATCTTTATTTTCATTTAAAAATTCCTCAATCTCATTAGCTGTAAAATCATCTTTATTTTTATAGAGATTTTCCATGTTAAAATACTCAATATCTAAAGATTTGTTATTTTCCTCAAACTTATTATTTATTAAAAAATTTGGTGTTATTGTGCCCGCACCAATAAAATCAAATAAATGTTTTTGTAATTCTCTATTTTTTAATTGTAACTCAAACATGGGAGCAGACATGTTATTAGATAGTAAAAATTTTTCATATTTCACTCTTTGAAAAATTCCATTTTCATCATGAAAATTTTTATTTTCTTTAATATTTTTTAGTACTGTGATTTCATTTATTGATAAACCAAAGTCTTTAACTTCTAAATCAATTAAAGTTGTTGATATTAATCCTGATAATAATTCTTCTATAATGTTGTTATCTAAATTATCCCTAATAGCTTCTTGTGAAATTCCACTTTGATTTACATAATCAATAAATTCTTGAGTGGTAACATTTGTTTTATTTATTTTGGCAATATTATTTTGGTTATTTGAACCAAAACCACCAAAGAATCCTGCAAAGACAAGTGGAGCCGCGATCAAGAATACAAATACAGCTGCAATTTTTGAGGAAGAGAATTTTCTAAAATTGCTTATCATGCTGTTATATAATATTTGATCTATAAAAAACAAATCTATAGATTAAAAATTCAAATATGACAAATAAATATATGTATTTTATAGCTAATTGGAAAATGTTTGGAGATTTAAGAACGCTGAATTCACTTGATAAAGTAATTAAGTTTTCAAAAATGAATAAAAATAATAAGTTTAAAATAGTTTATTGCCCGCCAAACACATTAATTCGTCCACTTTCAAGAAGGCTTAAAAAAACTAAAATAGAGGTAGGTGCCCAAAACTGTCATCACAGCTATGACTATGGCGCGTATACTGGTCAAGTAAATTCTAATATGCTTAAAAATGTGGGTGCGCAGTATGTTATTTTGGGACACTCAGAAAACAGGCAGTTAGGAGAAACAGACAATCTAATTAATTTAAAAATTAAAAGTGCAATTAAAGCAGGTCTCAAAATTATATTTTGTATTGGTGAAACCTTGAAAGAAAGAAGAGCCAAAAAGACTAATTATATTTTAAAAAAACAAATTGAAAAAGGATTAAAATCTATAAAGAATAAATCCAAAATTATTATAGCTTATGAGCCTGTATGGTCTATCGGCACAGGTGTAATTCCCAAAGAGGAAGCTTTAACGGAAACTATTTCATATATTAAAAGTAGATTTATAAAAAAATATCCAATAATTTTATATGGCGGATCTGTAAACAGTAATAATGCCGAAAAATTAAAAAAAATTCCTAACATTAATGGTTTTTTAATTGGTGGAGCATCACAGAATTCAAAAAAATTTATTGATATAATTCAAAAAACCATTAATTAACCCACATGGAAACTTTATTACTTGTAATCAATATCATACTCGCAGTTATTTTAGTTCTTTTGGTTTTATTACAAAAATCAGAAGGCGGTGCTCTTGGTATTGGAGTTTCGCAAGAAAATTTTATGTTGTCGAGATCTGCTGGTAGTTTTATGACAAAAGCTACAGCAATAGTTGCAACACTTTTTATTATTTGCAGTTTAGCTCTAACAATAATATCTAGAGCAGAACTTGCTCCAACTAGCTCAGTATTGGACACAGTCGAAGAAAAAACTGAAGATACACCTTCAATTCCAGAAAATAATTAATTAATTCTTTTCAATTCATTTTTTATTCGCTATAAGATACTTCCATGGCGCGATATATATTTGTCACTGGCGGCGTGGTTTCTTCCCTTGGTAAAGGTCTCTCTTCAGCATCCCTAGCGTATTTATTACAATCCAGAGGCTACAAAGTTAGATTAAGAAAGTTAGATCCTTATCTAAATGTCGATCCAGGAACAATGAGCCCTTTTCAACATGGAGAAGTTTTTGTAACAGACGATGGTGCTGAAACAGATTTAGATTTAGGTCACTATGAAAGATTTTCAGGAGTAACTGCAAAAAAAACCGATAACATTACAACAGGAAAAATCTATAGCGATGTTCTTAGAAAAGAAAGAAAAGGTCAGTATTTAGGTAAAACAGTTCAAGTTATTCCTCATATCACAGATAGAATTAAAGGATTTATAAAACACGACACTTCTAAAGAAGATTTTGTAATTTGTGAAATTGGTGGAATAGTAGGAGATATAGAAAGCTTACCATTTGTAGAAGCAATAAGACAATTTTCCAATGATATTGGTAAAAAGAATGCATTATTTATTCATTTAACTTTAGTTCCTTATTTAAAAGCATCCGATGAAATAAAAACAAAACCAACTCAACATTCTGTTAAAGAATTAAGAAGCATTGGTATTCAACCTGATATTATTATTTGTAGATCTGAAAGACCTATTCCTTTAGACCATAGAAAAAAAATATCTTTGTTTTGTAATGTTGATATTAAAAATGTAATTGAAACTGTTGATGTTAAAACTATTTATGAGGCACCAATAAGCTTTGCAAAAGAAAAATTGGATGTTCAAGTTTTAAATTATTTCAAAATAAAATCTAAAAAATCAAATAATTTAACACCTTGGAAGAAAATAACCAAAATCACTCTTAATACTAATAGACATGTTAATATCGCAATTATTGGAAAATACGTTGAATTAAAGGATGCTTATAAATCTTTAGATGAAGCACTTACACATGGAGGAATTTCCAATAATCTTAAAGTTAATTTGGTTAGAATAGATTCTGAAAAATTAAAAGTTTCAGAAATAAAAAATAAACTTAAAAATGTTTCAGGAATTTTAATTCCAGGTGGATTTGGTAAGAGAGGAACTGAAGGTAAAATTGAAGCGATAAGATATGCGAGAATAAATAAAATTCCATTCCTTGGAATTTGTTATGGTATGCAAATGGCAATAATTGAATTTGCTAGAAATCAATTAAAGATTAAAAAAGCAACTTCTTCTGAGTTTGATAAAGGTGGTGTTCATATTATTGGCTTGATGCATGAATGGGAGAAAAGTGGCAGAAAAGTTAAAGGAACAGATAAAGACTTAGGAGGTACCATGAGACTTGGTTCTTATGATGCTATCTTAAAAGATAAATCTAAAATTAGAGATATTTATAAATCTAGATTAATAAAAGAGAGACATAGACATAGATATGAAGTGGATATTTCATATAAAGAAAGATTTGAGAAGAAAGGATTAATATTTTCAGGTTTATCTCCAGATCATAAGCTTCCAGAGATAATAGAACTTAAAAATCATCCTTGGTTTATAGGAGTTCAGTTCCATCCTGAATTTAAATCTAGACCTTTGAACCCACATCCTTTATTCTCTTCTTTTATCAAAGCAGCAAAAAATCATAGATGAGTGCGATTAAAGTAAATTGTGAAAATATAGAAATTTCAAACAACAATAAAATTTGTATTATTGCAGGTCCATGTCAGTTAGAGACAGAACAACATGCACTCGATATGGCAGGAAAAATTAAGGAAATTACCTCAAAATTTGGCCTTGGATTTATTTACAAAACCTCATTTGATAAAGCGAACAGAACTAGTTTAAAAGGCAAAAGGGGAGCAGGTTTAGATGCATCACTTCCTGTATTTGATAAAATTAAAAAGGAGCTGAACGTTCCAATTTTAACAGACATACATAATGCTGAACAATGTGAAATTGTTTCAAAACATATTGATGTTTTACAAATCCCAGCTTTTCTATGTAGACAAACAGACTTATTAATTGCTGCAGCTAAAACAAATAAAATTATTAATGTAAAAAAAGGTCAGTTCCTAGCACCTTGGGATATGGTGAATGTAACTAAAAAAATTTCAGACTCAGGAAATAAAAACATCCTAGTCACAGAAAGAGGTGCAAGTTTTGGATACAACACTTTAGTCTCTGACATGAGATCATTACCTATAATGGCAAAGAATGGTTATCCAGTAATTTTCGATGCAACTCATTCTGTTCAACAACCAGGTGGCCAAGGCGAGTCCTCTGGTGGTCAAAGAGAATTTGTTGAATATTTAGCGAGAGCTGCAGTTGCGGTTGGAGTTGCAGGTGTATTTATTGAAACACATCAGGATCCTGATAATGCTCCATCAGATGGACCAAACATGGTACCATTGAATAAATTAGAGAATCTATTAAAACAATTACACGATATAGATAATCTAATAAAAAAATAGTGAGTAAAATTTTAAAAGTAAAAGCACGTCAAGTTTTTGACAGTAGAGGAAATCCAACAGTTGAGGCAGAAGTTTATATTAAAAATAATAGCGCATCTGCTATTTGCCCTTCAGGCGCTTCCACTGGTACTTTTGAAGCATTTGAAAAAAGAGATAAAAATAATAAACGTTATTTAGGAAAAAGTGTTTTAAATGCAGTTAATTTAGTCAACAAAAACATTTCAAAAAAATTAAAAGGACAAAACATTCATAATCAAGAGAGAATTGATACTTTGTTAATTAACTTGGATGGCACAAGACAAAAAACTAACTTAGGAGCTAATGCGATGTTAGCTGTTTCTATGGCGGTTAAAAAATTATCTGCAAAAGCAAAAAAATTACCTTTGTATAAAACTTTTTCTCAAAAAAATAACTTCCAATTACCTTATCCATTAATGAACATTATTAATGGTGGAGCACATGCAAATAACGGTCTTAGAATTCAAGAGTTTATGATTAGACCTGATCGAGCAAAAAGTTTTTCTGAGGCTATGCGGATTTGCTTTGTTGTTATTAAAAATTTAAGTAAATTAATTAAAGCTAAAGGTTTATCAACTTCCGTAGGTGATGAAGGTGGGTTTGCACCCATGATCAGTAGTAATAATCAAGCTTTAGATTTAATTGTGAGTGCAATTAAAAAATCAGGATTTATTAATGGGAAAGATGTTTCTATTTGCCTAGATGTGGCTGCTAATGAGTTATTTAAAAAGAACAAATACTCTATTCATTCTAAAAGTTATATTTCAGTAGATAAATCCATTAAAGAATATCAAAAAATTATAAAAAAATATAAAATTAAGTCTATTGAAGATCCATTTGCTGAAAATGATTGGTTAGCGTGGAATAAATTAATGAAATCAATAAAAAAAGTTCAAATTGTTGGAGATGATTTGTATGTAACAAATCTTGAAAGATTAAAGAAAGGTTTCTTAAATATTTCTTCAAATTCTATCTTAATAAAGCTAAATCAAATTGGCACTGTTTCAGAAACGTTAGATGTAATTAAATTTGCTCAAATAATTGGATATAAAACAATTATATCTCATCGATCAGGTGATAGTGAGGATACGTTTATTGCTGATTTAGCAGTTGGTACAAATTCAAATCAAATTAAAACAGGATCCTTAGCTAGATCTGAAAGGGTTGCAAAATATAATCAATTAATCCGTATTGAAGAAGAACTTGGAAAAAAAGCGAAGATGAATAAGATCAATTAATGCTTCGATTAATAAAAAGAAATTATTTTTTATTAATATCTGTTTTTCTTATTTTTTATTTTGTTTTCAACTTAGTATCTGGAGAAAGAGGCCTTTTTTCGTATATAGAAAAGAAGGAACTTTTGTCTAACTTGAAAAAAGAAGAATTAAACCTAACTAATAAAATAGAAGATATGGATCATAAAAATTCACTTCTAAGTACTAATTTGGATCTTGATTATATTGAGACTTTAATTAGAGAACGATTTTTATTTGGTAAAAAAAATGAGACAATTTATATAATTAAAAAAGATGAAAAGTAGACATCCAGAAAAAGAAAACAAACCAGTTAATCCAATTAAAAAAAAACCAGAATGGATTAGATCAAAACTTACAAATAGTAAGGAATTTTTTTTAACTAAAACAATAGTAAATAACAATAATCTTGTAACTGTTTGTCAGGAAGCAAACTGTCCTAATATAACTGAATGTTGGAGTAAGCGACATGCAACTTTTATGATTATGGGAGACACTTGTACAAGAGCTTGTGCTTTTTGTGATGTTAAAACTGGCGTACCAGGAAAATTAGATCAACTTGAACCAGTTAAGATTGCAGAAGCAGTAAAAAAATTAAATTTAAAACATGTAGTAATTACTTCAGTGGACAGAGATGATTTAGATGATGGTGGGTCAGAACATTTTTTTGAAGTAATTAATCAAACTAGAAAATCAAATCCAAATACTACTATTGAAGTTCTTACACCTGATTTTTTAAGAAAAGGAGATGCTTATAAAAAAGTTTTAGATGCTAAACCAGATGTTTTTAATCATAATATTGAAACTGTCCCTAGTCTTTATTTAAAAGTTCGACCTGGATCTAGATATTTTGCATCTTTAGAACTTTTAAAAAATGCAAAAAAAGTTAATAAAAATATTTTTACTAAATCAGGAATAATGGTCGGCTTAGGTGAGACAAGAGATGAAATTTTACAAGTCATGGATGATTTAAGAGCTGCAGATGTTGATTTCATAACGATTGGTCAATATTTACAACCTTCAACCAAACATTATCCATTAGACCGATATTATACACCAAAAGAATTTGATGATTTAGGAACAATTGCAAAAGCTAAAGGATTTTTGTTAGTGTCTTCATCCCCTTTAACTAGATCTTCATATCATGCAGATGAAGATTTTGCGAAACTTCAACAAAACAGATTAAAAAATAATTAATGCCGAAAGCATCAGTTAAGCGATTAATTGATAACAGAAAAGATAAGCTAATTGAGTTTGTTTTAGATATCGATAAATACCCAGAATTTATTCCTTTCTGTGATAACTCAAAAGTTTATGAGAGAAGTGATAACGGAGATACAATAAATATAATTGCTGATCTTACAATAGGCAAGGGGCCGTTTAAAGATACATTTAAAAGTGACGTTAAATTAAATAAAAAAAATGATCATATTCATGTTGTTAATTTAGGTGGACCATTAAATCATTTAGAAAATAATTGGAAATTTACTGAAGTAGGTAATGATACTGATGGTTACAAAACAGAAGTTTTATTTGATATTGATTTTGAAATAGAAAATAAGTTTTTAAATATTTTAATGACTAAATCTTTTCAATTTGGATTGGAAAAAATAGCAGATGCGTTTCAAAAAAGAGCTGAAAGTATTAAATAATTTTACTAATTATCTTAATTACACTACTAACCGTTGTTTTTTGAATCAAATTACGGTTTCTTGATTTAAATTTGTTTTCTTTAATAAGCAAAGTTTTACCTTTTTTGACACCAATATAAACAAGACCAACTGGTTTTTCTTTTGATCCACCTCCGGGTCCAGCAATTCCTGTTATAGAAACGTTAATTTTACTCTTTGAAATTTTCGATAAATTTTGAACCATTGCCTTACAACACTCATAGCTTACTGCACCATATTTTCTAATAATATTTTTATTAACCTTTAATATCTTTATTTTGGCTTGATTAGAGTAGGTGGTCAGACCCATTTGAAAATATTTAGATGAATTAGCTAATTTAGTTAAATTATTAGACAATAATCCACCCGTGCAAGACTCAGCTACAGATATAGTTAATTTTTTTTTAATTAATTTTTTATGAAGCAATTGAATACTCATTAGAATTTTAGACTTATTAAATATATTAATATCATTGAATATAACCCGGCCATTATATCATCCATAATTATTCCAAAAAAGTTCTTATGGTTTTTGTCAAAATAACTTACTGGAAAAGGTTTTAGAATGTCAAAAAATCTAAAAAAAACAAAAGACAAAATATAATAAATTTCAATTGAAATACTTATTTGATTAGTTTGATTTAAATACAATATCAAAATTAAAGGCATGGATTGCCCTAAAACTTCATCTATTACTATTTGCCTTGGATCTTTATTTTTAAATTCAGGTTCAGAGTCTTTTACGGCATAAAATGAATAAAAGAGTAAAAGTATAAAAAAAATAATTGAAAACTTAAGATCTGTGTAACCTAAAATTTCATAAGCAATATAAATAAAAACAGTTATTACAGCAGAAGTTACAGTTCCAGGAATTTTGGTTAAATATCCATATCCAAAGAAAGTGGATAACAAAACATTTATTTTTTTCATTTTGCAATTGAGCAAATAACTTCACAAGCTATTGCTTTTTCCTTTCCAATTAACCCAAGTTTTTCTACTGTTTTACCTTTTAAGTTAATTAATTCTTTATCAATATTTAATAAATTAGATAGAGACTTGATTATTTTATCGCGATACCTTGAGACTTTTGGTTGTTCACATATTAAATTTATATCTAAATTATTTATATAAAAATTATTATTATTTAATATTTCAACAATAGGTTTAAGCATTTTGGGTGATCTAATATTTTTATATTTTTTTTGACTATCTGGAAAAAAAGTACCAATATCTTTTTTTCTCATGGCCCCAAGGAGAGAGTCTATTATTGAATGAATAATCACATCTCCATCAGAATGCCCTTTAAGTCCTGAGTGATAAGGGATCTTTATTCCACCTAAAAAAAGTTTTTTGCCTATTATTAACCTGTGAATATCAAAGCCAATACCAAAATAAGTTTTATTAATTTCTATATCTTCTTTAAAGGTAATTTTATTATTTAAATTTTCTCCTTTAATAAATTTAATTTTAAGATTATTTTCAATAAATAATGTTGCTTCATCAGTAATTTTATTTTTTTGATTTTTTGAAAGTTTATATAAATTTTTAAATTTAAATGCTTGAGGAGTTTGAGTAAGAATTGAATTATTTCGATTTAGATTAAATAATTGATTTTTTACTTTGTATTTAATGGAGTCTTTTGATTTTATGGACGGAATTACTGCTTTATTGTTCTTGAGAGATTTAAGCAACGTTTTTAAAAGCTTGATTGTAAAATTTGGCCTAGCAGCATCGTGTATTAAAACATTATTGGGTTTTAATTTTTTAATATATTTTAAGGCTATTAAAGAAGAATCAGATCTTTCTTTACCACCTTTTATAATTGATACATTTTTTGGAAATTTTTCTGTAATACTTTTTTTATTATTTACAACTAGTATAATTTTTTTAAACAGCTTTGATTTCATTGCTTTTTCTAAGGAATGTTTAAAAAGAGCCTTGTTTTTATAAATACTGAATTGCTTTCGCTTTTTTGAATTAAACCTTTTGCTTTGTCCTGATGCTAGTATTATAAAATAATTATTCATTTATATGGTAGTTTTTATATTCAAATGTACGAATTTATTAAAAAAAATATATATCTAATAATATTATTTATTATAACATTATCGATAGGTTTTTTAACCTTTTTAACTTTTATAGACAAAGGTTTTATTAAGTTAACTGATCAAAATTTACAAATTTTATTAGTTCTAAACATTGTTCTTTTAGTAGCGCTTTTTATTTTTATTTTTATTGAAATTAAGAGCGCTATCAAAAATGATATTGATAAAGATGGTTTAAAATCAAATAAAAAATATATTACATACTTTGGTTTATTTACTTTAATTCCATCAGTATTGATTTCTATATTTTCATTATTTTTATTTTCTTTTGCTTTAGAGAAGTATTTTGATAAAAAAGTTACCACAGTCGTTAACAATTCCTATGAATTAGCAAGGAATTATGTTGAGGAAATTAGAAATAAAATTCAGTCTGATATTGTATTAATTGCTTTTGACACAAACAAAAGTAAAAAATTTTTAAATGATAATCAAATTGAATACAAAAGATTTTTGGATACACAAAAAATAATTAGAAATGTAGATGAAATACATATTATCGATATTAATAAAAAAATTTTGCATACAACTTTAAATGACAATCAACCTTATATACCTCCTGTTGATAAGGCTTTGAATTTAGTATTAGATGATGATAGACCTTTAAAAATCATTAATGCTCCTGAAAATATTTCTGCAGCTATTATGAGATTGCAAAATTTTGAAAATAGATTTTTATATGTCATAAAATATTTAGACAAAGATATATCAAAATATTTAAATGAATCGCAGGAAGCTATTAATTTTTATTATACAGTTGAAGAAAAAAGCTCAGGTATAAAAATTTCATTTGCTATTATTTATATTATAGTTGTTAGTGTCTTATTGTTTGTCTCCATATCTATAGCTATAAGATTTTCATCAAGATTTTTTAGGTCAATAAATAATTTAATATCTGCTTCAAGCTCTATTGGAGAAGGGAATTTAAATGCAAAAGTACCAGAGGTTAAAACTGATAAAGATCTAGAAACATTAAATAAAAATTTTAATTTAATGATTGATAAACTTAAATCTCAACAAGAAAAATTAATCATAAATGAAAGACATGAAGCTTGGGGTAGTTTAGCTAGAAAACTTGCTCATGAAATTAAGAATCCACTAACACCTATTCAATTGACTATAGATAGACTTAAAAATAAATATTCTAATCAATTAAATGAAAATGACACTGAAAATTTTAAGGATAATTTAAAAATTATAAATAATCAAATAAAACAAATTGAAAAATTAGTTAATGAATTTTCTGATTTTGCAAGAATGCCAAAACCTGTTTTTAGAAAAAATAATTTAGTTGATATAATTAGTGAAAATATAAAATTACTTAGTGAACTAGATAAGTCAATTGATATTATATTTAATAAAAATTCTGATCAAATTTTGATTGAAAGTGATAAAGAGCAATTAAGCAGAGTCTTTTTAAATTTAATTAAAAATTCAATTGAAAGTATTAATCAAAAAGCTAAAAATGATAGTAATTTTACCAAAAAAATTGCTATTGAACTTCATCAAGATGATAGCCACATAAAAGTAATAATTGAAGATAATGGTATTGGTTTTAGTGAACTAAAAAATAATATAAAAGAAATTCTTAACCCATATTTCACAACTAAGAAAAATGGAACAGGATTGGGGCTATCTATAGTTAACAAGATAATTAATGACCACAATGGAAAAATCGATTTCATACCAATTGAAAATGGTGCAAGAATTAATGTTATATTTTTAAATAAAAATGAGTGAAGAAATTTTAATTGTAGATGACAACGTTGATATTAGGAATATCATTAATGAGCTAATCATTGATGCTGGTTATAAAACACGTTTAGCCGCAAATTATAATCAAGCGCTCGCTGAGATTGACAAAAAACTTCCAGATGTAGCAATTCTTGATGTTAAATTGGATAAAGGTGATAATGATGGAATTGAACTTTTATCTCATATTAAGTCAAAAAATAAAGATATACCAGTTATAATTATATCTGGACATGCTAATATTGAAATGGCTGTTAAATCATTACAGCACGGAGCTTTTGAATTTATAGAAAAACCATTTGATCAGGAAAGATTAATAAATTTTGTTAAAAGAGCAGTTGAAAACTTTAATTTAAAAAAACAAAATAAAGAATACGAAAGTAAATTATTTTCATCTTATGAATTAATAGGTAATAGTAAAAACATAGTAAATATAATCGACCAAATAAAAAAAATATCAGTAACTGAAAGTAGAGTTTTCATAAGCGGACCCTCTGGTTCGGGTAAAGAATTAATAGCTAGAAAAATTCATAAAGCTTCTTCTAGAAGCAAAAAACCATTTATTGTATTAAATGGCGCCTTGCTTGATATAAATAAATATGAGTTAGAATTATTTGGTGAAGAAAAAGAAAATGGCTCTATCTCATACGGTGCGCTTGAAAAAGCTAATAAAGGAACACTTTTAATTGATCAAGTTTCAGAAATACCTTTAGATATTCAATCTAAAATCTTAAGAGTCCTTACAGATCAAAAATTTAAAAGAGTAAATGGAACTAATGATGTAAGTGTAGATGTAAGATTGATTTGTTCATCAAGTAAAGATTTAAAAAAAGAAATAGAAATTGGTAATTTTAGAGAAGATTTATTTCACAGAATAAATGTTTTTGAGATAAATATTGAACCTTTAAATCAAAGAATTTCTGATATTCCTTTATTAATCAAATATTTTTCAAAACAAATATCTGAAAATTATAAAATAAGAGAATTGACTATTGATGAGAATAATAGCTACATACTTAATCATAATTGGCATGGTAATGTTAGAGAGTTAAGAAATTTGATTGAAAGAATAGCAATATTGCAACCAGATACTAAAGACAAAATTTCAAATATTATTAAAGAGTCATTAAAAAATACAAATTTTGATGATCAATTGGCTGAAAATAGCCTTTCTGTGCCATTAAAAGAAGCTAGAGAAAAATTTGAAAAGGAGTATTTAACTATTCAATTGAAAAAATTTAATGGAAATATTTCTAAAACAGCTAATTTTGTTGGTATGGAAAGAAGCGCATTGCATAGAAAATTAAAAGTTTTGGGTATCAAAGAATTTAATTAGATGAATATAATCATTTGTGGAGCCGGTAGAGTAGGGTTTACTATAGCTAAACAGCTAAGTGAACAGAGCCATTCGATAACCGTTATAGATCCTTCTAGTGAAGATATTCAAAAAATTGACGATGCTTTAGATGTTAAGGCTATTGTTGGAAAAGGCACATATCCATCGATCTTAGAAAAAGCTAATGCAGCAGAGACAGACATGATCATTGCAGTTACTAGAAACGATGAAATTAATATGCTAATTTGCCAAATAGCATTTTCAATTTTTAAAATTCCAAAAAAAATAGCAAGAATTAGATCTCAAGATTACTTAAACCCTAAATTTACAAGGGTTTATAATAAAGAAAATTTACCAATAGATGTGATCATTTCACCAGAAATTGAAATTGCAAAATCAATTCAAAGAAAACTCGAAGCACCTGGAGCATTGGACAGTGTTCCATTTGCTGATAATAAAATTAGATTATTAGAAATTTTAATTAATGAAAATTGTAAATTAATAAATATTAAACTTAACGATTTAACTAAAAAACATCCAAATTTAGATGCAAATATAATTGGAATAATAAGAGATGAAAAATTTTTAATTCCAAAGAAAAACGACGATGTTAAAAAAAATGATAAAATTTACGTAATAATCAATTCTTCACAAATGTCTGATACCTTAGAAGCTTTCGGACATGATGAAAAAGTATCTAAAAATATTTTGATTGTAGGTGGTGGTAACATAGGTTTTAACTTAGCAAAAAATATTGAAGAAACTTTAGATGCAGCGAGAGTAAAAATTATAGAAAAAAACAAAGAAAGAGCTGAATTTCTTGCCAGTGAATTAAACAATACTATTGTTATTAACGGAGATGCTTTAGATGAGGAGGTTCTTGCAGAGGCTAATTTACAAGAAGCTGAAACAGTTCTTGCTTTAACAAATGATGATGAGGATAATTTGATGGTAAGTGTTCTTGTTGAAAAATTTGCAAAAGATGAAAAAGATGTAGATGACAAAAGGACAATGGCTTTAATTAATAAGCCAAACTATTCTTTGTTACAAAATTCATTAAAAATTGATGATCTTATAGATCCTAGGATGAACACAGTATCAAGTATTTTAAAACATATCCATAAAGGGACTATAGAAACTGCCTACACAATTATGAATGGTGAATACGAAGTAATTGAAGCTGAAATTATTGAAACATCAGAGCTTATTAATAAAGAATTAAAAAATTCAAACTTACCTGACGAAATAAGAATTGGAGCGGTCTTAAGAGACAACAAAGTTATAATACCTCGATCAAATTTTGTTTTTCAAAAAGAGGATAAAGTAGTTTTTTTAGCAAAGAAAGACTCAATTTCAGTAGTAGAAAATATATTTAGAATTAGTTCTATTTAATTAAATGTCATTTTTTAGAGTAAAGTATTTAAGTTTCTTTTTTATATTGATATCTATTTTTTCTTTTTTAAATATTATTTATTCATATTATTTTAATTTATATCTAAATCTAAACACATATTATTTTAGCTTAATTATTTCCACAGTGATTGGAATAATTTTTTACAAAATTAAAACTGATCCCAAAAAACCCACAATATTTGAAAAAATATTAACTGTCTTATTGGGATATTTTTTAATGCCTTTAGTTTTATCGATACCTTTTTATTTAAGTATTTATAATTTATCTTTTTTAAATTCTTTATTCGAGGCAGTTTCTGGGTTTACTTCAACAGGTTTTACTATCTTTGAAAATATCAAACATATTGATCAAGGCTTAATTTTATGGAGATCATCAATACAATGGATAGGTGGGTTGTATTTTTTATATTCAATTATTTTTTTAATTGATATTTATGATGAAAGTTTAAAAAAATCATTAACTAATTTTTTATCTTTTAATTCGTCTGAGATTTTAAAACAATCAATTAAAATTATTTTACTTTACTCAGGATTAACTATATCAATTTTTATTATTTTAAATATTTTTGGAATTAGATCATTTAATTCACTGAATCTAGCAATGACAGTTATTTCATCAGGTGGATTTCTGCCTACAAATGATCTTTCGACAATTTTAATAAATGATTTTCAAATAATTATGTTTTCTTTTTTAATGCTGATTTCCTTTTTTAGTATTTTTTTTACATACAATTTAATTTTTTTAAGAAAAAAAAATTTAAATTTTTTTTATGAAGATATACATTTATTTTTATATTTTATTGTAGTTGTAAGTATATTTTTTGTATTCTTTAGTTATGATACTAATTTCACATATAGTTTTTTATCTTTAGTTAGCAGTATTACAAATATAGGTATCTCACTTGAAGTTGCTCAAGCTAACTTACATTTTATATATATCTTACTTGTAATTATTGGGGGATCTTTCTTTTCTACGAGCTCAGGTTTAAGGTTTTTAAAAATATATTCTTTAACTAAATATTCTATTAATCAAATTCTTTCTTTTAGCCGGCCAAAAAATGTATTTATGAATAAATTGTTTTTTTCTAAAATTAATTTTGACACAAAAGACATAAATAAATATTTTTTAACAATATTAATTTTTGTTATTTCTCTGTTTTCTTTAACCATCTTATTATCTTTGTCTAATATTCAATTTGAATACTCATTTAAATTGGCTGTATTGACATTGATGAATACAGTTAATTCATCTGCTTATGGTCTATCAGACTTTGATTTTCAAAATTTGCACTTTTTAACCAAATATTTTCTTATATTTTTTATGATTATCGGAAGGGTTGAACTAATATCTTTATTGTTGATTGCTAAAAAATTCTTTTTTAAAAATTAATATAGTATTATATATATCAATAAATTTTGCGCCCTTAGCTCAGCTGGATAGAGCATCGGTTTTCTAAACCGAGGGTCGTAGGTTCGAATCCTTCAGGGCGCGCCATTTCTCAGTTTTTAACGCATTAATCATATATAATTTTGCTTGACGAGAATTTGAATTAAATCCAATTAATATATTATTTTTTCTTGAACACTATTTTCTTACATGCTTAAATTAAGAATATTCAAAAGTAATTTTGAATTATTTGTTAACAAATAAAAATAACATAAAGGAAGAATAATGTTTAAATACTTAAAACAATTAACTTCTTTAGTTGCTATGGTTGCAGTGTTGTTTACTTTTACAACAGAAACTATGGCTGCTAAAAAATCTAAAACACTTAAAAACACTCAAAAGAAGGGTTTTGTAAGATGTGGAGTATCTCAAGGTCTCCCAGGATTTTCTAATGCTGATGCTGCAGGAAATTGGACTGGTATAGATGTTGATGTATGTAGAGCGGTAGCTGCTGCAGTACTAGGTGATGCAAACAAAGTTAAGTTTACACCATTAAGTGCTA
Organism: Candidatus Pelagibacter sp.; assembly: GCF_052046145.1. Lineage (GTDB taxonomy): Bacteria > Pseudomonadota > Alphaproteobacteria > Pelagibacterales > Pelagibacteraceae > Pelagibacter. The sequence goes on from NZ_JBNGZR010000001.1 coordinate 532,374, forward strand.
AAGAAAGATTTACAGCTTTAACTTCTGGTGAGATTGATATCTTATCAAGAAACACAACTTGGACTCTTTCTAGAGATGCTGATATCGGACTTACTTTCGTTGGAGTAAACTTCTACGATGGTCAAGGTTTCATGGTTAGAAAAAGTTCTGGTATTACTTCAACAAGCCAATTCAAAGATGGTATCTCAGCTTGTACTAACATTGGTACAACAACTGAGTTAAACATGAGGGACTTCTTTAATTCTAAAGGAATTTCTTATGAGCCAGTTGCTTTCGAAAAAGCTGATGAAGTCGTAGCTGCCTATGATGCTGGTAGATGTGATACATACACTACTGATAAATCAGGTCTAGCTGCACAAAGAACTAAAATGTCTAACCCAGATGAACACATTGTATTACCTGAAACTGTTTCTAAAGAGCCTTTAGGACCAGTTGTAAGACAAGGTGACTCTGTATGGGAAGATATCGTTAGATGGTCTTTAAATGCTATGATCGAAGCTGAAGAGTATGGAATCACTTCTGCAAACGCAGACTCAATGAAAACTTCAGACAACCCAGCTGTAAAAAGACTAGTTGGTGCTGAAGGTGAATTAGGTGCTGCTTTTGGTCTAGACAATGAGTGGAGCTTAAGAATTATTAAGCAAGTTGGTAACTATGGTGAAAGCTACAAAAGAAATATAGCTGACACTGGGATTTTACCTGACAGAGGTCCAAATGAATTATGGACTAAAGGTGGAATTCTTTATGTACCACCTGCAAGATAATTGCACATTTAACTAATTAAAAAGGGCTAGATTTTTCTAGCCCTTTTTTTTATAAGCGTTCAAATGGACCTGAAATTACAAAAAATCATTCCCCAATTAATTACCGTTTTAGTTGTAGTATTAGTTTTTGGATTTTTTACATATAACGCCCAAATCAATATGGAGAATAGAGGTATTGATTTTGGATATGGGTTTCTTTCTCAAGAGTCATCTTTTGATGTTCAGTTTTCTCTTATTGAATATGATGGGTCACATTCATATTTTAGAGCTTATTTAGTTGGTTTACTTAATACTATTTTAGTTTCTGTAATTGGAATTATAATTGCAACAATTTTAGGTGTTATTGTTGGTGTTGCAAGACTCTCGCCAAACTATTTAATAAATCAGTTTGCTGCTTTTTATGTGGAGTTTTTTAGAAACATCCCATTACTTTTACAAATATTTTTTTGGTATTTTGCTGCTTTAAGAGCTCTACCATTGCCTCAAGATGCGGATGCAATGTTAGGTGTTTTTTTCTTAACGATTAAAGGTTTGTATGTTCCAGCATTCGTTTGGGAAAATCTTAACGTGTTTTTATATTCTATAATTGCAGCAATAATTGCAATAGTTGTAATTAGAATTCATGCAAGAAAAGTTCAAGAAACGCAAGGTAAACAGTTACCTGTTTTTTGGATATCAGTAGGTTTAATTTTTATATTACCTTTACTTAGCTTTTTAATTGGAGGTGTGAGTTTATCGTTTGAAATTCCTAAATTAAAGCAATTAGCTGCAACATCATTCAAATACGAAGGCGGTATAAGCTTACCCCCTGAATTAATAGCTTTAACTTTATCGCTGGCCTTATATACAGCAACTTTTATTGCTGAGTGTGTAAGAGCTGGAATTCAAGGTGTAGGTAAAGGTCAAAAAGAAGCAGCTGCATCTATTGGATTGAATCCTAACCAAGTTTTAAAATTAGTTGTTATGCCACAAGCATTAAGAATTATTATTCCACCAACCACAAACCAATATTTAAATTTAACTAAGAATTCTTCATTAGCTGCTGCAATTGCTTATCCTGATCTAGTACTAGTTTTTGCGGGAACAGCATTAATGCAAACTGGTAAAGCGATTGAAATAGTTTCAATAACGATGTTTACCTACCTAAGCTTAAGTATTTCAATTTCAATTCTTATGAATTGGTACAATAAAAAAATTGCTATTAAGGAAAAATAAATGTCAAAAATTAATTTTTTAAAACCAGATAAAGAAAATTTGACTACCTTTTTATATATGGGTTCATTTTTATTTGTTATTAGTGTTATTGATGTTTTTCTTAATTCATTCTTCAGTTTAAACATCACTGGATTTTTACCTGCATCATTAAGCTTTGTAATTCCAATTATATTAGGTTTTATAGGACTGTATTTTATTAGAATTGAACACAGTGGTAATAAATTTCTGGATCAAGTAAATAAAAATATTAATACAAGTAATTTTAATGCAATCTTATCCTTATTAATTATTTTTATAATTATTAAATCAATACCACCAGTTTTAAGTTGGTTCGTAGTTGATGCAAGTTTTGCTGGTGATAGTAAAGATGTTTGCTCAGGCACTGGTGCTTGTTGGACTTACATTAAAGTTTGGTTTAGAAGATTTATGTATGGAATGTATCCAAATGCAGAACAGTGGAGAATAAATTTATCTTTTATTGCTTTAGCTCTTTTAGGTTCTGTAGGATATTTTGCTACAGAAAAATTTAAAAAATATTTAACTTTATATTATGTTGTAATTTATCCATTTATAGCATTCCTATTTATTTTCTTTTTTATATCAGGTGGTCCTGTATTTTTTGATTTTTCTTATGGAATAATTGCAGCAGTAATTTCAATAATTATTGGTTTCTTTATTCCAAGTAAATTTAAATTTTATTATTTTATATTTGTGCCAATTACTCTTTATATCGCTTTAAAATATTTCATCTTTTACGAGGAATTAATTGAATTAGGTAAACTCGATGGATTAAATTGGGTCGAAACTGGAGCTTGGGGGGGATTATCACTTACATTTATAATTTCATTTTTCTGTTTAATTTTCTGTTTTCCTATAGGAATGGCATTTGCTCTTGGTAGAAGATCAGATTTTCCATTAATAAGATATATATCAATTGGGTTTATTGAATTTTGGAGAGGTGTTCCGTTAATTACAGTTTTATTTATGTCTGCTGTGATGTTTCCAATGTTTTTACCTGCGGATTTTTTTATAGATAAATTGGTGAGATGTATAATAGCTATTTCTTTGTTTGAAGCAGCTTATGTTGCTGAAGTTATTAGAGGAGGTTTACAAGCATTACCACGTGGTCAATACGAAGCTGCAAAATCATTAGGTATGGGATATTGGCGAATGCATATATTTGTAATTCTTCCTCAAGCTTTAAAATTAGTAATTCCAGGTATTGCTAATACTTTTTTAGCTTTAGTTAAAGATACACCTTTAATATTTGTAGTTGGTTTACTTGAAATTGTCGGAATGTTAAATTTAGCAAAAACTAATCCAGAGTGGTTAGGTTTTGCTATGGAAGGCTATGTTTTTGCTGCAATAATTTTCTGGATTATTTGTTATGCAATGAGTAAGTATAGCTATAATCTAGAACAGAAATATAAAACAGAGCGATAAACTATGTCTGACAGTATTATTCAAATAAAAAATGTAAATAAATGGTTTGGTGATTTTCAAGTTTTAAAAGATATCAATCTAGAAGTTAAACCAAAAGAAAAAATCGTTGTTTGTGGTCCATCAGGATCAGGTAAGTCTACATTAATTAGATGCATCAATAGATTAGAAGAGCATCAGCAGGGTGATATTATTGTTGATGGAAATATTTTAACGGAAGATACAAAAAATATTGAACAAATTAGAGCAGAAGTTGGAATGGTATTTCAACAGTTTAATTTATTTCCTCATTTATCAATTTTAGATAATTGTACACTTGCACCAATTTGGGTAAAAAAAATGCCAAAAAAAGAAGCTGAAGAATTAGCTTTAAAACATTTAGAAAGAGTTCAAATTCTTGATCAAGCACAAAAATTTCCAGGTCAATTATCAGGAGGTCAACAACAAAGAGTGGCTATTGCTAGAGCTCTCTGTATGGAACCTAAAATAATGTTATTTGATGAGCCTACATCAGCTTTAGATCCAGAAATGATTAAAGAAGTTTTAGACGTAATGGTTGATTTAGCAAACCAAGGTATGACAATGATAGTTGTTACCCATGAGATGGGATTTGCTAAAGAAGTAGCTGATGAGGTTATTTTTATGGATGAGGGAATGATAGTTGAAAGGGCTGAGACTAAAGAGTTTTTTGCTAATCCAAAGAGCGATAGAACTAAGCTATTTTTAAGTCAGATACTATAGAAAATATATAATTTTAAGCAATAAATTTTAATTAAATCAATCGAAATATGTTCATTTTACATTCAACTAATGCTTGACAGTATTTCAATTATATTAAGTTTCTTACAAAAAAAAATAAATTTTTCTATTGCAGTAACATTAATAAATAGGTTCAATAGTATTTATAAAATTTAATTAAGAGGGGTCTTAATGGAAGATAATTTCAATAAACACTTAGGCAACAAGCTTAAGCTAAGAAGATTAGCTTTAGGTTTAACACAGACTAAAGTAGCAAAAGCAATCAATGTAACATTTCAACAAATTCAAAAATATGAAAAAGGAACTAACGGTGTGAGTTCGATAAGATTACTTCAACTTTCAAACTATTTAAAAGTACCGATTAATTATTTCTTTGAAGACTTTTCAGAATATTTAGTGAATTTGGAAAAATCACAAGAAGGTCACATGAATGTTAATTATAATTTTTTAGTAAAATTATATTCAGAACTTAATGCTGATCAAAAACTGAAATTTAATAAATCGTTACAAATATCAGGATCAGGAATTTCAAAAGCAGTTTAAAATTAATTTGTAACTGACCCCATATTAATTTTTTATACTATTTGATTTCTTTTTGGCTCCTCGGGCAGGACTCGAACCTGCGACCAATTGATTAACAGTCAACTGCTCTACCAACTGAGCTACCGAGGAATGTAAAAAAGCCAACTTACTTTTTTTTATAACTAAAACAAGATTTTTTTTGGAGGCAACGCCCGGAATCGAACCGGGATACAAGGATTTGCAATCCTCTGCGTAACCATTCCGCCACGTTGCCATCTTATTTTTAGCTAATAGCTACAGATGCCTTTTTATAATAAATTTTTTCTATTAGTCTATTAAATAACGATCCAAATTGATTATTGTTAATTTAGATTATTAAATTATAAACTTTAAAATCAATGAGTAGCGATAAATATATACATTCTGATGTAGAAAATAGAATTTATTCTTATTGGGAAAAAAATGGTCTATTTAAACCAAAGGAAAATTCAAAAAAATTCTCAATTGTAATTCCTCCACCAAATGTGACTGGTAGTTTGCATATGGGTCATGCTCTCAACAATTCTATCCAAGATTTATTGGTGCGTTACCATAGAATGAATAATTTTGAAACTTTATGGCAACCAGGTACAGATCATGCAGGTATAGCTACTCAAGCTTTAGTAGAGAAAAAATTGACCTTTGAAAAAATTGATAAAAATGAAATTGGTAGAGAAAAATTTATTGAAAAAGTATGGGAATGGAAAGAGCAATATGGAGACATAATAATTAATCAATTAAAAAAACTGGGTTGTTCTTGTGATTGGTCAAGAAATGCCTTCACCATGGATGAGAATTTATCCAAGTCAGTAATTAAGGTTTTTGTAGACCTTTATAACAAAGGACTAATCTATAAAGATAAGAAATTAGTTAACTGGGATACAGTTTTAAAAACAGCTATTTCAGACCTAGAAGTAGATCAAAGAGAGGTAAATTCTAAAATTTATTACATCAGATATCCTATAGATGGGACTGAAGAATTTATTACAATTGCAACAACAAGACCTGAAACTATGCTTGGTGATACAGCTATAGCTGTAAATCCAAAAGACGAACGATTTAAATCCTTTGTTGGAAAAATAGTTACCATTCCAATTGTTGGAAGAAAAATAAAAATTATTGAAGATGACTATGCAGATCCTGAACAAGGAACGGGTGCATTAAAAATTACACCAGCGCATGATTTTAATGATTATAACGTTGGTCAAAGAAACAATCTTGAAATAATTAATATTTTTACTGAAGCTGGTAAAATAAATGAAAACGCTCCAAAAAATTATGTGGGTCTTGATAGGTTTGAAGCTAGAAAAAGAATTTTAAAAGAACTTAAAGAAAAGGAATTTTTTGTAAAAGAAGAAAATATAAAAAACAAAGTTCCCTATGGAGATAGATCTAATTCAGTAATTGAACCTTTTTTAACAGAGCAATGGTTTGCTGATGCTGGTAAATTATCTGTTAAAGCAAAAGAAGTTGTTAAATCAAAAAAAACAAATTTCTTTCCTGAGAATTGGTCGAAAACCTATTTCCAGTGGATGAACAATATTGAACCATGGTGTATTTCAAGACAGCTTTGGTGGGGCCATCAAATACCTGCTTGGTATGGTCCTGATGAAAAAATTTTTGTTGCTGAAAATGAAAATGATGCAAAACAACAAGCTAAAAAACATTATGGTAAAGATGTTGAATTAAATCGTGATCCAGATGTTTTAGATACTTGGTTCTCATCTGGTTTATGGCCTTTTGCTACACTTGGTTGGCCAGATGACAATAAATTTGTTGATAAATTTTACCCAACGTCAGTATTAGTTACAGGTTTTGACATTATATTTTTCTGGGTAGCTAGAATGATAATGTTTGGTACAGAGTTTTTAAACAAAGAACCTTTTAAAGATATTTACGTTCATGCATTGGTTAGAGATGAGAAGGGACAAAAAATGTCTAAATCGAAAGGTAATGTAATTGATCCTTTAGATTTAATTGAAAAATATAGTGCAGATGCACTCAGATTTACCTTGTTATCTATGGCCTCACCAGGAACAGATGTAAAGCTTTCTGAGGATAGAGTTAAAGGTTATAGAAATTTTTTAAATAAATTATGGAATGCGAATAATTTTTTAATCACTAATGAGTGTGATTTTAAAGATATAGATAAAGTTTCAAGTTTAAATGTAAATATTAATAAATGGATTTATTCAGAACTTATTGAAACAAAAAATAAAATAGAAAAAAACCTTGAGGATTATAGATTTGATGAAGCAGCTAAAAATGCTTATCAATTTGCATGGCATTCGTATTGTGATTGGTATTTAGAACTATCTAAAACTATACTCTTTTCAGAAGATGAAAAAGCTAAAGCAGAGGTTAAAAAAGTATCATCTTTTGTATTCAAACAAATTTTGATTTTGTTACATCCTTTTATTCCATTTGTTACCGAAGAAATTTGGCTTAAAAATAAATTTGACAATGATGGTAGTGATTATTTAATGCTTAAAAACTGGTTATCTGGCGAAATAAATAGGGATAGTAGCACCGAACAAGTTGAAAATATCATCAACATTATTTCAGAAATTAGATCATTTAAAAATGAGCTAAATGTAAGTCCAGGATCATTTATTGATGTATCAATAAGCAAAATTAATAAAAATCAAAAAGACTTTATTAATACAAATGAAATTATTTTAAAAAAACTAGGTAGAATAAACAGTATATTAGATAAGGATTTAGATAAACCAGCTGCGACAATGGTTGTTTCTGGTGATTTGTTTAAGATTTATTTTGATAAAGATGTTGATTTAAAATTAATTAAAGAAAATTTAACAAATAAACAAAGTAGATTAGAGCAAGAAATGAATAAAATATCTCAAAGATTAGAAAATAAAAGTTTTGTTGATCGTGCTCCAAAAGAGATTGTTGAACAAGAAAAAAATAATTATAATAATTTAAAGAATGATATTGAGAAAATATCAGTAACAATAAAGGGTATATAATGGCTAAATTCAATAAAAAGAAACTTCCAAGCAGACATACATCATTAGGAGCAGATAGGGCTCCACATAGATCGTTTTATTATGCTATGGGGGAAACTGAGAAAGATGTAGCAAAACCCTTTATTGGTGTCGTTTCTACATGGAATGAGGCAGCTCCTTGTAACATTGCTCTAATGAGACAGGCTCAATCAGTTAAGAAAGGAGTTAGAGCTAATGGTGGAACTCCAAGAGAATTTTGCACAATTACTGTTACTGACGGTATTGCGATGGGTCATGAAGGAATGAAATCTTCATTGATATCTAGAGAAGTAATCGCTGATTCAGCAGAACTTACTGTTAGAGGTCATTGTTACGATGCGTTAGTAGGGATTGCAGGATGTGATAAATCTTTACCAGGTCTAATGATGTCTATGGTTAGATTAAATGTACCAAGTGTATTTATATATGGTGGATCAATCCTTCCAGGTAAATATAAAGGAAAAGACGTAACAGTTGTAGATGTATTTGAGGCGGTTGGAAAACACTCAACAGGTCAAATGTCTGCGGCAGAACTTAGAAAATTAGAATTAGTTGCTTGTCCTAGTGCAGGTGCTTGTGGAGGTCAATTTACTGCAAATACAATGGCATGTGTATCTGAAGCAATTGGATTAGCACTTCCTTATTCAGCAGGAACACCAGCTCCATATGAAGAAAGAGATAAATACGCAAAAGCTAGTGGTAAAACGGTTATGAACCTTTTGAAAAAAGGAATTAAACCAAGAGATATAGTTACAAGAAAAGCTTTAGAAAATGCTGCAACAGTTGTTGCTGCAACTGGTGGTTCTACAAATGCAGGATTGCATTTACCTGCTATTGCAAATGAAGCAGGAATTAAATTTGATTTAATGGACGTTGCTAAAATTTTTAAAAGAACACCTTATCTTGCAGATTTAAAACCAGGAGGAAAATATGTTGCAAAAGATATGTGGTTAGCAGGTGGTGTTCCAATGTTATTAAAAACTTTATATGAAGGTGGATATATTCATGGTGATTGTATGACGGTTACTGGAAAAACTATGAAGGAAAATTTAAAAGCAATTAAATTCAATCCAAAACAAAAAGTAATGAGGTCTTATAAAAATCCATTATCACCAACTGGTGGTGTTGTTGGATTAAAAGGAAACTTAGCACCTGAAGGTGCAATTGTTAAAGTTGCTGGACTTAAAAAATTACAATTTACTGGAAAAGCAAGATGCTTTGAAAATGAAGAAAGTGCAATGAAAGCTGTTCAAAGCAAAAAGTATAATGATGGTGATGTAATTATAATTAGATACGAAGGACCTGTTGGAGGTCCAGGTATGAGAGAAATGTTATCAACAACAAGTGCAATTTATGGACAGGGAAAAGGGGAGAAAGTAGCCCTTATAACTGATGGTAGGTTCTCTGGGGCTACAAGAGGCTTTTGTGTGGGTCACGTTGGCCCTGAGGCCGCTCTAGGGGGTCCTATAGGCCTTTTACGTACTGGAGATATTATTGATATCGATGCCAAAAAAGGAACGATCAATGTAAGGCTTACTAAAAAAGAATTAGCTGCAAGAAAAAGAAAATGGAAGGCTAGAAAATCAGATTTTGGATCTGGTACTTTATGGAAATATGCACAAACAGTTGGACCTGCATATTTAGGTGCACCAACACACCCAGGTAAGAAAAAAGAAGTTAAGGATTATTCAGAAATTTAATGAAAATTCGTCCAGTTATTTTGTGTGGAGGAGCTGGAACTCGACTTTGGCCAAATTCTAAAAATCATCAAGCAAAACAATTTATTGATTTTGGTAATTGGACTTTACTTGGAAAAACACTTGAGAGAACTAAAGCATCAATTTATGACTCTCCAATTATTAGCACTAATAAGAAATACTTAAGCAAAGTAAAACAGCATTTAAGAAAAAACAAAATAAGCAAATATAAAATTGTTGTTGAACCAGCTAAAAGAAACACAGCACCAGCGATATTAAGTACAGCTTTAATTAAAGATATTCCAGACAATCAACCTTTAATGTTTTTTACAGCAGACCATTTGATTGAAAAAATGAGTATTTTTAATAAGGCGATAAATAAAAATAAATCAAATCTTAATGAAGAAAATATATTTGTTTTTGGAATTAAACCTAAATCTCCAACGAGTGATTATGGTTATTTTTTAACAAAAAAAATCAAAGGAAATATCAATAAAGTAACAAGATTTATTGAAAAACCTAAAGAAGCTAAAGCAAAACAAATTATAAAAAATAAAGGCTATTGGAATTCTGGAATGTTTTATCTTAGAAAAGATTCCATTATTAATAACTTTAAAAAATATCAGGCTAAAACTTACAGAAATTGTTTAAAAGCAGTCAATAAAGCAAAATATAAAGCTAATACATATTATCTAAACAAAACTTCGTTTATTAAGGCGACTGCCAAATCATTTGATTATGCAATTCTAGAAAAAAACAAACAAATTAACGCTATCAAATTAGACATTCCTTGGTCAGATCTTGGTAGTTGGAAAGAAATTCTGAAAATGTATGACAAAAATAAAAACAAATATATTAAGAAAAAAAATGTGTATTACCGTCCATGGGGCAGATACACCAATCTTTTTGAAGGAAAAGAGTTTTTAATAAAAGAACTATACGTAAAACCAAAAGGCGTTCTAAGTTTACAAAAACACCATCATAGAGCTGAACATTGGTTAGTGACCCAAGGCAATGCTAAAATAACTCTTAATAAAGATATAATTGTTAAAAAACCAGGTGAACATATATTCATTCCATTAGAGGCAATCCACAGAGTTCAAAATCCAGGAAAAAAACCTGTTAAAATTGTTGAAGCTCAAGTTGGCTCAATTTTAAAAGAAAGTGATATTGTTAGATATCAGGATATATATGGCCGTGTTAAATAATATAACACGGCCATAAAGATTTATTTAAAACCAATTATTTGGAATAATTATGTAGTGGATCGCTAAAACAATACCTACTGAAACACTTAATCCAAAAATCATTTTAAGAAAGTCCTTACCAATTAATGGAAAGACATACTTAAATTTATATTCTTTGTTCATTGTAGATATTGCAAGCTCTCTACCACACAATAGACCAACGAATACCCACGTTGTTGACATCGGTAAATCATTTAGCTCTTTAAAGTAGAATAAAACTCCAGCATAAATTACGTTAATAATTGTAGCTGATCTTGCATATCTTGTTCCTGTTTTTTCAAGAACAACTTTTTGAATTGGTCCACCTTGAATGTAGAAAATGTAAAATAATAATGAAGTAAAATAAGCCATAACAATTAAAAGCAACGTTAAGTCTAATTGTCTAGGTAGATAGACTGCAATATTAGCTACATCGTGAGATAACCATACCCACCATAACCAACCTGAAGAAACCCATACTGCATTTCTCCAAAAACCTATCCATTTTTCGTCTACTTCATCAAATTTTTCATTAATGAACTTTGATACCAATATCCAGGCTATATAAGCAACCATTGCTGCTAATCCATAACCTACAACACTTTTTAACAACATTTTTTCAAGCACAACAGTTGAAGCAAATGCTGAAAGAACTAAAAAGGTTGTTGATACTGGTATTCCAATTCTTGTTAATAATAATAGTATTGCAGGTGCTACTGCATGATACCATTGAATCTCTTGATAAGGTATTCTAGTTAATCTTCCGTAAGATATATCACCATCATACGCATACCACCCCCAAGCTAACGCAAAAATCATAACTGCTGATGCCGATCCAGCTAGTACGTACCACTTAAACCACTTCTTTTTTGAAGCTATAAAGGTACCAAGTGTTTGAATTGAGTCGTTAGCGATTACGCTATATCCAGCAAGGGCAAACCCTATAACTGTATATACTAAAGTCATTTCCATTTTTTCTCCTATATATTATTGTTTTCGGTTCTGTCTAATAATGACTTGAGAATGTAAATATTCATTAATGAGAAAATAATCTATGATTAAATTTATTTATTTGAGAATCAACGCGAAGATTCATTGATCATTATTACAAGCTAGAGATAAGTCTACAAATGAATTTAATTACTTTGAAAAGCAGAAGCAGATTCGTTTTACTTATATTATTTCAAAATTATGTAAATAAAATTTTATATATTTTACATGTATAAGTTGTGTTATTTATAGATAATTCTAAGAATATACGCTGCTAAAATTAATCCAATAAACTCAGCTAAAATATATGTTGGCGTATTAAGATAATTAATTCCTGTAAAAGAATCAGTAAATGTTCTTGCTAAAGATACAGCTGGATTTGCAAAAGATGTTGATGAAGTAAACCAATAGCCAGCGGAAATATATGTCGCTACGCTAATAGCAACTATTGTTTTTCCGTCCTTTAAAGTTGCAAAAATTATAAATATTAGACCAAAAGTTGCTACAATTTCAGAAATAAATATATGTAACCCATCTCTATTTTTGGTTGATAACTCTAAAAGACTGTGTTCAAAAAAGACATTTGCAAACATTACTCCTAATAAACAACCAGATATTTGTGCAGGAATGTAATATTTTAAAAGATTACCTTTAATTTTTTTTCTAAAAAACATCGCAAGACTTACAAAAGGATTAAAATGAGCCCCTGAAATATCAGCAAAGGCTGTGATTAAGACAAATAATCCAGCTCCAGTAGCAATTGTATTAGCTAAAAGCCTAATGCCATCATCATTAGTTAGATTTTCTGCCATGATCCCAGATCCAACAATAATCATAACAAGAAAACAACTTCCTAAAAATTCACCAATTAATATATTTTTTTTAATTTTCATTATTTAACCAAATATTAATTTTTTCATTTATTTTATCATAAGTCACATTAATTATTTCGTTTATCTGATTTTCATCAGAATTTTTAAATTTTGATACAGGATCTTCAATATCCCAATGAATAATTTTGTTATTGTTTGGCCATATAGGGCAAACCTCGTTATTTGCGTTATTACACACTGTAATTACATGATCTATATTAAATTTCTTATCTAAAAATATTTCAAAATTTTTTGAAGAATAATTTTCAAGATTAAAATTTTTTATTTTGGTTAAATATAATTTGATATTTTCGTTAATTTTTCCTGTAGGATTACTACCAGCACTGTAAGCTTTAAACTTATATGAATATTTATTGTTAATAATACTTTCAGCTATGATGCTTCTTGCAGAATTACCAGTACATACAAACAGTATATTTTTCATTAAATTATGATTTTATAAATTCCTATTAAAAATAAAGGTATTTGTAATCCAAAATTAGTTAAGATAGCCTTATCTTTGCTAATAAAACCAGCAATAGTCCATCCAATAACTCCTAATCCATGAAAATATATATTTAATGGATATATATTTAAATTAGTTAAAAGTATTCCTGTTAGTACCAAAAATGTACTTATCCACTTAAGATATTTTCTAATAAACATGATTTCCTCTCTAAATTTTTTAAATAATTGTTCTATTTATAAAATATTGAGGTTAACTAAAAGAAAGATTTTAATTTTATAGTTTAATTTTTTTGAAGTTCAAAGATAGAAACATAATGTTTCTTCTTAGGGAGTGGGATTATGGTTGGAACTTTAGTCAATCTTGGTTTTATTGATTTATTTCCTACAATAATATTTTTGTCATAATTATCTAAATTAACCTCAGGATGAGGGTTTCCATCATTGATTAATGGCCACGCATCACAAGCTCTATAACCAAATAAAATTAAGGGTCTTGAGTTATTCATTTGATTGTGTCCAGACCCATGAACTGATCTACAATGAAAAAATACTACTGTTCCGGCTGTTCCAGTTATGGAAACACTATCCTTAGTTCCTATTTTATTTTTCTTAGTGTCTATTTTTCCAACAAAATAATTTTCTTTGCTGTGGTGGCTGTACAATTTCTTTTTGTGTGAATTTTTTATTATTTTAAGTGGCCCATTTTTCTCGTAGCAATCATCTAAATATATACCAACTGTGATTAAATCATCGTTTGTATGAGGGTAAAAAGCCCAATCTTGGTGCCATCCAATTTCACTACCTTTTTTCTTATTTGGAAGCTTAAAATTTAATTTACCTAGATGAAATCTCACTGTTCCACCTAATAATTTTTTAGCTATGGATATAATCTTTTTATCTCTAGATAATTCATAGAAGATTTTATGTCTGTTCTGAGGATTATTTAGTCTTAGAATTTCTTTATTTTTAGAAGAGCTTGAATTGTAGACAAAATGGTAATTATCATAGGATTGAGTTCCATTTCCACCATTACCTTTTTTTCTTTTTTTTTCTTTTGAAATTACTTCATTAACAATTTTATTTATTTTATTTATCTTTGTTTGAGAAATTAGATTTTCTTTAACAAGAAAGCCATTTTTTTTAAATAAATTTAAATCATTCATAAGATCAGATTATAAAAATAAATCTTCTTAGAAAAAATTACAATGATTATTGTGTTATAAAAATATCAGTTAATGTTATTTGTTAATCCGAGAATTTAAAAAAATTCCCGGATTAAACCTAATTTTTAATTAACAACCTTTGAAAGATGCAGACATATTTCTAATTAAATTGAAATATAAGTCTTTTCCTGGATCTAATGTTGCACCTAGAGGATCTAGAACACCAGTTTTAATCTTCATATCTTTTGCTACTGCATTGATAATATCAGGATTAAACTGAGGTTCTGAGAATACACAAGCCACTTTGTCATGCTCGATAATTTCTCTAATTTCAGCAAGTTGTTCAGCTCCAGGCATTACATCTGTATTGACAGTAAATGCACCTAATATATTTACATTAAATCTTTTCTCAAAATACTGATAAGCATCATGGAATACAATTGAAGCAACACTGCTACTTAAATCAGTCATTAAATCAATTGTAAGTTTATCGATTTCTTGTAAAGCTTTAGCTAAATTACTTTTATATTTAGTTTCATTTTTAGGATCATTTTCAATTAAATGTTCTGCCATTTCATTTAAAATAGCTTTTGCATTAATTGGGTCCAACCAAATGTGTGGATCAAATTCACCATGTGCATGTCCATCATGATCGTCATGTCCGTGGTCGTCATGATCATCCTCTTTTTTACCATGATCGTCATGATCGTGGTCGTGATCATCTTCTTTTTTACCGTGGTCATCATGTCCATGATCGTCGTGATCATCTTCTTTTTTACCATGATCGTCATGTCCGTGATCGTCATGATCATGTTCGTCAAAAATATTTCTTTCTCTAAATTTTAATACCTGTAATCCTTTAGTTTCCATTAATTCAATTTTTTCTGCTTTCTTAGCAATTGAACTCAATGGTTTTTCTAAAAAACTCTCTAAATCTTCACCAACCCAGAATATTAGGTCTGCATTTTGAAGCATTTTTGCGTGTGAGGGTTTCATTGCAAATCCGTGTGGGGATGCATATCCATCAACTATTAAATCAGGTTTAGCAATACCATCCATTAAATAACTGGCTAATGAATGAATTGGTTTAATAGAAGCAACTACTTTTATTTCAGCATTTGCTGGTGTAAAGAATGTTAAAATTGATAATATTGAGAATATAAGTGGTATTTTTTTAATATTTTTCATAATAAGTAATTTAATTAGTTGTTATAATATAACGTTATGTAATAATATAACATTTATAAGTCAAGCAATATATGAGCTCAGAAAATAGTACATTAGTAAAATTAAATAACGCTGGTTTTAAACAAAATGATAAATGGCTAGTGGAAGGAGTTTCATTAACTGTTGAAAAAGGAAAGATTGTTACCCTTATTGGACCTAATGGATCTGGAAAAAGTACTACCGCAAAAATTGCATTGGGAATTTACAAAAACATAGAAGGAAGTGTTGAGAAATACACAAATAAAGTTGGATATGTTCCTCAAAAAATATCTATTGATTGGACCTTACCTTTAAGAGTTTATGATTTTATGCTTCTAACTGAAAATATTAAAGATGAGGCAATTGATGAAGCACTTACATTAACAGGCGTTATCCATCTTAAGAATAAAAATTTAGGAAATTTATCAGGTGGTGAATTTCAAAGAGTTTTAATTGCAAGAGCTATTTCAAAAAAACCTGAATTATTAGTTCTTGATGAACCTGTTCAAGGAGTTGATTATACTGGTGAGATTGCTTTGTATGAATTAATTAAAAGAATTTCTGATACACTAAATTGTGGAATTCTATTGATCTCACATGATCTACATACAGTTATGACTGCAACTGATCATGTGGTTTGTTTAAATGGTCACGTATGTTGCTCCGGATCACCAATGGATGTTGCTAAAAACAATGAATACAAAACCTTATTTGGTGAACAAGCATCTCAAATTCTTTCTGTATATGAACATAAACATGATCACGTTCATTCAGATAAAGGTGAAATAAAGAAAAACTAATATGTTTGATGATTTTTTTATAAGAGCACTAATTGCAGGTTTAGGAATAGCTTTAGTAACTGGACCTCTTGGTTGTTTTGTTGTTTGGAGAAGATTATCTTACTTTGGCGATACATTAGCTCACTCAGCTTTACTTGGTGTAACTTTGGCTTACTCGTTTGAATTAAACATAGCTCTTTCAGTATTTATTATTTCATCTCTAATTGCATTGATTTTAATTCAATTACAGAAGAAAACTAATTTACCTGGTGATGCTTTGCTTGGTCTATTAGCTCACTCATCATTAGCAGTCGGACTAGTCGTGATTGGTTTTTTAACTTTTATTCGTTTTGATATTATGGGTCTATTATTTGGTGATATATTAGCTGTGACAACTGATGATTTATTAATTATCTGGACTGGTGGCGCTGTAATTTTATTAGTTCTTAAATTGATTTGGAAACCATTGTTTGCATCTACAGTTAATTATGAGTTAGCAGAAGCAGAAGGACTAAACCCTGATAGAGCAAAAGCTATTTTTACAATTCTTATGGCTGCTGTTATAGCCATATCAATTAAAATGGTAGGATTATTATTGATTACAGGTATGCTAATTATCCCAGCTGCGATGGCTAGAAATATTTCTGATAGCCCTCAAAAGATGGTGTTATTTTCAATAATTGGAGGATTGTTGTCAGTATTATTAGGACTATTTTCGTCCTTAGAATTTAATACATCATCTGGGCCTTCAATTATAATGGCTTCTTTGATTTTATTTATATTATCTTTACTTAACATTAAACAATCGATTAAATTGAAAAACTGATAACTAATTGATAAGAATTTAAAGATGCAAAAAGAACATAACCTTTCCAAAAATCAAAAAATCATTTTTGATCTTATTGATAAATCTGGTGGACCTATGAAAGCTTATTCAATTTTATTTAATGTCCAAAAAAAGGGAATAAAAGCACCACTGCAAGTTTATAGAGCCCTAGATAAGTTGGTTGAAATTGGAAAAATTCATAAGATTGAAAGTAGAAATGCTTTTATAGCTTGTCAAAATTCAAGTTGTCAGGTTTCAAAAGCAACAGCTTTTTCAATTTGTGAAAGTTGCGAAAATGTATCTGAAATAAGTAATTCAAAACTTTCAAAATATTTATCTAATTTTTCAGATAACTCTGGAATGAAATATAGCAAATACAATTTAGAATTTTTTGGTTTATGTAAAAAATGTAAATCAAAATAATGAGCACAGTTTCATTAACTTTAGACGAAATATTTGAACTAGCTAAAAAAACTCTTTTAGCTAACGGTTGTGATGATGAAACAGCATCAATACTATCAGACTTGATTAGAAATGCTGAACGAGATGGCTCGGTATCACATGGTCTATTTAGATTACCAGCATATGTAACAGGTCTTAAAGGTGGAAAGATTAATGGTAAGGGTAAACCTGAAGTTAAAAAAATATCTCCATCAGTAATTAAAGTTGAAGGAAATAATTGCTTAGCACCTGTTGTATTAAATAAAGGATTACCAGAATTAACCAAAGCTGCAAAAGAAAATGGTGTTGCAGTATTAGCAATAAATAATTCACATCATATGGCTGCTATGTGGCCTGAAACAGAAAAATTAGCAGAGGAAGGTTTAGTTGCATTTGCTTGTACATCTTACAAGCCTGCAGTTGCACCTGCTGGTGCTATTAAACCATTATTTGGAACGAACCCAATTTCATTTGCTTGGCCACGTCCAGGTAAAACACCAGTTGTTTATGATATGGCAACTGCTTCAATGGCAATGGGAGAAGTTCAAGTTGCTAAAAGAGAAGGGCACAAAGTTCCACTTGGAACTGGTTTAAATAAAGATGGTAAAGAAACAACTGATCCAGGTGAAATTGCTGATGGTGGAGTTTTATTACCCTTTGGTGGTTACAAGGGATCTGCAATTGCAATGATGGTTGAATTAATGGCAGGAGCATTAGTTGGAGATAATTTTAGTTTTGAAACTGCTGCCAAAGATAATAATGATGGTGGTCCTCCAAGTGGTGGTGAATTTATTCTTGCCATTAACCCAGATAAAACCTCAGGAACTAATTGGCAAAAACATGCTGATGATTTTTTTGAAAAAATGAAATCAATGGGTGAAGTAAGATTACCTGGAGAAAGACGTCATAAAAATAGAATGGACACTGGTGCAAGAAATATTAACAAAGAATTAGTGAATAAAATTAAATCTTTAAGCTAAATTAATCTCAATTGGTGTGTGATCAGAAGGCTTTTCTCTTCCACGTGGATCTTTATTAATATTAATATCTTTAATTTGATCAATTATAGAATTTGAAACTAAAAAATGATCAATTCTCATGCCATTATTTTTTTGCCATGCACCTCTCATATAATCCCAAAATGTATATCCTTCTTTATCTTCATAAAAATGTCTGTAGACATCATTAAAACCAAGATTAATCATTTCTCTAAATTTCTTTCTTATCTCAAGTCGGTATAAAGCATCATCTTCAAAACTTTTAACATTATAAACATCTTCTGCTGAAGGGATAATATTGAAATCACCAGCTAAAATAATATTTGAATTTTTTTTAGATAAACTTTTTAATTGTTTTATTAATTGATCAAGCCATTCTTTTTTATAATCATATTTTTCTGTATCTACAGGATTACCATTAGGGGTATAAATATTAATTAATTGTATATTTTTTTTCTTGTGCTCAAACTCAGCTGAAATTATTCTTGATTGTTTTAACTTATCCTTAATTAAATCTGTTTTTACATTTTTTAATTTATTTTTTGAGATGATCGCTACACCATTATAACTTTTTTGACCAAACACATGACTTTCATAGTCCATTGATGAAAAATCATCATATGGAAAATTAACATCTTCAGTTTTGATTTCCTGCATCATTAAAATATCAGGTTTATATTTTAATAAATAGCTTTTGATATTTTCGATTCTTGCTCTTACCGAGTTTACATTCCAAGATGAAATGAGCATTAAAGTGAGAAAGACACTCCACAACCACATGAAGATTTGGTTTGTGGATTAGAAATTTTGAATTGTTCACCTATAAGTTCAGACACATAATCAACCTCAGATCCTTTAAGCAAATCAGCTGAAGTTTTATCAATTAAAATATTTTGATAATTTAAATCATCATCTTGTTTTGATTTATCAAATGTAAATTCATATTGAAAACCAGAACATCCTCCACCTTTGATAGCGATTCTGAAGAATGATCCTTTGTCTTTTTTTGATAACAAATTATCTATTTGTTTTAACGCTTTATCTGTAAATTTAATTTCTTTAATCATGTCTGAACACTGATATTACTAATATAATACTTAATTATTTAAATTAAAGGATGAAAAAGGACACTTTGTTAGGCGTGTTTAAAAGTAAAGGTAGACTTAATAAAGAGGCTAATTCAAAATATAGATCTCCTTTTCAGCGCGATAGAGACCGTATAATTCATAGTGCATCATTTAGAAGATTAAAGCATAAAACCCAAGTATTTGTTAACACAGAAGGCGATCATTTTAGAACAAGGATTACTCATTCAATTGAAGTTGCTCAAATAGCAAGATCAATTGCAAAATATCTAAAATTAAATGAGGATTTAGCAGAAACTTTAAGTCTTGCTCATGATTTAGGTCACACACCATTTGGTCATGCTGGAGAGGATGCTTTAGATGAATGTATGGAAAACTATGGTGGTTTTGATCATAATCTTCAGACACTAAGAATTGTAATGTTTTTAGAAAATAAATATTTCAAATTTGCTGGATTAAATTTAACTCTTGAAACTTTAGAAGGACTTTTAAAACATAATGGACCAGTAGACGATCAAAGCATGATCAACAAACTAATTGGTATAAAATTTTTCAAAAATAAAATTAATTTTAATACGTATCCATCATTAGAAGCTCAAATATCAGCAATATCAGATGATATTGCTTATAATAATCATGATATTCAGGATGGAATCAAAGCTAATTTATTTAAGCTTGAAGAATTAGTAGAATTAGATTTTTTCAAAAATATTTACCAAAGATATAAAAACAAAATAAATAAAAAAAATTATAAAATTGCTATTTACCAAATCATAAGAGACTCAATAGATATTATGATAAGAGATTTACTAAGTAATACAGAAAAAAATATTAAAAAATTTAATATTAAGTCATTAAAAGACGTATCAAAATCAAATCAATTAATAGTTTCTTTTTCAGGTAAAATAGAAAATTCAGAACAAGAAATTAGATCATTTTTAAGACATAGAATGTATGACAATAAATCGGTGCTTAATAAGAATCAAAGAGGTAAAATGATAATTAAGAAATTATTTAAAATAATTAAATTAAATCCTAGAAAATTTCTTACTAAAGAGCAATTGACTAAAGACAAATATAGAGCTATTTCAGATTTTATATCTGGTATGACAGACAGATATGCAATTAACCTTTATAACGATAATAAATGAATATTTTTGAATTATATTTAGATAAAATTAAATCTATTATTGTTGAACTTAGTAAAAAAAATCAACTTATCATTCCTGAAAGTTTCAATGGTATTAATGCTGAAATACCACCGCCAAAATTTGATTGTGATATTTCAACTAATGTTGCAATGGTTTTATCTAAACTAAATAAAACTTCCCCAATAGAATTGGCAGAAAAACTTGTACCTGAAATAAAAAATAGTGATGATCAAATAGATAAAATATCCATTGCTAAACCTGGTTTCATAAATATTAAATTTAAGCCATCTTTTTGGTCAAACTTTATTAAAGAAATAATTGATAATGCTGAAAAATTTGGAATTAATGAAAAAGAGAAAAAAAATAAATATTTAGTTGAATTTGTATCAGCTAATCCCACAGGACCTTTGCACGTTGGTCACTGTAGAGGAGCTATTCTAGGTGATGTCATATCTAATGTTTTAATATTTAATAAACACAAGGTTACAAAAGAGTATTATGTAAATGATTATGGTAACCAAATTATAAATTTTACAAAATCCGTATACTTTAGAATTAGGGAAGTAAAATTTAACGAAACATTTCCTCAGGATAACCCTGATCTATATCCAGGAGATTACCTTGTCGATTTTGCTAAAAATATAGTTTTGGATAATTCAGATTTGAATTTTGATGATTATGATGAAATAAGTGATAAGTTAACAGCATTATCTATAGAACAGGCGCTAATTTTAATTAAAAAAAACCTTAAGAGTTTAGGAATTAACCACGATAATTTTGTTAGTGAAAAAAGTATTGTTTCAAACAAAGAAGTAGAGAATGTAATAAAATTTTTAGAAAAGAATAAATTTGTATACAAAGGAAAAATTAAAGCTCCAGCTGGAGAAGACGATAAAAACTGGGTAGAAAGAGAACAGTTACTTTTTAAATCTACTGATTTTGGTGACGATAAAGATAGAGCATTACAAAAGTCAGATGGAACATGGACTTATTTTGCAAGCGATGTTGCATACCATAAAAATAAAGTAGATCGTAAATTTGATTATTTAATAAATATTCTTGGTGCAGATCATGCTGGTTACATCAAAAGAATTTCATCTTCAGTTGAAGCTCTATCAGGAAAAAAAGATAAATTGATTTGTAAAATTAGTCAGCTTGTAAAATTAATTAAAGATAACAAACCATTTAAGATGTCTAAAAGAAAAGGTGACTACATTACGGTTGATGATTTAATTGAAGAAGTTGGAAAAGATGCAACTAGGTTTATTATGCTTAACAGAAGTAGTGATGTAGAATTAGATTTTGATTTTGATGCTGTAAAAGAAAAATCTAAAGATAATCCGTTATATTACGTTCAATATTGTTATGCTAGAATTTCATCTGTCTTTAGACATATTGATAAAGATTTAAATTCAAAAATTGAATTAGTTGATTTAAGTTTTGAATACTCAAATGATGAAATCAAAATTTTAAAAAAGATTTCAGAATGGCCAAAATGTATTGATGCAGCTAGTTCAAAATTAGAACCACATAGAATACCTGTTTATTTATATGATCTTGCCTCAGAATTTCACTCGTATTGGAATCTTGGTAAACAAAACCCAGAAAAAAGATTTATTAATGATCAAAAAAAAGTTTCACCAGATAAATTAATTTTTTTAAAAGCAATATCTAACGTAGTAAAATCAGGAATGGATATAGTTGGTGTAGATACACCAGATAAAATGTAATGCTAAAAGAAATTAAGTATTTAATCTTTATTGTTGTAATTGCTTTATTTATTTTTTTGACTGGTAGATATTATTTTTCAGATGAAAATAAAAAGAAATCATACAGATCTTATAAAAATAACGATGAAAAAATTAAATTATATTCAAAAAATCTACCTGTTTTGGAAAACGACACACAAAATGTAATAGAATATGTTAAGCAAACAAACAAAAAAAAGAAAAAAAAGTTTAATTTTTGGAAACTTTTAGAGAATGATTAAGAATAGAAGAGCTTTTATTGTTGGTTTAAAATCATCAAAATTATCAAACAAAGAGATTACTTTTTTAAATAAATATAAACCATGGGGAGTAATTTTATTTTCAAGAAACATAAGTTCAATTGAGCAAACTAAAAAATTAACTGACAAAATAAAAAAGATATTTAAAGATAAAAAATACCCAATACTAATTGATCAAGAAGGTGGCCGAATAAATCGATTAAGTAAAATTATCTCATTTGACAATTTAACCTCTGAATATTTTGGTAATTTATTCAAAAAAGATAAGAAAAAATTTAATATTATTTATAAATTATTTATCGATAAGACTTCGTATTTACTTAAATCAATTGGTGTTAATATAAATACAATTCCTGTTTTAGACCTTCGTGTTAAAGGAGCTAGCAACATTATTGGTGATAGGTCTTTTTCAAAAAATAAAAAAAATGTCTCTAAAATTGGAGATATTTGTATTAATTATTTTCACGAAAATTCTATTGGAACTGTGATGAAGCATATACCAGGGCATGGATTAGCTAAGGTAGATAGTCATAAATTTACTCCTGTAGTAACCAAAAACTTAAATTATTTGAATAAAAATGATTTTTTTCCATTCAAGAAAAAACAAAGCTATTTTGCAATGACTGCACATGTAATATATCGAAATATAGATAAGTTTAATACAGCTACACACTCTAAAAAAATTATAAATTTAATTAGAAAAAAAATCGGCTTTAAAAACATTTTAATTTCAGATGATTTATCAATGAAAAGTTTAAAAGATGATTTAAAAACTAATACCATTAAAACGTTTAGTGCAGGTTGTAATCTTGCTCTTCATTGTAATGGCAAATTGTCTGAAATGAAGGTGGTTGGTGATAATTCACCAAAGGTTAGTAATTTTATCATAAAAAAAACATCGCTATTTTATAAAATTTTAAGTTAATATCTGAGTATGACTATTTCTGATTCTGCATTATTCAATGTTGATATAAATAATTATAATGGCCCTCTAGATGTCCTTTTAGATTTAGCAAAAGCTCAAAAAGTAGATCTTGAAGAGATATCAATAACTAAGTTAGCAGATCAATTTCACGATTATATTACAAAAGAAAAAGATTTAAATTTAGAAATTGCTTCAGAATATTTATTGATGGCAACTTGGTTAGCATATTTAAAATCTAAATTATTACTTCCGGGAACTCCAGAAGAAGAATTTAAAGTTCAAGAAGTTGCTGAAAAATTAAAATTACAACTAAAAAAATTAGAACTAATAAGATTACTTTCTGAACAAATGCTAAAAAGAAAAAGATTGGGAAGAGAAATTAGATCAAGAGGAATGAAAGGAAATATCAGATCTATTTATAGTGCAGAATATAATTTAAGTTTATTTGAACTACTTAAGTCATATTCAATAATTATTATGACCAAAGACTTTCAAAAAATGAATATTCCAAAATTACCTGTCTTTACTGCAGAGGACGGAATTAAAACTATAAGAGAGTTTTTTGGTAAATTAATTGATTGGAAAAAATTAGATGATCTAATTCCTAAAAATTTTAAAAGCGACACAAAATATAAACGTACTGGCAAAGCAGGAATTTTTGCTGGTTCATTAGAATTAGTTAAAGAAGGAAACCTGACTATGAAACAAGATAAATTATTTGATGATATTTATGTGAAGGAAAATAATGATTAAAAAAGAAAAAATTTCAAAAGATAATATCGTTAAATTTCCATCTAAGCTATCTGATTTGGAAAAAGAAATTGAAGCAGTAATTTTTGCTGCTGCTGAGCCATTAGATGTTGATACTATCGAAAGCAAAGTTACTAAAAAAGGTAGCGTATCTAAATCATTAGAAAAGTTGCAGCAAGAATACTCTAAACGTGGAATTAATCTAGTTTGTATAAAAGAAAAGTGGTCCTTCAGAACTTCTCCTAACTTGTCAAATATTATGTCACAGGAGAGAACGGTAGAAAAAAAACTTTCTAGAGCTGCAGTTGAGACTTTAGCCATAATCGTTTATCACCAACCCGTTACTAGAGCTGAGATTGAGGAGATAAGAGGTGTTGCATTTGGAACGAATACTCTTGAAATATTAATGGAACTTAATTGGGTAAAGCCAGGTGGTCGTAAAGATGTACCAGGAAGACCAATTCAGTATGTTACAACAGACGAATTTTTAAGCCATTTTAATCTACAAAAACTATCTGATTTACCAACAATTGATGAACTAGGTGCGGCTGGTTTAATTGATAGTACCAGTATTGATAATGCGATTTTTGGAACTGGTAAATTCTACAAAGAAAAACAAGAAGAAAAAAAAGAGGATATTTATTCTAATATAGATGAAATGTTAAACAGTACTCTTGATACTGAAGAGAAAGATTAACAAAAAAGTAACTTTTAAATTAATCATAAAAAGGTTATAAGTTTTTCATGAGCATAGGAATTTGGCAAATAGCAATCGTAGTTATATTAGTAGTCTTATTATTTGGACGAGGTAAAATTTCTAGTCTGATGGGTGATGTTGCTAAGGGAATTAAAAGTTTCAAAAAAGGAATGGCTTCAGACGTTACTGACGATACAGAGCCAAAAAATATTTCCGACGAAAATAAAGACTCAGAAAACAAAGATTAAATCACATGCCTACTATTGGTTGGTTTGAGATATTAATTGTTGTTGGCATTGCAATTGTTGTTCTTGGTCCTAAAGATTTTCCAATCATGTTAAAAAAAGCAGGGTCTTGGATAGGTACTGCAAAAAGATATGTGAGCAATATTCAGAATGAAGTTTCAAATTTAGATATTGATGATGAAAAAATTGATAATGAAATAAAAAAAGAAACAAAAAAAGATGAGCAATGAAGAAAATGAAGGTGGATTTGTTAGCCACCTAACAGAACTAAGAAAAAGATTAATACATAGTTTTATATTTTTAATAATCTTTTTTGTTATTTGTTACATATTTGCAGAACATATCTATGGTTTTTTAGTTGATCCATTTGCTCAAGCTGTAAAAGATGATGGGTCTGATAGAAGGCTTATTTTTACAGCATTACAAGAAACTTTTTTAACATATATTAAGGTATCCTTTTTCACAGCTTTCTTTGTGACTTGTCCATTTATTCTAATGCAAATTTGGAAATTTATTGCTCCAGGTTTATATAAACATGAAAAGGTTGCGATACTCCCATACCTTATCTTAACACCTATTCTTTTCTTTTTGGGAGGTATGCTTGTTTATTATTTGATAATGCCTCTTGCTATTAAATTTTTTTTATCATTTGAAAGTACGGGGATGTCTACAAGTCTACCAATTCAATTAGAAGCAAAAGTAAATGAATACTTGTCACTTGTTATGAAGTTAATTTTTGCATTTGGAATAAGTTTCCAACTGCCCATTGTTTTAAGTTTATTAGCAAGAATAGGTGTTGTTGACAGTCAATTTTTAAAAGAAAGAAGAAAGTATGTTGTAGTAATTATATTTGCTGCCGCTGCATTACTTACACCACCAGATCCAATTACTCAAATAGGTTTAGCTATTCCTTTATTAATTTTATATGAATTATCAATATTTTCAGTAAAAATTATAGAAAACAAAAATTTAGAAAAAACTGATGCATAATTTAAAAGAAATTAGAAAAGATTTTTCAAAATTTGAGAAAGATCTTGAAAAACGTTCAGTTAAAATTAATTTTAATAATTTAAAAAAACTTGATGAATTAAATAGAGATTTAATTCAAAAGAAAGAAAACTTAGAAAAAGAGAAAAAAGATATTTCAAAATCAAAAGATGAAAGTTTATTTAAAAAATCTAAAGAAATATCCATGGAATTAGAAAAGATTACCGAGCAGCAAAAAAATACTAAAATTGAATTAGACAATATTTTATCAAGTATACCAAACATACCTCATAAAGATGTTCCAATTGGAAAAGATGAAAATGATAATGTGGAAGTTTTAAAAGCTGGAAAAGTTCCTGAATTTGATTTTAAACCTAAATCTCATTATGAACTTGGTGAAAATTTAGGCATGCTTGATTTTGATCTTGCAACAAAAACAACCGGATCAAGATTTGTATTTGTTAAAAAAGAGCTAGCATTATTAGAACGAGCTTTATCTAACTATATGTTAGATACCCATATTGTTAAAAATGGCTATCAAGAGATTTCACCTCCATTGATTGTATCTGATAATACAATGTATGGAACTGGCCAATTACCAAAATTTGAAAACGATCAATTTGAAATAAAATTTGATGAAGGATCTGATAGAAAATTTTTAATTCCAACTGCTGAAGTAATTTTAACAAACATGGTTAAAGATAAAATTGTAGACCAAAAAGATTTACCAATGAGATTTGTTGCCTCAACACCTTGTTTTAGAAAAGAGGCAGGCAGTTATGGGAAAGACACCAAAGGAATGATTAGACAACATCAATTTTATAAGGTTGAGATGGTTAGTATTGTACAAAAAGAAAATTGCTTAGAAGAATTAGAGCGAATGACAAATTGTGCAACAGATATTCTTGATAAGCTAGAGTTACCTTATAGAAAAGTAATTTTATGTTCAGGTGATATGGGTTTCAGTGCAGAAAAAACCTATGATATTGAAGTCTGGTTACCATCAGAAAGCAAGTATCGTGAAATATCATCATGCTCATCTTGTTCGACATTTCAGGCACAAAGAATGAAATCAAGATATAAAAATAAAAACAAGGAAACTATTTTTGTTGGAACATTAAATGGAAGTGGTTTAGCAGTGGGTAGAACTTTAATTGCTGTATTAGAAAACTATCAACAAAAAGATGGTTCGATTATTGTTCCTAAAGTGCTGCGACCGTATATGAATAATTTGGAATTGATTTCAGCTAAATAAAGTTGTTTTAATTACACAGATAGTATAAGTATTCACATAATTTATAAGGAGATTTATGGAAGGTTCAGGAATAGGACAATTTATACCGTTAATTTTAATTTTTGTTATTTTTTATTTTTTCTTAATCAGACCACAGCAAAAAAAAGTTAAAGAGCACAAAGCAATGGTTGAAAGTCTTAAGAGAGGTGACAAGGTTGTTACTTCTGGTGGAATTACAGGTACTGTGGAGAGACTTATAGACAATGATAAAGTTGAAGTAGAAATAGCTGAAAACGTAAAAGTTGAGATAGTTAAATCAACTGGTATTCAAAGTCTTGTTAATACAAATACTCAAGAAGTTAAAAAATAATTATTTTTAGTTAAGTGCTTTATTTCTCTAAGTTAAGAATTTTATTTATAACTCTTTTTTCAGTTTTATTTATTTTAATTGCTTCATCAAATCTTTTTAAATTTGATGATAATTTTTTTGATAAAAAAATTAATCTTGGATTAGATCTTCAGGGTGGATCATATCTATTACTTGAAATCGATAATGAACCTGTAATTGAACAAAAGCTACAAAACTTAACAACAACTATAAGAAATTACTTCAAAGAAAAAAATATTAAGATCAATAATATAAAGATAGAAAACCAGAATATTTTTTTTAATGTAATAGAAAATGATAAGCAATCTATCTTAGATGTTTTTCAGGACGAAAATAGTGACCTTAACCCTTATTACCCAAGATTTAAATCACATCAGTTAGAAATCGAAGATACAGGTTTAAATTTTAAAGTTAATTTTTCAAAACAGGGTTTAATTAAACTTAAAACTTCTTCTCAAGATCAAGCTATAGAAATAGTTAGAAGGAGAGTAGATGAGGTTGGAACTAATGAGCCAAACATACTTAAAAGAGGAAACAACCGTATTTTAGTAGAGCTTCCTGGATTAGATGATCCAACGAGAATAAAATCATTGCTTGGTAAAACTGCAAACCTTACTTTTCGATTTGTAACAAATGACGAAAATGATCGTTTTGGAGTTGAAAAGTTAAAATTTGAAAATGGTTTAGATGAAGTCACAGTTAGTAAAAGAATTATAATAAGTGGTGAAAATTTACTTGATGCTCAACCAAAAATGGACACTCAAGCTAACCAAACAATTGTTTCATTTACTTTAGATAGAGTAGGTGCAAAAAGGTTTGGTAAGGCAACTTCAACTGGTATTGGAAAGCAACTAGCAATTGTCTTAGATGGTAAAATTATTAGTGCCCCTGTGGTTAGAGACACGATTGCAAGTGGATCTGGTCAAATAAGTGGTGGCTTTACTTTTCAAACAGCAACTGATTTAGCTTTATTATTAAGATCAGGAGCATTACCAGCGCCATTAGAAATTATTGAAGAAAGAACAGTAGGCCCAGATCTTGGACAAGATTCAATTAATGCAGGAATGATTGCTTTAGCAATAGGTTTTATGTTGGTTATAATTTTTATGTTTGTAAAATATAAAATCTTTGGATTAATTACTAATGTAACTTTGATAGTTAATTTATTTATACTTTTAGGAGTATTAACTTTATTTGAAGCTACTTTAACATTGCCTGGTATTGCAGGGATTATTCTAACTGTAGGTATGGCTGTTGATGCAAATGTTTTAATTTTTGAGAGGATTAAAGAAGAATTAAAAGACGAGAGTAATAATATTTTGGCTTTTGACGGTGGTTATACCAAATCAAGAACAGCAATTTTAGATGCTAATATTACTACATTATTAGCTGCAATTATTTTATTTTTTATGGGTTCAGGTCCAGTCAAAGGTTTTGCTGTAACTTTAGGAGTTGGAATATTTACAACACTATTTTCAGTTTATTTTATAGCAAGATTATTCACTAGTATTTATGTATCAAGAAATAAAAATAAGGAAAAATTAATTTAATGATTGCTTTTAATAAATATTATAATCACTTTAATTTATTATCATCAGTTTTGATTGTTGTTTCATTATTATTGTTAATATTTAAAGGACTTAATTTTGGGATAGACTTTAAAGGTGGTACATTAATTGAATTAAGAGCCTCAGACTCAAAAATAAATGTTAGTTCATTAAGAGATAGATTTAATCAAATGAACTTAGGTGATGTTTCGGTAAAGAAATTTGGTAATGATACTGATTTTTTAGTAAAATTTGAAAATAAAGACAATAAGAAGAACATCATAGAAGAAATTAAAGCCAACTTAGATAAATCTTTTGGAAACAATTATGATTTTAGAAGAGTTGAGAATGTTGGTCCTAAAGTTAGTGCCGAATTATTAAAATCAGGGGTAATAGCAATATCTTTGTCATTAGCATTAATGTTAATTTACATTTGGATTAGATTTGAATGGCAATTTAGTCTAGGAGCAATTTTAGCTTTGTTTCACGATGTCATTGTAACACTAGGAGTTTTTTCACTATTTAGTTTAGAAATAAACTTATCAATTATAGCAGCTGTATTAACAATAGTAGGATACTCAATGAATGATACAGTAGTCATTTTCGATCGTGTCAGAGAAAATCTAAGAAAATATTCAGATATTAAAATTTTTGAATTAACAAACATTTCAATTAACGAAACTTTATCAAGAACAATCATAACATCTGCAACCACTTTACTAGCTTTATTAGCTATATATTTTTTTGGTGGAGAGATACTTAAAGGATTTTCACTTGCTATGATATTAGGTGTCGTTTTTGGAACTTATTCCTCAATATATATAGCTAATACTGTTCTAGTGAGATTAAGAGTTTCTCAAAAAACAGTTTTGAGAGAAGACGATCAAAATAAATTGAATTAATCATTAAAATAATTAAAATTTCATTATATTATTTCAAAGTATTATAATTATTTTATGAATATGAGACTTTGGAAACCCTCCAGCAAAACAAAAAAAAATTCAAATTTATTTAAATTTGAAAAATTTATTTCTAAAAGATTTAATAAAAATTTTAATGAAAATTTCAAAAAAATTCATGATTGGTCAGTTAAGAACCAAGGTGATTTTTGGAGCAGTGTGTGGGATTTTTCAAAAGTTAAAGGTATTAAAAGTAACACTAAAGTTAAAAAATCAAAAAAATTTTATAAAAATACTTTTTTACCAAATTCAAGATTAAATTTTTGTGAAAATTTACTTTCAAAAAATACAAAAGAGAAAGCAATTACTTTTATTAGTGAAAATGGTTATCGTGAAATACGTAATTGGAATGAATTAAATAGAAATGTAAAAAATATTTCAAATAATTTTAAAAAATTAAATATTAAGCCAAAAGATAGAATAGCAGCTTATATGCCAAACATACCTGAAACAGTAGAAGCTTTTTTGGGCACTGTTGCTATTGGAGCTATATGGTCATCTTGTTCGCCTGATTTTGGAATTAACGGTGTTATAGAGAGATTTTCTCAAATTAAACCTAAAATTTTAATTGTTACTAATCAATATTTTTACAATGGAAAAAAAATTAATATTTTAGAAAGAATTCCTAAAATAATTAAAAAAATTACTTCTATAAAGCATGTAATTATATCTATTTATCCTGGTCAGCCTGTTTTAAAAAAACTACCAAATTACAAAAATATCAAAACGCATTATTGGAACAATATTATTAAGAAGGATGTTTTAAAATTTAAATTTCCTAAATTTGATTTTGAACATGATTTAATAATTCTTTATTCTAGTGGTACAACAGGAAAACCCAAATGTATTTGTCATAAAAATGGAGGTGTATTAGTACAGCATTTGAAAGAACATCAATTGCATTGTGACATTAAAGAAAATGATAATGTTTTCTATTTCACTACATGTGGATGGATGATGTGGAATTGGCTAATTTCAGTTTTAGCCTCAAAAGCATCAATTGTATTATTTGATGGTTTTCCAATGTATAAACGTGATGATCTACTAATAAAGATAGCCAATAAAGAAAATATAACTTTATTTGGAGTTAGTGCCAAATATATCGATTCTTTAAGAAAAACGAAAAAAAATTTTAAGAAAGTTCATAAGTTAGAAAAGCTAAGAACTATTTGCTCTACTGGATCTCCATTATCATCAGATTGTTTTAAATTTGTATATAAAAATATTAAGAAAAATATTCATTTAGCATCTATTTCTGGGGGGACAGATATTGTTTCTTGTTTTGTTTTGGGCAATTTATATCAACCCGTTCATGCAGGGGAGATACAAAGCAAAGGTTTGGGTATGGATGTTCGAGTATTTAACGAAAAAGGAAAATCTATTTTAAATCAGAAAGGGGAATTGGTATGTACCAATCCTTTTCCGTCAATGCCTTCAAAATTTTGGAACGATTATAAAGATACTAAATTTAAAAAAGCTTATTTTAATAAATATAGAAATATATGGCATCATGGTGATTACGCACAAATAACAAATAATAATGGATTAATAATATCGGGAAGATCAGATACAACTTTAAATCCTGGTGGTGTAAGACTTGGAACTGCCGAAATTTACTCTGAGGTAGAGAGGTTTAAAGAAATTAAAGAGTCTTTAGTTGTTGGACAATCTTGGGATAATGATGTTAGGATAATTTTATTTGTAATTTTAAATTCAAAGTATCAACTTGATAATAACTTATTAAAAAAATTAAAATTACAAATTAGAAAAAATGCATCACCTAGACATGTGCCAAGAAAAATAATTCAAATACACGATATACCAAGAACTAAAAGTGGTAAAATTGTTGAATTAGCTGTCAAAAATATAATTGAAGGAAATGAAATAAAAAATAAAGAAGCCTTAGCTAACCCTGAATCATTAAGTCAATTCAAAAATATTAAAGAGTTACAATATTAATTTTTTAATATATGTTTTGTGCTGCAACCATTGAAAGGAGCATCGGTAAAGATAACAGAGTATTAGTTCTTGAAAATAGCATTGCTGTTTTAGCAGATTTAGCTTTTGTGTCAGGATCACTTTCAACAATTCCCAAAGCTCTTTTTTGATTTGGCCAAATTACAAACCATACATTAAATGCCATTATAATTCCTAGCCACATTCCAATACCTATTGCAGTATGTTTTGGTACACCCGAACCAATACTTAAAGTCATTGCATCATGAAGATATCCATTAAGAAGAGCTAGAATTAAACCTGAAAGAACAGTTAATGCAGCAGCCCATCTAAAGTAAAATAGTGCAGCTGGTGCTATTACTTTACCGATGGCTGGTTTTTGTTCATCTGGAATTTTTCCCATATTAGGAATTTGGACAAAATTGAAATACCAAAGTAATCCAATCCACATAATTGCAACAATCACATGAATGTATCTAAACAACCAGCTCCAGAATAATGTATCAAAAGCTATTCCATCATTTAAATAAAATAATCCTAAAAACAAAACTATTGCTAATGCAAGTGATGCGTGAACTGTTTTTGACAAAGATGATAATAAATTACTCATGATTCTTGATTATTATATACTAATTTTTGAATTTTTTTAAGTTGTTAAATCTAGTTCAAAAGAGGTTTTAAAAATTGACCGGTATAACTCTCCTTAACTTTGCATACTTCCTCAGGTTTTCCTTCGGCGACAATATTACCACCCTTCACACCGCCCTCAGGACCCATGTCCACAATGTAGTCGGCAGTTTTAATAACGTCTAGATTATGCTCAATAACAACGACTGTATTTCCAAGTTTTACAAATGTATGAAGTATTTCTAAAAGTTTTTTAATATCATGTTGATGCAACCCTGTAGTTGGTTCATCTAATATATACATTGTTCTTCCTGTTGATCTTTTTGAAAGTTCTTTTGCAAGCTTAATTCGTTGAGCTTCGCCTCCTGATAAGGTAGTTGCTTGCTGACCGATTTTTATATAACCCAATCCAACTTTTTTAAGAGTTAATAATTTTGTTTTTATATTAGATATATTTTCAAAATACTCACACCCTTCATCAACTGACATATCCAAAACATCAGCAATACTTTTACCTTTAAATTTAATTTCTAAAGTTTCTCTATTGTACCTTGTTCCTTTACACTCATCGCATTGTATATAAACATCAGGTAAAAAATGCATTTCATATGTAATTACACCATCACCCTCACAAGCTTCACATCTACCTCCTTTAACATTGAAAGAAAATCTTCCTGGTTTATATCCTCTTGTTTTGGATTCTGGTAGACTTGTAAACCAATCTCTAATAGGCCCAAAAGCTCCTGTGTATGTTGCTGGATTTGATCTTGGAGTTCTTCCAATAGGAGATTGGTCAATATCAATTATTTTATCAATTAACTCTACGCCCTTGTAACCTTTAAATGATTTGGGTGCTTTTCTTGCTTTATTGTTTAATGTTAAATTTAAAGCATGAAATAGTGTTTGTAATATTAAGGTAGATTTACCACTTCCAGAAACACCAGTAACACATGTAAAAGTCCCAGTTGGAATTTTAAGATTTACATTATTTAGATTATTTCCACTTGCACCATTGATTTCTACAAATCTTCCGTTTTTAGCTAAACGTCTTGAATTTGGAATTTCAATTGTTTTTTTATTAGCAAGATATTGACCTGTAATACTATTTTTATCTTTTTTAATTTCATCATATGATCCTTGTGCTGTTATCTCACCACCATTACTTCCAGCTTCAGGACCAAGATCAATAATATGATCCGCATTTTCCATTGTTTCTGTGTCATGCTCAACAACAATGACTGTATTACCAAGATCTCGCAATCTTTTTAATGCATTAATTAGTTTAACGTTATCTTTTTGATGTAATCCAATTGAAGGCTCATCCAAAACGTATAATACACCTGTTAAACCAGATCCAATTTGTGAAGCTAATCTTATTCTTTGAGCCTCACCACCAGATAAAGTTCCAGATTCTCTGGACAATGTTAAATAATCTAAACCAACGTTTAGAAGAAAATTTAATCTTTCATTTATTTCTTTTAAAACATGTTCGGCAATTTTGAATTGTCTTTTATCAAGATTATTTTCTAAATTTTTAAACCATTCTGCAGCATCTAAAATAGATTTTTTTGTTACTTCACTAATATTAAGATCATTAATTTTAACACATAAAGCTTCCTCTTTTAATCTGTCACCATTACATGTTTCACATGCTGTATCCGATTGATATTCAGCAATAGCTTCTCTTTTCCATTCACTATCTGACTCTAAAAATCTTCTTTCAAGATTATTAATTACACCTTCAAAAGTTTTTTTGTAGGAATATTTTTCGTATCCATCATCATAATTAAATTTAATTTCATCCTCATCTGAACCATAAAGAATAATATCTTTAATTTTTTTGGGTAATTTTTTCCATTTTTCATCTAAAGAAAAACCATAATGTTTTGCTAAAGATGCTAAAGTTTGAGCATAATATAATGTGGTAGATTTTGACCAAGGTTCAATTGCACCATCAGCTAAACTTTTTCTTTCATCAGGAATGACTAAATTTGGATCTACGTTTAATTTCATTCCGATTCCTTCACACTCTTCACAAGCTCCATAGGGACTGTTAAATGAAAAAAGTCTTGGTTCAATTTCTTCAATTGTAAAACCACTCTCAGGGCATGCAAACTTTGTAGAGTAAATTAATTTTTCAAGTTTTCTAAATTTTTGAGGAAGTGTTTCATCTTCATATTCGACAAACACTAAACCGTTTGCTAAATTTACAGCTGTTTCAATACTTTCAGCCAATCTATTTCCTAGTTTTGAATTTAAAACTATTCTATCAACTAGGATTGAAATATCATGTTTAAGTTTTTTATCTAGATTAGGTGATTTTTCTATATCATATAAAACATTATCAATTTTAATTTTTCTAAATCCTCTTCTCTTGTAGCTTAAAATATCTTTTTTATATTCACCTTTACGACCTCTTACCACTGGAGCGTAAATATATATTGTTGATTTTTTTGGTAATTTTTTAACTAAATCTACTATTTGTGTAATTGTTTGAGAGGTTATTGGTTTACCTGTAAATGGTGAGTAGGGGATACCTGCCCTAGCGTATAATACTCTCATGTAATCATAAATTTCTGTTACAGTCGCAACAGTAGATCTTGGGTTTTTTGAAGTATTTTTTTGTTCTATTGCAATAGCAGGACTTAATCCTTCAATTAAATCAACATTTGGTTTTTTCATTTTATCTAAAAATTGACGTGCATATGCAGATAAACTTTCAACATATCTTCTTTGACCCTCTGCGTAGATTGTATCAAAAGCTAAAGATGATTTTCCTGACCCTGATAGACCCGTTATGACCACAAATTTGTCTTTTGGAATCTCTACAGTAACATTCTTCAAATTATGTTCTTTAGCGCCCTTAATAACTATCTTTTTCATCATAATTTTAGTTGCTTTGAGTTAATAAAATTAATATTCAGAGGAATTGTGATATAATTCTAATTAACTAATTTAACAAATATTAAATATTATGGCTGGAAGTTTAAATAAAGTATTATTAATTGGTCGTTTGGGCGCAGATCCTGAAATTAAGCAAATGGTAAATGGCAAAAGTGTAGCTAGATTAAGCCTTGCAACAAGTCAATCATGGAAAGATAAAAACACAGGTGAAAGAAAAGAGAAAACTGAGTGGCACCGTGTAGTTGTATTTAATGAAGGTTTAGTAAATGTTGTTCAACAATATTTAAAAAAAGGTGCTCAAGTTTATGTTGAGGGACAACTCACAACAAGAAAATGGAAAGATGAACAATCTGGACAAGATAAATACTCA
Organism: Candidatus Pelagibacter sp.; assembly: GCF_052046145.1. Taxonomy (GTDB): domain Bacteria; phylum Pseudomonadota; class Alphaproteobacteria; order Pelagibacterales; family Pelagibacteraceae; genus Pelagibacter. Next base: position 568,617 of record NZ_JBNGZR010000001.1, read on the forward strand.
ACTGAAATAGTTATACAGGGATATAATTCTTCACTCACAATGTTGGGTGGTGGAAATTCTGGTGGTGGAATTCAAAACGACACAACTCAACAAAATAATATTGAGGATTCTTCTCAAGTGTCAGATATGGATGATGAAATTCCATTTTAATTTCTATGAAAAATACTGAAGAGTTAAAAGATAAAAATATAAAATTAATCTCAATGCATGATGAGATGAGCTCATCATATCTTTCTTATGCAATGAGTGTAATTGTTAGTCGTGCTCTTCCTGATGTAAGAGATGGATTAAAGCCAGTTCATAGAAGAATTTTATATGCAATGTACAAAGGCGGATATGATTGGTCTAAACAATTTAGAAAATCTGCAAGAATAGTTGGAGATGTTATTGGTAAATATCATCCTCATGGAGATCAGTCTGTTTACGATGCCTTAGTTAGAATGGTGCAAGATTTCTCTATGAGCCTTCCGTTAATTCAAGGCCAAGGAAATTTTGGATCTATAGATGGCGATCCTGCTGCAGCAATGAGGTATACTGAAACTCGTTTATCAAAAGTTTCTCAATATTTAATTGATGATATAGAGAAAAACACAATTTCATTCAAAAGCAATTACGATGAAACAGAGAAAGAACCCAGCGTTTTACCATCTCAATTTCCAAATTTATTAGTAAATGGAGCTGGTGGTATTGCTGTTGGCATGGCAACAAGTATACCTCCTCACAATTTAGGTGAAATTATAGATGGTACTTTGGCCTTAATTGATAACAAAGACATTAAAATTAAAGAATTGATGAAACATATACCTGGTCCAGATTTTCCAACTGGTGGTGTAATTATAGGTAAAGATATAATTAAACAAGGATATAACAATGGAAGAGGATCATTTAAGATTAGAGGTGAAATCTCAATTGAACAACAAAAAAATGGTCGTGAAAGACTTGTAATAACTTCTATACCATATCAAGTCAACAAATCAGTTTTAAATGAAAGGATTGCTCAATTAGTAAGAGAAAAAAAAATTGAAGGAATAAGAGATATTAGAGACGAGTCTAACAGAGAAGGTATTAGGGTAGCAATAGATTTAAGAAACGGTGTAGAACCAGAAACCATAAAGAGACAATTATATAAAAATACTCAGATAGAGAGTTCATTTGGTTTTAACACTTTAGCGATAGTTGAAGGCAAACCTCAAACTTGCACACTAAAAGATTTTTTATCTAACTTTTTAACTTTTAGAGAAGATGTAGTTATTAAGAAAACTAAATTTGATCTTCAAAAAGCAGAGGAACGTGCTCATATACTAATAGGATTATCAGTTTCAGTTGAAAATTTAGATAAAATAATAAAAATTATTCGATCATCTAAAACACCAGATGATGCTAAAGTGTCAATTTTAAAAACCAAATGGAAGATAAATAAATCACAAAAATTAATTTCTTTAGTTGAGGGGAAAAAAGGTAAAAATCTTTATTCTTTATCTGAACCACAAGTTTTAGCTATTTTAGAATTAAGACTTCAAAAATTAACTGCATTAGGAATAAATGAAATCGAAGTTGAAATTAAAAAATTAGCTGAACTAATCACTAAGTATAAAAAGATTATTTCATCAAAAAAAGAACTTTTGAAAGTAATCAGCGAAGAGTTAAAAAATATTAAAGATAAATTTGCAATTCCAAGAAGAACTAAAATTATAGATGCTGTTTTAAATTATGATATTGAAGAAACTATCCAAAAACAATCAGTAATAATTACAGTTACATTACAAGGATACATAAAAAGAGGTTCTTTGGATGGAGTAAAAAAACAAAAAAGAGGCGGTAAGGGAAAATCAGGTATAACAACTAGAGATCAAGACTCTGTTGTTCAAACATTATCCGTAAATACTCATACTTCAGTACTCTTCTTTTCTACAGAGGGTTTAGTTTATAAGATCAAAGCATGGAAAATCCCAGAGGGTTCATCATCATCTAAAGGTAAGTCTTTATTTAATATTTTACCTTTAAAGAGTCACCAAGCAATAAGCTCAATTATGCCAATGCCAGAAGATGAAACTGATTTAAAAAATTATCAAATTATATTTGCTACATCTCAAGGCAAAGTAAGAAAAAATAGTTTAGAAGACTTTTCATCAATTAATGCATCTGGAAAAATTGCGATGAAATTAGATAACAATGACAAAATTGTAGGTGTCAAAATCTGTAAAGACGATCAGGATGTAATTTTAAGCACAAAATTTGGAAAATGTATTAGATTTGAAGCCAAAAAGTTAAGAGTTTTTAAAGGTAGATCTTCTAAAGGGATTAAAGGAATAGAGTTAGCACCAAGTGATCAAATAGTATCCTTGTCAGTTATTGACAACGATAAAATTAATAAAAATGGAAAAAAATCAAAAGACGAAAAATCTGAATTAAGAGCAAAAGAGAAATTTGTTTTATCAATAAGTGAAAATGGTTATGGAAAAAAGACTTCTCATACTGATTACAGAGTTACTAACAGAGGTGGTAAAGGAATTATAGGAATAGTAAATTCACCAAGAAATGGAAATATTACTTCATCATTTCCAGTTTTTGAAGGTGATGAAATTTTAATTTCTACTAATAAAGGAAGGGTTATTAGAGTAGCTGTTAAAGAAATTAGAACTGCAGGAAGAAATACCCAAGGGGTTAGAATAATTAAATTATCAGGAGAAGAAAAAGTTGTTTCAGCTATCAAAATTGATGATAATTTAATTTAATGAGTAAAATTGCAATTTATCCTGGAACATTTGATCCAATTACTTTCGGACATATAGATGTAATTAATAAATCATTAAAACTATTTGATAAAATAGTAGTAGGTGTTTCAGATGAAAGTAACAAAAATTATCTATTTAGTTCTGAAGAAAGAATAGAAATAGTAAATAAAGCTTTATTCAAAGATCTAAAGTTAAATAGAAGAAAAATAAAAGTAGTATCATTTGGCTCTTTAACCACTGATTTATGTAAAAAATACAAATCAAACATTATTTTAAGAGGATTGAGAGCTGTATCTGATTTTGAATATGAATTTCAATTAGCTGGTATGAACAGAAAATTGAACCAAAATATTGAAACAATTTTTTTAATGTCTGATGTAGAAAATCAAATTATTTCATCTAAATTTGTAAAAGAGATTGTTAAATTAAAAGGTGATATTAAAAAATTTACTACCAAAAGTACGATCAAGTCTTTAAAAGAGAAATATGAATAAAATTTTTATTAAAATACTTATTTTGTTTTTTTTAATTACTAATCAATCAATAGCTGAGGAGAATATAATGATATTAAAATTAAAAGATGGTGACGTTAAAATTGAATTGTTTGAGGATGTTGCGCCAAATCATGTTAAAAGAATAAAAGAATTAGCAAATAGTGGTAAATATGATAACGTTGTTTTTCATAGAGTTATAGATGGTTTTATGGCTCAAACAGGGGATGTTAAATTTGGAAATTCAGAATCAAAAGATTTTGATCTTAGACGAGCAGGAATGGGAGGATCAGATTTTCCTGACTTAGAGCAAGAATTCAATAGTCTACCACATGATAGAGGTACTTTATCAATGGCGAGAGCTCAAGATCCAAATAGTGCAAATAGTCAGTTTTTTATTTGTTTTCAGCCAGCTCCTTTTTTAGACCGTCAATATACAGTTTTTGGAAAAGTGATAGAGGGAATGGAATTTGTAGATAAAATAAAAAGAGGCGATCAAAATAATAACGGCGCTGTAACTGATCCAGATAAGATTATTAGTTTCAAATCTCAATAATTTTATTAATGGCATTAAAAAAATTTGCCTTTAAAGTTTTAAAAAAAGATAAATTTGCTAGATGCGGTTTAATCGAAACACATCGTGGTAATATACAAACTCCAGCTTTTATGCCTGTTGGAACTCAAGCTACTGTAAAAGCTTGTACAATAGACGATATTAAAAAAACAGGTTCTGAAATAATACTTTCAAATACTTATCATTTAATGATACGACCAGGTGTTGAAAGAATAGAGTCTGCTGGTGGACTTCATAATTTTATGAATTGTGATTTACCTATTTTAACTGACTCTGGTGGTTTTCAAGTAATGTCTCTCTCAAAATTGAATAAAATTGACAGAGAGAAAGGTGCTATTTTTAACTCTCACGTTGACGGTAAAAAATTTTATTTAAGTCCAGAGGAGAGTATAAGAATTCAATTAGGATTAAATTCAGATATTGTAATGATTATGGATGAATGCCCCAAAAAAACTAATGATTATAATCTAATCAAAAAATCAATGGATTTATCACTTTACTGGGCTGAAAGATCTAAAGTAGCTTTTGGGAGTAATACTCATAAAGGTTTATTTGGAATTGTTCAGGGAGGTCTCTTTAAAGATTTAAGACTTAAATCACTTGAGGAATTAGTTAAAATTGGTTTTGACGGTTATGCTATTGGAGGATTAGCCGTTGGAGAGACACAAAATGAAATGTTTAATGTTTTAGATGATATTAAAGAATATTTACCTATAGAAAAACCTCACTATTTAATGGGTGTTGGAACGCCATCAGATATTTTAGGTGCTGTAAAAAGAGGTATAGATATGTTTGATTGTGTTTTGCCAACTAGATCAGGACGAACAGGTTTGGCATTTACTTGGCAGGGAAGAATTAATATTAAAAATAATAAATATCAAAATGATAACACTCCTTTAGATCCTGATTGTGAAAATCTTAATTTAAATAAATATTCAAAAAACTATTTAAATCACTTATTTAATACTAATGAAATTTTAGCCTCAATGTTACTCACTCTACATAATATTAATTTTTATCAAGAATTAATGGCCTTGATCAGAAAAAATATTAATGACGGTACTTTTGATCAATTTCACAATAAATACATTGATAAGTTGTAGAACGTATATAGATTTGGTTAAAATTGACATTTGAAAAAAAATAATAATTCTGTATATAACAATTATTCAATTTGAATAATTTGGGGGCCCTTAGCTCAGTTGGTAGAGCAATTCCCTTTTAAGGAATGGGTCGATGGTTCGAGTCCATCAGGGCTCACCACTAATTTCAATTAGCTTAGATTAATAGGCGGATAATCTAAAATTACTTCGTTCATCCATTCATTTAATTGTTTAATGCGAGTATCAGAAGAAGGATGGGTACTCATAAATTCTGGTGGTTCTTTACCTTTATTTGCTTCTTTCATTCTTTCCCAGATTTTTACTGTTTCTCTAATATCATAACCAGATAAAGAGGAAAAAATCATACCAAGATAATCAGCTTCGCTCTCTTGCTTTCTGTTAAAAGGATTCATTATTCCTAATTGAGCTAATAATCCAACTGTATCCATTCCGGTAGTTCTGTTTATATCAGATAATACGCCTCCACTTGCAATATCTATAATTCTTGCTCCAGTGTTTAATAAAACACCTCGACTTGCTCTTTCAACAGAATGTTTTGCTACTGCATGAGCAACCTCATGACCCATAATAGCTGCTAAACCATTTTTATTTTTTGTTACATCAAGTATACCCGTATAAACAGCAATCTTACCTCCAGGCATGCACCATGCATTTCTAACTTTTTTATTATCAATTAAAATATATTCCCAATCAAAATTTGCTGTTGGATCATTTAAATTTGCTCTATAGAAATATTCGCTTATCGAATCTTCCATTCTTTTACCAATATCTTTAATTTCGTTTAATGTTTTTGTGTCTTCACTCATCTTTTCTTTTTTTTTGATTTTTTCATAAATTTGTGCAGCTTGAGCATTTAATTTTGCTTCAGGTATAATTTTTAATTGTTTTCTGTCAGTTATTGGTGCTGTAGAGCAAGAGTGAAAAAGTAGACTACCACAACCACAGCCCATGTAAGTCAAAAATTTTCTTCTATCCATAAGTAACTAAAATTGATAATAATAATTTAACATGAATCTTAATAACAAAATTTTAATTGTATTATTTATCATTGCAATTGTTTTTGTTGTCTATGCTAGTTATAGTTAATTGAAAATATGTCAAAAAAAGGGTCAAAAAAATCTTTTTCATTAACCTTAAGAAACTACTTTATTGCTGGAGTAGTTGTTTTAATACCAATTGGTTTTACATTATATCTTACAAAGATTTTAATTGGTATCTCCTCAAATTTAATACCAAAAAATATAAATCCAAATAGTTATTTACCTTTTAATATACCTGGTGTTGAAATTGTTATTTCAATTTTACTTATAACTATTGTAGGTGGACTTTCATTGTCATTTTTTGGAAGAAGAATACTTAAATTAATTGATGATTTATTTAAAAGAATTCCATTTTTAAGAACAGTTTATTCTGCAATTGTTCAAATGACCGAAACCTTTTCCAAAAAAGATGATGGAAAAAGAAGTGTAGTTTTAATTGAATATCCAAGAAAAGGAGTTTGGGCAGTTGGTTTTGCTACAAAAGAAAATAAAGGTGAGATGGCTCAAAAAACTGGTAAGAATTTAATTAATGTTTTTGTACCAACAACTCCAAATCCTACTAGTGGTTTTTTATTAATGTTCCCTATAGAAGATGTTATTTATTTAAATATGTCTTTTGAAGAAGCATCTAAATTTATAGTTTCAGCAGGAACCTCTACTAAAAAAAGTTAGGCAATATCATTTATTATATCTGCCCTGTCGTACAATTTTATCAAAGGCTTAAATTTACTTATATCTTCATTTGATTTTTCTATTCTTCTCATTTCCTTTTCAGCTAATAAGAAAAGATCACTATTCTGAATTGGATCAGCTAACTTAAAATTTTTTACACCACTTTGTTTAAATCCCAAAATATCTCCAAACCCTCGTAATTTCATATCTTCTTCAGATATTAAAAAACCATCATTAGTTTCTTTTAAAATTTTTATTCTTTTTTTTGCGTTATCGCTTAGATTAGATTTAAACATTAATATGCATGTAGAGTCTTTATCTCCACGACCAACTCTACCTCTTAATTGATGAAGTTGAGATAAACCAAATTTGTTGGCATTTTCAATTATAATCGTATTTGCATTTGGAAAATCTATTCCTACCTCAATAATTGTTGTAGAAACCAAAATCTTAAATTTATTATTCAAAAAATTGTTTAGTATTTCATTTTTTTCATCCACATCAGTTTTGCCATGGAGTAAACATACTTGATTTGGAAACCTTTTTTCTAAATATTCATACTTTTTTACAGCTGATGAATGATCCAATTTTTTAGACTCCTCAATTAACGGACAAACCCAAAAAATTTGATTTCCTATATTAATTTCTTTTTTTATAAATTTTAAAACATCTTCAATTTTAATCTCTAATTTACTATATGTTTTAATTGGCTTTCTATTTTTAGGTTTTTCTCTAATTATTGAAATATCCATATCACCATAAATTGTCATTGTTAGAGTTCTAGGTATAGGTGTTGCTGTCATTAATAATACGTCGCAATTTGGTCCACCTTTATCTGACAATCTTTTTCTTTGACTCACTCCAAACTTATGCTGTTCATCTATAATTATTAATCCTAATTTTTTAAAAATTACTTTTTTTTGAAATATTGCATGTGTTCCAAAAATAATATCAATTTTATTATTTTCTAATTTTTTATGAATTTCTTTTTTTAATTTATATTCAGATTTTCCAGAAATCAGATCTATATTCATATTTTTAGGAAATATTTTTTTTGCAAGCATAAAATGTTGTCTCGCTAGAATTTCTGTAGGAGCCATAAAAGCAACTTGGAAACCAGAATTTATACTATTTATTGCCGCTAAAAGAGATACTATTGTTTTTCCACTACCAACATCTCCTTGCAAAAGTCTAAACATTTTATTTGGTGAACTTAAATCTTTGTTTATTTCGTTAAGTGATTTTTGTTGATCACCTGTAAGAGAAAAATCTAATTTATTTGTTATTGAATTTTGTTTATTTATATTAATAACTTTATTTTTTTTTTTTATTTTTCTTATTTTTTTTCTTATTTCAGAATTAACAAGAAATGTTGAAAATATTTCATCAAAAGCGAGTCTTTGATAGAAATTTGATTTATAATTTCCAATATTTTCAGGTTTGTGCAGTTCTTTAATTGAGCTATTCCAACTTATATTTTTAAATTTAGATAAAATACTTTTAGAGTGCCATTCATTAAAAACTGGTAAATTATTGATTATTTGATTTAAGATTTTATTATATATTTTTTCAGAAATACCTTCAGTTAACGAATATTTATTATGAGTTTGTTTGATTAAAGAGGAATCCTCAGAAACATATTTTGGATTTGTAATTTGGTATTTATTCCTAAAATGACCTATTTTACCACTAACAGTAATTTGTTTGCCTAAGGGTAGGATTTTTTTAATGTAACCTTCATAACTATTAAAAAAAATACAATCTATTTCACCAGTTTCATCACTACATAAAACTCTATTTGGTAATTTCCTTATTCTTGGAAAATTATACTTTTGTGGAATTATAGTTACTGTTTGTATTTCACCAATTTTTAAATCTTTTATTTTTGATGACAAGCTTCTATCCGTATAAGATTTTGGAAGTTTCCAAAGTAAATCAAACAAATTATTAATATTTTTCTTCTTTAATAAATTTTTTGTTTTAGTTCCTACACCTTTTAAAGAACTTAAATCTGACAATAAATATTCATAATTTGTTTTATTATTCATTAACAACTAATATATTCTAATTATTATGATCAACATAGATGAATTAAAAAAAAAAATTATTTACAGATCTAATTATAGAGGCACAAAAGAAATGGATAATCTTTTGGGTGCATTTACAAAAAAATATATAAATAATTTAAATGAAAATGATCTTCTTGATTTAGAAAAACTACTGAACATTGATGACACTAATTTGTATAATTTTTATAATGGTTTTAAAACCGATTTTGAGTTTGAAAATAACAACATTAATTTCTTATATAAAAATTTTGATTATACACAAAAATGATGGCGGAGAGACTGGGATTCGAACCCAGGAAAGAGTTGCCCCTTTGCCGGTTTTCAAGACCGGTGCTTTCAACCGCTCAGCCATCTCTCCATGAGCAAGGTTTTATAAGTATAATTTTAAATATCAACAAAAAAAAATAACATATAACTACTAATTTTATTTTTTTATAATAGAAATGAGAATATGAAATTATCTAATAAATCAATAATAAAACAATTGAATAAATATAAGTTTTATCACAAGATAAAAATTAATAACGATATTTATACTAAAGGAAATGAAGGACTTATAAAATTTCAAAAAATTCCTCTAAAAATTCTAAAAAAATATAATTTAAAAAATAAAAAAGTTCTTGATATTGGATGTAGAGATGGTCTTTTTTCTTTTGAGGCAGAAAAACTAGGTGCTAAAGAAATTCTAGGAATAGACAACGACTTATCTTTAGGAGCTACTAAATTTTTAATACCTTTTTTTAAATCAAAAGTAAAAATGAAAAAAATGAATCTATATAATTTAAATAAACTTGAAAAAAAATTTGATTTAATTATTTTTTATGGAGTTTTGTACCATCTAAGATATCCTTTTTGGGCCCTTAAAATTATTAAAGACTCACTTAATCCAAATGGTAAATTACTATTGGAAACTGCTATTTATATACTTGGAGATAAAAAAATTCCTTTATTATATTGTCCTTTTGATAAAGATAATCCGTATGATAAAACTAGTTGTACTTTTTACAACGAAATAGGATTAATTCAAACTCTGTCATCGTTAGGTTTAAAAGTTAAAAACATAACTTATTCTGTTGCTCCAAGAAATTTTTTAAAACGAATTTTTTTAAAAAAACCATACCCAATAAGAAGAGCAACATTTGAATGTGCTTTAGATAATAAACAAAACAAATATCTTGGTGATTATTGGAATCAATTTCATATTAATCACACTAAAAAAAATATTTTTAAAAAATAATTTATTGAAATCTTTTAATTTTAATTCGGGTATTCTTTATGCTTTTTCAGGATCCTTCTGGTGGGGTTTTTTTGGAGTTATATATTTTAAATTCTTTGCATATATTGGACATTTGGAATTAGTGATTCATAGGTGTCTTTGGACAACATTAACATTATTTATTACAACTTCATTATTAAGAAAATGGAATGTTTTTTTTGATATCTTAAAAAAAAAAGAAAAAATTTTTTATTTAGCTATTTCAGGTTTTTTAATATTCATCAATTGGGGAGTGTGGATATATGCAATTGCAACAAATAGAATTATAGACGCTAGTTTTGGTTATTTTATTATGCCAATTTTAAGTGTTTTATTAGGTTATTATTACTTTCAAGAAAAATTAAATAAAAAAAGAGTTTTTTCAATTTTATTAGTCATAATATCAATTTTATTTTTGATTTTTGTTAATTTAAATTCATTTCCTTGGGTAGGGTTAATAGTTGCTCTAAGTTGGGGTTTTTACAATCTAGTCAGAAAAAAAATTAACGTTGATACTGATATCGGTCTATTTATAGAAAGTTTATTTATCTTTCCTATTGCATTAATAATTTTTTATTTAATTATGAAAAGTGGATATAACGATTTTAAATTATCTGATCCGTCAATAATGTTTTTGTTATTTATAGCAGGACCAATGACAGTTATACCATTATTCTTATACGTAAGAGGTGTTGAATTAAGTGGTTTAGGACCCACAGGTATGATTTTTTACGTTACTCCATCTTTACAATTTATACTTGGGTATTTTTATTATAATGAGCCTTTTTCAATGACAAAATTAGTTGGTTTTATTTTCATATGGATTGCTGTATTTATATATTTAATGGACTTACATGAAACAAATTAAATTTTATTATATTATCTTTTTTTTTATATGCACTGTTTCCTATGCTGACACAAATAAAGAATTTGAAATCTGGAGGAACAATTTCAAAAAAATTGCATTAAAAAATAATATTTCTGAGGAAACATTCAATCTAGTTATGATGGATACAACATTTCTATCAGATGTAATTAAATATGATAGATATCAACCAGAATTTTATGAGGATACCAAAACGTATATTTCAAAAAGAACATCATCAAAAAAAGTTTTGATAGGAAAAAAATTTTATGAGAAAAATTCAAAATTAATAAACTCTGTTCAAAACAAATTTAATGTGGAAAGAGAGTTGTTATTAGCTTTAATGGGTATAGAAACTAATTTTGGTACATATGTTGGCAAAATGGATATTTTGTCATCTTTAGCAACTTTAAGTTTTGATAAAAGAAGATCAGAATTTTTTACAAATGAATTATTAATTCTTTTAAGATTAATTGAAGATAAACAAATAGACCACAAAACCTTGTATGGATCTTGGGCAGGAGCTTTTGGTTTTTTTCAATTTATGCCATCTACAATGAAAAATTATGCAATTGACCATGATGGTAACGGATATATAGATTTAAAAAATTATGATGATGCATATGCTTCTGCATCAAACTATTTAAATCAAATCGGTTGGAAAAGTGAGAGTCCTTGTTTTTATAGAATTGATTTATCAGATAATATACCAGGTAAGTATCTAAACATTTCTGCAAAAAAACTTCATGATAAAAAAAAATTAAAATATTTTAGAAAATATATTAAAAATGATGATAAAATAGATAACAAGTATAATGCTTTAAAGGTAGCGATTATAACGCCAGATAAAGATATTATACCTGATGCAGAAACTTTAAATCCAGCATATATCGTTTTTGATAACTATGAGATAATATTAAAATGGAACAGGTCACTGCGATTTGCTCTAGCCGTTTGTACTTTAAAAGATAAATTTAAGAATGAACTTTAAAAAAATTATATTAATTATTTCTATATTTTTTTTATCTGCATGTAATCAATTTGATCAAAATAATAAATCATTAGTTTATATAAGTGATCAAAAATATAGTAATACTGGATTTGCTCTAATTTATGACGATGAATTAAAAAAAGAAAAAAAAATATCTAAAAAAATTGACAATAGATCTCTTTTAATTTTTCATAATAAAATCAAAAAAAATTCATTTGTTAAAATTACCAACCCAATTAATGACAAGTCAGTTATAGCAGAAGTAATTTCTAATAATGTTAAATTCTCAACTTTTTACAACTCTGTAATTACAAAAAGAATTGCTGAGGAGCTATCTCTTGATGCTAAAGAACCTTATATTGATCTTGTTTTAATCTCTAAAAACTCAACTTTTGTGGCAAAAAAGGCTAAAACATTTGATGAAGAAAAAAAAGTAGCTGAAAAGGCTCCAGTAGATGGAATTACTATAGATAACCTTAGCAAAGAGAAAGGAAAAAAAATTAAAATAAAAAGACATAAATTTTTATATTCAATCAAAATTGCAGATTTTTATTACAGAGACTCAGCAGAAAATATGGTTAATAGAATAAAAGATGAGACAAATATAAAAAAATCTGTAATTAAGAAATTATCTAAAACTAAATATAGGGTATTATTGGGTCCATTTAATGATATAAAAAAACTAGAAAAATCATTTAATGAAATAAAAGTTTTAAACTTTGAAAATATAGAAATATTAAAAGATGTTTAGGATATTATTAATTGTAATAGTTTTTAGTTTTTCTTTTATAAATATTTCAAAAGCTAATTTTGATGTAAAAGCAAGAACTGCTATATTACAAGACTATCATTCTGGGGAAATTCTTTATGAAAAGGAGCCAGATATTTCAATTTATCCAGCCTCTATGACAAAAATAATGACAGCAATTATTGCTTTTGATTTAATTAAATCAGGTGATCTTAGTTTAGATGAAAAATTTATAATATCAGAGAGAGCATGGAGATTATCTACATCTGGATATTCATCTATGTTTATAATGGTTGGTGATCAAGTCTCTGTAGAAAATTTATTAAGAGGTATTATCGTTGCTTCAGGTAATGATGCATGTATTGCATTGGCTGAAGGTATAGCAGGTACTGAAGAAGAATTTGCAATTTTAATGACTGCTAAAGCAAAAGAATTAGGTATGGATAATACAAATTTTTCTAATTCATCAGGAATAAATGACCCCGATAATTACTCAACTGTTAGAGATATTTTAAAAATGTCTAGATATTTAATCAAAGAACATCCTGAATTTTACAAAATGTTTGCTGAAAAAGAATTTACGTGGGATAGAACAGGGGGTGATCCAATAACACAAGGAAATAGAAATCCTTTGCTTTATAAAAATCTTGGAGCAGATGGAATTAAAACCGGTTATTTAGCTGTTGAAAAATATTCTTTAGCATCATCAATAGATAGAAATGGCAGAAGATTGATTGCTGTAGGAAGCGGTTTTAATTCAAAAAATTCTAGATCTAAAGAGAGCACAAAATTACTTACATTTGGTCTTACAAACTATGATCTTGTAGAAATAGCTAAAGCTAACAAACCATTACACAAAATTGATGTTTGGTTAGGAAAAGAGAATAGTGTGCAAGCATATACAAATGAAGATATTTATAAAACAATCAAAAAAGCGAAAAAAAAGCTTCTAAAAGTTGTTGTTAAGTATGACGGACCAGTCGAAGCACCAATTGAAAAAGATCAAAAAATAGCCACTCTAAGAGTTGTTTATGATCAAGAACTTGTTGGTGAGTATGATTTACTTTCATCGAAAGAAGTTAAAAAAGTTAATTTTTTTACAAGATTAATAAAATCAATAAATTATTTAATTTGGGGTGATGTCTAAAAAACCCATCATTGTTTTTGAGGGTATAGAGGGTAGTGGCAAAAGTCATCATATAAATAAAGTATCTAAATATTTAGATAAAAAGAAAATTAAATATATAAAGATAAGAGAACCAGGTGGAAGTCTTAATTCTGAAAAAATAAGGAGATTGATTTTAAATAAAAAATCTAATTTTAACATATATACCGACTTACTTTTATATTTAGCAGCACGTAGTGAAAATATAAATCTTATAAAAAAATCGTACAAAAAAAAAATTATTTTGATTGATAGATTTATAGACTCAACTATTGCATATCAGCATTATGGAATGGGTGCTGATTTAAAAATAATAAAAATCATAAATAAATTTCTATTAAAAAACATTAAAGTTAGCTTTACTTTTCTCAATATTGTAAATAAAAAAAATCTATTCCAAAGATTAAAAAATAGAAAATCTTTAAATAGATATGATCAGTTTAATATGAATTTTTACAATAAAGTTCAAAAAGGTTTTTTAAAATTAGCTAAATTAAATAAAAAATCATACAAAATTATTGATTCTAATTTAGATATAAAAAAAAATGAAGATTTAATAATAAATCAAATTAAAAAATTAATTAAATGAATTTAAATCCTCTAACTCAAATAAATTTATTTGAGCACAAAGAAATTTTTAGTCAATTATATAAATTATCTAAAAACGATACTTTACCTAATAAAATTCTTTTATCTGGTGAAAAAGGTATTGGAAAATCAACTTTAGCATATCATTTAATCAATTTTGTATTATCGGAAAATGAAGAACATCCCTACGATTATAAAAATAATAAAATTAATCCAGATAATAAGTCATATAAACTTATACTAAATAAATCTAACCCAAATTTTTACTTGATTGATGTCTTAGAAGAAAAGAAAAATATTGATATAAATCAAATTAGGGAATTAATAATAAATCTAAACAAATCCTCATTTAATAATAAAAAAAGATTTGTTTTAATTGATAATATTGAATTATTAAACTTAAATTCTATTAATGCATTGTTAAAAATTTTAGAAGAACCTAATGAAAATATAAATTTTATTTTAATTAATAATAATAAAAGAATACTACCAACACTTAAATCTAGATGTTTGAATTTCAAAGTTTTTTTAACAAAAGATCAGTCTACTAGAATTGTTAATCAATTACTAAACGATGACATAAATACTATTATCAATAATAAGTTATTTGATTATTATGCAACTCCTGGAAAATTATTTAAATTAATTAAGTTGTCTGAAGAATATGACTTTGATCTTGTTAATTTTGATTTAGATACAACTTTAACTACCATAATCAAAAATAAAATTTATAAAAAAGATAAATCAATTATTGAAATCATTTATTCTTTTATTGAACTTTATTTTAGAAACAATATATCTATTGAAAATATTAGTTTACTAAAGCCATACCATTATTTTTTAGAAAAAATTAATAATACTAGAACTTATAATTTAGATGAGGAAACATTGTTTATGGAATTTGAGGATAAAATACTAAATGGATAAAACTTATTATATTACCACGCCTATTTACTACCCATCAGCTAAGCCACATATGGGTCATGCATATTCAAGCATTATCGCTGATTTTTTTGCAAGATTTAAAAAAATTGATGAATATCAGGTTCATTTTCTTACTGGCACAGACGAACATGGATTAAAAATTCAAAGATCCGCAGAAAAAGCGGGGAAGGAGCCTCTCGTATTTTGTGATAAAATTAGTCAAACCTTTAGAGATCTTTCTGATACTTTGAATTTGTCAAATACTGATTTTATAAGAACTACAGAAGCTAGACATAAAAAAACAGTTCAACATCTTTGGAATGAACTTGAAAAAAATGATGATATATACTTATCAAACTATTCTGGATGGTATTCAGTATCAGATGAAGCCTTTTATAACGAAGACGAAATTGAGGAATTAGAAGGAAAAAAAATTTCTATATCATCAAAATCTCCTGTTGAATGGATTGAAGAAGAATCTTATTTTTTTAGACTTTCAAAGTGGGAAAAACCGTTATTAGAATATTATGAAGCTAATCCAAATTTTATTTCTCCACAATCTAGGAAAAATGAAGTTATTAGTTTTGTAAAAAGTGGTCTTAAAGATCTTTCTGTTAGTAGAAAAAGTTTCTCATGGGGCATACCTGTTCCAAATAATAAAAACCACGTGATAT
This sequence comes from Candidatus Pelagibacter sp., assembly GCF_052046145.1. Classification (GTDB taxonomy): domain Bacteria; phylum Pseudomonadota; class Alphaproteobacteria; order Pelagibacterales; family Pelagibacteraceae; genus Pelagibacter. The sequence continues at coordinate 584,532 of NZ_JBNGZR010000001.1, forward strand.
ATGTTTGGCTCGATGCTTTAACAAATTATTTGAGTGCATTAAACTATCCTAATACAAATGATGATTTGTTTAAAAAATTTTGGCCAGCCTCAATACATTTAATTGGAAAAGATATACTTAGATTCCATGCTGTTTATTGGCCTGCCTTTTTATTAGCAGCAAAAATTGATTTACCAAAGAGAGTTTACGGGCATGGATGGATATTATCTGGGGAAGAAAAAATGTCTAAATCTAAAGGAAATATACTTGATCCACTTGAAATAATTAAAGAGTATGGTCTAGATCCTTTAAGATACTACTTAATTAAAGAAGTTTCTTTTGGGAACGATGGAAACATATCTCAAGAAAGACTTGAAGATTGTATTAATAGTGATCTAGCTAATAATTATGGAAATTTATGTCAGCGTGTAACTACTTTTGCAATAAAAAATTGTAACGGGAAAATTCCATTGGAAGTTAAATTTCATGATGAAGATTTATTAATATTAAATAAGTATAAAGATAATTTAGATTATATTAGGTCACAAATTGACAATCAAAATATTAATTTTTACATTGATTATATAGTAAATTCACTTTTTGAAGCTAACAAATATTTTAATGATCAAGAACCATGGAAAAAGAAAGACAATATAATTAGATTAAATACTATTGTTTATACCACTTTAGAAATTGTAAGAAAAATAAGTTTTTTACTATATCCAATTATTCCTGAATCTTCTTTAAAGGCATTAAAGATCTTTGATATTGAAGAAAAAAATATAAAATTAGACACAGTTTGTAATAATGAGTATTTAACAAAAGGTAATAATATTAATAAAATAGACATACTTTTTAAAAAAATAGAGAAAAACAATGATTGACTCACACTGTCATCTAGATCATGAACCATTATTAAGTGATTTAGCTAATGTAATACAAAGATCAAAAGAAGTGGGTATAGAAAAATTACTAACTATCTCAACTTCGTTTGAAAGTTTTGCTAGAGTAAAAGATTTAATTAATAGAGATGAGATGATCTATGGTACTATTGGCATTCATCCTCATGAAAGCTCCACAAATATTATCACTTCAAAGCAGATCATTGAAAGGCTTAATGAAAACTCAAAAATTATTGGAATTGGAGAAACTGGGTTAGATTTTTATTATAATAATAGTGAAAAAAACAAGCAGATAGCAAGCTTTAAAGAACATATAGATGCATCCATAAAAACCAATATTCCATTAATTGTTCATTCAAGAGATGCGGAAAAAGAAACATTTGAAATTTTAAATGAATATAAAAATGAAAACCTTAAAATTTTGATGCATTGTTTTACTGGTTCTAAAGAATTCTCAGAAAAACTAATGACTTTAAATTCATTCTTTTCAGCAAGTGGTATCATTACATTTAACAACTCATTGGATTTACGAGATACGTTCAAATCTATTCCAATGGATAATATCTTAATTGAGACTGATAGTCCATTTTTAGCGCCCGTTCCTAAAAGAGGAAAAAAAAATGAACCATCATTCATTGATTTTACTGCTGCAAAATTAGCTGAAATTAAAAATATATCTAAAGAAGATCTTATAAAAAAAACTACAGATAACTTTAATAAACTATTTTTTAGTTGAAATTAATGAAATTTATTATTTTAGGCTGTGGTAGTTCAATGGGTGTGCCAAGACCAGATGGTTTCTTTGGAAATTGTGATCCTAATAATAAAAAAAATTATAGAACAAGATGTTCAGCTTTAATAAAAACCACAAATGAGAATATTCTTATAGACACATCTCCTGACCTACGACAACAACTTTTAAAACAAAAAATAAAAAAAATTAATAAAGTATTATATTCTCATATGCATGGTGATCAAACTCATGGAATAAATGATTTAAGATCTTTTTATATAAACAGTAAAAAACAGCTTGATGTTTACGCAGATAAATATACTTCAAAATATCTAAATTCTACATTTTCCTATATATTTAAAAGCTATTCAAAAGAATATCCTGCAACACTAAAACTCAATAAACTACCAAAAAAAATATTTACAAAAAATAATAATAAAAAAATTGGTATTCAATCAATTATGGTTGAGCATGGTAAAGTGAAATCAAATTGCTTTATAATTAATAAAAAATTAGCTTATATAAGTGATGTAAGTAAAATTTATAATAAAGATCATAAATATTTTAGAAATCTTCAATATTTAATTATTGATTGCTTATGGTACAATTATCATCCATCACATTTTAATTTAGAAACTTCACTTGCTGTAATTAAAAAATTCAAACCTAAAAAAGCTATTCTTACTAACTTATCTCCAGTATTAGATTATAAAGTGCTTAAAAAAATGTTACCTAAAAATGTTATTCCTGCACATGATGGATTAACAATAAACTTATAAGATATTTTCTATGGCTTTAATTATTTTTTTTGAAGTTGGTTTTGTAAATGATGCAAATGTATCTTGAACTTTACCTTCTTTATTAATTAAAATTTTATGAAAATTCCACTTTGGTTCAGCCGACTTACCATGATTTTTTTTTGCCCATTTGAAAAGTTCATGAGCATTTTTACCTTTAACTTCAGTTAATGTAGTTAGAGGAAAGCTAATATTAAAATTTACTTCACAAAATTCTTTGATATCTTTATTGTTATTTTTTTCTTGATTAAATGAATTAGATGGAACACCAAGAACAATTAAACCTTTTTCTTTATATAAATCCCACAATTCTTGTAATTCATCATATTGTTTTGTAAATCCACAGTAACTTGCTGTATTTACAACTAAAATAACTTTATTTTTATAATCTTTAAAATTAATTGTCTCTCCAGTTATGCTCTCTATTCTGAATTCATAAATTATTTTTTCATAGTTCGCAGTTGCTGAAGTTTTAAAGAAAAGCATAATTATAGATAATAGAAATATTATTTTTCTCATTTGCTAGGTTTATTTGGCGTAAGTAATATTAAAAAATAACCAAATAAAGTAGATAACAATGATCCAGTTAACACACCTATTTTTACACCATCCATATATTGCATATTTTCAACAAAAGCTAAATTTCCAACAAATAAGCTCATTGTGAAACCAATGCCAGTAAGAACTCCTACTCCATAAAAATTGTACCAACTTGTGTCGTTTGGCATTTGTGCTACTTTCAATTTTATAGAAACGTAAGAAAATACAAAAACACCTAGTTGTTTACCAAGGAATAGACCTAATACGATTCCTAGTGGAACCTTATCAAGTAATGAAGCAAACGATAAACCCTCTAGAGATACACCAGCATTGGCAAATGCAAATAAAGGCATTATTCCAAAAGCAACATATGGACTAATTGCATGTTCAATTTTTATTAATAAAGAAAAATCTTTTTCTTTTTTTCTGTGAGGTATTGTCATGGCTAACAAGACACCAGCAATAGTAGCGTGTATTCCTGAGTTATGCGTAAAATCCCAAAGGAATAGTCCTACAACCAAATAAGGTAGAAACTTTTTAATATTAAATTTGTTAATTAATAACAAAACAATAAAAGCTAATAACATTAAAGTTAAATACTTAATACTCAAATCTCCAGAATAGAATAAGGCGATAATTACTATTGCTCCTAAATCATCAATTATAGCTAATGCAGTTAAAAATACTTTTAATGACAAAGGAACTCTTTTACCTAACAAAGATAAAACTCCTAAAGAAAAAGCGATATCAGTTGCTGAGGGAATTGCCCATCCATTTAAAGTTTCACTATCGCCTAAATTTATAAAAACATAAAACAGTGCAGGAACTAACATTCCCCCTACAGCAGCAATTATAGGCAATAAAGCTTGTTTAATATTAGAAAGTTCACCTTGTAAAAATTCTCTCTTAATCTCTAAAGTAACAAAGAAAAAGAAAATCGCCATCAAGGCATCATTAATCCAATGCAATACTGATAACTTTAATCCAAAATTATTAATACCTATGAACAAATACTTATTTAGAGTAGCAAAATATAAATCTGCTAGTACAGAATTGCTTATAAATAATGCAATTATCGCAGCAAACAATAATACAAGTCCACTGGCAGCTTCTAATTTAAAAAACCATCTAAAAGGCTTAGATATATAATTAATCATAAAAAATTAAATTAGGTCTATAATAAATAGTTTTATATCTTGCAATGTTTCAAAAAGGTTAAATAGTATAATTTCTATTCCTGGAAATACATTAATTAGTGGAGTTTTTAGAGTATCTACCAAGATAATTAATGCAACAAGAGATATAATAAATACTATTAAATAAGAAAAAAACTTACTTCCCTTATTTTCTGTTTTTTTAAGTGTACTTGTATTTTTTTGTTTTTCTGAATTTTTTTCTTTTTTTTTATTATTTATTTCAGTTTTAATTATTTCTTCTGGTTGTTGTTTCTCTTCTATTTTATCCTCTTTATTTTCAGCTTTTGTTTCAATGTCTTCACTGATAATTTCCTGTTTTAACTCTAATACTTCGTTATTTTTTTCTTGGACATTATAAAACCAAATATGATCACATGATCCACATTGCAAATCTCTACCTTCATCTGGTATTAAAGAATTATCAATTTTGAATTGCTTGTTACAATTTGGACAAGTAATTATCATGCTTCGTTATATACCAGATTTTATTCAAATTTCTTTTAATTTTGGTATCTTTATACATTGAAATTATCAATAACTGCTGTATTAGTACTCGGATCGGAGTGTAGCGCAGCCTGGTAGCGCATCTGGTTTGGGACCAGAGGGTCGCAGGTTCGAATCCTGCCACTCCGACCATCATTTATGAAAAAAGCTATAATTTACATTCCAAATAAAAATCCAATGCAATCAGGATTAGCAAAGAATGATAAATGGATTTTAGAATTTAAAACCAAAGATCCAACAAAAAATCCTTTGATGGGTTGGGAAAGTTCATCTGACACTTATACAGAATTAAAATTAGAATTTTCATCAAGAGAATTAGCTATTAATTATGCAAATAAAAAAAAAATTGATTTTGAATTAATAGAACCTAAAAAAAGAAAAACTGTAAAAAAATCTTACGCAGATAATTTTTTGAAATAATTAATGTTTAGATTTTTCACACAAAAAAATTGGTATCTTTGGTCTTGGATAGGTTCGGCTGTTATTTTATCATCTCTTTGGATACAAGTTAAGATAGACGTTAAAATTAATGAATGGTTTGGTGAATTTTATGATATGATTCAAAAAGCTCTTGGAGCCCCAAACTCTATTACTATAGAAGAGTACTGGGCAAGTTTATTGTCTTTCATAACGTTAGCAGCTATGTACGTTGGTGTAGCAGTAATAGTAAGTTTTTTTACTTCACATTATTTGTTTAGATGGAGAACAGCTATGGTTGAGTGGTATCATAGTGTTTATGATAAAGCTCGAAAAATTGAAGGTGCAGCTCAAAGAGTTCAAGAGGATACCATCAAGTTTTCGAGAATAATGGAGTCTCTAGGTACCAGCCTAATTGAAGCTTTAATGATACTTATTGAGTTTATGCCCATCTTATTTGGATTAAGTATAGGAATACCAATATTCTTTTTTGGTGATTGGGATTATGGTTTAATAGTTGGTGCTTTAATTTGGTCGGTTGGAGGAACAATATTTTTAATTGTACTTGGTTTAGTTTTGAGATTAGTAGGTGTTGAATACGATCTACAAAAAAAAGAAGCAGCCTATAGGAAAATACTTGTGATTGCTGAAGATGATGGAACTATAAGACCTAAAACAATAGAAGAATTATTTGATGGAGTTAGAAGTATACATTTTTTAAGTTATATTAGATATTTGTATTTTAATATTGGAAGAATAGCATATTTACAGGCAAATGTTTTGTCAGCATATGTTTTTTTAGCACCTGCTATAGTTGCTGGAGCAGTAACTCTTGGTGTTATGCAACAAATAATAAGAGCTTTTGGTAGAGTAGAGGGTTCTATGCAATATATATTGAAAGCATGGCCAACTATAATTGAACTTGCTAGTGTTTATAAACGATTAAGAGAATTTGAGTCTAAAATTAATCAAGAAGAATTAATAGATGAAAAAGCTTAATGACTATAGATAAAAATTTTATAGATAAATTTGTTAATATAACTTCTAAAGCAGCATTAGCATCATCATATTTGATTGGAAAAAAAGATAAAATTGCAGCTGATAAAGCAGCTGTAGACTCCATGAGATCTGAATTAAACAACTTAGAAATGAAAGGTCATATAGTAATAGGAGAAGGTGAATTGGATGAAGCTCCAATGTTATATATTGGAGAAAAACTTGGTACAAACAATGGACCTGAATTTGATATAGCTGTAGATCCATTGGAAGGCACAAATTTTGCAGCAAACAATTTACCTGGAGCATTATCTGTAATAGCTGTTGCAGAAAAAAATAGTTTATTTAATGCTCCAGAAACTTACATGGAAAAAATATCAACTAAAATAACTGAAAAAAATGTTATTGATTTAGATTATACAGTTAAACAAAATATTTCCAATTTAAGTGATTATTTAAATAAAAAACCAGAAGAATTAACTGCATGTATTCTTGATAGGCCAAGACACAAAGAGATAATTGAAGAACTAAAAAAATTAAAAGTTAATTTGAAATTAATTACAGACGGTGATGTGTCGGGAGCATTGTTAGTAACAGATGAAAAATATAATGTTGACATATTTTTAGGTATTGGTGGTGGCCCTGAGGGTGTGCTTGCCGCAGCTGCTTTGGATACATTTAATTGTAATTTTCAAGGTAGGTTTTTGTTTAAAACAGAAAAGGATAAATCAAGAGCAAAAAAAATGGGTATAAATAATTTAAGAAAAAAATATGAATTAAACGAAATAGTCACAGGCGATTCTATTTTTTGTGCGACAGGAATTACTTCAGGCGATTTGGTAAAGGGTATCGAAATACAAGGTAATGATTTTGTTTCAGAGACATTAGTGACTCATAAATCGTCATGTCTTAAAAAAGTAATAAAACTAAAACAAAATTTATAATGATATACTTGATTAATTGTTGATTATACAATAAAAAGCAGCAATTCGGTCCCTTCGTCTATCGGTTAGGACACGTGGTTTTCATCCTCGAAAGAGGGGTTCGATTCCCCTAGGGACCGCCACTAAATGACATATTTTCTATACATGTTATTAGATACCGACGATAAAATTTCTTATGTTGGTTATACAAATAATTTGAATAAGAGGCTAGAACTTCACAATAATGGTAAAGGTGCTAAATTTACAAGAGGAAGAAAATGGAAAATAATATATAAGTTAAAATGTGCATCAAAATCTGAAGCTATTAAAAGTGAAATCTTATTAAAAAAAAATAGAACGTTGAGAAACAAAATTAAATTTGAATACTTAGATAAGTTTAAATAATATGAAAATAGCTATACTTCTACCTTATAAAGAGAATTATTCTAAATTTGATACAGGTGCAGTTTCAATTTTTGTTAATGGTGTAAATAATTTAAGTAAATATAAGGATAATATAAAAATTTATGGTTCTACTACTCATAAGCCTTTATCTCAAAATTATAAAAATTTATCTTTAAAAAAAAAATTTTTTCAGAGTTCAAGTAAAGTTTATGTTCAAGATTTTTTAAAAAGTATTAAAAATGAAACAATTGATATTTTAGAAATTCACAATAGACCGCATTATTTGAAATATTTATTAAAATTAAATAATACAAAAAAAATTCTTTTCTTTCACAATAATCCTATAGAAATGCAGGGCTCTATAACAGTTAAAGAAAGAGAAAATCTCATTAAGAATTCTGATATGTTAATATTTAACAGCAGTTGGACAAAATTAAAATTTTTGGAAGGTTTGAAAATTTATAAAAATGATAATAAAATCAAAATAATTCCACAATCGACAACAAAAGTTAGAATAAATTTTTCTAAAAAGAAAAAAATTATATCTTTTGTAGGAAAGCTTAATTCTTCAAAAGGATATGATTTATTTGGGGAAGCAATTTTAAAAATTCTTGATAGTTACAGTGATTGGAAAGGTATTGTTATTGGAAATGAACCTAGACAAAAATTATTTTATTATCATAAAAATCTAATAAATGCAGGATTTAAAAGTAATAAATTTGTTCTTAAAAAACTTGAGGAAGTTAGCATATCTGTAGTTCCTTCACGTTGGGACGAACCATTTGGAAGATCTAGTTTAGAGGCTTCAAGTAGAGGGTGTGCGGTTATCAGAAGTGATACAGGTGGACTTAAAGAAACTACTGATCATGCCATTGTACTAAAAAAAATGACATCAGAAGAATTATTTAAAAAAATAAGTTTTTTAATCAAAAATAAAAAAAAATTAATTGAATTTCAAAAACAAAATTATAAAAATTTTAAACTCACTAACCAGAATTCTATAAATTTATTAGATAATATTAGAAAGAAATTACTTTTGAATAATGAAAATTATAAAATAAATGACAAATGTTTAAAAATTTTACACATAACTAATTTTAATGAAAGATTTAATGGTAGATTGCATTATAATACAGGTAAAAGAATTAACAATGGTTTGATTAGACTAGGTCATAATGTATACCAACTAAGTGATAGAGATATAATTTCATCAAGTAGAACTATTTTAGATCCATCCTCAAAAAAAAATTTAAATAAAAAAATAATTGATATTTATGAGAATTTTAAACCCAATTTAATTATATTAGGTCATGCTGACCAAGTTGAAAAAAAAACTTTAAAAATTTTAAGAGAAAGAAATCAAAATATCAAAATTGCTCAATGGTTCTTAGATCCATTGTCTAGATATGGTCCGGATTATTTAAATAATCGAAAAAGAATATTAGATAAAATAGATTTAATTGATTCTACTTTTATAACATCTGATCCAAAATCTTTAGATTTTGATATTAAAAAATGTTTTTTTATTCCAAATCCTGCAGATCGATCATTTGAAATTTTAAATAATTCAAAAAAAAAATTGGACAATGATGTTTTTTTTGCAATGAGCCACGGTGTACACAGAGGAAATCTTAAATCAGGTAAATATGATGATAGAGAAAAAATTTTAAAAAAACTTTTAAAGATAAATAAAATTAAATATGATTTTTATGGTGTAAATAATATACAGCCAATATGGGGGGATAATTTTCTAAACAAAATATCAAAATCTAAAATAGGATTAAATTTAAGTAGGGGAAAGCCCTTCAAATACTATAGTAGTGATAGGATAGCTCAATACATGGGGAATGGACTGCTAACATTAATTCATAAAAATGTAAAATATCAAGATTTTTTTAATAATAAAGAAATAGTTATATATAAAAATTTTAATGATTTAGTTAGAAAGATTAAATATTTTATTGAAAACGATAAAGAAAGAAAATTAATTGCTAATAACGGTAAAAAAAAATATTTGAAAGAATTTAATTCAGAAAAAGTATCAAAATACATTATTTCAAAAACCATGAATATAAGATCAAGAGAAAAATTTTTGTGGGATTAGTTTTTAATATCTTTAATGAAAATCTTATTATTTGTAAATACTAAACAAAATTTTACTGAACCAAATAAATTAGGTGGAATTGAAATTTTAAACTATGAATTATTTTTATATTTAAAAAAAACATATAATGTTAAGCTAATTAATTCGATTACAAAAGGTATTAAAAAAATATGTTGGGATATAGTTATTAGTTCTAACGATGCCTCTGTTTTTAATGAAATCCAAGCACAAAGGAAAATTTTATGGTTACATAATAAGCTTCAAATTGAAAAAGCAATAAGAAAAAAACAATTTTTTCCAATTATGTTTAATAAAATAGAAACCGTTTTTGTAAGTAAATATTTAGAAGATAACACATCAAAAATTTATAATTTTAAAAAAAGATTTATTATACCTAATTTTTTACCCAGTATTTATTCTAAAATTAAATTTAAAAAAATATATAATTCTAAGAAAAATATATTTGTTTGGTCGGTTCAAAGAAATAAGGGTTTAGAAGATTTTATTGATGTATGGATTAATAAGATTCACCCTCTAAATTTAAATTGTGAACTGCATATTTTTAATAAAAATATTAACAAAAATTTTTTAACTAATTACAATATTTATTTTCATGGAAGATTACCTAGAAATAACCTTTTGAATTTTTATAAAAAAAGTGTAGGCATGATTTGTTTAGGTTATGATGAAACGTTTTGTTTAAACGCTATTGAGGGTATGAGTATGGGTTTGCCTGTAATATCTTTGGGAGAAACAGCTCTTAACGAAATAATAATTAACAATAAAAATGGATATAAAGTTAATGATATTAATAAAATTCATTTAAAAATTATTAAATTTTTAAAATTAAGTTTAAAAGATAAAGCCAAACTATCAAAATCTTCAGTTAACTTTAGTTCTAAATACAAATTTGAGCAAATAGTAAAAAAATGGAATAAATTAATTATTAGTTAATTTTACTAAAAATATATGTTTTCTATTTTAATTCCCACTTTTAATAATTTAAATTTCTTAAAGCTATGCTTGTATAGTATTAAAAAAAATTCAAAATATGAACATGAAATTATTATTCATATTAATGAAGGAACTGATGGAACTTTTGATTATGTTAAAAATTCAGGCATTAAATATACTTTTTCATCCAAAAATGAAGGTGTTTGTAGTGCATACAATAAATCTGCAAAAATTTCATCAAATGAATATATTGTATTGGGTCATGATGATATGTATTTTTGTCCAGATTGGGATATTTATTTTGTAAATGAATTAAATAAAATTAATCATAAAAATTTTTTCTTATCTGGGACTATGGTTCAAAATTCTAATGGTCCAATAAATATAGACTGTGGAAAAAATCCTGAAACATTCAATGAAAAAAAATTATTAAATGAGCTTCCTTTAATAAAGTTTGAGGATTTTCAAGGAACTCATTGGCAACCCTCACTTATTGCAAAATCAACTTGGGATAGTGTAAATGGATTTAGCGAAGAATTTTTTCCAGGTTTGGGATCTGATCCAGATTTTAATATGAAATTATGGAAAAGAGGAATTAGAATTTTTAAAGGCTTAGGAAAGTGTAGAGTTTATCATTTTTCATCAATATCTTTAAGAAAAAAAGTTTGGAATAACGGTGCTAAAGTTTTTCTATTAAAGTGGGGTATTAGTATTAAATTTTTCAAAAAATATTATTTAAGATCTAATGAAATTTACACTGATAAATTATACGAACCAAAAAAAAATTTGTATTACTATTTGGACCTTATTAAATGTAAATTAAGATTTATATATCATAAAATTTTCTAAAACTAATTAAACATAATTTATATTTTAATCTTATTTAATGCATTATTTTTGAATATATTTGCCTCTCTAATATATCTTCTTACCATTTGTGTTGTTTTGTGACCTGTCATGGCCATTATGCTTCGCTCATCAGCGCCTGAATCAGCAGCTGCTGTTGCAAAACCCGATCTTAAACTATGTCCTGCAAAATTTTTGTTTTCTATACCTGCTAACTTCAAATACTCTTTAATTAATATAACTACAGATTGGTCAGTTAATCTTTTATCTGTTAATGATAAACCTTTTGAAAATCTTTTAAAAATAGGCCCAGACTTAATTTTAGAAATTTCTAACCACTTTTTTAGATTCGTAACAGGACAGTAAATTTTATTATCAAAGTAGGGTAGTCCTTTGGTCATACCTTCTCCGAATTGGTCAGTTTTTGATCTTTTAATAGTAATTTTTAGACCTTCGGGAACAAATTCTAAGTCCTCATGATCAATTGAAATGAGTTCTGTTCTTCTAAAGCCTCCTCCAAAGCCAATTAAGATTATTGATTTGTCTCTTAGTTTTTTTATATCATCAAATTTTTGTTCATTAATTACATTTATAATTGATTTTAAATGATTGATTAATATAGGTTTTTTACCTTTCTGAATACTTCCCTTGACCCTTCTTATACCCATTAAATTTTCAACGATGATTGGATGTTTAGTGTCTAAATAATGCCCTTTGAGTCTATGAACCATGCTTATTGATACTAATCTTCGTCTTAACGTGCTTATTTTTGAGTTTTTACAGAGATGGGTTAGATATAAGGAAACTATTTTTGGCTCCGTTGGTAATGAATTTAACCCATGATTTACACAAAAAAGTCTGAAGTCTTTGAAATCAGATTTATAAGCTCTTAAAGTATTGTTTGCCTTAGAGCTTTTAAGGTTATTTAGAGTTGCCTCATGAAGTGTTTTTAGTTCTGTTGTTATTTCATTCATATAATTACTATTGATAACAATTAATTATCATTAGTAATATATTAAGAGTTTTCTAATGTCAAATGAAATAATTAGTCATTTTTTAGGGACAATTAATGATATTGCGAGCTCAATAATGATGAAATATAACTTATGGATGGGCATAGACGGAATAATTGAACCGATATATTTCCTAATAACATCTTTTGGTTTTGCAATATTAAGCTTTATTAATTATAGAAAATCTGGAAAAACTCTTGAAACTATTTATCTTTCAATTTTAACTGTTTTCTTTATAGTTTGTTTCATTATTTTAAATTTTTATTGATGAAAGGTACTAAATTTCAATTAAAAGTCTGGAATTACCTTAAAACAATACCAAAAGGCACCGTTAAAACCTATAAACAGGTAGCAATAGCTATAAAAAGCCCTAAATCAGCGCGTGCTGTAGCTAATGCATGTGGAAAAAACCCTTATGCCCCCAAAATACCCTGTCATAGAGTAATTCGGTCCGATGGAGGCCTTGGTGGATACTCAGGGACAGGTGGAATTAAGACAAAACTGCGTTTATTGAGATCCGAAAAAGTTGATATTTAGCGGCTTTTTTGGCCTATTTTATAGTCAAAAAGACTAGTAAAATCAACGTTTTTTTAATATTTAAGCTTATTTAAACATAAATAGTGATATTCACCCTTCAGTTGCACTATATATCGAGATATAACAAAATAAAGCACCTCTATGGCCGTTTAAAACATATATTCTATAACTGCATTGCTCTACTTTTCAATGATACCAAGGCAAAATTTAGTATCAATTTTTATAGAATTTTTAAAAATTTTCGTTCCCCTATTCACTTATTAAAATAAGAATTTTGAATTTAGTATTTAATTAGCTAATAAAACCATTGGTATTAAACACTTTTAAGTATTATTGTTTATTTTCTTTATTAATATTGCTATTTATGTCTTTATCTATTTAAGATAATAGTAATTTATGTGATAATTTGTATTAATTTATCTATATATTAAATATTAAAAAATGTAATAATTACAATAATTTAATTTAATATATTAAAGTATTACATTATATACTAGTAACTATTTATTTACTATTAATTAGAATGATTGAGCAAATATTCTCTTCTAGAAATATATAGACCACTAAGAACAATGATAAATAAACCTAAATAAGTCCAGTTATCTGGTAATTCATGAAAGAAATAATAACTAATTAGTATATTGGTAATTATCTCTGTATAGCCCAAAGGAGCTAATTTAGAAGCATCAGCGTATTTGAGTGATAATATGAGAAAAAGATGCGCTACAGAGGCTATAAGGCCGATTAAAGCCATTAAAATCCACTGATTTGACGTAGGATTAACCCAAACTGAGGGCATAAATAGGCTAATTATAATGGTTCCTATTAAACCTGATAGTAAAAGGGTTAAAAGAGGATTGTCAGAGGTACTGAGCTTCCTCGTGATAATAAGATAAAACCCATAGCAAATTCCATTACCTAAAGCAGCCATGGTAGCTAAATTAAGTTCTATAAACCCAGGTCTGATTACAATTAAAGTTCCAATAAACCCTAATGATACAGCAGTCCACCTCTTCACCCCTACTTTCTCATTTAAAAAAAATGGAGATAAGGCTGTAACACAAATTGGAGCAACAAAAGCTAAGGTTAAGGCTTTAGGAAGTGAAATTTCCGATATTGCATAAAAGAATAAATAAGTAGAAAAAACAAAAATTAATCCTCTAATTAATTGAAGGGCTGGTTTTTTCGTCCAAACTAATGAATGCCTATAAAAGATAAGCATTAGGGATAATGTAAAGACTACAGTAAAAAAATATCTTGCCCACGTTATCTGCAAAACATCCATAGATGAGCTTAAATATTTAGCAAAAGCATCCATTACAGGAACAATCATCCAAGCAGATGCATTTAAAATTATAGCCTTCATAAAAGAAGGATATCTCTTAATAGAAGTATTTTAAAGCAAAGAATAATGTAATCGGAATAGTGAATAAGGACATGATTGTAGATACTACAATTGTGCTAGATATATTATCTACAATTTCTTTAGGAGAATACATGTGCGCAATCAAATAACATAAAATTGCACTAGGCATACAAGATTGAATTAATAAAACACCAGCTGGTATACCAGATAAATTAAAAAATTTTATAACAGCAAATCCTATAATAGGACCTAATATTACTCTTCCAAAAGAAGTTATTAATGCATCTTTAAAAGAAAATACTTTCATTTGTGTAAGAGCAACACCTAGCGACATAAGGATCATTACAATCATTCCATAAGCTAAAAGCATTACAGTATTTAATACAAATTGAGGAAATGGAATTTCAAAATACAAAAAGAGTACTGTTATTAAAATTGCATAAAATGATGGACTTTTTAATATTGTTTTAAAATCAAAGGCTCGTTTTGCTAAAAAAATATTTAAAGTAAAGTGGAGTAAAACAATTAGAGATGAAATTGCTGCTGCTATACCCATTCCTAATTCACCATAGGCAAATAAACAAATCGGAATACCCATATTTCCAGTATTTGGTAAGATAAAAGTTGGTAATTCACGAATATAATCTTTCTTCATAAGAACAAGAAAAATTAAACCTACAATCCCAAATAATGTTAATAAGATAATTGCGTAACCAAAATATTCACTAAATAAATCAAAAGTTACTCCACCTGCAGTAATAGCAAAAATAACGAGAGCTGGAGTTCCAAAATTACCAGCGTATGTAGTTATAAATGATGTATCAAAATTGGGATTTTTTTTACCCAAATGATATCCAAGACCTACTATTAGGAATACTGGAAATAAAACTTCAAAAAGTTTTAAATAAATTTCCATTAACCAAGCAATCTAATTAATGTTGGTGTTTTTAAAATATTTTTATTTTTTTTGAAAATAGACAAGCAATTATGAATATTAGTTTCAGATGTTTTATGAGTTATAATAACTATTGTTGCCTTATTGTTTTTCTTATCAGGTGTCTGGATTAACCTTTTAACTGAAATTTTGTATTTAGCTAAACGATTAGTTATTTCGGATAATACACCAGGCTTATCTTTTACCTCAAATCTTAAATATAATGAATTTACATAATTATTTACATTATATGGCTTTAAAGATTTAAGCTTAGAAACACTAACACCGAAAGGTTTTTTTATATTTCCACGCAAAATTGATAATAAATCAGAAAGTAATGATGAAGAAGTAGGGCCTGGTCCAGCTCCCTCCCCTTGCAATACACTTTCTCCAACAGGTTTACCTTGCAGAATTACTGCATTCATTACACCGTTAACATTACCAATATAAGATTTTTTACTAACCAAACATGGATGAACAGTTTCAAAAAGATGATTATTCTTTAACTCAGAAATTCCCAGTAGCTTTATTCTTAAATCTAATTGATTTGCAATTTTAATATCTTTTAATTCAATTTTTTCTATTCCTTCCATTAAACATTTATGTTTTGAAATTTTACTATTAAAGGCTAAAGCAGACAAAATTCTTACTTTTGCAAAAGCGTCAAAACCATTTAAGTCTAATTTAGGATTACCAGGTTCAGCATAACCAAGTATCTGTGCTTTTTTTAAAACTTCAGCAAAATTTTCATTTGAATTTTCCATTTCAGATAAAATA
Organism: Candidatus Pelagibacter sp.; assembly: GCF_052046145.1. GTDB lineage: Bacteria > Pseudomonadota > Alphaproteobacteria > Pelagibacterales > Pelagibacteraceae > Pelagibacter. The sequence continues at coordinate 600,455 of NZ_JBNGZR010000001.1, forward strand.
TAATTTGAGGTACCGTTCAGAATTCCATAAACCTTTGATATTTTATTTGTTGCTAATCCTTCTTTAATAGATCTTAATATCGGGATACCTCCAGCAACTGATGCTTCAAATTCCAAATTAACTTTATTTTTTTCTGCAAGTTTTGCTAACTCATTACCATGTTTTGATATTAAAGCTTTATTAGGTGTAATAACATGGATTTTACTTTTTAAAGCAGTTTCTACAACTTTTTTAGAAACTCCATCTGATAAACCTATAGCTTCGAATAATATATCAATGTTATTTTTTTTAAAAATTTCTAAAGGATTTTTGTAAAATATTTTTTTATTAACTTTAAATTTTCGTTTTTTATTAATACTTCTTGCAGATACAGCAACTACATTTATTTTCTTACCTGTTTTAAGCTCAATATCTCTCTTTTTTGTATTTAGTTCGTTTAGCAAATAATTGCCAACCTGACCAAGTCCTACTACTGCAATATTAATTAATTTACTCATTTACTTATATCTGGATATTTACTTTTTTTTGTATAGTCATCTATATAAATCTCATATTCCTCTAATGTCATTGACGTTATATCGTCTGCCTTTTTTAATATTTCATTTAATTTTTTTTGATTATTTTTTTTTTCGATAGAATTTTCTGTCCAATATTGAGAATCTTTGTTTAAAGAACAATTGGCTAATATTAATGAAAAAAAAATTATTATAAATATTCTCATTTTAATCCAGTCTTTTCAGGAAAATTAAATTTATTATTTAAATTTTGTACAGCTTGACCCGCCCCACCCTTAATCAAATTATCAATAGCAGACAGAATTATTATTTTATTACTATATTTAGATTTGCACACTGAAATATAACAATTGTTAGTATTTATTACCTCATTGGTGCTTAACAATGTGCCTGACTTTAATATTTTAACAAAACTTTCATTTTTATAAAAACTAATTAATGTTTTTAATACTTTTGTTTGTGAAATATTATTTTCTAAATCAACATATATAGTACTCAAAATGCCTCTAAACATTGGTGATAAGTGAGGAGTAAAACTAAATTGAAATTTTTTTTTAGTAAATTTTCTTAACATTTGATCTATTTCAGAATTGTGACGATGAAAACCGACCCCATAAGCGCTCAAAGAATGATATAGATTTTTATCTTTATATTTTTTGTGAACACCTCTACCAGCACCTGAATATCCAGATTTTGAATCAATTATAATGTTATTAAATTTAATTAAATTTTTCTTAAATAAAGGAAATAGAGGAAGCAATATTGATGTTGGATAACATCCTGGACATGAAATAATATTATATTTTTTAATCTCTTTTCTATTAATTTCAGGAAGTAAATAAATACTTTTTTTTATTAAATTAGTTGCTCGATGTTTTTGTTTATACCATTTTAAATAATCAGAAGCTTTTTCTAATCTAAAATCTGCAGCAAGATCGATCAGAGTATGATTTTTGCTTAAATGTTTAGATATATCTTGTGCTTCCCCATTTGGAAGTGCTGTAAAAATAACATTTACGTCTTTTAATAATTTTTTATTAAATTTTAAAATTTTTGGTAATTTATATTTAGATAAAGATTTATCATAAGATTTAATGTTTTTACCTACAGAGGAATTTCCGCAAAGGTATCTAATATTGATATATTTGTGCTTAACTAATAATTTAATTAATTGAACACCAATATATCCAGTTGATCCAGCAACTAATGCGTTAAGCTTAGGCATTTTTTATTATAACAGTTAAAAATTAAAAAAAAATTATCTTTTAGAGAATTGGAAGCTTCTTCTAGCTTTTCTTCTACCAGGTTTTTTTCTTTCAACTGCTCTTGAGTCTCTGGTAGTAAGTTTCTCTGTTTTTAAGGTGGCTTTTAGGTTTTCATCAAATAATACTAAAGCTTTTGAAATACCATGAACCATAGCTCCTGCTTGGCCTGTTGGACCTCCACCCTTTACACTACATCTTACATCATAGTCTGTAGCTTGATTTATAATTTCAAAAGGTCTCGTAATTTGCATTTTATGAGTTTCATCAGCAAAATAATCACTAAATAATTTCCCATTAACATAAATTTTACCAGAACCTTTTTTTAACCAAACTTTAGCTATTGACGTTTTTCTTCTTCCTGTAGCATATTTGCTATCTTTAAAATCTAATTTTAATTTAGGAGATTTTGAAGCTGATTGAGTATTTTCCATTTTAGTTTCTTGCTATATTTTTACTATTTAATTTGTCTAAATCGATAACTGTTGGATTTTGTGCTGAATGAGGATGTTCATTTCCTGCATAGATTTTTAATTTTGTTAATTGTTTTCTACCCAATACTCCACCAGGTAACATTCTTTTAACTGCCATTTTTAAAGTTTCTCCAGGTTTTTTTTCGTGAAGTTTCTCAGGTGTTGTAACTTTAATTCCACCTGGATGACCAGTGTGTCTGTAATATTTTTTATCTTGAAATTTTTTTCCAGTAAATTTTGCTTGTTCAATATTTTTAACAACAACAAAATCTCCATCATCCATATGAGGAGTGTATGTAGTTTTATTCTTACCTCTTATAATATTTGAAACTACAGTTGCTAATCTTCCAACTACTGCATTCTTTGCGTCTATTTCATACCAAGATGAAGATAGTTGGTCTTTTTTAGTGAATTTTGTCATTGTGCCAGGATTAATACTATTAATAATTACAAAGTCAATTTTATATTTAGCTTGAATTATGTAGCTTATATGCTAGAAATCTCTTGCCGATTTGATCCTATTGCGGGCTTATAACTGCTAAAATGGAAATTTCAAAAAATAAATTAAATCGGTAGGCATTTGAACTGTATTGTGCGCCTAACATAATGTTGAAGCACTAAAAAAGGAGTAAAATGACTAAAAAAAGAAATAACCCTGAAACTATTGCCATACATGGTGGTGACTATAGGAGTGATCCAGCGACAAACGCAGTAGCTGTTCCAATTTATAGAACAACATCGTACCAATTTAACAACACAGAGCACGCTGCTAACCTTTTCGCTCTTAAAGAATTTGGTAACATATACACTCGTATAATGAACCCTACAAATGATGTCCTGGAAAAAAGAGTTGCCGCTCTTGAAGGAGGTCTGTCATGTGTAACTGTATCTTCAGGCCAAACCGCTTCAACGTTTGCTGTATTAAATGTAGCCCAAGCCGGTGATAATATAGTGAGCTCAACCGATCTTTATGGTGGAACAGTATCTTTATTCACACATACGCTTAGTAAACTTGGTATAGAGATAAGATATGCAGATCCAAATAATCCTGAAAATTTTGAAAAGTTAATAGATGGTAAAACTAGAGCTTTTTATGGCGAAACTCTACCCAATCCATATTTAAGAGTTTTTCCAATAAAGGAAGTTTCTGATATTGGAAGGAAATATAATATACCATTAATCATGGATAACACAGCTGCACCAGTAATATGCAAACCGATTGAACATGGAGCTGCAGTAGTAATTCACTCACTTACAAAATATATAGGTGGTCATGGTACAGCAGTTGCAGGAAGTATAGTTGATAGTGGTAACTTTGATTGGACTGCAGATCCTAAAAGACAACCGTTATTTAACGAACCAGATGCAAGTTACGGTGGTGTTGTTTGGGGAAAAGCTGTACCGGAATTAACTGGTGCTAATGTCCCCTTCGCTGTTAGAGCAAGAGTTTGTTTATTGAGAGACTTGGGTTCAGCTCTGGCTCCAGATAATGCTTTTGCAATAATTCAAGGACTTGAAACGGTTGCTTTAAGAATGAGACAACATTGTGCTAACGCCGAGTATGTTGTTGATTTTCTTAAAAAACATAAAGAAGTTACAAAAGTTATTTATTCTACAGAGCACGATAAACCCATTGCCGATAGAGCAAAAAAATATCTTAAAGGTGGAAATGGACCAATGATTGGTATCGAGCTTAAAGGTGGAATTGAAGCTGGTAAAAAATTTATCGAGTCATTAAAAATGTTCTACCACGTAGCTAATATTGGTGATGCTAGAAGTTTAGCAATTCATCCAGCAAGTACAACTCATAGTCAATTAAATGAGAAAGAACTAGCTGCATCAGGTGTTACCCAAAGTTATGTAAGACTTTGTATCGGTATTGAACACATCGATGATATTATTGAGGATCTTGATCAAGCATTGAATAAATCTTCAAAGGGTAATTTAAAAGCTGTAAGTTAATTTTAAGTTTTAATGTCTATAAATAAAAACTAATAAATAGTTTTTTTATATTTTACAATATAAAGAAAATACAAAGTTGAAAGTATTATTAAAATAGAATTTATCTGGTGTAGAGATGCATAGAGCATTTTTACTCCAGATAAAATCGTTAGAACTCCCAAAACAATTTGAAATATTAAACTAATTCCAATAACAAAAATTGGAATTCTTAAATTAAGATTTCCATTTTTTAAAACAAAAAAAAGTATGTAAAAATATAATACAACTATTAAATAAGCTAAATTTCTATGAATAAATTGAACTAGTGATTGATCATCAAAGACTGTGAAATTAAACAAATCATTGATTACACTGTCATCCGGGAAATATGATGAGCCCATCAAAGGCCAAGTATTGTAAATTTTTCCTGCATCCATTCCAGAAACAAATGCTCCAATTATTAATTGTAAAAATAATAATAAAAGAAAAAATTTAATTAAATTTAATTTTATATTAATTTGATTAATTTTTATATTTGTTAGTTTTAAAAACTTCCAAAAAACTAAAGATAAAATAATAAAAGCAATAAATAAATGTAGTGACAATCTATAATGACTAACATCAACTCTATCAACTAAACCACTTGAAACCATGTACCATCCAATAAATCCCTGAAAACACACTAAGAAAAAAATAATTGAATATTCTCTTAAAATCCAAACACCATTTTTAATTGTAAAATAAATCATTGGCAAAAGAACAGTTAAACCAATTAATCTACCCAATTGACGATGTGCCCATTCCCACCAAAAAATTATTTTAAATTCATTTAAAGTCATATTAAAATTTTGTTCTTTAAATTCAGGTATTGCTTTATAAAGATCAAAGTATTCTATCCATTTATCACTTGTTAAAGGAGGCAATGTACCAACAAAAAGCTCCCAAGTAGTTATAGATAGGCCAGAGTCAGTTAATCTGGTTAAGCCGCCTACTAAAATTATAAGCACAATCATTAATAATAAAGTGATCATCCAAATTTTTAATTGAGAATTTAAAGAATAATTCTGGCTGTACATGATTAGATAAATATAATAATTATTAATTATACCAATAAATTAAATGTCGCCTAAAAACAAAAAAAAATTAGAAAAAATAAGATCTAAATTAGATAAGTTAGATAATAAGTTGTTATCATTGATTAAATTTAGAACAAATCTTGTAAAAGAAGTTTTAAAACTTAAAGAATTTAAAAAAGAAATAGTGGATAAAAAACGTATCAATTTTATACTTAAAAAAATTCACTCAAAATCTAAGAAACTAAAGATTGATCCAAAAATAACTAATCGTATTTGGAAAAATATGATTTTATCTTATATCGATTACGAAAAAAGAAACTTTAAAAGGAAGTAATTATTTACTATGTGGTGGAAGCTTTTTTTCCACAAACATTTCGTGTTTTCTTGTATCTGGGTTGTATTTTTTTGCTGAAAGTTTTACTTTAGCTTTCTCGCCTCCAGCAGGTTTTTTGACGTAATAAAAGTAAGGACTATCTGGTTTCGCCTCAGGTACCATTCTTACTTTAACGTGTGTTTTTTTTGCCATTTTTTAAATCTTTTAATTTATCTGAAATTTTTTTTAACTTAATCTTTAAATTTTCAGTCCTTATAGATTTATCTGCAATTTCGTCAAGCTTTAAAGAATCTTCATTATTTAATATTTTTTTAACACCATTTATTGTCATACCTTGATCTTTAAGTAAAAATTTAACTTTTTTTAAAAGATTTATTGTTTTCTCATCATAATACCTTCTATTAGAATTTAATATTTTTGGTTTAATTTGTTTAAATTGAGTCTCCCAAAATCTAATAATATGGGTCGGTAAAGCTCCTTTGTCATTAGATTTAAGATTTAATATTTTAGCTACTTCACCAATAGTTTTGTAAGCACTATCTAATTTATTCATTATCCTTCAAATTAATGAATTCTTTAAATTCTTTTGATGGTTTAAACAAAACAACATCTCTACTTGAAATTACTTTTACCTCTTTTGTCTTTGGATTTCTTCCAATTCTTGATTTTTTTTGTCTTATAGAAAAAGTGCCAAATTTAGATAATTTTAATTTATTTTCTTCTTTAATATTGGATACAATCGTTGATAAAAAATCTTCAATTAAATTTTCAGATATTTGTTTTGAGAAACCAAGCTGCATATAAACTAAATTAACTAAGTCTTTTTTAGTTAAATTAATTCTCATATTAAATATTTTGCTTAATCTTTTCTATCAAATTACCTTTTACAATTCTATAACAAACATCTAAAGAGTTTGAAAAGCCTATATAGTCAGTTCCTCCATGACTTTTAACAACTGGAGAGTCTAATCCAATAAATATAGCTCCGTTGTACAATCTAGGATCTAGTCTTTTCTTAAATTTTTTTAAGTTTGAGATATTTAGCAAAGATGCAATTTTACCCATTAATGTACCAGTCATAGCATTTTTTAATTCACTTGTTATAAAATTAGCAGTGCCTTCAGCAGTTTTTAATGCAACGTTTCCAGTGAAACCATCCGAAACAATTACATTTACATCTCCATCCATAAGATGGTTACCTTCGATATATCCAGCAAAATTATAATTATCTGATTTTTTTTCATTTAATAATTGATAAGTTTCTTTAATAGTTTCATTTCCTTTTAATTCCTCTGAACCAATATTTAATAAAGCAACATTAGGTTTATCATTAGTATAAAGTGAAGTGTACAATGAGGCTCCCATTATTGAAAAGTCTAATAGATTTTTTGAGCTACACTCAATATTTGCACCTAAGTCTAATACAACACTCATTCCTTTTTTGTTTGGCCATAATGCAGACAAAGCAGGTTTGTCTATATTTTCAATCATTTTTAAATTTAATTTTGAAACAACCAATAATGCGCCTGTATTACCAGCCGATATTACTATATCTGCTTTTTTATCCTTAACACTTTGAATAGCAAGCCACATACTTGTATCCTTACCTCTCTTTGCTCCTTCTAAAGGACTGTCTGTGCTTTCGATTTTTTTTTCTGTATGAATTATTTCAAAAAAATCACTTGAAATTTTTCCATCGATTAATGGATCTATCTGATTTTTATCTCCAAAAATTTTAAAAAAAATATTTTGATTTGAAGAATGATTAAAAATAATACCGTCTATTATTTTTTTTGGAGAGCCATCACCACCCATTGCATCTACTGCAATTTTTATCAAATCTGACATTTTTAATAGATTATAATATACTATTCTTTTGGATCTAAAACTTGTCTTCCCTTATACATGCCAGTTTTAAGGTCTAAATGATGAGATAGCCTATATTCACCTGATTTTTTATCCTCAACTATATTTTTAGTTGAAAATTTCATAGTTTGTGCTCTTCTCATCCCTGTTCTGGAAGGGGTTTGTTTTCGTTTTGGTACTGCCATAATTATGGGTTACTTACACTTTTTAAATAAGAATTCAAAGTTTTTTTTGATAAATTCGTATTAAAAAGATCAAAATATTCCAGTAATTCCTCATTATTTTTAAAATCACTTAAAAAAATGGAAATTTTTTTTAATTTGTCAGATTTTGATAAATCATCCCAGAAATGTATTTCAGAAACCATAGAATGAAATAAGTTGATGTAATCTTTCATCTTTTTATTTATAGACTGATCTCCATATCCTATTTCTCTTATACTTAATTCAAGTTGCCTAAAATTGTAGTCATAAATTTCCTGTAAAATTATCTTATTTTCTTCATTTTTATAATTTTTCAGAAAAAAAGAGAAATGCAGTAAAAAAAAGGTTAATCGATCAGAAAAATTATCTTCTCTATCAAGATTTCTATATAAATCTTTATTTCTAGTGTAATTAATTAAATTATTATAGATATGTATATATTTTTCATTCATGAGTAAAATATTATATATAATTTTAATATCTTTTATAGTTTCAAATTGCTCATTTAAACCTGTGGTAAAACATCATGGTGTGCCTTTTTTAGAAAAAAAACAGTCAAAACTTATAGTAAATAAAAGTAATAAAAATGATATAAAAGTAATATTGGGAAATCCATCAACAATAAGTAAATTTGATAACGATGTGTGGATATTCATTGAAAGAAAGCAAACTCAATCAAAAATAAAAAATTTGGGTAAAATGGAAATCTTCACAAATAATGTGTTAGTTCTTGAATTAGATAATTACGGTATACTTAAAAAAAAAGATTTTTATAATAAAGATGATATGGAAAAAATTGAAATTGTGGAGACAATTACAAAAAATAAATACCAGAAAGATGCATTTATTTATAATTTTTTATCAAGTATGAGGCAAAGAGTTAATGACCCTCTTGGAGTGAGGGCCAAAAAACGTAAAGAGATTAGCCAGCGATAACTGCTAATAAAAGTAAGGCTACGATATTTGTAATTTTTATCATAGGGTTTACTGCTGGTCCTGCTGTATCTTTATATGGATCACCCACAGTATCACCCGTTACAGCAGCTTTATGAGCTTCAGAGCCTTTACCACCATGATTTCCATCTTCAATGTATTTTTTTGCATTATCCCAAGCACCACCACCTGCAGTCATTGAAACTGCAACAAACAAGCCAGTGATGATAACGCCAAGTAACATTGCACCAACCGCAGCTAAGGCAGCAACTTGTCCACCAATTGATAGAATTATAAAATATAAAACAACTGGAGATAAAACCGGTAAAAGTGATGGTATAATCATTTCCTTGATAGCAGCAACAGTAAGTAAATCTACTAATTTAGCATAATCAGGTTTTTGTTTTCTTTTCATTATTCCTGGGAATTTTTTAAATTGTCGTCTTACCTCAACTACAACTGCACCACCTGCCCTTCCAACGGCTTGCATTCCCATTGAACCAAAAAGATAAGGCAACATTCCACCAATTAATAAACCAACAACTACATAAGGGTTTGATAAATCAAAAGTTACAACAATCCCTTCTAATGCAGATCCAGCCTCTTTTGAAAAATGCTTGATGTCCTCTGTGTAAGCGGCGAATAAAACTAAAGCACCTAAACCAGCAGAACCAATTGCATAACCTTTTGTAACAGCTTTTGTAGTATTACCTACAGCATCTAAAGCGTCAGTTGTTTTTCTAACTTTTTTATCTAAATTTGACATTTCTGCTATACCACCAGCATTGTCAGTAACTGGTCCATATGCATCTAAAGCAACAACCATGCCTGCTAATGCAAGCATAGTAGTTACAGCTATAGCAATACCAAAAAGTCCAGCAATAGAATTTGTAATTAGAATACCTGCAACAATTATTAATGCAGGAATAGCAGTTGCTTCCATAGAAACAGCTAAACCTTGAATAACGTTTGTACCATGACCAGTTGTTGATGACAAAGCAACAGATTTAACCGGTCTATAACTTGTTCCTGTGTAGTATTCAGTTATCCAGATCAATAAACCAGTAATAACTAACCCAATAACACCACAATAATATAGATCCATTCCATTAAAAGTTTTGTCATTAATTGTATATTCATTTGTAAAACCTATTACGTGATCTGTAACTGGCCATAAAATTACTAAAGAAGCTACTGCAGAAACAACAAATCCTTTGTACAAAGCATTCATAACGTTATTACTTCTTCCAAGTTTAACAAAAAAAGTTCCAACAATAGATGTTAACAAGCATGCAGCACCAATGGATAAAGGGTAAATCATCATATTAAGATCACCAACAAAGAAAATTGAAGATAAAACCATTGTTGCAACGATTGTAACAGCATATGTTTCAAATAAATCAGCAGCCATACCAGCACAATCTCCTACGTTGTCGCCAACGTTATCTGCTATCACAGCAGGATTTCTAGGATCATCCTCTGGAATTCCAGCTTCAACTTTTCCAACTAAATCAGCACCAACATCAGCACCTTTTGTGAAAATTCCACCACCTAATCTTGCAAAAATTGAAATTAGAGAAGCACCAAAACCCAATGCAACTAAAGCATTTACAATTTCTCTTTCATCTACATTAGATTTTAACAGTATATAATAATAAACAGCTATAGATAATAGTGCCAAACCAGCAACCAACATTCCAGTTACAGCACCAGATTTAAATGCAATGGATAGACCTTGAGCTAAACCTTTTCTAGATGCTTCTGCTGTTCTTACGTTGGCTTCTACAGAAACTAACATACCAACGTACCCTGCAATACCTGATAGAGCAGCACCAATTAAATAACCAAGACCTACTAGTGGACTAAATGCAATACTGACAATCACTAAAACTACAGCACCAACAATAGCAATAGTTTTGTATTGTCTTGCTAAATATGCTTTTGCACCAATTTGAATTGCAGATGCAATATCTTGCATTTTTGCATTTCCTGCACTTGAATTAAGAATGTTTTTACCAGTTAAAAATCCATAAACGATAGATAATAAACCAGCTCCAATTGTGTATAATAGTATTGTTTCGACTGTTCCGCTCATATTAACCTTAAGTTGTTGGTTGTTAAATTTTTAAGCCCGCACAATACAAAAAAAGATAAAAAAGACAACGATTAACTTTTAAAACCGATGAATATAACCTTTGGATTTAGCTCGTATTTGCTTGCCTTTTTCATCGAATATCAAAGATCTATCTTTACCAGATACAATTTTACCAATTTTAGTTATTTTAATTCCAGTTGTTTTAGAAACTTTTTTAATGATTCTAGCTTTCTTAATATCTGCAGTAAATAGTACCTGATAATCATCTCCATTAGAAATTAGATTAACTTTATTTAATCTTTGTTTTTTAACATAATTACTTAATTTGCTGGAAACAGGTATTTTATTTTCAAATAAGTGAAATGATAAACTTTGTCTATTAATCATTTTTGCTAAATCATCAATTAATCCATCTGAAACATCAATCGAGCAGTTTGCAAATTTCAATAAATATTTTGTTAAATTTAAAGGTAACTCTGGTTTGTAATATTTGTTAATAAAGAATAATTTGTCTTTATTTTTAAATTTAACTTTATTACTTAATGCTTTAAGACCTAAAAAACTATCTCCCAAATTTCCTGTCACATAAATGTCATCATTTAATTTAGCTTTATTACGATAAATTATTTTATTTGAATATCCCAATGAGGTGATTGTGAAACTTAGTTTGTTTGAAAGAGTTGTGTCTCCACCACATAAGTCAATATTAAATTTATTTTGTTCTGATTTAAGTGACTTTGATATTTTATATAAATTATTTTTTGTAAATGTTTTTTTATTACCTGAACCAGAAATAAAATAAAACTTTGGTATTACTCCTTTACAAATTAAATCAGAAATTGATGATCTTAATATTTTTTTAATTACTAAATCTGGGGATTTAAAATCATAAAAATGCGTACCAATATTGTATGTATCAACAGATATAACAACACCTTTTTTTTTGTCAAAAAAAACATCGTCGTTTAGATTAAGAGCAGATTTATTTTTTTTTGCTATATTAAAAAAATAATTATTTATTAGATCAAATTCATGCATTGTTAGATCTTAATTTTTTTCCAACGTTATCTAATAAAGCATTAAGATACTTTGTTTGTGAATCTTCAAGAAAAAAATTAGATGAATTTAAATATTCTTTAATAATTATATTAATAGATAAATTTGGCCTATACATAAATTCATAAGTTGCTGCTTTTAAAATTATTTGAAAAACTTTGTCTAATTTTTCAAATATAAATTCATCACCTAATTTATTATTTAATTCATCTAAAATAAGATCGTTTCTTTCTATCGTTCCTAAAACAATATCTTTAATAAATTTTTTAAATCTGTGTTTTGGAAAATCTAAATCATCATCTTCATTATAAAATTTACCATATAATTTCTGAATAATTATAACTCTAGGGTTATTTTTTGGATTAAAATGAGTTCTCATTTTTGAGACAAAACTGAAATGACAGCATCTGCAGCTTCAGCACCCTTTTTTCTTCTTGCTCTTGCTTGAGCCATATTAAGACAGGTAATTATTCCATTTCCAATTGGTTTTTTACTATCTATAGATAATTTCATTATGGCATCTGTTGAAGCTTGAGAAATAAAATCAAAGTGTGGGGTTTGACCTTTAATTACACATCCTAAAGCTAAAAAACCATCATATTTTTTTAAATTTTTAGAGATTGTAACTGGAATTTCAAAAGCACCAGGCACTTTGATAATTTTAATTATATTTTTTTTTGGAATTACTTTTAATGCACTTTTTATTAAGCCTTCAGCAATGTCTTTGTAATAATCCGCTACAACAATTAGATATTTTTTTTTCATCAAATTAATTCCTGTTTTGTAATTTTTATACCATAACCATCAAGACCAATAACTTTTTTTGGTGATTTTGTGATTAATATCATATTTTTAATTTTTAAGTCTTTAATAATTTGAGCTCCAATACCATAATTTCTTATTAACTTGTCATTTCCCTTTTTATAAAAGTCTTTGTTTTTATAATCTTTTAAAGTCTGAGTTACTGATTTTAAATTTGAGTCTTTGATAAATACTAAAACGCAATTTTGATATTTTCTAAAATAATTTAAGGTTTTGTTAAATGAATTTGGTAATGATTGATTTATTAGATAGTTTTGGACGACATTAGATGAAATTACTCTTACTCTGGGAGTAATACCTTTTTTTATTTTACCTTTTATTAATGCAAAATGTTCTGATCCATCTAAAAGATTCTCATAAATTCTAATATTGTATTTTTGATTTTTTACATCAATCTTGCTTTGCTTTTTAAGTTTAATAAGCTTTTCTTTTTTTAGTCTATATGCGATCAGATCTTCTATCTTTCCAATTTTTAATTTATGTTTTTTTGCAAAATTAAATAAATCTTGACCTCTGGCCATTGTTCCGTCTTCATTCATAATTTCACAAATTACAGCAGAATTATTTTTTTTTGCTAATTTAGATATATCAACTGAAGCTTCAGTGTGCCCTGCTCTAACGAGCACTCCACCATCTTTAGCTATAATTGGAAACACGTGACCCGGTGAAACAATCTCATTTTTATTTACATTTTTTTTTGATGCAATTTTGATTGTTTTCGCTCTATCTTTGGCAGATATACCTGTTGTTATTCCTTTTTTTGCTTCAATAGAAATTGTAAAAGCCGTCTTGTTTCTTGATTGATTTACTGGTGACATTAAAGATAAATTTAATCTTTTTGCTTGAAGTGAATCAAGCGCTAAACAAATTAAACCACGCCCGTATTTTGCCATGAAGTTAATGTTCTTTGCATTTGAGTCTGATGTTGAAATAACTAAATCTCCTTCATTTTCTCTTTTTTCATCGTCTACTAAAATAAACATACCACCTTTTTTGGCTACGCTTATAATTGACTCTATTGAGGTAAAGTTATTTTTTTCCATTAAAATAGTTCCTAACGTATTTAGACAAGATATCTATCTCTATGTTGACTAAACTAGATTTTTTTAAAGTTGATAAATTCGTTTCTTTGTAGGTGTGAGGGATAATCCAAATTTGGAAACCTTTTTTAGTCACTTTTGAAATTGTAAGAGAAATACCATTCACACAGATAGACGCTTTTTCTATTAAGTGTTTTCTTTCCTTTTTAGGTAAATCAAAGTCAAAAAGAAATGATTTATCTATTTTTTTAATACTTAATACTTTACCAACAGTATCAACATGTCCTTGACAAATATGTCCTGAAATTTTTGTCCCATATTTTAAAGGTAATTCTAAATTTATTTTATCTTTTATTTTTAAAAATTTGAATTTTGATCGAATTATCGTTTCTTTCGAAAGATAAAATTCCATAATTTTGGATTTATATGAAATTAAAGTTAGACAAACACCATCACAGGCAACAGATAAACCCATGTCTTTATTGGATACTTTAACATTACTTTTAACAAAAATGTTAAGACCTTTAGGTCTTTTAATAATTTTAGTAATTGTACCTTGGTTATAAATTATTCCGTTAAACATTTTTTCTAACTATATAGTGTTATTCTGTCTTTTCGTAAATTGAGATTTAGATTAATTTTTGTTTTATATTTTTGATTTAATATATTTTGACTACTAAATTTCAAATATTCGAAGTTTTTAGAAAGGTTTTTTGGACTTTTATATAAATAAAATTTATTAAATACTTTATCCTTAATCAGTGAATTTGTTAATTTATCTCCCCCTTCAATTAACAAATTTCTGCATCCATAATTATGTAATTTTTTCAAAATTAATTTGATGTCAAATCTGTTATTTCGATCAATTTTAGATTTAATTAGATGAATTCCTTTTCTTTTAAATTTTGAAATTTTTAATTTGTCTGCTTTATTATAAAAAATTAAAGTATTTTTGTTATTAGAGGATTTTATTATATAACTGTTTATTTTAGAATTTAACTTGTTATCTAAAATAATTCTTTTTGGAGAAAATTTTTCAAAACCCTTCAAACGACAATTTAATTTTGGATTATCTTTATTAAGTGTTTTGTGAGTAATCATCAAACTATCATTTTGATATCTCAACATATGTGTAAATTGATCTGAATAAGAATTTGTAATCTTTTTCTGGTTCTTACTGTAAATAATATTATTTTTTGAAATAGCTATTTTGCCAGTGACGAACGGTAATTTTTTTTTTCTATTAAAAAAATACGGTAAATAAAAATTTTCAATTTTGCTTTTTAATAAACCTTTTTTTACAATTATTTTTTTTGACTTTAAAATTTTAAAACTTTTATTTCTTACTCTTTTATCTATATCGGTAACTGCATATATAACCTCTGAAATTCTAGATTTTATTATCGCGTCAGTACATGGTGGTGTTAATCCATGATGACAACATGGCTCTAAAGTAACATACATTTTTGAGCCTTCTAATTTTTCAAAACTATTTTTAATCGCATTTAATTCAGCGTGTGGTCTTCCATTAAATGAGGTTTGTCCTATGGAAATAATTTTATCATTTTTGACAATAACACAGCCTACAGAAGGATTAGATCCGGTCTGTCCATGACGAGATTTAGCCAAGTCCAAGGCTAATTCCATATAAAATTTATCTTTTGATGAAAATTTATCTTTTTTTGTAGACATCAAGCTTGTCCACGAATTGTACGAAATCTTTTTCTTCTCTAAAATTTCTATATACTGATGCAAATCTTACATATCCAACTGGGTCTAAATCTTTTAATCCATCCATAACCATAGTTCCAATTGTATTAGTAGATATTTCACTTTGGCCAAGTTCTTCCAAAGATCTTGAAATATTACTAATAAATTTTTCTATTGTTTCTGTATCAATAGGTCTTTTTTTAAGAGCAATATAAATAGATTTAGATAATTTATCTCTATCAAATCCTGATTTTCTTCCATTTTTTTTAACAACCATAAGCTCTCTGAATTGTACTCTTTCAAAAGTTGTAAAACGAGCTCCGCAGACGCATAGTCTTCTTCTTCTTATAGCTGTGCCATCTTCAGTTGGTCTAGAATCGACAACAGAGGTCTCCCCTTTTTTACATATTGAACAAATCATCTATTATAAGTTCTTATATATCGGAAATGATGAAGTTAAAGAAATAACTTCATTTTTAACTTCGTTTTCTATTTTGCTGTTATCCGTTGGGTTTTCAGATAAACCTTTTAAAGTTTTTGTTATTAATTCACCTACTGTTTTAAACTCATTTAAACCAAATCCACGAGTTGTGGCCGCTTGAGTTCCTAATCTTATTCCAGATGTAACCATTGGTTTTTCTGTATCAAATGGAATTCCATTTTTATTACATGTAATGTTTGCTCTAGACAAACTCTCAGCAGCAAGATTGCCTTTTACATTATAAGGTCTCAAATCAACCAGCATTAAATGTGTATCTGTTCCATCTGAATAAATTTTAAATCCATTATTTTTTAAAGTTTCCGCCAACATTTTTGCATTTGCTAAAACAGATTTAATATAATCTTGAAATTCTGGTTGAAGTGCTTCAAGAAAACCAGCTGCTTTTGCAGCAATAATATGCATTAGCGGTCCTCCCTGATAACCAGGAAAAACAGCTGTGTTAAATTTTTTAGCAAGATCTTCATGATTAGTTAAAATTATTCCTCCTCTTGCGCTTCTAAATACTTTGTGAGTTGTTGATGTAACTACATGTGCATAATCACAAGGGTTAGGGTATCCTTTACCAGCAACTAATCCTGAGAAGTGAGCCATATCAACCATTAAGTAAGCTCCAACTTTATCTGCTATCTCTCTGAATCTTTTAAAGTCAATTACTCTAGAATAAGCACTTCCACCTGCAATGATTAGTTTAGGTTTATGTTCTAAAGCAAGTTTTTCAACATTATCATAATCTATCAACTCAGATTCTTTGTCTACATCATACCCTACGGCGTTAAACCATTTGCCAGACATTGAGATTTTTAATCCATGAGTAATATGGCCACCTGAATTTAAACTCATACCCATGAATGTATCACCAGGGCTTAACAAAGCTAAAAATACTGCTCCATTAGCTTGAGCTCCTGAGTGTGGTTGTGCATTTGCAAATTTACAATTGAATAATTTTTTTAATCTTTCAATAGCAAGATTTTCAGCCACATCAACGTGTTCGCATCCATTATAATATCTTTTACCAGGATAACCTTCGGCATATTTATTAGTTAAAACCGATCCTTGCGCCTCTAATACTGCTTGAGATACTATATTTTCAGACGCAATTAGCTCAATATGTTGTTGTTGTCTGATTAACTCATCTTTAATAGCTTTATAAAGCTCTGGATCTTTTACAGATAAACTATCCTCAAAAAAACTTTTATAACTATCATTTAAATAACTTTTTTCGCTCGACATAATTATATTTTCTTAACCCTTCTCAAGTGTCTACCACCATCAAATTTTGTACTTAAAAAAACACTGATAAATTTCAAAGCATTTTTTTTGGTTATCAACCTTGACCCTAATGTAATGATGTTTGCATCGTTATGCAATCTGGATAATTTCGTTGATTTTAGATTAAAACATTGTGCAGCACGAATATTTTTATGCTTATTTGCCGCAATATTCATACCAGTCCCAGATCCACACACCAAAATACCAACATTACTCTTGTTTGATTTGACTTTTCTAGCAACTTTATGAGCATAGTCAGGATAATCAACACTGCTGTCATCATTTGGACCCAGGTCCTCAAATTTAACTTTTTTATTTTTTAAATAATTTTTAATTATCTCTTTTAATTTAAATCCAGCGTGATCTGATGAAATAAATATTTTTTTCAAATTAATTAAATTTGTAATCTAAAACACAAGCGACTAAATGTATTCTATTCTCTTCTCCACCATTAAACGCATTGTGATACTTGGTATTATTTGTAATCCAAACAGAACCATCAGCAGGCATATGTTTTGCAACGTTATCAATAACCATGATGCAGCCAGGATTAGTAATTAAAGGTATGTGTAATCTCGGCTCAGGATCTCTATGCCAGCTTAAAGTTGATCTTGGCTCTTTTAAAAGAATTCTTACTCTACCAAGTTTATATCTAGATGAAAGAGTGTCATATACTTCTTTGAAATAAGTATTTTCATAATCTTTTATAAATTCTGAATATAACGACTCATCAAGTGTCTCATCTCTAACAACCTCTTTTCCTGATTTATCAGGTTTTGTCCAATATACTCCTCTAGCCTTGTTACCTTTAATTGAGTCTGGGTCACCAGGTATTTGAGTTAATGATATCGCTCCAAAGTGTGTTACACCAGCATCTTCAAATTTTTTAATTTTAACTATTTGTTGATAAGCCTCTTGTAATTTTTCGATATCAAATTTGATTTCTTGCTTTTGGAAATCACTAAAGTCTAAAACTCTATCTTCCTTTTTGACATTTAAGTCTATTACTTTTGAATTTTCTACCGTCATCTTGATTGCTTTCTACCCTTTTTTTTGTATATGTGTATATTACATTTGTCGCAATTTAAAAGTAAATTAAAACATGATTATTGGTAAATATCCCAATCTTAGACTTAGAAGAACTAGAAAAGAATCTTGGTCAAGAAGACTGATTCAAGAAAATACTTTAAGTCCAAATGACTTTATATTACCTATTTTTTTAATAGAAGGATCTAATAAACGGCAACCAATTTCATCTATGCCCGGTGTATACAGGTATACTATTAATAGATTGAGCCAAATAGTAGATAGAGCAATAAAAAAAAAGATACCAATGGTTGCTCTTTTTCCAAAAACCCAAAATGTTCGTAAAGATGAATTGGGTACAGAATCACTCAACGAAAAAAATTTAGTTTGTAGAGCAATTAAAGAAATTAAAAAAAGATACAAAAATCAAATAGGTATTATGTGTGACGTGGCATTAGATCCCTACACATCACATGGTCATGACGGTTTAATCAAATCTAACACAATACTTAATGACGAAACTATAGAGGTTCTTATTAATCAATCATTACTTCAAGCAGAGATGGGTTGTGATATACTAGCTCCTTCAGACATGATGGATGGTAGAATAGGTAAAATCAGAAAAGCTTTAGATAAAAATAAATTCCAAAACGTTCAAATATTATCTTATGCAGCAAAATATGCTTCAAGCTTTTATGGCCCTTTTAGAGATGCAGTAGGTTCTAAAGGTTCGTTAAAAGGAGACAAAAAAACTTATCAGATGGATTATAGAAATTCTGATGAAGCTTTAAGAGAAGTTGCATTAGATATTAAAGAAGGTGCCGATATGGTAATGGTTAAACCAGGTATGCCCTACTTAGACATAATAAAATCAATAAAAGAGAAATTTAAATTACCTGTATTTGCCTACCAAGTATCAGGAGAATATAGCTTGATTGAAACAGCTATAACGAAAAAATTAATTAATAAAGATGCTATATATGAAAGCTTGGTAGCTTTTAAGAGAGCTGGTGCCAATGCTATAGTAAGTTATTATGCTGATAGAATTGATAAAATAATAAAATAATTATTTTAACGTATTTAAAAATAACAACCTACTATTTGGATAACTTAAATTATTTGGTCTTAAAATGGTTTTATCCAAATAATCACCTACTAATTTCAAACCGTTCAATAAGGTCCCAAGATCATTAACCTCTATATCTCTTTCAATCAAAAAATTGGGTACATATTTTTTTTCATTTAAAGAATTAGCGTAATATACAGTTTTGTTACCTTCCAAATCTTTTTCAACTAAATTTTCGAGCGATAAGTCATATCCTAATATTTTAAGTAACTCTAATTCCCAAAATATATATTTTTTTAACCAATCTTTTTCTTTTAAAATTAAAAATAAATTTTGAATTATAAAATAAACTTTATCATTAGATTGAGATTCTGCTGTTAATATTTTAATCAAATTCATTGCAGATGTAATACAAGACAACTTTTGTTTATGATCAAAGTATAATGGTGTATAGGCATTTAAAATTTCAATTTTAAAATAACCTATTTTATTTTCATTTTTAGAATTATAATTAACATGGAGTTTGTTACCAACTTGAAGGTAATTTTTAATTTTTTTGGAAGTACCACCAAATATTATTCCAGATATCTTTCCTTTATCTTTTGTAAATAATTCAGCAATTAATGAATTTTCATTATATCTTGTTTTGCTTATTAAAAACCCTTCGTCTGACCAATTCATTTTTTATTTGTATTTTTTAAACATTCTATAGCAGCATTTTGTTCAGCTTCTTTCTTTGATTTTCCAGTGGCTATAAAATATTTTGTATTGGGCAATTTTACTCCAACTTTAAATATGGGTTTGTGTCTTGGACCTGTATTTGAAATTAATTTATAAGTAGGTAATTTTTTGAAGTTTTTTAAAGTTAATTCCTGTAACTTTGTTTTTGCATCTATTTCTGTAACTACACTTTTTTCAATATGATCTTGCCACAAATTTAAAATTGTTTTTTCAACAATTGTAAAACCTTTATCAAGATAAATAGCACCAATTAATGCCTCACAGCTATCAGATATAATTTTGTCCTCAATTTTTATTTTTTTATTGTTAGGGTTAAATGTTTTAACATAACTAGCTAAATTGATTTTTTTTGCTATATCCAGACAAGTTTTTTTATTCACTAGCGATGCAAATTTTTTATCAAGAACACCTTCTTTTTCTCCTGGATAAATTTCTAAAAGTTTTTTTGCTATCACCAAGCCAAGAACTCTATCACCCAGGAACTCTATCTTTTCATTATTTTCATTTGGATTAAAACTTTTATGTGTGAGGGCTTGAATAAGTAGATCTTTATTTTTAAATTTTAAGTCAATTTTTTTTTCTAAACTCTGATAGTTAATTTTCATTAATTAATTTTATTAAATGTTCTATTAAATCTAATTGACTTATGCCATTTCCAAAATTCTATAAAACTTCCTATTTTTTTATCAGATGAAAAAAATATAAATTGAGCTTTTCCTACTAAATTATCTTTATGCACATACCCTACACTTGTTAAGTACCTGCTATCTTTAGAACAATCTCTGTTATCCCCTAAAAAAAAATAATGATCTTTTGGTACAGTAAACACGTCAGAATTTTGATAGGTATAATCTTTTAGATAAACAGTATGAAACTTTTTTCCATTTGAAAGCTTTTCCTCAAATCTATGAACATCAATACTTTTATCTCCGCAGAAAATAGTGGTTTTATTATTAATTTTAGATTTAAGAATTTCAGAATTATTTAAATATAAATTAGAGTCTATAAACTGAATTTTATCACCAGGTAAACCAATTAATCTTTTAATGTAATCTGTTCGATTATCTACTGGCGTTTTAAATACAATTACATCACCTCTTTCAGGGCCTCTAAACATAATTCTTTTGCTTAATATCGGAGGACTAAAAGGAAATGAGTGTTTGCTATATCCATAGGTATATTTTGTTACAAACAACCTATCACCAACTAATAAAGTAGGTTCCATGGATGATGATGGAATATAAAATGGTTGTACTAAAAGCGATCTAATTATTACTGCAATTATTAATGCATAAATTAAAGTTTTTATATTTTCTGAAAAAAAATTTTTATCTAATTTCATGATGTTTGAATAATTGCAAATGCTGTTGAATAATTTTTTTCATCAGAGATTGATAGAAAACATTTAAAATTTTTAATTTTAAAGTTCTTTTGAATGATTTTGGTAATTTTTTTATTTTTAACATAATAAGGCTTTCCCATTTTATTATTAACAACTTCTATATCTTTAAAATTTAAATTCATACGAAAACCTGTGCCAAGAGCTTTAGAAAATGCTTCTTTTGCAGCAAATCTCTTCGAAAAATAAGCTACCTTATTGTTTACAGTATTAGATTGTTTCAATTCTTCAGATGAGTAAATTCTTTTTTTAAATAAAGGATTTTTAATCGATTTTTGAATTCTTTTATTTTCAACAATATCAACACCAATACCTAAAATTTTCATTTATTTTTTTATAATTTTTTTAAAGTTTTTAATTACTTTTGAAAGTCCATCAAATATTGACTCTCCAATTATAAAATGTCCAATATTATACTCCTCAATATCTATTATTTTTGTTAATATATTGGTGGTTTTATAGTCTAAACCATGACCAGCATGGACTTCTATATTTAAACTTGATGCTAATTTTGCACTTTTTTTAATTCTGTTTAATTCACTAGAATAATTTTTTTTTGATTTAACTAGGTTTGCTAATTTTCCAGTATGTATCTCAATACAATCAGCATTTAATTTTTTAGCAAGTCTAATATCAATTGGAGATGGATTAATGAATAAACTTGTTCTTATCTTTGCTTTTTTAAATTTTTTAATTATTTTCTCCAATTTATTATGATTGTTTTTTATATTTAAACCTCCCTCAGTAGTAATTTCTTTTCTATTTTCTGGAACTAAACAAATAAAATTTGGTTTTATCTTAAGTGCTTTGTTAACAATTTCTTTGTTCATAGAAATTTCAAGGTTTACAGGTACATTTCTTAAACCACAGATTTTTTTTGCATCAATATCATTTATATGTCTTCTATCTTCTCTTAAATGAATTGTTACAGAATCAGCTCCATAACTGATAACCTTTTTAGCTGCGTATAATGGATCTGGATGCTTCTCTCCACGAGCGTTTCGTAAAGTTGCAACATGATCTATATTTACACCTAACCTTTTCACTTAATGTATCTGCTTCCTGGGGTTGTTATTGGTATAGATTTAAGTTCTGGTGGTAATTTATTTGATTTATAAGTTGGAACATCAATTTTTAAATGAGATGTTATTCCAATTTTTATTTTTAAAGATTGTTTAGTTGATCGATCTATAATAGATGCAAATCCAATTAATTTTGCTTTTGATTTTTTAATCAATTTAACACACTCTAAACTTGATTTTCCCGTAGTGATTACATCTTCTATAATTAATACTCTAGCACCTTTTTTAATAGTAAAACCTCTTCTGAGAGTAAATTTACCATTTACCCTTTCGCAAAAAATTGTTTCTTTTTTAAGCAATTTTCCTATTTCATATCCAATAATTACTCCCCCCATTGCAGGAGCTAATATTAAATCAATTTTTTTAAATTTTTTTTTAATTTTATTTGCTAAGGATTTACAAATTTTATCAGATAAATTGGGGCGACTTAAAAGTTTTGCACATTGAATGTATTTTGAAGAGTGTAGACCTGAGGATAGAACAAAGTGACCTTCTAATAATGCATTAGTTTTTTTTAAAATATTTAAGGATTTTTTGAGTGAAAGCATTTCTTTTTTCTTCGTGTCTAATTATCTTAAATTTTATACTCTTTTGTTTTAGCTCTGCAATAAAATTAGTAAAATTCTTAAGGTTTCTAATAATTAATTTAAATTTAAAATTAATATAATTGGGATTTTTACCAACCATTTCTAAGCTAGATATATTTAATTTATGACTTCCAATAAGTGAGCTTATATCTCCTAACTGACCTGGCTTATCAGGTAATGACATCCATAGAGTGGTATTGTATTTTTTTGTTTTTTCCTCTTTTTGCTCTCCTTTATCGTGCCAATATCTTCTTATTGCCGCTCTAGCTTTACCTGTTTTAGTTGTTGGTATCCAATGAAGTGATGGTGAATTATTTTTAGATGTTATAATATTTACTCGATCGCCATTTCTCAAAATAGTTTGTAATTCGCTTTTGTTACCATTGATTTCACAACCAACTGCTGAATTACCAATTTTAGTATGAACAGCATATGCAAAGTCTATTGCAGTTGCGTCTTTAGGTAATTTTATAACTGAACCTTTTGGTGTAAAACAAAATACGTTTTCTTGAAACATTTGTAGTTTTGTATACTCGTATGAATCTTCGGGATTTTCATTTTTTTCTATAATCTCAACAAGATCTTTTAACCAATCATACTCCTTCCAACTTAAAGAATTAAATTTTTCAGAAGATTTATACTGCCAATGAGACGCGATACCTCTTTCTGCAAATTCATGCATTTCGTGTGTTCTAATTTGAATTTCTATTGGTTTTTTATTCGAACCAATTACAGAAGTATGAATAGATTTATAACCATTAATTTTCGGAGATGAAATATAGTCTTTAAATTTTCCTGGTATGCAATTCCATTTTTTATGAAAAATACCAAGAGTTTTGTAACAATCGTCTACATTTTTTAAAATTATCCTAAATCCAATAATGTCTGTTATTTGCTCAAGCGAAACTCTTTTTTTTTGAACTTTTCTCCAAATTGAAAAAGGTGTTTTTTCCCTACCATGAATCTCGGCATTAATTTCATTATCATTCAAGATTTCACTTAACTCAAAAGATTGTTCTTCAAATAAATCTTTTCTATCTAATTTTATTTCATCAAGTCTTTTTTTAATTAATTTTCTTGCATCATTATTTAAAATTTCAAAAGATAAATCCTCAAGTTCGTCCCTTATTCTATGCATACCCATTCTATCGGCTAATGGTGCATAAATTTCCATAGTTTCTTGTGCTATCCTTTTTCTTTTGTCTTCTTTTGCAATCGCTTTAATGGTCCTCATATTATGAAGGCGATCAGCAATTTTGACTAACAGAACTCTTATGTCTTTTGATGTTGCTAAAATTAATTTTCTGAAATTCTCAACTTTGGAATTAGCTCCAGCTGAATTTTCAAATGCTGAAATTTTCGTTACACCATCAACTAAATCAGCAACCTCATCTCCAAATTCTTGTTTTATAGTTTCATAAGTTGCAAAAGTATCTTCTATAGTGTCATGTAATAGACCTGTTGTAATTGTAGCGCTATCTAATTTTAATTCAGTTAAAATATTTGCAACCTCAATTGGGTGAACAGAATAAGGATCACCCGATGCTCTTTTTTGACTCTCATGTGCCTTAACAGCAAAATTATATGCTTTATCCAATTTTTCAGGATTTAGAAATTTATTATAATTCTTAACTTTATTTATAAGTTCATTTGAATTAAGCATAATTAACATTATACCACTAAATCAAATTTGTTTAATAGATCTAATGTCTCTATCTGGAAGCAGAGAAATCAAGGTTTTAACATCAATTTGTTTATCAGGATGGATCCAATTCTTTTGAATCTCAAATAATGGAAATAATACAAAGTTTCTTTTGTGCATCATTTTATGAGGTAAATTAATTTTAGAATTTTTTTTTGATACCAAATTATTAAAATCGATTATATCTAAATCACATGTACGAGGAGCATTTTTTTTTGCTTTTTTTCTACCTAATTGATTTTCAATAAATTTACATATTTTTAATAGTTCTTGAGGACTGTAAAAACATTTTAATTTTAAAATTATATTTAAGAACTTAGGTTTTCTTGGATCAGGCCAGGAAGGGGTTTCATAATAACTAGATACCGAGAGAAAATCTAAGTTATGTTCTGATAACAAAAATTTTGCTTTTTCTATATTTCTTTTTCTTATACCTAAATTTGAACCTATTCCTAAAAAAACAATTTTAGCTTGATTTTCTAATATATCTTGCCTTTTCACGGTTCCAATCTCTACTTTTTTTTGTTGCTCTTTTATCATATTGCTTTTTCCCTTTTGCAACAGCTAGTTCTATTTTAGCCTTTCCTTTTTTAAAATACATTTTTGTTGGAACTAATGTGAAACCATCTCTTTGCATTTTACCTATTAATTTGTTTATTTCTTTTTTATTAAGAAGCAATTTTCTATCATCAGTTGGATTATGATTAGAGTAGCTGGCTTGCTTGTATGGAGATATATGCGAATTAATTAAAACAATTTCACCTCTCTTTTCAACAGCATAAGACTCAGCGATATTTACCTTGCCCTCTCTTACTGATTTAATTTCTGATCCCTTTAAAACAATTCCAGCTTCAAAAAGATCTTCAAAAAAATAGTTAAAACTAGCTTTTCTATTTAGACAAATGATTTTCAAACCAGGATTGGTTTTTTTGTTCATTAAATTAACTTAGCAGACTGAAGAGCTTTTTTTATAATTTCTTTTGTTGTATCTGTTACTTTTACAAGTGGTAGTCTTACATTGTCATCACAAAGTCCTAAAAGTTTTGCAGCATATTTTACAGGACTAGGATTACTCTCAACAAACATTGAGTGATGAACTGGTTGTAATATTTTATCTAATCTTTCTGCTTCTTTCATTTCGTTATCGGTATCTGATTTGGAGTATTTTTGAAAATCTGAACAAAGTTTAGGTGCAATATTAGCTGTTACACTAATAGTACCTACCCCACCACGTTTATTAAATTCAAATGCATTATCATCATTACCTGTTAATTGAATAAATTCTTTACCCATTTTTTCAAGGGTCTGATTAACTCTATCTAAATCACCTGTCGCATCTTTTACACCAACTATATTTTTTAATTCATAGAGTCTGGCCATTGTATCCACTGACATGTCAATCACAGATCTACCAGGAATATTATAAATTATAATTGGAATACCACACTTGTCATTAATTGCTTTATAATGTTGATACAAGCCTTCTTGAGTTGGTTTATTATAATAAGGTGTAACTATCAAAGCGCCGTTAGCTCCTGCTTTTTCTGCATGTGTGGTTAAAGAAATAGCCTCCTCAGTTGAGTTGGAACCCGTACCAGCAATAACCGGAATTTTTCCATTACTTTCTTTTATACATAAATCTATTACTCTTTGATGCTCATCATGACTTAACGTAGGAGATTCACCTGTTGTACCCGCCGGCACAAGTCCATTAGTACCATTATCAATGTGGAAATGGATTAATTTTATATATGCTTCCTCATCTAGACCATTATTTTTAAATGGTGTAATTAAAGCAACATTTGATCCTTTGAACATAAATACTTATAACATAGTTTAAAGATTCATATACTAAAAGATTATGCTCAAAAAAATATTATTTTTAGGTTTCACCGTATCAATATTAATATTTTCAAATAATCTCTTTGCTGAAATCAATTCAGTTGTACCTTTAAAAAAACCAGTTTTAAGTAAAGAAGAAATTCAAAAGAAAATATCTATAAATATCCTTAAGCCATTAAAGAAGCCTAAGAAAACTAAAGAAATTAAAATCGAAGAAGTGATTGTTAAAAAAGAGTTGGTTTTAAAAGAAAAAAAATTAAGTTTTAAAATACCAAAGAAAAAACCAACTGTAGCTGGCATTAGCTCAGCAATGAATATAAAGATTTCAAGATATTATAGTAAAAGAGACTTTGGGTTAGCTAAAAAAGCCATTTCAGAAATGCAGAAAAGTAAATGGTCATCTGCACTAAAAATTGCAAAAAAAGCAAAAGACAAGTCAATTTATAATTTTATACAATGGAGACATCTTTTAACCTCTGGTAATCAAGCTTCCTTTTACGATTATCAAGTTTTTTTAAATAAAAATTCAGATTATCCGAGAATAAGCAGAGTAAAATATCTTGCTGAGCATAAACTATCCACAGAAAGTGTTTCACCTAAAAAAATAGTAAAATGGTTCGGAGAAAATGATCCATTAAGTGGTTATGGAAAAATGATACTTGGAGAAAGTCATATTTTAATTGGAGATAAAAATAAAGGTACAAAATTAATTAAAGAAGGTTGGGTCACAGCAGATTTATCTAAAAATGAATTAAAATATTTTAGAAAAAAATATAAAAAATATTTAAATGCAAATGACTATATTAAACGAGCTGATTATTTAGCTTGGAACGGTGATCGTTGGGATTTACAAAGGTTGATAAGGTATCTACCAAAAGATTATGAACTTTTATATAACGCAAGACACCTTTTAATGAGTAAAGGCTATGGGGTTGACCAAGCTATAGCAAATGTTCCTGAAAAATTTAAAAATGATGCTGGATTAAACTATGATCGATTGAAATGGAGAAGAAAAAAAGGACGTGTAGACTCTTCAACAGAAATTTTATTGAAAATAAGAAATGATAAAGAATATTTAGTTAGACCTGACAAATGGTGGAAAGAAAGAGAAATTATCTCAAGAGCATTGCTTTACAAAAAGAAATATGAAATTTCATATAAAATTTCAAGTAATCATGGAATGACAAAAGGCTCTGAATATGCTGCTGCAGAATGGATGAGTGGTTGGATAGCATTAAGTTTTTTAAATGATCCCATGACTGCTAAAGATCATTTTAAAAATTTTTATGATAATGTTAGTTATCCAATAAGCTTGTCTAGAGGTGCTTATTGGCTTGGAAGAGCATATGAGAAAATAGGCGAAAGAGAACAATCAAATAATTGGTACAAAGAAGCCACCAAATATCTTACTACATACTATGGTCAACTAGCTTTTTTAAAATTAAATCCGGATGGAAAATTTGAGTTAGAAAAAGATATGGAAATTGATCCTAAATATAGAATTCAATTTTTTAATAAAGAGCTTGTAAAAATTTCTTATCTTCTAGATGAATTAAAGAAAGATAAATACACAAAACATATTTTAAGGCATTTAGCTAACGACAATATAGCTAAAGGCAGTGAAGTTTTGGCTGCAGAATTAGCTACAAGTATAAACAGATATGATTTTGCTATTCAGGTTTCAAAAATTGCATCTTATCAAAAAAGATTTCATAATAAATACAACTACCCAATAATTAGTACTCCTAAATATATTAATAAAAGAAAAATTCCAGAAAGTGCTTTAATCTTATCTATAATTAGACAAGAAAGTGAATTTGATTTAGAGGCTAACAGTCATGCTGGTGCAAAAGGATTAATGCAATTAATGCCTTACACTGCAAAATTAGTTTCAAAACAAGCTAAACTTCCTTATTCAAAATCAAGATTAACCACTGATCCAGAATATAATATTAATTTAGGCTCGCATTATATTGCAGGTTTAATTCTACAATATGATGGTGCCTACCCTTTTGCAGTCGCTGCGTATAATGCTGGACCCAACAGAGTTAAATATTGGAAAAAAATAAATAAAGACCCACAAAAAAAACAAGTTGATTATGTTGATTGGGTTGAATTAATAAAATTTAGAGAAACAAGAAATTACGTACAGCGTGTAATGGAAAATTATAATGTCTATAGATATATTTTGGAACAACGACCTGTGACTATGAAAAACTTTTTTAAAGATCAGCCTCTATTTTAGTGGCGGAAGAGGAGGGATTCGAACCCTCGGTACAAGTTTCCTCGCACGGTCATTTAGCAAACGACTGGTTTCAGCCTCTCACCCACTCTTCCGTATGACATTGTGTATTAAGCGATTGTATTGAAAATTCAATATATATAAAGTAATTATTCAATTATTATGAGAAATAAGTACTCAGTATTTTCGTTAATCAAAAACGCTCTTTCATATCATGAAAATTGGCAAAGAGCGTGGAAAGATCCTGCTCCTAAAAAAGAGTACGATGCAGTTATTGTTGGTGGTGGTGGCCACGGATTAGCAACTGCCTACTATTTAGCAAAAAAACACAATATGAATAATATTGCTGTAGTCGAGAAAGGTTGGATTGGTGGAGGAAATACTGGGCGGAATACTACAATTATTAGATCAAATTATTTATGGGATGCCAGTGCAGGATTATATGATCATGCATTAAAAATTTGGGAAGGTTTATCTCAAGAACTAAACTATAATGTAATGTTTAGTCAAAGAGGTGTAATGAACCTTGCACATAATTTACAAGATGTTAGAGATTTAAAAAGACGAACACATGCTAATAGACTAAATGGAATTGACGCAGTCTACTTGAGCACTGAAGAAGTTAAAAAATTTTGTCCAATTATAAATACATCACCAGATATTAGATACCCTGTTTTAGGAGGAACTTTACAACGTAGAGCAGGTACAGCAAGACATGATGCTGTTGCTTGGGGATATGCTAGAGGAGCTGATGCATTGGGTGTTGATATTATTCAAAATTGTGAAGTTAAAGGAATAAAAAGAAATGGTGATAGTGTTGAAGGAATAGAAACAACAAAAGGATTTATAAAAACTAAGAAAGTTGGTGTAGTTGCAGCTGGTCATTCTAGTGTAATAGCTAATATGGCGGGTCTAAGACTTCCACTTGAAAGTAAACCTTTACAGGCTTTAGTTTCTGAACCTGTAAAACCAATTATTGATACAGTTGTAATGTCTAACGCAGTGCATGCTTATGTCAGTCAATCTGACAAAGGAGAATTGGTCATTGGTGCTGGAACGGATGATTATGTTTCTTATACTCAAAAAGGTAGTCATCAAATAGTTGAAGGAACATTAAATGCAATTTTAGAATTATATCCAATTTTCAGTAGAATGAGAATGTTAAGACAATGGGGAGGAATAGTAGATATTTGTCCTGACGCTAGTCCTATTTTAAGTAAAACTTCAATTAAAGGATTATACTTTAATTGTGGTTGGGGCACAGGAGGATTTAAAGCAACTCCTGGATCTGGAGATTTATTTGCACATACTATCGCAAATGATGAACCACACAAACTTAATGCTGCATTTAATTTAAATAGATTTGTAAGCGGAGACCTTGTTGACGAACATGGTGCTGCAGCGGTTGCTCATTAATGTTTTTAATAAACTGTCCATACTGTGGAGAACGAGATCAGCAAGAATTTAAGGCTGGTGGTGAAGCTCATATCGAGAGACCTAAGCAACCAACAGAATTAAGTGATGATGAGTGGGCAGAATATTTATTTATGAGAAAAAATATTAAAGGTGTTCAATTTGAAAGATGGAACCATGCACATGGTTGTCGTAAATGGTTTAATATGGTTAGAGATACTTCTAACGACGAAATAAAAGCAATTTACAAAATGGGTGAAAAACCACCTGCTCAATAAAATGACTAAAAACTTAAGAGTAAAATCCAGTGAGTACATTGATGAAACTAATAGAATTTCCTTTAAATTTAATGGCAAAACTTATCATGGATTTAAAGGTGATACTTTAGCATCAGCATTACTTGCAAACGATGTTCATTTAGTTGGAAGAAGTTTTAAATATCATAGACCAAGAGGAATTATGACTTCTGGTTCTGAAGAACCAAATGCTATAGTTCAAGTAAATCCTGGTACAAACAGAACAGAACCTAATGTTAGAGCAACAGAAGTCGAGATTTATGAGGGTTTAGAGGCATCCAGTCAAAATTGTTGGCCAAGTGTAGAATTTGATATTGGTGGAATAAACAATTTTCTCTCCCCTTTTTTTCCAGCAGGTTTTTATTACAAAACATTTATGTGGCCTGCTAGTTTCTGGGAGAAATATGAATTTTTTATTCGACACTCAGCCGGTTTAGGGAAATCACCAACATCAAGTGACCCTGACATTTATGACCACCGAAATATTCACTGTGATGTATTGGTTGTAGGTGCAGGTATATCTGGAATATTAGCAGCAAAAAATGCAGCTAAAAATAATTATAAAACATTGTTAGTTGAAGAAAAAAATGAACTTGGTGGCTCAACTGTTTATGAAAACAATGAATTTAATAAAATTAATAATAAAACTCCTTCTGAATGGTTTAAAAAAGAAATAGAGGAACTTAAAAATATCAAAAATCTTGAGATAAAAACTAGAACAAGTGTGGCTGCTTACCATCAGTATAATTATCTTTTGGCTAGAGAAAATCTAACTGATCATTTAGAGGCAAAAGATAAAACAAATAAAATCAGACAAAGACTTTTGAAAATTAGAGCTAAGAAAGTTATTTTGGCCACAGGTGCTTTAGAAAGACCTTTGATATTTAATAATAATGATAGACCAGGAATAATGCTTTCATCTGCTGTTAAAAAATACAGTGAATTTTATGGAGTTGCTTGTGGTCGTAAAAATGTATTTTTTACTAATAATGATAGTGCTTATGAAAGTGCTTTGTCACTATATAATAAAGGTATAAATGTTGAGGCTATTATTGATATAAGAGAACAATCTGAAAGTAAAATTGTAAAAAAAGTAAAAGAAGCAGGTATTAAAGTTTACTGGTCACACTCGATTGTTGATACAGCTGGTTATAAAAGATTAAATAGTATTTCAATCATGAAACTATCTAATGATGGTACTTCAGTGACTGGAAGTAAAATTTCTATTTCATGTGATTGCTTGGGAGTTGCTGGTGGTTGGACACCTGCTGTACATTTATATACACAATCAGGTAGTAAACTTAAGTTTGATGAGGAAAAACAAATTTTCTTACCAAATCAGAATACATCTGATCAATTAAGTGTAGGATCTTGTGGTGGAGATTTTAAAATTGATGAAATCATTAAAAATTTAAATCAAAAGCTTAAAGATAATCTAAATATTAAAGAAACAGATTTAGATAATATTAGTGTTGAAATCGATCAGGAAAATTCAAAAAGAAATATTTGGTTACTTCCTTCTGATAAACCTTTAGGTAAAACTAAACCATTTGTAGATTATCAAAACGATGCAACAGCTAAAGATATCAAATTAGCATTAAGAGAAGGTTTTAGATCTATTGAGCATGTAAAAAGATACACGACTACTGGAATGGGTACTGATCAAGGTAAACTAGGAAATATGCATGCGTTAGGCATAATTGCAGACACAGCTGGTGTTAAAATGGGAGAATTAGGGACCACTACGTTTAGACCTCCTTACACACCATTAACATTTGGGACTATTGTGGGTCGAAATGTAGGAAAGTTTTTTGATATTTTTAGAAGAACACCAATGAATGATTGGCATGTTGAAAATAAAGCGGAATTTGAAAATGTCGGTCAATGGAAGAGAGCATGGTACTACCCTGTTAACGGAGAAACTATGCATCAAGCAGTACAAAGAGAAAGTAAAGCTGTTAGAGAAAGTGCTGGTATATTAGATGCCTCTACTCTTGGTAAAATTGATATTCAAGGAAGTGATGCTTCTGAATTTTTAAACAGAGTTTATACAAATGCTTGGTCAAAATTAGCTATAGGAAAATGTAGATATGGCCTAATGCTAAATGAAGATGGTATGGTTTATGATGATGGGGTTACCACTAGATTAGGTGAAAATCATTACATCATGACCACAACAACTGGTGGTGCTGCTAATGTTTTAGGAAAACTAGAAGATTATCTTCAAACGGAATGGCCTGAGCTTGATGTTTACTTAACTTCTGTAACAGACCATTATGCTACAGCGAGTTTATGTGGACCTAATAGTAAAAAAATTCTTAAAAAAATAATTCCCGATTTAGATTTATCAGATGAAAACTTTCCTCATATGTCATTCAAAGATACGAAAGTTGGCAATATTAAATGCAGAATAATGAGAATTAGTTTTACTGGTGAACACAGCTACGAAATAAACGTTCAAGCAAGTTATGGAAAAGATTTATGGGAAAAGTGTATAGAGGCAGGTAAAGAGTTTAACATTACTCCTTATGGAACTGAGACAATGCACTTATTAAGAGCAGAAAAAGGTTTCATCATTGTTGGTCAAGATACAGATGGGACAATGACTCCTATCGATCTTCAAATGGATTGGATAGTAAGCAAGAAGAAATACGATTTCATAGGAAAAAGATCTCTTTATAGATCTGATACAATGAAAGAAGATAGAAAGCAATTAGTAGGTTTATTAACTGATGATCCAAATATTGTTTTAGAAGAGGGAGCACAAATAGTTTCTGAGTTAAATCAAAGTCCAGTAGAAATGCTTGGACATGTAACTTCAAGTTATTTCAGTCCAAACCTAAAGAAATCAATAGCACTTGCAGTAGTTAGAGGTGGAAAAGATATGATGGGAAAAAAACTTTTTGTGCCCATGGAAAATAAAAATATTAATGTCACTGTTGCAAATCCAGTATTTTATGATGAGAAAAATGAGAGGTTAAATGCTTAACTATAATTCAGTTATTAAAAATGAAATTAAGCAAGAAAGTATTTCCGTAAAGGAAATCTCACCAGTAATAAAAATTAATTTGAGAGGTAAAAAAAGAGAATTTTTAACAAATGTTGGTAAAAATCTTAATATGATCTTACCTACAGAAGCAAACACATCAACAACGAGTGATAAATTAACAGCAATATGGCTTAGTCCAGACGAATGGATGATAATCTCAAATGAGTTGGAAAGTAAAGACACTAATAAATTCGATCTATATGAAATGTTATTTAATAGTATTTCAAAAGCAAATTTAGGTGCTGTTATAGATGTAACAGATCAATTTGTTCAATTAGAAGTTAAAGGTGAAAATGTTTATGAAATCTTTTCAGCAGGATCACCCTTTAACTTTAATGAATTTAAAGAAAAAAGTGGATCAACAACTCAGACAGTTTTAAATCATATAGATGTAATTCTACACCATAAAGATGAAAATACTGTAAATCTGTTTGTTAGAAGATCTTTTGCTGAACATCTTTGTTCTTGGATTGAAGACTGTGCTTCAAGATTATAAACTTATTTTTTTCTTCTAAAGTCCCATGGCATTTCAAATTTACCTTGCCAAATACCTTTTTTTTCATTTTTCGCATTAATTTCGTTTGATATATATTTTTTTGAGTATTTTCTATAAGCTAGTGCATACCCGTTTGAAACAAGCCAAGAATTCAGATTTAAATTTCTTTTATAGCACTCTCCAATTAATCTTTTATATCTGTCAATATCCAAAATTTTACAAGTTATTACTTTGTTATTTATTTTTTTTTGTAATTTTTGAGTTGAAATTTTTCCACATGGATAATCTTTAGTAAAAGTAAAAAAACTTATTGTTAAATATGGTTTTTTACACATTTGCTTGAATTCAGGTGCATCAATTCCATGTAATCTTATTTTTTTTGAATTTATTTTTATTGTATCACCATCAATAATTTGAGCATTTCCAGAAATTTCTTTTATCTCTTCAGATTTAACATCTTTATATGTGAGAATAAAAAATATCGAACAGATTATAATTAAAATTATCGCTTTCTTTTTTGTAAAAAACATATTTAAAAAATATTAAACATTAGCCAATTTATGTTTAATATAATACTTAACATAAAATAGTAATATCAATGATATCAACCATTGAAAGATAGCCCAAATATAAAAAAAAGTTTTAAAATCTGCATTTAAATACTTTGCAATATAAAAGGATAAAACTGGTACTATCACATTTCTGGCAATATTATTAATCATGGCTTTTTCAGATTTTTTTAATGCCATAAAAAATCCATTTGATAAGAAAAAAATTGGATAAGCAGGTAAAATAAATGCAGAAATTTTAAGGTACATCGAGCCATGCATAATTACATCTGGATTTGAAGAAAAGAATTTAGGAACAATGTCAGCACTTATAAAAATAACTACACCAGCAATTAACATAATAAATAGACCGTATTTTATTGAGGTGAAATAGGATTGCTCCACTCTATCGTAATATTTTGCACCAATATTTTGCGCTATTATAGAAATTATTGCTGTATTAATTCCTAATATTGGTAACAAAACCACTTGCTCAATTCTTGTGGCAGATCCATATCCTGCTACAGCATATTCACCAAATAACCCAACATATGTAAAAACAATTGTTGCAGCAATAGAATACCCTAATATAGCAATTGTAATTGGCATTGATTGAAAAAAAATATTTTTTAAGAAAAAAAATTTAGCTTTGAAATGGTCTAAAGTTATTTGTTTAATTCTTTGATTATTTAATATTTTTATCAAAATAACCAACAAAGATACAAATTGAGCAATTAAAGTTGCTATCCCAATACCAGTTATTCCTAATGGTGGTATAAATAAAAAACCAAATATAAAAATTGGATTTAAAATAATGTTTAAGAAAAAAGAAAATATTAGAACATTTCTGTAAGTTTTAGTATCTCCTTCTGCGTGTAAGAATGAATTTAATGCTACTACTAAAATAAATAATATCGTACCTAAAAAAATTATATTTATATATTCGAGTCCAAGAATTGTTACCTCTTGAGAGGAATTCATTAATAAGAATATTTTTTCACCAAAAGCAAATCCTAAAATAGATACAAAAACCGAGATTATAATTGAATAAATGATTACATTTCCAAAATAACTTAAAACATTTTTTTCGTTTTTTTCTCCGATACTGCTTCCAATCAATGATGTTCCAGCTACGGTAACTCCAATGGATGTCGCAATAATCAAAAAATATATCGGAAAAGACTTGCTCAAAGCAGATAAGGCTTCTGGCGATATTTTTCCTGCATAAAAAGTATCTACGATTGTATAAAGTGTTTGGAATAAGGTTCCTACACTTGCTGGTACAGCAAGTTTTCTTACTAACAACGAGACTTCATCTTTTAATAAATTCATTAATTTTAGATTTGTTAATACTCTTTTTGGAAGATATGTCTTTTTCCTGCTTCTTTAGCAAGATTAATTTGTTTTTGTCTCATCCTAAATCTTGATTTTTGATAATCTGTTAGATTGTCGTGACAATTTGGACATGAAACACCCTCTTCATATTTTTTTGATTTTTTATCCTTACGAGATACAGGCTTCCTACAACCGCTGCACATTGAATAAGAACCAACTTTTAGACCATGTTTTAAACTAATCCTGTTATCAAAAACGAAACATTCACCTTTCCATAAACTTTTTTTCTTATTTGTTTTTTTAAGATAATTTAAAATTCCACCATTTAACTGATAAATGTTATTAAAGCCTTTATTCTCCAAATAAACAGATGCCTTTTCACAACGAATTCCACCAGTACAAAACATAGCTATAGGTTGATTTTTTTTTAATTTTTTTAGATATTTTGGAAAATCTCTAAAGTTATCAACATCAGGATTGATTGCTCCCTTAAATGTTCCAACATCATACTCAAATGGTTTTCTCGCATCTATAAGAACAGTATCCTTTTCTTTAATCAGCTTATTCCATTTGATTGGATCTACATGGCTATCCTTTTTCTTTATTCTTTTGTTTAAAATTAAATTCATAGGAACAACCTCGTTTTTGATTTTCACTTTAGGTTTATGAAATGGTTGGAATAAGCTTTTAGACTTATTGCAGCTGTTAAATTCTTTAAATTTTAGAGTTCTTTTTAAATTGTTAATTGTGAATTTTATGTCTGCAGCTTTACCAGAAATAGTTCCATTTACACCTTCTTTGGAAATAATTATAGTACCTCTAATGTTTTTCTTTTTTAAAGTTTCTAATAAAACTTTTTGATTTTTCTTTAGATAAGGAATTTTGACAAATTTATAAAAACCAATAACTTCAAACATTATAATTTTCTACAAACAGTCATACCATCACCAAGAGGAATTATTAACTTTTCAACCCTTGTATCCTTTGAGATATGACTATTAAACTCTTTAATATTTTTAGTAAATTTATCATTATTGTTTTCATTCACAACTTCTCCATACCATAAAACATTATCAATGATTATTAGACCATTTTTGTTCAATAATTGTAAAGAACGTTCATAGTATTCAATATAATTCATTTTATCAGCATCAATAAAAACTAAATCAAACTTTTCATTTTTAATTTCATCTAAACTTTCTAAAGCAGGTTTAATTAATGTTTTTATTTTATGATCTTGATTAGCTTTTTTAAAAAAATCTATTGCAACTTTATTAGTTTCTTCATTTTTATCTAAAGCAATTATTTTACCGTCATCTGATAATGCCAAAGCCATAGATAACGTACTTAATCCTGTAAATGTACCTATCTCTAAAATTTTTTTGATATTTGAAATTTTTATAATTAAATGCAGAAATTGACTTTGAGAAATTGATATTTGCATTCTTTTGATATCGCCAAGAGATGCGTTATAATCAATTATTTCTTTTTGGACTGGGTGTAAATTGAATCCATGACTTAAAATATACTCTTGGAGTTCTTTAGTTATATTTAGGTCTGAACCCATAAATTCTAAAGTTTTTTCTTTAATATCTCATTAACTAATTGAGGATTTGCTTTTCCACCAGAAACTTTCATAACTTGACCTACAAAAAAACCAAATAATTTAACTTTGCCTGACTTATATTCTGTAGCT
This sequence comes from Candidatus Pelagibacter sp., assembly GCF_052046145.1. Classification (GTDB taxonomy): domain Bacteria; phylum Pseudomonadota; class Alphaproteobacteria; order Pelagibacterales; family Pelagibacteraceae; genus Pelagibacter. Next base: position 638,072 of record NZ_JBNGZR010000001.1, read on the forward strand.
TTGTCTCTGTTATCATCAATAACCTTATCAATCAGTGCCTCAAGTGCTTTTGGATCACTCTCTTGTTTTAAACCTTTTTCTTCAACAATTTTCTTAGGATCTTTGTCGCCTTCCATCATTTGTTCAAAAACTGTTTTTGCAATTTTTCCAGAAATTGTTCCATCTTTAATTAAATTGATTAATTTTGATAAGTTGCCTGCACTTATAGGGCTTTCAGTTATTTCTAAATTTTTTTCATTTAACGCTGCAAATAATTCGCCAATTATCCAATTTGTTGCAAGTTTTACATCAGACTTCTTAATTACATTTTCAAAGTAATTTGATGTTTCAATATCAGAAACTAAAATGTTTGCTTCGTAAGGTGATAATTTAAATTTTTCAATAAATCTTTTTTTCTTTTCGTCAGGTAACTCTGGAATTTCTGATTTTAAATTTTCAATAAAATCATCTGAAACTTCTAATGGCAATAAGTCTGGATCTGGAAAATATCTATAATCATGAGCATCCTCTTTTGATCTCATTGATCTAGTTTCATTTTTTTTAGTATCAAAAAGTCTTGTTTCTTGATCAATTGTTTGACCATCTTCAATTAAATCAACTTGTCTATTAGCTTCGTATTCAATAGCCATTTGCATGAACTTAATTGAGTTAACATTTTTTATCTCACATCTGGTTCCAAATTCTTTTGAACCTTTTTTTCTAACAGATACATTCACATCCGCTCTTAAAGATCCTTCCTGCATGTTTCCATCACAGGTGCCTAAATATCTCATTATGGATCTTAATTTTTTAATATATGCATTTACTTCATCTGGGGACCTTAAGTCAGGTTTACTTACAATTTCCATTAAAGCCACACCTGATCTATTTAAATCTACAAAAGTATTTTTAGTATCTAGATCATGAATGCTTTTACCTGCATCTTGCTCCAAGTGTAATCTTTCTATACCTACCTCTTTTTGACCATCTGGCATATCAAGTATTACTTTGCCCTCACCTACGATTGGATCTTTAAATTGTGAGATTTGATACCCCTGAGGTAAGTCAGCATAAAAATAATTTTTTCTATCAAAGACAGATCTATTATTGATTTTGGCTTTTAAACCAATTCCTGTTTTGATAGCTTGTTTTACACAATACTCGTTTATTACCGGCAACATTCCTGGAAATGCTGCATCAACTAAACTTACTTGAGTATTTGGCTCGGCTCCAAATTTGGTCGCTGATGTTGAGAATAATTTCGACTGCGACGTAACTTGTGCATGAACTTCTAAACCAATGACAACTTCATATTGATTATCATGTCTATTAATTAGATATTCAGATTTGTTCTTACTCACTTAATCCACCAATCGGTAATATTATTTTTAAAATTAATTTTTTCTTCCATAGCATATGCAATGTTTAAAATATTTTGTTCATCAAAAGCTTTACCAATTATCTGTAATCCTAATGGATACCCTTTAGCATCATGGCCTGCAGGTATAGAAATTCCTGGTAAACCTGCTAAATTTACAGGAACAGTAAAAATGTCGTTTAAATACATTGACACCGGATCATTTGTTTTTTCTCCAATTTTAAATGCTGAACTTGGAGTGGATGGGGTTAGTATTGCATCTACTTTTTTATAAGCATCGTCAAAATCATTTTTAATTAGTTTTCTTACCTTTTGGGCTTTTAGATAGTAAGCATCATAATATCCTGAAGATAAAACATAAGTTCCAATCATTATTCTTCTTTGAACTTCAGCACCAAATCCTTCAGATCTAGTTTTTTCATACATATCAATAAGATTTTCTCCTTCAGCTCTAAAACCATATTTAACACCATCGTATCTAGCCAAATTAGATGAGGCCTCTGCTGGTGCTACGATATAATAAGTTGGTAGTGCATAATTAGTATGGGGTAAGGATATATCGATAATCTCAGCACCACAATCTTTTGCGTATTCAATACCTTTTTTCCATAGGTCTTCTATTTCTTTAGGCATGCCATCTACTCTATATTCTTTGGGTATTCCTATTTTTTTACCTTTAATATCTTTTGTTAATTCTTTGCTGTACTCGTTTCTTTTAAAGTCTATTGATGTAGAATCTTTTTCATCATAAGTGCTAATGACTTCCTGTAACAATGCACAATCTTTAACATTTTGGGCCATTGGACCAGCTTGATCTAGGGATGATGCAAATGCTACAATTCCGTATCTAGAGCAACTACCATAAGTAGGTTTTAATCCAACAGTTCCTGTAAATGAAGCAGGCTGTCTTATAGATCCACCTGTATCTGTTCCAATAGTTATTGGTGTTAATTGAGCTGCTACTGCAGAAGACGATCCACCAGATGATCCTCCTGGAACTAAATTCTTATCAATTGGGTTTTGTACATTACCAAAAAAACTAGTTTCATTAGATGAGCCCATTGCAAATTCATCACAATTTAATTTCCCCATTAGGATAGCTCCTTCATTCCAAATGTTTTGTGTGACTGTTGACTCGTAAGTTGGAACAAAGTTATTTAAAATCTTACTACCTGCCGTAGTTCTTAAATCTTTTGTACAAAATAAATCTTTTACAGCCATTGGAATGCCAGGTAATTTCAGATCAAGATTAGGTTTTTCATCAAACTTTTTTGCTTTATTTAAAGCATTTGCATAATCTTCTGTTATATATGCATTTAATTCTTTTGATTTTTCTGATCTTTCAACAAATGCTTTAGTAACTTCACTTGAGGAAAGTTTTTTACTTTTTATATTTTCTACTAACTCAAATAATGATTGTTTAGTTATATCTGACATCATTCAATTACCTTTGGTACTACAAAATAATCTTCATTTTCCTTAGGGGAATTTTTTATTACTTGATCTCTTAAGTTTTTACTTTTTACTTCATCTGATCTTAGTTTTAGAGTTGTTTCAGCAACTGAAGTTAATGGTTCAACATTGTCAGTTTTTAATTCGTTAAGTTTTTCAATAAAATCGAAAATTGAATTTAAATCTCCTGCAAGTTTCTCTGCTTTTTTCTCATCTACAGAAATCCTTGATAGCTTAGATATGTGCTTTATTGTTTTAAGATCGATGCTCATATGGTATTTAAATATGTCGCAAACTATCACTTAAGTTTAAAATATACAATATGATCACTATTGAAGAATTCAAAAAAAAACAGTCTCAAACCTCTAGATTGATTGGTTTAGATCTTGGTTCAAAAAGAATCGGTGTATCAATTTGCGATGAAAAACAATCAATAGCCACACCCTTTAAAACGATCAATAAAACCAATAATGATGATCTAATCAACGAATTAAAAAAAATAATAGAGGAAAACAATATTAAAGGAATTATCATTGGATATCCAATTAACATGGATGGTTCATTAGGTCCTTCTGCTCAATCAGTAAGTGATGTATCTAAAAATATAGACCAAAATATTGATGTAGAAGTTTGCTTATGGGATGAAAGACTTTCAACTGTTGGTGCATTTAATCTATCCAGTCAGCTTGATATTAATGTCTCTAAGCGTGAAAAAAACATAGATCAAAACGCAGCTGCATTTATTCTTCAAGGAGCTATAGATTATTTAAATAATTAATCCTTGCCATTTAGAGACTTTATAGCTATAGAGTTAATTTTAATGGCAATTAAAATCAATAAAGCTATTAAAATCTCACAAAAACATCTGTTAGGTATTCAAGATTTATCAGTTAATGATATTAATTATATCTTGGATGAGTCAGAAGCTTTCATAAAATTAAATCAGAGTAAAAATAAAAAAATTGATGTGTTAAGAGGTAAAACACAAATAAATTTATTCTTTGAGCCATCAACTAGAACTCAAAGCTCATTTGAACTTGCTGGAAAAAGACTTGGTGCGGATGTTATGTCAATGAATATGGGTAACTCTGCAATTAAGAAAGGTGAAACTTTGATTGATACAGCAATGACCTTAAATGCAATGCATCCTGATATAATTGTGATCAGACATCAAGACTCTGGTGCATGTAATCTATTATCTCAAAAAGTTAATTGTGTCGTATTAAACGCTGGTGATGGTAGACGCGAACACCCTACCCAAGCATTATTAGATGCATTAACAATTAGAAATCGAAAAAAAAAAATTCAAGGATTAAAAATAGCAATATGTGGAGATATACTTCATTCAAGAGTAGCTAGATCAAATATTTACCTTCTTACAATGTTAGGAGCTGAGGTTAATATAGTTGCTCCATCTAACCTGATGCCAAAAGAAATTGAAAAATTTGGTGTAAATACTTTTACTGATATGAAAAAGGGCCTCAAAGATTGTGATATTGTGATGATGCTTAGATTACAAAATGAAAGAATGACCAGTTCATATCTTTCATCGAATAGAGAATACTATGAATATTATGGATTAACGCCAGATAAACTTGATCACGCAAAGTCAGATGCTTTAATTATGCATCCTGGTCCAATGAATAGAGGAATAGAGATTGATACAAGATTAGCAGATGACATAAACAAAAGTGTAATTAAGGAACAAGTTGAATTAGGTGTTGCTGTAAGAATGGCATGTTTAAAAATATTTTGTGAATAAATGAAAAAACAATACTTTATAAATGCAAACATTATAGATCCTCACAATTCCATTAACGAAAATGGTGGATTAATAATTGGAGAAGATGGAAAGATAGAAGCAATAGGAAAAAAGGTAAATACAAACAATCTACCAACTAGAGAAAAGCCCACTGACTTAAAGGGTAAATATATATTTCCTGGTATAGTAGATATGAGAGTTTTTGTAGGCGAGCCAGGATATGAATATAAAGAAAATTTTAGAACTTTGAGTAATGCTGCATTATCTGGTGGAGTTACCTCAGTTGTAACGATGCCTAATACAGATCCAATTATAGATAATGTATCAATTGTAGATTTTTTAAAAAGAAGAGGACGTGATAAGTCTAAAATAAATATCTTTCCTTGCGCCTCTTTAACTCAAAACACTGATGGCACCAATATGACTGAATTCGGATTGCTAGCTAAAAAAGGAATTATTGCTTTTACTGACGGAGTAAAAACAATTCAAAATACTAGACTTATGTCTAGAATTATGAATTCAGCTAAAGATTTAGGATGTCTTATAATGCAACATGCTGAAGATTACGATTTAGCTAAAAATGGCATGATTAATTCTGGTATTATTGCAACAAAACTAGGCTTATCAAGCATACCAGATATTGCTGAAAGAATTATAATTGAAAGAGATCTTACTCTCTTAGAAAAAACTAAATGTCGATATCATATATCTCAACTATCAGCAGGAAAATCTGTAGATATAATTAAGGAACGTAAGCAAAATGTTAAATTTACTTGCGGTGTATCAATTAATAATCTTTCATTAAATGAAAATGATATTGGAGATTTTAGAACATTTTTAAAATTATCACCCCCACTGAGAAGAGAAGAAGATCGAGAAGCTTTAGTTCAAGGATTAAAAGATAAAACTATTGATGTAATTGTTTCTGACCATAAACCTGAAGATGAAGAATCTAAAAGATTAACATTTGCACAAGCTGCAACTGGTGCATCCGGTATTGAAACATTATTATCCTTAAGTTTAGAATTATTTCACAATGGATCTGTAAAACTTGAAACTATAATTCAAGCATTAACCTCTAACCCAGCAAAAATATTAAATATAAATAAAGGAAACCTGTCTATTGGTAATGATGCGGATTTTTGTATAGTAGATATCAATAAACCATGGATTGTAAAAAAAGAAAATTTAATCTCTAAATCTAAAAATACTTCAATCGAAGATAAGAAACTTCAAGGAAAAGTAACCAATACATTTGTAAAAGGTATAGAATTATTTAAAATATAAAAATGGAACTTTTTATAATAGGTATAATCTCATACCTGATGGGATCAATTCCTTTTGGATTAATTTTAACCAAAATATTTTTAAAAAAAGATATTAGAGAAATCGGTTCTGGTAATATTGGCGCAACAAATGCTTTAAGAACAGGTAATAAGTTAATAGGTTATTCAACACTAATACTTGATGTGTTAAAAGCAGTAATACCTGTTTTATACGTTAAAATTAATTTTCCTGATGCATTATATATATCAGCTTTATGCGCTTTTATAGGTCATGTGTTTCCAGTATGGTTAAAATTTAAAGGTGGTAAAGGTGTAGCGACATATGTTGGGATACTTTTTTCTTTAAATATAATTTTTAGTTTAGTATTTGGTATTTGTTGGTTAATAATTTTTTTTATTTCTAGATATTCATCTTTAGCTTCCTTAATAGGATCACTATCTACACCTGTTTACATTTTAATTTTTGAGGGTTCAGAAAATGTATTTTTTTACGTAATAATGTTTATTTTAATATTTTTTACTCATAGAGAAAATATTAAACGCTTGAAAAATAAAGAAGAAACTAAGACAAAAATTTATTAATTTGACTATCAAACTCTTTTGAGTAGTTTGTTATTTTATGAATCTAGTCATAGTTGAAAGCCCTGCTAAAGCGAAAACAATTAATAAATATTTAGGTGATAACTACACCGTTTTAGCTAGCTATGGTCATATTAGAGATCTTCCTTCAAAAAATGGATCAGTTGATCCTGATCAAAATTTTAAAATGGAATGGGAAGTTGATAGCTTTTCAAAAAAATATTTAAAAGAAATTACTGATGCTGCGAAAGATTCTTCAAAAATAATTCTTGCTACCGACCCAGATCGTGAGGGTGAAGCAATAGCATGGCATGTAAAAGAATATTTAGATGAAAAAAAACTTTTAAAGGATAAAGAAATTGAACGTGTGGTTTTTAACGAAATAACAAAAAAAGCTGTAACACATGGTATTGAAAATCCAAGACAGATAGAGCCCTTATTAGTTGATGCATATATGGCTAGAAGAGCACTAGATTATTTGGTGGGATTTAATATATCACCAATACTTTGGACTAAATTACCTGGTTCAAAATCAGCAGGCAGAGTTCAATCTGTTGCACTTAAATTGATTACTGAAAGAGAACATGAAATTGAATTATTCAAACCTGAAGAGTTTTGGACTTTAAGTATTAATTTTCAGGATAAAGACAAAAGCAAAATTACAGCAAGTATTTCTCAACTTGATGGAGAAAAAATAGAAAAATTCTCATTTAAAAATAAAGAGGAAATTGAAAAGGCAATTTCAAATATTAAGACAAAAAAATTTAATATAACTGATATTTCCTCAAAAGTTGTTAGCAGAAATCCCTCGGGACCCTTTACTACTTCAACACTTCAGCAAGTTGCTTCTAGTAGATTGGGTTTTGGTGCATCAAGAACAATGCAAATAGCACAAAAACTTTATCAAGGAATAGAAATTGAGGGAGATACAGTTGGATTAATTACTTATATGAGAACGGATGGAACTAATTTATCAGCTGATGCGGTCTCTGATTTTAGAAATTTTATTAAAAAAGAATATGGAAATGAATACTTGCCAGAAAATCCAAATAATTACTCAGGAAAAAAAGCAAAAAATGCTCAGGAAGCTCATGAAGCAATAAGACCAACTGATATTAATAGAAATCCGGACTCTATTAAAAAGTATTTAAGTTCTGACCAGCAAAAATTATATTCTTTAATTTGGTCTAGAGCTCTGTCGTCTCAAATGGAAACAGCAAAATTTGATAGAAATACTATAACGATTGAGTCTGAAGACGGTAAAACTATATGTAAATCAAGCGGATCTGTTTTGAAATTTGATGGATATTTAAAAGTTTATTCAAATCAAAACAAAGATGATGATGAGCAAATTTTACCTGAGATGTCAAAAGGACCAATTAATATAGAAGCTCTTATTGATGAACAGCATTTTACCCAGCCTCCCCCACGTTACTCTGAGGCGAGTTTGGTTAAAAAATTAGAGGAGTTAGGAATTGGAAGGCCTTCAACTTATGCAAGTATAATTTCAACAATAGCAAATAGAGGTTATGCAGAAATAGTTAGTAAAAGATTTTTCCCAACTGATAGAGGTAAATTAATTTCTGCGTTTTTAGAAAAATTATTTTCAAAGTATGTGGATTATAACTTTACAGCTGGACTAGAGGATCAGCTAGATGAAATAACTTCTGGAAAAGAAAGTTGGTTAAAGGTCTTAGAAATGTTTTGGAAAGATTTTAATAGTAATGTTTCAGAGGTAAAAGAAAAAAGAACTAGAGAGGTTTTAGATCTTTTAAATGAAAGTTTGGGAGCATTGATATTTGACACTGATAAAGAAGGAAACATAGTTAGAAAGTGTCAGTTATGTGAAACGGGTTCCCTTAGTTTAAAAAATAGTTTTAGAGGAGGTGCCTTTATTGGATGTTCAAACTATCCTGAATGTAAATTTACAAGACCACTATCAAAAGCTAAAGCGGCTGCTCAATCACAACTAGCTGAACCAAAATTTATTGGAAAACACGAAAATGGAAATGATATTTTTCTAAAAAATGGAAGATTTGGTCCTTATCTTCAGTATGAGAAAGTTCTTGAGGAGAATATTGAAGAAGAAAAACCTAAAAAAAGAAAAAAAACAAAGAAAAAAAAATCTGAGGTAAATGAACTATTGAAAAATGTATCTATACCAAAAGGAATTGAATTAGAAAATATTGATTTAGATAAAGCAAAATTTTTATGTTCACTTCCTAAATCATTAGGCATTAATCCAGAAAATCAAAAAGAAATAACTTTGAACACTGGTAGATTTGGACCATATTTAAAATGTGAAAATAAATCAGCTAGAATAGAAAATGTCGAAGAAATTTTTTCTATAGGATTAAATAGAGCAATTACACTTATAGCTGAGGCAAAACCTGGAAGAATGTCTTCTTCAATTATAAAAGATTTAGGGGAGCATCCTGAGGATAAAAAGCCAGTCCGAATCATGAAAGGTCAATATGGACCATACATTAAATACAAATCTCTAAATGCAACAATCCCAGAGGAAAAAGACCCAGTAGAACTAACAATGGAGGAGGCTCTTATACTAATTGAGAAAAGAAGAGAATACGATAAAAATAAAAAAAATAACAAAATTAAAAAAAGGAAAAAATGAAATTATTAAAACTATTAATATCAAGTTTTTTTATATTATCTTTATACACGGCTGTAATGGCTGAAGAAAATTGTGACAAGTTTGATAAATTAAGTAAAGAATATGCGAAATGTACTTCAGAAAATTTAAAAGATAAAACTTCAAAAAAAGCTAGCGAATGGAAAAACAAGTTTAATAATTCAAAATTAAAGGAAAAATTAACAAAATTTAAAAATAGCAAATCACACTCAGAATTTATTGAAAAAAAATAATGAATTTTGAAAAAAAAATTAACGAACTAAATGTTAAATTACCAGAGGCTAAACCTCCAGTAGGCTCATATGTTGCAACAAAAATAGTTGGTAAGTTACTTTATATATCAGGTCAAATATCAATCGATAGTAATGGTCAACTAATAAAAGGTAAAATTGGAAAGGAGTTGTCAACAGATGACGGATACCAAGCTGCTAAACGATGTGGATTAAGCATAGTTGCACAAGCAAAAGCAGCGTGTGATGGAGATTTAAATAAAATTAAGTGTTGTATAAAATTAAATGGATTTGTTAATTCAACTGAAAATTTTATCGAGCAACCAAAAGTAATTAATGGTGCTTCAGATATAATTGCTTCTATTTTTGGTGATGCAGGAATGCACACTAGAGCAGCAGTAAGTACAAATAGCTTGCCTCTTGGTGTATCTGTTGAAGTTGATGCAATATTTGAGTTAAATTAAATTATCTTCCAACACCAAAATATTTAAAACCTAGTTTTTTAATTTTATTTGGTGAATAAATATTTCTCATATCGTAAATAATAAGTTTTTTATTTTTTAAATATTTTTTGAAATTAATTGATTTAAAATCATTCCATTCTGTATGTATGATTACAATATCAGACCCTTTGATTGACTCATATGTTGAGTCAGAAAATTCAACATTTTTTAATTTTTTAAATTCATTTTTTGGTCCAGTAGGATCAAAATATTTAATTTTAGCACCTTTTTTGGATAAGAAGGGTATTAATTTAAGACTAGAAGAATCTCTCATATCATCGGTATTTGCTTTAAAAGTTACACCTAAAAAAGATACAACTTTATTTTTAATTTTATTTTTCAAAATTAAATTTATTCTTTTACATAATAAATCAGATCTTAAATCATTAGATCTAATAACACTTTTAACGACTGATAAATTAGTTTTGAATTTATCAGCAGTTGAAACTAAAGCTTTAGTGTCTTTTGGAAAACATGATCCACCATATGCAGGTCCAGCTCTTAAAAATCTACTACCAATTCTTTTATCCAGTCCAATACCTATTGAAATATCCTCTATATCTATGCCAGTTTTTTCGCATAAATTTGATATTTCATTTATAAAGGTAATCTTTGTTGCTAAAAAAGCATTCGAAGCATATTTAATTAATTCTGCTGCTCTTCTTTTTGTAGAAACAAATTTTGCGCCTTTTGATATTAATGGTGAATATAAATTTTTTAATATCCTCTGGGACTTACTATCATTTGATCCAACTACAACTCTATCTGGATAAATAAAATCTCTAATAGCCTCGCCTTCTCTTAAAAATTCAGGATTTGATACAACTGAAAAAAATTTTTTATTAACTTTTTTAGATATAATTTTTTCAATTTCATCACCCGTTGTCACAGGCACAGTCGATTTATTAATTACAATTTTAAATTTTTTAACAGATTTAGATATTTCTTTTGCAGCAGCGTATACTTGACTTAAATCAGCACTATTACTATTTTTTTTTGTTGGTGTACCTACACATATAAAAACAATATCTGATTTCTTAACCGACTCTTTTAGATTTGTTGAAAAATTCAGTCTTTTATTTTTATAGTTTTTTAAAACTAATTCTTCTAGACCTGGTTCATAAATAGGAATAATGCCTTTTTTTAAATTTTTAATTTTATTAATATCTTTATCAACACATATTACATCATTACCTAAATCCGAAAAACAAACACCACTTACCAAACCAACATAGCCAGTGCCGATCATACACAATTTCATATCTTGCCTATTTCTTTTGAAGAGTTGATATAGCCACTCATTGTTCCACAATCAAGATACTTACCTTCAAAATTATGAGCTATGAATTTTTCTTTATCATTAATTAATAGCTGTATTGCATCAGTGATATGTATCTCTTTACCTTTACCAGGTTTAAGAGATTTAATTTTTTTAAAAATTGTACGCGGTAATATATATCTTCCAATAACAGCATTGTTAGATGGTGCTTTTTTTAATGATGGTTTTTCAACTACACCATCTATAATATAATTTCTTTTATTTAATTTTTTATTAATTTTATATACTCCCCATCTTGAGACATTATTTTTTTTTACTTTCATAGATGCCATAACTGAAGCTTGATATTTTTTATGAATCTTGATCATTGACTTAGAACAATTTTTTCTAATTATTAAATCATCTGGTAACAACATTAAAAAATATTTATTTTTGATATATTTTTGTGTCTTAAGAACAGCATCACCTGTGCCCTTTGGAATATTTTGAAAAACAAACTTAATTTTATTCTTATATTTAAGTATTTTTTTATATTCATTAATTATTCTAGGATCTTTTTTTTTTTTAATAATATTTTTATAAAACTGATCACTATAAAAATATTTTTTAATCATTAATTTTTTAGTAGAGATAATAAACACGATCTCTTTAATACCTGCATCAATACATTCATCTATAATATATTCAATTCCAGGCCTTCCATTAATGGGTAAAAGCTCTTTTGCAAAAACACTTGTTAAAGGTAGTAACCGAGTTCCAAGTCCAGCTAAAGGAATAATTGCTTGTTTAATCATTTAAATGTTTTACTTATTAAATATTTTTATACAAATGAAAATTTTATTAAACAATACGACATTATTTGAATCATTAAGGCCATTTAATGACCTGGGTTTTGTTCCTACTATGGGTGGAATACATAAAGGTCATTTATCACTAATAAATAAATCAAATAAACTTTGTAAAAAAACAATTGTAAGTATTTTTGTTAATCCAAAACAATTTAATAATAAAAAAGATTTAAAATCTTATCCACGAAATATAAAGAAAGATTTAAAAATTCTTAAAAAAAGCAAAAAAGTTGATTTTGTTTATCTTCCTAAATTTAAAGACATATACAAAGATAAAAAAAAATCAAAAATTACATTGCTAAAAAAAGATAAAATTTTATGTGCTAAATTTAGAAAAGGTCATTTTGAAGGTGTTTTAGATGTAATGAATAAACTAACTAAAATTGTAAAACCTAAGATGATATTTATGGGAGAAAAAGATTTTCAACAACTATATTTGGTAAAAAAAGAATTGGAAAAAAAATATAAAACTAAGGTTATTCCTTGCAAAACAATTCGAGATAAGGATAATGTAGCTCTTTCATCAAGAAATCTTCTTTTAAATAAATCTAGTTTAACCATCGCAGCAAAGATTTATGAAATGCTAGTAGATATTAAAAAAAATACAAAAAAAAAGAAAAATATTCCAAGCTTTTTAAATCTTAAAAAAAAAGAATTAAAAAATAGTTATAAAATTAAAATTGATTATTTAGAGCTTAGAAACATAAAAAACCTAAAACTTTCAAACACAAAAAATAATTCAAGATTGTTTATTGCTTATTATTTAAAAAACGTCAGATTAATAGATAATCTATAATTTTATAAAAAATATGCTCCAACACCTAAAAAAGAAACAAAACCTATTACATCAGTAATTGTTGTCACAAAAACACTTGAAGCAATTGCTGGGTCAATATTCATTTTTTTCAAAGTAAAAGGAACTAGTATGCCAAATAATCCAGCTATTATCATTGTTAGTACCATTGATATTGCTATTATCAGTGAAAGGATGCTGTCTTGAAACCATATCTGTACAATTAAAGCACTTATTGCTGCAAATATAATCCCATTTAAAATACCAATAGAAAATTCTTTAAATACATTAGATGAGAAATTATTTTGAGTTAAATCATTTGTAGCTATAGTTCTTACTGTAACTGCAAGTGTTTGCATTCCAGCATTTCCTCCCATTGAAGCTACAATAGGCATTAAAAAAGCTAAAACTACCATTTGTTCAATGGTTGCTCCAAATAAACTAATACACCATGTTGCTAGAAAGGCAGTAAATAAATTAAGTAAAAGCCAATTGAATCTTCTCTTTGTTTTTTTTACAACTCCATCAGTAATTTCTTCATCTCCTACCCCTGCTAATCTTAAAGCATCTTCCTCAGCTTCCTCTTTCAAGACTGTTAAAACATCATCGTTCATAATCATACCAACTAATTTATTGTTTTTGTCTACAACAGCGGCTGAATTCAAATTGTAATTTTCAAATAAGTTAGCAACTTCCTCTTTATCCATTTCAACAGGAATTAATAATTGAGATTCTGACATAATTGTTGCCATTTTAGTATCTCGAGGTGTTGTTAAAACTCTAGATGAAGGAACAGTTCCTATTGGTTTGAAATCTTCATTAACAATAAAAATTTCTAAAAACTCTTCTGGTAAATCTTTGTTTTCTCTTAAATAATCAATTGTTTGGCCTACAGACCAATTACTTGGTATAGCTGTAAACTCACGCTGCATAAGTCTAGCAGCAGTATCCTCTGGGTAGCTTAAGCTTTCTAGTAGAGCAAATCTATCTTTAGGAGGTAAAGAGCTAAGGATTGCATTTTTATCCTCTTCAGGAACATTTTCCAATATAGATATAGCATCGTCTGACTCTAAACCTTTAAGAATACTTACTATAGATTCTGAAGATAAATAGGTAATAATTTCTGATTGAATAGATTCGTTTAATTCAACAAAGACCTCTGGATCAATATTGAAATTATTTAATTTAATTAAGCTTTCTCTATCACCTTCGCTAAGGTGTTCAATAATATCTGCAGCATCAGCAGGGTGCATTTCGTTAAATGAATTGGTAATAAATTGAGCATCATTGTTAGCTATTTTGCTGGTAACAACTCTTATATATTCTTTATTAAACTCAAAATTTACTTTTTTATCTTTAGTTTTTTTAGTTAAAGACATAAATCTACCTATAATTTAGATTTGCACTATTAATACATAATAAAGATAATACAAATTATAAATGAACATAGAGATCAAAAAGTCAATAAAACCAGTAAATTATTTTGATGCTATTAACATACTAGAGTCAAGATTAAAGGATTTATATGAAAATAATGAGCAAGAATTAATTTGGACTTTGGAGCATAATGAAGTTTTTACAGCAGGAACTTCTTATAAAGAGAATGAGATTATTGATAAATCCATTAAAATATTAGAGACGAATAGAGGTGGTAAAATTACTTACCATGGACCGGGTCAATTAATTTGTTACTTTGTTTTAGATTTAAGGAAAAAAAAAGATATCAGAAAATTTATAACAATTATCGAAAAGACAATAATTCAAACTTTAAAATTTTATAAAATAGAAACTTTTCCAGATAAAGATAATATCGGTATATGGCACAAGTATAATAATGAATTTAAAAAAATTGCTGCAATAGGTATCAGAGTTAGTAAATGGATTGCCTATCATGGTTTTGCAATAAATATCAATAATGATTTAGAAAATTATAAAAAAATTATACCATGTGGTATTTCAGATAAAGGAGTAACTAATCTAAAAAATATTTTAGATCAGGATTACTCAAATTTAAGTGATATATTAGTTAAAAATTTTATTTCAAATTTGAAAATCTAAGTCTTTTAGATTTTAAAAGTTTTTTAAAATAATCAGGTAACAATGCTGAATAAGTATGTTTTACGTCATTAATTTTAAATTTAATTTGATATGAATGTAACATTAAATTTTTATTAATTCCTTTATTGGAATTTGGTAATTTATATTTCGTATCTCCAAATATAGGATTTCCAATTGCATATAATTGTTTTCTTAACTGGTGTTTTCGTCCAGTAATAGGTTTTAATTCTAATAAACTTGCTTCAGAATTTTTATCAATAACTTTAAAAAATGTTTTTGCTTTTTCAATTATTTTTTTATCACCATCGTACCTACTTAAATCATCATCCCATACGCCAGATTTGTTATAAATTTCGCCTTGGCATATAGCTAAATACGTTTTGTGTACTTTTCTTAGTCTAAATAAAGAAGTAAGCAATTGAGCACTCTCTCTATTTTTAGCCATAATAAAAACACCAGAAGTATCTTTATCCAATCTATGAACAGAATATGGTTTTGTTCCCTCAAAAATTTCACTTTTGGCAAAAATATCAACTAGATTTTTTTTTGATTTAGTTCCACCTTGCACTGATATGCCTGATGCTTTGTTTATAACAACAAAATTGTCATTGTTGTCGATAATTTGATCTTCATTTGATTTTACAATTTCTTTTGATGGTAAAAACTTAATTTTTTTTTGTTGAATTGTCTCTTTAAATTCAATGTTGAATATATTTATTTCATCTTTCGTTTTTACTTTAAAAGAGCTTTTAACTTTCTTTCTATTGAGTTTTATTTTTCCTGTTCTTAAGTATTTCTCCACAAGTGCCTGTGGAATTTTACCAATTTTTAATCTTAACCATCTGTCCAAACGCATGTCATTACACGTTGAATCAACGATGTAAGATTTCTTCATGATTTAAGATTTAAGCTGAGGCTTGTTTTTTCTCTTCAGTAGTTTTAGGAGACTCTTTTTTTGGTTTATCAACTCTTTTAGCTTCAACATCTCTATCAACAAATTCAATTATTGCCATTGGAGCGTTATCCCCATATCTAAATCCAGCTTTAATTATTCTTGTGTAGCCACCTTTTCTATTCTCGTACCTTTTTGAAAGTGTTTTTTTTACTTTATTAGCTGATTTAATATCTTGTAGTTTAGAAACTAACATTTTGGTCGTCTGTAAAGTTTCTTTTTTTCCTAATGTTATTATTTTATCAGCTTGAGGTTTTAAAAATTTAGCTTTTGGCAAAGTAGTTTTAATCTGTTCATACTTAATTAAGGAATTAAGCATATTCTTAAGCAAAGCTTTTCTGTGCTCTGATGTTCTATTTAACTTCTTATTTGCCAAACCATGTCTCATTAAATTGCTTCCTCCAATTTCTTAGACATTTCTGCAATATTGTCTGGTGGCCAGTTAGGTATTTCCATTCCTAAATATAGAGACATACCTGTTAAAACTTCTTTGATTTCATTTAATGATTTTCTCCCAAAATTAGGTGTTCTCAACATTTCACCTTCAGATTTTTGAACTAGGTCACCGATATAAATAATATTATCATTTTTTAGGCAGTTCATTGATCTAACTGATAACTCTAACTCATCTACTTTTCTTAGTAAGTTTTTGTTAAATTCAGGTTCAGTAGAAACTTCTTTAACAGGAGCTTCAACCGGCTCATCAAAGTTTACAAACATTTTAAGTTGATCTTGGAAAATTCTTGCTGAATAAGCTACAGCATCTTCAGCAGAAATTGATCCATTAGTTTCAACTTCCATTATTAATTTATCATAATCCAATGCTTTACCTTCTCTAGCAGTACTTACTGAGTATGAAACTTTTTTAACTGGACTATAGAGTGAGTCTATAGCAATAAGACCTAGTGGTGGCTCTTCAGGTTTATTTAACTCTGCAGGTACATATCCTTTACCTGTATTAACATTCATCTCCATATGAAAAGTAGTATTTTCATCTAGATTACAAATAACTAAATCAGGGTTTAAAATCTCAACATCTGCAACTGGAGCAATATCTGAAGCTTTAATTTCTCCAGGTCCTTTTGCGTCTAAAATTAATTTTTTTGTACCTTCAGAATTACTTTTTAATGCTAAAGATTTAACGTTTAAAACGATATCAGTCACATCTTCTCTAACACCTTTGATTGAAGTAAATTCATGTAAAACTCCATCAATTTGAATTGATGTTACAGCAGCTCCTCTAATAGATGATAATAAAATCCTTCTTAAAGAATTTCCTAAAGTTAATCCATAACCTTTTTCTAAAGGCTCAGCTACAATTTTTGCATGAGTTAAGTCGTCACTTATTTGAACATCTAATTTAGATGGTTTAATTAATGACTTCCAATTTTTTACATTAACATTTTCGACTTCCATTAAACTCTCCTTTTCTTTGGTGGTCTAGTTCCATTATGAGGCATAGGCGTAGTGTCTTTAATTGACAAAATCTTAAATCCTCTAGCTTGCAATGCTCTTAAAGCAGTTTCTCTTCCTGATCCAGGTCCTTTGACTTCAACTGACAAAGTTTTCATTCCATACTCAAGAGCTTTTGAAGCTGCTGAGTCAGCTGCTATCTGAGCAGCGTAAGGAGTTGATTTTCTCGATCCCTTAAAACCTTTTTGTCCAGCAGATGCCCATGAAATTACATTTCCATTTGTATCAGCAATAGAGATGATGGTATTATTAAATGTTGATTGCACATAAGCAATTCCATTTAAAATATTTTTCTTAACTTTCTTTTTTTTTGAATAAGAACTTTTTACACTTTTCTTAGTAGATTTTTCTACTTTCTGATCTTTATTCTCAACTTTATCAGTCTTAGCCATAACTATTTTTTAGTTGGTGTTAATTTTTTTCCAGCAATAGCAATTGCTTTTCCTTTTCTTGTTCTAGCATTACATCTAGTCCTTTGCCCTCTCACAGGTAATTTTTTTCTATGTCTTGTTCCTCTGTAACAAGCTAGATCAATTAATCTTTTAATACTTAATGAATAATCTCTCCTTAAATCACCTTCTACTTTAAAGTTTTGATCGATATACTCTCTAATTTTTAAAATCTCTTCATCTGTTAATTCATTTACTCTTTTAGCTCTTGGAATTTCTAAAGATGAGCAAATTTGCTGAGAGAATTTATCACCAATTCCATAAATATAAGTTAAACCTATATGAACAAGTTTATTCTGTGGAATGTTTATACCTGCGATACGAGCCATAATTTTTGTGATAAATTGTGCCTTTTATATAAGAAGATTAATCAAAGTCAACGTCTTATAAATTGATAAAAGCGTCTATTTTCGCTGTTATTTCCTCAATTTCTAAGCTTCCATCAATCTCTTTAAAATTTGGATTCTGAGAGTAGAAATTTAGAACTGGTTGGGTTGTTTGCATGTATTTTTCATACCTTGAAACTATCGTATGAGCATCATCATCAGACCTATTTTCAATAATTTTTCTCTTCTCTAGCCTTTTGAGAATTGTTTCTTTATCAACGTTTAGAAATAATATTAAGTCTATGCTCTGATTTGAATTTTTTAGTAACACTTCTAAATTTTTAGCCTGAGTTAATGATCGAGGATATCCGTCAAATATTAATTTATTTTTTTTTTGAGGATCAGATATTAAATTTTCTATAAGTTTATTAACAATATCATCACTTATAAATTTACCATTTTTCATGTCATTGGTTATTGCTTTACCAATGTCTGAATTTTTTTTGATTTCTTCTCTTAAAAGATCACCTGTTGAAATTTGAAAAGCATTTAATTTGTTTACAAGATATTTAGACTGAGTACCTTTTCCAGCACCAGGCGGTCCAAATAAAATTATATTCACTTACTTACCAAATTTTGTTTTTTTAATCAGTTGTTCGTATTGTGAACTCATTAATCTTGTTTGTATTTGTGTCACAGTATCGATAGCTACTACAACAACAATTAATATAGATGCACCACCTAAATAAAAGGGTATTGGATAGTTTGCAATTAAAAATTCTGGCATCAAACAAACTAGAGTTAAATATAGAGCACCAATCGTAGTTAGTTTTGTTAAAATATTTTCAATATATAACGCAGTACTTTCACCTGGTCTAATTCCTGGTACAAATCCTCCATACTTTCTCAAATTCTCAGCAGTTTCTGTTGGATTAAATGTAATAGAAGTATAAAAAAAAGTGAAAAATATTATTCCTGATGCATACAGTAACATATAAAGAGGTTGTCCCTGTGTAAAATAAGAGCTCAAGTTTAAAAATGTTTCATCGTTAGAAAATGAGAAATTTGAGAAAGTTACTGGTAGTAATAGGAGTGCAGAAGCAAAAATTGCAGGAATTACTCCGGCCTGATTTATTTTTAAAGGTAAATGTGATGACTCTCCTCCATACATCTTGTTTCCCATTTGTCTTTTTGGATAATTAACAAGAATTTTTCTTAATGCTCTTTCCATAAAAACTACAAAAAGAATTGTAACTATTAATAAAACAAATATAGCTAGGATCATAAATGTTGAAACCGCACCCGTTCTACCTAATTCAAAAGTTGTAACCAAAGCTCTTGGAATTTCTGCTACAATACCAGCAAAAATTATTAATGATAT
Source organism: Candidatus Pelagibacter sp. (assembly GCF_052046145.1). Classification (GTDB taxonomy): domain Bacteria; phylum Pseudomonadota; class Alphaproteobacteria; order Pelagibacterales; family Pelagibacteraceae; genus Pelagibacter. The sequence continues at coordinate 657,450 of NZ_JBNGZR010000001.1, forward strand.
ACCGTTACCAATACCTCTTTGAGTGATTTGTTCTCCCAGCCACATTAAAAATATTGTTCCTGCAACAATGGTTGTAACTGTAGTAATTTTAAAAAAAGCTCCTGGATTAATTACTAAGTCGGCCGATGACTCTAAACCAACAGATAAACCATATCCTTGCACTGTTGCAAGTAATACTGTTCCATATCTAGTAATTTGTGTAATTTTAGCTCTTCCTATCTCTCCTTGAGCTTTAAGATTTTTAAAATAGTCAGTAACTCCTGTTAAAAGCTGAACTATAATTGCAGAAGAAATGTAAGGCATTATCCCTAAAGCAAATATTGCCATTCTACTGACTGCACCTCCTGCAAAAACATTAAACATACCTAGCAATCCTTTTTGATTGCCTTCCATCATTATTTTTAATTGCTCTGGGTCTATACCTGGTAAAGGTACAAAAGTTCCAAATCTATAAACGGCTAAAATTAAAATAGTAAATATTATTCTATTTCTTAAATCATTTGTTGATGATGATGCGCTCATATAAACAAACTATTTTTTTAATTGAATAGATCCACCAATTTTTTCTAGTTTTTCTATTGCTGATTTAGAGGCTAGGTCAGCTTCAATATTAATTTTATCTTTTACTTCCCCAGAACCTAAAATTTTTAATTTTTTTGAGTTTTTATTAATTAATTTAAGTTTTTTTAATAATTCTGAGTTTAATACTTCATTTGGATTAATATTTTTTTTGTCTATGTAAGATTGTATTTTATCTAAATTTAAAATTGCAACACTCTCTTTTGATATTGGGTTAAAACCTCTTTTTGGAAGTCTTCTGTATAATGGCATTTGACCACCTTCAAAACTTTTTATAGCTACCCCAGATCTCGATTTTTGACCTTTAACACCTCTTCCTGATGTTTTTCCTTTGCCTGAACCAATTCCTCTTCCAACTCTTATTTTAGATTTATTGATTTTTTCTCTATTATTTAAAGTAATCATTATCCTCTTTTTTCAATTATTTCAGAAATTTTTTTATTTCTAATCGCTGATATTTGTTTTGGTGAACTTTGTTTCATTAATGCTTTCATTGTAGCCCTGATTACATTATGTGCATTAGAAGTTCCCATAGATTTTGCAACAATATCTTTTACACCTAAAACTTCACATACTGCCCTAACAGGACCTCCTGCTATTATACCTGTTCCTTTAGAAGCAGCCCTTAACACTATTCTACCCGAGCCATCTTTTGCCTTAACGTCATGATGTATCGTTCTGCCTTCTCTTAATGGTATATGGGTAAGTTTTCTTCTTGCCATTTCATTTGCTTTTTTTATAGCATCAGGTACTTGTTTAGCTTTTGCGTGAGCTATACCAATTTTACCTGCTTGATTTCCAACAACTACAAGCGCTGAAAATCCAAATCTTCTTCCACCTTTGACAACTTTAGTAATTCGATTTATGTGGACTAATTTTTCTAATATATCATCTGTTTTTTTATCTTTTAAATTTTCCATAATTAAAATTCCATTCCATTTTCTCTTAAAGTTTCTGCAAAAACTTTAATTCTACCGTGATATTTGTAAGAACCTCTATCAAAGTAAATTTTAGTAATATTTTTCTCTTGAGCTTTTTTAGCTAATTTTTGAGCAACCAATTTAGATAGTTCAGTTTTATTAACTTTGTCTGCTGATTTAAGGTCTTTTTCTATAGATGAAGCTGATAACAAGGTTACTTTTTTTGTATCATCAATTATTTGAGCTGAAATATTTTTTGATGATCTAGAGATACTTAATCTAAATCTATCTTTTGGAGCAACTTTTTTAACTTTATTACTAACTCTAAATCTTTTTCTTATACTAGTGTTTAATTTCATTACTTTTTCTTACCCTCTTTTTTAAGAACATACTGTCCTTTTTCTCGAACACCTTTCCCTTTATATGGCTCAATTTTTCTTAATGTTTTGATTTTAGAAGCAACTTCACCTACTAGCTGCTTGTCAGAGCCTGTAATTTTTAATGTTGTTTGTTTTTCAACAGCAATTTTAATGCCTTCTGGTATGTCAAAATTGATATCATGACTATATCCCAATTGTAAGTTTAACTGATTTCCTTTTAAGGCTGCTCTATAACCAACACCAACTAATTCTAAGGTTTTTTCATAACCTGTGCTGGATCCAATAACAGCATTATTGATTAAACTTCTATTCATTCCCCAAAGTCTTTTTGAGTTTTGATCTACTTTTTTTGGTTTAATAGAAATTTCTTTACCCTCAATTATGTCTAAATTAAACATATCTAGATCCACATTGATTGATTTTTTCCCTAGAGGTCCTTCTATATTTATAATATTTCCAGCTAAAGCAACTTTTACTTTTTCAGGGATTGATATGTTAATTTTTCCTATTTTAGACATTAAAATACCTTACAAATTATTTCGCCACCAACTTTTTGTTTTCTTGCATCTATGTCTGTCATTACTCCTTTTGGAGTTGAAACAATAGCAATTCCTAAACCATTATTTATTTTAGGCAAGCTATCAGCAGAAGAAAAAATTCTTCTTCCAGGTTTTGACACTCTTTCAAAAGCACTAATTACTGGATTACCTGAATGGTACTTAAGCTCTAATGATAAAATTGGTTTTTTTTCTTCAGAACTTACTTTAAAATCTTTTATAAAACCTTCATTTTTTAGTATATCTGCAATTTTTGTTTTAAAATTAGATGAAGGTAATTCAACTTTTTTATGATTTCTAGCTTGAGCATTCTTCACTCTTGCAATCATATCTCCTATCGGGTCACTTAAACTCATAATTTTCCTTTCTACCAGCTAGATTTAACTAAACCAGGTATCTTTCCTTGTAATCCTAATTGTCTTAATGCAATTCTTGAAATCTTTAATTTTCTGTAAACACCATGAGGTCTTCCAGTAATCTCACATCTATTCATAACTCTTGTTTTAGCCGAGTTTCTTGGCAGTTTAGATAATTTTTGTTGCGCTTTAAATCTTTCTTCTAGTGGAATCTTTTTATCCATTACAATCTTCTTTAATGCTTGTCTTTTCTTATAAAGCCTATCTGAAAGCTTAATTCTTTTTTTATTTTTATTAACAGCGCTTAACTTTGCCATGTTTAATTATCTCCTTTTTTGATAAATGGAAAATTCATTTTTTCTAGTAATGCAAAACTATGCTCTTTGTTGATTGCTTTTATAACTATTACTATATCCAAACCTCTAACTTTGTCTGCTCTATCAAAGCTTACTTCTGGAAAAATTATATGCTCTTTAATTCCAAATGTATAATTACCAAATTTATCAAAGCCTTTTGAAGACAAACCTCTAAAATCTTTAATCCTTGGTAATGCTATATTCACCAATCTATCTAAGAATTCATACATTCTATTTTTTCTTAATGTTACCTTTAAACCAGCATTTGATCCTTTTCTGGTTTTAAAATTAGCAACTGATTTTTTAAATTTTGTTGTAAGTGGTTTTTGTCCAGTAATTTTAGCCATATCTTCTTCACATGATTTTAAAATTTTAGAGTCTGTAGCATCTAAACCGAGACCCATATTTAAAACAACTTTCTCAATTCTAGGAGTCATGTAAATATTTTTAAAACCAAACTGCTCTTTTAATGCAGGCTGTATTTCTTTATTGAATACTTCTTTTAATCTTGGTGTCATTATTTTTTAGCCTCTTTTTTCTTAGCCGTTTTTTCATCAATTAGTTTTAAGTTAGAAATATGGATAAAGCTTTCCTTTGGAAAAATTCCACCTTTTTTCTCTTTTGTTGTTTTAACGTGTTTTTTAACCATGTTTATTTCTTTAACTTTAGCTCTATTATTAACTCTATCGATTTCAATTACTTCACCCTCTTTTTTTTTATCTCTGCCAGCTAAAACTCTTACTTTCAAACCTTTTTTAATCATTATAAAACCTCCGGTGCCAAAGAAATAATTTTCATTTGACCTCTGCTTCTTAATTCTCTTGTAACTGGTCCAAAAATTCTTGTTCCTACTGGCTCCCCTTTGTCATCAACTAACACAGCAGCATTATTGTCAAATCTTACTTTAGAACCATCATTTCTGTGAATTCCCTTTTTAACTCTTACAACTACAGCTTTATGGACAGATCCTTTTTTAACTTTTCCTTTAGGTATCGCCTCTTTAACTGCAATTACAATTGTATCACCAATACTAGCGTATCTTCTTTTAGATCCACCTAGAACTTTAATACATTCAATTCTTTTTGCACCAGTATTATCAGCTACTTGTAACTCTGTTTGAACACCAATCATTACTTTGTACTCTCCATAACTTGAAATTTTTTATTTTTAGAAAAAGGTTTACTCTCAATAATTGAAACTTTATCACCAGTTTTGAACTTATTATTTTCATCGTGAGCGTTATAGTTTTTTCTAACTCTGATTACTTTTTTTAGAACTGGATGAGAATATTTACGTTCTACCATAACAGTAACTGTTTTATTTGGTTTATCGCTTATAACTACACCTGTAAGTATTTTTTTAGGCATTTGCTTTTCCTTTTAAAGTTGTTTTTAATCTTGCTATTGTTTTCCTAGTTTCCCCAATTTTAGCTGGGTTTGTTACCTGTGAATTCATTTTTTGAAATCTAAAATTAAAAAGATCTTTTTTAAGTTTATCAATATTCTTCACAATTTCGTCCTTTGATAATTTTTTAATTTCTTTTTTTTTCATTATGCAAATCTCTTAATTGTTTTGGTCTTAATTGGTAATTTTGCTGATGCTTTATATAAAGCTTCTTTTGCAATTTGTTCCGAAACACCATCAACTTCAAATAATATTCTTCCTGGTTTTACTCTACACGCGAAGTATTCTGGTGAACCTTTTCCTTTACCCATTCTGACTTCAATTGGTTTTTTTGAAACTGGTATATTTGGAAATATTCTTGTCCAAACTCTTCCTTGTCTTTTCATGTGTCTCGTTAAAGCAACTCTTGCAGCTTCAATCTGTTTTCCAGTAACTCTTTCAGGCTGTAAAGCTTTTAAAGCATAAGCACCATAGTTAATAGTACTAGCTCTTGTAGCATTACCATGAATTCTACCTTTATGCGCTTTTCTCCACTTTGTTCTTACTGGTTGAAGCATTATTGTTTACCTTCCTTTGGTGTTACCTTGTTAGTTTCTTGACTAAATTCTCTAGCAAATACCTCGCCTTTATAAATCCAAACTTTAATACCAATAATTCCATATGTCGTAAGAGCCTCTGCTTCTGCATAATCTATATCAGCTCTTAAAGTATGTGATGGAATACTTCCATCTCTTAACCACTCTGTTCTTGCTATTTCATTTCCACCAAGTCTTCCACTAACTGAAACTTTTATTCCTTTGGCTCCCAATCTAATACATGATTGCATTGCTCTTTTCATGGCTCTTCTATAAGAAATTCTTTTAACAAGCTGCTGAGCTATGTTTTCAGCTACTAAATAAGCATTAGTTTCGGGTTTTTTAACTTCTTTAATATTTAGGTTAACTTCATTTGATGTAAATTTTGAAAGATTATTTTTAATTTTGTCTATATCGCTTCCTTTTTTTCCAATAACAAATCCAGGTCTAGAAGTATAGATTGTAACATAACATTTATTAGATGTTCTTTCGATCATCACCTTAGATACACCAGAGTTGATTACATTTTTCTTGATATATTCCCTAATTTTAAAATCTTCGATTAGGTAATTTCCAAAATCTTTTTTCTTAGCATACCATACAGAGTCCCATCCTCTGTTGACACCTAGTCTAAAACCTACAGGATTAACTTTTTGCCCCATGCTTCTCCATTTGTTTTGCTTCTGATAAAATTATTGTAACAGTTGACCAAGGTTTTAATATTGGTGCCGCTCTTCCTTTGGCTCTTGGTCTAAATCTTTTCATAACTATTTTCTTTCCACAATATGCTTCTTTAACTATTAATTTATCAATATCGTATTGAAAATTATTTTCAGCATTGGCTACTGCTGAACTGATAGTTTTTCTAACATCTCTAGTAACTCTTTTTTCTGAAAACTGTAAATCTCTAATTGCAACATCAACTTTTTTACCAACAATACTTCTAAGTATTGGATTTAACTTTCTAACACTTGATCTAATACCGTTATTAACAGACTTCACTGTTTTTTCTTTAGATTTATCTATTTTCTTTTTCTTGCCCATAATTATTTCTTCTCTGCTGTTGCTGGTTTAGCTTTTTTATCAGCCGGTGTATGACCAAAAAATGTTCTTGTTGGCGCAAACTCACCTAATTTATGTCCAACCATATCTTCTGAAACAGTTATTGGTATAAATTTTTTACCATTATAAATTTGGAAACTTACCCCTACAAAATCTGGTAAAATTGTAGATTTTCTTGACCAAGTTTTAATAGGAATTTTCTTTGGATCGTCTTTATACTTGTCGACTTTCTTCATCAAGCTTTCTTCTACAAACGGTCCTTTCCAAACTGCTCTAGCCATTACTTAGTATCCTTCCTCTTATTTCTTCTCTTAATTATAAATTTATCTGTTCTTTTATTATCTCGAGTTTTTAAACCTTTAGCAGATTGTCCTGTAGGTGAAACTGGATGTCTTCCTCCAGCAGATTTACCTTCTCCACCTCCATGTGGGTGATCAACTGGGTTTTTAACAACACCCCTAGTATGAGGTCTTCTACCCAACCATCTTGATCTACCTGCTTTTCCAATTTTAATATTTTTTTGATCTGGATTACTTAAAATTCCAATTGTAGCTAAAGCTCTTGAATCTATTTTTCTCACTTCACCTGAGGCTAGTTTTATTAAACTATAGTTTCCATCTAGACCACTAATAGTAACTGATGAACCAGCTGCTCTAGCAATCTTTCCACCACCACCTGGCTGAATCTCGACATTATGTATATTGATACCTACTGGAATGTCTTGCAATGGCATACAATTACCAATTTTAATTTCTTTTTTGGAACCACTTTCAACTTTATCTCCAACTTTAATTTTTTGTGGTGCTAAGAAATATGAGTGAGTTCCATCCTCAAATTTAACTAACATGATGTAGCATGATCTATTAGGATCATATTCAATTCTTTCAACTCTGGCTTCCATGTCGAATTTTTTTCGATAAAAATCCACATGTCTGTACATTTTTTTATGTCCACCAGCTCTATTAATAGAGGTAATATGACCGTTATTATTTCTACCTTTCATCGCATTTTTAGGTGAAACTAAGGTCTTGAATGGTTTACCTTTCCATAAACCAGTTCTATCAACTAAAATAGTGCCTCTTGTAGATTTTGTATATGGTTTAAAAGTTTTTAATGCCATTTATTAAATTCCTGTTGTTAGATCAATGCTCTGACCCTTTTTTAGAGTAATTATTGCTTTCTTATATCCAGATACTTTTACTTTTCTACCTCTGGTAACTTTTATTCTATTTTGTTTGTTAATAATATTTATCTTAGTCACATTAACTTTAAATATTTTCTCAATATTTTTTTTTAAATTTTTCTTATTTGCACCATTTGGAACTTTAAAAACAATTTTATTCAGTTCAGATAAGTTAGTTGATTTCTCAGTAACAACTGGTGAAAGAATTTTGTCGTATAAGTGTATTTTTTCCATTTTATGAATATCTCTTTTCTAATTCTTTCACTGAACTTTCTGTAAAAACAACTTTTTTAAATTTAATAATATCGTAAGCACTAAAATGATTTACATCAGTAACTTTAACATTTGGAATATTTCTCACTGATTTTTCAATTTTTTCTTTAGAATTTTTATCTAAAATTATTAGTGAATTTTTAATTTCAAGTTTATTAATAATTGAGTTCATTTCTTTTGTTTTTTTTATTTCAGAACTAAAATCATATAAGATTAATAAATTTTTATTATTATTTTTTTCAGTAATTAATGAAGCTACGCTCTGTTTTTTCTCAGTTTTATTTAATTTTCTTTTCTTGTATGCTAATTCGCCTTTTGGTCCATGAGCAATACCTCCACCAACAAATATAGGAGCTTTTCTACTAGCATGCCTTGCACCACCAGTTCCTTTTTGAGCATATATTTTTGAAGTTGGTCCTTTTACTTCATTTTGTTGTTTAGTTTTGGCATGTCTTCCTTTGTAATTAGCATTTGTTTTATAAAGAACAGCGCTAACTAATTTATGGTTAATTTTAGCAGAAAAAATCTTATCCAAAACTTCGATACTATCTTTTTTTCCGTCAATGCTAATTTTATCTAATTTCATTATTTTTTCTTCTTCTCAGGTGTTTTTTTAGCCTCTTCAGCAGCTGCTTGTTTCTCACCAATTGTCATTTTGCTTATATTTTTTACTGATTTTTTAACCATTACTTCAGAATTTTTTGAACCAGGAATTGATCCTTTTAAGTAAAGAAGTTCGTTTTCTAAGTCTGTTTTTATTATTTCTATATTTTGCATTGTTCTTAGCTTGTCACCCATATGACCAGCCATTTTTTTTCCTTTAAAAACTTTTCCTGGATCTTGACTATGTCCAGTTGAGCCATGTGCTCTGTGTGATATTGAAACACCGTGACTGGCTCTTAAACCACCAAAATTATGTCTTTTCATAGCACCTGCAAAACCTTTACCAATTGTCTTTGATCTTGTATCTACAAATTTAATATCTTTGAATATTTCTAAACCAAACTCGTTTCCTTCTTTGTAAACAGAAGTATCATTTACTCTAAATTCTTTTAATTTTTTTTTAGCTTCTGTATTTTTTTTAGAAAAAACACCTTTCATTGCTTTTGTTAATTTTGAATTTTTAATCTTTCCATATCCAAGCTGAACAGCTTTGTATCCTCTTTTTTCCTCTTCAATAACCTGAATAACTCTAGCTTTTTCAACCTTAAGCACAGTTACAGGAACTAACTGACCAGATTTATAGAATTCTCTCGTCATTCCTATTTTTTTTCCTAATAAAGCTATCTCGCTCATAATTAAATTTTTATCTCCACATCTACACCAGAAGCTAAATCAAGTTTCATCAATGCTTCTACAGTTTGTGGTGTTGGTTCAATGATATCTATTAATCTTTTGTGTGTTCTTGACTCAAACTGTTCTCTGCTTTTCTTATCTATATGAGGTGATCTTAATACAGTGTATCTTTCAATTCTTGTAGGTAATGGAATAGGACCTTTAATTGTAGCTCCAGTTCTTTTAACTGTATTTACAATTTCTTCTGTTGAAGCGTCTAGAACCTTATTATCGTACGCTCTTAGTTTTATTCTTATGTTTTGCTTTTCCATTATCCTGCTACCTTTTTAGTTACTTCGTCTTGAACGTTTTGAGGAACTTTAGAATAATGATCAAAGAACATTGAATATTGTGCTCTTCCTTGTGACATTGATCTAAGATTATTAATGTAACCAAACATATTGGCTAGAGGAACCATAGCTGTAATTACAGTTGCATTTCCTCTTTGTTCTTGAGTGCTAATTTGCCCTCTTCTACTGTTTAAATCACCAATAACGTCTCCCATATAATCCTCGGGAGTAACAACTTCTACTCTCATAATCGGTTCTAGAAGTTTTAATCCTCCTTGAGTACAAGCTTCTTTGAAGCATGCCCTACTTGCAAGCTCAAAAGCTAAAACGCTTGAGTCAACATCGTGATGTAAACCATCAACAATAGTTACTTTGTAATCAATCATTGGGAAACCTGCCAAAATTCCACTATCAGAGACAGTTTCAATACCTTTTTCAACACCAGGAATAAATTCTTTTGGAATAGCTCCACCTTTAATAGCACTTTCAACTTCTCTTCCTTTTCCTGGTTCTTGAGGTTCAACAAATAATTTAACCTTTGCAAACTGACCAGCACCACCACTTTGTTTTTTATGTATGTATTCGTACTCAGCAGATTTTTCTATAGTTTCTCTGTAAGCAACTTGTGGAGCACCTACGTTTGCTTCAACTTTAAATTCCCTTTTCATTCGATCAACAATAATATCTAAGTGAAGTTCACCCATACCTTTAATGATTGTTTGACCTGATTCTTCATCTGAAGAAACTCTAAATGATGGATCCTCTTTAGCTAATCTTGCTAATGCTTCACCCATTTTTTCTTGGTCACCTTTAGTTTTTGGCTCTACCGCAATTTCAATTACTGGGTCTGGGAATTCCATTGGCTCTAATAAAACTGGATTTTCTTTGTCACATAAAGTGTGACCAGTCATTGTATTTTTTAATCCTGCTAGTGAAACAATATCACCTGCATTAGCCTCTTTAATGTCTTCTCTTGAATTAGCATGCATTAAAAGCATACGACCAACTCTTTCTTCCTTATCAGATGAAGAGTTATATACGGCAGTTCCAGACTTAATTGTACCAGAATAAATTCTAACAAATGTTAAAGAACCTACAAAAGGATCGTTTGCAACTTTGAACGCTAAACCAGAAAAAGAAGAACCATCATCAAATTTCATTTCTATTTCATCTTCTGATCCAACTTTTGTTCCTTTGATTGAACCAATATCAACTGGACTTGGCAGGTAGTTCACAACTGCATCCAGTAAAGGCTGAACACCTTTATTTTTAAAGGCAGATCCAGTTAAAACAGGAACAAAACTAAAATTCAATGTTCCTTTTCTTATACATTTAACTAAATCTTCTTCCTTAATTTCGTCTCCATTTAAGTAAGACTCCATTAACTTTTCATCTTGTTCTACAGCAGTTTCAATTAATTCTGTTCTATACTTTTCAGTTATTTCTTTAAGATCGTCAGGAATATCTTTGTATTCCCATTCTGCACCTAAAGCCTCATTTTTCCACACTTGAGCTTTCATTTTAACTAAATCAACAACTCCGGTTAGAGAGGCTTCAATTCCAATAGGAACTTGTAATACTAATGGCTTAGCACCCAATCTATCTCTAATCATGTCTACACATCTAAAGAAATCAGCACCTGTTCTATCAAGCTTATTTACAAAACAAATTCTTGGAACTTTGTATTTATCAGCTTGTCTCCACACTGTTTCAGATTGTGGTTCTACACCTGCTACACCATCAAAAACAGCTACTGCACCATCTAAAACTTTTAAAGATCTCTCTACTTCAATAGTAAAGTCTACGTGGCCTGGAGTATCTATAATGTTAACTCTGTGATCATTCCAAAAACAAGTAGTTGCTGCAGAAGTAATTGTAATACCTCTTTCTTGTTCTTGCTCCATCCAATCCATGGTTGCTGCACCATCGTGTACTTCACCTATTTTATGACTTTTACCTGTGTAATATAAAATTCTTTCTGTAGTAGTTGTTTTACCAGCATCTATATGAGCCATGATCCCAATGTTTCTGTATTTATCTAATGTGTGAGTTCTAGCCATATCTTATTACCACCTAAAGTGAGCAAAGGCCTTATTGGACTCTGCCATTTTGTGTACATCCTCTCTTTTTTTAACAGCAGCACCTTTTTTTTCATAAGCATCATAAAGCTCATTAAAAATTTTATCTGCCATATGTTTATCTTTTCTTTTTCTTGCTGACTCAACTAACCATCTAATAGCTAAAGCTTGTGCTCTTTTACTTTTTACCTCAACAGGAACTTGATAAGTTGCACCACCAACTCTTCTAGATCTAACTTCTACAGTTGGTTTGATGTTATTAATTGCTTCATTAAAAATATTAATCGGTTCATCCTTAGTTTTTGTTTTAATTTTATCTATAGCGTCATAAACTATTTTGGTAGCAATACCTCTTTTGCCATCATACATGATATTGTTGATTAATTTAGGAATAATGGTTGATTTGAATTTTGGATCTGGAACTACATTTTTTTTAGGTTGAGTTTTTTTTCTAGACATTATTTACCTTTTTTCGTTCCGTATAAAGATCTTCTTTGTTTTCTATTTGCAACACCTTGTGTATCTAGATTACCTCTTAAAATATGATAACGAACACCTGGTAAATCTTTTACCCTACCACCTCTAATCAATACTACCGAGTGTTCTTGAAGGTTATGACCTTCACCAGGAATATAAGCTGTAACTTCAAATCCATTTGATAATCTCACTCTAGCAACTTTTCTTAGTGCAGAGTTTGGTTTTTTAGGAGTTGTTGTATAAACTTTTACACAGACGCCTCTCTTTAAAGGTTGTTTTTGTAGAGCAGGAACTTTGTTCCTTGCCGCTGGTTTAACCCTTTTTTTTCTTAACAACTGATTAATAGTTGGCATAAATTTTTAAAATTAATTAATTTATTTTTAGATGAAAATAACTGACAGGTTATTTTGTGGCAGCGTTTAGTACCGTTAGAAGCACTACATTCCAACCAAAAACATCGCCAAATTACTTATTAATAGCCCTTTGTCAAACTAAAACTGCAATTTTTAGGCGATTTTTTTACTGATTTGTCTGTGTTTCTTCAGGTTCTGAAGCTTCTATTTTATCCTGCTCAGCTAAGAAATTATTATCATCCTTTAGAGCTTTATTGTTCCATCTATTTTTAATATTACCAGTACCTGCAGGAACTAATCTTCCAACAATTACGTTCTCTTTTAGCCCATTTAATGGGTCAACTTTTCCTTTAATTGCAGCATCAGTTAATACCCTTGTTGTTTCTTGGAACGAAGCAGCTGAAATAAACGACTCTGTTTGAAGTGAGGCTTTAGTGATACCCATCAGAACTCTCTCACCAACAGCAGGGGTTTTGCCTTCAGCAACTAATTTTTCGTTTGTATTATCAAACTTAATTCTATCAATCACTTCACCAGGTAAATAACTTGAGTCACCTGACACTTTTACTTCAATCTTTTTAAGCATTTGTCTTAAAATAGTTTCAATATGTTTATCATTTATGATTACACCTTGTAATCTATAGACTTCTTGAACTTGGTTAACAAAGTATTCTGTTAAATCTTTAATACCTAAAATTCTTAAAATATCATGTGGCAATGGTTGACCATCTAAAAGATATTCTCCTTTTTGAATTTTTTCACCAGGGTTGAAATTGATATGTTTGCCTTTTGGAATTAAATAATTTGAAGGTTCTGATCCATCTTCAGGAACAATAGATACTCTTTGTTTGCCTCTTACCTCTTTACCAAAAACAACACTACCATCATTTTCAGCAATTATTGCACTGTCCTTAGCTTTTCTAGCTTCAAATAACTCAGCAACTCTTGGAAGACCTCCGGTAATATCTTTTGTTTTTGTAGTTTCCTTAGGTAATCTTGCAATTACATCACCTGCATAAACTTTTTGACCGTCCTTAATTGATAAAATCGAATCTGGTACTAAATAATATCTTGCTTCATTATCATCAGCTTTTTTAATCACATTTCCTTTTTCATCCCTTAAAGTAATTCTAGGTTTTAAATCAGTACTTTTTGATTGGCCTCTCCAATCAATAACTGATTTAGAAGAAATTCCAGTTGCATCGTCAGTAGTTTCTTGAATTGAAACACCATCAATTAAATCAACATAACTAGCTGTACCACTTTTCTCTGCTATAACTGGAGTAGTATAAGGATCCCATTCACATATTTTAGTATTCGCTTTTACTTTATCACCGTTATTAAAAAATAGTCTTGATCCATAAGCAACTTTATAAACTGCTATCTGTACTCCCTTGTCATCCTCTATTGAAAGTTGAGTGTTTCGACCCATTACAATTAAATTCTTTTTAGAGTCCTCTAATATATTTGAGTTTATAATTTTTAATGTTCCTTCATTTTTAGTTACAATTTGTGAGTCCTGCTTAACTGAAGCTGTTCCTCCTACGTGGAAAGTTCTCATTGTTAACTGTGTTCCTGGTTCTCCGATTGATTGAGCAGATATCATTCCAATAGCTTCTCCAACATGAACCATCTTACCTCTTGATAAATCTCGCCCGTAGCAAGTAGCACAAACACCTTCTTTAGAACTACATGTCATGACTGAATAAACTTTTATTGATTTAACACCTGCTGCATCTATTTTATCGCAACCTGTTTCATCAATCATTTCAGATTTTTTAATTATTACTTCACCTGATAAAGGGTTTTTAACTTCAGCTGCTGTAACTCTTCCTAATGCTCTTTCAGATAAACTAACAACAACATTACCACCCTCTAAAATTTCAGAAAGCTCAATAAATCCAGGATCATCACATTTAACTTTGGTTATTGTTAAGTCTTGAGCTACATCACATAGTCTTCTTGTTAAATATCCAGAACTAGCTGTTTTTAGAGCTGTATCTGCTAATCCTTTTCTAGCTCCGTGTGTAGAATTGAAATACTCTAAAGCAGTTAATCCTTCTTTAAAGTTTGAGATAATCGGACTTTCAATAATTTCCCCTGAAGGCTTAGCAATCAAACCTCTCATACCAGCTAATTGTTTCATTTGAGCAGCAGATCCTCTGGCTCCACTGTCAGCCATCATAAACACAGAATTTATTTTTAATCCTTCGTCAGTTTTCTCTGTAGCTGAAATTCCCTTCATCATTTCTCCAGCAACTTTATCTGTACACTTAGACCAAGCATCAACAACTTTGTTATATTTTTCACCTCTTGTAATTAAACCTTCAGCATATTGGGTTTCATAATCTGCGATTAATTTCTTAGTATCATCAATTAATTGAGTTTTATTTGCAGGGATTACAAGATCGTCTTTACCAAACGAAATTCCTGCTTTAAACGCATGTTTAAATCCTAAATCTTTAAGCTTATCACAGAAAATTACAGTTGTTTTTTGACCACAAAATCTAAATACAACATCAATTATTTCTGAAACTACTTTTTTAGGTAATAATCTATCTACTAAAGAGAATTTAATGTTACTATTCTTAGGAAGCAAATTAGCTAACAAAAATCTTCCTGCGGTGGAAGTATATTTTTCTATTTTTTTGTTACCTTGTTCATCTACAGTCTCATATCTTGAAATAATAGTGCTATGAACATTTATTTGACCAGATGATAATGCAAATTCAATTTGATCTGAATTTGTAAAGTATCCGGCTGGTTTATCAGATATAGGTTCCTGTGATAGATAGTATATTCCTAAAATCATATCCTGACTCGGAACAATAATTGGTTTACCGTTTGATGGAGAAAGAATATTATTTGTAGATAACATTAAAATTCTTGCCTCTAATTGTGCTTCTAAACTTAACGGCACGTGCACTGCCATTTGGTCACCATCGAAGTCAGCATTAAATGCTGCACAAGTTAAAGGGTGTAATTCAATTGCATCTCCTTCAATTAATTTTGGCTCAAATGCTTGAACTCCAAGTCTATGAAGTGTTGGTGCTCTATTTAAAAGTACTGGATGTTCTCTAACTATCAATTCTAAAGCATCCCAAACTGCGTTAGTTTCTTTTTCAACTAATTTTTTAGCTTGTTTAATTGTTGAAGCTAAGCCTAATTTGTTTAATCTTGCATATAAAAATGGTTTAAATAATTCTAAAGCCATTTTTTTTGGTAAACCGCACTCATGTAGTTTTAAATCAGGACCAACAACGATTACTGATCTTCCAGAATAATCAACTCGTTTACCTAATAAATTTTGTCTAAATCTTCCTTGTTTACCTTTTAACATTTCAGCAAGAGATTTAAGTGGTCGCTTACCTGTTCCTGTTATTACTCTACCTCTTCTTCCGTTATCAAATAGAGCATCTACAGACTCTTGAAGCATTCTTTTTTCATTTCTTACAATGATATCTGGAGCTTTAAGATCCATTAATCTTTTTAATCTGTTATTTCTATTGATTACCCTTCTATACAAATCATTAAGATCTGAAGTAGCAAATCTTCCGCCGTCTAGAGGAACTAATGGTCTTAGTTCTGGTGGTATAACTGGCACTACAGTCATAATCATCCATTCAGGTTTTTGACCTGTTTCAATAAATGACTCGATTAATTTTAATCTTTTAATTGCTCTTTCTTCATTAACTTTTGATTTGGTTTCTTTAATAAAGCTTACAAGGTTTTTTCTTTCTAATTCTAAATCTAAATTTTTCAGCATCTCAAGAACAGCTTCTGCCCCTATTCCTGCTGTAAAACTTTCTTCACCAAACTCATCCTGGTATTTTGCTAATTCTTCCTCATTTAAGAGTTGATTTTTCCGCAAACCAGTTAAACCAGGTTCTATTACTATAAAGTTTTCAAAATAAAGAACTCTCTCTATTTCTTTCAATTTCATGTCTACTGCTAAAGCAATTCTGCTTGGAAGAGACTTCAAGAACCAAATATGTGCTACCGGTGTAGCAAGATTAATGTGGCCCATTCTTTCTCTTCTTACATTTGATTTTGTAACCTCAACACCACATTTCTCACATATAATTCCTCTAAATTTCATTCGTTTATACTTACCACATAAACACTCATAATCTTTTATTGGTCCAAAAATCCTTGCACAGAACAAACCGTCTTTTTCAGGTCTAAACGTTCTATAATTAATTGTTTCAGGCTTTTTAATTTCACCAAATGTCCAAGATTTAATTTTCTCTGGGCTAGCAAGTGAAATTTTAATGCTATTAAAATTTTGAGCTTCTGAAATTTCGCTGCCCTTAAATAGATCTGTTAATTCTTTTTTCATTAATTAAGCTCCACATTTAATGCTAATGATTTAATCTCTTTGACTAATACGTTAAATGACTCCGGTATTCCTGATTCAAAATTTTCCTCACCTTTAACTATAGTTTCATAAACTTTAACTCTTCCTGCAACGTCATCAGATTTAACAGTTAAAATTTCCTGTAATGTGTATGATGCACCATATGCCTCAAGTGCCCATACTTCCATTTCACCAAATCTTTGACCACCCAATTGTGCTTTACCACCAAGTGGTTGTTGTGTAACCAAACTGTAGGGTCCTGTAGATCTTGCATGAATTTTATCTTCGACTAAGTGGTGAAGTTTTAGCATGTAGATTATTCCAACAGTAACTGGTCTATCAAACTTCTCACCTGTTCTTCCATCCCATAAATATGTTTGTCCAGATCCTGGTAAATTTGCTAGTTCAAGCATCTCTGTAACATTTTTTTCTTTAGCACCATCAAAAACAGGCGTTGAGATTGCGATACCATTCTGTAAATTTTCACAAAGATCTTTAAATTCACTCTTGCTTAACTTGTCAACTTTATCATTAAAAATTTCTTCTCCATAAACAGATTTTAAGAATTTTTCAATTTTTTCTGTTCTTTCAATTTTTTTGTTGTTTTCGTTTACTAAATTTTTAACTTGTTCACCAAATTCTTTACATGCCCAACCCAAATGTGTCTCTAGAATTTGACCAACATTCATCCTACTTGGAACACCCAATGGATTTAACACAATATCAACTGGTCTACCATCTTCTCTATATGGCATATCTTCAACAGGTACAATCTTACTTACGACTCCTTTGTTTCCGTGTCTTCCAGACATTTTATCACCAGGTCTTAATCTTCTTTTGATCGCAACGAATACTTTTACCATTTTCATAACACTTGGTAATAAATCATCACCACTTCTAATTTTTAAAACTTTGTCTTCAAATCTCTCAGTTATGTCTTGTTTCGCTTTATTATATTGATCTTTTAATTGAGCTAATGTTGCTTCGTTATTTACATTTCCTACTGTGATTTTGAATACATCATTAATTGATAATGTATTAATTGTATCAAAATCTAACTTAGTTCCTTCTGATAAATCTTTTACTTTTTTAGTTAAAGATGATCCTGACAAGAATTGTGAAGCTCTTTGTTTAATACTTCTTTCTAATATTTCTTCCTCAACAATTTTATCTTGTTGTACTTGCTCAATTTCAGCTCTTTCAATAGTTATTGATCTTTCGTCCTTCTCAATTCCATGTCTATTGAATACTCTTACATCAACTACTGTTCCACTTGATCCTCTAGACATTCTTAAAGATGTATCAGTTACATCAATAGCTTTTTCTCCAAAAATTGATCTTAATAATTTTTCTTCTGGACCAGATGCTGAGTCACCTTTTGGAGTAACTTTACCAACCAAAATATCACCAGCATTAACCTCTGCACCAATATAAACTATTCCTGATTCATCAAGATTTTTTAAAGCCTCTTCATTTACATTTGGTATATCTCTAGTTATTTCTTCTTCCCCAAGCTTTGTATCTCTTGCCATTATTTCGTATTCAACAATGTGAACAGATGTGAATACATCATCTGTAACACATCTTTCTGAAATTAAGATTGAGTCTTCAAAGTTGTAACCTTGCCACGGCATGAATGCTACAGTAACATTCTTACCTAAAGCAAGTTCACCTAATTTTGTAGAAGGACCATCTGCAATAATATCTCCAGATTTAACTTTATCACCAACTCTAACTAGTGGTCTTTGATTTATACAAGTATTTTGGTTTGATCTTTTAAATTTTTGAAGATTATAGATATCTACACCAGACTTACTAAAGTCTGTTTCCTCAGTTACTTTTATAACAATTCTTTTACCATCTATTTTATCAACAACTCCATCACGCTTAGCAACAATAGTAACCCCAGAATCTAAAGCAACATCGCTTTCAATTCCTGTACCGACAAGTGGAGACTCAGGTTTTAATAATGGAACTGCTTGTCTCATCATATTTGATCCCATTAAAGCTCTGTTTGCATCATCATTTTCCAAGAATGGAATTAAAGATGCTGCAACTGAAACTAATTGTTTTGGTGATACATCAATGTAATCAATAGAATCAGGTTTTGCTAAAAGAAAGTTTAGGTTTTGTCTGCATGAAACTAGTTCTTCAGTGATTTTTCCATTTTTATCAAGTTTTGTATTTGCTTGAGCAATAGTGAATTTTGTTTCTTCCATTGCTGACAAGTATTCAACTTTATCTTGGACAACACCGTCTTTTACTTTTTTGTAAGGACTTTCAATAAAGCCATACTTATTAATTTTTGCATAAGTAGATAAACTATTAATCAAACCAATATTTGGACCCTCTGGTGTCTCAATTGGACAAATTCTTCCATAGTGGGTTGGATGTACGTCCCTTACTTCAAAACCTGCTCTTTCTCTTGTTAAACCACCCGGACCTAAAGCTGAAACTCTTCTTTTATGAGTTATTTCAGATAAAGGATTTGTTTGATCCATAAACTGAGATAGTTGTGAACTTGCAAAAAAATCTTTCAATGAAACTGTTAATGGTTTTGCATTAATTAGATCTTGTGGCATTGCTGACTCAACATCTAAAGTTGTCATTTTTTCTTTAATAGCTCTTTCCATTCTGTAAACACCAATTCTAGCTTGATTCTCAACTAGCTCTCCAACAGAACGAACTCTTCTATTTCCTAGGTGATCAATATCATCAACATCATCTTTACCATCACGTAAATCCAACATTTTATGAATAATTGCTATGATATCGTCATTTCTTAATATGGTAATTTTATCAGAACATTCTTGGTTTAATCTTGAGTTCATTTTAACTCTTCCAACATCAGACAAATCATATCTATCTGAGCTAAAAAAAAGATTATTAAATATTTGAGTTGCTATCTCTATAGTTGGCGGTTCTCCAGGTCTTAACATTTTATAGATTTCCGTGATAGCTTCGTCTTTAGTATTATTTTTATCAGCTAAAATAGTTGTTAGTAGATAAGGACCTTTGTTTATAGAGTTTGTAACAGAAATTTGAAGTGAATGTATGTTCGCATCTAAAATTTGTTGAATAATTGTATCATTTAATTCAGTCCCAATTTTAAATACACCTTCCTCTTCTTCATTAACTTTAACATCTCTGTGTAAAAATTTACCAAACAAAGACTCTTTAGAAACTAGTATGTCTTTCAAACCATCATTAGCCAATTTTTTTGCACTTAAAAAATTAATCTTGTCACCTAATTTAATTACCACTTCACCAGTTTTTGCATCAATTACTTCTTCTGAGAAATTTTTAGCTTTGTAGTTTTCAGGATTAAATTTAGTTTTCCACTTTTCTGTTTTTGGATCAAAGGTATAATGTTCACTTTCATAGAATTCATCCACAATTTCTGATTTTGTATAACCTAAAGCTAATAATAAAGTAGATGAAAAAATTTTCTTTTTTCTGTCAATTTTAAAATATAGAAAATCTTTAACATCATACTCAAAATCTAACCAAGAACCTCTATTAGGTATTACTCTGCAATTAAATAAAAGTTTTCCGCTCGCATGAGTTTTTCCTTTATCATGATCAAAAAATACTCCTGGACTTCTGTGCATTTGGTTTACTACAACTCTTTGAACACCGTTAGTTATAAATGTTCCACTGTTGGTCATCATAGGAACTTCACCCATGTAAACTTCTTGCTCTTTAGCTGATAAAATATCTTTTGTATTATTTTCTTGATCTATTTCGTAAACTACTAATCTTAAAGTACATTTAAGAGCTGATGAGTATGTAAGTCCTCTTGCTATACATTCCTCAACATCAAATTTTGGTTTCTCTAGTCTATATGAAACATACTCTAAAGTTGCCTTGTCATTTAAATCTTCAATAGGAAAAATGCTTTTAAATACTCTATCAAAACCTTTAGTAAGTTCTGTAGCCTCAACATTAAATTCTGTTAATTCTTTGTAGGAATTTTTTTGTACTTCTATTAAGTTAGGTATAGATAAACTCTCTTTTAGTTTACCAAAACTTTTTCTAATGTTTTTCTTTTCAGTAAAAGATAATTGCATCTATGTTTATTAATACTGATTGAAAATAATCAGTATTCGAATTCTTTCTATTTAATTTATTTAAGTTCTACTTTAGCGCCAGCAGCTTCTAACTTAGCTTTGATCTCTTCAGCGTCTTTTTTATTTACACCAGATTTAACTTCTTTTGGTGCTCCCTCTACAAGATCTTTAGCTTCTTTTAATCCTAATGAAGTAGCTGCTCTTACTTCTTTGATAACATTAATTTTTTTATCACCTGCAGAAACTAACATAATTGTAAAATCATCTTTATCTTCTGCTGGAGCTGCACCACCTGCTGCCGCTGGAGCTGCTGCAGCCATTGGAGTTACACCCCATTTTTCTTCTAATTGTTTTGATAGTTCAGCTGCTTCCGCAACAGTCAAACTTGATAAGTCTTCAATAATTTTGTTTAGGTCAGGCATATGTATTACTCTTTGGGTTGTGTTTCAGAATTTTCTGCGGACAAACTACTCATTTTTTCTGAATGTGCAAGCAAAATACTGATTAATTTAGATGCAGAAGCGTTCAAAATACCCACAATATTGGCTCTTGCTTCATCTAATGTAGGTAAACTAGCTACATTTTGGACACCGGCCTGATCTAAGACCTCGTTATCCATGATTCCACCAATTAATTTTAAGTTTTCGTTGTCTTTTGCAAATTTTGAAAGAATTCTTGCAGACATTATAGCGTCTTCTCCAAATGCTACTGCTGTAGGACCATTAAATAAATTTGATAAATCTTTACATTTAGTTTTTTCTAAAGCTAATTTTGTAATTCTATTTTTTGTTATTTTAAATATGATTCCATGCTCCCTCATTTTGGCTCTTAATTCATCTAACTGAATCATAGTTAAACCTTGGTAATGAGTAACCATAACAGCTTTGCTGTTTTCAAACTTACTAGTCATTTCTTCAATATAATTTTTCTTTTGTTCTTTATTCATCATAACTATATCGATTTCCCTAATTTAACCTTGTACGAAACGCCCATTGTTGATGTAGCAAATACACTTCTAATTAAATCACCTTTTAAAGTGTTATTTGATTTTTCTTTTTCTAAAGCATCTAAAATTGCATTGTAGTTTTTAAGTAATTGATCATCACTAAAAGATTTTTTACCAATACTCACTCCAATATTTCCGTCTTTATCATTTCTAACTTCTACTTGACCAGATTTAGCATTAGTTACTGCTTCTTTAATATTTTCAGAAACTGAACCAAGTTTAGGGTTAGGCATTAAACCTTTTGGTCCTAAAACTTTTCCTAATTTAGAAAGTTTAATCATCATTCCTGGTGTACAAATTAATTTTTCAAAATTTAATTCTCCACCTTTAATTCTTTCAACAAATTCATCACCACCTACGATATCTGCACCTGCATCTTTTGCATCTTGCGCTTTATTATCTTCACAAACCACAGCAACTTTAACTTTCTTACCTGTGCCACCAGGTAAATTAACAACTGTTCTAATATTAACTTCGCTTTTCTTTTGCTTGTGATTTATTTGAAAACTTAAATCTAATGACTCGTCAAATTTAGTTGTACAATTTTTCTTAAGCTCAGGTAACAATTTTTCTATAGACTCCGCGTTTAAGTCTTTTGTCTTTTCAGGTAATTTTTTGTATCTTTTTGATGCCATTATTCTTTTACCTCAATACCCATTGATCTAGCTGATCCTGCAATAATTTTTATAGCTTCTTCAATATCATATGCATTTAGATCATTCATTTTTTCTTTAGCTATAGTTTCTAATTGTTTTTTAGAAATTGAAGCAACAATGTTTCTTCCAGGTTCTTTTGATCCACCTTTAAGTTTTACTGCTTCTTTAATATAAAAAGATGCTGGTGGTGACTTAATTTTAAAATCAAATTTTTTGTCTTTATATACAGTGATTTCAACTGGAACAGGTTTGCCTGCCATTGATTTAGTTTTATCATTAAACGCTTTACAAAATTCCATAATATTAACACCTCGTTGACCTAATGCAGGACCAACTGGAGGAGCTGGATTGGCTTGACCGCCTTTAATTTGTAGTTTTATAAATCCACTAATTTCTTTTGCCATTAACTTACCTTCTCAACCTGATTATATTCTAAATCTACCGGTGTAGGACGACCAAATATAGAAACTGACACCTTAAGTCTAGCTTTTTCTTCATCAATTTCTTCAATCATTCCAGTAAATGAAGCAAATGGACCATCTACAACCTGAACTTTTTCACCTACACTGTAATCTACGCCAGATTTTGGCTGAGCAACACCATCCTTAATCTGACCTAAAATCTTCTCTACTTCTTTGTCTGAAACTGGAACAGGAATACCTTTTGTTCCTAAGAAACCACTAACCCTCTTTATGTTCTTAATCATGTGATAAATATTATTATCCATCTCGCTTTTAATCAGTACATATCCAGGGAAGTATTTCTTTTTTCTTTGAACTCTTTTACCTCTTTTAACCTCAGTAACATCGTGAGTAGGTACAATAATCTCTTCAAATTTATCAGCAATTTTAGCTTTATCTGCCTCCTCTTTAATTAAAGAGGCAACTTTATTCTCAAAACTAGAGTGTGACTGAACTATGTACCAGTTTTTCATTAAATGCTCACTTTAAGTAAAAGTTCTAAGAAAAATTTTAAAACCTGATCTAGTAGAAGAAAAAATAAAGACATAACAACTGCCATAACAAAAACCATTAAGGCACCTTGCAATGTTTCTTTCCAAGTTGGCCAAGTAACTTTAAAAGCCTCTTGTTTAACTTCTTGAATAAATTTAATCGGGTTTCTCATAACATATAAGCTCAAATTGGCAGGAGCGGAGGGACTCGAACCCTCAGCCTCCGGTTTTGGAGACCGGCGCTCTACCAATTGAGCTACACTCCTATTTATAGAGTTACTCTATAATTTTAGTTACTACTCCTGCTCCAACAGTTCTTCCACCTTCTCTAATAGCAAAGTTCAATTTCTCTGCCATTGCAATTGGTGTAATAAGTTTAACAGTAAATTTAGCATCATCACCTGGCATAACCATTTCCGTACCAGCTGGTAATTCTACTTCACCAGTAACATCTGTTGTTCTAAAATAAAACTGTGGTCTGTACTTAGTAAAGAATGGAGTATGTCTTCCACCCTCATCTTTTTTAAGTACATACGCTTGAGCCTCAAATTTAGTATGTGGAGTAATTGATCCAGGCTTACAAAGAACTTGACCTCTTTCGATATCAGTTCTTTCAATACCTCTCAATAAAATTCCAACGTTATCACCAGCTTCACCAGAGTCTAAAAGCTTTCTAAACATCTCAACTCCAGTACAAACTGATTTTTTAGTTTCTCTAATTCCGACAATTTCAACTTCTTCTCCGGTCTTAATCACACCAGACTCTACTCTACCAGTTGCAACCGTTCCTCTTCCGGAAATTGAGAATACATCCTCAACTGGCATCAAGAATGGTTTATCAACTTCCCTAGCTGGTTGTGGAATATGCTCATCAACAGCTTTCATTAATTCTAAAATTGAATTTTTTCCAATTTCATCATCTCTTCCTTCAACTGCTGCTAAAGCTGAACCTTTAACGATTGGTGTTTTATCTCCTGGATATTTGTATGAAGTTAAAAGCTCTCTAATTTCTTCTTCAACAAGTTCAATCATTTCTTTATCATCAACTTGGTCTACTTTATTTAAGTAAACAACAATTGCAGGAATACCAACTTGTCTTCCTAAAAGAATGTGTTCTCTTGTTTGTGGCATTGGACCATCAGCTGCATTAACAACTAAAATTGCTCCATCCATTTGTGCAGCACCAGTTATCATGTTTTTAACATAGTCCGCGTGACCAGGGCAATCTACGTGAGCATAGTGTCTTTTTTCAGTTTCATACTCAACATGTGCTGTTGAAATTGTTATACCTCTCTCTTTTTCTTCAGGTGCTTTATCAATCTGATCATAAGCAACTGCAGTTCCACCACCAGCTTGTGCTAATACATTTGTAATCGCGGCAGTAAGAGTTGTTTTACCATGGTCGACATGACCAATAGTCCCAATGTTACAGTGGGGTTTATTTCTTACAAATTTTTCTTTTGACATTACTTTTCTACCTCAGTTTTTTTTGTTTCTTATAATTTTAATTTCTTGGAGCGGGTAAAGGGAATCGAACCCTTACATCCAGCTTGGAAGGCTAGCGTTCTACCATTGAACTACACCCGCACAACCCCAAGAGTAACACTCCATGTTATCTAAAATTTATTAAATGGTGGAGGGGGAAAGATTCGAACTTTCGAAGACCGAAGTCAACGGGTTTACAGCCCGCCCCATTTGACCGCTCTGGAACCCCTCCTTTGGGGAAGTGTCCCCTTGTTCAATAAAGCTTCAAATAACAAGCGTTTTATATATTTTATTTATGCAAATGCAACACGTGATTTAATAGGAAAATATTAAAAAAACCGTATAAAACAGATACTAATTTATGAATAAATCGTCATTTTTCATTGTTGGTCAACACGCAGTTATTGAAGCTCTTAGAAATCCTAAAAGAAAGGTTTTAAGAGTTTTTTTGACTGAAGAGTCTAAAAAAAATATTCATAGAAAAAATCCGAATAAAAATGTTTTGGAAGACGTTAAAGTTTACTTTAAATCCAAAAAAGAATTAGACAAGTATACATCAAAAGAACAGTTAATGCATAATGGGTATGTTGCAGAGATTGAACATTTGGATCAACCAGATCTGAAACGATTTATAAAAGGTAAAAATAATTTAACATTTGTCTGTCTTGATGAAGTTACTGATCCAAGAAATATTGGTTCATTAATTAGAAGTGCAGCATCATTTGATATTGATGGATTAATAATTAAAGAGAGGCATTTTCCTCGTAACAGTAAGTTAATGTATAAATCAGCAAGTGGTTGTATGGAACACATGAATATATTCCAAGTATCCAACATTAATTCCACATTAAAAAATTTAAGAGAAAAAAACTTCTGGGTTTATGGTTTTGATGCAAAAGGTCAAAAAGATTTCACAGATATAAAATGGGAAGGAAATAATATCCTTCTATTTGGATCAGAAGGATCTGGTATGAGACAGCATACAGGTAAATATACAGATTTTTTTGTTAAAATTAATATTAATGAAGATATTGAAAGTCTAAATATATCAAATAGTGCAGCAATTGTGTTTCATCACTTAAGTTATATAAAAAAAAATAGTTGATTATTTAACAAATAGTTAATAATTATTGCGCATGCCCTTGTAGCTCAGCTGGTAGAGCAATTGATTTGTAATCAATAGGTCCGCGGTTCGAATCCGTGCGGGGGCACCATTTTCGAAAAGTTAATCTTTTAATTTTAATGCTTTTGTTAAAAGACTTTGATCAAGTTTACAATTTTTATAACCTTTTTTTACTACATTTAAATATCTCTCGGTTGGAAATTTAAATGGTGTTTTTTTAACCATTGTATAAGTCATCACTTTTTTTCCATAATAATAAAAGTAATATTTTTTATAAAGAATTGGAAAATCTTCATATACATCTAATTTTTTTTCATCACTTTTAGAAATCTCAAATAATGCGCCTGGAACAATAGAATTTTTTTTAGGCTCTATGTCTGCAGCTCTATACTTGCTTCTAAATGTTAATCTAAAATCCTTTAAATTTATTTTTTTTAAAAAAATACTATCTTTACATCTGCGCTTCATTTGAAAATGATGAAGATTACTTCCATAAGCAAAATACAGCATTATCTATCTACTACCTCAATTTTTTTTTCATTCACAAATTTTAAAATTTGAGAATTACAATCATCTATTTTATTCTGATCTTCTGATCTAATCACAATTGATACACCTAATTTACCTGCATGGAAGAAAGGATAGCTTCCAATTTCTACATCAGTATTATTATTTTGAACCTTTGTTAATGAATTTGCTATTTCACTTTCAACAGTTCTTAAGCTTATAGTAAGACTTTTGATTGGCTTCCCTCCTACTATCCTGTTAGTCAAACCACCCAACATTGATTTCAAAATGGATGGAACTCCTGGCAATGAAAAAACATTTTTAACATTAAAACCTGGTGCGCCACTAGTTGGATTTAAAATTAAATTTGCATTCTCTGGCATCCAGGCCATTTTTTGTCTTCCATCATTAAATTCACCTGGTTGATAATAAGCTTCTAAAATTTTAAAAGCTTCTTTATGAACTTCATATTTTATTCCAAAAGCCTTTGATACTGACTGAGCTGTAATATCATCATGTGTTGGACCAATACCACCAGTTGTAAAAACGTAATCATATTTAGATCTAAGTAAATTTAAACTATCAACAATAATATCTTCAACATCAGGTATTACTCTAACTTCACCAACATTAACACCGATTGAATTTAGCCAGATTGCTAAAGTAGATGTATTCGTATCTTGGGTTCTGCCAGATAAAATTTCATTACCTATTATTAAAATTGAAGCATTAACTTTTACTTTTTTATTCATATGAAATATATAATTTACTAATGGAATTTACCAAGTCTTTAATAAAAGGCAAATTAATCAAACGTTATAAAAGGTTTTTTACTGATGTGCAGCTAGGTAAAGAAATTGTCACAGCTCACTGTCCTAACACAGGATCAATGAAAGGTTTACTAGATGAAGGTAATGAAGTTTATTTACTTCCTAATAACGATCCAAAAAGAAAACTAAAATATGGATTAGAAATTATTAAATCTAGAAAAAATTTAGTTGGAGTTAACACTCATATGGCAAATAGAATAGTTGAGCATGGTCTTAAAAACAATCTAGTAAATGAACTCAAGAATAATGACATTATTAAACCTGAGGTTTTTTTTAATAAAGAAACAAGGTTTGATTTTTTGT
Source organism: Candidatus Pelagibacter sp. (assembly GCF_052046145.1). Taxonomy (GTDB): domain Bacteria; phylum Pseudomonadota; class Alphaproteobacteria; order Pelagibacterales; family Pelagibacteraceae; genus Pelagibacter. Next base: position 684,917 of record NZ_JBNGZR010000001.1, read on the forward strand.
TAGAAAAAAAAGGTCAAAATATTTTTGTTGAGGTTAAAAATGTTACTTTATTTAGAAATAAGGATACTGCTGAATTTCCAGATGCGCCAACAGCAAGAGGAACTAAGCATTTATTAACCCTTATTGATGCCATAAAAAAAAGTTATAAAACATACTTAATATTTTTAGTTCAAATCCAAAATATGAAATATTTTAAAATAGCCAAAGACATAGATGAACAATATTATAAGAACTATTTAATAGCTAAAAAAGCTGGTGTACATTTTTTAGCATATAGATGTGATATAAGTTCTAAAAAAATTTTTATAGATAAAAAATTAAAAATTATAGATGACTGATTATAAAGAAAAGTTTGAAAAAATGAGAATTGCAGGAAATTTAGCTGCAAGAACTTTGGACATGTTAACTGAGAATATCAAAGAAGGTATGTCCACTGATCACATAGATAAACTAGGTTATGAATTTATAAGAGATAATGGAGGCTACTCTGCGCCACTTTATTATAGAGGCTTTACAAAATCGTTATGTACATCTTTAAATCATGTTGTGTGTCATGGAATACCCTCTGATAGAATTTTACAAGAAGGTGACGCCGTAAACGTAGATGTAACAGCAATTGTTGATGAACATTATGGTGATACAAGCAGAATGTTTTGTATTGGAAAAACGCCAGTAAAATTAAACAATCTTATAGATGTTACTTACGAATCTATGATGAGAGCAATTAAAATATTAAAACCTGGAATTAAATTAGGAGATATTGGTTATGAAATTCAATCCTATGTAGAAGAAAAAGGATTTTCAGTAGTAAGAGATTTTTGTGGTCACGGAATAAGTACAACATTTCATGAGCCTCCTAATGTTCTACACTATGGAAATAAAAACTCAGGAATGGAATTAAAGCCAGGCATGACCTTTACAATAGAACCAATGATTAATTCAGGTAAATATGATGTTAAAATGTTAAATGATGGATGGACAGCTGTTACAAAAGACAAATCTTTATCTGCACAATTTGAACATACGTTAGGAATTACTGAAAATGGTTATGAAATCTTTACAGAATCTGCTAAAGGTTATTCAAAGCCTCCATACTTATAATTAATGATTAAAAGATACTCGCGAAAAGAATTAACTGATATTTGGTCAGAAGAAAATAAATACAAAATCTGGTTAGATGTTGAGGTTGCAGCTGCAGAAGCGATGGAAAAACTTGGTCAAATTCCAAGAGGTGTTGCTTCAATAGTTAAAAAAAAAGCTAGCATTAATGTAAGCAGAATTCACAAAATAGAATCTGAGGTAAAACATGACGTAATAGCATTTCTTACCTCTGTAACTGAAAAAGCTGGAATTAAAGCACGTTACCTACATCAAGGAATGACATCATCAGATGTTTTAGATACTAGTTTTAATATTCAATTAGTCCAATCAGGTAAAATCATTTTAAAAGATATAGATCAAATTTTAAAAGTTTTAAAAAAACAAGCCAAAAAATATAAATTTACACCATGTATGGGAAGAAGCCACGGCATCCATGCTGAACCAATTACTTTTGGATTAAAATTGGCTTCGTTTTATGAGGAATTTAAAAGAAACAGAAATAGATTGAAAAATGCAATCGATGAAGTATCAACATGTGCAATATCTGGCGCTGTTGGAACATTTGCTAACATTAATCCAAATGTGGAAAAACATGTGGCAAAAAAATTAGGACTGAAAGTTGAACCAATATCGACACAAGTAATTCCAAGAGATAGACATGCATTTTATTTTTCTGTTTTAGGTATTATTGCAGGGTCTATTGAAAGAGTAGCAGTTGAAATAAGACATCTACAAAGAACTGAAGTTTATGAACTACAAGAATATTTTTCTAAAAATCAAAAAGGATCGTCAGCAATGCCTCATAAAAAAAATCCAATCTTAAGCGAAAACCTAACAGGCTTAGCTAGAATGGTTAGAAGTGCAGTTGTACCAGCACTTGAAAATATAGCACTTTGGCATGAAAGAGACATTTCTCATTCAAGTGTTGAAAGAAATATCGGACCAGATGCCAATATAACAACTGATTTTGCATTGGTTAGACTTACAAATATTTTAGATAACATGATTGTTTATCCTAAAAAGATGCTTGAAAACTTAAATTTAACAAAAGGTTTAATTTTCTCTCAAGAAGTTATGTTGGAATTAACTAAAACAGGATTGAGCAGAGAAAAATCTTATAGATTAGTGCAAACTTATGCAAAAAAATGTTTTGCAGAAAATTTAAACTTAATTGACGTCATTTCATCTGATAAATTTATAATGAGTAAAATTCCCCCAAATAAACTTAAATCTATTTTTAATTATTCTAAACACTTTAAAAATGTAAATTTTATCTTTAGAAGAGTTTTTAAATAATGAAAAAAGGTAAAAAATTATACGAAGGGAAAGCTAAAATCATTTATGCAACAAATGATAAAAATTTAGTTATCCAATATTTTAAAGATGACGCAACAGCATTCAATAATCAAAAAAAAACAACCATTGAAGGTAAAGGTGTTCTAAATAATAGAATATCAGAACATATACTCTCTAATCTCTCTCAAATAGGAATTAAAAATCATTTAGTTAAAAGATTAAATATGCGTGAGCAAATTATAAAGCTTGTAGAAATAATTCCGATCGAGTTCATTGTGAGAAATGTTGCGACAGGTTCAATTACTAAAAGATTGGGTATTGAGGATGGTACTGTTTTAAAAGAACCTCTAATTGAATACTGCTTAAAAGATGACAAGCTTGGAGATCCATTGATATCTGAAGAGCATATTTTAGCATTTGATTGGGCGACAAAAGCAGAGATCGATAAAGTAAAAAAAATGATTTTTAGAATTAATGATTTTATGATTGGAATGTTTAGAGGTGTTGGAATTAAACTTATCGATTTTAAATTAGAATTTGGAAGAATTAAAATCGATGGAAAAAATGAGGTTATTTTAGCAGATGAAATTAGCCCTGATACATGTAGATTGTGGGACAGTATTACAGAAAAAAAATTAGATAAAGATAGGTTTAGACAAGATCTGGGTGATTTAATTCCAGCATATACTGAGGTTGCTAAAAGATTAGGTATACTTCATGAACAATCTAATGTTTCAGCAGTAAATGTAACTAAATTATCTTCAGTTAAAAGAAAGAAAAAATGAAAATTTCTGTAATCATTACTCTAAAAAAGGATGTACTTGATCCACAAGGAAAAGTTATCCATCAAACTCTGGATGGAATGGGATTTCAGGATATTAATGAAGTTAGACAAGGTAAATATTTTGAAATAAACACTAAAGAAACTGATAACGACAAAGCAAAAGCAAAAGTTGAAGAAATGTGCAAAAAACTTTTGGCAAATCTTGTAATTGAAAATTATAAAATTATTGATCCAAAGTAATTAATGAAATCATCAGTTATTACTTTTCCAGGTTCAAATTGTGACAGAGACATGGATGTTGCTCTTAAAAAATTTGGATTTAAAAATAAAATGGTTTGGCATACTGATGCTGAATTACCAAAAAGTGATTTGGTTGTATTGCCAGGTGGCTTTTCATATGGGGACTACTTAAGATGTGGAAGTATGGCATCTAAATCAAAAATAATGCAGTCAGTAATTAATTTTGCAAATTCAGGAGGTATGGTTATGGGTATCTGTAATGGATTTCAAATATTGGTAGAAACTGGTTTAGTTCCAGGTATTTTGCTTAGAAACAAATATTTAGAATTTATTTGTAAAAATGTTTTTGTAAAAATTAATGATAAAAAAAATAAATATTTTAAAAATGTAAATAATGATGTTTTGGAATTTCATGTCGCTCATAATGAAGGAAATTATTTTTGTACCAATGATCAATTAAAAGAAATTGAAGATAATAATCAAATAGCTATTAACTATTGTGATGAAAATGGAAAAATAGAAGATCAATTTAACCCTAATGGATCCTTAAAAAATATTGCAGGTATATTGAATAAAGAAAAAAATGTTCTAGGAATGATGCCCCACCCTGAAAGAATGATTGATACATCTTTATCAGGTGAGGATGGATCATTATTTTTTAAAAACTTAATAAACAACTTAAAATGATTGTAAACGAGCAAGTAGCAGTTGATCACGGTTTAAAGAAAGACGAATACGCTAAAATTTGTGAGCTATTAAAGAGAACTCCCAATATCACAGAGCTAGGTATTTTTTCTGCAATGTGGAATGAACATTGTTCTTATAAATCATCAAGATTACACCTAAAAAAACTACCTTCTAAAGGAAAGAAAGTTATTCAAGGTCCTGGAGAAAACGCTGGTGTTATAGATATTGAGGATAATGATGCAATAGTTTTTAAAATAGAAAGTCACAATCACCCTTCATTTATTGAACCATATCAAGGTGCTGCTACTGGTGTTGGAGGAATAATGAGAGATGTATTTACAATGGGCGCAAGACCAATAGCTAACTTGAACTCCATTCATTTTGGGTCACCGCAACATAAAAAAACAAAAAATTTATTAAGAGGTGTTGTTCATGGCATAGGCGGTTATGGAAACTGCATGGGTGTTCCAACAATAGCTGGACAAACAAGCTTTGATAGCTCGTATAACGGAAATATTTTGGTTAACGCAATGACATTGGGATTAGTCAAAAAAGATAAGATTTTTTATTCTAAAGCTGCAGGTTTAAATAAACCAGTTATTTATGTTGGGTCTAAAACTGGTAGAGATGGAATACATGGTGCAAGTATGGCTTCAGCTAGTTTTGATGAAAAAATAGAGGAAAAGAAACCAACTGTTCAAGTAGGAGATCCGTTTACAGAAAAACTTTTACTTGAAGCTTGTTTAGAGTTAATGGCAGGAGACTCCATTATAGCCATTCAAGATATGGGTGCTGCTGGCCTAACTTCCTCAAGTATTGAAATGGCTTCGAAAGGAAACCTTGGAATTGAAATTAATTTAAACAAAGTGCCTTGTAGAGAAGCCAAGATGACACCTTATGAAATTATGCTTTCTGAGAGCCAAGAAAGAATGTTGATTGTTCTAGAAAATGGCAAAGAAGAACATGCAAAAAAAATATTTGATAAATGGAACTTAGATTTTGCAGTGATTGGAAAAACTACTAAATCAAAAAAAATAGAACTTTATTTTGATGAAGAAAAAGTTGCAGACATTCCGGTTAATACTTTGGTTGAAAACTCTCCTATGTATGATCGAAAATGGAAAAAAGCAAAGTTACCTAAAAAAAATAAAATTAAAAAAGAAGATCTTAAGCATTTAAAAATTATTGATGTTTTAAAAAAAATTTTAGCAAATCCAAATGTATGCAGCAAAGAATGGATTTGGCAACAGTATGATCATACAGTCATGGGAGATACAATACAAAAACCTGGTGGAGATGCAGGAGTAGTAAGAGTTCATGGTACAGATAAAGCTGTAGCCGCATCAGTAGATTCTTCTGCAGTTTATTGTTGGGCTCATCCATTAACTGGTGGAAAACAAGTAGTATGTGAAAGTTTTAGAAATCTAATTTCTGTAGGGGCTAAACCAATTGCTATTACTAATTGTTTAAATTTTGGTAGTCCTGAAAATGAAGAAAACATGGGTGAGTTTGTTGAATGTGTTCAAGGTATTGGTGAAGCGAGCGAATATTTAAAATTCCCAGTAGTATCTGGAAATGTATCTTTCTACAACCAAACAAAAGAGGAAGGTATAAAACCTACGCCTGCAATTGGTGGGGTTGGGTTAATCAAGAATTATCAGAATATGATCACTATGGATTTTAAAGAAGTTGATAATTTAGTTTTAGTGATTGGAAAAACCGAAGGACATATTGATCAAAGTTTATTTGCAAGAAATATTTTAGATGAAAAAAATGGACCTCCACCTGAGGTAAATCTATTTAATGAAAAAAATAATGGAGAAACTTTACTCAAATTAATTGATAATAATTTAATAAAAAGTGCTCACGATGTTTCTTTAGGAGGTATAATTGCTGCAGTATCAAAAATGTGTATTAAAGGAAAAAAAGGAATAAATATTAAAAAACCCAAATATCTAATTAATGAAATAGAATACTTTTTTGCTGAAGATCAAGGTAGATATATTATAGAAATAAACAAAAATGATTTTAAAAAAGTAGCTGATATATTGGATAAAAATGCAGTCCATTTCGATGAACTTGGTACAATTAATGAAAATGAACTATATATTAATGATAAGACAAAAGTTACAATTGACGAATTATCAACTTCTAATAAAAGTTGGCTTACAAACTATATGAGTAAATAATGGCGATGAATTTGAAAGAAATTGAGAATTTTATAAAAGAAGCAATGCCAGATGCAATTGTTGAAATACAAGATTTAGCAGGTGATGGAAATCATTATTCAGCTACCGTTACCTCGTCTCAATTTTCTGGAAAAAGTAAAATTGAGCAACATAAAATGGTTTACAATTCATTAAAAGGTAGAATGGGTAATGAACTACATGCATTAGCAATTAAAACAAAGGAGAGTTAAATGGATCAACAAACAAATGATTTAATAAAAAATGAAATTGAAAACAACGAAGTATGTCTGTTTATGAAAGGTACACCTGACGCTCCACAATGTGGATTTTCAATGGCTACTTCAAATATTTTAAAAATCCTAGAAGTAAATTTTAAAGGAGTAAATGTTTTAGAAAATCAAAATTTAAGAGAGGGTATTAAAGTTTTTAGTGATTGGCCAACCATACCACAACTTTACGTTAAAAATGAATTTATAGGTGGATGTGACATTGTTAAAGAAATGTATGAAAGTGGTGAATTAGCAAAACTTTTTGAAAGCAAAAATATAAATTTTAAGGCTAAAAGCTAGTTATCTAGAATAATATTCAATTACTAAATTAGGCTCCATGACAATTGGATATGGAACTTCTTCAAACTTAGGAACTCTAACAAACTTTAATTTTTTGTTTTTTTCATCCATCTGAATATATTCTGGAGTTTCTCTTTCTTTATTTGCAAGTGCAATATCGATTATTGCAAGTTGTTTAGATTTATCTCTTATCTCAATTGAATCTTCTTCTCTAACTAAATAGCTTCCAATATTTACTTTTTTACCATTTACTTTTACATGGCCGTGATTGATTAATTGTCTTGCTGAAAAAATTGTTGTTGCAAATTTTGCTCTGTAGATCACTGCGTCTAATCTTCTTTCTAATAAACCAATTAAATTTTCTCCTGTATCACCCTTAAGCATAACCGCTTTTTTATAGATATTTCTAAATTGTCTTTCGTTAATATTGCCGTAATATGCTTTTAATTTTTGTTTTGCTTGAAGCTGTATTCCATAATCAGATGGCTTTGATGTTTTTGTTTGACCATGTTGTCCTGGTCCATAAGCTCTAGTATTAAAAGGACTTTTAGGTCTTCCCCAAAGGTTAACTTTTAATCTTCTGTCTACTTTATGTTTAGAGTTTAATCTTTTTGTCATTTGATAGTGGGCTTTATAAACTTACTCATCATTTTGTCAATCAACGTTTTTTACCTAAACTTGCAAATACACCTGATAAAATACGTGTTTCTTTGGTTGATAATTCCATCCTATAAAAAATATTCCTCAAGTTTTCAAGCATTATCGGTTTCTTCTCTTTTGATTTAAAGAAATTAACTTCCTCAAGATTCTTTATACAAAGATTTGCCATAGCAACTATGTCTTTTTTAGATGCTGATTTAACTTTATTTGATTTCTTGAAAGAAGATGCTTTTGAATTAATTATACTTGATACATATTGTGCAATTATTATTAAGCTGTGGGACAGATTTAATGATTTAAAATCAGGATTAGTCGGAATTTGAAGAGTATAATTAGCATAGCTTATTTCATTATTTGATAGACCAGATGCTTCTGAGCCAAATAAAAAAGCTATTTTCTTTTTATAATTTATTTTTTTTAAATGTTCTAATTGGATATGTTTAATATTTTTATTTCTAAATCGTGCTGATGTTGCAATTACAATATCAATATTTTTTAAAGATTTTTCTAAATTTTCAAAATTTTTTGCCTTATTAATTATATTTTTTGCTCCTACTGAGGTTGCTAAAATTTTATCATTTGGAAATATTGGTTTAGGATTAACAATAATAAGTTTATTAAAATTAAAATTTTTCATTCCTCTTGCACATGCTCCTATATTTTCTGAGAGTTGCGGTTTGTGTAAAATGAAAGAAATATTATTAACAGACATTAATCTATGCCATGATTTCTATTATAATTGGAAATAGCTGATGGTTTAATATCATTTAAATATTTTGGATCTACTGTCCAAGTAGAAACTTTTAATGGATAGCATTTTGCAACATCAGATGAGTGTTCAGATCCACAATCACCACCAGGACAAGCAGAAAGCGCACCCAATAAATCTGTTTCAGCGAAAAATTCTAAATAATCACCAGGTCTTACAGGACTTGCTTTCATAAAGTATTGTTTAGTATCATTGGTAAATCCAGTTAACATAAAAACGTTTAATACATCATGAACTATTTTCTCCGCATGATCCAATTCAACATTTTTTTCTTTTACTAAAGCTCTTGTTAAATTTGAGTGACAACAATAGTGATAATCTTTATCGCTCAAAAGTTTTGATGTATAAGGATCACATCTTGTACCAATGACATCATGGACCGATCCTCCATCTTGATCATACTCATACCAATCTAAAGTATCCCAAGTTATTGTTGCCAAAGATCTAAGATAGGGAAAACTACTAAACATTTTATCTCCAACAGAAAGATGAGTTCCATATAGTGCTCTTGTTTTTCCTGAGTAAAATTTTTCCTCTAAATTATTTAAATTAAATAAATTTAAATCACCCACTTGAGGTCCCTCTACACTTTCAATTCTAAAAAACTCACCAAATTTAACTTCGAACGTTTTTGCATCTCTTGGAGGTATTATAACTTCTTCTTTTTTAACCAAATGTTCTCGAGCAGAATGTAAAATACTTAAATTTTTTTCTTCAATATTGGTATTCGGGTAACAAACTATTGGTTTTGCTCCTATTCTATCTTTTATATCAGATGGTTTTTTTGAAAATTTTTTAATTTTCATTCCTACAAACTTCCAGGAGCTTTATCCTTGAATAATTTATAATCTAGACTGTCCACTAAAGCTTTAAAAGATGCATCAATAATATTTGGTGATACTCCAATAGTGAACCAATTCACACCCTTAGAGTCTGTGCTTTCAATACTTACTCTTGTTACAGCCTCTGTACCAGTATTTAAAATTCTTACTTTGTAATCAACTAGTCTTAAATCTTTTAAATATTCTGAATATTTAGCAAGCTTGTTAACATTCTTTCTAATAGCATTATCTAGAGCATTAACAGGTCCGTTTCCTTGTCCTTCACACAAAATTTTATCTCCATCTACTTCTAATTGAGCTTTTGCATATGAAACTATTTCTCCAGCATTATCTTTCTTTACTGAAACATCATATTCGTTAATAGAAATATATCTTGGTATCTCTCCCATTAATCTTCGAGCTAATAACTCAAAGGATGCGTCAGCACCATCATAACTATAACCAATAAATTCTCGATCTTTAACTTCATCTAAAAGTTTTTTAATTTTTGGATCGCTTTTCTCAACTTTAATTCCTATTAAATTCAATCTCGACATTATATTGGATTGTCCTGACTGATCTGAAACAACTATATTTCTAGAGTTTCCAACTTCTTCTGGATTTATGTGCTCATAAGTTTTAGGATCTTTTTGAACAGCCGAAACATGCATTCCACCCTTGTGAGAAAAAGCAGAAGCTCCAACATAAGGTAAATGTTTATTGGGTTTTCTATTTAATATCTCATCTAATAATCTTGAGCATTGAGTTAAGTTTTTTAAATTTTCTCTTTTGATATTTAGTTCAAACTTATCTGAAAAATCTTTCTTTAAAAAAAATGAGGGAATTAATGACATTAAATTAGCATTTCCACATCTTTCACCCAAACCATTGATTGTACCCTGGACTTGTCTAACACCAGCTTGAACTGCTGCAAGACTGTTAGCTACAGCATTTTCGGTATCATTATGAGCATGTATTCCTAAATTTTTTCCAGGGATTTGCTTGCTTACTTTAGATACAATTTCTGTTATCTCGTGTGGAAGTGTACCACCGTTAGTATCACATAATACAACCCATCTAGCACCATTATCAAAAGCAGCTTTTAAACATGACATTGCATATTCTGGATTAGCTTTATATCCATCAAAAAAATGTTCAGCATCAAACATGAACTCTTTTCCAGATTTAACAACGTGTTTAGTACTTTCACTTATATTCATTATATTCTGCTCATTACTTATTCCTAATGCGACATCCACTTGAAAATCCCATGATTTTCCAAACAAGCAAACAGAAGTGCTTTTTGAATTAATTAATGATGAGAGCATAGGGTCATTTTCTGCACTGTGTTCAGATTTTTTAGTCATTCCAAATGCAGTTAATTTCGTTGATTTAAAATTATGATCCTTATTGAAAAACTCAGTATCAGTTGGATTTGCACCTGGCCAACCTCCTTCAACATAATCCACACCCAACTTATCTAAAGCTGATGAAATTTTTTCCTTATCATCAATTGAAAAATCTACACCTTGGGTTTGCGCTCCATCACGCAGTGTTGTGTCAAATATATAAAGTTGTTCCTTGCTCATTTAAATTTCCAAGTCGTTTTACCATCTTTATCTTCTATTAAAACACCTTTGTCTAATAGGTCATCTCTTATTTTGTCAGCTTCCTTATAATTTTTATTAACTCTAGCATCATTTCTCTGATTAATTTTAATTAAAATTTCATTTTCAGAAATTGATACTTTGTTTTTCTTAAATTTAACCCAATCCTCTTTAGTTTCATTTAATAATCCAATAAAATTGCAGGCAGAAATAAATAATATTTTATCTTCATCAGAACCTTTTGCTGCTTTCTCATATAGTTTATGTAAATTAGCAATATAGCCTGGTGTATTTAAATCATCGAGAAGAGGTTTAAGAATTTCATCTGAAATTTTTAATTTTGTCTTTATGTTTAAATAAACATTATACCATTTACTAATTGTATTTTCACATTCCTCTAAAAGCTTATCATTCCAATCGAGTGGCTGTCGATAATGTGCACTCATCAAAGCCATTCTTAAAACTTGACCACTTTTATTATTTCTAAAATCTTTAATTTTTAAAATATTACCCTGTGATTTTGCCATTTTTTCATTGGACATTGTGATAAATGCATTATGTAACCAATAATTAGCAAACGCCTTACTATCATTTGCGCATCTTGATTGAGCTATTTCATTTTCATGATGCGGAAATAACAAATCAACGCCACCTCCATGAACATCAAATTCGTTTCCTAAATATTTTTTAGACATTGCTGAACATTCTAAATGCCAACCAGGTCTACCTTTTCCCCAAGGTGAGTCCCATGAAGGCTCATCTGTTTCTGATGGTTTCCATAAAACAAAATCTTCAGGATTTTTTTTGTTATCACTTACTTCAATTCTTGATCCTGCAACTAATTCATCTAACTTTTTGTTTGATAACTGCCCATAATCTTTAAATTTTTTTACTTCAAAATAAACATGCTTATTATTTTCGTAAGCAAATCCTTTTTTAATTAATTCAGAGATCATTTCTATCATTTCAGAAATATGCTCAGTTGCTTTTGGCTCATGATTTGGTTGTTCACAATTTAGATAGATACAATCTTCGTTAAAACTTTGAGTAATTTTTTTAGTAAGCTCTGAAATTGAAATATTATTTTCCTTTGAGGATTTTATTATTTTATCATCTACATCTGTAATATTTCTTACATAAGTTACATTAGGATATTTATTTTTTAAAATTTTAAAAAGAATGTCAAATACAACTACTGGTCTAGCATTACCAATATGAGGATCATCATAAACAGTTGGACCGCAAACATACATTCTCACATTATTTTTATCTTTGGGAATAAATTTTTCTTTTTTGTTAGTAAGATTATTTGTTAAAAAAATATCTAAACTCATAGTTGAAGAAATATACTTAAATTATAGATTTGTGAATCTATTTGATTAATTTGGAATTATGCATACAGGAATTGGCTCCATTTTATGCATATTTTGTTTTCTGATAATTTCGTATTTTGCACGATTCGGAGAATTTGGATTCTCCATTGCTTCTTCTAATTCATTATATTTTAAACCAAGTTGACCTTCATCAGTTCTACCATCATCCCATAAACCATCAGTTGGAGGTGCATCAATAATCTCTTGCAAAATTCCTAGCTCTTTTCCTAATTCCCAGACCTGTGTTTTATTACAATCAGCTATTGGTGAAATATCTACTCCACCATCTCCATACTTCGTATAAAATCCAACACCAAAATCCTCAACTTTGTTTCCTGTTCCTACAACAATTCCTTTATTCGCCGCTGCTACCTGATAAAGAGTGGTCATTCTTAGTCTAGCTCTTGAATTAGCCATACCATGTTCATTATCAAATTTTGATAAGCTTGCATTAAATGCTAAAAATAACTCATCTAAATTAATTGTATGCGCTTCAACATTTTTGAAATTTTTTACTAACCATTCTTGATGCTTTATACTTAAATCATGTTGATGTGATTTCTGTTTGATTGGCATAGATAAAACAATAGTTTTTATTCCAGTCATGGCACTAAGTGTGCTCGATACTGATGAGTCAATTCCTCCAGAAATACCTATTACTAACGACCCCGCCTTTGTTGGCATATTATCTACATAGTTTTTGATCCAAGTAGAAATAAATTTAACTTTTTCTGAAGGTGTCATAATTATAAACTATTTATTATTAATAATTTTACAATGTATTAAGATGCCGCTCTGTCTGCATTTTTTGAATACGAGCTATTCTTTTTAATCTCATCTGATATTAAAAATGCTAATTCTAAAGCTTGATTTCCATTAAGTCTTGGATCACAGTGAGTGTGGTATCTAGAAGATAAATCTTTTTCAGATATTTTTTGAGCACCTCCTATACATTCAGTTACATCTTGTCCAGTTAATTCAATATGTAGACCTCCTGCATAACTTCCCTCACTTTGATGGCATGCAAAAACCTCTTTTACTTCTTTTAAAACACTGTTGAATGGTCTTGTTTTGAACCCTGTTGCTGCTTTGATTGTATTTCCATGACAAGGATCACACGACCAAATCACATTTAATCCCTCTTTTTTTATTGCTCTAATTAATTTTGGTAAAAATTTTGATACATTATCTGCTCCAAATCTTGATATTAAAGTAATTTTACCCTTTTCATTTTTTGGATTAATTCTATTACAAAGATTAATTAAATCATCAGCCTTTAAGGTTGGTCCACATTTAATTCCAATTGGATTTTCTATACCTCTACAAAATTCGACATGTCCTCCGTCTAATTGTCTAGTTCTATCTCCTATCCAAACAAAATGAGCAGATGTATCATGATTTTCACCAGTGGTAGAATCTGTTCTGGTCATTGACTCCTCGAAAGGTAGTAGTAAAGCTTCATGTGATGTCCAAAAATTTACTGTGTACAATCTATTATTAAAATCTGAAGTAATTCCACATGCTCTCATAAAAGCAATAGCATCAGCAATTTTATCTTCAAGATCCTTGAATTTTTTAGCTTGCGGGCTTTGTTTAATGTAATCTAAATTCCATAAGTGGACTTTATTTAAATCTGCAAAACCTCCTTTTGAAAAAGCTCTAATAAGATTAAGGGTTGCTGCTGATTGAGAATAAGCTTTAAATAATCTTTTAGGATCTGGAACTCTTGCTTTTTCATTAAATTCCATACCATTAATATTGTCACCTAAATAACTTGGAAGCTCTACTCCATCTTTTATTTCTGTTGGTGCACTTCTAGGTTTTGAAAACTGTCCTGCTATTCTTCCAACTTTAACAACAGGTAAGGATGCTGAATAAGTCAAAACTAATGACATTTGCAACATAAGTTTAAATGTATCTCTAATATTATCTGGGTTAAATTCTGCAAAACTTTCTGCACAGTCTCCACCTTGAAGTAAAAATGCTTTTCCATCTACAACATCAGCTAACTGATCTTTAAGATGTCTTGTTTCACCTGCAAATACTAACGGAGGAAAAGTTCCTATCTTATCTAAAACCTTATCCAATCCCTTTTTGTCTGGATAATCTGGTATGTGTTTAACAGGATATTTTCTCCAACTATTTTTTTTCCAACTTTTCATATTCAACCTAGAAGTGTTTTAACAGAGATATAAAATTTTACAAGATTGATGTGATTACTTTAATTGGCTTTATTTATTTTAATTTATTTAGTGCATCATCAGAGATATACCATGCGTCAAAAGAAGTGAGTTTACGGAAAATTCTTGAATAGTTATTTTTTACCATCAATTCATCTATTTTTTGCTGCAATTTTGTAAAATTATGCTCAACTGTAAATACAGCTGGTTTAAACTTTGAAAAATTAAATGAATTCAATATTTCAAACTCTGAACCTTCTGTATCTATAGAAATATAAGAAGGACTTATACCATCAAAATATTTTGTTACCACATCATTTAATGAAATTGTTTCAACAATTATATTTTTACCAGATATATTTCTGTTATTTGAATTATCTGGCATAGTTTCTTTATCACTAAATTTAAAATCCTCTAAGGTAGAGAGAACTCCTTGACTAGATGAAAAAAATTTCAATTTTTCATTTGATTTTTTCCAGATACATTGCGTAATAATTTTAGTTTTAGGACGATTTTTTCTTAAGACTTCATGCCATTGAATATCAGGCTCAGCTAAAATTCCAGACCAACCTAATTCTTTTTCAAGTAAGTAAGTATTTGAAAGACTAATTCCATCAGTTGCACCAAATTCTAAAAATGTTTTTTTAAAATTATTTTGCACAATAAAAGATGCAAAAATATCTTGAAATATTTGTGCATGATGATTTTTTTTTAAATTTTTAATATAGTTAATAAAATTAAGAAGTATTTTTTCATCTTCAGGTATTAGTAATTCTTTATTTTTTGCTGCTTCTAAAACTTTATAAATAGAAAATTTATTTTTAATCGCATGGACTGTAATTTTCCAAAAATCTAATTTTTTCAATTGAGTTACTCGACGGTTACTGATTTTGCTAAATTTCTAGGTTTATCTATATCGTAACCTTTTTTCAATGCTGAATAGTAAGCTAGTTTTTGTAAAGGTATTGTTAGAAGAAAAGGAAGTAAATCATCATTTGTATTTTCAACTTCAATAGTTTCCCAAATATTCTCAGAGATTATTTCATCCTTACTTTTATTTGTAATCAATAAAACTTTAGCACCTCTAGCAATAACTTCTTGCATGTTAGAAATAGTTTTTTTGTAATAATTATCTCTTGGGGCTAAGACGACCACTGGCATACCCTCTTCTATTAAAGCCAAAGGTCCATGCTTCATTTCACCTGCAGGATATCCCTCAGCATGAACATATGAAAGTTCTTTTAGTTTTAACGCTCCTTCTAACGCTATCGGGTATGAATAACCCCTCCCCAAAAACATTGAACCTTTAGCTTCATTAAATGTTGAAGATATTGCCTGGATATCATTATCATGAAGCAATGTTTTCTCTATTAAGCCAGGCAAAGCTTTTAGGTCTTTAATTTTTTCTTGGTATTCTTTTTTCTCAATTTCCTTTCTTAACGACCCAAGTTTTAAAGCTAAAATATACAAAACTAGTATTTGACCTAGAAATGCTTTTGTTGATGCAACCCCAATTTCAGGACCACAATGAATTGGTAAAACAAAATTGGAATCTCTTGCTATTGAGCTTTCGATTACATTAACAACAGCACATGTTTTCATGCTGTTTTTGTTACATATATCTAAAGCTGCATAAGTATCTGCTGTTTCCCCAGATTGTGAAACAAAGATATATAGACTATCTTTTTTAAATCTATTTTTTCTATATCTAAATTCTGACGCTATATCTATATTAACGTCTAAATTTGTAAGTTCTTCAAACCAATATTTTGCCATTAAGCAAGAGTGATAAGCTGTTCCACATCCTATTAAGGTGATTGAATTAATTTCTTCAATTTTCCAAGGAAAATTAAAAATATTTATGTCTTTATTTACATTATCTACATATTCCTTAATTCCAGTTTTAATTGTTAGTGGTTGCTCTTCAATTTCTTTTGCCATGAAATGTTTAAAGTCACCTTTGTCGTAATTTGCTTGATCTAATGATAGTTCTAATATTTTTTTATTAATTTTTTTTCCTTCATCGTTAAAAAAAAGAACTTGATCTTTTTTAACAATGCAAAATTCACCATCATCAAGATAAGTAATTTTATTTGTCATAGATTTTAAAGCATAGGAATCTGATCCTAAATAGTTTTCATTTGGACCATAACCAACAGCTAAGGGTGATCCTCTTCTAGCACCAACTATTAAGTCTGGCATATCTTTAAAAACAATTCCAAGAGCAAAACTACCATGAAGTTGTTTTAAAGTTTTTGTGATGGCTTCTTCTAATTCTGAAGTCTTTAAATGTTCTGTTATTAAATGAACAATTACTTCTGTATCTGTCTGTGATTTGAAGTTATGACCTTTGTTAATTAAATGTTTTTTTAATATTGTAGAGTTTTCAATAATTCCATTATGAACTACAGATACGTTGTGAGAAGAATGAGGATGAGCATTTAAACTATTTGGAATTCCATGAGTTGCCCATCTTACATGACCTATACCAATATTTCCTCTTAAGTTTTTTAAATCAAAATTATTTTCTAAGTTATCAACTCTTCCCTCTGATTTTACTTCATTGATTTCACCATCTGAAAGTGTGGCTATTCCTGCTGAGTCATATCCTCTGTACTCTAATTTTTTTAATGAATTAATTATATTTGCAGAAACAGGTTTGTTACTTGATATGCCAATAATTCCACACATAAATTATTTTTTCTTTCTTTTGTAATTCTTAACTTCTAATTGTGGCGATCTTGTAAGTGCTAAAGATTTTTTTTTAACATTCTTGGTAATTACTGATCCAGCTCCAACAATACTATCTTTGTTTATGGTAATTGGAGCAACTAAAGAAGAGTTTGAGCCTATAAATACTTTGTCTTTAATTTTTGTCTTATTTTTATTTACTCCATCATAATTACAAGTAATTGTTCCTGCTCCAATGTTCACTGATTTTCCAATTTGAGCATCTCCTACATAAGACAAATGATTAACTTTAGATTTATTTCCTAAAGTACTTTTTTTAATCTCTACAAAATTACCTACTTTAGATCCTTCTTTTAAAATTGTATTAGGTCTTATTCTGGCATATGGACCAATCTCAACTTTATTTTCAATTTTACATGATTCTAAATGTGAAAAAGATTTTATAATTACATTATTCCCAATTTTAACCTTAGAGCCGATAACCACATAAGGTTCTATAGTTACGTTACTTCCAATCTTTGTATCTTTTGAAAAAAAAATAGTTTCAGGACCTATCATCTTTACACCTGACTTAATAAATTTTTCTCTAAGTTTTTTTTGATTTAAAACTTCCATTTAGAATTGATTTACATTAAGTATATATATTGATTAATTCACAATTTATTTCTTTAAAATACTTTTAAAATGAAACAAAAATTTACAATTTTATTTGATTTAGACGGTACTTTAGTGGATACAGCTCCAGATTTGATACGTGCTCATAATCACGTAATGAAAAAATTTGGATACCCTACTAAAACTTTAGGAGAACTAAAAAATGCTGTTGGCAAAGGTGCTAAAGCTATGATGGCAAAAGCTAATGGTCAATGGAAGTGGTTTGATGAAAAAATTCAAAACGAAATGACTGATGAATTTCTATCTTATTATGGAAAAAATATTTTACATGAAAGTAAATTAATTAATGGTGTTAAGGAATTTTTAAATTGGTGTAAAAATGAAAATATTTCTATGGCAGTATGCACTAATAAAACTGAACACCTAGCAGTTGATCTTTTAAAAAAAATCGGAATTTATGATTATTTTGAATATGTTGCAGGCTATAATACTTTTGAATATTGCAAACCAGACCCTCGACATTTAACAACTACTATAGAAATATTAGATGGTGATAAAAATAAATCATTGATGATTGGTGACAGTGAAACAGATGCAAATGCTGCTAAGGCTGCTGAAATTCCAATAATATTACTAAAATATGGATATACAGAAAAAAGATCTGAAGATATTTATCATAATCACATTATAAAAGACTTTGTAGGCATTGAGAAAATAGTATCAGAATATCTTTAATATTGATTAATTTATTTTAACTATTAAAACAAAATCACAAATAAGGAGTAATTTTGCTATTACACACAGTTAAAGTATATCCATCAAAAATTAATCTTCCAAAGAAGAAACAGCTTGCATGGAAAATTGCAGAGATAGCAAGCGATAATGCTAAATTAAATAAAGATGCTATTGAGATGGTTATCAATAGAATTATTGATAATGCTGCTGTTGCAATTGCTTCATTAAATAGAAAGCCAGTAATCTCATCTAGAGAAATGGCTTTAAGACACCTTAGAAAAAATGGTGCAACTTTATTTGGTGTAAACTCAAAATTAAAATTTGATTGTGAATGGGCAGCATGGTCAAATGGTACAGCTGTTAGAGAATTAGATTTTCATGATACTTTCTTAGCTGCAGATTATAGTCATCCAGGTGACAACATTCCTCCTCTTATAAGTGTAGCACAACAAAACAAAAAAAGTGGATTGGATTTATTAAGGGGAATAATTACTGCATATGAAGTTCAGGTAAATTTAGTCAAAGGTATTTGTTTGCATAAGCATAAAGTTGATCACATCGCTCATTTAGGTCCTAGTGTTGCTGCTGGATTAGGAACAATGCTAAAATTAAATACTGAATCTATATATCAAGCTGTTCAACAGGCATTACATACATCAATATCTACAAGACAATCTAGAAAAGGAGAAATTTCAAGTTGGAAAGCTTATGCTCCTGCTCATGCTGGTAAGCTTGCTATCGAAGCTGTAGATAGAACTATGAGAGGTGAAGGTGCTCCAAGTCCAATTTATGAAGGTGAAGATAGTGTTATAGCAAGAATACTAGATGGTAAAAAAGCTAAATATAAAGTCCCATTACCAAAGAAAGGTGAAAGTAAAAAAGCTATTTTAGAGACATATACAAAAGAATATTCTGCTGAATACCAATCACAAGCTTTAATAGATCTAGCTAAAAAATTAAAAACAAAAATACCTAATTTAAATCTTATTAAAAAAATTGATATCTTTACAAGTCATCACACTCATTATGTAATTGGGACAGGCGCTAATGATCCACAAAAAATGGATCCCAAGGCTAGTAGAGAAACATTAGATCATTCTATAATGTATATATTTGCTGTAGCTTTAGAAGACGGAGATTGGCATCATGTTAAATCTTATACTAAAGCAAGAGCGAATAGAAAAAGTACAATTAAAATTTGGAGATCAATTAAAACATATGAAGATAAAAAATGGACAAAGAAATATCATGATCCAAATCCAAAAAATAAAGCTTTTGGAGCTAAAGTAGTTGTAACACTTAACAATGGAAAAAAAATAACAGAGGAACTTGATAGAGCAGACGCACATCCATATGGAGCGAGACCGTTTAAGAGAGAAAATTATATAAATAAATTTTTAACTTTAACTGAGGGTATTTTGGATAAAAAAGAAAGCGATCGTTTTTTAAAAACAGTACAAAATTTAAGAAATTTAAAATCAGGTCAACTTCATAAATTGAATATTGAAGTAAGAAGAAATAAATTAAAAAGAAATAATAAAAAGGGAATTTTTTAATGCACTTTGTAGAAAAAGAACCAAGTCAAAAAAGATTAGATTTTGATCAAAAATTAAAATCAAATAAAATATTAAGAGTTCCGGGTGCATACAATCCTTTGACAGCAAAGCTAATAGAAGAAATTGGATATGATGCAGTTTATGTATCCGGTGGAGTAATGGCTAATGATCTTGGTTTTCCCGATATTGGCTTAACAACTCTTCAAGATGTTAGCACAAGATCTTATCTAATTTCGAGAGTAACTAATCTTCCAACAATAGTTGATATCGATACAGGATTTAAATCTTGTAAAGAAACCATAGAAACATTTGAAGAATTTGGAATAACAGGTGTCCACTTAGAGGATCAGATTGAAAGAAAAAGATGTGGGCATCTTGATAATAAAGAACTTATTTCGACCGACACTATGGTTAAAAAAATTAAAGAATGTGTTGCTACTAAAAAAGATCAAAATTTTAAAATTATTGCACGTTCAGATGCTAAAAGTGTTGAAGGTTTAGATAAAATGATTGAAAGATGCAAAGCCTACATTGATGCTGGTGCTGAAATTATTTTCCCAGAAGCTCTTGAAGATGAAAAAGATTTTGAAAAAGTTCGTAAAGAATTGTCTGGTTACTTGTTAGCTAATATGACTGAATTTGGTAAATCGAAATTATTTACTTACAAAGAATTAGAAAATTTTGGATATAATATTGTGATTTATCCAGTTACCACACAAAGATTGGCTATGAAAAATGTAGAAGATGGATTAAGAGACATTTATGCAAATGGACACCAAAACAATATAATTGATAAAATGCAAACTAGAAAAAGACTTTATGAATTAGTTGATTATGAAAAATACAATTCATTGGATGAAAAAATTTATAATTTTAGTACAGAAGGACATGAATAATGAGTGATGATATCAAGAAGGGATTACTAGGCATTGTTGTTGATGAAACAGAGGTTTCAAAAGTAATGCCTGAGATTAACTCGCTTACTTATAGAGGGTATGCTGCTCAAGATTTGTGTGAGTATTGTAGATTTGAGGAGGTCGCATATTTAATTTTAAATAAAGATTTACCAAATACTCTTGAACTTAGAAAATTTGAGAAAGAAGAAAGAAATCATAGGGAGTTAACTAAAAATTTATATGAGATTATTAGGCATATGCCAAAAAAATCTCATCCGATGGACGTAGCTAGGACTGCTGTAAGCGTAATGGGATTGGAAGATAAAGAGACTACTGACTCTTCACCTGAAGCAAATATGAGAAAAGCACTAAGAATTTTTGCAAAAACTCCTACAGCACTTGCTGCTTTTTACCGAATAAGGAAAGGGAAAAAAATTATTAAACCAAAAAAAACTTTAACTTTTGCTGAAAACTTTTTCTATATGTGTTTTGGAAAAGTACCTCAAAAAGAAATTGTTAAGGCTTTTGATGTATCATTAATATTATATGCGGAACATAGTTTTAATGTTTCTACATTTACGGCAAGAACAATCACTAGCAGTTTATCTGATATACATGGAGCAATAACAGGTGCAATCGCCAGTTTAAAAGGCCCTCTTCACGGTGGAGCTAATGAGGAAGTTATGCATATGATGAACAAAATTAAAAAGCCTGAAAATGCCTTAAAATGGATTAACAACGCCTTGAAAAATAAAGAGGTGGTGATGGGATTTGGGCATAGGGTTTATAAATCAGGTGATTCTAGAGTTCCAACCATGAGGAAATATTTTGCAAAAGTTGCAAAAATTAAGAAAGATAAAAAATTCGAGAAAATTTACGATATTGTTGAAAGGGTAATGATAAAAGAAAAAAACATATATCCAAATGTAGACTATCCTACAGGACCTACTTATCATTTAATGGGATTTGAAACTGATTTTTTTACTCCAATATTTGTAATTTCAAGAATTACTGGTTGGTCTGCTCATATAATGGAGCAACATGCTGCTAATAAACTTATTAGACCTTTAGCTAGTTACAAAGGTAGCAAGCATCGAAAAGTGATGCAGTTAAATCAAAGATAATTTAGTCTAAGTCTAAATCACCACAAGTTACATCTGTAAATACACAAGTTGTGTAATGATAGGTGCTTTTAACATCTTTAACTACTCCAAGGGCAGTCCCTTCAATAGTTCCTGTTACCGTATTACAACCTGTTAATATTAGAAAAAAAAATATTATATAATATTTTTTAAACATTTGTTTTAACTAAAAGCTTCAGCCCATGTACCCTGCGTTGATGCTTTAGAATATTCAGTTGCTCTACCTTCGAAAAAATTCATATGCTCAACTGCATTTAGCATTGTATCCAACCAAGTTAGTGGATTTTTTTGAACATCATAAATTGGTTCTAATCCCAATTGAATAAGTCGTCTATTCGCAATGAACCTAATATAATCTTTAACTTCTTGGGCAGTTAAACCTTCCATTGGACCCATTTCAAAAGCTAAATCAATAAAAGCGTCTTCATGCTCAACAATTATTCTACAAGCTTCATAAAGTTCTTTTTTAAGTTTAGGCGTCCAGATTTCAGGATTTTCTTTTATAAACTCTTTAAAAATTCTGATCATAGAATTACAATGAAGTGTTTCATCTCTTACGGACCAAGTAACTATCTGCCCCATTCCTTTCATTTTATTGTGTCTTGGAAAATTCAATAAAATTGCAAAACTTGCAAACAACTGCAATCCTTCTGTAAACGCACTAAACACTGCAACTGTTTTTGCAATATCCTCTTTAGAATTTACATTGAAGCCCTGCATGTAATCGTACTTGTCTTTCATCTCTTTGTATTTCATGAAAGCAGAGTATTCTGACTCAGGCATACCAATAGTATCTAAAAGATGAGAATAAGCAGCTACATGAACTGTTTCCATTGCAGCAAATGCTGTCATCATCATTAATACTTCTGTTGGTTTAAATACAGTTGTGTAATGTCTCAAATAACAATTATTAACTTCTACATCGGCTTGAGTAAAAAATCTAAAAATTTGTGTTAATAGATTTTTTTCTGGTTCAGACAGGTTTTTTTGCCAATCTCTAACATCATCTCCCAAAGGTACCTCTTCTGGCAACCAATGAATTCTTTGTTGAGTTAACCATGCATCATAACACCATGGATATCTAAAAGGTTTGTACACAGGGTTTTCTACTAATAGACCCATCTTTTTTGGTTGAATAATTTCTTTATTAATTTTTTCTGCTACTGACATGATAAACACTCCTCGTATTCTGGCTGCTCGTTAGATTGTTGATTTTTAGATTTATAAACATTTGCTGTAATATCAGTTGATTTAGCATCATTAATATTTTCAGCTCTCTGAATTGATTTTGATCTACAGTAATAAAGACTTTTTAAGCCTTTCTTCCATGCATCAAAATGAATTTTGTGTAACTCTTTTTTATGAACATCTGCTGGTAAAAATAAATTTACTGATTGAGCTTGTGAAATATAAGGAGTTCTGTCTCCACTAAGTTCAATTATCCAATTTTGATTAAGCTCAAATGCTGTTTTAAATACATCTTTTTCTAAATCAGTTAAAAAATCTAAATGGCTAACAGACCCTTGATTAGTAGTAATAGTAGACCAAGTTTCATCATCATTTTTACCATGATTTTGTAGTATTTCTTCTAGATATCTATTTCTGACATTAAAAGAACCTGACAGAGTTTTATGAGTATAGCTGTTTGCTGCAATAGGCTCTACTCCTGGAGATGCTCCACCACAAATAATTGAAATTGATGCTGTTGGAGCGATTGCTGTCTTATTAGAAAATCTTTCTTTGTAACCATACTCAGCTGCATCTGGACAAGCGCCTCTCTCTTCAGCTAAATCTTTAGATGCCTGATTTACTTTTTCATCAATATTTTTAAATATTTTTTTATTCCATGATTTTGCCATTACTGACTCAAGTGGAATTCTATTTTTTTGTAAGAAAGAGTGAAAACCCATTACACCCAAACCAACACTTCTTTCTCTTTCTGCTGAATATTTTGCATCTTTAAACTGATCAGGAGCTTTGTTAATAAAATCAGATAAAACGTTATCCAAAAATCTCATAACATCATTAATCATGTCTGGATCATCTTTCCATTCATCATATTTTTCTAAATTTAAAGAAGATAAACAACATACTGCAGTTCTGTCTCTTCCATCTTTATCAATTCCTGTTGGTAAGGTTATTTCACTACACAAATTTGAAGTTTTAACTGTAAGGTTTGCTAACTTGTGGTGCTGTGGAATTTGTCTATTAACAGTATCAATATAAATAATATATGGCTCTCCTGTTTCTATTCTTGCAGTTAATAATCTAATCCATAAATTTCTTGCTGAAATAGTTTGTTGTATGGATCCATCAGCGGGACTTTTTAAAGCCCATTGTTCATCCGTTTCTACAGCTCTCATAAACGCATCCGAAACTAAAACACCATGATGTAAATTTAATGCTTTTCTATTTGGATCACCACCAGTAGGTCTTCTCATTTCAATAAACTCTTCTATCTCGGGATGATCAATTGGAAGATAACATGCTGCAGAACCTCTTCTTAATGATCCTTGACTGATAGCCATTGTTAAAGAGTCCATAACTTTTATAAAAGGAATTATTCCAGAAGTTTTTCCAACTCTTCCTATTTTTTCACCTATAGATCTTAGGTTGCCCCAGTAACTTCCAATTCCTCCACCCTTCGCTGCTAACCAAACATTCTCACTCCATAAATCAAGAATGCCTCCTAAGCTATCAGATGCTTCATTTAAAAAACATGAAATAGGTAATCCTCTTTTTGTACCACCGTTTGATAACACTGGTGTCGCTGGCATGAACCAAAGGTTACTAATGTAATTATAAATTCTTTGAGCATGTAAATTATCATCTGCATAAGTACTTGCTACTCTTGCAAATAAGTCTTGATAAGATTCGTTTAAACCTAAGTATCTATCTTTTAAAGTTGCTTTACCAAAGTCTGTAAGATTTGCATCTTTCGAACGATCAATTTTAATTATGATACCTTTGTCATTTTGAAATAATTCTGTTTCATTATTTAATGAGAAAAGATCGGGCTTATTTATCCTAGAAACTTCCTTAACTTCTGGGCTATATTCAGAGACAGCTTTTTTGAGGGCTTGAGAAAGAATCTTATTCATAAATTTTAATTATATTTTGTTATTAGTACGAAAACAACTATATGTTGTAGGCGTTTATCGTAAATATACTATATAAACTTTTGTACAATAGAACATTTATAGAACGCGACAAAATGATAATCAATAAAAAAATAAATTTTTTTGCAAGAAATTAACAAAAAAAGAGTAAGAAAATAGGTAATGAATCAAAACATAAAAATAGACCCATTTGGCTTTAGGGAATATGACGCTCGATGGTTGTATGAGAAAGATATAAACCAATCTGGAATAGAGAATCTAGGAAAAGGCCTTGGAACACAGATAAAAATACATACTAAAAAAGATAATCCCAGAATCATAGTTGGGCATGATTATCGTTCTTATAGTGAAGAAATAAAAACAGCTCTTAAAAAGGGATTATTATCTACTGGATGCAATATAGAAGATATTGGCCTGTCGTTATCACCAATGGTTTATTTTGCACAATTTAATTTAGATGCAGATGCAGTTGCTATGGTTACAGCTAGTCATAATGAAAATGGTTGGACTGGTGTGAAAATGGGAATCAAAAAAGGACTCACTCATGCGCCTGAAGAAATGAAAGAATTAAAAGAAATTACCTTAAATGAAAAATTTACAAAAGGTAAAGGTAATGAAAAACAAATAAAAAATTTTGATAAAATTTATAAGGAAGACTTAATTAGTAGAAATAAAATTAAGAAAAAAATAAAAGCTGTTGTGGCTTGTGGGAATGGTACAGCGGGTGTTTTTGCCCCAGACATTCTAAGAGGTATCGGGTGTGAAGTAATAGAGTTGGATTGTAACCTAGATTGGAATTTTCCAAAGTACAACCCAAATCCTGAAGATCTAGAAATGCTTCACGAAATAGCAAAAGTAGTTAAAGAGAATAATGCAGATATAGGTTTTGGATTTGATGGTGATGGAGATAGAGTTGGGGTTATTGATGATAAGGGCAATGAAATATTTTCAGATAAAATAGGTCTTTTAATAGCTAGAAATTTGTCAAGTAAACATAAAAATTCAAAGTTTGTGGTTGATGTAAAATCAACGGGTTTATTTACAAAAGATAAAATCTTATTAGAAAACAATTGTGAAACAATTTATTGGAAAACGGGTCATTCTCATATTAAAAGAAAAGTGAACACTGAAAAAGCATTAGCTGGTTTTGAAAAAAGTGGTCATTTCTTTTTTAATCAACCTTTAGGATATGGTTATGATGATGGAATTAACTCAGCAATTCAAGTGTGCAACCTATTATATAATCAAAATAAAAAAATGAGTGAAATTATTAGTGAATTACCTAATACATTTCAAACACCAACTATGGCACCTTTTTGCAAAGATGAAGAGAAGTATATTGTTGTTGAAGAGCTTGTTAAACAAATTAAAAATTTAAAAGAAAAAAAAACTGAAGTGGATGGCCAAGTTATTAATGACATTTTAACTGTTAATGGAGTTAGGTTTTCATTCGAAGATGGTTCTTGGGGGCTTATAAGGGCTTCTTCAAACAAACCATCTTTAGTTATTGTCACTGAAAGCCCAACATCAGATGAAAGAAAGAAAAAAATCTTTGATTTTATTGACGATTTGTTACAAAAAACAGGTAAGGTCGGTGAATATGATCAGAAAATTTAATTTTTTAAATTATCTTCATCGTTTTTATTTTCTAAATTATCTTTATCAACGTTAGTTTCTAAATTATCACTATCCTGATTGTGTTTTTGTTCAGAAATTTCATCGCTATAAAACTTTCTAACCAATTCCTCCTCTTTAAGTCGTTGTTCTTCATCAAATTTTTTCTCCCATTCTTTCATTCGCCTATTTTCCTCATCTTCTCTCTCTTTTTGAGCAATTTCAGCTAATCTAATTCTCTCGTTTTCTTCATCAATTCTTTTTTGTCTTTCCTCCTCTATTTTCAATTCTTTTTCTCTTTGACGTCTTTCATTTTCTTTATTTATTCTCTCACGTTCAGCTTCTTTAAGTTCTTTTTCTTTAATTCTTAATTCCTCTTCCTTCGCTCTTTGCTCAGCCTCTTCTTTTAAAATTTGTCTTTGAATTTCTTGCTGTCTTTCAGTTTCTAGATCTCTTAATCTTTCTTCCATTTCTTTAAGTTTTTCTTGCTCATATTTCAGCTTCCTAGCTGCCTCTCTTAATCTTTGCTCTTCCTCAAGTCTATTTTTCCTTTCAATTTCTTTTAATCTTATTTTTTCTTGTCTTTCTTTTTCTTTTTCATCTCTTCTCTTTTGAGCTTCAATTTCCTTATTTTTTAATTCTTCTTCTTTAATTTTAAATTTTTCTTCTCTAATTCTTTGTCTCTCTAACATTTTTAGCCTTAAATCTTCTTCTTTAAGCTTTCTGGCTTCTTCTCTAAGTTTTCTGGTTTCTTCATCTTTAATTTTTTTCTGTTCTATTTTAATTCTTTGAGCTTCTACTTTTTGTCTTTTTTCTTCATTCTTTTTTTCTTGCTTTTCATTTTCAATGATTAATTTTTTTTGAAAAAGAAGTTTCTTTCTTTCTTCTTTAAGCTCGTCTTGTTTAGCTTTTTTTGCTAATTTTTTTTCTAAAATTAATTCTCTTTTCTTCTCTTTTTCTAATTGTTTTTTTAATGCTAAATCTTTTTTAACCTTGTTTTTTTTAAAATCTTTTAAAAGCGAGGAAATCTTATTTTTAGTTTGATCTATTGGATCAAATAAATTCTTTTTAATATTTTTATTAATGTCTTTTATTGAAACCATTTTAAAAAGTATCAATTAGAATAATAACACTAAATATTATGTGTGGCTAAATTGAGTTTTTTTTTCAGACTAAATACAACTTAAGATTGTCTGATTTTAAATTAGTTAATAAAAGGCATTTTCAACTAATAAGTGTTCTTAAATATTTGAAGAATCACTTAGTTTGGATTCGTGAGGTGATGGAGGGAGACTGAAATCACCTCTTTTTTTTTGCTTGTTATAATTTTAAGTATTCGTAAAAAAATTTAATCGAAACCACTAAAAGAAAAATTCCAAAAAAATTACTAATTTTATTCTTATCAATACTGTGTACTGTTTTAGCTCCTATCCGAGCCATGAAAGTTGTAATTGGTATAAATATTAAAAATGCTGGTATGTTTATAAAACCAATGCTTAGTGGAAGACTAGAATTTAAAAAACTTCCTGAAAGAAGAAATCCTATTGCTCCAAATAGAGCAATTAGAAAACCTATGGCTGATGCACTCCCTATAGCTTTATTTATTGAATAACCAAAAAACTTAAGGATAGGTACATTCATTACAGCTCCTCCTATACCCATAGGAGCAGATATAAACCCAACAAGAAAACCAAGAATTACTTTTAAATGTAATTTCATTTTAACAATTATGTTTTGCTCCTTTTCTTTTATTAAAAGTAAGTAAATTCCTAAAAATAAGATCATTATAGAAAAAAATAAAACCAAAGATTTTGTTTTTAGAGAAGCTGCAAAAACAGTTCCAACAATCACTCCAATTACAACAAAAAGACCGTAATTCTTTACAATATCAAAATCAACTGCTTTAAATTTATGATGTGTTAAAACTGAAACAGTAGATGTTGGTATTATAATTGCAAAGGAAGTTCCTACTGCAAGGTGCATAACATATTGAGGATCAATTTCTAAAGAACCAAAAATAAAATATAAAAAAGGAACAGTTATTAACCCTCCTCCAATGCCAAATAATCCAGCCACAAAACCTACTGGAATAGCTGTTAAAGCCATTAATAAAATAATATAACTGTATTCGTTTGTTAATATTGAACTAAGCAGACTGCCCTACTCTAGTATCTACATTATTGTATTTAATTTTATCCATGATATGATCAATTTTTTTCACGTCAGCATCTCTTACACACATGTTTTCACTTAAATATCTTTTCCAATAACTTGCACCTGTTTGACCATGAAATAAACCAAGAGTGTGTCTCATAATTTGATTCAATCTTGTTCCTTTTTTTAATTCTTCTTTTACATAAGGAATGAGTTGTTCAATTACATCTTGTCTACTTGGAACATTGTCATTATTAAATATTTCTCTTTCAATATCTGCTAATAAATAAGGGGTATGATACGCAGCTCTTCCTATCATTACACCATCTGTTTTTTCTAAATGAGGTTTTATTTCATCTACTGAAGTTATTCCTCCATTAATAATAATCTCTTCATTTGGAAAATCTTTTTTTAATTTATAAACATATTCGTATTTTAGAGGAGGAATATTTAAATTTTGCTTAGGTGTAAATTTACCTAACATTGCTTTTCTTGCATGAATGATGAAAGTTTTAACTCCAGTTGCTTTTAAGGTAGAAATAAAACTATGTAAATTTTCATAATCTTCTACATTATCGTAACCAATTCTTGTTTTTATAGTTACTGGTAGTTTTGTAACTGATTGCATTTTACTTAAACAATCTGCAACTAAATTGGGCTCTTTCATTAAACAAGCACCAAATCTATTTTTTTCAACTTTTTTACTAGGACATCCTAAGTTTAGATTAATTTCATCATAACCAAAATCTTCGCCTACTTTAGTGGCTTCAGCTAAAAGTTTTGGAGAAGAACCTCCTAATTGAAGTGCCACAGGTTTCTCATTTATATTAAACTCCAACAACTTTTTTTTATCTCCTCTATTTATAGCTTCATCAACTACCATCTCAGTATAAAGCAGAGTATTTTTGGATATTAATCTAAGAAAAAATCTTTCATGACGATCTGTGCAATCCATCATAGGAGCAACTGATACTTTCCTATTCATGGTATAACTTTATATTATTTTTTTATGAGTTTGAAGCTTCAGTGTCATCTGAAGATACGTCTGCTTCTTGATTTTCTGATTCTGATACTTCATCTAAAGAAACTTCACCTTGCTCATTCATAGTTTCTTCCCCTACTGAATTATCAATTTCTGCCGTAGCTGTTTCAGATAGCTCAGCCAAATCTTCTTTTGTTACTTGAATTTTTTCTGGAGTTTTTCTTGCTCTTTTAGATGGTAAAATTGGAGTACCACTTTTTGAAATTTCACCTTTATATAAATTTTCAAAATCATCACCTATTTCTTCATCATCTTCAGCAGTGTCGTCAACTTGCTCAACATGTTTTCTAAGTTTGTAAATGGCGCTATCAGTTAAATCTGAAACTTTAATTTTTTCTTCAGCAATTTCTCTTAATGAAATAACTGTATTTTTATCTTTATCTCTATCAATTGTTGGTTCTATTCCTGCATTTAATTGAGTGGCTCTCTCTTTAGCAACCAATACTAATTCGTAAGGACTTTCCACTTTATCTATGCAATCTTCTACAGTGACTCTAGCCATGGGCGGTTATTTATACCTGGCATCTTAAAAAATCAAGCATTTTCTAAATATAAACTGGATTTAATTTTTTCCTTGTAAAAAACAGTAATACTAATGAGGTAAATATATAAACAGCAGAAATAACTGCAATTTTCTCAATAGAAAAACCTTTATCAATTAATACTCCAAACAAAGCTGTACCAAATGCTGTTGCAAACACCATCAAAGCAGTCGTTAAAGCTTTAATTGAACCAATGTGTTTTACACCATAAATCTCAGCCCAAGTTGATGATCCCAATACGTTAGCAAATCCATTTGATACACCTATTAACCCAAGAAATACGAACGCTGTTATTGAAGAATCAAAAAGAATAATAATAAAAGTAGAAATTAATAATGGGATATTCATATAGATTAAAAGCTTTCTACTACTAAATTTATCAATTAATGGGCCGGCTAACAGCAATGTTGATACTGTTAAAATAGAATAAGACATGAATGATTGTGCAATAGTGAACTCACCCCATCCCTTGGAACTTGTTACAAAAGATTGATAAACAAAAACTCCTGTAGCAATCCAAGGCATAGCAAGCATATTTGAGCTAATAATATAAAATCTATAATCTTTTAAAACTTCAAGTCTTGTCCATTGTTTTATATTTTCATCTACTTTGTTTTGATCGCTAGCTGTTTCTCTAGAATCTAAATTCAAATTTTTTACAAGAAGATAAGAGGCAATTGGTAAAAAAATAATTACTATCAGAGAAATTGTTAACCAAATGTTTTGCCAAGTATATAAAGTAAGCAAATAAACTATTAAAATTGGTAAAATAAATTCTCCACATGATAATCCAAACCAACCTGCGCTAAGAGCTTTTCCTCTTGATTTGGTAAAGTATCTTGAAATTGTTGTGCTTGCAGTATGGGACATCATACCTTGACCTGAAAATCTCATTAAAAATATTGCTACAAATAAAAATGCCACGGAAAATATTTTTGAAAAGAAAAAACATGAAAATGCTAAAAGCGGTATTACAAATAAAGAAAATTTGAAAACATTTACATCATCTATTTTTTTTCCAAGCCATATAAATATAACGCTACTAAATAAAGTTGCTGAGGCATATATTGTGCCAAATTGTCCATGACTTATTGAAAGAGTATCCCTTATACTTATACTAAATAGTCCTAGAAAAAAACTCTGTCCAAAGCTTGAAAAAAATGTAAAAATAAATCCAAATACAATTACTTTTAAACTTAAACTTTTAAACATAGAAAAAAATTATGACATGTAATGTTGCTTTCATAGGTCTTGGGGTTATGGGCTACCCAATGGCTGGATATATATCAAAAGCCGGGCACAATGTAACTGTTTTTAATAGAACTAAATCTAAAGCTGAAAAATGGATTGGTGAATATAAAGGTAAAATGGCCAATACACCTGCTGAAGCTGCAGATTGTGCTGATTTCATTTTTACATGTGTTGGTAATGACAATGATTTGAGAGAAGTAGCAACTGGGGAAAATGGATTATTTAATACAGCAAAAGCTGGGTCTATTTTTATTGATAACTCAACTGTATCTGCAGAAGTATCAAGAGAATTAAATAAAAAAGCAAATGATAAAGGGTTTAGTTTTTTAGATGCTCCTATTTCAGGAGGACAAGCTGGTGCTGAGGGTGGAATACTTACAGTAATGGTTGGAGGTGATGAAGAAGTATTTAAAAAAGCTGAGCCTGTAATTGATTGTTATAGTAAAAAAGTAAAATTAATTGGTCCTTGTGGAAGTGGTCAGTTAACAAAAATGATGAACCAAATGTGTATTGCTGGAACAGTCCAAGGTTTATCTGAAGCAATCAATTTTGGAATTAACGCCGGTTTAGATATGGATAAAGTTATGGAAACAATATCTAAAGGTGCAGCACAATCTTGGCAGATGGAAAATAGATACCGAACTATGACAGATGATAAGTTTGATTATGGTTTTGCTATAGATTGGATGAGAAAAGATTTAAAAATTGCAATTGAGGAAGCAAAAAAAAACGGGTCACCTGTGCCTATAACTGAAATTATTGATGGTTATTATGCTGAAGTTCAACAGATGGGTGGAAATCGTTGGGATAGCTCAGGTTTGATTGCTCGATTAAAAAAGAAAAAATAATATTTGTGACAGATACAGTTCCTTATTACGAGGACTTTACGGAGATCAAAAAGAAAATTTGGTCAATGTTAGATAATGCTGTTAAAGATAGAAGTTCACCTTTTAGAATACCGGTATTCATTTGTGGTGATCAATCAGACTTTGATGGAAGAATTGTTGTTCTAAGAAAATCTGATCAATCAAATAATTTAGTACAATATCATAGCGATATTAGGTCAGATAAAATTGAAAAATTAAGAGCAAATAAAAATGCAGCAATGTTATTTTACGATAAAGATGAAAAAATACAGGTCAGATTGAAAGTTGAATGTACGGTTAATCACAATAATGATGTAACAAAAGAATCTTGGTCTAAAACCCAACATATTAGTAGAAAATGTTATTTAGTAGATAATGGTCCAGGAACTGAGTCAGATCTACCAACGTCCGGACTAAAACCAGAATTAGATAATTTTGATTACACTAAAGAACAAAGCGAAGAGGGTTATAAAAACTTTACTGTTATTCAGTGCAAAATTAAATCTATAGAATGGCTTTATTTAGCAGCTAAAGGCCATCGAAGAGCAAAGTTTAATTTAGAAAATAAAAAAGATACCTGGTTAGTTCCTTAGATGGTTACTGGATATATATTTACAGCATTTCTTATAATTTTAGGATTAGCTGTAATGAGATTTGGGAGTATTCATTTTAAAAAATTTAAAGAAGGTAAAACCAAAATTAAGTCTAAGTTAAGTGGGCAATTATCTTTCTTAATTTTATTTATAGCAATAATTGGATTGATCATTTATTCAGTGAACGATCTATTATTTAATTAAATAAATTATTATTTCAAATACCTTTAATAATTATATTTGTACCCTCAGAATTATCTAATCTTATTTGTTTTATTGGTTTGTATTCTTCAGAATTGTACCATTCTAATGCTTTTTCATATGTAGGAAATTTAAGAATAATAATTCTAGGAAAATTTGTTTCACCATCAAAAATTTGAAATTCACCAGCTCTTACTAAGAATTCTCCACCAAATTTTTTTACAAGTGGTGTGACCTTTTCAACATATTCTTTATAATTTTCTGGATTAGTTACTTTTAATTGAGCTATTACGTAGCCTGCTGACATAATTTCTTAGCTATAAAAATTAATTTTTAAATTCATGGTTATTTATTTATATGCAAGGTTTTTGTGATTAAATCGTGTAATCCTTGTTTTTTTTTTGTAAAACCAATCATTAAAAAACCTATTAAAAATATAATACCTGACAAAGGCGCACTAAAATATCTCAATGTTGCTCTCCCTAAAGTTATTTTTTTAAAATTTTGATCACAAATTTTTATTTTGCACATTTTCATTCCTATAGTTGCTTGATATTTTGAGCTATGAGATAAACAGAAATATGACCATGAGATTACTATTCCAAGAATATAATCAGAACCAGGACCGAAATTAGTATCATACAAAATAATTTGAATAAGAAAACCTAAAACAAAACCAACAACCACTAAAATAAATGTATCTGCTACTCCAGCACCAAATCTGACCCAAAAACCAATATATCTTTTTTTTTGAGGTAACTTAGAAAACTTTAATGACTTGTACACAAAGTGTGAAATTAGAGGAGCGGTACCAAAATAAATAAAAAAAATTATAAATATCCATATACCAATGCTCATAATTAATCCTAACAAATCAAATTATTATTTCAATAGTGTAATATTAAAATATAGATTTAGAATATTTTTTCCAATTATCTTGATAGTGTTTTGTATTTTCAAATACTGCTTTTTTTTCTTCCTCTGAAACTTCTCTAATAACTTTACCTGGTGAGCCAACAACCAAAGAGTTATCTGGTATGATTTTATTTTCTGTTATCAAAGCTTTAGCTCCAATGATACAATTCTTTCCAATATTTGCTTTATTTAAGATAACAGCTCCAATCCCAATTAAACTATTATCTCCAATGGTACATCCATGAAGCATAACTAAATGTCCAACAGTAACATTTTTTCCTACTTTTAAAGGACATCCAGGATCTGTGTGTAATATACTCCCATCTTGTACATTAGATCCTTCGCCAATATGAATATTTTCAATATCTCCTCTAAGCACTGCATTAAACCAAATACTTGTATTTTTTTCTAAAGTAACATCCCCTATTATTGTAGCATTCGGAGCTACCCAATTTTCGCCAGAGTTTTTTGGTTTTTTATCTTTTAAATCATAAAACATAATCTATATATTTTACATTATGCCCATTCAAACTCCAATATGTGATTTTGGTCGAAAAGCTATCCCATTTGAATTAAAATCTACTGATAATAAAATTCTGTCTTTAAATGATATCAAAGGTGAAAATGGAACTTTGATAATGTTCATTTGCAATCATTGTCCATATGTAAAAGCTATTACAAAAGAATTAGTTGAAGATTGTAGTGAATTAAACAAAATTGGTATCAACTCAGTTGCTATCTGCTCAAATGACTTTGTTAATTATCCAGAAGACTCGTTTGATAACATGATTAAGTTTTCAAATGAAAATCATTTCAATTTTCCTTACTTGCATGATGAAACTCAAGAAATTGCTAAAGCATATGATGCTGTATGCACTCCAGATTTCTTTGGTTATAATAAAAATCTAGAACTTCAATATAGAGGACGATTAAGAGAACTTAAAAAGTTTATTCCAGTTAAAGAAGGAGAAAGTGATCTGCTTACAGCTATGAGACAAATAGCTGAAACTGGAAAAGGTCCTGAAGATCAAATACCCAGTGCGGGCTGTGGTATTAAATGGAAGTATGATTAATGTATCTAATTGTAACTAGATCATTCCCACCTGAGTTTGGTGGTATGCAAAATCTAATGTGGGGCCTTTCAAGAGAATTATCTAAAAACTTCATGATAAAAGTTTTTGCAGATCATATAGAAGGTCATAAAGAATTTGATGAGCAAGCCTCTTTTTCGATCGAAAGAGTTGGAGGAATTAAATTGCTTAGAAAATATAGAAAAGCACAATTAATTAATGAATATATAAAAGAAAATAAAATTGATGGAATTATTGCTGATCATTGGAAAAGTTTAGAACTTATTAAAACTTCTAATAAAAAATACTGTTTAATTCATAGCAAAGAAATCAACCATCCTAAAGGTTCTAGTCAAAATAAAAGAGCAGTTAGTGTTTTAAATAATGTTGAAAAAGTTATAGCAAATTCTCAGTTTACAAAAAATCTAGCAATAGAACTTGGTGTTAATAAAAATAAAGTAATTGTAATAAATCCAGGTGTATATCCTGCTGAAGAATTAAATAAAAAAACTTTAGATAAAGTTGAAAGTATACTTAAAGTTAAAAATCCAAGACTAATTACAGTTTCAAGATTTGATAAACGTAAAAATCATGAAAAAATAGTAATGGCTTTAAGGAATTTAAAACAAATTTATCCTGATATTGTTTACATTTGTATTGGATATGGAGAAGAAGAGGAAAATATTAAGAAACTGGTAAAAGAACTAGATCTTGAAGCACAAGTTATGTTTTTTAAAGATATTAGTAATGATTTAAAAAATGCATTAGTTTCAAAATCAAATATCTTTGTAATGCCATCCATAATCTATAAAAAATCAGTTGAAGGTTTTGGTATATCTTACGTTGAAGCTGCACAATACGGTATTCCATCAATTGGTGGTAAAGATGGTGGTGCAGCAGATGCAATTGATCACGAAAAAACTGGTTTAATATGTGATGGAAATAGTCTTGATGATATTTATTCTTCAATTACTTCAATGTTAGAAAATAAAAAGTATTTAAACCTTGGGAAAAATGCAAAAGAATTTGTTAATAAATTTCAATGGTCAAAAATAATTGAAGAATACAAAAAGATACTAAATTGATTTCAAAAAATAAATTAGCAATTTTTTTAATTATAATCTCAGTTTTTTGTGGAACATTGATGTTAACCTTTTTAAAATTAGCACAAGAAGAAGTTAATGTTTATGTTGCTGGATTTTTTAGATTTTTATTTGGTTTACTAATTATTTTTCCATACATGCTAAAATCTAATTTTACAGTTTTTAAAACAAATCATCATAAAAAACATTTTTTAAGAGCGGTTTTAAACTTGCCTTCAATGTTATTGTATTTCTCAGCTTTAGTAATGATGCCAATTGAAAAAGCTACAGCTATATCTTTTGTGGTTCCTTTCATAGTAACAATATTGGCAGTTTTGTTTCTGGGAGAAAAAATTTACATATATAGAAGTTTTGCATTAGTTTTAGGATTTATTGGAATGTTAATAATTTTAAGACCAGGAATAATTGAAATCTCTCTTGGAGTTTATATGGCACTGGCATCGTCTTTTATGTGGTCAATAGTAATTATAATTACAAAAACTATCGCAAAAGATGATAGTTCAATTACGATTTTATCTTATGGATATACGTATATGACTATTTTTAGTTTCATTATTGCGTTGTTTTATTGGCAAACACCTAGTTTTCAAACTTTGATTTATTTATTTTTTGCAGGTTTATTTGGTACATTGTTACATCTTTGCATAAATCACGCATACAAATTAGTTGATGTTAGTATGACACAACCATATTCTTTTTTGAGTTTAGTCTTCGCATCTTTAATTGGATACTATGTTTTTAGTGAAACACCCGATCTCTTTACCTGGATTGGTGCTGGTGTTATATTTATAGGGGTTATAATTATGTCGTATCGTGAAATGAAGCTTGATAAAGAAATTATTAGAAAACGTATAGATATTAAATCTTAATTTTTCCTCTTAAAGGTTTTGTAAATATGCCAAACTACAATTAAAATTGTAGTTGCTAAGATACATGCAGTTAATGTTCTGTCCCACAAAAATTCCCATGAACCATTACTTAATAATAAAGACCTTCTAAGATTTTCCTCCATCAATCCACCTAAAACAAAAGCTAATATTAAAGGTGGCATTGGAAAATCATATAATCTTAAAAAAGTTGCAACTACAGCAATCCCAATCATTAAATAAATATCAAAATTATTAAATGACATTACGTAAATCCCAGTAACGGAGAAAAATAAAATAAGAGGAATTAAATAATTTTTAGGAACAGCAAGAATTCTAGCTATATAAGGGATTAGTGGTAAGTTTAATATCAGCAAAATTACCATTCCAATATACATAGACATAATTATTGACCAAAAAATCTCTGGATTCGTCATATAAAGTCTAGGACCGGGCTGAACCCCAAAACCTAGAAGAGCCCCTAGCATTACAGCTGTAGTTCCACTCCCAGGAATTCCTAAAGTGAGCATTGGCACAAAAGAACCTGAGCAAGCAGCGTTGTTTGCAGTTTCTGGTGCCGACAAACCATTTACACTGCCTTTACCAAATTTTTCTTTTTCCTCATCACTAACTACGTTTCGTTCCATTCCATAAGCTAAAAAAGATGCAATTGTTGCACCAGCTCCAGGTAAAACACCAATTAAAAAACCAATTATTGATGATCTTGGAATTGTTTTATACATTTTAGTTCGTTCTTCTTTATTAATCTTAATCGAGCCTAATTCAGTTAAAGAAACTTGTTTAGCAGCACTGGTCGGATCATTTCTTTTTAAAATAATTGTTAATGCTTCACTCATTGCAAAAGTTGCCATCACAACTAGTACAAAACTAATTCCGTCAGTTAAGTTCATATTATTAAATGTAAATCTTGTAATATCAGACAAACTATCTTGGCCAACAGATGCTAACATCAATCCAAGAACTACCATCATCATTGCTTTCAGAAATTGTCCTTTAGAAGAAAAAGCAGCAATCGCTGTTAAACCTAAAATCATTAAAGCAAAGTAATCTGGTGATCTAAAAGATAAACTTACTTTTGACAAACTTGGAGCCATAAATAATAAATAAATTGCAGATAATGTTCCACCTGCAAACGAACTCCATGCTGCAATCGCTAAAGCCTTACCCGCCTTACCTTGTTGTGCCATAGGATAACCATCAAATGAAGTGGCAACTGTTCCAGGAACACCGGGTGCGTTTAATAATATAGAAGAAGTAGAACCACCAAATACTGCTCCATAATAAACGCCAGCCATCAAAATTAATCCTGTTGCAGGATCGAAACCATAGGTAATTGGTATCATCAATGCGATAGCTGTCATTGGCCCAAGACCAGGAAGCATTCCAATGATTGTTCCAAAAAAACAACCGACCATAACCATTAATATGTTCTGAAAAGTAAGTGCTGTTGTTAATCCAATTAATATTCCTTCAATCATCCCATAACTCCTATTGATTGTAAGAATGGGTCTCTCAAGTATATATCAAGAACACCATGTAGGAGGTACATAAAGACAGCAACAAATGGAAAGGATAATAAAAACATTAAAATCCATCTTCGTTCTCCTAAAAAATAATATGACGCAAATAAAAATAAAGACGTAGTTAAAAAATATCCAACTTTTAAAATTGTAGCTCCATAAATAATTGCAATTAATATAAGTATACCTGTTTTTTTATACTCTAAGCTTTTATGTTCTACTTTAATTGTATTTGGATCTGGTAAAATAAGTTTTAATCCAGAAAAAAATAATCCTGCATAACCTAAATAAATTGGAAATGTTCGTGCATTAAATGGTGCATTTTCATCAAATGCAAATACTTGAATTTGATAAGCAGTGTATAAATAAAATGCTGAAAAAATAAAAAAGAGCAGTGATATAATTTTTGTAGTATTTATATTCACTGCTCTTATTTCAAATAATCCTATGGATTATATCACTCCTAGTTTTTTCATAAGAGCTGTCATTTCTTGAGTTTGTTTTTCTAAGAAAGAAACAAACTTGCCTTCTGGATTATATATATTAACCCAAGCATTTCTTGCTCTGACAGTTTCCCATTCAGGAGTTTTTTGTACATCGCCAAGCATTTTTGCAATAGCTGATCTATCAGCATTGCTCATACCTGGAGGACCAAAGAAACCTCTCCAGTTAACGAATTGTACATCATATCCTTGTTCTTTAAGAGTTGGTGCATCTGGTGCATCAGAAACTCTTGAAGGCGCAGTGATACCAATGATTCTTACTTGATCTCTTGCACCCATCAATTCACCTAAACCAGTTGATATGATTTGAGTTTCTCCAGATAAAAGTCCAGCTAAAGCTTTTCCACCAGCATCATAAGGAATGTATTGAACAGCATTCGGATCTGCACCTGCAGCTTGGAAAGCTAAAGCACCAATTAAATGGTCCATACTTCCTCTCACTGATCCACCAGCCATTTTAACTGAATTTGGATCTTTTTTGTAAGCATTAACTACATCTTTAAAATTTTTAAAAGATGAACTTTTTGCAACAGCGATAGCACCGTAGTCACCAATTACACCAGCTATTGGCACAACATCTTTATAAGATAAAGTTCCACTTCCTTTTACATAACCTTTGTGTCTAGTAATTGATCTTAATACTAATGGTGTTGATTGAACTAAAACTGTATTAGCAGGTTTAGTATTGATCATGTAAGCTAAAGCTTTACCACCACCACCACCTGACATATTTTCAAATGATGCACTACTTAACATACCAGCTTTTGTTAAAGCCTCTCCAGTACCTCTAGCGGTTCCATCCCAACCACCACCAGCACCACCACCAATTACAAAGTGCAATTTGTCAATTGCAACTGAGCTTGTAGTTGTTGCTGAGAATAATAGGATTGCTGAGAATAATACTGAAACTATTTTTTTTAAGTTTTTCATTATTTATCCCTCTCTAATTTAAAAACTTTAGTTAATTATAGTCTTAATGTTTATTCAACCTGTAATTAAGTAACACAACTTTTAATTGAAACTTCTTTAACAAAAAAAATATCAATCAAATATTATATTTTATTTTTTTTACAGATTAAAATTTCACTTAATTCACTAGTTTTAATTTCTTTTTTCTTATCTTTTAAAAAGTTGATGATAGAAGCTTAGTGAATGATTAAACATCAAATCAAATCTTATCTTGAAAATGCTAAACAAGTATTTTCAATTAAATTTATTTCTGTTCTGATAATTTCTTTTCCTAGCGCAATTATTGCTGACTATTTTAATATTCCTCTTGCTTGGTTTTTAGGTCCAATGATTATCACATCACTTGCTGCTCTATCAGGTCTTAAAATTACTATGCCAAAAATTGTATTAAGTTTTATCTTGATAATTTTGGGTTTGCATATTGGAAATTACATAGACCAAAATCTATTTAATCAAATGCTTGATTGGATTTGGACTTCATTAATTATGTTAATCTACATAATAATTTGTATTTTAGTTGTCGCTAAATACCTCCAAAAATTTGCAAGTTATGGAGAAAAAGCTTCAATATTTTCAGCAGCACCTGGTGCACTTGGTCCTTTAATGATTTTAGCAGAAAATGAAAAAACAGATTTATCTCAAGTTGCAACTTCTCACTTAATTAGATTAATAATCATAATAACTGTCATTCCATTTATTATAGTTAATAATACTGACAACAGTGTTTTGTTAAATGATGACTTCAACTATTTAGCTCAAAATCATTTCAATTTAATTTTACTTATTTTTGCTTCTTTGTTTTTTATAATTGTTTTTGATAAAATAAGAATACCTGCAGCTTTACTATCTGGAACATTATTTGCAAGTGGTTTGTTACAAATTACAGATATAGCCTCATATAAATTACCAGATGAAACAGTAAATTTTTGTTTGCTAATTCTCGGCTCTTCAGTTGGTTGTAGATTTGCTGAAAAAACTGTTAAAGAGATAGCTAATAATTCTCTTCATAGTATTGTGGCTACTACTATTTTGGTAGTATTAGGTTTGTTTGCAGCCTATGTTGCAACATTCTTTGTAGAGACAAATATTTTAACTTTAATATTATCTTATAGTCCTGGTGGAATTTATGAGGTGGCAGTTATAGCAATTGCTTTTGATCTAGACCCAGATTTTGTTGCTTTTCACCATATAATAAGATTACTTTTTATACTCTTCACAGTTCCTGTATTTTTAAGAGTATTAGAAAAAATTAAGAAATAATTTCAGAAAGTCTTTCAAAAACTTTTTCTACTGAGAGTTTAGATAATTCAGGAGCTTGTATTGCTTTAAAATTTTCTCTTTCAATACTTACTTTAAAAGGTGTTGTGTGAGATCCAAATAAAGCAATTCCTTTTGAACCTAAATGTGCTGTCATATGCGCTGGTCCAGTATCGTTTGCAATAACAAATGAACTATCTTTAATTAATGTTGCTAACTGAGAAATATCTAAAGCTTTACCATTATCTAAAACGCAAAGTGCATTAATATTTGATGCTTCTTTAATTTCACTTGGTCCAGGTGCAATAACTACTTTAAATTTGTTATCTGACTTTTGATTAATCATAGCAATTAACTCATTATAATAAGGCCATTTCTTTGAAGTTAAATGAGGAGAACAAAAAGGAAAAAGAAGAATATATTTATCTAATTGATGGTGATTTTTTATTTGAGATATGTCTGTTGTGCTCCATGAAAAATCAGGATTTAAGGTATGATTTGTATTTATGCCTGAACTTTTTAATTGATGATCAAATCTAGATAGAACAGAGTCTTTATCAAAATCTTCTTTTGAAGTTCCTTCAGGTAATGT
Source organism: Candidatus Pelagibacter sp. (assembly GCF_052046145.1). Taxonomy (GTDB): domain Bacteria; phylum Pseudomonadota; class Alphaproteobacteria; order Pelagibacterales; family Pelagibacteraceae; genus Pelagibacter. The sequence goes on from NZ_JBNGZR010000001.1 coordinate 727,026, forward strand.
TGTATCAGTAGATGACCAAGTATCTTTTGTTGCTTTTGGAAATAAAATTTTTTTATAAAAGGCTGTTCTACTTGAATTCTGTAGATCGTAAACTTTAGAAAAATTATATTTTTTTATATTTTTCATTAATGAATATAAATAAATCAGGTTTAGTCTTGATAATCGCTTATCTAAAATAACATCAGAGATATGTGGATTTTTTTTAAATAAATCAAAATATGGTTTAGTTGTTAGCAAATAAATTTCATCTCCTTTATGATTCTCAGAAATATCTTGAATTGCACCACAAGCTTGAGCTATATCACCCAAAGATCCATGTTTAATGATTAAAATATTAGACATATTTTTAACAATTTAACATAGTATAAAATTTAATGAATAAAATTATAGTAGAAGTATCGGTTGGTGAGCTTTTAGACAAAATTTCAATCTTAGAAATTAAAAAAGAAAAAATTAAAGACCCTGAAAAACTAAAATTCATATCGAATGAACATTCGATTCTTAAAGATCAATTAGAAAAAAATGTTAAATCTGACGATAAACTAAATAAATTATTCCAAGATTTAAAAGAAATTAATGCCAAACTTTGGGTAATAGAGGACGATAAAAGAGATTGCGAAAATAATAAGGACTTTGGTGATAAATTTATAAAATTATCAAGAGATGTTCATTTTTTAAATGATGACCGAGCAAAAATTAAATTAGAAATGAATAATCACACTGGATCAATTATCAAAGAGATTAAAGAATATACTAGCTACTAAAAACTTTAGGAAACCAATCATCTCTCATTAAATCTCCTGTTTTTAAATTTATCCCATCAAATGGAGGTGAGGTTGGCCCTCCTCTATCAATATATTTTACATCATCTCCTATAAATCGCATCGAAAATGCTCTTCGTGATTTAGAAGAATTATTTCCTGTTGAACCATGTACGGTTTTAAAATTAAACAAAACAGCATCCCCTAAACTTAATTCCGGAATTAAAATATTTTTTTCAAATTCTTTTGAAGGAGGTAAATCCATAAAAGCACTATCGTCATCATACCAAGATTGGTTATTTGACCATTTTGTGGGTCGAATTAACTTTGACCATTTGTGAGAACCTAAAATTAATTTTAGATTATTTTTATGATCAACCTCATCTAATGGAATCCAAAAACTTCCAGTATCATTGCCATCAACACAATAATAAGGCATATCTTGATGCCAAGGTGTTTCTTTGCGTGTACCTGGATCCTTTATAAAAATATGTTCATGAAAAATTTTAGTAGATTTAGAATTAGTTGCCTCTGCTACTATTTGAGCTCCAGGTGAATTATATAAACAATCCTTAAATTCTTCTATCCTCTCCCAGTTACAATAATCCTCAAAAAATCTTCCATTATCTTCGGTTACATTTTCTCTTCCATGCTTACTTGGCCTATCTAAAACTTTTTGAAATCCTTTCCTAAGTGGCTCAATCCAATCTTTAAATATATCCTTAATTATTATTGCACCATAATTTTGATAATCTATAATTTGTCTATTGCTTAAATATTTTTTCACTAAAATATTAAAAATTATTTCATAATTGTTGGAATTTTTTTCTTTAACTTTGAGGACTCTTTAGGATCAATTTCTGCATAAATTATCCCTTTTCCCTTTTTTTTTAATTTTATTATTTTTCCATCAGGCGAAACTATAACAGAATGACCAAAAGTTTCTCTTTTATTTGTATTTTTGCCGGTTTGGTTTGGAGCAAAAATAAAACAAAAATTTTCAATTGCTCTTGCTGTGAGAAGCTGTAACCAATGTTTTTTTCCTGTAATCTTTGTAAATGCTGATGGTACAGTAATAAAATTAAGATTATTCATCGATAATCTTCTATAAAGTTCAGGAAATCTTAAATCAAAACATATTGTAAAACCTAATTTTCCCCATGGTGTAGTTGTTAATGCAAGTTTTTTTCCTGCTTTGTAAATTTTACTTTCGTTGTGGATTTCCTTAGCTGAGACTTTTACGTCAAACATATTAATTTTATCATAATATTTCTGAATCTTTCCATGATTATTAATTAAAATTGATCTATTTCTAAGTTTTTTTCCTGCTTTGATCGGCAAAGAACCAATCATAATCCATTTTTTTTTATTTTTTGCTATTTTCTTTACATCTTTAATTAGAGGATCGCTTTTCATTTCATAAGAAAATTTAAATAGTTTTTTTTTATCGTCTGAAATTATTGATGATGTTTCTGGAGTGATTATAAAGTCAGATTTTTTTGAAATAGCAATATTTATATACTTTAATATTTCTTTACAATTTTTGTTATAATCATCTGTGCTGGATAGTTGGATACAAGCTACTTTCATTTTTTTAGAAACTATATTTTTTTTCAAGAAACTTTATTAAATTATGTATTATAAAAGTCATGAATAGATAAATACTACCAGCAACAATAAATACTTCAATTGGTTTAAAAGTTGTTGAAATAATATATTTTGCTACACCAGTCAAATCCATTAGTGTTACTGTACTGGCTAAAGATGTTCCTTTCATCATTAATATTATTTCATTTCCATATGCAGGTAATGATTGTCGAATGGCGATTGGAATTTGGATTTTATAAAAGATAATTTTATTTGATATTCCCAAGCTTTTTCCAGCCTCAATAATTCCTGGTTTTATTGTTTGAAATGCTGATCTTAAAATTTCTGAAGTATATGCCCCAGTATTTAAAGTAAATGCTATTATTGCACACCAATAAGGTTCTTTTAAAATTACCCATAGAAATGTTGTTCTTAAATATTCAATCTGTCCTAAACCAAAATAAATTATGAAAATCTGGACCAGTAATGGTGTTCCTCTAAATATATATGAATAGCCATAAGCAAATTTATAAATAAATATATTTTTATTTAATCTTAAAATTGCAAAGAAAAGACCTAGGAATAATCCAAAAAATAATGATGCAGATAATAATTTTAAAGTAACAACTGTAGCACCTAAAAGTTTAGGAAAACTAGTGATCATTAAATCAAAATCCATTAATACCCCCTGCTATACCTAACTTCTAACTTGTTAATTAATTTCATACTCACGTAAGTAAGTAAAAGATATAAAACTGCTGCAAATGAATAGAAGAATAGTGGATCTCTAGTAGATCCTGCTGCAATATAAGATTGTCTCATTATTTCAACCAATCCTGTTACTGAAATAAGAGAAGTATCTTTTAAAGTTATTTGCCAAACATTGCTTAAATTTGGAATAGCTAGTCTTAACATCTGAGGAAGTATTATTTTATAAAATTGCCCAAACTTATTTATTCCAAGAACCTTTGCAGCTTCAAATTGACCTTTATCTATAGATTGTATGGCGCCTCTAAATACTTCTGTTGAATATGCTCCAGAAATAATACCAATAGCCATTGAACCAGTTATAAAAGCGTTAATTTCTATGTATTCATAATAACCAAAAATAGAAGCTACATACATGATGGCTCCACTGCCCCCAAAAAAGAAAAGGTATATTACTAATAGTTCAGGTACTCCACGTATAACTGTGGTGTAAAAATTACCAACTAAATTTAAAGTTTTGTATTTTGAAAGTTTTAAAGGAGTAAAGATTAATGCAAAAAAGAATCCAACCAACATTGCTGTAATTGATACAGCTATTGTCATTAAGGTTGCGTAAAATAACTCATCCCCCCAACCTGTTTTACCAAATACGAGAAGTTCCATATAGATTGGCGACTATATATTATAGTCGCCAGATCTGAAATGAATTACATAGAAGCGTCGAAACCAAAGTGTTTAATAGCAAGTTTACTAATAATTCCTTGTTTTCTAGCTTTGTTAATTGCTTTGTTGAAGTCTTTTAAGATTTTGGCATCTCTTTTTCCAATAGCACTATCGCTAGCTTGTCTGATACCAACACCTACACCATTACCAAATGCACCACCTGAAAAAGTTGGCCCAACTAATACAACTGGTTTACCTGATTTATCTGCATAATCTGTAAATGCAACTGCTGCAGCCAAAGCAACATCACATCTTCCAGAAGTTAGATCTAGGTTAACTTCATCTTGAGTTTTATAAGTTCTTACATTTACACTTCCTACATCACCAGACTCTAAAAAGTTTTGGTGAATTGTTCCTGTTTGAGTACAAACAGTTTTACCAGCAAGTGCTCCTGTTAAAGTTTTAAGAGCTTTTTTAACATCAGATCCACCTAACGATAAATTAATACCTTCTGGCGTATCCATGCCCTCTAGGCTTGAACCTTTCATTACCGCAAGAGAGGCTACTTCATCAGCATAACCTTGTGAAAACGTAATTGTTTTTTGTCTTTCAGCAGTAATTGACATTCCAGCCATTATTGCATCAAACTTTCTCATCACTAGAGCTGGTATCATGCCGTCCCAATCTTGTTCAACAATTGTGCACTCATACTTCATAATTGCACAAAGTTCTTGAGCAAGCTCGACTTCAAAACCTATTAGATTACCTGATGCATCTTTTGAATTCCATGGAGGGTAAGCGCCTTCAGTTCCAATTTTTATTTTTTCAGCAGAAACATTTCCAATGATAAATAAATAAGCAAGAACTGTTAAAATAGTTTTTTTGAATATATTCATTATTTTCTCCTTTAATTTAAGAAGAATTATTTCACAGATTTTAATAATAAAAAAGTAAAATTAATGATTAATTGATGAAGAAAAATTCCAAGAACAATCAAAGCTTGGTATGTAAACTCTTGCTAATTTCGCGTTTCCAAAATTTTTGTTAAAAACATTCAGCCAATTTTCAACCTGTTGTGGTTTTTTATCCTGACTCCCTACTTGAGCTGTAATTACTCCCTTCGGTTTTAATATTCTGACTAAAGAATCCATATTTTTTGCAGCTAAATCTATACAAAATTGATCGTCATTTAGATCAACAAAAATATGATCATAACTATCATCACTTACTGATTTAATACTTTCAAAAGCATCACCCCATACACATTTCACTGAATTTTTTTCTGTTGCTTTTTTTCCAATATCTCCAAGATGTTTATTGCAAACATCGACTACTTCAGGATCAAGCTCATACCAATCGATAAAGTTAAAATTTTTTGAAATGCATTCTCGTGCAACTCCTCCATCTCCTCCACCAATAATTGCCGCTCTTTCATTGTCTTTATTTAAATCTAAACCAGAGCCTACAAAGGTTGAGCTATATAAATGTTCATCAGTGGATGCCACTTGTATTTCACCATCTATAAATAAAGACTTACCAAATTGTTCTAATTCTAAAATCTCAATATGTTGACCTACTTTAGATTTAAAATCTTCTAAAACATTATTTACTACATATGATTTTTGTAATCCTGGTGAGCTATAGATATCATGATAAAGAGATTTTGTATCTCTATTAAATTCTTTTTTAACTATTCTTATGTGTTCAAATTCATTTTTTATTATATCAATAGCAACCGATGGACTAACTTTTCCACATGTAAAAAAGTCAAAACTTATAATTCCTTTTTCGGGGAATGTGTGAAAACTAATGTGACTTTCAGCCAACAAAGCGAGAATTGTAAATCCTTGGGGTTCAAATTTATATTTTGAAATATTTAAAATTGTTACTTTTGCAGCTTTTGCAATATCATTAATTACTTTTTCAAATACAGATGGATCATACTCTTTAGTTGTTCCAATGATGTCTAGAGTAATATGCTCCCCAACTTTAGTCATATAACTAACTACTTTTATAATTTTTAACTTTTTCTAAGATTTTTTTCATTTCAGCTAATGAAAGATTCTTAGGCTCACCCATCTTTAAAGCAATAATATATTGATAGCAAATATTTTCTACCTCTTGAGCAAGCTCGAACGCTTTAGATAAATTTTCTCCAAATGCAACCTGTCCATGGTTCGACATAAGACATGCCTTTCTATCTTTTAGGGCTTTAATCATATTCATCGAAAGTTCATGGGTACCAAAAGTTGCATATTCAGAGCATCTAATATTTTCACCGCCTGCAAGAGCAATCATGTAATGAAATGGTGGAATAGATTTTCCATGAGTAGACACTGCTGTAGCATGAGGTGAATGAGCATGGACAATTGCTTTTGCTTCCCACTTGTTTTTATAAATATCTTGGTGAAAACGCCATTCTGATGATGGATTTTTTCCAGAATTAAACCAAGATAAGAAGTCTTTTTCCTCAGTTAAAGATAAAAAAACAATATCTTCTGGTTTTAAAGACTCATACTTCTTTCCAGATGGAGTTATAAAAAAACCCTCAATACCATCTTCAATTCCTCTCACAGAAATATTTCCTGATCTCAAAGGAGATAAATTAGTTGTATTCAATTTAATTGAATACTCAATTACCTCTTCTCTTTCTTTTAAATTTTTCATCTAAATAATTTGCTTAATCCATCGAAAGAAGCTTCAGAAATCCCTCTTTCAGTAATTAATCCTGTTACATATTTTGCAGGTGTTACATCAAAAGCTAAATTCATAGCTTTACTTTTAGTTGGGTATATCAAAACTTTTTTAATCTTATTATTCTCATCTATGCCTTCAACATGAGATAATTCCTCTGAATTTCTTTCTTCAATGGGAATATCATTTGCATTTTTGATGTCCCAATCAATTGTTGAGCTTGGAAGAGCCACATAAAAAGGAACTTTATTATCATGAGCAGCTAATGCTTTAAGATAAGTTCCAATTTTATTGCAAACATCTCCATTGGATAAAGTTCTATCAGTTCCTACAATACACATATCAACTTCACCCCTTTGCATTAAAATACCCCCTGTATTATCAGCGATAATAGTATTGGGGATTTCCTCTTCGTTTAATTCGTATGAAGTTAAGTTTGCACCTTGATTTCTTGGCCTTGTTTCATCTACCCATACATGAACTGGTATTCCTTTTTTATGTGCATGGTAAATTGGCGATGTTGCTGTACCCCAATTAATAGTTGCTAACCAACCAGCATTACAATGTGTTAATATGTTTACTGTATCTTTTTTTTTATTATAAATTTCTTCAATTATTTTTAATCCATTAATACCAATATTTTCACAAAATTTTTCATCTTCATCACATATTTCTTTTGCCTCATTTAAAGCTATACTTAATATTTGATCACTGTTAATTCCTGCCAATTTTTTTATCATTCGGTCTACAGCCCACTTTAAATTAATAGCAGTAGGTCTTGATTGAATTAATTCTTTTGCATTTTTTTTTATAAATTCTGGATCTTTATTTTCTTGAACTGCCAAAGCTAGACCATAAGCAGCTGTTCCTCCAATTAGAGGCGCACCTCTTACCTCCATTACTTTAATTGCATTTATTGCATCATTTACAGTTTTAAGTTCTTTAATTACAAATTGATGAGGAAGTTTTGTTTGATCAATAATCTTAACAACATTATGCTCAAACCAAATAGTTCTATACTCTTTTCCCTCTATTCTCATTTATTTAAAACTCTTCCTGCTACAGTTTTTAATTTCTCTATAGTCTTTTTTGTTCTTTTTTCTGGAGCAGTGATAATTGCTACATCTAAACAATTATTTGTGGGATCATTTGGATCAACATAACTCTCAAAATTATCAATCAAATTTTTAATCATAATTTTTGCTTTTTCTGCGTTTCCCAATAAAACTTTAATAACTTGCTGAACATCAACATTTTCATGATCTGGATGCCAGCAATCAAAATCTGTAACCATTGAGACAGATGCATATCTAATTTCTGCTTCTCTTGCTAATTTTGCCTCAGGCATATTTGTCATTCCAATTATATCTGCATTCCAAGATCTATATAAATTAGACTCTGCTAATGTAGAAAATTGAGGACCTTCCATAACAACATATGTTCCATTTCTTTGATAATCTATATTTGATTTTTTAATTGCCTCTTCGCATGCATTCATTAAACCATTTGAAGTTGGATGTGCCATTGATACATGAGCTACTATCTCGTCATCAAAAAAAGTTTTTTTTCTTGCAAAAGTTCTGTCAATAAATTGATCTACAATCACAAATTTTCCCGGAGGTAAATTTTCTTTAAGAGAACCAACTGCTGACACTGAAACTATATCTGTTACACCTAACTGCTTAAGTGCATCTATATTTGCTCTAAAATTTATATTTGAAGGAGAAACAAAATGTCCTCTTCCGTGTCTTGGTAAAAAATAAACTTCCTTGTTATTATATTTAGTTTTTAGAATCTGATCAGAGGTTTTTCCCCAGGGTGTTTGCAAATCAAGTAACTCTCTTTCTTTGAATTCCTCAACATCATAAAGACCACTGCCACCAATTATTGCTAATTTATTTGTTGTCATAATTAAAAAACTAATTATTTATACTTTTATATTTTACTATTATGAATTTAAAAAATTATATTAGATCTATACCTGATTATCCAAAAAAAGGCATTTTATTTAGAGATATAACTACCTTAATTAAAGATGAAAATGCATTTGCAGAAACAATTAATCAAATTATTGAAAGATCAAAAAAGTATAATTTTACAAAAATAGCTGCTATTGAGTCTAGAGGTTTTGTGTTTGCTTCGGCTGTTTCGTATGTTCTTAAAAAACCGTTTATTATGCTTAGAAAAAAAAATAAGTTACCAGCAGATGTTCATTCTGTGGATTTCGAACTTGAATATGGAACAGCAACAATAGAAGTGCATAAAGATTCTATAAATGAAAAAGATGAAGTTTTAATAATAGATGATCTTATTGCAACTGGAGGTACGGCTGAAGCAGCAGCAAAATTAGTTGAAATTTCAAAAGGTAAAGTTGCAGCATTTGTATTTGTAATAAACCTCTTTGATCTAGGTGGATCAGATAATTTATTAAAAAGTAATTACAAAGTTGAGAATTTAATTGAATTTCCAGGACATTAGAAAGTAAAAAACTTATCCACAGGCCATATAATGTTTGAAATTAATTTTTATGATTATAACTTAACTACCGATGAGAATTGAAGAAGAGCTAAAGTTAGATTATTCAGATGTACTTTTTAGACCCAAAAGAAGTACCTTAAAAAGCCGTAAAGACGTAAATCTTTTAAGAACATACAGATTCAAATATAGCAAAAATGAATGGTCAGGTATTCCAATAATGGCAGCAAATATGGATGGGGTTGGAGAACTGAGTGTTGCTGAAAAATTAAATGAATATGGAATGATCACATCATTAACCAAACAACATGACGTTAAAAAAATTAAACAAAATAAAAATATAAAAAAAATATATCCTAATATTGCACTAAGCGTTGGTATAAAAAAAGAGGATTTTCAAAATTTAGATAAAGTATTAAAAGAATTTAGTTTTTTTAAATTTATTTGTATTGATGTTGCAAACGGATATACAGAACATTTTACTAATTTCATTAAATCTGTAAGAGATAAATACCCAACTAAAACAATAATTGCAGGTAATGTTGTAACAGCAGATATGACACAAGAATTAGTTCTAAGTGGAGCAGATATTATTAAAGTTGGAATAGGACCTGGAAGTGTTTGTACAACAAGAATTCAAACCGGAGTTGGCTACCCTCAATTAAGTGCAGTAATCGAATGTGCTGATGCGGCTCATGGACTTGGTGCACATGTAATAGCAGACGGTGGATGCACTTGCCCTGGTGATGTGGCTAAAGGTTTTGGAGGTGGTGCTGATTTTGTAATGCTTGGAGGTATGCTTGCGGGACATGATGAAGGAAATGGTAAAATCGTAAAAGTAAATGGAGAAAAATATATAGAGTTTTATGGATCTAGTTCTGAAGTTGCTAATAAAAAACACTATGGCGGACTATCAGATTATCGAAGTAGTGAAGGAAGAAAAGTAAGAGTAAAATATAGAGGTAAAATAAACGATACTATTTTAAATATTCTTGGCGGTATAAGAAGTAGCTGTACTTATGTTGGTGCTCCTTCACTTAAACAATTAAGCAAATGCACAACTTTTGTTAGAGTATCAAATCAGTTTAATGATAGTTTAATTAAATAATTTATTTTTCAAACTTAAAATCTTTAATATTTGTAGTTTCATATTTCTCAAAAGGCATATGTATCCAAGGAGAATCTTTTAAGTAATCTACAGAATAATCAGGTTTAAATTTTGAAGTTGATTTATGCCATAAAACTGCAGTTTTAATTTTTTCATCAAAATAAAAACCATAAAAATGTTCTAACCATTTAATACTTTTTATTAAAGTTTTTCCAGTATCAGCTAAATCATCAACTAATAAAACATGCGATCCCAAATTTGGAGTAGTTTTTGCTAAATCTCTTGAAAAAGTGAACTGTCCTTGTTGATTTTTAATGTCGTCACTATCACCATGGTAAGACTCAACAGATAAGATGGCTAGTGGGACATTAAAAAGTCTACTAAAAATATCTCCAACCCTTAATCCACCTTTTGCAATACAAATTATTTGATTAAACTTTAAATGATCATTATGAATTTTTTTAGCTAATTGCTCTATCTTTTTATGATAATCTTCCCAAGTTATATAAATATCTTTCATAGTTTTTGGTAGCGGGAAGTGGGATCGAACCACTGACCTCGGGCTTATGAGTCCCGCGCTCTAACCAACTGAGCTACCCCGCCTTAATTGATAAATGGTTTATAATATAAATCTTTAATGTTTCAATAAACTTTTTTAAATCAGATTCTAAACTAAATAATAAAATAAATAGCTAATGAGCTAACTAAACCAGCTAAAATAATTGAAAAAACAATTCTTTTTTTTAAAATTCTTTTTTGGTCTAATCGAACTCTGTTTAGTAAAATATTTACATTAGTAGTTTTAATTTTATCTACCTCAAAATCTTTATTTTTAGCAATATAACTTTTAAATAGTGATGTGTCTTTATCGTTTTTTTTCACAGTTTATTTAACCAGCTAATCTACTTAAATACAATAAAATTAAAATTAACTAAATTTTTCTAAAATCTTTTGTATTTAGTGGTTTTGAAAGAATTTCGATCGGATATTTGATCTTCTCTACTTCTATGAACAAATTTTTATCTTTAAGCGTATCTATTGTATTTCCTGAATTAACATAGCCAAATGATAAATTTTTATCATAGCAGAATGAATAATTTCCTGAAGTGGTTCTTCCAATGATTTTATCATCTAAATAGATAGGTTCCTCGTGTAACAACAAAGGTTCACCGGGTTTACTATCCTTTAAAGTAAACATCATCATTCTTTTATCTAGTGGCTTATCTTTGATCTTTAATAAAGCATCTTTACCTATAAATTTAACATTTTTTTTATAACTAATAGTAAAATTTAAACCTGCTTGATACTGATTTTCTTCTGGTGAAATATCATGGCCCCAATGTAAAAAACCACTTTCCATTCTCATTATATCCATTGCATGCATACCACAATGAGACAAGTCAAAGTTTTTGCCTTCACTAGTTAAAATTTTATATAAATCTACAGCATCTTCACTTTTTACATATAATTCAAAACCAAGTTCACCTACATAAGATATTCTTTGTGCCCAAACTTTAATATCATTGATATTTATATTTTTACCTGTACCAAATTTAAAATTTTCTGATGTAAAGTCATCACTACTTATCTTTTGAATCATATTTCTACTTTTAGGACCAAACAAACCAAGACAACAGATGGTTTCAGTTACATCTATAAATTCAACTTCATAAGACAAATATTTTAAAATATGAAACTTATCTCTTTCTCTAGTTGCTGCTGAACTAACTATTCTAAAATGATTTTTATCAATACAGACAACTGTTACATCTGTTTCAATACCACCATCCTCATTTAGCATGTGTGTATAAGTAGATTTGCCAATTTCATTTTTAATGTTAGCTGTACAAATTTTTTGTAAATCACTATGAACTTTCTCACCTTTTAAATCAAATTTTGAAAAAGTTGAAAAATCAAAAAGCCCAACATTTTTTCTAGAGTTTATTGTTTCGTATTTTACCGATGGATACCAATTTTGATAGTTAAAACTATATTCATACTCTGATTTTTCTCCTTTTAAGGAATACCACATAGGTCTTTCAAACCCACCTACTACACCAAAACATGCACCTGCTTTTTTCAATTCATCATGATAAGGTAATAATTTTTCATTTCTTGAAGTTGAATGCTGTTTAAAAGGCCAATGCATACTATATAAATCTCCTAATGTTTCAGTAACCCTATCCATAATAAATTTTTTTGATGAGTGAAACTTTTGAAATCTTTTTATATCTAGAGAAAATAAATCTTCATTTATATGACCATTAATCATCCATTCTGCGGTTACTCTTCCTGCTCCTCCAGAGCTTGCTATTCCAATACTATTAAAACCACAACATGTATAAAGGTTTTTAACTTCTGGTGTTTCTCCAAGTAAATATTGAGTATCAGGTGTAAACGACTCGGGTCCTGAAAAAAATTTTCTTATACCTGCGTTTTCTAACATTGGAAGTCTATGAAAAGATTTTTCAAGGTAAGGCTCGAAATGATCAAAATCGTCAGGAAATTCTCCAAATGAAAAATCATTAGGAACCCTGCCGCTATCTTTAAAAGCAGGTTTTGCATTAGGTTCAAAAATTCCTACTAACATTTTTCCAGCATCTTCTTTTAAATATAAACAAGCATTGTAATCCCTTAAGACTGGTAAATCTTTAGGGAGATCTTTCATTGGTTCTGTAATTATGTAGAAGTGCTCATTAGGATACAATGGAACACTAACACCAATATCTTCTCCAATTTGTCTAGACCACATTCCTGTGGCTAAAACCACATATTCACAATCAATTTTTCCATGAGCAGTTTCAACACCACATATTCTTTTATTTTTAATTAAAATTTTTTTTACTGGTGATTTCTCAAATATTTGAACACCTAACATTTTAGCTGCTTTAACCAATACATTGGTAACTCCAACTGGATCTGCCTGACCATCTTTCGGCATATAAACACCTCCAATAAGATCCTCATTTTTTACGACTGGATACAATTCTTTTATTCTTTTTTTGCTTAATACTTCTACTTCAACATTAGATAATTGCGCAGTTGTGGCTTGTCTTAATAATTCCTGCATTCTTTCTTGAGATGAAGCTACTGTAATTGCTCCATTTTGTTTAAGGCCTGTAGATAGTCCTGTTGTTATTTCTAATTCTTTATAAAGGTCTAAGGAATATTTTCTTAATTTAGTTATTGTGGAAGATGCACCTAATTGTCCTATTAATCCTGCAGCATGCCAAGTTGTACCCGATGTTAATTGATCTCTTTCTAGTAAAACTACATCTTTCCAACCAAATTTAGCTAAATGGTATGCACAAGAGGCACCAGCAACACCTCCACCAATAACTACAACTTTACAAGAAGCTGGATTTTTTTTAATAAGAGACATTTTTGACTTTTCCGTTGATTACAATTTTAATTAATTTAAATGCATAAATTAATCTTAAGCCAAAAGTTATTGGATTAAACAAAAATCTTACTAGCCATCCAATATAATTTTTATCAATAAAATCATTTATGTGAGCCTGATCTTTAGTAAAAAATGAAATTGCAGCGCCAGTACATATTATTTTACATCTAAATTTCAAATTTTTTTTCAAATAAAGACCTAATACCTCTTGTGTACCCCCTCCAATATTTATCAAAATAATTTTTGGTCTATTTTTTTTTAATAGTTTTAATAATTTTAAATCTTTTAAATTATTTGGATTATAAATTGGAGCTATGTAGTTATTTATATTTTTAGATTTTACTCCAGTATTTTTAATCAATTTTTTATTATTATTTGAAAATTTAATTTTTGGGTCTATTAAAAAGATACTTGTATTTTTTTTTGTGCTCAAATATTTCAAAAAAAATTTAAAAAAAGTATAACCTGAAAATCTATGACACTTTATATTCTTAAAAATTCTCAACAAAATAACGAAAAAACTGCTATCAAAAAAAACATAATCTGCTTGTTTTAGTGAATTATAATAATTAATTTGTTTCTTAATACTTGCTAATCCAGGAGCAGATGGAAAAAGGAAAAGTCCATTTTTTTTGAGAATTTCAGGTAAATCATTTAAAGTGATATTAATAAATCTGATTTTTTCAAAAATAATTTTATTCATTTAGATTTGGGATTAACTAAAACAATATACTCATGATTGAATCAGACAACAACCAAAACTTATCTTTTAAGTAAAAATTTACAATTTTGAAAATTAAATACTTTGTTCTTTTATCAATTCTTTTATTTGTTTAATCATTATTTTTGGCGACCGCATTGCTGGATAAATATCTTGAGCTTGCTCATAACTTTTAATTGCTTTTTCATAATTCTTAAGTTGAATATTTACTAAACCCTGTCCTGCTAAAGCTCCAAAGTGTCTTTGTTCTAAGGCTAATACTTGATCTATATCATCTTGTGACTTTTGAAATTCTCCTAACATATAAAGTACAGTTGCCCTTTTATTCCAAGCCTCAGCCCAACTTTGATCAAGATTAATAACTTCAGTAAAAATATCTTTTGCTTTTATATAGTTTTGATCTCTCACAAATTGAGAACCCTCCTCTAATCTTGCAGTAAGTTTTTCATCTGTTGGATGGGTGCTCCATAAAGCCCAAATTTCTTGTTCAATTATAAGAGCTACTTTCGATTTATTTGCTTTTAACTCATTAAACAATTGGTTCAGTCTAGTATCCCTTTCATTTGCTAAAGAGCTAACCTGTGAAAATAAATAAACCAAAATTACAAAGAATAATTTCTTCATGTTTAGATATTATCAAATATTAGAATTAGAGTCTTTGGTCTTAAGTGTCTTTGTTGTTATTTTTACAACTATAAAAAGAAATATCTTTCTCTTTTTCCTCTTGTTTTATATTGGTTGTGATTTCGTGAATAAGTTCACCTGTTTTTCTAGTATAGACTGCAGACTCAGAGTAATTCCTCTCTTTATCAAATGCCTGGATTAAAAAAATATCCTTATTCGAAATTTTAACCTCTAAATCAATTTTATTAAAAAATTCTGATAAATTTTTAACAATTAAAATATCTGGTGTTTTTGACTCAATTATTAACTTATCAATATCTTTTCTTTGAATTTGATCTTTAGTGAAAGACTCAAAGTTATGGTTTGGATTTTTAAGTATAACCTTTTCAAATTTACAATTTAAATTCAAATCAGAATTTAGAGTAATATTTGTATTTTGAGCTTGTGCAAAATTAATACAAAATAATAAGCTGAATATTGATAGAAAGATTTTCATTTAATTAATTATATTAATAATACTTTTTTTTATTGTTTCACTTACTTTAATTGTTCCATCTTTATTGGGGTGTATACCGTCTTCTTGATTTAAACTTGGATTAAGTGCCACACCTTCAAGAAGAAATGGGATTAATGTTAAATTATACTTTTTTGATAACTTTGGATAAATAGCATCAAACTCTTTTTTATATTTTTCCCCATGAGTATCTGGCGCCACCATTCCAGCTAAAATAATTTTAATTTTTTTATTCTGAGCAACTTTTATTATTTGTTCTAAATTTTTTTCTGTTTCTTCTGGTTGAATTCCTCTTAGCATATCATTAGCTCCTAATCCTAAAATAATTAAATCAATACCTGACTCTGATAAACTCCAATCAGCTCTATTCAACCCACCTGACGAAGTGCTTCCAGAGACACTTCCATTAATAACTTTGATATTTAAACCAGCCTGCTTAAGATTGTTTTCTAAAACTATTGATAAATGATGTTCTTTAGGTAATCCATAACCAGCCATCAAACTATCACCAAATAAAACTACCTTTTCTATTGCACTTGCGTTTATGTGCACTAGAAAGAGTATCAAAACTTTAATAAATATTGTTTTATTCATGAGTGCTCTTCTTAAATTAAAAAAAATAAATCTCAAATACCAAACTGGTAAAGATAATATCAGTGTTTTAAAGAATATTGATTTAAATATTAAGAAAAAAGAAACTGTTTCAGTAGTTGGAGAAAGTGGCTCAGGGAAAACAAGTTTAATAATGTTAATTGGAGGCTTAGAAAAACCAACCTCTGGCAAAATTATTTTTAATGATCAAGACATAACAGTACTTGGTGAAGACGAAGTATCGGAAATAAGAAAGAAAAATATTGGAATAATATTTCAGTCGTTTTATTTAATTCCTAATTATACAGCAGTTGAAAATGTTGCTCTAACGCTTGAACTTAATAATTTTAAAAATCCAGAAAAAGAAGCAAAAATTTTATTAGATCGTTTTGGTTTGAAACACCGTTTTAATAATTTACCAAGTCAATTATCAGGTGGTGAACAGCAACGGGTTGCTATAGCTAGAGCAATTGCGATGAAACCAGAACTAATCTTAGCAGATGAACCAACAGGAAACCTAGATACAGAAAATTCTATCATGATTGCAAATATTTTATTTAAATATGTAAAAGAAGAAGGTTCGTCTTTAATAATGGTAACTCATGATCCTAAGCTTGCTGACAAAGCTAAAAGAAAAATAAAAATTAAAGATGGAAAAATTAAATAATCCTTCAGAATTTGGTTTGATTTTCAAATATGCTTTAAAAGATTTAAGCAGAAATTATTATAAAATTTCTAGTATCATTGTTACGCTATTTATAAGTCTTTTTATCTTAAGTGCTATTTTCACAATTGAAGATAGTCTTAAAAAAGAACTTAATGATAATGCCAAAGCACTTCTAGGTGGAGATTTAGAAATTGATTACAATCGTAATCAGGGAAATTTAGATTTAGTTAATCAAGTAAAAGAATTTGCAACTGTTTCTCAAATGATTGAGTTCAGTACTATGCTTTCAACTACTAGCAGAGAAAAAAATAAATCATTATTTACTAGAATTAAAACTGTGGATGAAAAATATCCTTTATATGGAAATGTTGTTTATGAACCAATTGGTGCTTATGAAAGAATGCAAAAAGAGCCCAATACTATCTTGATTAATGAAAGTTTATCAAAAACCTTAAATATTAAAATTAATGAAATAGTAAAAGTTCAAGATCAAAATTTTAAAGTAATTGGAATTATTAAATCAGTGCCAGATGTAAGTGGATTTGTTGCATTTGGCGATTGGGCTTTAGCAGGAAAACAAACTTTAGAAATTTTAAAACTTAATGGTATTGGAAATTTTTTAAACTATGAATACAAAGTAAAGTTTAATGAAAATGATAAGCCAGAGGAAATTGAACAACGAATTGAAGAAATCTTTAAAGACGATCAAAAAGTTAAACTTAGATATCCTGAAAATTCTGCGAGTGGTATAAAGAGAATTATTAATAATTTTTCTCAATTTTTATCTCTTGTATCTATCAGTGCAATGTTGATAGCAGGTATTGGAATAGCAAATACTTTGCTTTCTTTTATTAATCAAAACAATATGTCGATAGCTGTTAGAAAGGCAGTTGGCTTTTATTCAGGTAATATTAAAACACTTTATTATCTACAGTTACTTATGCTTTTATTTATCATTACTGTTTTAGCTTATGGATCCAGTTTTTTAATTGTTCCAATAGCAGATAAATATTTATCTGATGGATTAGGATTGAATGTTTATCCAGTATTTTCATTACTTAATTTTTTAAAAA
This sequence comes from Candidatus Pelagibacter sp., assembly GCF_052046145.1. Lineage (GTDB taxonomy): Bacteria > Pseudomonadota > Alphaproteobacteria > Pelagibacterales > Pelagibacteraceae > Pelagibacter. Next base: position 744,615 of record NZ_JBNGZR010000001.1, read on the forward strand.
TATTTTTAGTAGGTTTGTTGGTTCTTATAATTTTTTCTATTCCAACAATCAGTTCTATTGATCAAGTAAAAGCATCTAATTTATTTAGAAACGTATTTCAAAACCTTCAATTTTATTATTCTAAGAGATCAGTTTTTCTAAGCTTTGTTTTACTATCTATCTTAATTTTATTATTCACGATTGGATCTGAACAACCTTTTTATAGCTTGGGTTACTTTGTTGCTTTTTTTGTGTGTTTAATTGTATTTTTCTTGCTTTCAAAATTAATCATTTTTTTTCTAAAAAAATTCAAATCTAGTTCAATAATTTCTTTAAAAGTTTCAATTAAAAATATTACCCAAACAAAAAGTATTACTCCTATTACAGTTATGTCTCTTGGCTTAGGGGTTACTTTGCTATTAACCCTAGCTTTAGTTGGTACAAATTTTCAAAGAGAAATTGCTAAATCTATTCCTGATATTGCGCCTGATTATTTCTTCGTAGGTATTCAAAAGGGAGAAAGAGAGAAATTTGAACAAGGAATTTTAAATATGGATCCAAATGCATCTATTGAAATTGTGCCAATGGTATCCTCTGGAATTGTTAAAATTAATGGTATAGATCCTAACACTTATATTAAACCAGATAATGATAGTTACTGGGTAATTGGTAGTGAACGAAGATCTTCTTGGGTAGAAAATGTACCTGTAGACAATCCAATTTTACAAGGTGAATGGTGGGATTTATCAAACCCTAATCAACTTCAAATATCTTTAGATGCAAAAGTTGCTAAAGATTTAAATATCCAGTTAGGAGATATTTTTACTTTAAATGTTTATGGGCGTGAAATTGAAGGAAAAATAATTAATTTCAGAGAGGTAGATTATCGAGATTTAAGCATCAACTTTGCAATGTTATTTAACCCTCAATTTGCAAAAAATATTCCACACGAATATTTGGCTACTGCAAAATTTAATTCAAATAAATTTGATGAAACTGAAATGATTGAAATTATGCCAAGTTTATCAATAATAAAAATTGCAGATTATTTATCTAAAGTTACAGCTGTTTTAAATAAAGTATTTATTGCAGTTACTTTAATTTCAGCAGTTACTATTGTTATTGGTTTAATTGTAATTTCGAGTGCAATTATGGTTCAAGGAAAAGTAAAAGAATATCAAAATTTAGTCTTTAAAATTTTAGGTTTTTCAAAAAAACAAATTGTTTTTTCTTCGTTAATTGAATTCATTATTATTTTTAAATCTGTAATTTTAATTGCAATACTCTTTGCGGTTATTGGTTCAAAATTTATTATAGAAAATATTTTTGAGCTAGTGTGGATGTTTGACTTTAAAGTTTTAATTTATTTAGGATTTTCAATTGGCTTTGTTACTTTAATTTTAATATTGCTAACAAACTTGAAATATCTAAATCCTAAAGTTTATCCTCTAATAAGAAATCAATAATTAGAATTTAGTAATTTTATTATCTAAAGAAATTAGATTTAATTCTACTCTCAATTTTGGAAATCTTTTTTTTATTTGTTTTTTAATTTTAGAGAAAGATTCTTTATGAATTTTTTTTTCATTTACTGGACTAAATTCTTTTTTTCCATTTACAATTTTAGCTGCACCACAATCTTTATGATTAATCACAATTAATTTTTCTATTTTATGTAATTGAATAGAGGTTTCTAAATTATCATAAAACGCTTTATGCCATTTTTTAAATTTATTATGTGTAACCCCAACCGCTGAACCTGCAATTGTAAAAGCGCTGTATTTTCCTATTAATTTTTTTTTCTTTAAGTGATTATGAACTAAATGTTGAAATCTTGGATCCATACAAGATAACACCATTGCTTTAAATTTTGATTTCTTCAATTTAATTCCACTTTAAACATAGCCTCATTTCTTCTATTCATTGGAAGGGTAAATGGACTGTCATAAGTTGCTCTAATTGGTGGGCTTATAATTGATATATTGTTTTTTTGTAACTCTTTTTCTAAAATTTCTTTATGTTTAATAAAATTTCCATCTGATGCTCGTCCAGAATACCTCAGTACTGCGTAGTATCCTCCTTCAATGTTAACTATCTTAACATCTTTCCTGCTTGGATTTGGTGCATTTTCTGAATTAAATTTAGAGGGCAAGTAAAATTGCATACTCATATTTCCATTTTTCTCAACCTGAGTAACTGGGGTAGTCATTTTAATTTTTTCTTGGGTATCGTTTCTGCCTGAAATGTAATTAAATAACTTTCTAAAATTACTATCTATTCCAGATTTCATTGTTTCCACCGCTAAACGATCAGAATATATTCTAATCTCATAAACTTCATTTTTAGAGACAACTTCATAATTTGCTTCTTCATAAGCCATAACTGCAGAATAAGGTAAAATAAATAAAGTACAAAATACTATAAAATAAAGTTTAATAATTTTCATTGTTATATAACTTTATATTCAAAATTTTGTGTAGTTTCATTAATTTGAATTAATTTAGCGCCATTTCTCTCATGAAAATTTGTTGCCATTTCTGTTAGAGGTGAAAGAGTTACCAATCTATTTAAATGATTAGATTTTTTTATATTTTTAAATACTTCTTTTACAATTAATTTTCCCCCACCCTTTTTTTTGGACCAGACAGTATAAGCAATTGCTATTTGGCCACCTGATTGATCTCTCATTGCTGTTTGAAGAAATGCATCAGTGCTTAATTTTTCTAACTCATCAACACTTTTTGGAATTTCATTTGTATAAGCAAAACACATTACAGCATGAATTTCTCCTTGATATTCGACACCAAAAATCTTTCTTCCATATCCTGTTCTAAACTTGTTATCTAATTCTGGTCTAACAGGATCCTCTTCAGGATTACATTCTTTAAGCTCAACAAGTTTTGCACCTTTAACCCATCCAAAAAAATTATCAATATTTTTACTTAAAGCTTGTCTATTTTTTCTTAATCTTGCTTTAATTCTTGGTTTAAATTTTTTTTTCATTTTTATAACAATTATTATCTAACACTTATTTAAAAATTTTAATGCGTTATTAAATCATACCAGATAATCATACAAAAGCTTTGCACTAGTAACAAAAATTAAAGCATATAAAATATTGTAAAATAATTTTTCCTCTATAATTTTAAGTAATTGATATCCAATTAATATTCCAAGCAATGCAACCGGAAACAATGTTGCTGATTGTTTAAAAGACTCAAAGTTTGTCATAGATAAACTAATATACAAAGGAAGTTTAATTAGGTTTACGAAAGTGAAAAAAAATATTCTTGTACCTACATAAATCTCTTTTTTCATTCTAAGTGGGAGTAAATAAAGGCTAGTTGGGGTTCCTCCTGCATGAACGCAAAAACTTGTAAATCCTGCAACTACCGAACAAGTACCACCTTTAAAAAAGTTTTTTTCTGATTTTTTTTCTTTATTTTTTTTAAAAAAAAAGTAATGACCAGCAAACAAGAAGCCCATAACTCCAATTATGAATTTTAGTAATTCTTCTGAAAAATATGAAAAAGTTAATGATCCAATAAATATCCCAATAGCTGCAAATGGAACCATTAATTTTAAAGTTCCTAAGTCAAATTCCTTTCTATATTTATAAACAGCAATGAAATCTGAAAATATTAAAATCGGTAAAATAATTCCTAAAGCTTGATTTAGCGGCATTACTATTGTCATTAACGGAACAGAAATTAAGGTCATGGATCCACCTAGGCCTGATTTTGCAATTCCGTATAAAATTATGGCTGGAACAACTGTGAAAAAAAATAATAAGTTTATTTCCATTTATATAATGATTTTAATAATTTAGATCCTAAAGGGCTAATTGGTTCCTGAAGTATTATTTCTTTTCCAGTTTTTTGCTTTACTAAATGTAATAGTTTAGTTGCTAACCCTTGTTTTCTAAAGATTGGATTAACAAAAATATACTCTACCTCACCTTTTTCATTAAATCTAACAAAGCCTATTGTTGTATTTTCATTTTTAAAGGTAAAAACTCCCTCAGTTTCCTCAATTTTAAAATTTGTAACTTCCAGACTGTTCATGAATCCTAGTAATTTAGGAGTAAAAGAATAACCGCTATTGCAGCAATAATGGAGCTAAAGACAATATAATTAAGCTTAATATTGAATTTTTTTTCTACAAATTCTGTAATTTTCTCCCAGAACAAAACAATCAAAAAAATAATAATTGCTGGAAGAATAAATTTAATCATTATTTATGCTTTTATATTATAACCTTTTTTAAGAAGACTTGTTACTATCACTATACAAATAATCAAAAAACTTAACATTAAACCAACACTTATCCATATATTAAAATCTGATACTCCATAAAATGAAAATCTCAGTCCATTAATCAAATATACTACTGGATTAAAATAAGTAACTATTTGCCAAAACTCAGGAAGCATATCTAAAGAATATAAGCTTCCACCTAAAAAAACCATGGGGGTTATAACAAGGGTAGGTATAATTGACATTTGTTCAAAATTAGAACTCATCAATCCAATTAAAAAACCGAACAATGCAAAAGTAAATGAAACTAACACTAAAAGAAAAATCATTAATATTGGGAATTTTACTTCAACTTCAACAAAAAAGGTTGAGGTAATAAATATCATACAACCTACAATTAAAGTTTTAGTTGCTCCTGCGCCAACAAATGCAAGAACTATTTCTAATGTTGATATTGGTGCTGCTAAAATCTCATAAATTGTTCCATTAAATTTAGGAAAAAAAATACCAAAAGATGTGTTGCTTATTGATTGAGTTAATAATGTAAGCATCAACAAACCAGGTACAATATATGATCCATAACTAATGCCATCAATATTTTCAACATAGCCTCCAATAACTGAACCAAAAACAATAAAATATAAAGAAGTAGATAATACTGGTGATAATAAAGATTGCATCAATGTTCGTCTAAATCTATCCATCTCATGAAGATAAATTGCTTTAAAAGCATAATAATTAAACATTTTTATTTTCCTTTACTAAACTTACAAAAATTTTTTCTAAAGTGCTTTGTTCTGTTTTTAAATCTTTTAATTTAAATCCTGCATCTTTTAAATCTTTAAGTAAATTTGTAATACCAGTTTGTTTTGCTTGAACATTGTAAGTATAATCAATGGATATTTTATCTTTTCCAATTTCAAGATTATATTTTTCTAAACTACTTGGTATCTCTTTGACCTCTTCTTGTAAGTCTACTGTAAGTTTTTTATGACCCATTTTCTTTAATAATTCTTTTGTTTCATCAACAACTATGATTTCTCCCTGATTGATTACTCCCACTCTATCCGCAATAGCCTCTGCTTCTTCTATGTAGTGTGTAGTTAAGATTATTGTAACGCCAGTTTTTCTTAAACTCTCAACAACTTTCCACATGTCTTGTCTTAACTCAACATCTACTCCAGCAGTTGGTTCATCTAAAAACAAAATAGTTGGTTCATGAGATAATGCTTTTGCAATCAAAACTCTTCTTTTCATTCCTCCAGACAATTGTCTAAGTCTTAAATCTTTTTTATCCCATAAACTTAAATCTTTTAAAACTTTCTCAATATGTTTTGCGTCAGGTTTCTTTCCGTACAAACCTCTAGAATAGGAAACGTTATTAAATACGGTTTCAAATTGTTCCAGAGTAAGCTCTTGTGGAACTAAACCAATTTTTGACCTTGTTTCTCTATAATCATCAATTATATCAAATTCGTCTACTGTAACCTTTCCAGAAGATGGTCTTACTATCCCACATATAATGCTTATGAGTGTTGTTTTTCCTGCGCCATTTGGTCCAAGCATTGCAAAAATTTCACCTTTCTTAATATTAAGATTTATGTTTTTTAATGCTTCAAAACCATTGTCGTATACTTTTGACAGGTTATTTATGCTTATTTGATCGTTTGACATGTAGATAAGCATATATAGAGACAATTTATGGTATTACAATAAATTTTAATTTTCCTAAATTAAACACAATGAAAAAATTTTTAGTATTTATCTGTTTTGTATTAACATTTAGCACCAAAGCAATTGGAAAAGAAACTACTTACAGTAAAGAATTGTTCAATAAAGCTCTATCAGAGGGAAAAGTTGTTGTAGTAAGTTCTTGGATTAAATATTGCTCATCATGTGCAGGTCAAATGGAAGTGTTAAAAAAAGCAAAAAAAGATTTTGAAAATATGGAATACTTTGCTTTTGATGTAACAAATAAAGAAATTGCTAAATTTTTTAACGTTCAATACCAAACAACACTTTTAATTTTCAAAGATAATAAAGAAGTTTACAGAAGTATTGGTGAGACTACCAAAGAACTTATTTATGATGCTTTAAAATCCTTTATTTGAATTTGATTTTTAAAATTATTGCAGGCAAAAATGTTGCAATTAAAAAAGATAAAAATAATAAAGATTGAGCTATAAAAGGTGAAAACAAGTCTTTAGACAAAAATACTCCCACTAACAAACTTTTAGAAAAATCTGGAAATGGAAACATTAAAAATCCAGCAACTAGACCAATTATAATTGAAACATAAGCAGTTTTTTCATCCACTTTATTATAGAAACTATAAAAAACAGTCACTACAAACGCACAACAAAATAAATCTGCAAGAAGGAATAAATATAAAATATCAAATCCTCTTGAAGCAACTCCAAAAGCAATGATAGACAAGATTAAAATAAAATATTTAGATATTTTTAAGTAATCAGTTTTTTTTCCTAAGTTAAAAGTTGCTTTGCCATCAACTGCAAACAAACTGGAAATAGCATTAACCAAAGTATCAACAGTAGAAATTGTTAATGCAAGACCAAGGATAACAATCAAAAAGGATAAAATTTCTGTTTGATCTTTTAATAATAAATTAAAAAAACCCAAATCAGGTCTAACAGATGAATCAATTGAAAATGAAACCATTCCAATAAAACCCATTAAAAAAACTATTGGAACTATAATAAAGAAAGAAATTAACAAACCATTTTTTAATGTTTGATAATTTTTTGCTGCATATACTCTTTGCCAATTTCCTTGATGAAATAAATTAGTTGCTGCAACTGCTATAAAGAAAGTTAATCCAGCAGTATATCCTGGAATATAATTTGAACTTACTAGCTGAGGGTTTTTCTCATTAATTAAAGAAAAAGAAAAATTATCTCCTGAAGATGAGCTAATAATTGAAATCAAAATAAATAATAAAACACCAATTACAATCATTTGAATATTATCAGTAAATATTGAGGCTCTTAGTCCTCCATAAAGGGTATAGCTTAAGGTAGCTACCAAAACTATCAATGCTGTAATCCACAATTCTGTTCCTGATATATAATTAATTAATACAGCAACTGCCGTTACTTCTGCACAAAGAAAAATAAACATATAAAAGATTGTCATTAACAAAATTAACTTAAATAGACTTTTGCCAAATTTCTTTCTCATAAACTCAACTAAAGAAGATCCTTTTGGAAACTCATTTCTAATTTTTTTTCCAAAATAAATTAAGAAAATCATTGGAAAAGCGGTGCCTAATGCATAACCAATAATAGCACCTACCCCACCCCAGGTTGCGGCCGCAACTGGACCAAATAAAATCCAAGCACCTAAAGCTGATGCTACAAGACTTGTGGTAAGAGAAAATAAACCAATGTTTCTATTTGCAGTTAAATAATTATTAATTCCTGGAAATTTTTTAGAATGAAGAATTCCTAAAAAAGCAAATATTAAACTAATTACTATAACTAATATTAATGAAGTTGATTGAGTTAAAAAATATGTTTTATCCATTTTATCCCTTTCTGAATTACCGGACAGGTTCATAGGGTATGATCTCAGTCTGTTAAGACACCCCTTTAAAATAATCTTTACATTATATTAGTCAATATAGCTAGTGATTTAAAATTGATTTCTTAAATTATTTTTGACTCTTATGATTCATTATTTCAATCATGCATTGAGTTGCATATGCTCTCCACTCAGATGATGTTTTGTTCTTTAGGCTATCCAGATGATTTCTGTTACTTTGAATATCATCTTTATGCTTAATATAATCAGCTCCATTTAGATTCTTTTCCATTTCAGACAAATTAGTTTCCATTGCCTTTATCCATTCATTTCCAAGCGCAACACATTTATGATCATCTTTTTCATCACAAATTTGTTTAAAAAAATTAAAAATAACATCATCAGTATTTACTGAAGTATTCATTAATTATTGTTTACAGGTACCAATAGACTCTGGACCACAAGTTTGACCATTAGTCCACGTTGCTCCAGTTAAATTAGCTCCATCAAAATTAGCATTGGTAATGTTAGAAGAAGTAAAGTTAGCTTCCATCAAATTAGAGTTTTGAAAATTTGCTTCGATTAAAGTTGCTCCCATAAAATCAACTCTAGTTAAGTTAGCTCCAGTAAAGTTAGTTTTTTCAAAATTTGCTCCGATAGAAACAGACTCGTAAAGGTTGGCTCTTACAAAAGTAGACTCAGGAAATGTGCCAAAAGATAAATTTGAAGTCATCATAATACTTTTATCAAAGTTTACTTGAATAAAACTTGCAAAAGAAAGATTTGAATTTGGAAGATAACTTCCTTGTAAATCTTGTGAGTCTGAGAATCTACAATTTGAATAATCAACACCCTCTGTTAAAGGATCATCACATGCAGCATTTGCATTTGATATAAATAATAAACTAAGCAAGATTAGTAGGAAAATTTTTTTCATATTCAAATTTAACAAATAAAATATGTCAAAACAATGAATGAGTGAAATATTTAGATTCTTATTTTTTTACCAGTTTTTGCACTTTTAGTTATTGCTGCAAAAATTTTGAGAGAAATTAAACCGTCATTACCATTCACTTTTGGTTTAGCTTTTTTAGTCACTACATCAGCAAAATGGTCAATTTGGTTTACTAATGTATTGTCATCTTTTTTATTTTTATCTTCATTAACAAAAATATTGTTCCACCAGCTTCGTTCTTTTTTATAGAACCAATATTTAAGATTAGGAAACTGTAAAGAACCTTTGGTACCTCCAATCATATAAGCAGATTGGTTAGTAATTGGGTATGCAGGATTTTCTCCAGCAGTTAATTCGTAGCTCCACGGTGCAACAATTGTATCTGACAAATTTAGTGTGCAAAGCGCTCCTGAATTAAAAATCAAGCTAATTGTAGCTGTATCCTCTACTTGAAATTTTCTAGTTTTATTTGTTGTAAATGCTTGCACATATTTTATTGAACCCAATAAATAACAAATCATATCAATGTCATGAACTAAATTAATACCTAAAGGCCCTCCACCTTTCCTAACTCTCCATTTTTCATTGTAATAAGCTTTGTGTTTATATAACCAGCATAAAACGTTTGCAGAAACTATGTTGCCCAATTTACCTTTGTTAATAACATCTTTTACTTTAGAGACTATTGAATTGTGTCTACGATGATATCCGATCAGCAATGGAGTTTTATTCTTATTAGAACTGCTTATTATTTTTTTTGCAGAATTCATATTATCTGAAATAGGTTTTTCTAATAGAACAGGTATTTTATTTTTTAAAAAACTAACAGTATGTTTTTCATGTAATTGATTTGGTGTAGCAACTATTACAGCATCAAGTTTTTTTGAATTTAAAAGCTCTGATACATTTGAATATAATGGGATTTTATATTTTTTTGATAAATTTTTAGCATTATTACTAATGTCTACTATAGAATGAAGATTTGCTTTCTTTGAATTTTGAATAGCTTTAATGTGTTGTAAACCCATTAAACCTGTTCCAACTATAGAAATATTAATTTTTTTACTCATCAATTAACTAATTTTAATTTTTGTAAAGCATGTATACCTTTTATTAGGTTTAATTAAAGTACTTGGAAAATTTTTATTATTAGGTGCATCAGGAAAATATTGTGTTTCTAAACAAATGCCTTGATAAGGAAATAATTTTTTTTTGTAATTTAGATTTTGTGCTGAATAAAGTTGAACACCAGGTAAATTTGAAAAAAAATCAACTTGAATATTAGTATTATTATTTTTTAAAGTTCCAACATAATTTCTATTATTTTTTTTTACACCAAAAGTGGTATCAAAACCCTTAAATTTAATATTGAGTTTTTTATTTTTAAAATAATCTAATTTTCTTCCAATGTTTTCAAAATTTAAAAAATTATAAATAGATTTTTTTACATTTTTGAATCTACCAGTTGGGATTAGATTTTTATTTATTTGAAGATATTTAGATGAGTTTAATTTTAATTCATGATCATAAATCATATTTTTGTTATTTTTTTCTAAATTCCAATAACTATGATTGGTTAAATTAACATGAGTACTTTTATTAGATTTATATTCGTATTTTATAATAAGAAATTTATTTCTTAATTGATAAATACAATTGACAACTAGATTTCCTGGAAAGCCTTGATCGTTATCTTTTGAATGTATTTGATATACTATTTTATCTTTTGTTTGATTTAATTTTTTCCATGGAAGAATTGAGAAACCGACTTTACCACCATGAAGAATGTTTTTTCCCTCATTTGCATTTAAACTAAATTTTTTATTACCTATCTTAAATTTTGCATTAGAAATTCTACCTGCATATCTTCCACAAGTAGATCCAACACTTGGATGTTTATACCGATAGTTTTCTTTTGATCCTAAGTTTAAAATTAAATTTATTTTCTTTTTCTTTTGATAAACTTCAAAAAGACTGGCACCGTAATTAAGAGTTTGAACTCTTAGATATTTATTTTGAATTGTAGAGCTTTCAACTTTCACCTAGATTAAGTTATACCACCATCAACAATAAAGCTTTGTTTTGTACATCCTGATGATTGATCTGATGCTAAAAACATCACTAACTGAGCCACATCGTTTGGTTTTAACTGTCTTTTTAAAGCTTGGCTATCCAAGATAAGTTTTTTATATTTTGGTGTTAACCAATGTTTAATTTGTCTTTCAGTTGCAATTGAACCAGGTACAACTGAATTTGTTCTAATATTGTATTTTCCATATTCTTGAGCAAATGATCTTGTTAAACCGACAACAGCAGATTTGGCAGTTTCATAAACTACTTTATCTCCTTCTCCTAACATCCATGAGACTGAACTTAAATTTACAATAGATCCTGCTTTAATTTTTTTCATTCCTTTTATGACTGCCTTAGCTGCAAAGAAATAGTGTTTTAAATTTACATCCATTCTGTTTTGCCAATATTTTTCGTCAACTTGATCTGTAGAATGTCTATCATCGTTCGCTGCATTATTGATTAAAGCATGTATAGGTCCTTTGGAAGAAATAATTTTTTTAATAATTTTTTCTAATTTATTAATATCTAATAAATTACATTCAATAAATGTCGGTAATCTAAATTTATTTATTTTTATTTTTTTTAATAATTTTTTTGTTTCTTTTAAATCAATATCAACAAAATAAACTTCACTTCCTTGCTCACAAAAATGCTCAACAATTGATGCGCCGATTCCTGATCCTCCACCAGTTATAAATATTCTTTTATTTTTTAAATCTGAATATTTTACTTTCATATTATATTCTTTCCTCTGTTTGAGCATCAAATAAAGATGCTTGTGTTAAATCAAAGTATAATTTTGTTTCTTTCCCCAAATCTATTTTTATTGTAGATGGAAATTTAGCTAAAATTTCTTGATTTGCATAATCAAATGTCATTATTTGCTCATGACCTATGTACTCACTAAGATCTGCTCTTAAATTAATTTCAAAATCACTTTCATTAAATTTTTTAAAGAAAATATGTTCTGGTCTAATACCAAAGAAAACTTCTTTATTATTTAAATTTGATTTATCTTTAAAATCATAATCTTTTATTGGAATTTCTAAATTTGATCCACTCACTGTAAATAATAAGTCTCCAGAATTTTCTTTTAAGATTCCCTTAATAAGATTCATTGATGGAGATCCAATAAAGTCTGCAACAAAAGTATTGCTTGGCTTATTATAAATCTTTTCAGGAGTATCATTTTGTTGAATTACTCCATGATTCATAATTGCAATGTTAGTACCCAAACTCATTGCCTCTGTTTGATCATGGGTCACATAAACAACTGTTGTCTTAAGCTGTTGATGAAGTTTTTTTATTTCTCTCCTCATTTCAACCCGTAGCTTTGCATCTAAGTTAGATAAAGGTTCATCAAACAAAAATATTCTTGGCTCCCTTACTAGAGCTCTACCAATAGCAACACGTTGTCGTTGTCCTCCAGATAATTGAGAAGGTTTTCTTTCTAACAATTGATCTACCTGTAGAAATTTTGAGACTTTTTCTAATTGTTCTTGTATTTTTTCCTTTGATGTTTTTGCCTGTTTAAGACCAAAAATCATATTCTCCTTAACATTCATAGATGGATACAGCGCGTAAGATTGAAAAACCATAGCAATATTACGATCTTTTGGCTCTACTTTGCTAACATTATAATCATCTATAAAAACATCACCCTCATTAATCGTTTCTAATCCTGCAATAATATTTAATAAAGTTGATTTTCCACAACCAGATGGTCCTAATAGAACAAGAAAATTTCCTTCATCTATTTCTAAATTAATTTTTTTTAAAACCTCAGTCGATCCAAAGTTTTTTGATAGTTCTTCAATTTTTAACGTTTTCATTGTTATCCTTTCACTGCTCCTGAAGTTAATCCTCTAATAAAATATTTACCTGCCAATACATAAACTATAAGTGTTGGAATGCCGGCTATAATAGCTGAAGCCATATCTACATTATATTCTTTCACACTTGTACTTGATAAAACCATATTATTTAATGCAACTTGTATTGGTGCTGCTTCTCCAAATGAAAAGGTTGATCCAAATAAAAAATCATTCCATATTTGTGTGAACTGCCAAATTACAGTTACCACAATAATTGGTGCTGATATTGGAAGTAAAATTTTGAAAAATATTTTAAAAAACCCAGCTCCATCTATTCTTGCAGCTTTAACTAATTCTGTGGGAACAGAAATATAATAATTTCTAAAAAATAATGTGGTAAAAGGTATTCCATAAACTGTATGAACTAAAACTAACCCAATCACTGAATTTGAAATTCCTAATACTCCAAGGGTTCTGGCCATTGGTAGCAATATTGCTTGAAAAGGTATGAAACATCCAAATAATAAAAAAAGAAAAACCCACTGATCTCCTTTAAATCTCCATTTAGTTAAAACATAACCTGTCATCGCTCCAATAAATGTTGAAAAAAATACTGCTGGTACAACCATCTTGATTGAATTCCAAAAATATGGTCTTAAAAAAGTATCACCAGCTCCATATCCTCGACCACCCCAAGCTACAGCCCAAGACTCCAAATTTATTCCACTTGGCCAACTTAAAAGTGTTCCTTGACGGATCTCTTCCATCGTCTTTAACGAAGTAACAACCATCACGTAAAGTGGAAAAATAAAATAAGAAGCAAAAAGAATTAAAATAAAATACAAAAACCATCTCAAAAACATATTTGTATATTTAGATTTTTGTTCTAACTGCTGATAAGAAGAAGATTTCAAACTATCTTGCATTTTCTCTCCTTAATTCTGAATATAAATATGGGATAATCACAGCAGCTACAGCCATAAACATCATCATCGCACTCGCAGCAGATAAACCAACTTGACTTTTGTGAAATGCAGTTTGAGTCATATATAAAGCGGGCATAGTTGTTGATATGCCTGGCCCACCTTGTGTAAGTGCTACGATAAGATCATAACTTTTGATAGATATATGAACTAAAATTACAAAACTTGTAAAAAATACAGGTCTCATCATTGGCAATAAAATCTTCCAGTAAACCGTAAATAAACTTGCGCCATCTATTTTTGCTGCCTTAACAATTTCATCTTCTACTGATCTTAATCCAGCTAAAAATAGGGCCATCACAAACCCTGCAGATTGCCAAACACCTGCAATAACTATGGTATAAATGGCCATTTCCCTATCTACCAACCAATCAAAGGTAAAGTTCTCAAAACCCCAATCTCTGAACATTTTTTGAATACCCAAAGTTGGATTTAATATCCATTTCCAAGCAGTTCCTGTCACGATAAAAGATAGAGCCATTGGATATAAATAAATCGTCCTTAGTAAACCCTCAGCTCTGATTTTTTGATCTAAAAAAATTGCAAGAATTATTCCTATAACAACACAAAAGATTAAAAAAAGTGCTGTAAAAATAAGCAAGTTATCTACTGCAATAAGCCATTTTCTAGATGCCCAAAGTTTTTCATATTGTCCAAATCCCCAAAGTTCATACTTTGGTAGAATTTTAGAATTTGTAAAAGATATATATAAAGTCCAAAGCACAAACCCATAAACAAACCAACCGATTAAACCAACAGCTGGGGCCATTACAATTTTAGGTAAATTTTTTTCTAACCACTTGAACATTATAAATATTTTTTATTTTTAGATTTAAAAAAAAGGCCACTTAATCAAAAGTGGCCTTTTAATTTTGATGTACTACATATTAGCTAAAACTGAGTCAGCTAAAGCATTAGCAGCATCTACAGATGACATATCAGAGTTAAAGTGCTCTGTGATGATATCTTGTAGGGCAGCTTTCATAGTATTTCCTTGAGCCATACCATGAGCAAAACTTGGAACTAATCCACCGCTTGCACCTGCTGTTTTAATATCAGAGTTAGAAGTTTTTGCACATTTATCAAACTCATCCATTGGAACATCTAGTCTAGCTGGGATTGAACCTTTGTATAGGTTAAATACTTTTTGGAAGTTTTTACCCATCATTAGTTTCGCTAATAGTTTTTGACCTTCTTGTTTTTCTGGATCGCTAGTTTTGTAGAATATGAAGCTATCTACATTGTATAAGTATCCATTATTTGAAGGAGTAGGAGCACAGTAGTAATCTACACCTGGAACTTTTCCAGCAGCTGTAAATTCACCTTTAGCCCAGTCACCCATAATTTGGAAACCAGCTTTTCCCTCAATTACCATACCTGTAGCAACGTTCCAGTCTCTTCCTGGACTACCTTCATCTGTATAGCTTTGAAGTTTTCTCATTTGATCAAAAACTTTAACTGTAGTCTCGCTTCTTAAACAACTTTCTTTAAGATCAACATAACAGTTTTTATAGTAGTTATTTCCACCTATACCCATAGCAACGGCTTCAAATACTGTAGCATCTTGCCAAGCTTGACCACCATGAGCGAATGGAATTATTCCTGCAGCTTTTAATTTTTCTGCAGCAGCATTTACTTCATCCCAAGTTGTTGGAACTGAAATACCATTAGCATCAAATACAGCTTTGTTTGCCCACATCCAGTCAATTCTATGAATGTTAACTGGTGCAGCACAATATGGTCCACTGTTATTTTCACATTTATGTACAGCAGCAATCATTGGATCTAAAAGTTTATCCCAACCTTCAGATTGAGCAATTGCATCAATGTTATATGGAGCCACAACACCTTCTTGGTCATACTCTTGAATTGTAGGTCCTTTAATTTGAGATGCAGATGGAGGATCTCCAGCAACGATTCTTGCTTTTAGTGCAACATTAGCAGCATCTCCACCACCACCTGTTACAGGCATGTCCATCCATTCACCACCGTTTGCAGCGAAATCATCTTTTAAAACTTTAAGTGCAGCAGCTTCACCACCAGACGTCCACCAGTGCAATACCTCGATCTTAGGTCCTGCAATTGATGAAGTAGAAGTGAACGCTAATGTAATTAAAGCGATCATTAGTTTTTTCATATTTTCTCTTCCTCTTTTTTTTAGTTAACTATTTTTTAAAAACGAAACTATAAGTAGAATAAATTCCAATTGATAACTAAAAAAACGTTATGCTACTATAAGTTGAAATTGATTTTTTTCCCTATTTATCAACATTTTTTTACATAAAAAAAAAATTTTTTTTTTGTGATTCTACTTTTGGTTGAAGTTCTAATATGTCGCGCTTCTTCCTAATCTAGCAGCGCCTCTAACACCACTAGCATCTCCGTATCTAGGTTTTAAAAAAACACCCTCATACTCTCTTCCAATAACAAATTTTCTAACTAATGAGTCTATTTCGTGCAAAAAATCAATTTCGTTTGAAACTCCTCCTCCAAATATAAAAGCATCAGGATCTAAAATATTTATAATACTCGAAAGAGACATTGCTAAATTTACTTTAAAATCATCAATAAATCTTTCAGCATCTAAATCGTGTTTTCTATTTAATTCAAAAATTTCGTTTGTTTTTAAATTTTTTCCATAAAGTTTCTTAAATCTTTTTGCTAAACTTAATCCAGATAAAAAACTTTCAATCTCTGCTTCCCTTGCATTACTTGAGTCAAAATTCTCTTTCTTAGCTGCAAAATATGGAATTTGGTTATGCCCCCATTCCCCTGCTACTCCATTAGAGCCAGTAATAATTTTTTTATCTATTACTAAACCACCTCCAACACCTGAGCCTAATATAATTCCATATACGATTTTATAATGTGTACCAGCTCCATCTATTGCCTCAGATAAAGCAAAACAATTTGCATCATTTTCACAAAACACTTCTTTTCCAAGAGCTTTACGTAGATCACTTTGAAATGGTTTTTTTTCTAACCAAGTTATATTTGGAGCATTTTTTACCAATCCTGTTTGAGGAGAATGAACTCCTGGATGACAAACACCAATTGGTAGTTCTTGTTTAAACTCTTGTTCTAATTTTCTATGGATATCTCTTATCGCAGTTACAATTTTAGTGTACTCCTTTGGACACGATATTCTTGATCTATGTTTTTCGTTCCCATTCTCTTCAAGTACAACACTCTCAATTTTAGTTGCTCCTACATCAATACCTACTTGCATAACTAATATGTAGCTCTTCCACCGCTTAAATCAAAAACTGCAGCTGTCGAAAATGAATTTTCTTCACTAGCCAACCAAGTTACCAATGATGCTAATTCCTCAACTTTAGCAAATTTGTTTCTAGGAATTTTTGATAACATATAATTTATATGTTCCTCAGTCATTTGATCAAAAATTCTTGTTTTGGCTGCTGCTGGGGTTACGCAATTTACAGCTATATTTTTTTGTGCTAACTCTTTACCTAGAGATTTTGTTAAACCTATAACTCCAGCCTTTGAGGTGCTATATGCACTTGCGTTAGGATTGCCCTCTTTTCCTGCAATAGATGCAATATTTACTATTCTTCCATAATCATTTTTTAACATAAATGGAACAACTGCTTTACAACAATAAAAAACTGAATTTAAATTTAAGTTCATTACTTTTTTCCATTCATCTAAAGGATATTCAGCGACAGTGGTATTCATACCTGCAATACCTGCGTTATTGACAAAAATATCTATTTTTCCATGCTTTTTCTCTACTTCTTCTAAATTTTTATTTACTATTTCAAAATTAGTTACGTCTACGACCTGATGACTTAAGTTTTCTGATTTAACTTTATCAATCGCTTCTTTAACAGCATTTTCATCAATATCCCAAATTACAACTTTAGCTCCTGCTTCAATAAATCTTTCAGTTATTGCTAAACCAAACCCCTGGGCTCCACCAGTAACAATTGCTACTCGATTATTTAAATCATACTTAATCATTATTTTTTTTTAATTTCCTCGATCTTATTAAAGGAAAAGCCAAAGCAATTAAAGACAAAATAAAGAATGTTAAAGCAATCGGTCTTGTGAAAAACATCAGCCAATTACCATCAAATATTACTAGAGATTGTCTTAGAGTTCCTTCAACTAACTCACCCAAAATTAATCCAATAATAACTGGTACTACTGAAAAACCATATCTTCTCATAAAGAAACCTAGCACTCCAAAGAATAACATTATCCAAACATCTATTATGGATTGATTTAAAGAATAAGTTCCACATACTGAAACTGCGAATATCATTGGCCATAAGATTTTGTTAGGAACTAAAGTTATTCTTGCAAATATTTTTGCTCCAAAAAAACCAAAAATAAAAAAGAGAATATTGGCAATCAACATAGCACCAAATATTCCATATAAGAAATCAGGTTGTTCTCTAAATAAATCTGGACCAGGCCTAACTCCATGAATAATCAATCCTGTAAGAATAACAGCTGTTGTTGCACTACCAGGAATACCGAGTGCTAGAGTTGGAACCATCGCACCACCTGTCGCAGCATTATTCGCAGCCTCAGCACCAGCTATACCTTCTATTGATCCTTTGCCAAATTCCTCTGGTTTTTTTGAAAATCTTTTAGCTTCAGAATAACCAATTAAAGATGCAACTGTTCCACCTTCTGCAGGTAGCACTCCAATAAATGATCCAATCCCGCTTGATCGTAATATTGTTTTCCAAGTTTTTTTGTAATCATCTTTGCTAGGAAGCTTAATTGCTTTTAAAGCTATTCTGTTAAACACTTGATTAATTAAAGTCGATTGGGTTAACATCTCACTAATTGCGAAAAGTCCAACTACTACTGGTATAAATCCTATTCCTTCAGTTAACTCATTGATCCCAAAAGTAAAACGATCGATTGAAGTCATAAAATCTTTTCCAACTGTAGAAATCAATATTCCAAATGCGCCTGCGATTAAATTTTTAATTGGACTACCTTCACCTATTGAAGCAAGCATCGTTAAACCAAATATTGCTAATGCAAAATATTCTGGCTGACCAAACTCATAAGCAAGTTGCGCTAGAATAGGAGCAAAGAAAACTAATATAACGACACTAAAAATACCTCCAACAGTACTTGAGACTGTTGCCATACCTAAAGCTCTTCCAGCTTCGCCTTTTTGTGCTAAAGGATAGCCATCTAAACAAGTGGCTGCAGCTGCTGGGGTTCCCGGTGTATTAATAAGTACTGCAGTTATTGCACCACCATAGGTTCCTGCACAATAAATAGATGTTAATAAAACAATTGCAGATAATGGATCTAGAGTCATTGTGAAAGGTAAGATCAATGCTCCACCTGTTGTTGGTCCTAAACCTGGCAACACACCTAATATCAAACCAAATAAAGTTCCAAAAAATAAAACTAGTAATAGTTTAGAACTGAAAAGTGGTGCCAGCATTAATAATAAATTATCCATTTAACTATAGTAAATGTTGGTAATTATTCCTGGGGGAAATCTTAAACCTAAAATAGTTTCAAAAAATATAAAAACAATAATTGGGAAAATAATCCCAACTAGTAATAAATAAAAAAATCTTTTTTCTCCCCAACAATAAGATACAAAGATAGATAAAGCTGAGATTGCTAAAAAGAAATCAAGCGTTTTAGAAACTACTATAAAAATAACAAAACTTGATAAAGTTAGAAAGAATGATCTTGGTAATTTTTTTTCTACTTTCCAAGGATTTTTAGTTGCCAAATAATAGATTAACATTGTCATTACTATTATTAGGACCAAGAGCGCTTTTGGGAATGTTGCTGGCTGTATTCCTCTATTTAAAATTGGAGGAACAATATCAAAAGTAAAAGTTGTGATTAATAATGCTACAGATATTAAAATAATTACAAGAGAAACTCTAAACTCATCTCTAAAAAAAAAGGGCAAACTTTTGTTTGCCCTTTTTTGTTTATGTACATTTTTCATATTCAAATGTACTTTTAATTAGATTAGTTGATGTAACCTAAAGCTTTAAGCTGTGCAGTCATCTCAGCAAGCATTTCTTCCATTTGCTTACCCCATTCATCTGCACCTACAACACTTGTCTCATCAAGACCAATTTCTGTTAAGAAATTTTTGTAGTAGTTGTGGCTCATAGCTTTCATCATTCCAGCTTCTAATTGTTTTACTCTGTCAGCTGGAGCACCTTTTTTAGTTACGAAACCTCTAACAGTAGATAAAGAAACAGGTATACCTAATTCTTTTGCTGTTGGAGAGTCTCCAATTTTTGCCATTCTATTGTTTGCCAATACAACTGAAACACAAAGTTTACCTTCATTAATTTCAGTTAATGCTTCACCTAGGTTTAAAACACCTACATCAATATCTCCTTTAATAAGGTTTGTTTTAATTGGTGCAACACCTTTGTACGCAACGATTGTCGGATCTTTTAATCCACCTTTTTTTGTAAATGCGATTGCACTAACATCATCAATACCACCAGTATGAGTAGTTCCATATTTTAATGATTTTGATTTTTGTGTGCTAATGAATTTTTTAGCATCTTTGATATCATTTTTACAATTAACAACAAATAATTGAGGATCATCAGTTCCTCTAGCAAGTGGTTGCATATCACTTAACTTAACTTTAGTTTTACCTAAAGCCATAGATACAGCATGACCTGTTGTCCAAGTTAAAGTGTGATTTCCATCAGCTGGTAAAGACATCATGTAGTCCATAGATGCTGCTCCACCACCACCTTTTTTGTTTACTAATTGCATATCCTGCTTAAGAACTCTTCTTGCTCTCAACAGCATCATTCTAGTAGTAACGTCAGTTCCACCACCAAAACCAGCGTGTGTAATTGCTTGTATTGGATGACCATCAGCTTTAGCTGATGTGATCATTAATGGAAGAGCTACAACAAAAAATTCAGTTACTAGAAAAGCAGCTGCTAAAAATAGTTTAAAGCTTTTTTTCATTATTTCCCTCTTTAGTTAATTTATATTTAATAATTTAAACATAATCTGCTACAAGACGTAAAGAAAAAAATGACTGAAAATAAATCTAACATTGCTCTTCTACTTGGTGATCCAGCTGGGATTGGACCAGAATTAATTTCAAAGCTTTTAAATGATGAGATGACAAAAAAAGCAAACATTGTCATAATTGGTGAAAAGCAAGTATTTGAAAGTGGAAATAGTATTACAGGAATTTCACATAATATAGATGTTGTAGAAAATTTTGATGAGGTAAATTTTGATAAATCAAATAGATTTTTATTAGATATTTCTAAAGGAAAAAATCATAAATATAAATTAGCGGAACCATCAAAAGAATCTGGAGAAAGCGTACTACAAGCTTTGGATTTAGCTTTAACTCTTGCTAAGGAAAAAAAAATAGATGCAATTAATTTTGCGCCAATGAATAAGACAAGTTTAAAACTTGGAGGCAACAAACATTCAGATGAATTACAGTTAATGGCTGAAAAACTTGAAGTAAATAGTTTTTGTTGTGAGTTTAATGTAATAGATAATTTTTGGACGGCAAGAGTAACATCTCATATTCCGATTAAAGAAGTTGCTCAACACATTACTAAAGAAAATATAATGAAGCCTATTAAATTAATAAATGAGGTTATGGAGTTAAATGGTGTAAAGAATCCTAGAATCGCCATTCAAGCTCTTAATCCTCACGCAGAGTTTGGTACAGAAGAAAAAGATGAAATCATTCCTGCAATTGAGGAAGCAAAAAAACTTGGCTACAATGTTGATGGGCCATTGCCATGCGATACCTCTTTTGTCGTAGCCTATAAAAATAAAAACCATGATTGTATGGTTGGCATGTATCATGACGCGTTACAATCTGGTCTTAAAGCATTTGGTTTTGATAGAGGAGTAACAGTTCAGGGTGGATTAACCGTACCAGTAACGACTACTGCTCATGGGTCTGCATTTGCTATTGCAGGAAAAAATGAGGCTAACTTAGATCCAATTTTAAACTCTTTTAAAATTGCTTTATCAATGTCGCAAAATAAGAAAAACTAAATTAATCCTGCGTCCACTGTAAAGTTTTGTTTTGTACATCCTGATGAAACATCAGATGCTAAGAATAAAACCATTTTTGAAACATCTTTAGGTAATAATTGTTTTTTTAAAGCCTGATTTTTTAATATTTCTTGTTTAAATTTTGGATTAAGCCATAACTTTGATTGTCTTTCGGTAGCAACAGAACCGGGAGCAATTGAGTTAATTCTTATATTATATTTTCCTAAATCTCTTGCTAAAGATCTTGTCAATCCATGAATTCCTGCTTTTGCAGTACTATATGCTGGAAACATTACTGCTCCCCTAACCCAACTGACAGAACCTAAATTTATTATTGATCCACCTTTGTTTTTTATCATGCTTTTTTTAACTGATTGTATTGCAAACAAATAATGCTTTAAATTAATTGCCATTCTATCATCCCAATATTTTTCTGTAATTTTCTCTAAACTATGTCTTTGGTCGTTAGAGGCATTATTAACTAAAATGTCAATAGGACCCTGTTTTTTAATAATGTTTAAAATTGAGGATTTATATTTTTTAATATTTGTAATATTACATTCTACAAATGAAGGGGTTTTAAATTTTTTTTTTTTAATTTTATTTATAGTTTTTTTTGCCTCATTTTTATTAATATCAAAAAAATATACTTCAACTCCTTGCTCACAAAGATTTTCAACAATTGATGATCCAATTCCCGAAGCTCCACCTGAAACTAAAGCTCTTTTTTTTTTAAGATCAAAATATTCAGTTTTCATTTTTGGAAATAGTATTAATAATTATTTAAATCTTCCATTGATGGCATTGAGGCTGCTGCGCCTTGTTTTGTAGTTGAAATTGCTCCTACCTTATTCGCAAAAGTAAGTACTTCTTTAATATCTAAATCTTTTGATAACCCAACAGCTAAAGCACCGTTGAAAGCATCTCCTGCACCAGTAGTATCAAGGACTGGGTCTTTAAGTTTAAATGCTTCTACGAAAAAATTTTCTTTTTTATTTGCAAAATAACATCCTTTTTCACCTAAAGTTATAACTATGTTTTTAATACCTTTTTTTAAAAATTCTTCTGAGGCATTTTTGATATCTTTTTCTGTTTCAATTTTTTTATTTAAATAAAATTCTGCTTCAGTTTCATTAGGTGTAAAAAAATCTATTAAGTCAAAATCATCATCTTTGATTTTGCATGCTGGTGCTG
Source organism: Candidatus Pelagibacter sp. (assembly GCF_052046145.1). Taxonomy (GTDB): domain Bacteria; phylum Pseudomonadota; class Alphaproteobacteria; order Pelagibacterales; family Pelagibacteraceae; genus Pelagibacter. The sequence continues at coordinate 767,434 of NZ_JBNGZR010000001.1, forward strand.
GATTTAATATTGTGGCTAATCCCTTTTCTTTAGCTTTTTTTAATGCATAGCTAGTAACCTCATAAGGTGTTTCTAATTGTGTTAAAAATATTTCTGCTTTTGCAATAAAATTTAAATTTCTATCAATATCATCAAGGGTAAGTGTACCAGCAGCACCAGGTATTATATTTATTGCATTCTCACCTGTTTTTTCATTTACCATTATTCCTGCAACTCCAGTTGAGTGATTTTCGTCTTGAATTATGCAAGCAGTGTCGATGCCCAATTCTTTATATAAAGTTAAAGCCATCTCACCATTTTTGTCTTTGCCAATTTTTGTGATAAAATTTATACTCCCATTGAGTTTAGCTGCAGCTATTGCTTGATTTGAACCTTTTCCACCTGGTCCAATAATATGTTGCGAACCTAGAATAGTTTGTCCTTTTTCAGGGATCGCATTAGATATGAAGCAAAGATCTGCAACAAATACACCAAAAACTGAAATGATTTTCATTTTTTAAGTCCAAACGTTTCCGTCAGGTAAAATGACACCTTTGGTGAGAATAAAACAACCAAATGGTCTTGCGTCTGTTGTAGTAACTATACAATAAGCTTTCTTTGCCTCTTGATAAAACTCTTGTCTTGAAATTGACCCCACATTCCAATTATCTCCTGAAATTTTTTTTACAACTTCAATAAATTCTTTATGTGTTTCAGTTAACTCCTCAGGTTTATCATCTACTTCCATTCTTAAAGCTGGAGATCCTCCTTTTGAATTAATAAAACTATCAAGTGGAAAAACTGAAAGTATAGCAGAGGCAGCTTCTTTTATACCGACTCCGTCTAATCTTATTATTTTATCGTTGGTAGTATTTGCTGGAAAATTAGCATCAGCTAATATTAGTTTTTCTCCATGACCCATAGATCTTAAATGAAAAAGTAAATCTGGGCTTAATACTGGATCAATTTTAATAAGCATAAATTATTATATTACATAAAAAAAAAGGGTGGAATTAAATTCCACCCTTTTTTTTAAATTATATACCTATCGATTATTTAAAATCGTTAGCGTTTTCTTTTGTTACTAATTGTGTTCCTGTATCGATATTTGGATCAATACTTCCACCATTAGCTAATTCAAGCGCATATTTAACCCCATATGCACCCATATTATAAGAAAACTGAGCAATCGTTGCTGTCATCTCTCCTTTTAAGATACTTGTAGCTGCATCTGGTGTAGCATCAAATCCTACCACAACCACATCATTCATGTCCGCATCTTTAAGAGCCTGCATAGCACCTAAGCCCATATTATCATTTGAAGCAAATATTGCTTTGATGTTTGGATTTTTTAAAATGATCGACTCAGTTACAGATCTACCTTTTGCGGTGTCCCACTCAGCAGTTTGAGTTGCAACAATATTTAATCCACAATTTTTAAAACCTTTTATAGCGCCATCTCTTCTTAACAACGCTGTAGATTGTGACTCAATACCAGTTAAAATTGCAACATCTGAACCTTTAGGAGTTTTATCACAAATAAATTTTGCAGCTAACTCTGCACCATTCATGTTGTTCGTTCCAATAAAAGTTACTCCTTCGTTAATTCCCTTTGTATCAACGAATACAACTGGAACTCCACTTTTGATAGCATCATCAACGATCGGAGCAAAAGCATTTGGATCTCCTGGTGCTAGTGCTAAAGCATCAACACCTTTCGCTAATTGGTCTTCTACTTGGTTTATCTGTGCCTGAACATCTCCCTCTTGAGGAGGTGCAATTAAAATTAATTTAACGCCTAGTTTTTTAGCTTCCTCTTCAGCACCTTTTGTTACAGATGCCCAAAAAGGATTTCCAGATCCAGGACCTTTAATACTGAATAGGATTTTTTTACCATGTCCATCAGCAAAAGATACTGAACCTAAACTGATTGATAAAAAAATTGCTGTAAAAAAAACAACAATTTTTCGTGTTAAGTTTTTCATTTATTTCCCCTATTGTTATTTAATAACTAAATTAAATAAAAAAAATGAGAAGAGTTCAACTGTTTATAAAGGTGTTAAGACAATTTTGAATACAACTAATGCGTGTAAGTGCGTATAATTTACTTTCTAGTTCCCAAATCTCTTCTTAATACATCTATATAAACTGCAAGAACTATTATTGAACCTATTAAAACTTGCTGCCAAAAAGAACTAACGTCCATCAAATTTAGACCATTTCTTAAAATTCCCATAATCATTACACCTGCAAATACTCCTAAAACTGTACCTCTACCACCAAAAAAACTTGCGCCTCCAATTATGCATGCAGCGATCGCATCAAGTTCAGATTGAAGTCCAGCGTTGGGATAACCCGAGTCAGTTCTGCCAGCTAAAATTAAAGCACCAATGCCAGATAGAAATCCACATAATGAATAAACTATAACTAAAATTTTGTTAACATTTATTCCTGATGCCCTAGCAGCATTTGGGTTTCCTCCAATTGCATAAATCCATTTTCCAGTTTTGCTATGATTTAAGAAAATCCAAAAAATTATATATACAATTGCAATTAATACTAAACTTACAGGAAGGTACTGCGATTTTTCTAATCCTAACCATTGAAGATCAATTCTTCCATGACCCAGGTACCTAACTTCGTCTGTAAAACCACTTATAGGGGTTCCACCAGAGATTAGGTTTCCAGTTCCTCTAAATATATAAAGTGTACCTAAAGTCATTATAAAAGGATGAGGCATGCGAAGTAAGGTGATACCAAGACCATTAAATAGACCACACAAAAACCCTGCAATCAAAGGTGTAATAACCACAATGTACCAAGGCGCTCCAGCTTTAGCAACTACAGCTAAAATCATTAACGATAACATCATGATTGAACCGACTGAAAGATCTATTCCAGCAGTCACAATTACCATAAATACTCCCAAAGCTAACATCGACTGCCAAGATATTTGTTTAAAAACGTTAGTTACATTTCTCCAAGATAAAAAAACATCTGGTTGTAATATGTGCATAACCAAAATCATAATTACTAATAAAAGAAGAATTCCATATTTTTCTAAATATGGCATTAGTTTCAAATGAAGACTTACAATTTTTTTATCTTTATCTTCCATATTTATTTTTTTCCCATAATCCAACCAATCACTTCATCTCTAGAAGTATTTGATAGACTTGCTTCTGCAAAATTTGTTCCCTGAAACAAAGCCATTACTCTGTCACATACTGTAAATATATCATCCATTCTATGACTTATTACAATCACTCCAACACCTGTTTTTTTTAAACTATTAATCAAATCTAATACTTTACCCACTTCTTTGATTGCTAATGCAGCAGTTGGTTCATCCATAATTACTACTTTAGCATTAAAAGCTGTAGATCTGGCTATTGCAACAGCTTGTCTTTGACCACCTGATAGTTCCTCCACTTTTTGATCTGCACTTTTTACATTTATTTTTAATTTATCTAGGTGAGCATTTGTTAATTCTTTTATTTTATTAAAGTCTAATAATTTTATAAATCCTAAATTTTTAGTGGGTTCTCTTCCAAGAAATATATTTTCTCCTATTGGTAAGTTACCTGCTAATGCGAGATCTTGATAAACCATTTCTAATCCTAAGTTTTGAGAGTCTCTTGGACTTTCTAAAATTTCCTCTTTACCCTGAAAGAATAATGAGCCTGCACTAGGTTTATAAAGACCAGATAATACTTTCATCAAAGTTGATTTCCCAGCACCATTATCTCCAACAACACCTAAGCATTCTCCCGCGTGAACTTTTAAGTTTACATTCTCCAAAGCTGTTATGGTTCCAAAATATTTTGTTATTCCTTTTGCTTCTAGTAGTGGATTAGTAGTTGATGACATAAATTATAAAATTATTAAAATATCAATTAATTGCAACTGGTTTTGAAGCTAATAATCCTACTGTCTTTAATTCAGCCTTTTTACAAAATTTAGGTTTTAAATTTTTTGATATTAAATGCATGTCCTTTAAAACTATGTCCCCCATAGCAAAAAAAGCCTCTGTCAAAGCTCCAGCTCTGTGTGCTGAAAACAAAATATTTTTAACTTTTCTGATTGGGTCATTTTTTCTCACTGGCTCCTCAGGAAATACATCTGTAGCTACATAAATATCTCCCTTTTTAACTCTCTTGATCAAGTCTTTAAAATTTACAACTGCTGCTCGACTCATCAATATAAATAATGAGTTTGTTTTCATTTTATTAATTAAACGTTTGTTTACTAAATTTTTATTTTTAGTTGTTACTGCTGCTAATACGTAAATAATTTCGCACGTTTTAAACATATTATTTAAGCTAACTGGATTAAATCCAAAGCTTTTAATTTTGTTCTTAGACAACCAAGGGTCATAAACATTTATATCTTTAGTAAAAGGCAGCAACAATGGATATAACGATTTTGCTAGGTCGCCAAATCCTAATAATCCAATTTTTTTTCCTGATAAAAGTGATGCTTTTAAATTACTTTCTAATCCATATTTCTCTTTACCTTTTACAAAATCAAAATGAGCATTATGAATATTTCTTAACAAAGAAAGTGTCATTCCTAATGCAATTTCTGCTACAGGCTTTGAAAATACTGGAGAGGTTGCAATTACATAAATTCCTTTTTGAGAACAATAAGTATAATCAACATTGTTCATAAAATTACTTTCAACATTTATTATTGCTTTTAATTTTTTTGCTTTTGACAAAATTTTTTTATCTAAGTCTGGCTGACCCATTATGAAAGTAGCTTTATTAATATAGTTTTCATAAAATTGTCTTTTTTTTTTATTAGGTGCTATTAAAACTTTATATTTTGTTTTTAATTCTTTTAATTTTTTTTTTGTAAAAATCAGATCCAATGTTCTTGGAAAAGGATCAGATATAACAATTGGTTTTGACATTTAAATTAAAATTTTTTTTACTTCTTCTTCAGTAAATTTTTTTGGTCTATCACATATTGTTTCTATTTTTTGAGGAGTCCCTGTGTTAGCTGCCCTCATGGTTGACTCGATTATATCTAATACATGTAAAGATAAATCACCTGAACACCTATGTTTTTTGTTTTTTTGAATAGAATATAACATTTCAGATAAACCAACACTCCGATAGTTTGCATTTGTAGCAGCTTCATTTGATCTTCCACTAGATGAGGTTATGTTTATTTTTCCTAAATGCATCTTGTCTGTTTTATGTTCACCCCATTTTCCACCTTCTGTAACAGAAATAAAAACAGAACCCCCAAACATATTGGGATCTGGAACAATAATCGATCCTTTTGTGCCATAAAGCTCCATATGGTTTCTTTGATGATTAATTACATCAAATGAGAGTGTTACTTGAATTATAGCACCACTGTGAAATTGGATTGTCGCTAAATATGTTGTAGGTGTTTCCACTTTAAATGATTTGTTTTTTTTAGGTCCCACTCCATAAATTCTCTTTTTAAAAGCAGTTAATGTTCTTCCTTGAACTTGTTTTGCAGGTCCAAGTAAATTTACCAATGTTGTAAAAAAATATGGTCCCATATCGATTACTGGACCTCCTTCTTTTTTATACCAAGACTCAGGTTTTGGATGAAAAGACTCTACTCCAGGAAATGCGAAAATTGCATTACCAAGTTTAATCTCTCCAATCAAATCTGAATCAATTAATTCTCTAGCTTTTTGAATTCCTCCACCTAAAAATGTATCTGGAGCGTTTCCAAGATAAAGTTTATTTTTTTTTGCTAGAGAGACTAGTTCTTTACCTTTTGCAAAATAAGTTGCTAGTGGTTTTTCTGAATAAACATGTTTACCTGAGTTCAAAACTTTTTTTGATACTGAATAATGAGATTGTGGAATTGTTAAATTTAAAATAACTTCTATTTCATTATCTTTTAAAATTTCTGAAACTGTTTTAGATTTAATATTGTATAATTTTGCACATTTATCGGCTGCTTTTTGATCAATATCTGCACAGGCAATTATTTTAAAATTATTAAAATATTGTTGCCCTCTAAAGTATGTCTCGGCGATGTGACCACAGCCTATAAGACCGACCTTAAAAATTTTATTCATAAAGATTTATACGCCTTGTCTTTGTTTATCTTTTCCTTCTTTATAAAGTTTTAAAGCCTCTTCATTTTCTTTAGTTTTAGGAATTTCAAGTGTTGGACTGTCCCAAAAAGCAGAACCCTCAACCCACTTATAGGCATGAGTTTTAATTGAAATAACGTATGTTACATCAGATGCTTTTGCTCTTTTAAATGCAGCTTCAAGATCTGAAATTGAATTAACATGTTCTGATTTAGCTCCCATACTTTCTGCGTGTTTTGCAAAATCAACATCAACTAATCCAGGAGTATTAGAGCTCTTTAATAAGTTATTATATTCTTTACCACCTTTAAATAATTGAAGTCGATTGATAACTGCAAACCCACCGTTATCACAAACTATAATTATTAATTTATTTTTTGTAATAACTGATGAATAAATATCTGTGTTATTTAAAAGATAAGAGCCATCTCCTACAAAAGAAATTACTTCTTTATCTGGATTTGCCATTTTTATTCCAAGTGCTCCTGAAATTTCATAACTCATACAACTAAAACCCCACTCTGTTTCATGAGTATTTAATTCTCTAGGTCTCCAAACTTGAACAACTTCACCAACTAAGCCTCCTGCTGCGGTAACTGCTATATCTGTTGGGTCAGATTTTCTATAAATTGCACCAATTACCTGGACATAACTTGGAACTTCTTGATTTGTTGGCGCACTCTCTTTATCTATATGATCATTCCATGATTTGAGTTCAATTTGAGATTTTTTATTCCATTCTTCTCCAGCTTTCCAATTACCTAATACTTGTGAAAGCTCTGTTAATGAAACTTTAGCATCTCCAATAACAGCTTGCGCTAAATGTTTGTTAGCATCAAATCTTGATACATTTATTGAAACTAGTTTAAAATTTTTGTTTTCAAAATTTGCCCATGATCCAGTTGTAAAATCTGCAAGTTTGGTTCCAACTGCAATTGCTAAATCTGTTTCTTTTGCTAAAGTATTTGTATTTTTTCCACCTAAACCACCAATTTGACCTGCAAAATGAGAATGGTCTCTTTTCATTGTAGAATATCCCATTACAGTTTGCGTAACTGGTATATTATGTTTGATCGCGAACTGACTCAACTCCTCCATTGCATCTGAGTAAAAAACCCCACCACCTGAAATTATAATTGGATTTTTAGATGACTTAATTTTTTCTGCTGCCTCTTTAATTTGAAATTCATCTGGTCTTGGTCTTCTAATTGTATGTACTCTTTCTTTAAAAAACTCTTCTGGATAATCAAAGGCTTGACCTTGAACATCTTGGCTTAAAGCAATACATGCTGGACCACAGTCTGCAGGATCTAACATTGTATGAACTGCTGCTGGGAATGATTGAATAATCTGTTCTGGTCTAGTTATTCGATCAAAATATCTTGTAACTGGTTTAAACGCATCATTAGCTGTTATTCCAGGATTATTAAAATGCTCAACTTGTTGCAACACCGGATCTGGCATTCTGTTTGCATAAGTATCTCCTGGTAGAAACAAAATAGGTAATCTGTTACTCAAAGCAACTGCTGCAGCTGTAACCATATTTGTTGCACCGGGCCCAACAGAGGATGTTGCTACAAAAATTTGTTGTCGTCTTTTTGCTCTAGCATAACCAATTCCAGTAAGAGCCATATTTTGTTCATGGTGTCCTCTATATGTTGGAAGTTCTTTTTTACTTTCTTCTAGTGCTTGACCTAAACAAGCTACATTTCCATGTCCAAAGATCCCAAAGACACCTGGAAATAACGGTTCTTTTTTACCATTAATTAATATTTTCTGAGCAATCAAATATTTTACTATCGCGTGAGCACATGTGAGAGTAATTTTTTTCATTAATATGTTTATCTTTTAATATGTATAGTGTTTATATATAATTCTATTTATAAAATAAAAAACCTAACTAAGTAAACTTAAAAATAAATTCTATGTACGAAAAATTTGGACAATTCATTGATGGGAAGTGGCAACAAGCAGAAAAAAAAGAAACTTACGACGTAATCAACCCTGCAACAGAAGAAGTAATTGGAAAAGCATCAAAAGCTTCATCTATTGAAGTACAAAAAGCATTAAAGTCTGCAGAAAAAGGTTTGGAAGTTTGGAAAAATACTGCGCCATGGCAAAGAGCTTATGTACTTAGAAAAATTGCAGACATGATGAGAGAGAAAAAAGATGTAATAGCAAAATGGTTAACTCTTGAAGTTGGAAAGCCTCTTGCAGAAGCTGTTGGTGAAGTAGGTGGTGGAGCTGATATTTTTGAGTGGAATGCTGAAGAAACAAAAAGAATTTATGGTCAAACACAACAAAGTAGATTTCCAGATACTAGAGTTCATGTTTACTATCAGCCCGTGGGAGTTGTTGCAGCTTTAGTTCCTTGGAATTTCCCAATAGTTTTAGCATCTAGAAAAATTTCTACTGCTTTAGCTGCAGGATGTTCAGTAATTTGTAAACCAGATGTAATTACTCCTGGCGCTGTAATGGAATTAGTAAATATTTGCAAAGAAGCAGGTGTACCAGATGGTGTCGTTAGTCTTTTGTCGGGCGATCCTGCTGAAATTTCAAATGAATTAATGGAATCGGATATAATTAAAAAAGTTTCAGTTACTGGATCAACTAGAGTTGGTAAAATTATTTTAAAAAAAGCAGCTGATAAAGTTCAAAGAGTTACTATGGAACTTAGTGGACACTCACCTTTTATTGTGTGTGAAGATGTAGATATGAACAAAGTAGCTGATATAGCAATAACTGGTAAATTTAGAAATAATGGTCAGGTCTGTATTTCACCTAATAGATTTTATATCCAAGAGAACAGAAAAGAGGATTTTGTTAATGCTTTCATTGAAAGAGCAAAAAAATTAAAAATTGGAAACGGTATGGACGAGGGTGTGGATCTGGGCCCTTTAACTACTGCTAAGAGATTAGAGGAAATAGAAAGACTAGTTGAAACTACTAAAAAGGAAGGAGCTAAAGTGTTAATGGGTGGACAAAAACCCTCTGGTTTCAATAAGGGATATTATTATGAACCAACAGTCTTTGATGACGTTAAAGATAATTTTACAATCATGAAAGAAGAGCCTTTCGGTCCACTAGTTCCAATTTTAACTTTTAAAACTTTTGATGAGGTAATTGAAAGAGCAAATGATAATGACTTAGGACTATGTAGTTATTTATACACTAACTCTATGGACAAAGCTCACATTGGATCTGAGAAATTAGAGTCAGGTTGTGTTGCAGTTAATACTGGAGTTGTTGCTATTGCTGAGGCACCTTTTGGAGGAATAAAACAAACTGGTTATGGACGTGAAGGTGGTTCAGGTGCGATAAAAGATTATCTAAATGTGAAATACACTCACATGGGTTTAAAAATCTAAAAATGAGAAAAAATAAAATCAAACAAATGATGAAGGAAGGTAAGCCTGTAATCAATGGTTGGTGCGCCATTCCTAGCACAGCATCTGCTGAAGCAATGGCTCATCAAGGATGGGATTCTCTTACAGTAGATATGCAACATGGTTTAGTTGATTACAGTAATGCACTTCCAATGATGCAAACAATATCAACAACAGATGTAACTCCTTTAGCTAGAGTTAACTGGAATGAACCAGGTCAAATTATGAAAATTTTAGACGCTGGGTGTTATGGAATTGTTTGTCCAATGGTAAGCAATAAAAAAGAGGCAGAAAATTTTGTTCAAGCATGCATGTATCCACCTGATGGCTACAGAAGTTTTGGCCCTATACGAGGGCTAATTTATGGTGGAGCTGATTATGCTGATCACGCTAATGAAGAAATACTAAAATTAGCAATGATAGAAACAAAAGAATCTTTAGAAAATCTTGATGAGATAATGTCTACACCAGGTGTCGATGGTATTTATATTGGCCCAGCAGATTTAAGTTTAGCAATAGGTGAAAAACCTGGTTTTGATAGGTCAGAGACTACAAAAGCTTATTCTGAAATTTTAAGAATTTTAGAACATGCTAAAAAAAATAATATTTTTGCTGGAATTCATAATGGTACTACAGAATATGCTACCAAGATGATTGAAAAAGGTTTTGATTTTGTGACTATAGCATCTGATTTAAGAGCTTTAAGTGCTGGCGCTAAAGCCACAGTAGATAAAATGAAGGGTTCTTTATCAAAAAAAGACGATAACTCAACTTACTAATCAAGTTGTTCTAAAAATTCCTCGAATTGTTTTTCTTCTAAATTAGAAGATTGTTTTTTTCCAGGAAATTTTCCATTCATTGAATCTTTTTTAAAAGCCTTTAGAGCCTTTACTCTTTCTAGTTTTATTTCATTTCTAAGTCTCAATAAATTTCCATATGCTTTTGAATGTCTTGGGGGATTTTCTGTGTCGCCACAGATATCTTCCATAAATAAATACATTACATCAGCGTTTTTACCCGAACCTAATGAAACAGTAACTATGTCTGTACGCTTTGAAATTTCACCCATTACGTTTTCAGGTATTACTTCACACTCTGCCGAAAAAGCACCTGCGTCTTCTAATCTTTTAAATTTTTGAAAAAGTTCGTAAGCTTCATCAGCAGTTTTGCCAACTGCTCTTAAGCCACCAATCCAAGTAGATTTTCTTGGAACTAAACCTAAATGACCCATTACTGGAACATCTTCCTTAGCCAACATTTCAACTATATCCATACTTCTTGGTGTCATAACTGCATCCGCACCATTCTCTAATGCTTTAAAAGCTCCACGCACAATATCTTCTACAGTTACAAACTCATTCAACACCAAAGCAGCTGTTAAAAATAAATTTTTTGAACCTTCTCTTACAGGAAGTATATTTTTTGCATTTGATATAATCATATCAAAGCCTGCTTTTTCGGCTGCTTCGGCTTCTTCAACACTATTCGCTGTAACTTGTGTAAATTTTCTTTTTCCTTTTGCTGCTTTTAAATCCCCAACAGTCAAAGTTCGTCTTGCCGGTTTAGCAGCCCAAGTATAGATATTCTTCATTTAATTCCTTTATATAGAATATCTCTCCTATCAATAAATTCCTCAAAGGTTTTAATGGTAATTACTGAAGGTAAAATAAATATAGATCTCTTGTCCCTCTCGTTTCTTATAATTCTAAAATAACCTTTTTTAATTGCAGTATCGATATAAACATTTGAGGTTAAATATGATTTTTCAATTACTTTAAGCAATTGATTTTTAGTTATTGATTTATTTTTGTAATAAGCAAGCATAACCATATGTAACATTATCCAATGTTGTGGGGTTAAAGAAAACCAATTCAATAATTCATTAGCTAATCTTCCTTCAAAATCTCCAAGTGATATTTCGGCTAATTGAATCCTTTTTTGAGTAAGTTTTGGAATTTTTTTTTGTTCTTCGAAGTGCTTAGGATACTTGAACTGTCTTTTCATTTAAATAAATTTAAACTCATTGAGTTTTCTATTCAATACTATTTTTACTTAATAGTTCTTTATAAATGTTATTAACTCTATGTACTTCTGTTGCGGTATTAAAATAACCTTCATATTCTATTTCTTCAGGTGATACATCAAAATGATAATGTCCTGCATCTCTGTCATGTTCGTAAGAATGAAAATGAGTATGTTCACCAGACTCTCTTAGATTTAATTCTCCTCCAGTAGGATCACCAGTCCAAAGAATAGAATAACATTGTAATTTTGGTCCAACCGGTTCATAAAATTGAAGAAAATCTTTTACACATTTCATTTGTTTTGGATCATAATACTCGTGTTTAATATCTTTATAATCAGGTTGCACATGCGATCTAATTTTTCCATTTAATACTCTAAATACGCCAGCAAGAGACAAATGTTCATTATCTTTAATTTTTAAATTTTTTGATAAAGAAGACCTCATTGCTTGAGGCAAAGAACCTTGTTCTCCATTTCTACCTTTAATTTTAATTTTAATTACTTTTCCTTTTTTGCCGTCTGTATAATAAATGTTTCCAAGTCCACCGTGTTTTTTTGCAGAATACTTTTCAACAATACATTTTTTGTCTGGACTCACTCTTGCTATTATTGATTTAGACTCATCAGTTATCAAATTTTCATTAATAACTAATTCTCCACAATGACCATCTAAACATGACATTGCACCTGATCCAGCTCCTAAAGCATAAGATTTTTCAGAATCAATCATTTTAGATATTTCTTGATAGTCAAACTCTGCACCAATAAATTTTGGATCATGCATATAAGGCTCTCCGCCAACATCTATTATTTTTTGATTTCCACTAATTCCTTCTGATGGACAATCCCAATCTCTTAGATTTGGGCAATCTACCACTTCTACCTCAACGTTTTTGAAATTTTCAGACAATCCTTTTCTTAACGCATCTGAAATATCTTCTAGTAGATAATTTTTAAAAGTTCCTTTTTCTATTTTTAATTGCATGATGATAATAAGCTATAATTTATTTTGCATATTGTCTATAGATAATATATATAATTTCTATACATAAATAATTTTAAATAAGGTAACGATGATTAACAAAGATTTGAAAGTAGCTGTCCTTGGTGCAGGAGCGATGGGCTGCTTATTTGGTGGTTTGCTTGCAGAAAAAGGTTTAAATGTAATTTTAATTGATGTTTGGAAAGAGCATGTTGATGCAATTAATAAAGATGGTTTAAAGATGGATGGACATGGCGGAGATCGAGTAATAAAAGTTAAAGCCACTTCAGATCCATCTTCGTTAGATAAAATAGATGCTGTAATAGTTATGTGTAAAGCAACTGCATTAGAACCAGCTCTAAATAGTATTAAAAATATTATTGGTGAAAAAACAGTCTTCATGTCTTTTCAAAATGGTATCGGTCATGAAGCAATTATTCAGAGTATTGTGGGTAATGAAAAAGTAATTGGTGGGACAACTACTCAAGCTTCAAATATTTTAGGACCAGGTCATATAATGAATCATGGTTCGTTACCATCTTGGATTGGTGAATATGAAGGAGGAATAACAGAAAGAATTACAGAAATAGCTGACACTTTTACTGCACATAATTTGGAAATGATTGCGGCTGAAGATGTAAAAAAAAGAAAATGGATGAAACTTTTTGCTCTAACAGCAATTGGACCTTTATCTGCAATTTTTGATCTTCATCATACCGACTTGTATATAAACAACAAAGCAAATGAAGTATCTCGTGGTTTAGGTAAAGAAATAATTTTAGAAACTAGAGAAGTTGCACTTGCTGATGGTGTAAATGTTTCTGAAGATGAATGCTTATTTATGTTTAATAAAATTGTAGATTCAATGCAAACTAACAAGTCATCAATGGCTTTTGACGTTCAATACAAGAGAAAAACTGAAATAGACTTTATTAGTGGTGCGGTTTCAAAAATAGGTAAAAAACATGGTGTTAAGACGCCATTAAATGACCTTATGTATAAAATGATTAAAGTGAAAGAAGGTATGTACAGCTAAATGCTTAGTACAAATAAATTAAAAAAAATCAAAAGTAACTTTCCAGTTTTAGTTGGTGACAATGTTGTTTCTAAAAGTATTTGTAATTTATTAATTAAAGAAATTAGTAAGTCTAAATCATTTGATGATATGATTATGGGTGGTAGAAGCAGAATAAATAAAGGTTCGAAAAATTTTAATTCATATATTAAAAACTCAGTTAACTCTGCAAAACTTTTTAAGCTTTTTAATAGTAAGTCTTTTTATAAAAAAATTGAAAATCTTTTCACAAAAAATTTTAAAGATGGATCGTGGGTTAATTTACATAAACCAAAATCCTTTAATCCTAAAAAGTTCACTATTAAAAAAAAATTAAATTCCAATGAATTAAAAAAAATGTTGGGTAATAATTATACTAATCCTAAAGTAAATTTAGATATAGATTTTTCAGTATCAAAAGGAGGGTATAGATTAAGGCCTCATAGGGATGATATAACTAGGTTATATAATTTCTTAATTTATCTAACAGACATACCAAAAAAGAATGGCGGCTCTCTAACTATCTATAGGAAAAAGATTAAAAAAAATTTAAGAAAAAGTTTTAGAAGATTTCCAAAAATAAATGAGCTAGAAATAGTTAAGTCTTTTACACCCAAAAAAGGAACTGTTGTTTTTTTTCAATCTACTCCAAATTCCTATCATGGAGTAAAGCGCTTTATAGAGAAAAATTGTCCAAAACGTTTTTTTATTTATGGAAGTTATGCTTTAAACAAACCAGTTATATGGAATTATAAAGGAATCTCGTATTATCCTCATATAGTTAGTAACAAAAAAAGAATGTTGACCTCTTTTCATGACGCGAACTATTTAACCACAGCACCAAACCATTGAAATTATTTCAATGATAAAATAAATTTTAACAATGACAAATACTTTTCAAAAAAAATTATATGAGAATGGTTACTTAATTGTTAAAAATATACTTAACTATAGAAGAGACTTAAAACCAGTTCTTAATGATATGGAATTTGTCATGGATTGTCTCATTCAAAAGTATGCAAAAAAAACTGAGGTTAAAAAAGTTCTTAATCTAAATTTTAAAAGAAAATATTCATACATATCAAAACTTAATATTTATGATCTAGATCAATACTTTAATACAAGATTACCTAGAGACCATGTTAAAAGAGATAGTGATTATTTCGCTACTCAATCATTATGGAATTTAATTACAAATAAAAGTATTTTAGATGTTGTAGAAAAAATTTTAGGCAAAGAAATAATGTCTAACCCTGTTCAAAATACTAGAATCAAACAACCTGAAAACAAATTACCAAAAGGATCAATTCATGACGGCTTAAGTGGTAGAACACCATGGCATCAAGACGCTGCAGTTTTGAATTCTAAAGGACAAAAATTAACTGATATGGTTACAGTATGGATTCCTTTCACCAAAACTACTAAAAAGAATGGATGTATGATTACAGTAAAAAAAATTAATAAAATGGGATTATTAAACCACGTATCAGGATATAGAGGACAGGTGGAATTAAAAAATAGTGAATTACTTGATGATATGGAACACATTTATTTAGAGGCAAATGTGGGTGATATAATTTTATTGCACAAGCATTCTATTCACTGCTCATTACCGAATAGATCAAATGATTTTAGAATTAGTGCTGATTTGAGATATAATGTTGCAGGACAACCATCAGGTAGGGAGCCGCTTCCAAACTTTTATGTTAGAAGTAAAAATAAAAAAAATCTTATAGTTCAAAATTTTAAACAATGGTTATCTCTGTGGGAGAACGCTAAAGAAAGACGTATTGGAAAACATGCATTTAAGTATCCTCTGCCAACGTATAAGAATAATAAAAGAGATTTGTCTAATTTAGTTTAATATTTAAAAAAATTAATGACTAAAATTTTAATTACAGAATTCATCAACCAAAATAGTTTACAAAATTTAAATAAAAAATTTGATGTTATGTATGATGAAAAATTGTGTGAAAATGAAAAAAAACTAATAACAATGGTTCAAGATTATGATGGTTTGATTGTTAGAAATAAAACTCAGGTAAATTCAAATATTTTAAAAAATGCAATAAAATTAAAATTTATTGGAAGGCTGGGTGTTGGTTTAGACAATATTGATACAGAATATTGCAAAAATAAAAATATTCATGTTCAACCAGCTACAGGCATGAATGCAGATTCTGTTGCTGAATATGTTGTTTCTTCATCCATGTCTCTTATTAAAAAAATTCCAATGTTTCATAACGGAACTATCAAGGGTGAATGGCCAAGAACAACCATTAAATCTACAGAAATAAACCAAAAGTATTTAGGAATAATAGGATTTGGCACAATTGGAAAAAAAGTTGCTGAGTATTCTTCAAAAAATGGTTTAAAGATTTTAGTGTACGATCCTTATGTTAAGGAAATAAATAATAAAGAAATTGAAGCTAAATTATTAAGTTTAAAGGAGATATATGAAAAATCAGATATCATTTCCATACACCTCCCTTTAACTGATGAAACTAAGAATTTGATAAATAAATCGTCATTTTCTCAAATGAAAAATAAACCGATTTTAATAAATACCTCTAGAGGGGGTATAATAAATGAGAGTGATTTAATTGACGCTTACAATAAAAATAATATTTCTGGCTTTGCTCTAGACGTGTTTGAAAAAGAACCAATAGAGAGTGAATTTTACAACAAGATAAAGCCAGGTATGAATTGTATATTAACACCTCATATTTCTGGTGTAACAACTGAGTCAAACATTAGAGTGAGTGACTTTATAGTTAAAAAAATTACAGATTATTTTAACTAATTATTTCTTCTAGATTTATTAATCGACCTTGTTTTATTGATTGCTCTGCAGCCTCTCCCACAGCAACAGCAATTAACCCATCTTCTAATGAAACCTCTGGATCTGAATTATTTTCAATAGCTTTCAAAAAAGCTAAGTGTTCGTAGTAAGTAGATCCATGATGGTGGCCGGCCTCAAGAATTTTTTTATCTACTTCAATATTTTCGATATGTGTTTTACCATCTCTCATTCCAATTCTTATATTTGATGAGGTTTTACCTGAGTCATCGGAGGGCACTGAAGTTTCAATTTTTCCTTTATTTCCAGTGGCTACAAGCTCTTCTTGCATGTCAGAATTTTCTGCAAACATACAAAGCTCAAGCAAACTTCTTGCCCCATTTTCAAAATTTACAATCACATAGGCATTATCAATGATGTCTGGCTTTTTTCCATTATACACTTCATCTAAATGGTTAACGTCTTGACCACCACTTGCATAAACACTGAGTGGCTTACTCTGGACAATCAATCTCATTAAATCAAAGAAATGGCAGCATTTTTCAACAAGTGTACCACCAGTATTTTCTTCAAAACGATTCCAATCATTTACTTTTTTTAAAAAAGGAAATCTATGTTCCCTTATGGTTAAAGTTTTTAAAATACCAATTTTGTTATTATGAATTTCATTAATAAACTTTGAAACTGGCGGCATATATCTATACTCCATTGCAGTCCAAAATACTGAAGGATAATCTTTTGTAAGTTTTTTTATTTCTAAACAATCTTTTGTATTAGTGCATAATGGTTTTTCTACTAATATGTGTTTTTTAGTTTTGATTACATCTTTCAAGATTTCTAAATGAGTAAAGTTGGGGGATGAAATTAAGTATACATCAACAATATTTTTTTCAATCATTTCTAAATGATTTTTAAAACAAAAAATTTTTGTTTTTAGAATTTCTTTACACTGATTTAATGAATCTTCATGAGGATCAGCAAGTGCAACTACTTCAGCATTATCAATTAATGATATATTTAAAATATGTTCTCGAGCCATTGTCCCTGCTCCAATAATTCCATATTTTATTTTTTTCATATTCTGTTTGTATCAGTTTAATTTAAAAACTTAATCAATACTTAGCCCGCTTGGCACTTTATCTGGTTTACCTAGCGGTCTCTTATTTCCACTTCTGCCAGTTAAAGATTTGAGGAAAGAAACAAGTTCATCAATTTCTTTATCATTCAATTCTATAGGCTGTATGTCAATGCTTGATAGAATTCTATCTTGTTCTCTTTTGTCTGAAAAAGTTACAAAATCAATTTTTTCTAACCAAGGTGCTTTAGGTAAATTTGCATATTCAGGTTTCCAATTTTTATTCATTTTTATTGGATTTAAATGATGCTTTATTATTGATTCTAAAGTTGGATAAGCACCATTATGACCGTAAGGTGCAGTTAAAGAAACATTTCTAAGTGCAGGAGTTTTAAATTTATACATGTCATCCAAATCATCTGTTTCAACCATCCTTCCAACGTCACGTGCATAAGGATCAAAAGGTCTGGTTCTGCCTGGTCCGAATTGTGGAATTCCTATTGAATGAAATTTTTGATCAGACAATAAAGATCCAGAATGACATGAGCTACAATTAGCTTTGCCATAGAATAAATTCATACCTGCGATCTGATTTGAATTTAAAGCTGATTTATTTCCATTTAAATATTCATCAAATGGAGAGTCAAAAGAGGTCCATTCATGAATTTCAAAAGCTGCAATTGAATTTACTATATGTGTAATATTTATATCTAAAGCATTATCAACATCCTCAAATGCATGTTTAAACATTTCAACATACTCAGGTATTCCTCTTATTCTATGAGTGATTACCGGCCAAACTCTATCTATTCTCATACTGTCTTTACCAACTTTAGAAACAAGTCCTATAATTTCATTTTCACCTGGATTTCCAGCCATTTCAAATTGTCTTGTCATTGGAAACAAAGCTTGTACCGCAACTATATTATCAAGCCCTTTTGGAAGTAGTTCTTGCGCTGGTGTATTAAAACCATTGCTAAATATATCAGATTTAGTCACTCTACCGTCATGAAGCAATGTTGTAATATCTTTAAATCCTAAATTCCATAATGCTAAAGCATTCCTAGGAATACGTTTTTTAATTTTATCATCCCCTGTTCCAGCTGTTCTTTTTAATCCAATACCATGTCCTCCTTCACCAATTCCTAATGAAAGTCCATCTGAACCACCTAGATCATGACTATGGCAGGTTGCGCAAGCAATGTTTCGATTTGCAGATAAAATTTTATCATGAAATAAAAGTCTTCCAATTTTAACTTTTTCTATATCAACTTTATGAAAATCTTCACTCTTTAATGGTTTTGGTAAATCAATTGCGTAAGATTTATTTACTGAAATTAAAAATGGAATTATAAATATTATAATTTTTAAATGATTAAATATCTTTTTATACTGTTGTTTCTTCCATCCATAGTTTTTGCAGAAATAGAAAATGCTCGAGATTTGATGGAAGAAGGAAAATTTAAGGAAGCTATGGAAGAACTTATGCCAGCAGCTAGATCTGGTAATGCTGATGCTGAAGAGCTTATTGGAATTATGTACGCTATGGGTCTTGGTGTTGAAAGAGATGATGTTAGAGCTTTTGAATGGTATCTCAGATCTTCTATGAAAGGTCATCCTGGTGCCCAATCTGGTGTTGGTTGGTATTACGAAATTGGTAGAGGACTTCCTGCTCCCGATCTTGTTAGAGCTTATATGTGGTACGGTTTGTCTGCTATTGGTGGAGATCCTGATGCTGCAATTTCTCAGGAAGAAGTTATTAAAAAAATGACTCCTGAACAAATTGAAAAAGCTCATATTCTCATAAAAGATTATAAATCTTGGATATATCCTTTTAGATAATGAGGCGAAATTAAATTCGCCCCATTATATTAATTTAAAATTATAAATCTTTTTTGTATGCGCTCGATGCTTTTTTCTCTGCTTTAGCTACTGCTTTAGTTAAAGCGTTGAAAATTTCTTTTCCACCTTTAACATTAGCTTTAAACCAATCATACACTGGGCTAGCTTCTTTTTTAAAACTAGCTTTTTGATCAGGCGTTGGTACGTATAAATCTCCACCACCTGCTACAAAGTCCTCATAAGCTTTAATTGATTTTCTCTTAGGAGAAGCAAAAGTTGCTTGTTGCAAAGCATAGAAACCATCAGTCACTACTTTTTTTAGATCTGGTGACATTGACTCATATTTTGCATTGTTCATCCACCATAATGCTCCCATATAAGCATGACCGTCTAAAGTAACGTATTTTAAACCTGCATCAGGAAACTTCATGTTCATAATGTCAGTAATTCCATTTTTAGAACCTTCAACTACACCAGTTTGAAATGATGTAAATAATTCAGGCCATGGAATTGGAGTTGGAGATGCACCTAATGCTCTTACAAGTTCCTGAGGTAAATCAGCTACAACTGTTCTGATTTTTAAACCTTTCATGTCAGAAGGATTTGCAATTCTTCTTTTTGTGTTAGCAAAATTTCTCCATCCTCCAGTATTTCCAATTGTCATCAATCTAATTGAGTCATTGGAATCTTTTAGAGCCATTTTTCTCATTGTTCTTACAAAATCACCTTGCATTACATCTTCAGCAATTCTGTCATCAGCCATTAGATAAGGTAAGTCTAAAACTTGAACATATGGAAATACACCTGCAGCACCTCCAGAAGTAGAAATATAAATATCTATACTTCCGTCAGATACACCTTGTAAACATTCAGCACCTTTTGAACAAAGCTGCGTACCTACAAATAATTCTACAGCTATTTTTCCATTTGAAGCTGCTTCTACATAGTTTTTAAATACTACAGCACCATCATAATCTTCATCTTGATCATTAGAATTCATTGTCATTCTCAAGTTATAATCTGCAGCAGAAACAGATGCAGTAAAACTAATTAAGAATAATAATGAAAAAAATGATTTTATTATTTTACTCATAATTATTTCCCTCTCTTTAAATATTTATGTATATAAACTATACTTAAATTGATTTAGAGAGTCTATCGAGTAGTAAAAAAAAAATTATACTTATTTTGCGAAACCAGTAAGCAAAGGAATAGTCATCGATATTGATGGAAAATAGGTTATTAAAAAAATAACTATAGCTTCTACTGCTAAGAATGGCAATATAGCTTTTGCTATTGTTTCAACTCTTTCCCCAGATACAGAGGACGCAACAAATAATACAAGACCCATTGGCGGTGTTGCTAAACCAACTGTTAAATTAACAGACATAATAATTGCAAAATGCACAGGATGAACTCCCAACTCAACAAACACTGGTCCAAGAATTGGTCCCAAAATAATTATCGCTGGACCTGCATCTAAAAACATTCCAACAACAAATAATAAAATATTTATAAGAAATAACAAAACATATGGATTATCAGTTAATCCTAGGACGAATGCAGCAAGGTGCTCTGGAGCATGTGATAAGCTTACAACTGTTTTAAAAGCCATTGCAGCACCAACTAAAAGAAGAACTACTGAAGATACCATGGCTGCTTTTGTCATTACTTTAGGAACATCTTTCCATTTTAATGATTTCAAAACAAATAGACCGATGAACATTGCATAAGCAGCTGCTACAGCTGATGCTTCGGTTGGTGTAAAAATTCCTCCAAGTATTCCTCCTAAAATTATTACAGGTGTCATTAAAGGAAAAAAAGCTTTAAGAGATGCTTTACCTCTTTGGCTCCAAGTAGTTTTTTTTGTTACAGCAGGAAAATTATATCTCTTAGCCATAAATTTTATTGTGACCATCAAACTAACTCCAACTAAAATACCAGGTACAATTCCTGCTAAAAATAATGCAGCAACACTCTCACCCATCACATACGCATAAATAATCATTATCCCTGAGGGTGGAATTATGGGTCCAATTACAGAACTAGCAGCAGTGATAGCTGCTGCAAATTTTTTTGTATACCCTTGTTTTTCCATTGCAGGAATAAGCATTGATCCAATCGCCGATGTGTCAGCTACAGCTGAACCTGACAAACCAGCGAACAACATTGAAGTCAGCACATTGACATGGGCTAATCCCCCTTTTAAGTGACCCATCATCGCTTGACTAAATTCTACAAGTCGATGTGTTATTCCTCCTCTATTCATTAACTCCCCTGCTAACATAAAAAATGGGATTGCCATCAAAGGGAAGCTATCTATTCCATTATAAATATTTCTATAAAGCATAGCTCCATCTCTAGCTTGATCATTTAACCAAAGCAAAATTCCTGGTGCTGCTAACAATCCAAAAAATACAGGCAAACCAATTAACAAAAATATTAAAAACAATGGAAGAAACCAGACTAACATTATTGTGCCTCCAACTTTTGTTTATCGTAGTCTTCAGGTAAGTCTAATTTTGTAAAATTAGTAAGAATATTTCTTAAAATTAATTCTATGTTCACAGATATTAAAAAAATAATACCAACAGGCAAAGACATATACATCCAGGCTAATTTTATTGGTTCTGCTTTACCACCAATTAAATGAAAAGGAATTTTTATCGACGAGGAATTAAATATCCATCCAGCGTTAATATGTTTAAATCCTAATTCTAAACCAATAACTAAGACAAAAAGAGATACAATTAACAAAAACAAAGTTAAAAGAGTTGAAATAAGTTTTGGCAAAAATCTCTCTAATAAATCAATAGAAACAAACCCACCCCATCTATACGCGGAGGGTGCAATCAATCCTGTCATCCATAACATCAAAAATCTAGCAACCTCGTCAGGCCACGGCAGTGCATTATTTAATACATACCTAAAAAACACTTGTACCAAAATAACAATCACCATTAAGAGTATTGCTATCCATGCAAACTGTCTGCCAATTCTTAAAAAAAAGGTATTTATTTTCTCAAGGGTATTAAAAACAAATAGGAGAATATTAATTGTCAAATTCACAGCTAAATTTATTTTAAATATTTAATAAATACAACTTTAATCAAAAAACTAATTTACTTTATAGAATAATTCTCGTATTAAAATTGCTCTCTAAAAATTTTTTTACAATTATGAGTAATAAAAAAAAGATATTAATTATTCAAAAAGTCCACGAAAAAGGTATGGAATTAATCAATAATCATCCTAATTTTGATGTTGAAGTAACTGATGACACTTCTGTAGAAAATTTAAAATCAAAATTAAAAGATTGTGATGGCGCATCAATAAGAATTGCAAATCTTCCTGGAGAAGCATTTGAAGAGGCAAAAAATTTAAAAATTATTTCAAGACATGGTGTTGGTTATGACAATATCGATTTAAAAAAAGCTAAAGAAAAAGATATTAAAATAGCAATAACAGCTAATGCCAATGCTGTTACGGTTGCAGAACATGTAATGTTTGTTTTGTTAAATATTGCAAAAAGAAAAGACTTATTTGACAAAACAGTAAGAGAAGGAAATTTTAAAGACAGAAATAAATTACCAAAAACAATTGAAGTTTGGAAAAAAAATTTTTTAATTATGGGTTTTGGAAGAATAGGAAAAGCTTTAATCAAAAGATGTCTGGGCTTTGAAATGAATGTCTTTGTATATGACCCATTTGTAGACAAAGATAAAATTGAAGAATTAGGAGGAAAAAAAATAGAAGATCTAGCTGAGGCAGTAAAAACTATGGATTTTATTTCACTCCATATGCCTTTAACAGACAAAACAGAAAATTTAATAAATTATGATTTACTAAAAACAATGAAGAAAACTTGCATTATTATTAATGCAGCAAGAGGTGGAATTATTCATGAAGAAGATCTAGATAAAGCGCTCAATGAAAATTTAATTTTTGGAGCTGGTATTGATGTTTTTAAAAAAGAACCACCTGACGACAATAATCCACTTCTTAAAAATGAAAAAGTTTACTTAAGTCCGCATACTGCAGCTTTTACTGATGAGTGTATGACTAGAATGGGAAAAGAAACAATTCAAAACATTATTGATTTTTTTGAAGAAAAATTAGAAAAATCTAAAATTGTAAAATTATAAACAGCAGGGAATAACAAGCATACTTTAATTAACAGATTTTAATTTTTAAAGATCTGAATATTACTTTTATTTAAGGTCTCGGTTAAATATTTATAACCAATCTTTGCGTACTCAAAAGGATTTGCTTTTGCTGGGTCTTGCTCTGCTTCAACAACTAGCCAACCTGAATAATTTTTTTCTTTTAACACATCAAATAATGGTTTGTAATCAATACAGCCATCTCCAGGTACCGTAAAAGCACCCTCTAAAAATGCACCTCTAAAGCTCAAATCTTCTTTTAATGATTTATCTAAAACATTTTTTCTAATATCTTTGCAATGCATATGAATAACCCTATCACTAAAATTTTTTAATATTTCAAGAGAGTTACCTTGAGCAAATAGCATATGACCAGTGTCTAAAGTAAGTTTTACACTATCATCTGTATTCTCTAGCAATTTTATAGTGTCTTCTTCGGTTTCTATAACCGTCCCCATGTGATGATGGTAAGCAAGTGGCATGCCTTGATCTTGTAAATACTTGCCCATTTCCGAAATTTTTTTATAGTAATTTTTAGACTCTTCTTCATCCATTTTTGGTCTAGTCGAAAGCTTTTTGTCTGGATCTCCTTGAATCGATCCAGCAACTTCTGCAAAAACAATGCAAGGTGCATTACAATCTTTAAATAATTTCAATTGATCTTGTATAACTTTTTTTTCCTCTTCTACTGTATTTTTTCTTAAATTTGCACCATACCAACCAGAACAAAGGTTTAAGTTAAACTCATTTAATTTAGGAATTAATTCCTCTGACTTGTTTGGAAATTTTCCACCCGACTCTATACCAATAAATCCTGCCTGACTTGCTTCTAACAAACATTGTTCCAAAGATGTATCGCCCCCAAGTTCTGGCATGTCATCATTACTCCATGCTATTGGTGCTATTCCTAATTTTACTGACATAAATATTTTTTTTGCTAAGATATATTCAATGTTTAAATCAAATAAAACTAAAAAATTAAGTTTAGGAATAGTTGGGGGTGGTCCTGGATCATGGATTGGTCATGTTCATAGAATCTCATCTAGATTTGATGATCAATATGAAATAGTAGCAGGAGTTTTTTCAAGAAATGTAAAAATTTCTACTAAGTTTGGAAAAAGTATAGGGATTTCATCTGATAGATGTTACTCAAATTATAAAGATATGGCTGAGAAAGAAACTAAGAGAAAAGATGGAATTAATGTAGTTGCTATAATGACACCACCATCAAGTCATCAAATTATTGCTGAAAAATTTATTTCAAAAAATATAAATATAATTTCTGATAAACCTTTTGCAGGAAATTTAGATCAAGCAAAAAAACTTTTCAAATCAATTAAAAAAAATAAAAAAATAAAATATGCGCTAACTCATAATTATTCTGCTTATCCAATGGTGAGAGAAGCAAAAAAATTAATTGAAAAGGGTAAAATTGGTAAAGTTGAATATATTAATGTTGAATATATTCAAGATTGGTCTGGTGGAACAAAAATTAATTCAAAAAATGCAAAAAGAAAACTTAAATGGAAAATTGATAATAAAATAGTTGGAGCATCCGCTGTTTTAAATGAAATTGGAACTCATGCGTACCATCTAGCCTCTTATATTTCGGGTTTGAAAGGACAAACAGTTTTTGCAGATATAAAGCAAATATCAAAAAAAATTAAAATGGATGATAATGCGCAGGTTATGATCAACTTTAACAATGGCGCAAAAGGAATGTTTTGGACAAGTGTAATGGCAAAAGGTGGTGTTTATGGTTTAAGAATTAGAGTATTTGGTTCCAAAGGTAGTTTAGAGTGGGTTCAAAATGATCCAAATTATCTTAAATTAAATCCAGAAAAAGGTGCTGTAAAATTATTAGAAAGAGGATTTCATAATTCAGAATTTTCAAAGCAATTCTCTAGAATAAAATTTGGTCATCCAGAGGGGTACCTTGATGCGTTCGCTAATATTTATAAAGAGTTTGCCGATTCTTTGAAGAACAAAACAAAAAAAAGATACTTTTATCCAAATGAAGATGAGGGTTTAGAAACAGCAAAATTTATTAGTGCGTGTAAAATTTCCTCAAGAAAAAAAAGATGGGTAAAAATATAATTAATATTGCACTATTTGGACTTGGAAGAATTGGTCAAATGCACGCCAATAACCTGATAAATCATAAAGATTTTAATCTGAAATATATTTTTGATAAAGATCAAAAATTAACAAAAAAACTATCCAAAAAGTATAACTCTATTGATATTCAAAATCCAAAAATTGCATTTAAAGATAAAAATATCAAATGTATATTTATTGCATCAAGTACAAACACACACTTAAAATTTATTGAAGAAGCGGTTGTAAATAAGAAAGTTGTATTTTGTGAAAAACCTTTAGACCTTGATTTAAATAAAATTAACAAATGTAAAAAAAGAATTTCCAAATATAAACCAAAAATTCAACTCGGATTTAATAGAAGGTACGACCCAGCGCATAATTCTTTAAATCATAATTTACTCAAAGGTAGAATCGGTAAATTAGAAAAAATAATTATTACTAGCAGAGACCCGGAGCCTCCACCAATAAACTATTTAAAGACATCTGGAGGTATATTTAAAGATATGATGATTCATGATTTTGATTTAGCAAGATTTTATGCTGGAAATGATGAATTTGAGTCCATATTTGCTACTGGGCAACGTTTCTCGGATAGAAAACTAAAAAAAATAAATGATTTAGATTTAGCTACTGTAATTATGAAAACTAAAAAAGGAGTACAGTGTATTATTACTAATTCTAGGCATTGTAGTTTTGGTTATGATCAAAGAATAGAGCTTTTTGGCTCTAAAGGAATGATCATTTCAGATAATCAAAGAGATTTGGAAACAGTTTTGTATTCAAAAAATTCAACCGACAACAAAACTCAATTAAAAAACTTTTTTATTGAAAGATATTCTGAAGCCTACAAAATTCAACTGGATGACTTAGTAAAAATTTGTAAAAAAAATTCTAAACCTTTAGCTAATTTTGAAGATGGTAGAAAATCTCTTATACTAGCAGAAAGTGCAAAAAGGTCTTTAAAATCTAAAAAATTTGAAAAAGTTATATTTTAATTAAATTAAATTCTTTCAAACAAAGTTGAAAATAATTTACTTTTAACAAGATCACTATTTTTATAGAAGTTATGTTTTATGGTATTTAAATGCGCTTAAGTGTCTAGTAATAGTTGAAATTAATATATTTAAAATCAACATAACTAATATTTAATTTTTTCATTAATTGTTTTTCTTCTATAATGTTACTTTATAAAAAGGAGGTAACTATGGCTAAATTTATAGTAATGGGCAATTATACAGCTCAAGCTTTTAAAGGATTTATAGGTAATCCAGACCAAGACAGAGCTGCAGCAGCTACTGCTTTATCAGAAGCAGTAGGAGGAAAAATGGAATCTTTTATGATCACAAGAGGAGCTTATGATTTTGTAGGAGTTGTGAGTGGTAGTATTGGATTTGAAGGCGCAGCAGCAGTTAAGCTAGCAGTTGAAGCTTCTGGAGCTATAACAAATTTTACCATATTAGAAGAAATGGATATGGGTAAAGCTGCTGGCATGGCATCAAAGGCTATGGCTAATTATAAACCAGCAGGTTAAAGCTAGATTTTAAGTTAATTCTATCATGATTAATTTTATTAATTATGATAGCTTTAACTTAAATGAAAATGTTAAGAGATAGTTTTGGTAGGTCTTTTCCATATATAAGACTTTCGATTACCGATGTATGTAATTTTAAGTGCGGGTATTGTCTACCTAATGGTTATCAAGTTGATAAGAGCGATAATAGAAAATTTCTTCACTTAGAGGAAATTAGACGTCTAGCAAAAGTTTTTTCAAAATTGGGTGTATGCAAAATTAGACTTACTGGAGGTGAACCAACGGTAAGAAAAGATTTTTTTGATATAATCAAGATCTTAAAAAATGAAGCTGGAATAAAAAAAGTTGTAATTACCACAAACGGTTATCATTTAGATGAAAAAGCAAAGATGTTAGTAGATAGTGGCTTAAACGGCATTAATATTAGCATTGATAGTCTAGATAGAAATACATTCAAAAATGTTACTGGCCATGATCGATTACCAGAGATTTTAGAAGGAATTAACATCCTGCAAGATTTAAATTTTGAAAATATAAAGATTAATGCGGTTCTTTTAAATGGTATAAATGTATCAGAAAAAGATTTTGAGTCTTGGGGAAATTTTATAAAAAAGAATAAAGTGGATTTTCGATATATAGAACTAATGCAAACAGGTGATAACTTAGATTATTTTAAAAAATACCATGTATCTTCAAAAATCTTCAAAGAATACTTAAATAAAAATAATTGGATTTATCAAACCTTAGGTAAAGATGCTGGGCCGTCTCTAAATTATATCCATCCAGAATATAAAGGAAAATTTGGAATCATAGCACCCTACTCTAAAGATTTTTGTAGAAGCTGTAACAGATTAAGAATTACATCAAGAGGAGATCTTAGATTATGCCTATTTGGAAATACTGGAATAAGTATAAGACATTTATTACAGAAAGATGATCAAATTGAAGAATTACAGGATCTTATAATGGGTCAAATGAAATTTAAAAAAGAATCTCACCATTTGGAACTTGGAGAAACTGGTTTAACTAAAAATTTATCTACCACGGGTGGCTAATGTCAAAATTAAAAATTATAAATCAAGAAGAACTTAAAGATTGGGCGAAAGAAATATTTCAAAAAAACTCTTTCAATATGGTTGATGTTTCTTCAAAAAAAGAAACTTTTAGAAGAGCACTTGCGTCAGGTAAAATTTATGTTGGAAAAGAGGTTTTTGATCTAATTAAAAATAAGAAGATGCCTAAGGGAGATCCTATTACTTTAGCTGAAGTATCAGCTGTATTGGGCGTTAAAAAAACAAGTGAACTTATTCCTCTTTGTCACCCACTTCCAATTGACCATACGGCCACTAAAATAATTATGAATGAATTAGACAGTTCATTAGAAGTGTTTTGCGTAGTTTCTGCAGTAGCAAAAACAGGTGTTGAAATGGAAGCTATAATGGGTGTTAACTCTGCCTTAATCACAATTTATGATTTAAGCAAAATAGTAAATCCACATCTTAAAATTGATAACGTAAAATTATTGATTAAAGAAGGTGGAAAAAGTGGATTATGGAAAAACCCTGATGGTCTTCCAGATTTTTTAAAAAATATTTTTTAATGAAAATATCAGTTGAACTATTTGGCGCAGCTAGAGAATTTAGTACTAAATCCCATTTAGACTTTGAATTAATTGAAAATTCCTCAATAAAAGATCTTAGAAACCAAATGATAGAGTTTATTGATATGAAATTTAAAGGAAATGAAACTTTTAAAAAAATTATTAAATCATCAGCTTTTTGTTCGTCTGATGATAAAATTGTCTCAGACAATTATAAAATAGTTAAAAAACAAAACTTTAGCATTATACCTCCTATAGGAGGCGGTTAATGCTACATACTAAAATTATTGATGCTTCAAAAAATGAGAAGATAGAAATTTCAAAAGCAGAAAATTTTCTAAATCAATCGAAATTTGGCGCTGTAATATATTTTGTTGGGACTGTAAGAGATTTAAATGAAGATAAAACAGTTACTGGTATTACCTATGATGCCAAAGAAAGTATGGTTATAAAAAGTTTTGAAGAAATTTATGAAGAAGCCGGTAACAAACTAAATATTAAAGAAAAAGCAGTATTTATTGAGCATGTTAAAGGATATGTGGGTTTAAAAGAAAAAAGCATCATTATTGGTGTAGCTTGCAAACATAGAGATCAAGCTTTTGTGTTGTCTAGATATATAATTGAAGAAATTAAAAAAAGATCTCCGATTTGGAAAAAAGAACATTATGAAAATGAGGATAGTGAGTGGTTGAAAGGAGTATCTATTAATAATTAAAATGATAAAATTTAAAAATTCAGAAATTACACCAGAGAATATTTATAAAAAAAGAAGATCTTTCATTAAATCTTTAGGTCTTGGCGCAAGTACATTAGCAATGTCTACTATACCCTTTGTAAATAAATCTTTAGCAAGTGAGAGAGATAAATTAACGAGTTATAAAGATATTACGACTTATAATAATTATTATGAGTTTGGAACATCTAAGAGTGATCCTTATAGAAATTCACAAATATTTAAAACAACTCCTTGGGATATAGCTATTGAGGGTGAAGTTGAAAAACCAATAAAATTATCTATGGAAGAAATCTCAGAAATGTTTATTTCTGAGGAAAGAATATATCGATTAAGATGTGTTGAGGGTTGGTCTATGGTTATTCCATGGATGGGTTTTTCTTTAAGTAAATTGCTATCAAAAGTAAATCCAACTAATAAAGCAAAATTTGTTGAATTTGAAAGTGTATATGACCCTGCGCAAATGAAAGGTCAAAGATACCCTGTTTTAAACTGGCCTTACAATGAAGGTTTAAGAATTGATGAAGCCATGCATCCTCTGACAACAGTTGTGACAGGTTTATATGGTAAAAAACTTCCTAATCAAAACGGAGCACCACTAAGAATTTTTATTCCATGGAAATATGGTTTTAAAAGTGCAAAAGCTATTGTTAAAATTAAATTTGTCGAAAACATGCCTACCTCATCATGGATGTGGGCTTCACCTAGAGAATATGGATTTTACTCAAATGTTAATCCTAATGTTGATCACCCAAGATGGTCACAAGCAACTGAAAGAATAATAGGCGAAGGTGTTTGGGCACCTAGAGTAAAGACCTTAATGTTTAATGGTTATGGAGATGAAGTTGCAAGTCTCTATAGCGGTATGGATTTAAAAAAAAATTTCTAAATTAAATTGAGTAGATATTCTAAATCTCTAGTTTTTTTTCTCTCTCTTTGGCCAATTTATGTGATTTCTTATCAAATAATTTTTAATCAATTAGGTCCAGAGCCTGTTGATAGAATCATAAATCACTTTGGAGAATGGACTTTGATATTTATTCTTTTAACTCTTTCAATGACACCACTTAAGAAAATCACAAAATCAGTAGAGTGGATCAAGTTTAGAAGAATGCTTGGTTTATTCACTTTTTTTTATGCATCTATTCATATGTTAAGTTATGTTGGTCTTGATTACAGATTTGATTTTGAGCCACTGATAAACGATGTTTTAAAAAAGAAGTTTATTTTTATAGGATTTTCAGCTTGGTTGTTATTAATCCCACTTGCTGTAACTTCATCTGAGAGAATGGTTAGACTGTTAAAACAAAATTGGAAAAAAATTCATAGATTAATTTATATAATTGGGATCTTTGGCGTACTTCATTATATTTGGCTATCAAAAACAATATTTTTCAAACCACTTATATTTTTAATTATTTTAATAATTCTTTTGCTTTTTAGAATTAAAATTACTAGATCAGCTTCTAAAATCTGAGGCTTTATCAAAATCTTTAAATGATTTAATACTCATAGTTTTAATAAAATTTGTTCTATTTTTGAGCCTTTTAACCATAAATTTTGCTCCAAACTGACCTTTAATATTTTTAAATTTTTTTATTAAAGAACTGTCAAAACCAATAGGATTACCAACTCTAGTTTTATATTTTAAAGCATGTATTAGAAATTTTTTAGAATTTATAGATCTACAAATTTTATTTATATCTGATTGTTTAACAAATGGCATATCTGACTGAGCTACAATAAAGCCCTTGTCGTTTTTAGATATTTTTTTTAATCCATTTTTTATAGATGAGGCCATCCCTTTTTTGTAATTTTTGTTGTAGGTAAAAATAATTTTTTTATTTTTTTTTATTATTTTTTTCAATTCTTTGTGTTGATGACCAAGAACTATAATAATTTTGTTTACTTTACTTTTTGTTAATACATTTAATGAATAATTTATTAACGGTTTATTTTTATATAACTTAATAAGTTTATTTTCTGATTTCATTCTTTTTGATTGACCAGCTGCAAGTAATATTGCTTTAATCACTTTTTATAAGTTTCTGATACTAATTGAGCTATAATAGATAAAGCAATTTCAGGAGCAGATTTACCACCAAGCTTAATTCCAATTGGTCCATGAATTAAATTAATTTCATCATTAGTAAATCCAGCTTCGGCTAATCTTTGACATCTGTTTTCATGAGTTTTTTTACTACCAAGTGCTCCAATATAATAAAATTTATTTTTTAATGCGTATTGTAAAGCAGGATCATCTATTTTTGGATCATGTGTTAAAGCTATTAAGGCTGTGCTTAAATTAGTTTCAATTTCTTCAAAAGCTTCTTTTGGCCATTTATTAATAACTTTAATATCAGGAAATCTTTGCTCGGATGCAAAATATCCTCTTGGATCTATAATACTTATTTCAAAATTTAAACTTTTTGCAAAATCAACTAAATATTGTGCAATATGTACAGCCCCAACAATAACTACTTTTATTGGTTTTATATAAGTTTCAACAAATATCTCTGAATTTTCTATAACGCCGTTTTTTTTTGATTTAAAGAATTTTTCTATTTCATCAGCATATTTTGAAAATTCTCCTTTTGGAGTAGTGCCAGGTAAATAAATTTCACTATTCCCATTTTCTAAATTTGTAAGAATTGCAAACTCGGTTTTTGACGATTTTTTTTTTAATATTTCTTCAAGTGTTTTGATTTTCATTAGTGTATCTGCTCAATATATACCGCTATTTCACCACCACATGCTAGACCCACTTCCCATGCGCTCTCATTCGAAACTTTAAATTCTATTTTTTTACAAGGCTTGTTGTCTTTAATTAATGATAGACACTCACTTACAACTGCAGACTCTACACATCCACCGGAAACTGATCCTGAAAAATCTCCTTTTTCATTCACAATCATTCTGCTACCAACTTGTCTAGGTGATGATCCCCATGTTTGAATTACAGTTGCTAAAACTACTTTTTGATTAGCTTTAATCCAATCGTTAGCTTCGTCTAAAATTTTCTCATCAAATGAATTTTTCATCTGATAAAATATAGTTTCTAACTAACAAGCATCAACGGCTTTTTTAGCCTGAGTGACAACTAAACTAGCTCTAAAATCTGCAGAAGCATGCATATCAGAGTTCATTTCTGAACTATCTAGATCCATTCCATCTATTGAAGAAGAGGAAAAATTACCCACTAGAGCTTTCGACATTTCTTTATCGTTATAAACACATGATTTTGCACCAGTAACTGCAACGTTTACATCTCCTTTATGTTTAGCCACATATACTCCAACGATTGCATATCTAGATGCAGGATTAGGATGTTTTTGATAGCTAGATTTTTCTGGTATTTGAAATTCGATAGCTTCAATTAATTCACCCTTTTTTAAAGCTGTCTCAAACATTCCTTTAAAAAACTTAGCCGCTTCAATTTTTCTTTCGTTCGTATGTATTGTTGCATTTAAAGCAATACAGGCTGATGGATAATCTGCTGATGGATCATTGTTTGCTATTGACCCACCTATCGTTCCTCTATTTCTAACCTGAGGATCACCAATTCCTTCAGCCAAACTAGATAATGATGGAATTGCTTTTTTTACATCTTTAGAATTTGAAACTTCAACGTGTTTAGTTGCAGCTCCAATTGTAACTGACTTCCCACTTACTTTTATACCACTTAATTTTTTAATATTTTTTATATCAATTAAATCTTTGTAAGTAGCCAATCCTAATTTCATTGAAGGAATAGTAGTCATTCCTCCTGCTAAAAAAGCAGAACTAGATGAAGCAAGTTTCGATGCCTCTTTACTATCTTTTGCTGAATGATAATTAAAATCCTTCATAAACCTCCTATGCTGCTTTTGCGTTAGATTTTTTTAGATTTTTACAAGCCTTCCACACTTTTTCAGCAGTAGCTGGCATAGTAACCTCTTGTCCACCTAAGGCATCAATTACAGCATTCATTACTGTTGGTGGTGCTGCTATAGCTCCTGCTTCTCCACAACCTTTAACTCCTAAAGGATTTGTGGTTGCATGTGTACAAGTATAACCAATGTTGAACTCAGGAAAATTATCTGCACGTGGCATCGTATAATCCATATAAGATCCAGTCATCAACTGACCTGTTTCATCATACTCTGCATTTTCATACAATGCTTGACCAATACCTTGAGCAAGACCACCATGAACTTGTCCTTCGACAACCATTGGATTAATTATTCTTCCAAAATCATCGCAAGCTGTATATTTTTCTAGCTTCACATGGCCTGTTTCTGGATCAATCTCAACTTCAGCAATATGTGTTCCTGCTGGAAAAGAAAAGTTTGAAGGATCATAAAAAGAAGTTTCTTTTAAACCAGGTTCATCACCCTCAGGCAATGGAGATTTCATTTCATCTCTTACACCTGGTAAATAACAAGCAAAAGCTACTTCTCCTATTGTTTTCTTTTTATTTGATTTAGAAACAATAAATTCTCCATCTTTGAATTCAACATCTTCTGGATTTGCCTCTAACATTTTTGCTGTAACTCTTTTACCTTTTTCAACTATTTTTTTACAAGCATTAACAATTGCGATACCACCAACAGCTAAAGATCTAGAACCGTATGTTCCCATACCAAATGTTCCTTTGTCTGTGTCGCCATGAACGATATCTATATTTTCTATTGGTACACCTAACTCATCAGCTGCTATTTGAGCAAAAGTTGTTTGGTGACTTTGTCCATGACTATGTGAACCTGTGTAAACAGTGACTTGTCCAGTTGGATTAAATCTAACCTCTGCAGATTCCCATAATCCAACTCCACATCCTAAAGACATTACAGCAGCCGAAGGAGCAATACCGCACGCTTCAAAATATGAGGTAACACCAATTCCTCTTAGTTTTCCTTTAGCTTCAGACTCTTTTCTTCTCATCTTAAAACCTTTGTAATCTGCCATCTGTTTTGCTTTTTCCATTCCAGCAACATAATCACCAGAGTCTACTGTATGAACTAAAGTTTGTTTAAAAGGAAATGTTGTAGGGAAGTTTTTTATTCTAAGTTCAGTTTTATCTATCCCTAATTCCATTGAAGCTTTTTCAACTAATCTTTCTATTGTATAGGTAGCTTCTGGTCTACCTGCGCCTCTATAAGCATCTACTGGGGCTGTGTTTGTATATACGGCTTTTACATTTGTGTAAGCTGCTGGAATTTCATAAACTCCAGTTGCACAAGGTCCAAACAAATAAGTTGGAGTAACTGTTCCAAATACTCGAGCATAAGCTCCAAGGTTTGCTATGGTCTCATTTTTAAAACCAAGAAACTTTCCATCTTTAGTAACCGCTAGTTCTGCATGAGTTACATGATCTCTTCCATGTATATCAGTTAAAAAAGACTCTGATCTCTCTGCAACCCACTTAATAGCTCTATTAATTTTTTTAGCAGCCCAGCTACAAACAATATCTTCATTATAAACGTTTATTTTAGAGCCAAAACCACCCCCAACATCTGGTGCTACAACTCTTAACTTATGTTCAGGAGCTACATTTCCAAAAGCAGACATTATCAATCTTGATAAATGTGGATTTTGACTTGTTGTGTATAAAGTGATCTCTTCAGATGCTGCATTGTAATCAGCAACACATGCTCTTGGCTCCATTGCATTTGGAATTAATCTATTATTAATGATATCAATAGAAATTACTTTATCAGCCTTATCAAATGCCTCTTTAACTTTTTGTCTATCACCTAATAACCAGTCAAAACAAAGATTTTTATCGATGCCTTCATGAATAGTATCTCCATTCATTGCATCTGCAGTGCTTGTTACTGCTTTTAATACTTTGTAATCAACTTCAACTTTTTCAGCAGCTTCTTTTGCTTCCGCTAAACTTTCAGCAATTACAACTGCAACAGGATCTCCAACAAAATTTACATTATCTTTTGCTAGCGGAGGGTTTCCAGGACATTTCATTTCTGTACCGTCTTCACTTCTTATTGCCCAACCCGCAATTAAACCTCCAATTTTATCATCTGCTATTTCTTTTCCAGTAAGTATGCTTACTACTCCTGATGATTTTAAAGCTTTATCAATATTTAATTTTTTAATAGATGCTCTGGCATGTGGAGACCTAACAAAAATTGCATAAGTTTGATTTGCTAAATTAATATCTGCTGTATATCTACCTTTACCAGTTAAAAATCTTTTATCTTCTTTTCTTTCAACTCTAGAACCTACTAAACTTGCCATTTTATATTTCCTCCTTAAATTACATTTTTGTTGCTGCTTCTTTAACTGCTGCAACAATATTTTGATAACCAGTACATCTACAAATATTTCCCTCTAGCCAATCTCTAATTTCTGTATCTGATGGTTTTTTATTTTTTTGTAAAAGATCAACTGCGCTCATAACCATTCCTGGAGTACAAAAACCACACTGTAAGCCATGGAGTTTTTTGAACGCTTCCTGCATTGGATGCATTTTTCCATTTGTTTCTAAACCTTCAATTGTTGTAACTTTTGATCCATTAACGTCAGCTGCTAAAGCCGTACAGCTTTTTAAAGAATTTCCATCAACATGAACTACACATGCTCCACATTGACTAGTGTCACATCCAATATGTGTACCTGTTAACTGTAAATGCTCTCTTAAAAATGTAGATAGTAAAGTGTTATCTGAAGCCTCTTTTTCGACTTTTCTTCCATTAACTTCTAGTGAAATTTTACCCATAATCTCTCCTTTAATTAATATCCTTACCCATTAAGATTTAATCATTTTGGGAATGTAAAGGCAACTATCAAATTTAACTCTAGTAAAACTAGAATTTATTTTAAAAACATCCAATAAATTAAGAAAATTCCTAGAACAACTACAGCTGTTAAATATCTATAATTCATTTTTGACACAGATACTTTTTGGTCATCGGACTCGGCTATCTCACTTGATTCATTCTTTTCAGAAGAAATTAATTCAGAAAATTTACCAAAAAATATATCTGCCATTTTTTTTGCTGTCATATCTATAAGCCTTGAACCTACTTGTGCAATTTTACCACCTACTTGTGCTTCAACAGAATAAATTAAATTTGTTCCATTTTCTGTGTCCTCAAGTTTAACTTCAGCTTCTCCTGAAGCAAAACCAACTAAAGAGTTTCCAGAACCTAATATCTTATAGCTGTTAGGAGGGTTTAAATCTTTTAACTCAATATCACCAGAAAATGTTGCATTAAAAGGTCCAATTTTATTTGTAGCTTTTGCAGAAAATTCAGTATCAGATTTTTTATTAAATTCTTCACATCCCGGGATTGCTTGTTTAAGTATTTCTGGATCATTTAATGCTTCCCAAATTTTTTGTTTTTCTAAATTAATTTTATAAGATCCTGTTAATTTCATAAATTAAACATATAATAAATTATGGATGAAAATACAAAAAAAGAATTACAATCTGCAGCTTTTGAAAGATTAATTTCTCATCTTAGGGAAAGAAAAGATGTACAAAATATAGATCTAATGAATCTTGCAGGTTTTTGTAGAAACTGTCTTTCTAAGTGGTACCGAGAAGAAGCAGGAAAAAAAGGAATTGAAATTTCTGATCCTGATGCAAGAGAGCATGTTTATGGAATGCCTTATTCTGAATGGAAAGACAAATATCAAAAATAATTATTTCTCTTTAAGTCTTGGAAATAATTCTACAAAATTACAAGGTTTATGATTAACGTCTAATTGATGCTTTAATATTCCATCCCACGCATCAGTTACGCCGCCTGAGGATCCTGGTAATGCAAATATATATTTACCATTAGATAAAGCTGCACAAGCTCTAGATTGTATAGATGATGTTCCGACTGTTTTTAGACTTATTGTTCTAAAAACCTCTCCAAATCCAGGTATATGTTTATCTGCAATTTCATTAACTGCTTCAGGAGTTATATCTCTTCCAGTAAGACCTGTTCCTCCAGTAGTAATTATAACATCTATATCTTTTTGATTTGTCCATTCTTTTAAAATTTTAACAATATCCTCTTTATTATCTTTACAAATTTTTCGATCAATTAATTGATGTTTTGCTTCTTTAATTTTTTCAACCAAGATTGCACCTGATTTATCATTATCAAAAGTTCTTGTATCTGTTACAGTTAATAAAGCTATATTTACATCCATAATTTAAAAATGATTATATTATCAATTCTTTTTTTTGTAACTGCATTAATATACTCAAGTGTGGGTTTTGGGGGAGGCTCAACATATCTTGCTATACTTTTAATTTGGGGTGTACCTTACACAATATTTCCCGTTATAGCTCTTGTATGTAACATTATTGTTGTATCTGGTAATTCTATCAATTTTATAAGATCTAAAAATATAAACTTTAATTTACTTTTTCCTTATTTGGTTGGCTCTATTCCTTTTGCATTTATCGGAGGATCAATAACAATTGAAAAAAGTTTATTTGAGATTTTATTATTTTGTGTTTTGTTGGTTGCAGGGATTTTTTTATTAATTGAGAGTAAATCTTTTAATAAAGAGCAAATTAAAATTAACAAAATACCAAGATTAATTTCAATTTCTATTGGATCAATAATTGGCTTTCTGTCAGGTATAGTGGGAATTGGTGGAGGAATTTTTTTAAGCCCTTTTTTATTTTTAATGAAAGCTGGATACCCTAGACATATCACAAGTAGTGCATCTTTATTTATATTAATCAATTCTATCTTTGGAATAGTTGGACAGCTGACAAAAGATCAGGTTTTAGATCAAGTTATTACCTACTGGCCATTATTTTTATCTGTACTTATTGGAGGACAAATTGGTAGCGTGTTAAACATTAAATTTTTATCGAACAAAATATTAGCTCTACTAACTTCTTTTCTTGTAATTTTTGTCGCAATAAGAATGGGAATTAAACTTATAGCTTAATATTGAATAAATTTGCCTTTAATATATTTAAAGCATTATGAAAAATATTAAGCCTTTTGGACCATCAATAGGAAAGACAAAAATTTCAAAGAAATTTTTAGATATCTTAAATAAAGAGATTGATAATAAAGTTTTAACAAAAAATAATGATTATAGCTCCAAACTAGCTAGTCAAATTAAAAAAGAAATTAAAATTTCTGATAATTTCATAAAAAAAAATTTAGAAAGAGAAATAAAAAAAAATGTCAAAAATTTTCTAAAAAATGAAAAGATTAAAAAAATTAAAGATATTAAAATATTAAATTTATGGGTAGTTAGTCAATTTAAAGATGAATATAACCCTATTCATTATCATGATGGAGATATATCTGGTGTGGGTTATTTAAAAGTCCCAAAAGATATGACTAAAAATAAACTTTTAAAAAACAAAAAGGATAAGACTAATGGCACAATTGATTTTATAAACGGACAAAGGGGGTTTTTAAGCAGAAGTATTTTTAATATTGTGCCTAAAGAAAGAGACTTAATAATTTTTCCAAACTATTTAATGCATACCGCATATCCATTTAATATTAATGCTGAAAGGAGATCTTTTTCTTTTAATGCTAAAATCAATTTTAGAAAATAATGATTAACAAAAATTTTTTTAAAAAAATTAGAATATTAGATGGAGGAATGGGTCAAGAATTACTTGCGAGAGGGATGAAGCCAAATTCAACCTTATGGAGTGCTAATGCAATATTAGATGAAAATTATCATCAACTTGTTTTAGACACTCATATTGATTTCATAAAAGCTGGTGCAGAAATCATTGTCACAACAACTTTTGCTACACGGCAAAAACGTTTAAAAGAGAATGATCTTTTAGATAAATTTGAATATTTAAATCAAAAAGCGGGTGAAATTGCTCAAACTGCAAAACGAAAATTTCCCAATACTTATATCGCTGGTGGCATACCTCCACAAAATTTAACCTATGAAGCAGATGATAGAGATAAGCTCGAAATTACAGAAAACTTTAATAGTCAAGCAAAGGTGTTAAATCCATATGTTGATTTTTTTTACTTTGATGTTTGGAGTAGTGTTAAAGAGGTTAAGTGTGGAATTGAGGCTATAAAAGAATTTAAAAAACCATATTTAGTTGGATTACATGTATCTGAAGGAACAACTTTACCAAGTGGGGAAAAGATCAAAGATGTAAAAAAAATAATTGATGAAAACGCTCTTGGGGTACTTTTGTCTTGTGTTTCTCCCGAAAATTTTGAGAAAAACTTAAAAGAATTAAAAAGTTTAAATATACCATTTGGCTTCAAATTAAATGGTTTTGTTACCACAAAACTAAGAGAAAGTTACACATCAGTTTTTTTAGGAAAAAAATCTAATCCAAATGAAATTTTGGGAAAAAGACAAGATTTAACACCAATTAAAATTCAAGAAATTGCTAAAAAATTTAAAGACGCTGGGGCAACTATTCTTGGGGGATGCTGTGAAACAAGTCCTCCACACATAAAAGCAATCGCAAACCTTAAGTAATGTTTTTATAATCTGCTTTTCTTGCTAAATATATTCCAATAAATACAGCAATTAATGCAACTAT
Organism: Candidatus Pelagibacter sp.; assembly: GCF_052046145.1. Taxonomy (GTDB): domain Bacteria; phylum Pseudomonadota; class Alphaproteobacteria; order Pelagibacterales; family Pelagibacteraceae; genus Pelagibacter. Next base: position 807,290 of record NZ_JBNGZR010000001.1, read on the forward strand.
AATTTTTGAGGTAATTATTTCATTGAGAAATATGTATCCTAAAATAATTCCAAATATTGGAATGATATATGAAACTTGTGAATGAAATATAAGGCCATTTGTTTTTAAAATTCTGAATCTCAATAACCATGCTATCCCAGTAGGAAAAATTCCTAAATATATCACGGATATAATTGAGTCCATAGAAGGATTTAACATCCAAGGTTTTTCAAAAATTAAAGTAAATGGAAGAAGTATAATTGTTGACCAAATTAAAATTGAACCTGTGACATTTTCATTTTCTTTATTACTTATTTTTAAAGTTATTACTCCTCCAATAACGTAGCAAGTTGATCCAAGTAGAATTAAAAGTGCAGCAACAAAGTTATTTTCATTAATTAAAAAATTATCTGAAAATAAAAAAACTATTCCTGAAAATCCTATTAATAATCCAATAGTTTTTAATAAGTTAAATTTTTCTCCTTTTAAAAAAAAATGAGCTAGAACAGTTGAGCTCAATGGTGTTGTAGACATCAAGATAGCAGCTAAGTTACTTTGAACAAAATTCACTCCATAAGATATTAGTATGAATGGAATAGCTAAATTTACCAATCCAATGATTGCAAACCACTTCCAGTCATTTGAGAATGCTTCAATTTTTATATTTTTATAAAAACATAAAATTAAAACTGGTATAGCTCCTAAAAAGGATCTTAAAAAACCTATTGTAATAGGTCCAAATGAGTATGTAGCAATCTTTATATTAAAAAAAGCAGACGCCCATATTAATGACAACAATGTCAACAACAAATAATCAACTAATTGTGGTTTTCTCATTCTGTTATTTCGTTTATCTCACCAGAGGTTAAGGCAATTAAATTTTCAAAATTTATTTCGAATACTGCATTAGGATGACCTGCAGCTGCAAAAATAGAAGAAAATCTATTTAAAGTTTCATCAATAAAAATTTTTATTTTTGTCAAATGTCCTGTTGGAGATACTCCGCCAATTGTATATCCAGTAATTTTTTTAACATCTTCTGGATCCGCCATTGAAACATCTTTTTCATCTAAAATTTTTTTTAATTTATTTAATGAACACCTTTTATCTCCAGAAACTAAACATAAAACAAAACTATCCCCTGCTTTAAAAAGTAAGCTTTTGACAATAGCTCCTACTTTGCAACCTAAAGCTGTAGCTGCATCGTTAGCTGTTCTGGCAGTTTGCTCCAAAACAATCACTTTAAGATCTGGGTTAAATTGTTTTAGAGATTTTTCTGCTCTTATAACTGGCTCTTTATTTAGTATTGAATTCACAAGTTTAATTAATTTATTATTTTAGTGACTAATTACACTACTTATGTGAAAATTGCATAGGTGTTATTTATTAAATAAGCAATATTTTTAAGTATTTTTTTGCTAATTAGGCCAGACAAAATTACATAGGAGACAAAATGAGTGCTGCAAACGTATTAAAATTTATCAAAGAAAAAGAGGCAGAATTTGTGGATCTAAGATTCACTGATCCAAGGGGAAAACTTCAACACTTAACAATGGATGCTTCAATAGTTGATGAAGGTATGTTGAATGAAGGTGTATTTTTTGACGGTTCGTCTATTGCTGGTTGGAAAGCAATTAATGAGTCTGACATGATTTTAAAACCTGATACTGCAAGAATGTTCATGGATCCTTTTACGTCTCATAATACTGTGGTTTTGTTTTGTGACATTCTAGATGCAATTAAAAAAGATCCTTATGAAAGAGATCCTAGAGGTGTTGCTAAAAAAGCTGAAGAATATTTAAAAGCATCAGGTATAGGTGATAAAGCTTTTTTTGGACCTGAGCCCGAATTTTTTGTTTTTGACGATGTAAGAATCAAAAATGATATGAATGAGTGTGGATTTAAATTAGATAGTAAAGAAGGTCCTTACAATTCAGGTAAAGAATATGAAAATGGAAATATGGGTCATAGACCTCAAATTAAAGGAGGATATTTCCCAGTACCACCAGTTGATAGTGAACAAGATATGCGTGGTGAATATCTTAAAAATTTGAAAGAAGTTGGTATTAAAGTTGAAAAACATCACCATGAAGTTGCTCCTAGTCAACACGAGCTTGGAATGTATTTTGGAACTTTAGTAAACCAAGCTGACAACGTGCAATTATATAAATATGTTGTTCAAATGGTTACACATTCATTTGGAAAAACTGCAACTTTTATGCCAAAGCCAGTTGCTGGTGACAATGGTTCAGGTATGCACATCCATCAATCCATTTGGAAAGGTGATACTCCAGTGTTTTCAGGTGATGCGTATTCTGGATTAAGTGAAACCGCATTACATTATATTGGTGGAATTCTAAAACACGCTAAAGCAATTAATGCTTTTGCTAACTCTACAACAAACAGTTACAAAAGATTGATTCCAGGCTTTGAAGCTCCAGTTCTTCTTGCATATTCAGCAAGAAATAGATCTGCTTCTTGTAGAATACCGATCACATTAAGCAAAAAAGGTGCAAGATGTGAGATTAGATTCCCTGATGCTGCCGGAAACCCGTATTTAACTTTCGCAGCTATGTTGATGGCTGGAATTGATGGAATTAAAAATAAAATTCATCCTGGTGAGTCTTTTGATAAAGATTTATATGAATTACCACCTGAAGAAGTTAAAGCTATCCCAACAGTTTGTGGTTCTTTAAGAGAAGCAATGGAAAGTTTAGATAAAGACAGAGAGTTTTTAACTCAAGGCGGTGTCTTTACTGACGATCAGATTGATGCTTACATTGCTCTTAAGTTTGAAGAAATTCACAAATTTGAACATGCACCTCATCCTGTAGAGTTTGAGATGTATTACAGTAGCTAATAAATTTAATTACTGTCTAGTTGTTGCAATTGTATCTTTGTTAACACCTTTTTTAACTACGTAATCTTGTGTGCCGTTCGCACCGGTTTCAACTTCTTTACGTAGTTCTTTAAAGAATGTTTTTTCCTTTAAAGAGTCTTTTAAGTTTTTAACAAGATTTTTAAACTCAAATTTGTTCATGAAGAATCTATATACTAGATATGCATATAATGCAATACAGATATGCAATTATTGGGATAATACAACTTATGATATTTTAAAAGACTCTCCACAGCCACAACGCTCAGTTTCATTAGGATTATTGAACACAAATGATGAGGACAATTCCTCCTTTTTATAATCCATTTCAGTGCCAAGCAGATACATAATAGCGGCTGAATCAACGAATACTTTCACGCCCTTATCTTCTATAACCTCATCATTAGGATTTAACTCTTTTGTGTACTCCATCACGTATGACATCCCTGCGCAACCACCAGATTTCACTGATACTCTAACTCCGATAGAATCTTTTTCAGCATTAGACATTATCTCTTTTATTCGTAATGCTGCGTTATCACTTAATTTAATAATAGGGTTCATTATAAATTCAATTCCAATTTTGCTGCTTCTGACATCATATCTTTATTCCACGGTGGATCCCAAACTAACTCAAGATCAACATCCTCTATACCTTCAACTTGCATTGCACCATCTTTAACTTCTTTAGGTAAACTTTCAGCTACTGGGCAATTTGGTGTGGTCAAAGTCATTTTAATTTTAGCAAACTTATCGTCCTCAACCTTAATATCATAAATCAAACCTAATTCGTAGATATTTACAGGTAACTCAGGATCATAAATTTTTCTTATTTCTTCAATTATCTGCTCTTTTTTTGACATAATTTAATTTTCCGTTTTTACTTCCTCTGTTTTTTCATCAAAAGCAGAAACCATTGTATGCCAAGATAAAGTTGCACACTTAACTCTCATTGGATATTGCTTAACACCAGATAAACACATTAGTTTAGTTTTTTCATCTTCACTCAAATACTTAGATTTTAATTCAGGATTTTCCTTAATCATTCCTAAAAAATCCTCAACTATCTCTTTAGCCTCATGCTCATTTTTTCCTTTAATTAAATCTGTCATTATAGAAGCTGAAGCCATTGAAATTGCACAACCACTCCCTTCGAAGGATGCATCTTCTACAATTTTTTGTCCATTTAGTTTTAAATAAACATGAACATTATCACCACAAAGTGGATTATTACCTTTAGCGTCTTTATTAAAACCTTCTGTCTTTCTAAGATTTCTAGGATTCTTACCGTGTTCTAATATAATTTCTTGGTAAAGTTCTTTTAAATTCATTATAAATTAAATATTTTTTTACAGTTGTTAATTGACTCATTCAACTGATCTAAATCCTCTTTTGTATTATAAATACCAACCGATGCTCTAGCACTAGCTGGAATATTTAATTTGTCATGTAGAATTTGACAACAATGATGTCCTGCTCTTATTGCAACCCCGTCTTCATCCAAGATAGTTGCTATATCATGAGGGTGAACCCCTTCTATATTGAATGATAAAACCCCTCCTTTATTTTTTGGATTTCCAATTAGTTTAACTGAGTTATTTTTTTGTAATAGTTCTTGCCCATATTCAACTAAATCAGCTTCATGTTTCATAACATTTTCGATACCAATGCTTTCTAAAAATTTTATTGATTGGTCAAAAGCAATTACTTGTGCTGTAGCCATAGTACCAGCCTCATATTTATTAGGTAGTTCACCATAGGAAATCCTATCTTTTTTAACTTCATTTATCATTCCTCCACCACCTTGGTATGGAGGTAATTCTTCTAACCATTTTTTTTTGCCATATAGAACTCCCAAACCTGTAGGTCCATACATTTTGTGACATGAAATTGCATAGAAATCACAATCTAAATCTTGCATATCTAGTTTTAAATGTGGTGCTCCCTGACATCCATCGACTACAACAATTATTCCTTTTGAATGTGCAAGCTGGGTAATTTCTTTTACGGGTAAAATTGCACCTGTTACATTCGACAGATGAGTAATAGAAATTAATTTTGTTTTTGGAGTTATTTTCTTTTCTATTTCTTCAAGTGTAATTTCACCTTCTTCATTTATTTCAGCAAAATTAATTTTTATATTTTTTGATTTTCTTAAGAAATGCCATGGCACATAATTTGAATGATGCTCAAGTTCCGTAATTAATACTTCATCACCCTCCTTTAGGTAACTTTGGCCTAATGTATTAGCAACTAAATTTAATGCTTCTGTTGCACCTTTTGTAAAAACAATTTCATTTTTATCTTTAGCGTTGATATATTTTTGAACTGATGATCTTGTGTTTTCGTATAAATTTGTTGCTGCTACGGCAAGATAATGAACACTTCTTCCAACGTTAGAAAATTGTTTGGTATAAAATTCATTAATTCTATCCACAACTATTTTTGGTTTTTGTGAAGAATTTGCACTATCTAAATAAACTAGATCATTATTTTGAATTTTTTCATCAAAAATTGGAAATTCTTTTTTTATCTGATCAATATTCATTCTTTAATTCCAAGCATATTTTTTATTAAGTTTTTTATTTCTGAGTCAGTAATTTTTTCCACAACGTCAAGCAGAAAACCATTAATCAATAACTCCCTTGACTGCTGATAATTTAAACCTCTAGACATTAAATAAAATATAGAGTCTTCATTTAAACTGCCTGATGCTGAACCATGCGAACACTTAACGTCATCAGCATAAATTTCTAGTTCTGGCTTGGCATTAAACTCCGATTCTTTATTTAACAATATTGCTTTACTCAATTGGTATCCATCAGTTTTCTGAGCATCTGAATTTACAAATATTTTGCCTTGATAAACTGCTTTAGAGCTTTGTTCTAAAACACTTTTAATTAATTGATAACTTTTTGTATTTTCAGTTAAGTGATTTATTATTGATCTAATTTCATGATGTTTATCATTACTTAATGAAAAAACACCATTAACAAAAGCTGATGCATAAACTCCGTTTAAATTACAGTTTATCTCATTTTTAGAAAAATTTGATCCAGAAGATAAAATAAATGTTTCAGAAATACTGTTCTTGTCTTGATCAATATTATTAAAAGAATACTTAATATTTTTATTCTCTAATTTATCTACTTTGTAGTTTTTTAAAACAGCATTTTCCTTTAATTCAAAGTTATAAAATATATTTAAAAAATTCTTTTCAGATACATCATTAAACAAATCAATTAATCTTAATGAGCTATCTTTATCTAGTTCAAAATTAAGTCGTAAATTAATGTTTTTAGACCAAATTTTTGAATTTGTTGTATGATAGATAATAAGAGGTTTTGCTAACTGATAACCTTTTTTTAACAATATTTTAAAACATTTGTTAGTAAAGGCATTATTTAAGTCAGATAATGAATTGCTATTTTCAAATTCATTTATAGTTTCTGATTGATCAATTATTTCTATTTGATCTTTTTTTTCATATTCAAAATCAATTTTTTCAATTCTACCATTTATAAAAACTATTTTATTGTGCTCTAATCCATCTACAAATACAGAGGTATCAACTTTATTAGTAGAAGCTTGATCATTATAAAAACTAAGTTCTCCAATATTATTTTTTATTATTTGATTAATATCTGAAAATTTCCAATCTTCTTCTTTTTTATTTGGAAAACCTTTCTCTATAAAATTATCTAAACAAAATTTTTTTATCTCAATATCTTTTTGAGATAAACTTAAATTTTTTATACTATTATAAAAATCTTTTTGTAATTGTTCTTTCATTTAATTAAAATTTTCGTATCCTTTTTTCTCTAATTCTAAAGCTAAATCTGGACCACCAGATTTTACAATTTTTCCATTCATCAAAACATGAACAAAGTCAGGTTTTATATAGTCAAGTAATCTTTGGTAATGTGTGATAATTAAAAATGAATTATTTTTATCTCTTAATGTGTTAACTCCATCTGCAACAATCTTTAAAGCATCAATATCTAAACCAGAATCTGTTTCATCTAAAATTGAAAGTTTTGGAGCTAGCAACGACATCTGTAAAATTTCATTTTTCTTTTTTTCACCTCCAGAAAAACCAACATTTAATTGTCTGTTTAATTTTTCCTCATCAAATTTTAATTCTTTAGACTTTTCTTTTACCAATTTTAGAAACTCAATAGCATCAAGCTCTTTCTCACCCCTAGCTTTTCTAACAGCATTTAAAGAAGTTTTTAAAAATATATTTGTATTTACACCTGGAATTTCTAAAGGATATTGAAAAGCTAAAAATATACCCTTGTGTGCTCTTTCCTCTGTTTCAAGTTCAAATAAATCTTTTTCTTCAAAAAGAACTTCCCCAGAAACTTCATAACCCTTTTTTCCAGATAGAATATTTGATAATGTGCTTTTTCCAGATCCATTAGGGCCCATAATTGCATGAACCTCACCGGGATTTATATCTAAGTATAGTCCGTTTAAAATAGACTTATTATCGATGGTTGCATTTAAATTATTTATTTTAAGCATATTAACCAACACTTCCTTCCAGACTGATACCTACAAGTTTTTGTGCTTCTACAGCAAATTCCATAGGTAATTGTTGCAATACTTCCTTACAAAAACCGTTAACAATTAAGCCAACAGCTTCCTCTGGATTTAATCCTCTTTGTTGACAATAATGTAGCTGCTCTTCACTAATCTTGGATGTGGTTGCCTCGTGAGCAATATTGGACTCAGAATTTTTGTTTTTTATATAAGGCACAGTGTGAGCTCCACATTTGTTACCCATTAATAAAGAGTCACACTGAGTATAATTATTTGAATTTTTTGCTTTTGATGAAATATCAACTAAACCTCTATAAGTCATATCTGAACTACCAGCTGATATTCCTTTCGAAATTATTTTACTTTTAGTATTTTTACCTAAATGGATCATTTTGGTACCTGTATCTGCTTTTTGGTGGTTGTTAGTAATAGCTATTGAATAGAACTCACCAACAGAGTTATCTCCTTTAAGAATACAACTAGGATACTTCCAAGTAATTGCAGAACCTGTTTCAACTTGTGTCCATGATATTTTAGAATTTTTACCTTTGCATAAACCTCTTTTGGTTACGAAATTATAAATTCCACCTTTGCCATCTTGATCACCTGGATACCAGTTCTGAACAGTTGAATATTTTATTTCTGCATCATCGAGCGCAACTAGCTCTACATTAGCAGCATGTAATTGATTTTCATCTCTCATTGGAGCTGTACATCCCTCTAAGTAACTTACATAACTTCCTTTATCTGCAATAATTAAAGTTCTTTCAAATTGACCTGTATTAGATGCATTAATTCTAAAATAAGTTGATAGTTCCATTGGACATCTAACACCTTCTGGAATGTATACAAATGAACCATCTGTAAAAACTGCTGAATTTAATGTTGCAAAAAAATGATCACTTGTTGGAATTACAGATCCTAGATATTTTTTAACTAATTCAGGGTGATTTTGAATTGCCTCTGATATAGGACAAAATATAATTCCTTGTTTAGTTAATTCATCTTTAAAAGTAGTGGCTACAGAAACTGAGTCAAATACAGCATCAACAGCTATTCCATTTAATCTCGCTTGCTCTTGCAAAGGAATTCCAAGTTTCTTATAAGTTTCTAAAAGTTTAGGATCCAGTTCATCTAAGCTCTTTGGCTTATCTTTCATACTTTTAGGTGCAGAATAATAATATAAATCTTGATAATCTATTTTTGGAAATTTAGGTTTCTGCCAGTCAGGTTCTTTTAATACCTTAAATCTTTCAAAAGCTTTTAGTCTAAACTCAAGCATCCATGCAGGTTCTTTTTTAATATTAGATATAAATTTAATGACATCTTCATTCAAACCTTTTGGAGCTTGAATATTTTCTATGTCTGTCGAAAAACCATATTTATAGTCTTTTAAATTATTTATCTCTTTTTGTCTGTTATCCATTCTAAACTCTTGTTTCTTTATTGTTATTTAACAAATCTTTTAAGCTTTTATTTTCAAAGAATGTATTTATGTGAATCTCTAATTCATCCCAAAGATTATGAGTTATACATTTTGTGGCTTTACCATTACATCCTCTTTTTGATTCTTTTTTACACTGAACTGTTCTTACTTTTTCATCAACAGCATTAAAAATATTTGTTAATTTAATATCGTTCGGATTTTTATTGAGAACATATCCTCCTTGAGTTCCTCTAATACTTTTAACAATTTCGTTTTTTTTTAATTTAGAAAAAATTTGCTCTAGATAATCTAAAGATATACCTTGTCTCAATGATATATCTCTTAGTGATACTGGATTGATGTTATCAAACCTAGCTAAATCAACTAAAGCCATTACAGCATATCTACCTTTTGATGTAAGTTTCATTTTTTACCCTTAAATTGTGGGTTTTTATATATACTTGACCAAAATGGTCAAGTTTAGAGTATAAAAAAAAACTAACATTTTGTCGCTGACTTGTGATAAACGTACATTTTTTTTGAGAATAATAATCAATATCGCTTATGGACAATAAAATTTTAGAAATATTTATACCTGGTCCTGCAGGAAGACTTGAGGCTAAATATTATAAAAGTAAAAAAAATACTTCACCAATTGCTTTAGTGTTACAGCCCCATCCTCAATATGGAGGAACGATGAATAATAAAGTAGTAGTAGATACTTTTCATACATTTATGGATAATGATTTTTCGGTTTGCAGAGTAAATTTCAGAGGTGTTGGTAAAAGCGATGGAGAATTCGATAATGGTCAAGGCGAACTTGCTGATGCAGCAGCTGCTTTAGATTGGTTAGAAAGAGAAAATTTTGACAATTCACAATGTTGGGTTTCGGGATTTTCATTTGGATCTTTAATTGCAATGCAATTATTAATGAGAAGACCAGAAATAAACAGGTTTATAGCAATTTCACCTCAACCAAATGTTTATGATTTTTCTTTTTTATCTCCATGTCCAACTTCTGGTTTAGTTGCGTATGGTAAAAAAGACGAATTAGTACCAGTAGAATACATTACAGAATTAAATAAAAGATTAAGCGCTCAAAAAGGTATTAAAGTAGAATTTAATGCAATATCAGATGCCAATCACTTTTTTTCAAAAACAAGTGATTCTTTAATTAAACATCTTGATAAATATATAAAAAAAGAAACTGCACTATATTAAAAATTTTCTACCAATTTTCCACCCACTGTAAATTCTTTACATCCAGTTGTTGTGCTAAAAGAAATTGGTAAATTCAAAAAAGATCTTATAGCTAAAAATCCAAATGCCTGAGATTCAATATAATCACCATTTAAATTATAATTATCTATAATTTCCAAAGTAATATTATTTTCATTTGATGTGTAATTTTTTATACAATTAATTAAATTAATATTTTTTCTACCACCACCACAGACTAAAAAGGTAATATTTTTTTTTTGGCTAATATATTTTAACCCTTCTGAAATCAAATATGCTGTAAAAGCTGTTATAGTAGCGCAACCATCTTCTAAAGATAAACCTCTTGCAAAGGATACATCGAAATTTTTAATATCCAGTGACTGAGAGTAAGAATTTATTTTAAAATTATCTATTGCCTGATTTAGAATTAATTGATCAACTTTCCCTGCATTAGCTAGTTCACCATTTTTATCAAATTTTTTATTAGAATTATTTCTTATCCATTCATCAATTAAACAATTACCAGGACCTATATCAAAAGCTGAAAGGTTATTTTGAAAATTATCAGTTTCATTAATAACTTTTGTAACATTTGCGATACCACCAATATTCAAGAAACCTATTGGAAATTTAATATTAAAATTTTGATTAATTTTTTTTGATAAAATGTGATGAAAAATTGGTGTTAAAGGAGCACCTTGGCCATAATTTTGAATATCCGCTTGTCTAAAATCATATATGACTTTTTTTTTGATTAGTTGAGATAATAATTTCCCATCTCCTAATTGATTAGTAATTTTCTCATTTGGATTATGAAAAATTGTTTGACCATGAAAACCAATTAAATCAATGGGGTCTCTATATTTTTTTAATGATTGATTAACTGCATCGGCATGAAAAAGAGTTAAATTACGCTCCAATTCTCTTAATTTTTCTGAGTTTTGTAAAAGATCTTTCTTTGTTAAAACTAAATCTCTTAATCGAACTAACTGATCCTGAAGATTTTTATCATACTCATAATAATCATCTAAAATATTTGAAAATTCATCGTATCCATCTGAGCTAATTATAGATAAATCAATACCATCCATAGATGTTCCGCTCATTAGCCCAATTGCAGTATATAATTTTTTTTTCATTAATATGTTTTTTAAAAAAAATTTGTATAGTGTAACTATAAACTTATGAATAAATTTTTAAAAGAATTTAAAGATAGAGGTTTTTTCTATCAATGCACAAGTGAAGATGAACTATCTAAACAATTAGATGAAGAAAAGATAAAAGGTTACATAGGTTTTGATTGTACAGCTGAAAGCTTACATGTGGGTAGCTTATTGCAAATAATGTGTTTACGACTACTTCAAAAAAATGGACATCGACCAATAGTTTTACTTGGTGGAGGAACTACAAGAATTGGTGATCCATCTGGTAAAGATAAAACTAGAAAAATATTAAGTGAAGATGAGATTGAAAAAAATATTAAAAATATCAAAAATATTTTAAAAAAATTTTTAGATAATGATGATCAGAATACAAGGCCAATATTTGTAAACAATTATACTTGGCTTAAAGATTTAAATTATATTTCATTTTTGAGAGATATCGGAAAACATTTTACGATAAATAGAATGCTAACATTTGATAGTGTAAAGCTCAGATTAGATAGAGAACAATCTCTAAGCTATATGGAATTTAATTATATGATTTTACAAGCATATGATTTTCTTGAATTAAATAAGAAAGAAAATTGTGTCTTACAAATCGGAGGCTCAGATCAATGGGGAAACATTGTTAATGGTGTTGAACTAATTAAAAGATATTCTAATAATCAAACCTTTGGTTTAACAACTCCATTAATTACACTAGCAACTGGTGCTAAAATGGGAAAAACTGAAAGTGGGGCTATTTGGTTAGATGAAAAATACTTATCAGCTTATGATTATTGGCAATTTTGGAGAAATGTAGATGATAGAGATGTAATTAAATTTTTAAAAATGTTTACTGAAATCGAAATTGAGGAAATAGAAACAATTAAAGATAAAGATATAAATGAATTAAAAATACTACTTGCTAATAAAACCACTGAAATGTTACATGGAAAGAAAGCAGCAAAAAATTCTGAGCAAGCAGCAAAAGAAGCTTTCTCCGGAAACACTCTGGGTTCGAACTTACCTAAAGTTAATATTCAATTAAATAAAATAGAAAAAAAAATAAATATAGTAGACCTTGTTTTATTATCTAAACTAGAAAACTCAAAAAGCGAAATCAGAAGACTTATAAAAGGGAACGCGGTAAAAATAAATGACGATGTTATTTCAGACGAAAAATTTGAAATCAATAAAAATTTATTTAAAGATAATTATATTAAACTTTCCCTTGGAAAAAAGAGACATATTAAAATAGAATTAAATTAATTTTTTATTTTCTCTAAAGTTCTAGTAATAAACCTTGGTGTTAAAGTTTTTATAGGATTTACAGTAGTTTCTAAATTTTTAGGAGGGCCTTTAATTTTAAAGCTAACACCAAAAACACCATCACCTACTTTCTTTCCAATCAATAGATCTCCAAGTAAAGGGATTGAAGCAATAGATCTGTTAATTGTTGTAGCTGGAACTAAGGTTCCTCTTAAACTGATTAATTTATCCTCCTCAATGTATCCTTCTAATAAAATAGATATTGCTGGCCCAATTGCGTATAACTCTTGAATTTTCATGAGTTTATTTTGATTGGTAAAATTCATTTCAAAATCTGTAAATCTAATCCCCTCTCCTGTAAGTAAGTCCGCTATTCCCTGAAGAGATGCAAGAGCCAACAACTTGGCTAACGCTGGAATTTCTTTAACTTTAAAATTATCAATTACTAATTTAGAAGTTGAAAATCCATCTTTTTTCAAAGAGTAAAAGTCTAAATATCCTTCTCTGTCATCTTTAAATCCTTTAATGAATTTATATCTATCTACTAGGGGTTTTGCCTTCGATGAGAAAAGAGTGGTAATTTTTTCACCTTGATTATTTGTTTTAATTGTAAATTTTATATTTTGTGAATTATTATAAAAGGCTAATATATCTGCTTCTTCAACTTTATTATTAACAATTTTAATCTTTCCAAATAAATTCTTAACAAAGTATATTTTATCTAAGTAAACTTCGTCAAAATTTAAGTCCATATTTATGTTATTTTCAAAAAGATTTTTTTCTTTTTTTACATCAGCATCTAGTAAATTCGAAATTAAAGAATTTGCATTAAATGAAGTTCCATCAATCAAATAATTTTGGCCTTTTATTTGTTTTATATTGTAATTATTTTTTACATTTTCTGTATCTAAATAATTAAAATTTGCCTGCTCAATTTTTATTATTTGATTAGATCCGTTGAGAGATAAATTCTTAATTTTAATATTATTATTTTCTTCATTAATAATAAATTTATTTATATTAAGATTTTTATTATTTTTTAGTTCTCCATTAATTTGAAGATTCATTTTACTTTTATCTTTTTTTTCATAATTAATATTATCAATTTGAAATTTTGTATTTTTTACTTTTAAATTAGAATTAAAACTTATTTTATTTTCTTTTTTCTCAATAAAATAATCAATTTCTTCAAAATTTTTATCGATTTTAAATTTTCCAGAACCTGAAAGAGTTAGGTTGTTATTTTTTAAATTAATTTTTAATTTCTGATTATTAAAATTAATTTTTTTATTATTTTCAGGGAAGAAAATTTTTAAAAAATCTTGCTGCTCTAAAACTATATTTTTTAAAAATAATTCTGAATCTATACTTAAATCCTTATCTTTTTTATTTATAAAATATTTAATTTTATCTACTTCTCTAGTATCTAAAAGAATTTGTCCCTCACCCTTAATTGATAAATTTTTGTCCTTATAATTTAAATTTAATTTATGATTATCTAATAAAATTAGATCATTTACTTCTGGAAAATATTTATTAATTATTTTTGGATTTTTATATTTTAACTGAGTAATATTTATATCAGAATTTAAAATAATATTTTTAACTTTGAATTTTTCATTTATTTCAAAAGAAAATTCATTATTTGTTTTAAATTTAGCATCATCAACTATTATATTTTCAAAACTTAAATTTAATAATTTTAATATATTTGAATTTAAACTTGATTGATTGTTTTCAACAATAGCATCAATTAAAAAGCTACTTTTTCTCTTTTTAATGTTAATTTTTTTTGAAATAAAATTTACTTCTTCTGCTTTAAAATTTATTTCATCAAACCGATAATTATCTTTTTGAAAATTGAAATTAAAATTTATATTTTTAAAATTACCCCTGTTTAAAAAATTAATACTTGCGTCTTTTATCAAGCCTTCAATGATATAATCATTTTTAAGTTTACCATTTTCATCAATATTCAAACTCAGATCTATAATTACATGACCTTTTTTTACAATTTTTTCTAATATAAATAATTCTGGTTTATTATTTGTGGTTCTAATAAATTTAATTAAATCATTTAATAATATAGACTTTGTTGTTACCTCTATATTTGAAGATGAAATCTCATTTTTAATCAAAGAACTGATTGAAACTTGAGTTTTAATGCTTTCTAAAGCTAAGGGTCTTTTTGCATAATATACTGTAGTGCCAACTGTTTTTACGTAAATTTTTAGTTTAAAAGGATCTAGAATTAATTTAATTTTTTTTAAATCTATATCTATATTTTTATTTATAAGTGAAATTCTTTTTTTAATTTGATTGTTAAATTTATCTGTCTCTATACCAACAGTACTAAGGTAAACTGTCAAAATAACTAACACTGACAGAAGTAGTGTAAAATATTTTAAAATATTATTTTTCATTTAGTTTATAAAGGGATTGTTCTAAAAATTCATCGATATCACCATCTAATACTTTATCAGGACTAGTACTTTCAAAATTAGTTCGATTGTCTTTTACAAGTCTGTAAGGTTGAAGAACATAAGATCTGATTTGATGTCCCCACCCTATTTCAGATTTAGAACTTTCTACATTTTGATTTTCTTCCTCTCTTTTTTTAATTTCATAATCATATAATCTTGCTTTCAACATATTCATGCATGTTTCTTTGTTTTTATGTTGAGACCTTTCATTTTGACATTGAACAACAATTTTTGATGGAATGTGTGTTATTCTAACTGCGCTATCAGTAGTGTTAACGTGCTGACCGCCTGCTCCACTAGAACGATAAGTATCTATTCTTAAATCTTTTTCTAAAATTTCTATATTTATATTTTCATCTACAACTGGATAAATCCAAACACTTGCAAAACTTGTATGCCTTCTTGCCCCGGAATCAAATGGAGAGATTCTAACTAGCCTATGTATTCCCGATTCTTTTTTCAACCATCCAAAAACGTAGTCACCATCTACTTTAATTGTTGCAGACTTTATACCAGCCTCGTCACCTCTATGTTCACTAATCAAACTTGATTTAAAATTTTTTTTATCAGACCATTTTAAATACATTCTTCTTAACATATCAGCCCAATCTTGACTTTCTGTGCCTCCAGCACCAGCATGTATTTCTATATAACAATTTAAAGGGTCTGCTTCATTAGATAAAAAACATTTAATTTCATTTTTTTTAACCTCACTTCTTAAGTCTTTAATATTTTGAAGAACTTCTTTTTTGACCTGTAAATTCTCCTCTTCAAACGCCAGTTGATTCAAATCATCTAAATCTTTAAGTTTTTTGACATTATTATTTAAAGAATTAGTTAAATCTTCATAAAATTTCTTTTCTTTGATTACTCTTTGAGAATTATTTTTATCTTGCCAAAAATCGGCACTTAGCATTTGTGAATTTAAAGATTGCAGTTTTGAATGGATATTGTTTTTTTCAAAGATACTCCTGTATTTTTTGATTTATCTTTTCAATCTCTTCTTTTAAATTTTGATAATTATTATCCATTAGTAAAACTTTAATATATTATTTGAATCTAATCTATCTGAATTTGAATAAAGTACTTTTCCATCAACCACATTTTCTTTTTTAAAAACCTCAATAATAGTATTCTTTGAGTTAAATTTTGCTTTTTGACCAGTTAAAGGATCAACAACCATCATCACTGTTCCTTTAGCAGCCTTAAATGGTCTTGCATCATTTTTGTTAATAGAATCACTTATAAAACTTTTGAATATTGGCAAGGCTGTTTTAGATCCTGTTTCATATTTTCCTAATGGTGTTGGATTATCTGAACCAACATAAACACCGACTAGTACATTTGAGGTAAAACCTATAAACCAAGTATCTGTGTTTTTGTTTGTTGTTCCAGTTTTACCTGCAATATTTAAATTTAAATCTTTTAGTTTTTTAGCTGTCCCTCTTTGAACAACTCCTTCTAAAATTGATGTCATTTGAAAAGCTGTTTCTGGAGAAAAAATTTGTGTATAATTATTTTTAATCTCTGGATAATCGTTGGTTAAATATGAAATTTGATCACAATTAATACATTTTCTTTTATCATTATTAAAAATAGTATTTCCCTCACTGTCCTGAATTCTATCTATCAGTATTGGTTCAACAAGTTTTCCTCCATTAACAAAAACTGAATAAGCAGATGTAAGTTTTAATAAAGTTGTTTCAGTAGATCCCAAAGATATGGATAAAAGTTCTTCTGGATTATCATAAATTTTTAATGCTTTTGAAAAATCAACTATTTTTTCTACACCAAGAGTTTGGGCTATTCTTACTGTCATCAAATTTCTAGATTTCTCCAAACCAACCCTTAAAGTTGAAGGCCCATAAAATTTTTTTCCATAATTTTCTGGTTTCCACATTTTTAAATCATCTCCTTGGTCTAACACCAGTGGTGCGTCTAGAACTAATGATGTTGGTGTAAAATTGTTCTCTAAGGCTAATGCATAAACAAATGGTTTAAAAGCTGATCCAGGCTGTCTTTTAGCTTGAGTTGCTCTGTTAAATTCGCTTTGTTTAAAACTAAAGCCACCACTTAGTGCTAAAACTCTTCCAGTAAATGGATCCATCACAACAATTCCGCCATTTACCTTTGGTAATTGTTGTAAGTTAAAAATATTTTCTTTAAGATTTTTAACATAAATAATATCTCCAGGTTTTAATAATTTATTAAATTCTTTTTTTGTCCAAGAAATACTCTGATATTCAATAACACCTTCGATATTATCTTCTGTTTCTATTTCTGCTGAAAATTTATTTATCTTTTTGACTATTGCTAATTCCCAATTAATTGAATTTTCTAATTTATACTTTTCTAAATCTTTTTTCCATTCTGAATTATAAATTTTGTTAGTAAGTGGTCCTCTCCATCCCTTTCTTTTATCGTATGCAATTAATCCATCTCTAAGTGATTTTGTAGCAATTGTTTGTAAATCTAAATCTATTGGAGTATTTATATTAAAACCTTGTTTGTAAACTTTATCATAACTCAAAGTTTCAATTACGCTCTTTCTCACATCTTCAATAAAATATTGAGCGTCTTCTAAATAAATTTTTTTATTTTTTTTTAAAATTATTTCCTCTTTTGTAAGTTTTTCATACCATTCTGAACTTAAATAATTATTATCTAACAAATTTTTTAAAACTAAATTTCTTCTAAATTTTGCTATATCTGGATCTCTATAAGGATTATATCTACTAGGTGCTTTTGGCAAAGCTGCTAATAAAGCGGCTTCTGAATAATTTAAATCTTTAATAGATTTATCAAAATATTCTAAGCTTGCTGCAGCTACTCCATATGCCCCACTTCCAAGATAAATTTGGTTTAGATAAAGTTCAAGAATTCTTTCTTTAGATAAAGCTCTCTCTATTCTAAAAGCTAGAATTGCTTCCTTAATTTTCCTATTTAAACTTACTTCATTTGTTAGTAAAAAGTTTTTTGCTACCTGTTGAGTAATTGTAGATGCTCCCTCTAACCTTTTAGATGATAAAATATTTGAAATATTATTTATTACAGCTCTAATAACACCTTTAGCATCAACGCCAGGATGTTTGAAAAAATTTTTATCTTCAGCAGATAAAAATGCATTAATTACATTTTTTGGAATTGAATTAAATGGAACAAATACTCTTTTTTCCTGTGAAAAATCTGCTACCAAATCTCCATTACTTGAGTAAACTTTACTGGAAACAGGAGGTTTATAATTTTTAAGAAATTTATAATCTGGTAAATCATTGGAATAAGTCCATAAAACACTTATTATCGAAATTGTTGATAATAGAATAAAAGACGTAATTAAAATAAAGATATTTTTAAAAAATTTATTCATTTTAATTTCATTATATCTTGGAATTTGTTAAAGATATGGCAAGAAAATTAAACAAAATTTTAAAAATTAAATTACTAATGAAATTAACATTCACAAAATTATGGAAAAAAATTTATATATCGATGCTTCGCATCCTAACGAAACTAGAGTTGTTCTTAAATCAGGTGAAAATATTGAAGATTACGAGTACGAAGGTTTAAAAAATAACTTAATTAAAAATAATATCTATTTAGGAAAAGTAAGTAGAATTGAACCATCGTTACAAGCAGCCTTTGTTGATTTTGGAAGAGAGAGGCATGGGTTTTTATCTTTTAATGACATTCAATCAGATTATTATCAGATACCAAAAGCAGATTTAGAAAGAATTAAAGAGGAGGAAGAAAAAGCTAGAGAAGAACTTTCAAGAGAAGTTGAGGCTAAAGAAGAAGAAAATATTGCTGAGGGAAAACTAGAAATTGATGATCCTATAGAAAAGATATCAGAACAACAAATAGAAGAAGATTCAAATACTAAAGAAAATATTGCTGAAAAAGAAAATTTAGATGATGGAAAAGAAAAAAAGAAAGAGCATAGATTTAAATTTAAAAGATATAAAATTCAGGAAGTAATTAAACCTAACCAGGTAATTCTTGTACAAGTTATTAAAGACGAGAGAGGTCAAAAAGGTGCAGCTTTAAGTACTTTTATTTCTATTGCTGGTAAGTACATAGTGTTAATGCCAAACACTCCTAAAGGAGGAGGTATATCAAGAAAAATATTTAATCCTGCTGATAGAAAAAAAATAAGATCAATTTTAAATGAAATTGAAATACCTAAAGAGATGGGATTAATTGTCAGAACTGCTGGAAGTAATAAAACAAAAAATGAGATAAATAGTGATTTAGAAACTTTGATTAATTCTTGGAGTCAAATAAAAGAAAATGCAATAAACTCAATTGCTCCTTCTTTAATACATCAAGAAAGTGAAATAATAAAAAGAACATTAAGAGATATGTTTGACGAAAATACCCAAAATATAATTATAGAAGGTAACGAGGGTTATAAAAAAGCTCAATCATTTATGAAATCAATGATGCCATCAAATGTCAAAAAAGTAAAAAAATATAGAGGAAAAATTCCACTATTTATTCAAGAAAATATCGAACAAAAGTTAAATCAAATTTTTGACTCTGAAATTAAGTTAAAGTCAGGAGGATATTTAGTTATTAACCCAACAGAGGCTTTGGTTTCTATTGATGTAAATTCTGGAAGTTCAATAAAAGGAAAAAATGTTGAAAGCACTGCTCTAGATACGAATATTGAAGCTGCAGAAGAAATTGCAAGACAAATAAAGATAAGAGATTTGTCTGGTTTAATCATTATTGATTTTATTGATATGCTAAGTTATGGAAATAGGAGGTTAGTAGAAAGAAAACTTAAAGAAAAATGCAGGTCAGATAGAGCTAGAATTCAAATTGGAAGAATAAGTAATTTTGGTCTTCTGGAGATGTCAAGACAAAGACTGAGGGAAAGCGCAATAAAATGGAAAGTAACATTAACAGACGAGTCTTTTGCTCAAAAACTTTTAAAAATTGTTGAGTTAAAAGCTGTAATTAACAAAGCTAAATTTGTTGAATTAAAAGTTTGTGAAAAAATTTCAGATTTCCTTAAAGAAAATTTTGTTAATGACTTAACTTATTTTGAAAAAAAAAATAAAGTGAAAATAGATATTATTAGTGACAATTCTTTAATTATACCTGAATACATTATGGATATAAAAAATAAATCAAAAAAGACGATAGAGCTAATAGAATATTATGAAAAATTAAAAAATCTAGAACCACAAAATAAAGAAGACATATTTTCAGAAAAAAAAGAAAATAAAAAAATTAAGAAAAAAAAAAAATTTAATAAAAAAAGGTATTATAAAAAGACTAAATAATTCCTTTAGATGGTGAGGATGGGTTACCCATTAAAATTTTATCTATTCTTCCAGATTTATAAGATTGTCTTCCTGCAATAACAGCATTTTTAAAAGCTAAAGCCATTTCAAATGGTTTTTTTGCCTTTGCTATAGCGGTATTAACAAGCACTCCGTCACATCCTAATTCCATTGCAATTGTAGCGTCTGAAGCTTGACCCAAACCAGCATCAATAATTAATGGAAGCTTGGTTTGTTTTCTAATTATTTGAATATTGATTTTGTTTTGTATACCTAGTCCTGATCCAATTGGTGCAGCTAGAGGCATGATAGCATCAGCACCAGAATTCTCTAAACGCTTAGCCATTAAAGGATCATCATTACAATAAACCATAATCTTAAAACCTTCTTTAGCTAGAACTTCTGTAGATTTTAAAGTTTCAATCATGTCGGGAAATAAATTCTTTTTATCTCCTAAAACTTCTAATTTAACTAACTTCCAACCACCTATTTCTCTTGCTAATCTCAAAGTTCTCAAGGCCTCTTTTGAATTAAAGCACCCAGCGGTATTGGGTAAATATGTAATTTTTTTTGGATCAATATAATCCATAAGCAAAGGCTTATTTTTATCTGAAATATTAACCCTTCTTACGGCAACTGTTACAATTTCTGCTCCAGAAAGTTTAATTGCTTTTGCGCACTCTGACATGCTTTTATATTTTCCTGTTCCAACAATTAATCTGGAATTAAATTTATTATTCGCAATAATTAGACTATCTTTTTTCAAGTTAACCGCCTCCAATAAAATGAACTATTTCAATTTTATCATTTTTATTTAATTTTATTTTATTAATTTTTTTTTTATCTATTATTTCCTCATTAAGCTCAATTGCTACTTTATTTAATGGTATTTTTAAATTTTTTAACACCATAGAAAGATTAGAATCTTGAATAATAGATTTGATTTTACCATTTATTTTAATTTTTATTTTTTTTATTTTTTTCATCGTATATAAGTGCTGAATGAATAATAAAATAATTATTATTAACGGTCCAAATCTTAATCTATTAGGAGAAAGAGAACAATCACAATATGGATCAACTTCGTATGACCAACTTAAAGAGAATTGTACTAAAAAAGCAAAAGAAATTGGTCTTGATGTTGAATTTGCTCAATCTAATATTGAAGGAGAGCTAGTTAATATTATTCAAGATGCTAGGAAAAAATTTGATGGTATGATTATAAATGCTGCTGCATTTACTCATACCTCTGTAGCCATAAGAGATGCTCTAGATTTATTCAAAAAACCAATAATTGAGCTACATTTATCTAACATTTATAAAAGAGAAGAATTTAGACATAAATCACTTATAAGTGGTGTCGTAACTGGAGGAATTTTTGGATTGGGTGATGAAGGATATATTTTGGCCATAATTTCATTACAAAACACTTTGCAAAATGAAAATAAATAAAAAAATAATTCAAGAGTTAAGTGAATATTTAAAAGAATTTAATCTTACTGAAATAGAAATAACTGAAAAAGATACAAAAATTAAAGTTTCTAAAAATAATATTTCAATAAGTAATCAACCACAAGTAATTTCACCCTCATCTCCTTCAACAAGCTCAACAACTCAAACTCAAAATATAAAATCAGGAACTGAAATTACCTCGCCAATAATTGGAACTGCCTATCACGCTCCAGAACCTGGTGCCAAAAAATTTGTTGAGATTGGAAAAAAAATTAAAAAAGGTGACACAATAATGATTGTTGAGGCAATGAAAACAATGAATCATGTACCTTCAACAGTAGATGGTATAGTAAAAGAAATTTGTGTTGAAGATGGTCAGCCAGTAGAATTTGGTCAAACTATTATTATCCTAGAATAAATAATGTTTAAAAAAATTTTAATTGCAAACCGTGGGGAAATTGCAGTTAGAATTATTAGAGCATGTAAGGAATGGGGAATTGCTACTGTAGCTGTTCATTCTGATGTAGATAGAGAAAGTATGCATGTAAGAATGGCTGATGAAAGTGTTTGTATTGGTTCTCATCAACCAGCAAATAGTTACTTAAATATTCCAGCATTAATGTCAGCAATAGAGCTTACAAATGCTGATGCTGTTCATCCTGGATATGGTTTTCTTTCTGAAAATGCAAATTTTGCAAGAATTTTAGAAGAGAACAAAATTAATTTTATTGGAGCTTCATCAAAACATATTGAAATGATGGGTGATAAAATCCAGGCAAAAAGAATAGCTAAAGAAAATGGATTGCCCGTTATAGAAGGTTCTGAAGGAGGAGTAAAAGATGTTTCTGAAGCAAAAGAACTTTGTAAAAAAATTGGTTTTCCTGTTTTAATCAAAGCCTCAGGTGGAGGTGGGGGCAAAGGTATGAAAATAGTTTATAAGGAAGAAGAATTTGAAACGTTGTTTTCAACTGCAAAATCAGAGGCACAAAAATACTTTGGTAATGATGAAGTTTATATTGAAAAATTTTTTCAAAATCCAAGACATATTGAGGTTCAGATATTAGCTGGAAAAAATAGAGCAGTTCACCTACATGAGCGAGATTGTTCGGTTCAAAGAAGGCATCAAAAATTAATTGAGGAAACACCAAGTCCAGTTTTAAATGATGAAATAAGAAAAGATTTATTTGAAAGAACAGTCAAAATGGTAGCTAAAATAGGTTATATGGGAGCTGGTACTGTTGAATTTATATATGAAGATGGGAAATTTTATTTCCTTGAAATGAATACAAGAGTTCAAGTTGAACATCCAGTAACAGAAATGGTTACAGGGATCGATATAATCAAAGAACAAATTTGGATTGCTTTTTCAGGAGAAACAGCTTTGAAACAAAGTGATATAAATCCTAGAGGACATGCAATTGAATGTAGAATAAATGCTGAAGATGCTAGCAAAAATTTCCAGCCTTCACCTGGAGTTATTACGATGTGTCATCAACCATCTGGTTTTAGAACTAGAGTTGATGGTGCAATATTTCAAGGATATAAAGTAACACCTTATTACGATAGTATGGTTTGTAAATTAATTTGTCATGGAAGAAACCGAACAGAAGCAATTCAAAGAATGAATAGATCTTTAGATGAATTTGTTATTGAAGGAATAACCACAACAATACCTTTGCACAAAAAATTACTTAATCACAAAAAGTTTATAAATTCAGATTTTAATGTAAGTTGGTTAGATAAAGACTCAATTGTTTAGTAACAGCTTACCAACCATACATCATAGACAGGGTGATCAAAAGGTTCTATTGAAGGACTAGATGAAAACATCCAGCCATTAAAGACAAAAACTTCATCATTATTTTTGCTTGTTAAGTCTCTAACTTGAATATAGGCTGTTATTTCAGGATTATCATCAAATTCAGAATTTTTACATTTAATGCTTTTTATTTCTAGATCTTTAAATTTGTTTAATTTTCCATTTTCTAATTTTAGCAAAGTATTTTTTGAACTTATTTTGTCCAAAATTTTTATATCAGTAAAAACTCCCTCTAAATTACTTTTTGAGTTTGAATTAAAAACTAAACAAAAATAAAATAAAAAAACTAAATAAATTAATTTTAAATTATTCTTTCCAACTTGAGTATTTCTTTTTAACACCATCTTTATTTTTATTTGGATAATATGCTGAGTCAGTTCCAGTTAAATTTTCTTGATGTGGTTTTTGCCATTCGTATTTTTCTAAGGTATGTTTTTTCTCAATTTTATTTGGTGTAAAATGTATCCAAGAATACCATTCAACTGGAATTTTAGATGCATCAATTGTGTTTGAATAGATAACCCATCTTTTTCCATTTTTACTCTCATAGTACTTATTACCTAGATCATCAGTGCCAACTAGTTTTCCAAAAAAAATAGTTTTTAGTCTGGTTCCAAAAGTATCTTGATTCCACCATGTGAAAATTTTTCTTAAGAGTGTCAACATAATATTTTTTTATTTATTCAATTAAAAATTGTAAAATTTAAATTAGACTAAAATATGAATATGTATATAAATTAATTGATTCATTATTCAAATTAAAATTTAAATTGAGGTCAAATGGCAAAGTATTTAGTTGAAACATATTATACCTGTACCTTTAAGGTAAATCATTATTTAGATGATATTAACGAAGCAGAGTTAAAAAATTTAGAAAAGAGAGATGATGGGAAATTCGAAGTTTTAGATGTAAAACTTGATAACAGAAAAACAAAAAGTCTGGACCCTAAAAACAATAAAGTCCTTGAAAATAACAAAGTAGAAGTAGTTACCGAAACAGATAAAAAAATCGCCATCAATAAAGAAAGCGTAATAACAAGTATAAACACAACTAACGAGAAGTCGGGTAAAAGATTTAGTATGCCTGACAGAAGAAAAGGATATATTCAAAAGGCTACTATCGGTGATCACAAAGTCTACCTTCATACTGGGGAATATGAAGATGGAAAAATTGGTGAAATATTTATTGATACCAGTAAAGAGGGCGAACTTGTTAAAGCTTTAATGAATAACTTTGCAATTGCTGTTTCTTTAGGCCTTCAATATGGTGTTCCATTGGACGAGTTTATAAGTGCATTTGTTGGAACAAAATTTGAACCATCTGGCAAAGTCCATGGTAATGATAGAATTTTAAGTGCCACATCAATCTTAGATTATATTTTCAGAGAATTAGCTATTTCATATCAAAATAGAGAAGATCTAGCTCATACTCCAGCCATTGGAGGAAATGATGGAATTAATACTGAAGATCAAAACTCCGAAGATCAAAATCAATTATTAAAAATAGTAAAGGATATAACTAGCAAAGGTTTCGTGAGAAATAATTATAAAAAAAATCTAGTTGATCTTTCGGATGTAAAAATAAGTTTAAAAGGCAAAAAATAACTTATTTTTTAGTTTTTAAAGCTAAATTTAATTCTTTTAATTGATCTGGATTTACCTCAGATGGTGCATTCATCATTAAATCTTGCGCGTTTTGATTCATCGGAAACATAGTAACTTCCCTAATATTTTTCTCATTAGCTAATAACATTACGATTCTATCAATACCAGGTGCTATTCCTCCGTGTGGTGGTGCACCATAACTAAGTGCGTTAATCATACCACTAAATTTTTCGTCTACTTGATTTTTATCATATCCAGCAATCGAGAAAAGTTTATACATAAGTTCTGGTTTATGATTTCTAATTGCTCCTGAAGATAGTTCTATGCCATTGCAAACTATGTCGTATTGATAAGCAAGTATATCTAACGGGTTTTCAAAATCTTTTTCACTTAGATCACCTTGAGGCATTGAAAATGGATTGTGACTAAATTTAATCTTATTTGTTAACTCATCTTTTTCAAACATTGGATAATCTACAATCCAGCAAAATGCAAAAACGTTTTCATCAATTAAATCAAGATCTTTTGCAATTTTATCTCTTGCTAATGCAGTAATTTTTTCTAACTCATCTTGTTTTCCACAAGCCATGAAAATACTATCCCCTATTTCACAGTTTGTTTTTTTCATGATTTCAACCAACGCTTCTTGAGAAAAGAATTTTCCTATAGGACCTTTTGCTGAAATATCTTTATCTTTTTCAAAAGTAAAATAAGCTAAACCAGAAGCACCTTCTTCTTTAGCCCATCTATCAATATTATCAAAAAAACTTCTGGGCTTATCTTTTGTATTTTTTGTAATAATACATCTTACTTTAGATCCAGATTTTACTAATTTTTTAAATATTTCAAATGAAACATCTTCTCTTGTAAAAATTTTAGTAATATCATTTACAATTAGGGGGTTTCTTAAATCTGGTTTATCAGTACCATATTTAAGCATTGCTTCTTTGTATGAAATCTTTGGAAATTTATCAAACATCAGTTTTTTGGTAGAAAAATTTTTAAATGTATTTACCATTAACTTTTCAACAACATTAAATACATCTTCTTGTTCAACAAATGACATTTCCAAATCTAATTGATAAAACTCCCCAGGACTTCTGTCTGCTCTTGCATCCTCATCTCTGAAACAAGGTGCAATTTGAAAGTATCTATCAAAGCCCGAAACCATTATTAATTGTTTAAATTGCTGAGGAGCCTGAGGTAATGCATAAAATTTTCCAGGATTTAAACGACTAGGTACTAAAAAATCTCTAGCACCCTCTGGACTAGATGAGGTTAAAATTGGTGTTTGAAATTCTAAAAAACCTAATTTAGTCATTTCATTTCGGATGTATGAAATAACTTTAGATCTTAAAATAATATTTTCATGAATTTTTTTTCTTCTTAAATCTAAAAATCTATATTTCAATCTTATTTCTTCAGCATATTCTTGATCACTAAAGATTGGCATAGGAAGCTCTTTACAAGTGCCTAAAATTTCATGCTGCTCAATAACAACCTCAATTTCACCAGTATCAATTTCAGAATTAATTGTTTCTTTAGATCTGTTAACAACTTTCCCCTCAACTTTAATTACTGTTTCTAATTGCATTTTTTCTAAATCAGAAAAGTATTTATTATCCTTATCAATTATACATTGGGTAATTCCGTAATTATCTCTTAAATCAATAAATAATAAATTCCCATGGTCTCTTTTTTTATTTATCCAGCCTGAAAGAGAAATTTTTTTATCTACATCCTCTTTTCTTAATTCATTACACTTGTGTGTTCTGTATTTATTCAATTAAACCTCTAATGCTTCTTTTATAATTTTAAAATCGATTGGTTTCTTTCTTTTTAAACTAATTTCGTCGATTTTATATATGAAATCGGAAATTTTGCCATAAGTTCTATCAATTCTCTTAATTATAAATTCAACAAGTTTTTGGTCTATTGATATTTGACGATCTGAAAAATTTTTTAATATTAGCGCATAAATTAAATCGTCACTAGGTTTTTCAATTTGAGATAAAATAAAATTAGTAGATCTTGAATTCAGATCATTTAATTTAAATTTAAAGTCAACTATTGGTATTTTTGAGGTTAGTATTAAATACTTATTATCCTGATCTATTATATTGATAAGTGTAAATAATAACTTTTCATTTATTTTTTCAGTTAAATCCTCAACAATAATATTTTCATATATTTTAATTTGTTGAAGAAAGTCATTATTAATTTCTTCTGCATTAATTTTAATTCCTCTATACTTTTCTAAAAATATATTTATTAAATGACTTTTTCCTGAAAACTTTTCACCGATTAAGTTTATAAAATTTTTATCCCATTTTGGCCAGCTATTTAAAAGTCTAAAAGAGTGTTCGTTGCTTTTTGAAACATAAAAATCTTGATCTTTAAAATTTTGCTCATAATCAAATTTAAGTATTTGTTGATTAAGATTTGTCATTTAAAACCCAAATTTTATTTTTTATTTCAAAATTATAATTTTGATAACTCATGACCTCTAAAAATTTATCGGGTGTACCATTAAAAATTACTTTATAAAAATTATTTTTATTATCAAATTTATAAATATAAAAATTATATATATAATCCATATCAGACAAAATTTTTTCAAATTTATTAATTTTAATATTATTTGAATTATCTATAGAAATATTTAATGATAATTTTACTGAAGTATTAATTTGATTTTGTGATTTCCAAAAATCTTCGTAAACTAATTTTAAATTATCAATAAATTTAAATAAGTCTTCTTCTTCATCAAAATTAACTTCAGTATAATTTAAATTTTTTAAATTATTATTTTGATTAAAAAAAATTTTATTAAATACTCTTATTTTATTATTATCCTTAAATACAATCATAATGATGTGGTCATTTATATTGTATTTATTTATAATTTCTTTGAAGTCATAAGTTTCCAAAATATTAATATTTTGTTTTATCAATCTAAAATCATCTAAATCTTCAGTAGGTAAAATATAATTTAAAAGACTGTTTCTTTTATTATTTAAATTCCAACTGGAAAATAACTTATTCTCAGAGAACATTAAAACTTGATTTTTATTTTGATCAACAAATACAGGGATAAATAAAAAATCTTTTTTCACAGGTAAAGATGGAAATATATTTTTTGACTCTAATAAATCAAATATATTTTTTTTATTAAATGAAACATTTAGGGTAAGATAATAAATTTCATCAATAAACTTTTCTTCCTTAATTGAGAAAGTTTCTATCATTCCTTTTATTTGATTAATTGACGTATTTTTTAATTTTACCTGATCTTTACTTTGAACAATTGACAAAATCAGTTCATTAAATGCCTTTACAAATCCTTCATCAATAATTTCATTTTTATTAAAATTTATTTCAAAAGGCGTTGATATTTCAATATCATTTATAGAAAATGTCTTTGCATGACCTTTTCCTGTGGAAAAGAAAATATTTATTAAAGCAAGAAATAAAAAAAAATTATATAAAAGCTTAAAATTACAAAGTAGAGAAATTAATTTCATAAAACATATTAATGAATAAAAAAAAATTTACCTATAAAAAAAGTGGAGTTAATATCAAAGCTGCAGATAAGTTTGTTAATTTCATCTCTAAAATTTCAGCAAAAAAAAGAGGCAAAAAAAAGTTTTCTAATATAGGGGGGTTTGGCTCAATAACAAATATACCAAGTATTATCAAACAACCTAGAATCGTAGCTTGTACGGATGGTGTGGGTACTAAAATAGAAATTGCTAATTCCTTAAATAAATTTGACACTATTGGAATTGACTTAGTTGCTATGAGTGTAAACGATTTAATCGTTCAAGGTGCTAAGCCTTTACTTTTTTTAGATTATATATCTATAAATAAAATTGATCTAAAAAAACTTAAAGCAATAATAAAAGGAATTAAAAAAGGTTGTGATCAATCAAAATGTGAACTCGTCGGTGGAGAGACTGCTGAAATGCCAGGTACTTACGAAAAAGGGAAATTTGATATTGCGGGATTTGCTGTAGGAGTTGTTGGAAAGAATAAAATTTTAAATAAAAATAAAATAAAAAAAAATAATCTGATATTAGCAATTCCTTCTAGTGGTTTACATTCTAACGGGTATTCTCTTGTGAGATATTTATTAAAACAAAAAAAAATAAATATTAAAAAAAATAATTTTTTGAGATCTGAGCTTTTAAAACCAACTAAAATATATGTCGAAGAAATAATGAATTTAATAAATAATAAATTAATTAATGGTTGTGCAAATATAACAGGTGGAGGATTGTCAGATAATATTAAAAGAATTATACCAGATAAACTTTCTGCAAATATTAACTTAGATAAAATTAAAACTTCTAAAATATTTAATTGGCTTAAAAATAATGGAATTTCTAATAAAGAAATGCTCAAAACATTTAATTGTGGAGTTGGTTTTTGCATAATTATAGAAAATAAAAATCTAAAAAAAATAAGTAAATTTTTTTCAAAAAAATATAAGCCATATGTAATCGGAAAAATTTCTGAAGATAAAAATAAAGTTAAACTAAATGGGTCTATCAACTGGTTATAGAAAAATTAGAACAGCTGTATTTATATCTGGTACAGGAAGTAATTTTAAATCTCTAATTAAATTTTCAAAAACTAATAAATCTCCTATATCTATTGATTTTGTTGTTTCAAATAATTCTAAAGCAAAAGGTTTAAATTATGCTAAAATATACAATATAAAAAAAAAGGTATTAAATTTTAAAAATAAAAATTTAAGTGAAAAAAAATTACTTTCTGTTTTAAAAGCAAACAATATTGAAATGATTTGTCTTGCTGGATTTATGAAAATTTTGTCAAAAAATTTTATAAAAAAATTTAAAGGGAAAATTTTAAATATACACCCCTCCTTACTGCCTAAATATAAAGGATTAAATACTCACCAAAGAGTATTAAACAACAAGGAAAAATACTCAGGATGCACTGTTCATTTTGTAAATGCTAGATTAGATTCGGGGAAAATTATCCTACAAAAGAAAGTAAAAATTTCAAAAAAAGATACCAAGTCTTCTCTTGCTAAAAAAGTTTTAGTTCAAGAGCATAAACTGTACCCAAAAGCAATATTAAAAGTTCTTAATCTTTAAAGAAAAAATCTATTTCAATTTTAGCATTTTCAACACTATCTGAGCCATGCACAGAATTTTTATCTATTGAAATTCCATATTTTTTTCTAATAGTGCCTTCTTCTGCATCTTTTGGATTTGTGGCACCCATTAATTCTCTATTTCCTAAAACTGCATTATCTTTTTCAAGAACCATCACAACAATTGGGCCTGAGGATAGATAGGCACATAAATCATTATAGAATGGCTTGGTTTCATGAACTTTATAAAATTTTTCAGCTTCTGATTTTTCAATTTGAATTTTTTTTTCTTTTAAAATTGTAAAACCATTACTTTTAAACATTTCTTTAATTTCATTTTCTAGATTTCTCTCCACTGCGTCTGGTTTTATAATTGATAAAGTTTTTTCTAAATTACTCATAATTATCCTCTATTAGTTTATTTAATAATCTCACTCCATAACCTGTTGCACCACCAGAATTCAATGCTCCACCATATTTTGAAAAAGCCATTCCAGCTATATCCAGATGTGCCCAAGGTGTTTTGTTTAGAATAAACCTTTGTAAAAATTGAGCAGCAGTTGTTGATCCTGCTCCCCCAACATAATTAATATTTTGCATATCTGCATTTTTAGAATCTATTAACTTATCAAAATTTTTATTTAGAGGCATTCTCCAAACTTTTTCTTCTACTTTTTCCCCGGCATTAATTAATTGTTTTGATAGATTATCATCATTCGAAAATAAACCTGCATATTCAGAACCTAAAGATACAATTATAGCTCCTGTTAAAGTAGCCAAATCTACAATTAATTTTGGCTTAAATTTTTCTTCTGTATAAGTTAAAGCATCAGCTAGAACCAATCTTCCCTCGGCGTCAGTATTTAAAATTTCTACAGTTTTACCGCTGTAAGACTTAACAATATCTCCAGGTCTTTGCGCATTACCTCCTGGCATATTTTCAACTAAACCCACAACACCAACAGCATTTATTTTTGCTTTTCTAAGTGCTAAACTTTTCATTAATCCAACTACAACTGCGGAACCAGCCATATCATAAGTCATATCTTCCATGAATTTAGCAGGCTTTAACGATATTCCTCCGGTATCAAAACACACTCCTTTTCCTACAAATGCTAATGGTTTAGATGTTTTGTCCAAACCATTCCATTCCATTGTAACTAGATACGATCCTCTAATACTACCTTGCCCTACGCCAAGCAGGGTATTCATTCCAAGTTTTTTTAATTTTTTGTCATCATATACAGAAACTTTTAAACCATACTTTTTTAATGAGATTAATCTTTTTGCATATTCATCAGGATGTAGAATGTTTCCAGGCTCAGAAACTAAATCTCTTGTATAAAATGTTCCATCTTCAATAGCTTTAAATTTAAGCTGTTCTTTAACAGATGGCTGGTTCTTACCAAATATAATTATAGAAATATTTTTATTATTTTTTTTTGTTTTATATTTCTCAAAAGTATAAGACTTTAATTTTAAACCATGTACGAAATTACCTACTAAATTCCTTTGTTGATTTATTGAAGAATCTGAATTTATAACAAAATGATTTATTTTATCATTTTTAAATTTATCATAAAAAACTGCACCTAGATTTTCTACCTCGGAAATAGTAATTTTATTTTTAAGTGAAACTAATATTATTTTTTTTTTAGAGCTGATATCAAAAGCTACTATTTTCTTTTTTATATCCTTCGTTTTAACAAGGTCGGAAATAAGAGCATATTCTTTGGTTGAAATATGTTTTTTTAAGCTTGAAATATTGAACGTTTCATTAACGAATAAAACCAAATTATAAGTGTTTTTTTTCGATATCTTGTTTTTATAAGAAATTTGGACAGCCATAAATTTTAAATACAATCTCTACGAGATAATGCTATATAGGTATAAAAATCACATTTTTCAATGAAAAAAATATTATACAGAAAACTATTATATGATTACTTAACTTTTCTTTTTCTCTCATTATTAAGCACTGCAGTCGTAATCTGGGTTTTTCAATCAGTTAATTATCTAGATATAATGATAGAAGATGGAAGAGATTATTTGGTATATTTAAATTTTTCTCTTTTAAATTTTCCAAAAATACTAAGCAAAATATTCCCTTTTGTACTTTTTTTTACAATTTTTTATGTAACTACAAAATATGAACTTAGTAATGAATTGATGATATTTTGGAATTTTGGAGTCCATAAAATAGAAATAATTAATTTCATATTTAAAATCTCAATTTTATTAATGCTATTTCAGATTTTATTAAGCGCAATCATAGTTCCAAAATCACAAGATTTAGCTAGATCATTCCTGAGAAATTCAAATGTAAATTTTTTAGGAAGTTTTGTTAAACCACAAAAATTTAATGACACAATAAAAGGGGTAACAATTTATGCTAATAAAAAAGATAAAAATGGTGATCTAGAAAATTTGTATATAAAAAGAGAAATCGACAATAATGAATTTCAAATAACATATGCAAAAAAAGGGGAATTTAAAGAAATAAAAAATTCACAAATACTAGTCCTTTACAAAGGTTCTACTATTACTTCAAAAAATGATAAAATAACTAATATTTCATTTTCTAAATCTGATTTTTCACTTATTGATTTAAAGTCAAATACAACTACTTATATTAAAACTCAAGAAATCTCGTCTTTCAAGCTTATTAAATGTATCAATAATTTTTACAAATTTAATAAAATAATATTTGAAAAACTAACAAATAAAATTGAAAATTGTACTATTGAGAATATGAGTAATATTTTTAAAGAGTTGTATAAAAGATTTATTATACCTTTTTATATTCCAATATTATCTTTATTGCCTTTTTTGATAATTATAATTTCTAAGGAAAATGCTAGCTATCAAAAATTAAGGTATTCAACATTCTTGATTGGTTTAGGAATTATTATTTTTTCCGAAACAACAATCAGATTTATTTCTAATTCTACTTTTCAAAATATAAATTTAATTTTAATTCCGTTATTAGTATTTATAATTTTGTATTTATTCTTATTTTATAAATTTAAAGCAAACTTTATACGAACATAAAAAAATGAAAGTTTATATAAAATTTATTTCTTCTGTTTATTTTAAATCTTTATTTTTTGTTTTCTTTGTAATTACCAGTTTAGTATTTATTTTAAATTTATTAACCGAAATTGAATTTTTTAAAGATGAAAACATAAATGTTAGCTTTACACTTTTTTTGTCTTTATTAAATTCACCAGCACTAGTTTTTGAAATATTTCCTTTTATTATATTACTTACAGTCCAACTTTTTTTTATAAAATTTTTTGAAAATAAAGAACTGGATATTTTTAGATATTCAGGACTAAAAAATTCCAATATTTTAATAATTCTTGGTGTTTTAACATTGATTACAGGTATTTTTCTAATATCCGTTTTTTATAATGTATCCTCTACTTTAAAAAGTGTTTATTTAGAACTAAAATCAAATTATACATCAGATGGAAAATATCTTGCTGTTGTTACTAAAAACGGCTTATGGATAAAAGATAAAGTTGATAATAAAATAATTATTACCAATTCATCATCGATAGAAAATAAATATTTAATTAATAATTTTATAACTGAATTCGATGAAAATTTTAATGTTATTAGAAATATACAAAGTGATAAAATTGATATAACTGAAAAAAAATGGATAATTTTTAACGCTAGGGTATATCAACAAAATGATTATAGAAATATTTCAAATTTAGAAATAAATACAAATTTTAATTCTGAAAGAATACAAACTTTATATTCAAACTTATCTGCTTTGACATTTATTGAACTTTATGAATTGAGAAAAAACTATAAAAAACTAAATTACTCAATTACTGATTTGGACTTACATATGTTAAAACTTATTTCAAATCCTGTATATTTATTATTAATTACAATATTTGCATCTTTAATTATGTTTAGAATTAAACAAATAAAAAGCTCTACATTTAAAATTTCAATAGGCTTATTTTTCTCTGTAATAATATATTATTTTAACAATTTTTCTTATGTTCTTGGTAGTACAGAAAGAATTTCTTTGTTAATATCAATCTTTTTTCCACTTATAATTTTAACATGTGTAAATGGTTTTCTACTAAATAAAGTAAATGACAAATAATATTCTTAAAATAATTTTTATATTTTTTTTTAATTTAATTTTTTTTAATGCTTATGGTGCTGAGGATTTTGATTTTAATATAACAGAAGTTCAAATTATTGAAAATGGCAACAAATTTATAGGTTTAAAAAGAGGAACTATCACATCAGATAATGGAATTATAATTGATGCTGACAAATTTGAATATAATAAAAATTTAAATATTTTAAATGCAAGCGGTGAAGTTAAAATAAATGACACTATTAATGAATATATAATTTATTCAGATAGCATAGTTTTTGAAAAAAATAAAAATATTATTTATACAAAAAATAAATCAAGAGGAATTAGTCTTAAAGATAAAGTAAATATAAGTGCAAATGAATTTGAGTATAATATAAATCAAAATTTAATTGTTGCAAAAAAAAATGTTAATTTTGTAAATGATCTAGAGGATTATAAAATTAAAGCAGAATTTTTATCTTATTTAATAAACGAAGAAAAAATTTCTACTAAAGGAAAAACATCTGCATTAATAAATTCAAAATATAATTTTACATCTGAAGACGTTATTTTTTTAAGAAAATCTATGCAATTAATTTCAGAAAAAAATACAAAAATTAGCGATCAATCAAATTTATATAAACTTTCAAAATTTAGATACTTAATTAATGAGGAAGAACTAAGAGGTGAAAAAATAATAATAAATTCAAATTATAACTTACCTAAAAGTGATACATTTTACTTCTCCAGTGGTATTATAAATTTAAAGACCAAAAGTTTTTTGGCAAAAGATATAAAAATAAATTTACATAAAAATATTTTTGATAATTCAGAAAATGATCCAAGACTGCAAGGACTGTCACTGTCTAAAAAAGACAATTTAACTGTTATAAATAAAGGAGTTTTTACAAGTTGCAAAAAGAATGATAATTGTCCACCATGGTCTATCGAAGCAAATGAGATAACACATGATAAAGATAAAAAACAATTAAACTATAGAAATGCATATTTAAAATTATATGATTTTCCAATCTTATACTTTCCAAAATTTTTTCATCCTGACCCAACAGTAAAAAGACAGTCGGGACTACTCAAACCAGTTATAAATAATTCAAACTTACTTGGTAATTCAATTATAATACCTTATTTTCATGTTTTTTCTGAAGAAAGCGATCTTACATTTGGCCCATCAATTTTTGACGGAAAAATTAAAATGATCCAAAATGAATTTAGAAAAGTAGGAAAAAATTTTAGTTTAATCACGAATTTTGGACACTCTAGAGACTATAAATCTTCAACTTTAAAAAAAGAACAAAATACAAGTTATTTATTCACAGATTTAGATATTGATTTAAATTTAGAAAATTTTGAAACGAGCAAATTGGATATTAATTTTGAAAAAATAACAAATGATACTTTCTTGAAAATATTTAATAATAATTTGAATGATACGGTAACTTCATTAAAGCCTCAAAATACTGATAAATTGTCTAGTGAAATAAAAGTTATATTGGAAAAAGATAATGGGAATTTAACTGCAGGTTTTCAGTCGTTTGAAAATTTACAATTAAAAAATAATGATAGGTATCAATATATACTTCCATATTATAATTATAATCAAAACTTATTTACTAATTTACAAAAGGGCTCGGTAACATTTAATTCAAATGGAAGTAACGACTTAAACGAAACAAATAAATTAAAATCACAAGTAATAAATAATTTTTCATTTTCTAGTATAGATTATATTTCAAAAAATGGATTTAAAAATAATTTTAACATTAATTTAAAAAATCTTAATTCACTTGGAAAAAATATTTCTGATTATAAATCAAGTCCACAAATTGAATTTTCGTCAATATTTGAACTTCAAACAAGTCTTCCATTAAAAAAGCAAACATCAAATTATTTTAATTATTTAACACCAAAATTATCCTTTAGAGCAAATCCTAGTGACATGAAAAATCATACATCAACCAAAAGAACAATTAACAACGATAATATATTCTTAATCAATAGATTGGGATTAGAAGATTCTTTTGAGAGTGGGAAATCGTTGACAGTTGGTTTTGATTATAAAAAAGAGACAATAGAAGATATGAATAAATACTTTGAATTTAAATTAGCGACAGTGTTTAGAGATAAAGAGGAAAATTTTATGCCATCTAACACAACATTAAATAAAAAAACCTCAAATATATTTGGCTCTATTTCAAATAACTTTTCTAAAAATTTAAATTTTAAATATAATTTTGCTGCAGACAATAATTTAGACGAAATAGATTATAATGATATAAGTACAACAATATCTTTAAATAATTTTGTTAGTACTTTCCATTATATAAAAGAAATAGATGATATGGGTGATCAAAATTTTGTAAAAAATAATACTTCTTTTGAGATTGATGAAAATAATTATTTTAAATTTAACACAAGAAGAAATAGAAAAATTAATTTAACAGAATATTATGATTTAGTTTACGAATATAAAAATGATTGTTTAACAGCTGGTATCAAATACAAAAAAACTTACTATGAAGATAGGGATTTAAAACCATCAGAAGACTTAATATTTACAATTACCCTATTTCCAATTACCACCTTTGAGCAAAAAATAGATCAGTAAAATGTTAAATAAAATTAATATCTCTATTGTGATTATTGTTTATTTTTTCTTAATTCTAACAGCTAAAGCATACGAAAATAAAATTCTTTTTAAGGTGGATAACCACATAATTACATCCATAGATATATTCGAAGAGATTGAATATCTTAAAATGATAAATAAAAATTTTGAAAATTTAGAAAAAGAAAAAATTTTTGAAATCTCAAAAAATTCGATAATTAGAGAAAAAATTAAAATAATTGAATTATCAAAATATTTTGAAAAAATTGAAGTAGATGATCAATACCTTGAATTTCTAATTAAAAATCTAATTAACCAATTAAATTTAAATAATGAGGATGAATTAAAAATATACATTAAAAAAAATGGTATTAAATATGAAACAATCAAAAAAAAATTACAAATAGAATTATTGTGGAATCAATTAATTTTTAACAAACATTCGAAAGATGTTAAGATTGATAAAGAAAAAATAAGAAATGAAATTAATCTTAATAAATTTCAGGAGGAGTTTTTTATATCAGAAATTCTTTTTACATTGGAAGAGAATCAAAAGTTAGAAAATAAATACAACAAAATTAAAAAAGACATTGAATTAAATGGTTTTAACAATTCTGCTCTAATTCATAGCATCTCTAGTTCGGCTAAAAACGGCGGGAGAGTAGGTTGGATAAAACTTAATAGTTTAAATAAAAAATTAAAAAAAGAAGTTATTAACACAAAAATTGGAAGTATTACTAATGCGATATTAGTACCAGGAGGTTTTTTAATTATAAAAATTGAAGACAAGAGAAAAACAGAAATTAAAATTAACCTAGATGAAGAAGTTGAAACAATCTCTAAAGAAGTTGCAAATAAACAACTTAATCAATTTTCTAATATTTATTTTAATAGAGTTAAGAAAGAAGTCGAGATAAATGAATTTTAAAAACTCAATACTAATTATTTCTGGTGAACCTAATAGTGTTTTTTTAGAAATTTTTTTTAAAACATTAAAAAGAACTAAAATAAAAAAACCCTTAATATTAATTGCATCTCATAAACTTATAAAGTTGCAGATGGCTAAGCTAAAATATAAAAAAAAGATTAATATTTTAAATACTAAAAATTTAATAAATTTGAAGCTTGATAATAAAAGTATTAATTTAATAGATGTTAAATACAACACATCTAAAGCTTTTGAAAAAATTTCATCAAAATCAAACAAATATATTGAAAACTGTTTTAATGTTGGATTTGAATTAATTAAAAAATTTAACCTCAAAGGATTAATTACAGGTCCAATCTCCAAAGATAAATTTTTGAAAAAGAAATATTTAGGTTTAACTGAATTTATTTCAAAAAAATTTAATATAAAAAAAAATGCGATGCTTATTTATAATAAAAGACTATCTGTTTGTCCTCTTACTACACATTTACCTTTAAAATCGGTTCCAAAAAATATTAATAAAAAGTTAATTTATGAAAAAGTCGAATTGATAAACAAGTTTTATAAAATTAAACTCAAAATAAAACCTAAAATAGGCGTTTTAGGAATTAATCCACATTGTGAAAGTATTTATAAATTTAATGAAGATGAGAAAATTATCAAACCTGCCATTATAAATTTAAAAAAGCGAAATTATGATATTTCCGGGCCATATTCTGCTGATACAATGTTTATGAAAAACAATATAAAAAAATATAATGTAATTATAGGCATGTATCATGACCAGGTATTAACACCGATTAAAACTTTATTTGAATATAATGCTATTAATATAACTCTTGGATTGCCTTTTATTAGAGTTTCTCCAGACCATGGACCAAATATAGAAATGTTAGGAAAAAATATTTCTAATCCATTAAGTTTAATAAAAGCAATTTCTTTTCTGGATAAAAATTGATAAGAGCTAAAAAAAGTTTAGGTCAAAATTTCTTAACAGATAAGAATATTTTGGAGAAAATTACAAATATAACCGATATTAAAAATAAATTAGTACTTGAAATTGGACCAGGAACTGGAAACCTTACCTCGTATATATTCAAAAAAAAACCTCAAAAAATCTTTGTTATTGAAAAAGATAACTTGCTTGCAATCAATCTTAAAAAAAAATTTGGTGATCAAATAAATATTATTAACGATGATGTTTTAAAATTAGATGAAACTAATCTTTTAGAAGATAAGGCAATAGTTTTTGGCAATTTACCTTATAATATTTCAACAGAAATTATTACTAAATGGATAATTAATTTAAAAGATAATTTTTGGTTTGAATGTTTAGTTTTAATGTTTCAAAAAGAAGTTGCTGATAGGATAATTGCAGAATTTAATACATCAAATTATGGAAGATTATCTATAATTTGTAATTGGAAGCTTAATATTAAAAAGATATGTGACATTGAACCTAAAGCATTTTCACCAAAACCAAAAATTCACAGCTCATTATTATTATTTCATCCAAAGCAAAATTTTATCAAAATTAATGATCCTAATAATTTAGAAAAAGTTACAAGAGTTTTTTTTAACCAAAGAAGAAAAATGTTAAAGAAACCTTTTAATCAACTATTTAATGGAGATAAAAAAGTGTTGGATAAACTTAAAATTGATTTAAATTTAAGACCACAAAACTTGAATTTTGAAACTTACTATAAACTGGCTTTCGAATATGAAAATTTAAGAGGTTAGTTTATTAACATGGCTTCTTATGTACTCTAAATCATAATCTTTAGAGCCATCATTAACTACAGCATCGATTAAATTTGTAATTTTGGAGTAGCATTCATTCAAATCGTTATTAATAACCACGTAATCGTAGTTTATCCAATGTAAGACATCTCTTTCAAATTGTTTCATTCTTTCTTCTGCTATTAATTTGTCATTAGAATGTCTTTTAGATAATCTTTTAAATAAAACTTCTTTACTTGGAGGTAATATAAAAAAAGTAATTAATTTATAATCTAATTTTTTATTTTTAATTTGATCGGCTCCCTGCCAATCAATATCAAAAAGAACATTTTTACCTTTATTTAATTTATCTATTACTGGTGTTCTTGTTGTGCCGTAGAAATTATTGAAAACTTTTGCATATTCAAGGAATTCTTCATTCTTTATTAACCTTCTGAATTCTAATTCATCAACAAAAAAGTAATCTTCATTATGATTTTCATTAGGTCTAGGTTGTCTGGTGGTATGTGATATTGAAATTTCAAAATTATCTTTTTCTGATAACTTTTTTACCAATGTTGTTTTACCTGCTCCAGAAGGAGAGGATAAAATTATCATTACTCCATCTTTTTCTGATGGCATTAAAATTTCTAGTTAGCTTTTCCTTCGATAAACTTAACTGCATCTCCAACAGTTAAAATTTTCTCTGCTTCACTGTCTGAAATTTCAGATCCGAATTCCTCTTCAAAAGCCATCACCAATTCAACTGTATCTAAGCTATCTGCGCCTAAATCATCTATAAAACTTGACTCTTCAGTTACTTTTGCTTCATCTATACCTAGGTGATCTGCTACAATTTTTTTTACTTTGCTTGAAACGTCTTCTGACATATTGATCCTTTTTGTTATAAATTCTTATTAGTTTAAAAACCTATTTTGTCAAGCCATATACATGCCTCCATTAACATGCAAAGTTTCTCCATTTATATAACTTGATTGACTAGAACATAAAAAAAGTACAGCATTTGCAATATCATCTGGCTCTCCTAGTCGGGCAGAAGGGATTTTTGATATTATTGCTTCTTTAAATTTGTCATCTAATTTATCTGTCATAGCTGTTTTGATAAATCCAGGTGATATACAATTTATATTTATATTTTTCTTAGCATATTCTATTGCTAAACTCTTAGACATTGCAATTATACCTGCTTTGGAAGCGGTGTAATTGGCCTGTCCTAAATTACCTGTATGTCCGACAACTGACGTAATATTAACAATCTTTCCAGATTTATTTTTAAGCATTTTTTTAATTGCTGATTTGCTCATTAAAAAAGTTGATGTTAAGTTGACATCAATTACTTTTTTCCATTCATCTAAGCTCATCCTTATTGCTAAATTATCTTGGGTAATACCTGCATTATTAACTATGCAATCTAAACTACCACCAAGTTCTTTGGTTGCGTTTTCAATAAACTCCTCAATTTTATCGCTTTGAGAAATATCAAACTTTAATGTTTTAATATTTCCATATTTATCTTTTAATTCCTCAAGTTTTTCTATTCTTGTTCCTGAAGCTAAAATATTTGCTTCTGCTTGATTTAATTTTTCAATTATTGAATTTCCAATCCCGCCTGAAGCACCAGTAACAATAATTTTTTTACCTTTTAAATCATTCATATTTTAAGACCTTCAATATCATTTTGAGAATTAATTGTATCAATTTTAACATTTCTATTAATTCTTTTTACTAAACCTGACAAAACTTTCCCAGGTCCAATTTCTATAAAATGGTCTACATCATTTTCTATCATATTAATCACACTTTCTCTCCATCTAACTCTACTCTCTATTTGCTTAATCAAGAGATTTTTAAGCTCATCTGGGTCTTTAATCTCATCAGCAGTAACGTTTGATATTAATTTATTTTGACCATTTTTAAAATTAAGTTTATTTAACTCTTCTTTCATAATTTTTGTAGCATTATTCATCAAATCACAGTGGAAAGGTGCACTTACTGGAAGTTTAGTATTTTTTATTGAATTATCCTTTAAAATTTGAATTAACTTTTCTAAATCCTCGGTTTTTCCGCTCAAAACAATTTGACCCTCAGAATTGTCATTTGCAATTTGTACTTTTAAATTTTCTACATTTTCTGTCAAAATTTTTTCAATCATATCAACTGTTGAACCTAATACTGCAACCATCCCTCCTTGTCCTTTAGGCACAGAATTTTGCATAGCATCCCCTCTAGTTCTTAATATTTTCAAAGTATCTGAAAAATCCAGATATCCCGCACACGATAAAGCCGAATACTCTCCCAAAGAATGTCCTGCAAAGTATTTTGCTTTATTTAAATCTAACTTGAATTCATTTTTTACTAAATTAAATATTGAGTAACTTATTAAAAATATTGCTGGTTGTGTATTTGCTGTTAGATCTAACTCTTCTTTTGGTCCTTCAAGGATAAGCTTAGAAATAGAAAAATTTAGAGTATCATCTGCTTGTTTAAAAAGGTCTTTTACCATATTAAATTTATCATAAATCTCTTTTCCCATTCCCACTATTTGAGATCCCTGACCTGGAAAAATTACTGAAAACATATAAAAAAAACTGACATTTTGCCTTTTTAACTATTGTAATTGAACTTTTATAATAGTATATCCTCACTTTTTATTAAAGAACTTAAATGAATTTATACGAACATACTATTATAGCTAGGCAAGATACTTCACCAAGTGAATTAAAGCAACTAACAGAGAAGTATTCTAAAATTGTTGAAAAAAATGATGGTGAAGTTGTTAAAACTGAAAACTGGGGATTACTAAACTTATCTTATCTAATTAAAAAGAATAAAAAAGGAAGTTACATACACTTTAAAATAAAAGGTAAAGGTAATGTTATTGATGAATTAGAGAAAAATGAGTCTATAGATAAAAAATTACTAAGATATCTAACAGTTAGAGTAAAAAAATTTGATTTAGAAACAAACTATTTTGGAAAAAAAGAAGATAGTGAAAAAAAAGAAAGTGTTAAAAACTAATGCCAAAAAGACAAAGTGGAAATAAAAAAGGTAAGCAGAGTAACTTTGCAAAATTAAGTATTTTTCAACCTAATAAATATAAATTCAAAAAAACTTGTCCATTATCAGCTAAGGGTGCTCCTCAAGTAGATTACAAAAATATTAAACTTTTAAAAAA
The DNA here is from genome assembly GCF_052046145.1 of Candidatus Pelagibacter sp. Classification (GTDB taxonomy): domain Bacteria; phylum Pseudomonadota; class Alphaproteobacteria; order Pelagibacterales; family Pelagibacteraceae; genus Pelagibacter. The sequence continues at coordinate 850,102 of NZ_JBNGZR010000001.1, forward strand.
ATATGTATCTGAGAATGGAAAAATTCTACCCTCAAGAATAACAAATGTTTCTCAAAAGAAACAAAGAGAACTTTCTGTTTCAATCAAAAGAGCAAGAAACTTAGCATTAATATAAAATGAAAGTAATATTGTTAGAAAACGTAAAAAGAATTGGATCTATTGGTGAAGTAATAGATGTAAAAAGAGGTTTTGCTAGAAACTTCTTAATTGCTAATAAAAAAGCTCTTTATGCTTCAAAAGAAAATATAAAAGAAGTTGAAAAAATTAAAGCTGAGTTATCTAAAAAAGATAACGAAAAGAAGAAAGAAGCCTCTCAAATTGCTGATCAGATTAATGGTAAAGAGTATTCTGTCAAAAAGTTAAGTACAGAAAATAATGAATTATATGGTTCAGTTAAACCAACTGAAATCTCAAAACTTATTCGGGAAGAGAACAATATTGATATTAAGCCTTCAATGATACAACCAGTTGAAGAAATAAAAGCTTTAGGAAAATTTAAAGTTAAAATTACTTTACACTCAGAAGTTGATGCTGAAATTACAATCAATGTTTCTTCAGCTGATACAATTCAATAATTATACATTCTTTTCCCCAGTACCAATTAGTAATTTGATTTGATTAATTTTCATGTAAATTTATTTTAATGGAAAATAATTTAAGTATAGTTAAAGATCACTTTAAAGAGTTGCCAAATAACATTGAGGCGGAACAAGCAGTTATAGGATCTATCCTTGTAAGCAATGATATTTTTGATGAAATAAATACAATAATTTCTAGTACTAACTTTTATGACCCAATGCATCAAAAAATATTTGAGGCAGTTGAAAGTCTTATCTACAAAGGAATGTTAGCTAACCCAATTACTTTAAAAAATTATTTTGAAGATGAAAAAGATGATCTAAATGTTCCAGAATATTTAGTTAAAATTACAAAATTTTCTACATCAGTTAGGCAAGCAATAGAATACTCAAAAATAATTTACGATATGTTTGTAAGAAGAGAATTAATAAAAATTTCTGAACAAACTATTGATAGTGCAAAATTAAATGATCTTGATACTAACGGACAATCTATAATCGAAAGTTCTGAAAGATTATTATTTGACTTAGCTGAAAAAGGTTCTTTCAATTCTTCTTTAGTAAAATTTGATGAAGCAATGAAACAAACAATTGAAATGGCTTCAGCTGCTTATAAGAATGAGGAAGGTATAGTTGGTGTTCCAACTGGTTTAAGGGATTTAGATGATAAGCTCGGTGGTTTACATCAATCAGATTTAATTATTATTGCTGGTAGACCATCAATGGGTAAAACCTCACTTGCAACAAATATTGCTTTCAACGCCGCCCAAAAATTACAAGAGAGTGGTAAGAAATCTTCTATAGCTTTCTTTTCGCTTGAAATGTCTTCAGAACAATTATCTACAAGAATTATTTCTGAACAAGCTAGAATTAGCTCTAATGATATTAGAAGAGGAAGAATATCTGACGACCAATTTGATAAGTTTTTAGAAACATCGAAAAATATTTCTGAACTGCCTCTTTATATTGATGAAACTCCAGCAATAAGTATTGCAGCTTTGAGCAATAGAGCAAGACGTATTAAAAGGCTTTTTGGTCTCGATATGATTGTAGTTGATTACATCCAGTTAATGAGAGGAACTACATTTAACAAAGATGGAAGAGTTCAAGAAATATCACAAATTACTCAAGGACTTAAAGCAATAGCTAAAGAACTTTCTGTTCCTGTTGTTGCTCTTTCACAGTTGTCAAGACAAGTAGAGCAAAGAGATGATCACAAGCCTCAATTGGCAGATTTAAGAGAGTCTGGATCTATTGAACAAGATGCAGATGTTGTAATGTTTGTTTATAGAGAAGGGTATTATTTACAGAGAAAAGAGCCAAGAGAAGCTACAGTTGAACATGCAGAGTGGCAAGCAAAAATGAATGAGGTTGCTCATTTGGCACAAATTATAATTGGAAAACAAAGGCATGGTCCTATTGGCAATGTAACTCTTGAATTTGAAGAAAGATTTACAAAATTTAAGGATACTCAATTAAGTTAAATTCCAATATAAAGAGCTTGAATGATAGCTCATTTTTACCAAAACGTTATCCTAAAAAATCCAAAAGCAATATTTGTATTGTTAATCATTGCTATTTTAAGTTTTGGATACTATTCAAAAAATTTTAGGCTAGATGCTTCATCGGAAACCTTATTGATAGAGGGTGATCCAGATTTAGCATATTTGAAAGAAGTCTCTGAAAGATATGGGTCTAAAGAATTTTTAATTCTTACTTATACACCAAATGAGGGAATGGTAACTGACTCATCAATTAATAATTTATTAAGTTTAAAGTATAAAATTCAGAGCCTCAATTGGGTCCATAGTGTGATTACATTATTAGACATTCCACTTTTAAATAATTCAGAAGCTCCCCTTCAAGAAAGACTAGAAAACTTCAAAACATTAAAAGATGAGGATGTCGATAGAGATAGAGGTTTTAAGGAAATTTTAAATAGTCCTGTTTTTCGAAATTTCGTCATTAGTGAAGACGGCAAGACTAGTGGAATTATTGTTAATATTAAATATTCTCAAAAATTAGAAGATATAGAAAATAAATCAAAAGAGGAAATTGAACTTATTAAAGATCAAATCAAAAAACAAAACCAGCAGAATATTTTAGAAATTAGACAAGTTATTGAAAGTTATGATGATATTGGAAAAATTTATCTAGGAGGAATACCAATGATTGCTGATGATATGATGACTTTTATCAAAAGTGATATAATTATTTTTGGTTTGGGTGTTCTATTATTTATAATTGCCACTTTATGGTTTGTTTTTAGAAACCTTCTTTGGATTGTGGTTCCTATAAGTAGTTGTCTTTTTTCTGTGATAATAATGATGGGATTACTTGGATTGTTAGGATGGAAAGTTACAGTCATCTCGTCTAATTTTATTGCACTTATGTTGATTTTAACAATGGCAATGAATATTCATATGAGTACTAGGTTTCTTCAGCTTAAAAAAGATTATCCATCAAAAAATAATTTTGAAATTATTTCCTTAACAACTTCAAAAATGTTTTGGCCAATTCTTTATACTGTTCTAACGACAATTTTCGCTTTCTTATCTTTAATTTTTAGTGAAATAAAACCTATTATTGATTTTGGCTGGATGATGACTTTTGGTTTAATTACATCATTTATCATTACATTTACTTTACTACCTACCCTTTTAAACTTTGCACCCACAAATAATATTTCAGTAAAAAAAGAACAGAAATCAAAAATTACTAATTTACTCAGTATAATTTCTATAAATAATAAAAACTCAATTTTCTTGGTAACTGGAATAGTTATAATTTTCAGTATTGTTGGGATAAGTAAGCTTGAAGTTGAAAATAGTTTTATAAATTACTTTGATAAGAATACTGAAATTTATAAGGGTATGAAACTTATAGATGAGGAGCTAGGTGGAACCACTCCTTTAGAAGTTATTATAAAATTTCCTCAAAAAGAGAAAGTAAAAAAATCTGAGGAAGATGACGAGTTTGACGATTGGGGTGATGAGGAAGATACTAATGATGAAAAATATTGGTTTACCAAAGATAAAATTGATCTAATTTCATCTGTTCATAATTACTTAGATGGCTTACCTGAAATTGGCAAAGTTCTATCTTTTTCATCTATTATTGAGGTTGCTACTCAATTAAACAACAATAAACCTCTAGGTACTTTAGAAATGGGAGTACTTTACTCTAAAATTCCTGAAAGAATTAAAACTGAAATTATAGACCCCTATCTTTCTATCAAAGATAATGAGGCTCGAATTAGTTTAAGAATTATAGACTCGCAGGAAGATTTAAGGAGAAACGATTTAATTAACAAAATTAATTTTGATCTTAAAGATAAATTTGGTTTAGAAGAAAAAGATTACAAACTAGCAGGTGTATTAATATTATTTAATAATTTATTACAAAGCTTATTTAAATCTCAAATTTTAACGTTGGGATTAGTTATGATTGGAATATTTTCAATGTTCATAATTTTATTTAGAAATATTAAGCTCTCATTGATTGGGGTTGTTCCAAATTTTATTGCTGCTTTTTTTATATTAGGAATAATTGGATTATTAGGAATACCATTAGATATGATGACAATAACTATTGCAGCAATTACAATAGGAATCGCAGTAGATAACAGTATTCACTATATTTACAGATTTAAAGAAGAGTTTAATAAAATTAGAGATTATAACAAAACATTAAAAACGTGTCATTCAACCGTTGGTGTTGCTATTCTAAACACTTCAATTACAATTGTTTTTGGATTTTCAATTTTAGTGTTATCGAAGTTTATTCCAACAATTTATTTTGGTGTGTTTACAGGAGTTGCTATGTTATTAGCTATGATATTGGTATTAACACTACTTCCCGCGTTAATCTTAATTATTAAACCTTTTGGTAAATCATCTTAATGTTAGAAATCATAAAAGATTTTTACAAAGCAATATCGATAATTGATTTAATTTATTTAATTTTAACAATCCTTTCTTTGATAAATTGTTACAAAAAGGGCTTCATTTTAAGTATTCTCTCAATAGCTAAATGGTTGTTGGCATATATAATTACATTATTTCTATTTCCTAAAATTAAACCCTATGTAAAAGACGTAATTGATAATGAGTATGTGCTCGATGTTGGTTTAGGAATATTAATATTTGTGGTCGTTATCTTTTTGGTTCTATTAGTTAATAAAGGAATCAGTAAAGCAGTCAGATACACAGGAATCGGTGGCTTAGATACGACATTTGGATTCTTTTTTGGTTTTATAAGAGCTTACATTATTTCTGTATGTATCTTTTCGGGTGTTCATATCGTTTATAATTATGATAAATGGCCAATAAATTATGACAAATCATACATCTTTCCATATTTAGAAAAAGGTAGTAGTTATCTGATAAAAGAATTCCCTAATGAAAAAACATATCAAGATTCTAAAGAAAAAATTACAGAGCTATAATCCAAGATTTAAGGAAGAGTGTGGGGTTTTTGGTATTAGCAATGCTAAGGATGCATCAGCTCTTACAGCACTTGGGCTACATGCCCTACAACACAGAGGTCAAGAAGGATGTGGAATTGTTACTTTTGATGGAGAAAAATATTATTCTGAAAAAAGATTTGGTTTGGTTGGTGATAATTTCAATAAAGAAAAAGTACTTAATAATCTTAAGGGAAATTATGCGATTGGCCATAACAGATATAGTACAACTGGAAACAATATATTAAGAAACATTCAGCCTTTTTTTGCTGACACCAACGCAGGTGGTATTGGAGTTGCACATAATGGAAATCTTACAAATTCAATTGCTTTGAGAAATAAACTAGTTGCAGATGGAGCTATATTTTACACTACTTCAGACACTGAAACGATTGTTCAATTAATTGCTAAATCAAAAAGACCAAAAACAATTGACAAAGTAATTGATGCAATTTTTCAAATTCAAGGTGGTTATGCATTAGTGATGTTAACTCAGAACTCTTTAATTGGAGTTAGAGATCCTTACGGAATTAGACCACTAGTAATTGGTAAGCTTGGTAATAGTTATGTCTTAGCATCTGAAACTTGTGCATTTGATATTATTGGTGCAAAATTTGTAAGAGAAGTTGAAAACGGTGAGATAGTTTTAATTGAAAATAATAAGCTGAAAAGTATTAAGCCCTTTCCTGCTAAAAAAGTTAGACCATGCGTATTTGAATATATTTATTTTTCAAGACCAGACAGTCTGATTGGAGGAAAAACAGCATATGAACATAGAAAAAATATTGGTAAAGAGCTAGCAAAAGAAAATGATACTGATGCTGATATAGTTGTTCCGGTTCCAGACTCTGGAAATGCTGCTGCTATGGGTTTTGCTCAAGAATTAAAAATGAATTTTGAACATGGATTAATTAGAAATCATTATGTTGGAAGAACTTTCATTGAACCAAGCCAGAAAATTAGAAGCTTGGGAGTAAAATTAAAATTAAATGCTAATCAAACAACAATTAAAAATAAAAAAATAATTCTAATTGATGACTCACTTGTTCGGGGAACCACATCTTATAAAATAGTTAAAATGCTTTATGAAGCTGGTGCAAAAGAAGTTCATGTTAAAATTGCATGCCCCGAAATAAGATATCCAGATTTCTATGGTGTAGATACACCTACAAAAAAAGAATTGTTAGCAGCAAATAAAACTAATGATGAAATTTGTAAATATATTGGAGCTAAAACTTTAAGATTTTTATCAATTGAAGGATTGTATAAAGCTATTGGTTTTGAAAAAAGAAACGAAACATATCCACAATTAACAGATCATTATTTCACAGGCGAATATCCTGTTAAATTAGTGGATGAATTAGGAGATAATAAAATAACCCAGTTATCTTTACTAAGCACAGGATCAAACAATTAAATTATGAAAACAGTAAATTTTACTGAAATGAAAAATGGAACTAAGGAAGATTATGAGCTTCTTGAAAAATTTGAGAAAAACTTTGAAAGACAAACAGCTGAGAGAGTTTTAAATTATTTATCAAAACAAACTACTACTTTAGAGGGTTACAAAATCACTAGACTAGAACACTCATTACAAGCTGCAACTAGAGCTTTTAAAAATAAAGAAAGTGATGAAATGGTTGTTGCAACTTTACTACATGATATTGGAGATGATCTAGCACCAATGAATCATTCCCAATATGCTGCATCCATACTTAAACCTTATGTTTCGGAAAGAACTTATTGGATTGTTCTACATCATGGTCTTTTTCAAACTTACTACAGTGCTCATCATTTAGGTGGTGATAGAAATGCGAGAGATAAATTTAAAGATCACAAGTATTATCAAGACACGATAGATTTTTGTGAAAAATATGACCAATGCTCTTTTGACCCTGATTACAAAAGTATGACTTTGGAAGATTTTAAGCCATTAGTTAAAAAAATATTCGCAAAAGAGCCTTATTATTATCTTTAAATTTAACTATAAATCACTACTTACAGCACATGATTGATTCAATAGAAAAAATTATAAATTATTTTAAATCAGGCATTAAAGAGTCCAAAAATTTCAAAATTGGGATTGAGCATGAAAAGTTTTTATTTAATAATTCAGACAATAAAAGGATTGATTATCCAAAAATTAAAGCGATGTTTACAGCCTTACTTGAATTTGGCTGGAATCCAGTTTTTGAAAAACAAAATATCATTGCTCTTAATAAAGGTGGAAAAAATATAACTCTTGAACCAGGCAACCAAATAGAATTATCAGGAGATAAATTAAATCATATGCATGAAGCTTGTGCGGAGTCACAAGACTATTTGTTTGAATTAAAACAAGTTACAAAAAAATTAGACATAAAAATTGTTAGTGCAGGTTTTGATCCAATATCTAAATTAAATGAAATACCAAACAATCCTAAACAAAGATATGAATTGATGACCAAGGATATGCCTTTAGGTGGTGAACTTAGTTTAGATATGATGTATAGAACATGTGGCACTCAGTTAAATATAGATTATAGCTCAGAAGAAGATTTTATTAAAAAGTTTAGAGTAGCAAACTCAATTGTTCCCATTGCAATCGCTTTGTTTGCTAATTCCTCAATAGTAGAGAAAAAAAATAGTAACTATTTATCTTATAGATCTAAAGTGTGGCAAAGCACTTCTAGAGGTGGATTGCCTAAATTATTTTTCGAAGATATGAATTTTGAAAAATATGCAAATTTTGTAATTAATTTTCCCATATTATTTATACAAAATGAAGATCAGTATATTTCGGGTAGGAAATATATTTTTAAGGATTTTATGGAAGGAAAAATTCAAGAAATTGGAAATAGGCTTCCAACTGAAACAGACTTAACAACTCACTTAAGTACAATATTTACTGAAAACAGAGTTAAGAAATATATTGAATTGAGATCAATGGATACCTGTGGCTGGGATTGTTTATGTGCAGGACCAGCTTTCAATATAGGTATGCTTTATGGAAATTTAGATGAAGTTCATGAACTAATTTCGAAATGGGAAAACGATAAAATAATTAATGCATATTTAGAGGCACCAAAAAAAGGATTTAATACTCAATTAATGGGTAAAGATCTCCTTTATTGGTCATCTACACTTTTAGATCTTTCAAGAAAAGGGTTGGAGAATAGAGATATTTTAAGTAAGAAAGGTAATAACGAGACTTTATTTCTAAACCATCTACAAAAAGTAATTGATAATAAGACAACAAACGCAGATCATATGATTAGTAAATTTTCAAAAAACGAAAATTTAGACGAATTGTATGATAAATAAAATTGTTGCTGTTCAAGGAAATCATCCTTCTAAACTAAATCCTTTAACAGATACAAGTGTTTTTTTAGCAAACGAAATTCAGAACAAAAAATATAAAATTTTCTATTACGATCCAAAAGACTTATCAGTTGTTAATTCAAAAGTTACAGCTAAGGGTTTTTTTATTAAATTTAACTATAGCAATAAAAAATTCTATAAAATCACAAAAAAACAAAATCTAGACTTAAGTAAATGTAAATTTATTCTTATTCGCCAAGATCCACCTTTTAATCTTGAGTATATTTCAACAACTTACATTTTGGATACGATTAAGACTAGAGTTAAAATAATTAACAACCCTACCTCTGTAAGGAATATTTCTGAAAAATTGTATTCATCTAAATATCAAAAATACATGCCAGCTACCATTTTTACTCAAAATATGGATGAAATTAAAAAATTTTTCCAAAAAAACAAAAAAGTTATTTTAAAGCCCATCCATAGTTTCAGTGGAAATGATATTCATTTACTAACTAAATTTAATTCAAAATTGGTTAATAAATTTATAAAAAAACATGATCATATCATGTGCCAAAAATTTCTTCCTAAAATAAATAAGGGAGACAAAAGAGTTTTTATTATAAATGGAAAAGTATGTGGTGCAATTTCAAGGGTTCCAAAGAAAGGTTCAATTTTAAGTAACATGAGTAAAGGAGCAAAACCAACTAACATAAAATTAACAAGTAAAGAAATTAAAATTTCAAAACTAATTGCAAAAGATTTAAAAAAAGAAAATATTTTTTTTGCAGGAATTGATTTTATAGATCAAAAACTTAACGGAGATATAAATGTTACATCTCCAACAGGACTTAAAACACTTTACGATCTATCGGGAAAAAATTTAGCCAAAACTTTTTGGAAAGAGCTTAAAGTGTGAATAATTTAACTAATCAACAAAAAGGTTCTTTGTTAGCCTTTATAGCGGTAATGCTTATTACGCCTGACTCTCTATTAATAAGATTATCAAATATTGAAACGTGGGGAATGTTATTTTATAGAGGAGCTATTCCTTTTATTCTAGTTTTATTAGGTTTATTAATTTTTTATAATAAAAATTTCTTAAATGCTTTATTTAATGTAGGGTATACAGGAATATTTTATACTATCAGTTTTGCAATTTGTAACATTACATTCCTTGTATCTATTCAAAATACTAATGTAGCAAATACTTTGGTAATGGTTGCTATGGCCCCAATGATCTCTGCAATTTTAGGTGGGATTTTTTTAAAGGAAGTACCTGATAAAAAAACGTGGGTTGCAATATTAATAACTTTCTTTTCTGCTATTTATATATTTTATGACTCAATTCAGTTGGGGAACATTTTCGGTGATTTTATGGGGTTGGTCACAGCTACCGGACTTGCGGTTAATGCTGTTCTTGTAAGATCAGCAAAAGATAGAGATTTGCTTCCCTCTGCAGTTTTAGGAAAATTTTGTGTTGCTATTTTTGCATTTTTCTTCGTTGAAAGTTTTGACCTAGTTGGAAATGATATGATTTATATTCCTTTAATGTGTATTTTATGCGTAGCAATACCATTTGTTTTAGTAACTATAGCTCCAAGATTTATACCAGCTGAGGAGGTAAATTTATTCTTTTTATTAGAAACTATAATTGGTCCTATATGGGTGTGGATGATTATCAAAGAACAACCGAGCATAGAGACGATTCAGGGTGGTATTGTTATAATTCTAACAATTGCAATTCACTCATTTCTTAAGCTCAAAAAATCTTAATTCCTAAATTACAAATAACTTGATTTGGCCACAAATCAGAAATAGATAGCGATTCATATGAACAAAATATTAAAGAATTCTTGGGCATTATTTTTGGGAATGGGAGCTCTGATGCTTGCCTATGGTTTTCAAGGATCTTTGCTAGGAGTTAGAGCTGTTAAAGAAGAATTTAGTTTAGCTGCTACAGGTTTCATGATGTCTGGATATTTTGTGGGATATTTTATTGGTGCGATTACAATTCCAAAATTAATTTCCAGAGTTGGACATATTAGGATTTTTGCTGCTTTTGCATCTATTGCATCTTTAGTTATTTTGATTCATGCGGTTTTTATAAACCCATTTGTATGGTTTTTGTTAAGAGTGCTAACAGGAGTTAGCATGGTTTCTATTTATACAGTTGCTGAAAGCTGGTTAAATGATAGAGCAAGTAATAAAAACAGAGGAAGTGTCTTATCATTATACATGATGATTTTATATGGAGCAATGGGTTGTGGTATGTTTTTTTTAAATTTTAGCAATCCAATAAATTTTGAACCTTTTATTTTGATATCAGTAATTACTTCGGGAGCTCTAATACCAATTTTATTAACAAAAAGAAAACCTCCTACTTTTAAAAAAATTGAGACTATGACCTTAAGAGAAGCTTACATTTCTTCTCCTTTTGGAATGGTCAGTTCATTTTTTTATGGCACAATTCAATCTGCATTATTTACTTTACTAGCTGTATATGCAGCAGGAATGAATTTTTCTATATTTCAAATTTCAGTTGTAACATTTTTATTAGCAGTATCAGGAGCGATCTCACAATGGCCAATAGGAAAACTCTCCGATATGTATGATAGAAGAACAGTAATTATTACAGTTAGTTTTGCTGCAGCATTCTTTGCACTTTGTGCAATTTTTGCCTCTAGCCAGATGTATATGCCTGATGGTTTAGCTACAAGTAAGTTTTGGTTTTATATTTTCTTAATATTATTTTCATTTTGTAGTCTTCCTATGTTTTCATTAATTTTAGCACATACAAATGATTTTATACCAAAAGAAAAATTTGTTGCTGCAGGTGCTAGTTTACAATTCACATTTGGTATGGGCGCAATAGGTGGACCTTTTTTGTGTTCAATATTTATGGACTTAACTAATTTAAATGGTTTTTTTATATTCTTGATGTTTTTTCATATATTAATTGGAATTTATGGTATTTATAGATCAAAAGTAAGACCTGTTGTTGAAAATCCTGATTCACAATTTGTTGCGATGCCTCAATCAATTACACCAGCTGGTATAGAGCTAAACCCAACTACTGAACCAATTGAAGAACCGGTGAAAAATAATCCTGTTTCTATTTTTAATGAAGATAAATCTTCAAAATAAAAATATTTAGCTCAATTTTTCTATTTTATCACCGATATTAATATTAGAAGAGGATAGAATTTGGCATCTAAGTCCACCTTTTCTCATAAATTCTTTAAGAATATTTTTTTGATCGAGCATTTCAGTCAAATGTCTACACGGACGACATAATTCAATTACCTCTAATTCAACACTTCCTACCTTTAATTTTTTTCCAATTAAGTCATTTAATTGAATACCCTTTGTAACAATATTCCTTCTAAAATTGATGTAAGGTATATCGAGCCCAAATTTAATATTATATTCATCAATATTCTCAGCTTCAATTAAAGATAATTGATTGTAAGGATCATTAAAGTCATGAAAGTGTCGATCACCTACTATTCCTTTATTTGCTAAAACCTCAATTGAATTTACTTCCTTGATTGGTTGATTGTTATTAGCAGCAATTCCTAATTTAAATACTTCGGCCATAAAATATTGAAGAAATAGTTGAGCTCATATAATCTTTTCAAAATAATATGACTTATCTATCATCAAATCAACTTAAACAGTACGAAGATCTAGGTTACATATCACCTATTGAAGTTTTGTCATGTAGTGAAGCATTAGAGGCAAGAAAGGAAATTGAGTTAATCGAAAAAAAATTACCAAATGAAATAAAAAAGTCAGGAAGATATAATGTTCATTTAATTTCGCCAAAACTTGATTCGATTGTTCATAATTCAAAAATTTTAGATGCAGTAGAAAGTATTATTGGAAAAAACATCTTAGTTTGCAGCACTACTTTATTTATTAAAAACCCTAACGAGCAAGGATTTGTAAGCTATCACCAAGATGCAAAATACATAGGATTAGAACCTCATAATTGGGTCACAGCATGGGTAGCATTAACAGACTCAAATGAAAAAAACGGATGTATGAAAATGTGGCCTAAATCACATTTAAATATTAAAGATCACAATGAAAAATTTAATGAAGGAAATTTACTTACCAGAGGACAAACAGTAGAAAATGTACCCGAAGACGAAGTTAAATCTATAAAACTAAAAGCTGGTCAAATGTCTTTGCATCATCCAAGAATAGTGCATGGTTCAGGAATAAATAAGAGTAATGATAGAAGAATAGGATTTGTTATCCAAAGTTATATAGGTACAAACGTAAAACAAACCTTAGGTAAAAATAGTGTTCAAATTGCAAGAGGAGAGGATAAATATCATCATCATGAAATTATAAATAGAACTAATTCTTTAATGAATGAAGAAAGTATTTTGCTTCGAAAAAAAGAAAATGATTACTTGCAAGAAATTTTTTATAAAGGCGCAAAACAAAAAGGTTCTTATTAGTTTATGAAAAAAATACTTAACCTTGGAGTGATCGGAATAGATCATGGTCATATTTTCGATATGCTGGATGAAATGATCAAAGAGGGTTGTAGCTGTAATTACTTTTGGACAGATGGGGATCCTTTAACTCTTCAAGAATTTAATAAAAAATATCCAAATATTAAAAGAAAAGAAAATAAAGAGGAAATATTAAATGACTCATCTATAGATATGATTTTAATATCTTCGATCCCTGTAGACAGAGCTGGTCATTCAATAGATGCTTTAAAAGCTGGTAAAGATGTCATGGTAGATAAACCGGGCTGTACTACCTTAGATCAGTTAAGTAATTTAAAAAACGCTGTTAAAGAAACTGGAAAGATATGGTCTGTAAATTTTTCTGAAAGATTTCACGTTGCTGCAGTTGCTAAAGCTGAAGAATTAGTAAATGGAGGCAAAATAGGAACAGTAAAACAAACTATTGGTACAGGTCCACATAGACAAGGAAACTATGAAAGACCTGATTGGTTTTATAATCGTAAAAGTTATGGGGGAATAATTACAGATATTGGTTCCCACCAAATTCATCAATTTTTAGTTTTTACAAATTCAAATCAGGCAAAAATCAATCATGCATTAGTTGAAAATACAACAAAGAAAGATATGCCTGGTTTTCAAGATTTTGGTGAATTAAACCTAACTGGTAATGGTGGTCATGGTTATATTCGCCTAGATTGGTTTACTCCAGATGCTCTTCCAACCTGGGGAGATGGAAGATTATTAATACTTGGAGACAAAGGTTTTATTGAAATAAGAAAATATACAGATTTAGCAAAATCAGAAAAAGGTAATCATTTATTTTTAGCAAATAATGATGAAGTAACACATATTGATTGCTCTAATATTAAGCTACCCTACTTTAATAATTTAATTAATGATGTTTTAAATAGAACAGAAACTGCATGTCCTCAGGAACTAACTTATCTTTCAATGGAACTTGCTATTAAAGCACAAGAGCAAGCTGAAAAAAAATGAAAAAATATCAAGTAGCTATAATTGGAACTAATATAGGAGCGAAACATTTTGAGGACTTTCAAAAAGTATCTGAGAGATTTAATGTTCACACTTTGTGTGGTTTAACAAGAGAATCTATTGATAAAATATTAATATCAAATACAAATACTAAAGTTTCTCTTAATTTTGACGATGTATTAAAAGTAAAAGAAATTGATATCATTGATATTTGTCTACCACCCCATTTACATTTTTCTGCTTGTAAAAAAGCTATGGAGGCTGGAAAGCATGTAATTTGTGAAAAACCTTTAGTATCAAGTCTTAAAGAAGTGGACAAACTAGAAACAATCAGCAGAGAAACTGGCAAGATTATTTTTCCAGTATTTCAATATCGATATGGTCTAGGATTTTCAAATTTAAAAGCATTAATCAAATCTGGTTTGGCAGGAAAACCATTGATTGCTTCTTTAGAAACTCATTGGAATAGAGGAAAAGATTACTATTCAAAACCTTGGAGAGGAACTTGGGAAGGTGAACAAGGTGGAGCTATTTTAAGTCACTCTATTCATATTCATGATTTAGTTAGTATGATTCTAGGTCCTGTTTCAAATGTTTTTGCCAAGCTATCAACTAGAGTAAATAATATTGAGGTTGAGGATTGTGCTGCCCTTTCAATTGAAATGGAAAATGGAACTCTGGTGACGAGTTCTATCACATTAGGTGCTGCAAACGATACAAGTAGACTTCGATTTTGTTTTGAGGGATTAACTGCTGAGTCTGCTGCTTCTCCTGAAAAACCCTATAGCCCGGCTGATGATGAGTGGACTTTTTTACCAAGAGCACCAATAACACAAGGTCAAATTCAAGATGTATTATCTAAAGTAAAACAAACTAAATCCTGGTATGCTGGTATGTTTGAAGAAATAGCAAATAAACTTAACGGTTTGCCTAGTGATGAGGTAACTTTAACAGATGCTAGAAATTCTTTAGAATTTGTCACCGCAGTCTATGCTTCATCTAGACAAAATAAAACAATTGAAATTCCAATAGATAAAAAAAATAAACTTTATAATTCCTGGCTCCTTAATTAAATTAATCAATTTTTGAATGTTTTAAATATGCTTACAGATATAAAATAAATATTTGAAACAACCCATAAAAACATTAAGAAAACCTCATATACTGGGTTTATGTTTAAATCCTTTATTAAAATTAGCAAAATTGAAGTAATGAACCAAAATATTGCAAAAATAATTGATAAACTTTTAAATTTTTTAACTCTTAAAGGATGAATGCATTTTAAAGGAGAAAATTTTAGTAACATTAACAAAATTAGAAATATCAAATTAAAATTTTGGCTGGTACCAAAAATATAAAAGTAAAGTACGATTACATTCCAAATAGCTGGAAAACCATTATAGTAATTATCATTTGTTAAAATATTCAAATTCACATAAGAATAAATAGAAATAAAAATCAAAATTACAGGAATTAATAAAATAAACTGGTCTGGTACATACCTAAACCAATAAATCATTACTGATGGTATTATAACATAGTTAAAAAAATCAATTATACTATCCAGCATTTTACCATCAATGTGTGGTAAATTTTTTTTCACATTAAATTTTCTAGCTAAAGTTCCATCAACACTGTCTATTAAAAAAGCAAACCCAAGCCAAAGAAAAGCCCCTTTTTGGTTGTTATTCATAACAGCAATTAAAGCAAAAAAACCAGCAACAATTCCTATTCCAGTCAATAAATGAACAAGAATACTAAGAAATCTATCTTGTTTAAAAAGTTCATAGGTTTTAATATTTTTTTCTTTACTCATTTTTTTCTAAAATTATCTAGCCAATTTTATGAAAATATCTCCCATTCCACTTTGCAATTGTTCATCAGGCGTATTGTTTCTAAATTCACAAAATAAACCAGTCACTTGATGATTATCTATTTTGACAATTTCAGATTTATCACACGATTTAGCTTGATGGAATAATCCAATTACTAGCCTGTTATTTAGTTCTACAACTTGATCTTTTGATAAACTTTCACCATCACAAAAATAATCTCTATTTACTTGTTTAGGAAAATTTTTTTTACCACAAGGGTTTTTAATAGTTAAAACGTAAAACTCTTTTTCTACATCTTTAAATTTATGTTTCATTTTATCAACTTTTGAATATTTCATTAAATCACATGAGCATGGGATGCAGCACCTAAAATAATCACCACAAACTTTTTTATTTGTACCAACTTCTTGTAAATATACTTTTTCAGGATCAGCATTAGGATCTATTAAAGAACCAGATACAGCACAATAAAGTTTATTAAATTCAACAAATTCTTGATAAGTAATATCTTTGTTCAATATATGTTTAAAAAATTTTGGACCAGCAGCATTTCTATTTCTATCTGGAAATATTTTACTCCATTCAATTACTAACTCTTGATAATAATTTCTTGCTTGTGCTTCTAAACTTGAGTTATATGAAAAAACTAAAAATATAGTAAATATTATAAAAAAAAATTTTTTCATAAAAACATTAATTATTTTGTTTAATTTCCAATGTTTTATTTAATTCATTAATTTTAAAAGTATTTTCTTCTCCGTTTGTCCATGTAACAATAATCTTAATATTTTTCTCATTTTTTCGTATTCCATAATGTGCCACTGGCTCCATTTGACACAAGTATCCTGAGCCTGAATCTATTGTTTTAGAATGAGTTCTTAAATTTGAAACAAGAGTTACAGTAGCGCCTCTTGCTGGAGCACCATGCATATTAATTGGCTTAATCCTTAAGAAATTATTTTTTTTTAAATTTGCCTTATATAAAGTTAAAGGCTGATAACCAGATTCTCCATGAGATATTAAAAGCTCAAGTATTCCATCACCATCTATATCGGCTACTGCAGCTCCTGTTCCTAATCCATTAATTTCTAAAGCATTTCCAATATTTATTTCTTTGAACTCACCATTATCTAAAATTTTAAATAATTTATTTGGCTCGCCAATATTATTCATGAACACTTCATCATAACCATCATTATCAAAATCGGCTGAAATTACCGTTCTAATTCTTGATGGAGTGCTAAAAGTTTTGTCAGCTATGTCTTCAAACTTTCCATTTTTTAAAACAAATGCTCGATGAGGGCCTTCCCAATTTGATGTTAAAATGTCTAATCTACCTCTATAATAAATATCACTTAGAGCAGTTCCACGGCCATTTTGAAAGATATCATCAACAGCATAATCTTTCGCAAGTTCGACAAAATTTCCATTATTATTATAATATAAAAAATTCTCCCCTCTTTCGTTTGCAGCAAAAATATCAGATCTTCCAGATAAAATATTACCCGAAATAACCGCTCTACCTCCAGTAATTTTATCAATACCCAGCTCCGAAGCTTTATCAATTATTTCGTTTCCTTCTTGCTCATAAAATCTTGTTGGTCCACCATAATTTGCGACGTATATTCCGTAAGCTCCATTTCCATTTCTATCTACGCATACAACTGATCTACCTGCTGTAAGATTTAAATTTTTCTGGTTTATTTTTAATTCAAACAAATCAAAAAATTTATTCCCATCAAAATCTAATAACCTGTCAGAATATCTTTTGTTTCCACTATAAGTATCTGTATTTAAAAAATATATTTCCTCATAACCATCCTGATCAATATCACAGGATGCTACTCCTATGGTTTTACGATTTTTGTCTATAAATATACTTTGGTTAATTGAATTAAATAAAATACCTTTTTTATGAGCTAAGGCTAAATTATTAAATCCAAATCCAGTAACTATAAATTCAAAGTTACCATCATTGTTTACGTCTGAAACTGATACGCCATAACTTAATCTGGGTTGATTTTCTAATATTTGATAAGTTATATCTTCAAAGAAATCGTCTGACTTTGAATAATTCACAATATTTAAAAATATTAATAAAAATATAAATAATTTTTTCATTTAATTTCCAACTAGACTAAAAATTAAAAATTAAAACTGTTAATATTGGCATAGTTAATTTAGTGTAATTTTAATATAAATTTAAAAATATTATTAATCATGAGCGATCTAAACAAAGCACCAAACGATTTTTTTGATAATTGGAATAAAATCCAATCAATGTCGTATAAAAACGTCATCGAATTACTTGTGAAGAAAAGTAGCGAAAAAAAAATATTAGCTTTAATTCAATTTGAATTGGATCAATTTTCAGAAAATGTTCAAAAGGATTTGGTTATATCTGAAAAAAGTTATTTCTATAAAGAAATATCTAATCTTTTCAGAGACTCAAAATGGTGGTCAACCGCTACAGTAACAGATGCTTGTAAATATTATTTAAATTGTGCAAGAAATAATATTTCTCATTTTGAAGACTATATAGAGGCAGATAGTGATTTATCCCAAAATGAAAAAAATGAGATATTTGCCTTGTATCAATTGTGTACTTTATTTGTTTCTTGGAATGCTATTAAGGAAAAAAAGATCAGAGAAATTATAGATATAAGAAAAAGTTTATTTTTTAGATAAAATTTATTAGCATGAACGAAGAAAACGCAAGTAAACTCTGGAAAATTATTCAGGAAGCTGGCGATTATTTGGTAGGTCAGTTACCTGATCACCCAAATCACCCTAAAGGAAGAAACCCATATGCTCATGTTGCTATTTGTGTGAAAAGCAAATTCAATGCCAGCTACAAAGATATTCCAGATGAAAAATATGAGGATGTAATTAAATACGTTGAATTTTTAAAACAAAATCCAAATTAATTATTGTTTTGGAAAATAATCTTTGAGTTCACCTTCTCGGTAAACATCAGCTGTACAACAATGAAGGCCTCCACCAAAAGCGTAGGCATCTCTAAGTTCTACTGGTATAACTTCCATTCCTAATTTATCTAATTGTTCAGCTTGATAAGTTTCACTTTTTTCCACACATACAGTTTTTGGATCCAAAACTAAAACATTCATTGATAGCCAGGTTGATGAATAACATAATGGAGGTGGTTCGTTATGCGCTGGTTGAGCACTGTCTACGATTTCCCAACCATTGTCTACAAATAATTTTCTTTGTTCCTTAGGAAGTCTTCTTTGTGGGTTATTGATAATTAAACCTTCTTTAATTGGGGTAAAAGTTGCATCAATGTGAATTGGATAAGGATCACCTGGGAAGTTAACCGCATGAACTCTGTGATCTTTATAGTGTCTCTTTAGCCAATCAATTCCTTTCAAATTTGTAGTAAAACCATGTTGAACAACTAAATCTTTGCCAAATCTTAGTACGTCAGCTGCATCAAACAATGGTTCTTCTTCAGTGGTTACAAAATATTTTTTTTCAGTCCACTCTAATCTTTTTTGAACACCAATTTTATCTGATAAATAATCCTTTCTATAATCTGAATCAGTTAATCTTGGCTTTGGAGCAGATTCGTGTCTCATGTTAGGATCTTGATTATAGTAATCTTTTAAAAGTGGTCTGTAACACAAATATTCAAACCATCGACAACGATAACTCATTGTAGCTTCTAATATCTCATTACCCACAGTTAATAAAACATCTCTTGGAGGCATGCAGCCAAACATTGTTTCTGCTTCCCAATCAGGTGTGGAAGTTTTTTGATTAAAATCTATAGGTGTCGGTCGATCAACTTTAATGCCTCTTTTTTTAAGCATACTTGAAAAATCATTTAAAAGTTGATTTGCTTTATCGACAGTATCTTTTGTTCTTGGTCCAAACTTACCTCGCATATCGCTATCTTCTGGAACTTTTGCATCTAATGCTGGTTCAGGCGCTGGTATACATGTACCGTCCGCTCTCCCGACAATTACATGTTTTAACGGATCCCATTCGTTCCAACTATTAACAATAGTTTTATTCTCATTCATAAAGACTAGTTTTTTATAATATTATGCTCTGGGCCGAAAGGAAATTTTGTAATATTTTCTGCCCCATCTTTACCAATCACTAAAATATCATGTTCTCTATATCCACCTGCACCAGGATTACCTTCTGGTATCATGATCATTGGCTCCATCGAAACAACCATATTTTCTTCTAATTCCGTATCAATATCTTCCCTTAATTCTAATCCAGCCTCTCTTCCATAAAAATGTGAAAGCATACCAAATGAATGTCCATAACCAAAAGTTCGATACTGAAGATAACCAAGCTCAGTAAAAAGTTCGTTAAGCTCATGACAAATATCAGAACACTTAACACCCGGTTTAATTAGTTCTAATCCACGTTTGTGAACTTTAACATTTGCCTCCCAAGCTTTAAGTGAAGCATCATCAGCATGATCTAGAAATAAAGTTCGCTCCAATGCAGTGTAGTAACCTGAGATCATAGGAAAAGTATTTAAAGATAAAATATCTCCTTTAACTAATTTTCTATTAGTCTTTGGATTGTGAGCTCCATCTGTATTGATACCAGATTGAAACCATACCCAAGTATCCATGTACTCTGCACCTGGATAGCTTTTAACAATCTCTCTTTCCATTCTATCTCTTGCGGCAATTGCTACTTCGATCTCTGTATTATCTTCTCTAATATTTTTAACTATTTCTTCACCACCAATATCTGCGATTCTTGCACCATTTCTAATCATCTCAATTTCTTCGTCAGATTTAATCATTCTAAGTTTCATTAGATCTTTTGAAACATCGCTAAATACAGAGAAAGTAAAGATAGATCCTATTTTTTCTCTCATATCTAAAGTGACATGATCATTTTCAATTCCAATATTTTTTGGAGGTTCATCTCTTCCAATTATTGAAACAATAGCTCTTAAAAAATTATCTCTTTTCCAATCAGTATAAATAACGTTATCACAATGAGATCTACGCCAAGGTTGACTTGCATCAATATTAGCTGAAATTGTTGAGATTTTATTTTGAGTGATTACACATGCGTAAGATCTTCCAAAAGAGCAATAAATAAAACCTGTGTAATATGCTACGTTATGCATTGAAGTTAAGATAACCATATCAAGACCATTTTGATCCATCACTGATCTAAGTTTGCTTACTCGATCATTATATTCTTTATCTGTAAAAGGTAATTTTACTTTTTCACCATTTTTAAGTTCAAAAAAATCTGGTCGTTCCATATTAATTTAATGCTATGTATCTTTTGTTCCATCTCATTATTAAACTGTAATAAAATATCGATACAAAAAGAAAAAAACCGCCGATTATAGTATTTGTGGATGGCACTTCGTTAATGCCAAATAATGGCAACCAGACCCAAAAAATTCCGCCTACAACTTCAGTTAAAGATAATAAGGTCAATTCTGCTGCTGGTATCGCTTTAGATCCAATTGAATATAAAATTAAACCAAAACAAACTAGTGTCCCATGCAAAGAAAATAAAGCTCCATTATAGCTAGATGAAAAAAAAACTAAATTGTTTGATAAAATCATAATTGTTGCAAACACAAAACAAAAGAAACCGGCAAAAGCTACAGTTGTGAATTTTGGTGTTTCTTTTCTCCATCTTAGAGTCACAGAAAAAACTGAGAAACCAATTGAAGAAGTTAAACCGAATACAAAACCAATTAATGATTTTTCACCAGTGTTTCCTAGTGCCATAATAATGATACCAACTGTTGCAATTATTATTGATATCCACACATTAAGAGAAATTTTTTCTCTCAAAAATAAAAATGCTAATAATGCTGTAAAAAAAGGCATTGCTGCCAAACAAAGCAAAGTGACTGCAGCACTAGTATTTGTAATTGAATAAATAAACGTAATCATAGCAATCCCCAACCCAGATCCACCAATTACTCCAGATAAACCTATTTTATAATAGTTTTTGTAAAAATTTTTTCCTTCCTCAAAAAATAAATAAAGATTTAATAAAATGAAAATTGTTAAACCTCTCCCAAAAATATACTGCCAAGGTGCCAATTGAGGATTATCCATGTATCGAACTACTAATGGGCCAAATGACCACAATAAACCAGCAAAAAGTACAACGGGAATAGCTATTCTTGGATTTCTCAACTCTAACATATTCAGAAATCTAAATGTAAATAGAAATTTCTACAACAAAAATACGTTTCTAAACTAAATTTTGATTTGAAAGGTTGGGGAAAAAACAATCAACGATCTCTCCTTTTTTAAATTTTGATTTGCCCGATGGTAACAAAACCCAAATATTTGATTTTACAAAAGATTTAATTCTAAAAGACTCTTGGCCTTTTAAAATTTTAACATTTATTTTTCCATTTTTAGTTGTGCTTAATTGGCTCTTTACAAATCTTGTGAAATTTTTTTTTTTATTAAAACCGTTCATCAAAATAGCTTTAATTGATTTTTCTTCTGATAATCCTAAAACATTTAAAATATATGGTATTACAAAAAATCTAAAACATGCGGCTGATGAGATTGGATTTCCAGGGAGTCCAAATATTGCCTTTTCTTTCCCTTTAATTTTTGCAAACATAATTGGTTTTCCAGGCCTTATTGCAGCACTTTTAAAGTAGCTTGATAACTTAAATTTTTTAACAACATCAGGTATGAAATCAAACTTACCTGCAGATACTGCGCCTGAAGTAATAATAATATCATCTTTAGATTTAATTAATTTATTTATTTTTTGTTTAAAAATATTTTGATGATCATCTCTCAATATACTCCCACTTTTAAAATTAAATAAAAAATTTTGATTTAAGTTTTTAATATAGTATGTATTGGAATTTCTTACCATCCAATTTGGAATATTATCTTTGTCTGATATTTCGTTTCCTGTTGAAAAAAATAATATGTTAATTCTTTTTTTTACTTTAATTTGTTTAATACCTAAACTTTTAAAAGCTAAAATATGGTTTGGTTGAACAATTGTATTTTTTTTTATTACAACCTCCCCTTTTTTATAATCCGAGCCTGCAAACCTAACGTGATTAAATTTTTTTATTTTGTGGTTAATTAAAATATATTTTTTATTAGGTGCAAAAATTATTTGTTCTATAGGAATAATTGTATCAAAACCCTTTGGTATAATTCCTCCAGTCATTATTTCAGCAGTATCAAATTTTTTTATCTTTTTTTTAAATGGTTTCATTCCTGCCGCAATTGAACCAATAATTTTAAATTTTTTTGGAAATTTTTTCTTTAATCCATTAGTATCTTTTGAATTAATTACGTAACCATCAAATGCAGCATTATTTCCTGCTGGATAATTTATATTAGAATAAACATTGATAGAAACTACTCTATTAAGAGAATTTATACTCTTTATAGTCTCTTCTTTAATTTTAATTTTTGCTTTTTTTAAAATTGTCTTAGATTTTTCGTAACTAATCATTTTTGAGTATTGCTTTGGCTTTTTTTAAATCTTCTTTTGTATTTATATTAAAGAAAGGATTGTTATTTGAAAACTCCATATTAATTATTTTTACCCCAGTATTATTAGCCCATAACTCTACTTTTCTTTCTCCATTTTTTAAATCCTTCTCTAACTTATCTAGTAAATTAATCGACCATAAGCCAAATATATTATGTCGTGTGTTGTTTGACTTAATGAAAAATAAATCACTTTCATTAAAATTAATATTTAGAATAAAATCTTTAAGTATTTGTCTCTTAAAAAAAGGGGTATCAACAGGGAAAGTTGCAATCCATTTGTAGTCTTTTTGATTTTCTTTTATCCATTTCATAGCTGACAAAACTCCACCTAACGGACCATGACCTTTTTCAAAATCTTCAATTATTGAAATTTTTTCTGAGTTATGAAAATTAATTTTATTATTTGATACAATTAAGAGTTCTTTGAATTCATCAATAATTTCAGTCAACATATGATCAATTAACAATTTACCAGCTAACTTTACTTGGGATTTATCTTCTCCAAACCTTTGTGACTTACCGCCTGCTAGCACAGTGCCTAAAATATTGTTATGATCCATCTATAAAATATAAAACATTACAAGTTGAATTAAAGAAATTAAATGGATTTAAGAATTTTAGAAATAGCAGCCCATACTGAAAACAATAAAGTTGTTGAAAACTATACTCATAAGTCAAAACACAAAAATCCATTATGTGGTGATGAGATGGAAATAAGCTTAATTGTCAAAGAAGATGTTATAAAGGATATGGGTTATCAATGTAAATCATGTGTTTATTGTCAGGCATCAGTCAGTCTATTATCCAGAAAAATTAAGGAAAAAAAAGTTGATGACATAAAAAAATTTATAAAAGTTGGTGAGCAACTTTTTGAGGACGCAAAAGTAAGTATAGAAAAACATTGGAAAGACTTTAAAGAAATTTTAGATAAAAAAAATCTTTCAAGAAAAGAATGTTTGCTTTTACCATTAAGAACTATTGCCAAAGCATTAAAAATATAAATGATTAAAATTACAAAACCATTATTGCAAAAAGCATTAATTGCAGGTTTTTTTTCTGCATTTACAATTGGTGTGCTAACAGTCCTTACTTATAAAAGTACACTCGGATATTTTATTGCAGCCTCTTTCGGTTCTTCAATGGTTTTACTATTTGGTTTTCCTGAAAGCCCATTTGCACAACCAAAAAATGTTTTTTTTGGACATTTGGTAACTGCTTTAGTAGGAGTAATTTTTGTAAACTATATTCCGCTCCCTATTTATATCAGTATTGCAATCGCTGTTGGAGCAGGAGTTTTTTTAATGATTTTATTTAATATTGTTCACCCACCTGCTGGTGGAAATCCAATTATAGTTATTATAGGAAGTGCCTCTTATGATTATTTAATTAATCCAATAATTTTTGGTTCTATAATTATATTATTATTAGCAATTTTAATTAACAAATATTTATTAAAAAAAAACTATCCATTAAAATAATTTAATGAATTCTAAATATAAAGTTTTAAAATATTCATCTAATAAGTTTGAGAATATAGATGATTTAATTTCAATTGAAGAACCATTGGAGATTTCATTAAAATATAATAAGTCTAATAAATGGATAATTCAAAGTTTATCTGTAACAATGAGAACTCCAGGTGATGATGAGGATCTTGTAAGAGGCTTTTTATATAATGAACAAATTATAAAAAATATTGATGATATTGATTCAATAGAAAGTTATGGAGATAAAGTTGGTCAATACAATATTCAAAATAAAATATTAGCAACTTTAAATAATTCTGAAAATGTGAATATTTCAAAAATAAAAAGAGATTTTTTAACTAATTCGTCGTGTGGTGTATGTGGAAAATCTTCACTTGATGCTCTTGAAATAATAAAAAAAAATAAAACAAATTCATTAGAGCCGAAAATAAAAAAAGAGGTAATTGTAAAATCACCAGATACATTGAGAGAAGGCCAATCGGAATTTAGTAAAACAGGTGGAATTCATGCTAGCGGTCTTTTTAATAGAAATGGAGAATTGGTTGCTGTCAGAGAGGATGTAGGAAGACATAATGCTCTAGATAAACTTATTGGTTGTGCATTAAAGAGCAACCAAATTGATCCTAAAAACCAATTTATAACATGCTCAGGTAGACTAAATTTTGAGTTGGTTCAAAAAGTTCTGATGACGGATATAGGTATAATGATAGGCGTTGGTGCGCCAACTAGTCTTGCTATCGATTTAGCGAATAAATTTGACATTACCCTTGTTGGTTTCGTAAAGAGGGACAGTTTTAATATTTACACAAATAACAAAAAAGTTATTGTGGACTAAATTAATAAAAGGGTATTTGTGTCAAAAAATATAAGTAATTTATCAGGCAGAATAGGCTTAAAAGATAACTTATTTAAGCAAATCTCAGAAAATACCTTAAGCGATAATCCACAAGATATTAAAGAAATTGCCAAAAAACATAACCTAGGTGTTTCAACTCTCCATGGTGCAGAATCCTTTTATGAGTTTTTAAGACCTTCTCATAGAGAAAAAAAAGCGTTCGTTTGTAACGGTAGTGCATGCATGTGTGCGGGTACTCAAGACAAATTAAAAGATAAACTAAAGGAAAAACTAGGTGATGACAAAGTTGGAGAAATGTTCTGCTTAGGTCATTGTTATGAAAACCATGCATTTCACTATGATGGAGAAAATTATGCTGGTAAAGATATAGAAAAAATTGACCAAATAATTAAAGGTGAAGAAATTAAACAAGATAAGTTTTTCTCTAAAAGTTATGCAACAACAAGTTTTTTAATGGATGACAAGTTATCTTCAACAGATCAATTCAAAGAGCAATTAAGTAAATTTTTAAAAACAGATAAAAAAGAAATAGTAAAATCATTATTAGATTCAAATTTAACAGGAAGAGGTGGCGCAGGTTTTCCAACAGGAATGAAATGGGATTTCTGCAGTAAAGCAAAAGGAGATAAAAAATATGTTATCTGTAATGCAGATGAGGGCGACTCTGGTGCTTTCTCAGATAGATATTTATTAGAAGACCAGCCTTTGAAAGTTATTTTTGGAATGGTAATATGTGGTTATGTAATTGGGAGTGATGAGGGTGTTTTATATATAAGAGGAGAATATCCAAAATCGATTGAAGCATTAAATGGTAGTATAAACGAACTTAAAAAATTAGGATTATTAGGTGAAAATATTTTAGGAACAGATTTTTCATTCGACTTAGGAATTTGTATTGGTCAAGGTGCGTATATCTGCGGAGAAGAAACAGCTTTGATTGCATCTATTGAAGGAAGAAGAGCAGAAGTTGATGTTAGACCTCCTTTTCCTGTTACAGAAGGATTATATAAAAAACCAACTGTTGTTAACAATGTTGAAACTCTAGCAGCTGCAACTGGAATTTTAATAAATGGTTCTGAAAAGTTTTCATCTATAGGAAATAAAAAATCAGCAGGTACTAAATTAGTTTGTTTGGATAGTTTCTTTAACAACCCAGGTGTTTATGAAATTGATATGGGTACTCCAATGAAAAAAATATTTAATGAAATTGGTGGAGGGTATAAAGAACCATTAAAAGCTTTTCAAATTGGTGGGCCACTTGGTGGTGTGGTTCCATTAAGTGAAATAGAAAATCTTAATTTAGATTTTCAGGAGTTTACTGCAAAAGGTTTCATGTTAGGTCATGCTAGTGTGGTGAGTATTCCTAAAGATTTTTCAATGGCTGAATACATTCATCATCTTTTTGAATTTTCTGCTGAAGAATCATGTGGAAAATGTTTTCCTGGAAGACTTGGATCTTACAGAGGTAAAGAAATGTTTGACCAAGCTAAAAAGAAAACTGCCAAAATACCTTTGAAATTGCTTGAAGAATTGCTTGTTACAATGAAAAAAGGTTGTTTATGTGCTTTATGCGGAGCTATACCCACTCCTATTCAGAACATTCTAAAGTACTTTGGGGATGAAATGAAAAATGATATGGTTAAAGATAATTAATGAGTTCAGAGAAAAGAAAAATTGCATATATTGATGGAAAACCGTATGAAATCGGACCAAATCATTCGTCTATTTTAAAATTTGTAAAAAGCTATGTAGGTGAAAAAAAAGTTCCTACTTTATGTGATGATCCAAATTTAGCACCTTATGGAGCTTGTAGAGTGTGTTCGGTCGAAGTTGCTTTAGAAAAAGATGGTCCTACAAAAGTAGTTGCTTCTTGCCATACTCCAGTTGCTGAAAATCAACACATATTTACTTCAAATGAATCTTTGAAAGATCTTAGAAAAAATATTGTTGAATTAGTATTAACAGACCATCCAATGGAATGTGATAGTTGTGAGGTAAATAATAATTGTGAACTTCAAACTGTTGCTAATGACTTAGGTATTTCTGATCACAGATATAACAGTCCAAAACAACATAAAGGTATTCCAAGAGATACATCTCATGATTACATGAGAATGAATTTAGACAATTGTATCAATTGTGGAAGATGTGTCAGAGCTTGTGATGAAATTCAAGGTTCATTTGTACTTACAATGAGTGGAAGAGGATTTGAGTCAAGAATAACAACTGATAACGACATGATGTTTGGAGATAGTTCATGTGTTTCTTGTGGTGCATGCGCTCACACTTGTCCAACAGATGCTATTTCAGATGTTTTTCAATCAAAATCTGCTGCAGTAGATAAAAAAGTTAGAACAACTTGTTCATACTGCGGTGTTGGTTGTAATTTAGAGGCTTCGATTAAAGATGATAAGGTTGTGGCTATTGATACACCTAAACAAACAGAAGTTAATGCTGGACATACGTGTATTAAAGGAAGATATGCATTTAGTTTTTATGATCATCAAGACAGATTAAAAACACCTTTAATTAAAAGAAATGGAAAATTTGAAGAAGCTTCTTGGGATGAAGCTTATGATTTTATAAAAAAGGAAATGAACAGAATTACAAAAGATAATGGTCCAGATGCTTTTGCTGGAATTTCTTCTGCAAGATGTACGAATGAAGAAAATTATGTTTTCCAAAAGATGATTAGAGCTGCAGTTGGAACAAACAGTGTAGACTGTTGTGCAAGGATTTGTCATTCACCAACAGCTTGGGGAATGCAACAAACTTTTGGGACTGGGGCAGCAACTAACTCTACAGAAGATATTTATCATGCAGATTTATTTTTGGTAATTGGAGCTAATCCAACTAATGCTCATCCTGTAACAGGTGCAAAAATAAAACAGCAAATCATGAAAGGAAAAAAATTAATTGTACTTGATCCAGTTACAACTGAACTAGCGAAACTTGCTGATTATCATATTAAACTAAGACCTGGAACTAACGTTGCAGTTCTAAATATGATGTTGCACTTTATTATTAAATCAAAACTTTATAATGCAGATTTTGTTAGAGATAGAACTGAAGGTTTTGATAATTTCTTAAAAGAAATTGAAAGACAAGATGTGGATCATTTAGCAAAAGTAGCTGGAGTAGATAAACAACTAGTTAAAGAAGCATCAATTGCATATGCAACTGCTAAAAATTCAATGGAGTTTCATGGTCTTGGAGTTACTGAACACGAACAAGGATCTAAAACTGTAATGTTAATTGCAGATCTAGCAATGATTACAGGAAACATTGGACGAAAAGGTGTTGGAGTTAATCCTTTAAGAGGCCAAAATAATGTTCAAGGTGCAGCAGACATGGGATGTCAACCACACCAGGGTGCTGGATATTTTCCTGTAGCTGATGAAAAACATCAAGAATTTTATACTGAAAAATATGGAGTAACACATCCGACTAAACCAGGATTAAAAATTCCTCAAATGTTTGAAGCTGCAATAAACAAGGAATTAAAAGGTTTATGGATCATAGGAGAAGATATTGTTCAAACAGATCCTAATAGCGCACATGTTATTGAAGCTATGAACTCTTTAGAACTTTTAGTTGTACAGGAAATATTTATGAGTGAAACAGCAAAATTAGCAACTGTTGTATTGCCTGGTACAACTTTCTTAGAAAAAGATGGAACTTTTACAAACACTGAGAGAAGAATTCAAAGAGTGAACAGAGCTGTACCTCCTCTTCCAGGAACTAAACCTGATGGATTAATTGTAACTGAGATGATGCAGAAATTAGGTTTTAACCAGCCAACTTATGATGCAGATCAAGTTCTAGCAGAAATTGCTGATATTGTTCCCTTCTTTAAGGGAGTTACCAGAGAGAGACTTGGAAAATTTGGATTACAATGGCCAGTTCAAGAAGATGGAACTGATACGAAAATTTTACATACAGAAACATTTAAATTAGGTAAAGGCAGACTTAAAAACTTTGATTGGAAAGAATCATCAGAAATTGAAGCTAATCAAAAAGACTATCCTTTGATTTTGACAACTAGTAGAGTTTTACAACATTACAACGCCGCAACAATGACTAGAAGAACAAAAAATATAAATATTGTAGATGAAGATGTTTTATTAATTCATCCTAAAGATGCTGAGTATAGAGATCTAAACACTGGTGATATCGGAAGACTTTATTCAGGTAGAGGTGAGGTTGCTCTTAAGGTTGAGGTTACAGATAAGGTTAAAGAAGGAATTGTTTTTACTACATTCCATTTCCCAGAACATATGGTTAATATGGTTACAGGTCATGGTAAAGATGAAGAAACAATGTGTGCAGAATACAAAGTATCTTCTGTTGAAGTACAAAAAATTTCTAATCAATTTAAAACAGAAGTTAAACCAAAAGAAAATCAAGCCGAAGTTAGTTAATTAAAATGACCATTGGTTGGCATTTTGATAATACGTATTCAAAGTTATCAAATACTTTTAAAGAAAATATTAAACCAACTCCTGTTCATGATCCTGAATTAGTAATTTTAAATAAGGAACTAGCATCTACTTTAAATTTAGATTTTTCAAAAACTGACAAAAAAAAATTAGCAGAAATATTTTCTGGAAACTCTATACCGGAAGAAACTAATACCATTGCACAAGCATATGCAGGTCATCAATTCGGACACTTTACTATGTTAGGAGATGGTAGAGCAGTTTTATTGGGTGAGCATTTAGTTAATAATGACAATCGTTTTGATATTCAGTTTAAAGGTTCAGGAAGAACTTCTTTTTCTAGAGGGGGTGATGGAAGAGCAGCACTAGGACCTATGCTAAGAGAATATATTATCAGTGAAGCGATACATTCATTAAATATTCCGACTACTAGAAGCCTTGCTGTAGTAAAAACAGGAGAAAAAGTTGTAAGAGAAAATCTTTTACAGGGTGCTATATTAACAAGAGTTGCATCAAGTCATCTTCGAGTCGGAACATTTCAATATATTGCTGCAACTCAAAACATTGAAAATTTAAATACTTTAGTCGACTACACTATAAACAGACATTATCCAGAAATTAAAACATCAAATTCAAAAGCATTAGATTTGTTAAATCTTGTTATGGAAAAGCAATGTCAGCTTGTAATCAATTGGATGCGAGTTGGATTTATTCATGGGGTTATGAATACTGATAATATGGCAATTTCAGGTGAAACTATTGATTACGGTCCTTGTGCATTTATGGACCATTATGATCCAAAAACTGTCTTTAGCTCAATCGATAAGTTTGGAAGATATGCCTTTTCTAATCAACCGCCAATTACAAAGTGGAATTTAGCAAGATTTGCTGAATGTTTGATCCCTCTAATTGATAAAGATGAAGATACTGCAATAAAATTAGCTACAGATTTAATAGATAATTTTCAAAATATTTATGAAGATAAGTGGTTAAATATGATCAGAGATAAGCTTGGTCTATTTGGTGAGGAAAAAAATGATAAAAAATTAATTAATGATTTGTTTAATTGGATGGAAAAAAATAAAGCAGATTACACAAATACTTTTTGTCATTTAATGGGTATTAATTCTGATGAAGTTTACAAAAATGTTGAATTTGTCAATTGGAAA
Source organism: Candidatus Pelagibacter sp. (assembly GCF_052046145.1). Classification (GTDB taxonomy): domain Bacteria; phylum Pseudomonadota; class Alphaproteobacteria; order Pelagibacterales; family Pelagibacteraceae; genus Pelagibacter. Next base: position 881,222 of record NZ_JBNGZR010000001.1, read on the forward strand.
AATGAATGGAAAAAAAGATCTGAGTTAAATAATTCAACTAAGGAAAAACAAATCAAACTTATGGAAAAAAATAATCCAACTGTTATTCCTAGAAATCATAAAGTAGAGGAAGCCTTAGCTGAAGCAGACAAAGGAAGTTTAGATAAAATGAAAAAATTATTAGCTATTTTAAAAAATCCTTACGACAATCAAAATAATATTCAGGAATATCAAACGCCTGCTCCATCAAACAATGAAAAATATCAAACTTTTTGTGGAACTTGAAATTATAAAACGTAAGGCTCTGGCCTAGCTGATTTACCCAAAACTCTTTCAACTGCAAAATCACTTATATCAATTGTTTGGTATGATCCTGTTGTGATTAATTCAGTTAAGGCCCTACCGATACCTGGTGCCTGCATTAAGCCTCGTCCAGTAAACCCAGATGCCATGTATACATTCTCATATTTTGGATGTTTACCAACTACTGCATTATTATCCAATCTATTACAGTCATAGTAACCTGCCCATCCACCAGTTAACTTTAATTCCTCAAAAGCAGGTATTCGTTTAGCTAGAGCTGGCCAGACTAATTCTTCAAAGTCATTCCAGGCTGGTTCTAAATCTTCTGCGTCGAATACAGAAATAGGTGAGCCTGCTAAATATTCTCCTCCTTCTGGTCTCCAATAAACACCCGTTGTTAAATCTCCACTTAGTGGCATCTCTTTTATATATGTTGGGCATTTTACTCTAAACACGGTATGCTTTTGAGGAACAACTGGAATATCCTCTAACAATTCTTTCGTCCAACAACCAGCCGCAGAAACAATTGTTTTGGCATTTATTTCAGAAATACTTTTTACTTCACCCTTAATAAATTCTGCTCCAAGCTCTATAGCTTTACTTTTAAGAGCGCTATGAAACATAAATGGATCAATCCATCCTTCGCTTTGGTTATCTGTATAGGTTGCTGTTTCAATTCCCTCACTATTAACATAAGGAAAAACTTTTGATAATTCTGAGCCTTTAATATTTTTTGTTCCTGCATCACAATCTTTATGGTTTTCCAATGCTCTATATTGCTCTTCAGCATGTTCAGGGCCAAACATTAAAAGATATCCATTGGTTACCATACTAGCTGTTGGATTAGGATTTTTTTCTGTTTTTAATAATTCTGGTATTTGAAAAATAAATTCTCTTGCAAATTTTCCTAATAAAATATTTTCTTTTTGGAAAAATTGTCTTCTAAAACCTCCTAGAGATAATGGGAATGAAGCTGTTTTATAAGTAGGATCTCTTTCAATGACTTTTACTTTTCTACCTTCTTTGGATAAAAAATAAGCAGTTGCTGCCCCTATTATTCCACCACCAATTACTACAACATCATCCATATCTAATTTAACATAATTAAGCTTGTATTCAGAATTAGTGCAAAGCTACACCAAAGTAAATATGGAATCATTAAGTAGGCGCTCAACATCTTGACGCGTTTAAACCTTAAAATTAAGTTAATTATCAATGCTATTAGAATGATTAAAACTAATAAAGCCAAGTCCATATTGTGAAAAACAAAAAAAACTACACTCCAAGTTGTATTGAAAATTAAATGAATGAAGTAAATATAAACAGTATTCATATCTCTATTTTTAGTATGCCAATAAAGCCATATAGAGAAAGTCATCATCAAATAAAGAGATGTCCAGACAGGACCAAATATCCAATCTGGAGGATTAAAAGTTGGTTTATTTAAAAGTGAGTACCAAGGTTCTTTAAATGTAATTGTAGACAAACCTCCAATGAATGAGGCAGAGAATGTAATAGCAAGAAACAACAGAAATGTTAAAAATTTGTTTTTAAGCATATTAAATATATACATAACAAAAAATGAGTAAAAAAACTATTTGGATTACTGGAGGAAGTACTGGCATTGGTAAAGCTTTAGCAATTAAGTTTGCAGCCATGGGATGGAACGTTGCTATATCTGCAAGACGAGCTGAATTATTGAATGAGCTTTCAAATTCTTATGAAAATATTTCAGGTTTTCCTTTAGATGTGACCGACAAAGAAAAGTGTAAAGAAGTATTTAATGAAATTAAAAACAAATTTGAAAATATAGATATTTGTTTTTTTTCAACAGGAACATGGGATCCAAAAAAAGAGAAAGAAATAGATGTCGAGCAAATGGAAGACGTATTTAAGGTAAATTTTTTTGGAACAGTTAATTGTATTAAAGCTGTTGAACAGTACTTTAGAGATAAAAAAAAAGGAATAATAACTATTGTGTCATCAATTGCGGGATATAGAGGATTACCTAATTCAACTGGATATGGACCATCAAAGTCGGCATTAAATAACTTAGCTGAAAGTTTGTACTTTGATTTTAAAAGACACAATGTACGTGTTTGTTTAGTGTCTCCTGGTTTTATTAAAACTCCAATGACAGATAAAAATGATTTTAAAATGCCTTTTTTAAAAACACCCGAGTATGCAGCAGATCAAATTTTTGAAGGTTTAGTAAACAAAAATACATTTGAAATACATTTTCCAAAATCACTTACAATAACCTTAAAGCTGCTTAGTTTTTTACCAAGTAAAATTTATTTTGGATTAGTTGGGAAACTCACAAAATATCAAAAAAAATAGTTAATCTTTTACAAATACAACTGTTAATTCTGCTACTTTAAAACCAAACTTTGTCATAGTTGCTCTATTTATTGCAACTCTATCATCTTGTTTAAAAATCCAATCATCAAAAGTGATTTTTATCTCTTTACCTTTGACTGGAACTAATAAAACATATTCAAATTTAAATGCAGGTCCATAAGAATAACCTTTCGCTTTACCAACAACATCACCTGCTGTCCCTTCATAATTGTTTTCATCAATTTTATTTATTTTCCATTCTCGGTCTTGAACTTCACCATCATCCCAATTAAATTTTTCTTTAAGAATTAGCTGATTTCCATCCCAAGTTCCATTTAAGTCTGCAGAAAATTGTCTTGTAACTTTTCCTGATCTATTTTGTAAAACACCCCAAGCCTTAACATTTCCAGATAAATATTCTTCAATGATTAATCTCGGTTCTTTATTTTTAAAATCTTCTGGTTTCATAGCGCTATTATTCGAGCAACTTGTAATTAAGAATAATAAAATTATCAACGAAATTGGCTTAATAATTTTTATATGTCGCATAAATATCTCCATTATTTTATTTATTTTGCATTGAAAACTGAATTAGATCTATATTTTTTGACTTAAATCCTGCTTCACAATAAGAAAGGTAAAACTCCCACATTCTTTTAAATGTTGAGTCAAAACCTTGATTTTTTATTAAATCCCATTTTTTTAAAAACTCATTTCTCCATATAGCCAATGTATTTGCATAATGATCAGCGTAAGAAATATATGAATTAACAGTTAAACCGTTGTCAGAAACGTATCGATTAATGCTATTTTTATTTGGCAAAAAACCACCTGGAAAAATATATTTTTGAATAAAATCTTGTTTGTTTTTATATCTATCAAATAACCTATCATCGATAGTAATTGCTTGAATAGCTGCTTTGCCACCATCAGATAAGTTATTTTTAATAGTTTTAAAATAACCCTCTAAATAATTTTGACCAACTGCCTCAATCATCTCTATAGAAGCAATTGAATTGTATTTGTCTTTAAGATCTCTGTAATCTTTTATTTCAATATTTACTTTTTCGTTTAAACCACAATTAAAAATTCTTTCTTTTGCGTATTCAAATTGTTTTTTTGATATTGTAATACAGTCTAGTTTAACATCGTATTTTTTACCTAGATACTCGGCAAAACCTCCCCAACCACATCCTATTTCTAAAATTTTGTCACCATTATTTGGTTTAATTAGATCAATTAATTTTTGATATTTGTTATTTTGAGCATCAGATAGATTTTTTGATTTATCATCAAAAATAGCGCTAGAGTATGTAAGTGTGTCGTCTAACCAAAGAGAAAAAAAATCATTACCTAGATCATAATGTCTAGCAATATTTTCCTTACTTCTACTTTTTGTATTTTTAATAATTTTATTTTTTACAAAATTAATTATTGGAAAATCAAGAAGGCCTGAGAATTTATGTATTACTTCTATATTTCTTGCAGTTAATTCGATTAAATTTGATAAGTTACTAGTTTCAAATTCACCTCTCATGTAGCTCTCAGCAAATCCAATACTACCACCTCTAATTAAATTATAATTAAAATCTGGTTTTTTGATTGAAATATTTGCATGCAATTTTTCATTTGGATTTCCAAACTTTAAAACTTTTCCGTCATGTGTAGTAAGCTCTAGATAACCATAATTTATTTTATTAAGAAATTTAAAAACTAATTTATCTGCAGTGTTATTTAAAAACATTAATTTTCTACTGTTATATTATTTTTAATTTTAAATTTTTTCTTAATTAATTTAATTCCTTTAAACCACAATTTAAACGCTTCAAAATGTATCGCAGAGATAATTTTAAATGTCATTAAAGGGTGTTTAAGATAAGAATTCATTAAGTTTTTACTTGTCAAAGCAGATCTTTCACCATCTTGAGATGCAAAAAGAATTTTTCCTTCTTGATCATATTGATCAATTACAACTGACAACTTCTGGTCTGGATTTAATATTCTAAAAAAATAATTACAATCCATTTCAATGAATGGTGAAACATGAAATTTTTTTGAGCAATTATTTTGAATTAATTTATTTTGTCCCTCAACTTTAAAAACATATGTGTGTTGCTCACCAAATGTATTTTTAACCTCATATAATATAGAAATTAAATTTTCATTATTATCGTAAACAAAAAAAATACTTAGTGGATTAAAAACATAACCAAATATTCTTGGATAGCATAAAAGTTTAACTTTTATGTTGTCTGTACTGATTTCGTTATTAATTAAATTTTTTTTTACCCACTCAAAAAGAGATGACCCATCACGGTCACCATGATCTTTTTCGTAAAAACTAATAAGATTAAATTTATTTAATGAAAAAAATTTTAATTTATTATTAAGCTCATTTAACTCTGATAGATCAATGAAAAGTGAAAATACTTTATATTTAAAAAAATGTTCTTTTGGTTTAAATCTCTTATGGATTACGTTTCCATTATATATACAAGAACTAATCATTAAGGTTTTTCAGCATTTCAAGAGATGATTTTATTCCATCTTCATGAAATCCGTAACCAAAATAACTGCCACAAAAAAGTAAATCTTTTTGATTTTGTATTTTAATAAGCTCTGATTGAGCATCTAATGCTTTTTGATCGTAATATGGATGTGTAAATTTTACTTTTTTCAATATTTTTTTCTCATCAATATTGAAGTAAGGATTTAGTGTTAAGAAAATATTTTCATCACACTTTAAATTTTGCAATAAATTTAACCAGTAAGTTATTGAATTTTTCTCTAAATTCTTGTCATCTATTGATGAATTCCAAGAAGACCAAGCTTTTTTATTTTTTGGCATGGCACGCTGATCTGTATGTATGTAAGCTATATTTTCTTTGTAGCTAAAATTCGAAAGAATATTTCTCTCATCCTCAGTTGGATTTTCTATTATCTCTAAGGCTTCATCAGCATGTGTTGCCAAAATAACCTTGTCGTAATCAAAAAATTCACTTTCTCCACCGTAATATAAATCTAGTCCTGACATTTTTCTTTTTATTTTTGTAACTTTATAATTTTTATAATGTTCCCCACTTAATTGTGAAATTATTTTACTAACATAGGTTCTGCTTCTATTGGTTACTGTGTACCACTGTGGTCTATTTTTCAATTTAAACAAACCATGATTTTGAAAAAATCTAAGAAAAAAACTAATTGGCATTTTGCTTGCTTCATAAGGGGGCATAGACCAAATTGCAGATACCATTGGTATTATATGATAATCAACAAATGTTTTGGATAATTTATTAATTTTTAAATATTCACCTAAGGTAATTTTGTCATTGGATATGATTGCTTGATCACTTTTTTTATAAAATTTAATTATATCAAAAAACATTTTTAAGAAATCAATGTTAAATAGATTTGATTTATTGCAGAAAATCCCACTCAATCCTTTTCCACAATATTCAAATTTCGTATTATCTACTGAAACTGAAAAAGACATGTTGCTTTTTTCAATTTGAATATCATTTTCCTTAAAAAAATTAATTAAATTTGGATAAGTTTGAAAATTAAAAACAATAAAGCCAATATCAACTGATATTTTTTTTTCATCAAAAAACAAATCTATTGTATGAGAATGTCCACCAAAATGGTCTTCTCTTTCGAAAAGATCTACATGATGATTTTTAGATAAATAATAAGCAGCACTTAGTCCAGAAATACCTGACCCAACGACAGCAATTTTCATTAATTATTATGCTGCATCTTCTTTAAACTCATCCATACTTGGACAAGTACAAAAAATATTTTTATCTCCATACACGTTATCAACTCTTGCAACCGGAGGCCAAAATTTATTTGCTTTTAAGAATTTTGCAGGATATGCAGCTTGCTCTCTTGAATATTTATGATTCCATTCATCTGAAGCTAATTCAATATCGGTGTGAGGTGCATTTTTAATAGGGTTATCTACTTTGTCAAACTTACTTGACTTAACCATATCTATTTCCTCTTTAATGCTAATCAATGTGTCACAAAATCTATCCAGTTCAGATAAACTCTCACTCTCTGTTGGTTCAATCATCATTGTTCCAGCAACTGGCCATGACATTGTTGGCGCATGAAATCCATAATCAATTAATCTTTTAGCTATATCTTCTTCTGAAATACCTGTTTCGCTTTTAATTGATCTAATATCAATAATACACTCATGAGCAACATTACCATTTGAACCTTTATAAAGAATTGGGTAATGGTCTTTTAATCTATTTGCTATGTAATTTGCATTTAGGATTGCAATTTGTGTTGCAAGTTTTACACCTTCGGATCCCATCATCTTAATGTACATCCAAGAAATTGATAAAATACTTGAGCTTCCCCAAGGAGCTGCTGAAACGGCACCTATTCCACTTGCAGGTCCACAATCTTTTACGACTGGATGATTAGGCAGATAAACTTGTAAATGTCTTTTACATGCGATAGGTCCCATTCCAGGTCCTCCTCCACCATGTGGAATACAAAATGTTTTATGCAAATTTATATGACAAACATCAGGACCAAAATTTCCTGGTTTTGCAACTCCAACAAGTGCGTTTAGGTTTGCTCCATCCATATAAACTTGACCACCATGTTCATGAATTACTTCACATATATCTTTAATTTTTTCCTCAAATACGCCATGGGTTGATGGGTAAGTTACCATTAATGCACCAAGATTGTCTGAATGCAATTCTGCTTTTTTCTTTAAATCCTCAAAATCAACATTTCCTTCTTTGTCACAATCAACAACGACAACTTTCATTCCAACCATCTGTGCACTTGCTGGATTAGTTCCATGTGCTGAGCTTGGAATTAAACATATATTTCTATTTTCATCCCCTCTATCTAAATGATACTTTCTTATTACCATTAAGCCAGCATACTCACCTTGGGCTCCCGCATTTGGCTGAAGTGAAACACCAGAAAAACCAGTAATAGATCTTAACCAATTTTTAAGATCTGTGAACATTTCTCTATATCCCTCCATCTGTTCGACAGGTACGAATGGGTGGGGCTCAGCCAATTCTCTCCACGAAATAGGTATCATTTCTGCAGTAGCATTTAATTTCATAGTACATGAACCTAGAGCAATCATTGTTCTATTAAGAGCTATATCCTTATCCTCTAACTTTTTAAGATATCTAAGCATTTCTGTCTCTGAATGATATGAATTAAAAACAGGATGTTCTAAATATTTTGAAGTTCTTAATAAATTTTTTGGTATATTTGGTAAACTAACAGTTGGATCCTCTTTTTTAATTGACTCTGCAGCATTAAATATTTTTAGTAGTTGGTTTACTCTATAAACATTTTTTCTTTCGTCGAAGGAAACAGCCAGCATCTCTGAATTTACTTTTCTAATATTAACTTTTTGGTCTAAAGCATTTTTGAAAATCTGATCTGTCTTTTCTTTGGTTATAATAGTTACAGTATCAAAAAAATAATCTGAGTATAATTCATATCCAGATTGTTTTATTTTGTCTGCAAAATTTTTTGCTAGTTGAGATACTCTTTCAGAAATACTTTTAATTCCATCAGGGCCGTGATAAATGGCATATGCTGCTGAAACAATCGCTAGTAAGGCTTGAGCAGTACAAATATTACTTGTAGCTTTATCTCTTCTAATATGTTGCTCTCTAGTTTGTAATGACAATCTATAGGCCTGGTTTCCATGCCTGTCCACTGAAACCCCAACAATTCTACCTGGCATAGATCGTTTGTATTCATCTTTTGTTGCAAAAAAGGCTGCATGAGGTCCTCCATAACCCATTGGAATACCAAATCTTTGGGAACTTCCGACTGCAATATCTGCTCCAAGCTCTCTTGGTGTTTTTAGCATAGATAGTGCAAGGAGATCACAAACTAAAATTGCTTTTCCATTTTTTTTATGAATTTTACTTATGGCCTCACTAGGATCTTTAATATCACCTAAAGTTCCTGGATATTGTAAAACTCCGCAAACAATATCTTCTTTTAACTGCTCTAGAACTTTATCCTCGTTTCCAACAAGTACTTTAAGACCCATTGGCTCTGCTCTAGTTTGAATAACGTCAATTGTTTGTGGGTGGCAGTTCTCTGAAACAAAAACTAAATTACTATCACTTTTATTAAGTCTATGACTTAAACCCATAGCTTCGGCAGCTGCTGTTCCTTCATCAAGTAAAGACGCGTTTGCTATATCCATTCCTGTAAAATCAACAATCATTTGTTGAAAGTTTAATAGCATCTCTAATCTACCTTGTGCTACTTCAGGCTGATAAGGTGTGTATGATGTGTACCATCCAGGATTTTCTAATATATTTCTTAAAATTACATATGGTGTGTAGGTTCCATAATAACCCATGCCTATAAAATTTGAGTAAATTTGGTTTTTTTTTGAAATTGCTTTTAATTTTCTTAAAGCTTCATATTCTGAATTTGGTTCACCGATATTTAATTCACCTTTAAACTGAATCTTTTCTGGTATGGTACTATTAATAAACTCATCTAATGACTTAAAGTTAAGATCTTTAAGCATTTTTTCTTGGTCCTTTTCAGATGGACCTATGTGTCTTCTAATAAAATCTTTTTGTGAATTATGTAGCATTAGCTTGATGTCTCCTTTGCAAATTTATCGTATTCTTCTTTGTTCATTAAATTATCTAGCTCAGATGTGTCTTTAATTTTCAATTTAAAAAACCATGCACCACCTTCAGGGTCCTCATTGATTTTGGCAGGATCATCTACTATAGACTGATTAGTATCTACCACTTCACCACTAACTGGAGTATAAACATCACTAGCAGCTTTTGTAGACTCTACCACACCCGCAGTACCATCTTTTTCAACATTAGATCCTTTTTCAGGAAGTTCTGCAAAAACTATGTCTCCAAGCATTTCTGTTGCATGTTTTGTAATTCCTATTGTGGCTACATCTCCTTCCAAAGTAATCCACTCATGTTCTTTAGAAAATTTTACTTCACTCATTAATTTACTCCTTTCACATAATTTTTCTTATAAAATGGTAATGCGCAAATATTTGCTGGATGTTTTTTTCCTCTTACCTCAAGCAAAATTTTTGTATCAACCTTTGAAAACTCTTTATCAACATAACCCATCGCTATAGGACCGTTTACACTTGGTCCAAACGTTCCACTAGTTATTTCACCAATTTGTTTATCTGTATCATTAAATATTTTAGTTTTTTCTCTTGCAATCAGTCTCCCCACAGGCTTAATCCCTACTCTTATTTGGCTTGCTCCATCTTGCATTTGGTTCATAATTTTTTTCGATCCAATAAAACCCCCATTTGATAATCTAGATTTTGAGATTGCCCATCTAAGGTTTGCCTCAACTGGTGTTTTATTAATATCTAATTCGTGACCATATAAACATAATCCAGCTTCTAATCTCAAGGTATCTCTTGCCCCAAGTCCTATAAGTTGTGCTCCCTTTTCTATTAAATTTTCAACAAATGTTTCAGCTTTATCGTTAGAAATTGAAATTTCAAATCCATCTTCCCCTGTATAACCTGATCTTGTGACAAATAATTTTTGATTATCAGAATCAAACCAATTTCCTGTCATGAAATTTAGTTGATCAACCCCATTTATAATTGAGTTTAAAATTTCAACAGATTTAGGTCCTTGAATTGCTATTAAAGATCTATTGTTATCTAAATTCATTTTAAATTTTGAACCTAGTAAATTGGATAAAATATCATAATCTTTATCTTTGCATGCAGCATTTAAGATGATTAAATATCCCTTCTCTATTTTTGTGATAATTAAATCATCATAAATTCCAGCATCTTCATTCATTAAAAAACTATACTTAGAGCAGTTTTGTTTTAGATTTTTTAAATCTAATGGAAAAATCTTTTCTAATTCTTCTGTTAAACTTTCATCACCGTATATAAATAATTGACCCATATGAGATACATCAAATATTCCAGAATTCGATCTTGTGAATTTATGTTCTTCAATAATACCTTTGCTATACTGAATGGGCATTTCGTAACCAGCGAATTCAACAAACTTAGCGTTGTTACTTTGATGAAGTTTATTTAGCGATGTTTTTTTTATTTCCATATTAACTCTTCTGTGCCCCCTCTGTCTTGGTGCCTGAGAGATTTGCTCCTTCGGCGAGAATAATTCTCTTTCCAGAGTTAATATGTACGGTCCTTTTGCCTGAGAGTTTCCGGGGTGGTTGCTCCTTCGGCGCTACAAAAGTAGTCTCTCCCGTATATAAATTTATAGCATATTTAAAATGTTTATGTGAAATTTATTTTGCTACCTTTTTGACAAGTAATGGAGATAAAAACTGTATAACCACTGCTGTTATAACTACCGCTCCACCAAAAAGCACTGTAAGTGGTGGGTTTTCGTTTGCAAACATCCATGCCCATAAAGGTCCTAGAACAGCTTCAGTTAACATAATGATTCCAACAAATGCTGAAGGAGTTGATCTTGCTCCAATTGTTATAAGTATGAAACCAAGTCCAACTTGAAAAAATCCTGCAAGAAAACCTAAAAAAATATCATTTGTTGAAACAAAAATACTTGGTGACATGAACAAACCTATTAGTGTTGCAAAAATTCCAGCAACCAGTTGTAAAGGTATCATGTCGACTTTTGGATATTTTCTGACAATTAAAATTAAGATTGCAAATGATATCGGCATAATAAATGCAACTAAGTTTCCAGTCATTTGACCTGGTGTTAGTGAACTTCCTAACATTAATATAATACCAGCTACTGCTGTAATAATGCAAGTTAATGTAATTTTTGAAATTTTTTCTTTTAAAAATACGTAACCAAAAATTGCTAAAAACAAAGCTTGAGTTTGAATTATAAAGTTTGCATTAGCTACTGTTGTTTCGTACATAGCAAATACATAGCTAGCAAATCCAATAGATAAAATTATACCTCCAAATAAACCTGGAATTCCAGATTTATAAAGTGCACTGAAAATTTTTCCTTTGTAAGTAAAAATTAAAAAAATCGTAATTACTCCAATAAAGAAAAGTGATCTCCAAAATAATATTTGCCAAAGTGTGGATCCATCGAAAGACTTAACAATTAAACCTCCAAAACTTAGTGCACAAGCTCCTAAAAAAACTAAAAAATGTCCAGGTATTTTTGATAAAAAATTCATTAAATTTGTGATAGTAAATTTTGAGTTTCCATTTCATATAACTTAAATAAAGTCTCTGCATCAGATAAATTAATCTCTTTAAATTTTATTTTTGATCCTGGAGCCATTTGTACTAATCGATCATAATCAACACTAGCCACAACACCAATTTTTGGATAGCCACCAACAGTTCCATGATCTGAAAGCATTATTATTGGATTACCGTCAGCTGGTACCTGAATAACACCTTTGATTAATCCCTCTGATTTAATATTGGTATTAACGATATTCTCTATTTTAGGACCTTCAAGCCTCATGCCCATTCTGTCTGAAAGTTTTGACACAATAAATTCTTTTTCATAAAATATTTGTTTTCCTTGCTCTGAAAAATAATCAAAATTCGTCCCTCTCATTACCCTAATATTTTCTATTTTGGTATTTATGTAATTAATTTTTTTTATATCTTTATTTGAATTTATTTTTTTAAGATTAATTCTCTGACCTACATCTAATGTTTTTCCATCATTGGATCCAATATTTGCTTTCGTATTTATAGAACAACTATTCCATTGAAATTTTAAATCTAGTTCTCCACCTAATGCTAAATATCCATAAACTGATTTATTTGTAGAAATGATATTGATTTCATCTCCATTTTCAATTTGATAGCTTTGATAGCAATTGCCCTCTATTTCATTATCTTTTTTTTTTATTGAAAAAATTACATCTCCGGTAACAACAAAATTAATTTTTTCTCCTGAATACTTTAAATGAGGACCTTGATATGCAAACTCTATAACTGCTGTGTCTAATTTATTATTAACAAGTTTATTAGCTATAAGATAATTCCTATTGTCCATAGCACCACTAAATGGTATGCCTATATGATATAGATGATCTCTGCCTTTGTCTTGAAAGGTAGTATTAATTCCAGGTCTGATTATATCTAAATAATTATTGCTCATTAAAATTTTTATACTGATCTAAAGTAATTTCTTTGAAAATTACTGTATCTCCTGGGTTAATTAGATTTGGTTTATCCTCCTTTGAACTATCAAAAACATCCAAAGGTGTGTTTCCTAAAATATTCCATCCACCTGGACTTTCAAATGTATAAATATTCGCAAATTGCTCGGTTAAAGCAACAGAACCCTTGGGAACTTTTACTCTTGGAGTTTCTAAACGTTGCGCTCGCATATTCTCATCTAAATCACCAAGAAAAGGCATACCAGCAATAAAACCTGTCATGTAACAGAAATATTCCTTATTTAAAAAATTCTCTAAAATTTTTTCTCTACTCAATTTTAAAATTTCTTCTAATCTTTTAATATCTAATGAGAAATTTTCATGACAACAAACAGGTATTTCTAATTTTTTAGAATCTATATCTTGTGATTCTTTAGCATCAATATTTTCAACATAATTTTTAACTTCTTTAAAGTTTGTTTTTTTTAGATCATAAGAAATAATTAATTTATTATAAGAAGGTGTTAAATTATTTATCCCTTCAAATTTTTTTTCTTTAATAGTTTTAAAATATTTTATAACTTCTGAATTAATTGATTTATTTACTTCATTACCAAAATCACAGTACAAAGCTGCGTCACCAAGATTTGATATATTTTTTATCATGTCATGTTATACTTAACATTAGAGACTATGGAAATTAATATAAATTGCGATTTAGGTGAAAAATCAAAACATCATTCAAATAAGCATGATCCAGATTTGCTAGAAATAGTTAATTCTGCAAATGTCGCATGCGGTTATCATGCAGGTGATGATGAGTCGATGAATCAAGTTGTTCAAATTTCAAAAAAAAATGGTGTTAGTATTGGAGCGCATCCGTCATTTAATGACCCTGAAAATTTTGGAAGGCAAAGAATGAATATTCCACCTAATGAGGTAAGGCAATTAATTATTGATCAATATGAAATTCTTCAAAAAATTGCTCAAGATCATGGAGAGAATGTTACTCACATAAAACCACACGGCGCTTTAAACAATATGGCTTGTGAAGATATAGATTTAGCTACTATTTTAGCAAAAGCTATAAATGAAATTAACAAAGATTTAATTTATCTAGTTCCTACAGGGTCTAAAATGGAAGAAGCAGCAAAAAGACTAAACATGCGTATTGCTTGTGAAATTTTTGCTGATCGAAATTATGAGGATGATGGTAATTTAGTTTCTAGAAAAAAACCACATGCTCTTATTACTGATCCAGAAGAAGCTAAAAAACACGTATTAAATATGGTTAAAAATCAGTCACTTAATTGTCACAGTGGAAAGCAGATACCTTGTGAAATAGACTCTGTGTGCATACATGGAGATAATGAAAGCTCATTGTCTACTGCAAAATCAATTAGAGAAAATTTAATAGAAAATGGGCTGCAATTAAAACCACTTAACCAAATGAAAAAATTTATATGATTAAAAAAACCTTTTTAACACTATTAACATTAATTTTATTATCAACTAATTCTTACTCAGCTGGGAGTTCAAGTGATGGGGGCGACTCAAGTAAAGTTAAGTCTAACTATGATAAAGCTGTTACTTTAATTAAAGCAGCTAAGAAATATGAAAAAAAAGGAAAAATTGAAAAAGCCAACAAACGATATGAAAAAGCTCAAGCATTGTTAATCAAATCAAACAAGAAAAAACCAAATCAAGCTGACACTTTAAACTACCTTGGTTTTACTACTAGAAAGCTTGGAGATTTTGAAAATGGAGAAAAATATTATCTCTTAGGCCTAGAAATTGACCCAAATCACATAGGCATAAATGAATATTTGGGTGAATTATATGTTGTTACAAATAGGTTAGCTTTAGCAAAAGAAAGATTAAAAGTATTAGAAAGTTGTAATTGTGAAGAATACACAGAGTTAAAAGAAATTATTGCTGGAACAAAACAATCAAAATATTAATTTATATTTTGAACCATTTGTTGAGGCATCCATAATGCAATTTCAGGGAAAATAACAACAAGAACAACTGCGAGTATCATTAATAAAAATAATGGAAAAGCACTTCTCGCAATAAATCCCATATCTTTATTGGCCATTCCCTGTAAGACAAATAAATTAAATCCTACAGGTGGTGTGATTTGAGCCATCTCAACTACGATAACTAAAAATATTCCAAACCAAATCATGTCAAAACCAGCCTGTCTTATCATTGGCTCAATGATTGCCATTGTCAATACTACGGCTGAAATTCCATCAAGAAACATTCCAAGAATAATATAAAAAATCATTAATACAAAAATTAATACATAAGGTGATAGCTCCATATTTTGTATCCAGATAGCAAGATTTCTTGGAAGACCAGTAAATCCCATAGCTAATGATAAAAATGTAGAGCCAGCTAAAATAAAAGCAATCATACAGGAAGTTTTAGTTGCTCCCAATAAGGATTGTTTAAATGTTTCAATGGTTAAGCTCTTTTGAAAGTAAGATAAAATTAAAGCCCCTACTACACCTAAGGAAGCAGCCTCAGTTGCTGTTGCAACTCCAGTGTATATTGATCCGATCACAGCTGATATTAAAACAATTACTGGTAATAGTTGTTTTGATTTTCTTATTTTTTCTAGAAAGGAAAAATTTTCTACATATTTTGGCATGCTTTTTTTATTTATTAAAGACCAGATAATCACGTAAGACATAAATATAAGTGCAATCATTATCCCTGGAATAATTCCTGCAATAAATAGCTTTGCTATAGACTCTTGAACAGTTACTCCATAAATTATTAATATTATTGAAGGAGGAATAAGAAGTCCTAAAGTTCCTGAGCCTGCTAGACTACCTAACAAAATTTTTTCTGGATATTTTCTTTTTCTTAGTTCCGGGATAGACATCTTGCCTACTGTTGCAACGGTTGCAGCAGAAGAGCCAGAGATTGCAGCAAAAAGTGCACAACCAACAACATTTACATGAATTAATCCACCAGGTAATTTTTGCATCCATGGTGATAGTCCGGCAAATAAATTTTCAGATAACCTAGTCCTAAATAAAATTTCACCCATCCAAACAAACAATGGTAAAGCTGTTAATGTCCATGATGATGAGGTTCCCCATATCGTAGTTGCCATGGCATCCCCAACTGGTCTTGAAGTAAATAACATCATCCCAATTGTTGAAACTCCTATCATACTTATCGCTACCCAGATGCCAGATCCAAGAAAGAATAAAAGTACACTTATAAAAAATATTATGAGAAATATTTCAGTCATTCTTGTTTAAAATTGTTAAAATAAATTTATGTAAAACAGCTATAAAAAAAATCAAAGATCCAATAGCAACACTAGTTTGAGGTATCCAAATTAAGATCTCATCTGCACCTTCGCTTCTCTCTTGAAAATCATAAGAGATTAATAACATTTTCCATAAGTAAAAAGACAAATAACCTGAAAAAATTGTTGCTACGATAAGACACCATATTTCTAAAAATTTCTTATAAGATAAAGAGGCTTTTTCTAAAAAAAGAGTAATTCGAATATGTCCACCCTCAACAAAAGTAAATGCTAAAGCATAAAAAGAGGCTGCAGCCATGCAGTAGCCTGAGTACTCAGCTAAACCCCTTATGTAAAAACCAAAAATCCTTGAGGAAATTCCAATTAAAATAAAAACTGCAACAAGTATTAAAAAAAAAGCAGCTAAATATCCTGAAAATTTATAAAGTTTTTTTAGATTATTGTTTATTGATTGAAACATTTAGTAAAAAGGCCAACTTACTACAAGTTGGCCTTTTTTTTAAGACTATTTATTTGTAAGCAGATAAAACTGCAGCACCTCTGTCTCCAGCTTTTGCTTTCCATTCTTCAGACATTGTTGCTCCAACTTTTTCAAAATGTTTTTTCAAAGCTGAATTAACTTCGCCTACTTCCATTCCAGCATCTGCTAAAGCTTTCTTGTCTCCAGTATTACCTTGTTTAGATAATTCCCAACCCTTTTCTTCAGCAATTGCTGCTTGGTTCATTACTAGATCTTGAGTTGCTTTATCAAGTTTATTCCAAGCTGCTTTATTAGCTATGATCATGTTTTTTGGAAACCATGCTGCTATATCATAAAAATATTTAACACCATTTTCCCAAATCTTACTATTTTTACCAGTTGTAGGAGAAGTAATCATACTTTCCACTGCACCTGTTGAAAAAGCTTGGCTAATTTCAGCTGCTTCAATTTTAGTTGGCGCCATTCCTGTTAACTCCGCAATTCTTATTGTTGCAGAGTTGTATGCTCTAAATTTTAATCCATTTAGATCACCAACTTTTTTAATTTGCTTTTTACTGTAAAGTCCTTGTGCAGGCCATGGCACTGCATAAAGAAATACCAATCCTTTTTCATCGAGACTCTTAACAATATATGGTTTTGAAGCTTCATATAATTTCATAGCATCATCATAAGTAGTTGCTAAGAAAGGTAACGAGTCAATTTCATATAAAGGATCTTCTTTTCCAAGAGCAGACATGAATCTTTCACCAATAGGTGCTTGACCTGTTCTTACAGCTCTGAAAATTTCACCACCTTTAAATAATGAACCACCTGGGTGAGTAACAATTGTAAGTTTTCCACCACTTTTTTCAGTTACATTCTTTGCAAATTCTGTTGCATTAGCAGAATGAAAGTTTCCAGCACCATAAGCTAGTGCCATATCCCATTTTTCAGCTAAAGAAACGTTTGCAAATAATAATACTGAAGTAATTATAGATATAAATAATTTGAATAATTTCATCTATCCTCCTTTTTAAAACTAACATTTAATTATCTCTTAGAGGTTAAATCAATAAAATTATCATTATGGTCTCATTGAAAAATTGTCAGATTATACTATTATAATGTTATCTTGATTGAAGAGCTCATAATTTTAACCAATATAATTTTTATCACAATTATATTAACAGCAGATAATGCAGTAATAGTTGGGTCTATTGCTTCAAATTTTGTTCCAAAAAATAGAAAACAAATAATTCTTTGGGGTGTAATTGGAGCCTTTGTTTTTAAAATTTTTTTTGCAATTTTTGCGACTTTTTTATTTGAATTTTATTTTATAAAAATATTAGGTGGTTTATTGTTAATTTGGATTGTAAATGATTTAAGGAAAGATTTACTAGACATTAAAAAAGTAAAACCCACTACTAAAAAAGGTAAAGAACCTTCATACATCAGTAGCATTGGAAAAGTTTTATTTGCAGATATTATGATTAGTTTTGACAATGTCATTGGCGTAGTAGCAGCAGCAAAAGGATATTTTGGATTTATGATATTTGGACTGATGTTATCAGTTGTTTTAACTGGTGCTTTAGCGACATATATGGCTAATTATATACAAAGACATATTTGGATAGCTTACATTGGATTAGTATTTATCTTAATTGTTGGTCTTCAGTTAGTAATAGGTGGATTAGTTGATCTTGAAATATTAAATATTAATGAAGAATTTAAAAAATACTTTTAATTAAAAAGAATTTTTTTTATTAGGAAATTTAATTTTTCTAACTTCTTTTGAATAATTTGAAACAGATTTAGAAATATAGTTTCTGATATTGGCA
The DNA here is from genome assembly GCF_052046145.1 of Candidatus Pelagibacter sp. Lineage (GTDB taxonomy): Bacteria > Pseudomonadota > Alphaproteobacteria > Pelagibacterales > Pelagibacteraceae > Pelagibacter. Next base: position 899,541 of record NZ_JBNGZR010000001.1, read on the forward strand.
TATTTTTTTACAAACTTATAATTAATTGGATTTAATCCAATTAAGTCATCAAAGACTAATATTTGACCATCACAATATTTAGAAGCCCCAATCCCTATTGTTGGCACTGTAATATTTTGAGTAATAAGTTTTGCTAAAGAGGTCTCAACACATTCTAAAACAATAGAAAATACTCCAGCTTTTTCTAACAATTGCGAGTCCCTTATAATGTGAACTCTCTCTAGGTTTTTTTTACCTTTAAATTTGAAAGTTTTATCTGACTGAGGAAGTAACCCCAAATGACCCATAACTGGAATTTTATTTTTAACTAAAGTTTTAATTGTTTCATAAATTTTTTTTCCACCTTCTAATTTTACTCCATCACATTTAGTTTTTTTCATTATTTGTTTTGCATTTTTTAAAGCATCTTTAGGAGTTCGATAAGTGTTATGTGGCATATCAACAATCATTAAGCTTTTTTTAATACCCATTCTTACACTTTTAGAATGTTCAATCATAGTATTCAAAGTAACTTCTCTCGTAGATTTATAATTATACAAAACAGAGCCAAGAGAATCTCCAACAAGTATAATATCGCAATAATTATCTAAAATAGATGCAACATTTTTTGAATATGCTGTAAGACTAACTATTTTAGTCTTGTTTTTTTTAGAAATTATTTTTTTAATTTTTCTCATTCACATTGGTAGAAATTACCAAATGCCAGTATTTTCCATTGAAGCCCAAGGTTCTTGAGGATCTAAATATCCATCTTGAAGTAATTCTATTGAAATTTTATCCGGTGATCTAACAAAAGCCATATGACCGTCTCGCGGTGGTCTATTGATAGTATAACCCATGTCCATAAGTTTTTGGCATGTCTCATAAACATTATCTACTCTATAAGCTAGATGACCAAAATTTCTAGATCCCTCACCTAGATCATCACCATCCCAATTATATGTTAATTCAATCTCTGCATTTTTGTCATTTGGTGGGGCGAGAAAAATTAAAGTGTATCTTCCTTTTTCACTATCTTTTCTTCTTGTTTCTTTAAGTCCAAGACCCTCACAAAAAAACTTTAGAGATGCATCAACATCGCTAATTCTAATCATAGTATGTAAATATTTCATATCAATATTTATAGTTAAAAATTACTCTAATTCAATAGTGCTTGGTGGTTTTGATGTAACATCATATACAACTCTATTGATACCTCTAATACTGTTCACTATTTTATTTGATATAGATTGCATAAATGACTTTTTAAATTCATAATAATCTGCTGTCATTCCATCTTCGGAGGTAATAGCTCTTAATAAGCAAAGATATTCATAAGTACGATTATCACCCATTACTCCAACTGTTTTTACAGGCAGCAAAGCTGCATAAGCTTGCCAAATCTTATGATAGAGACCATGATCTTTTAAGGCTTGAATAAAATAATAATCAGCTTCTTTTAAAATTTTAATTTTTTCATTAGTAATTATGCCTGGCATTCGAATAGCTAAACCTGGTCCAGGAAAAGGATGTCTTGAAATAATTTCTTTACTTAATTTAAGCTCTAATCCTAATTTTCTAACCTCGTCTTTAAACAAGAATTTAAGTGGTTCTACTAACTTTAAATTCATTTTTTTTGGTAACCCTCCAACATTATGATGGGATTTTATTTTTGAAGTTTGGCTTCCAGTAACTGATTTACTTTCAATTAAGTCTGGATAGAGAGTTCCTTGAGCTAAAAATTTAACATTTTTAATTTTCTTGGCATATCGCTCAAAAATTTTAATAAATAAATTACCAATTATTTTTCTTTTTTTCTCCGGATCAGAAACATTTTTTAACTTTTTTAAAAATTCCTTTTCAGCATTTACATAGGTTAAATTAATCTTTAAACGTTTTTTGAATGTCTGAACTACTTGTATTTCCTCACTTTTTCTTAAAAGGCCAGTGTTTACAAAAATACAATAAAGTTTTTTACCAATAGCTTTATTCAAAAGCTGAGCAACTACACTACTATCGACACCTCCTGATAATGCACAAATAACTTTGTTATTTCCAACTTGTTTTCTAACATTTTTAATTAGCTGATTTTTTTGATCCCTAGATGACCAATTTTTTTTAATTTTACAAATTAAAAATATAAAATTACTTATTAATTTTTTCCCATTCTCTGTATGAGTTACCTCTGGGTGGAATTGTACCCCATAATATTTTTTTATTTTATTTTCAACAATTGCAAATTTTGAATTCGTGCTTGATGCTATAACTTTAAAATTTTTAGGAAGTTTCGAAACTTGATCAGCATGACTCATCCAAACTTGTTTTGATTTTTTATTTCCAAAAAAATTGGATGTTAAAAGACTGCTATTTTTTTTTAAAACATTAGCTAGACCAAATTCTCTGTATTTTGATTGTTTTACTTTTCCACCATTAAGTTTTGATAAAATTTGATGCCCAAAACATATTCCAAGAACTGGTACATCAAGTTGTAAAATTTTTTTATCAAATGAATATTTATTTATTTGATAAACATTTAATGGACCTCCAGACAATATTATTCCTTTAATACTTTGATTTATATCTTTTAGTTTTATTTTTTTATGACTCACTATTTCTGAAAACACACCTAATTCTCTTACTCTTCTTGCAATTAATTGAGTAAATTGAGAACCAAAATCTATTATTAAGATTTTGTTTAAGTTTTGATCAAGACTCATTATTTTCAGGTTCTATATTTTTTAATGACTCTTGAATATCTTTGTTTTCTTCACATAAATTTTTACAAACTTTTACAAACTTATCTGAAAGATCTTTGACTTTTTCATAATTAGATTTTTCTAAAGCAATTTTCATTAACATTAATAAAGCTTCTTCGTTATCAGGCTCAATTAAAAGTGTCGTTTCTAAATTGTATTCTTCTTTTCTTTGATCTTCTTCTTGTTTGTAAATTTTAGCTAAATATAAATATGACTTTGCATCTTTTGGATTAAAAACTATATTTCTCTCAAATAAAAAACGTGCATCTTCATATTTTTCTTTTTTAAACAGCTCTAAAGCTTCCTTAAAAAAATTTTCTTTACTAAAAGATATGCTGTTAAAAGATGCTGTTAAAAGTATTAATCCTATTAATTTTAAAAATTTGCTCATTAATATTTACTATCGTTTTTTACCACATCTACATTATGAACCATACTTTCATAAAATCCAGCTTTTGTAATTTTCACAAATTGTGGTTTATTTCTTAATTTAATGATTGTTTTTGATCCAAGATAACCCATAGAAGATTTCAATCCACCAATTAATTTATAAATAATACTTCCAACATCTCCTTTATACTTTACAAAACCTTCAACACCTTCAGGTACATATTTTGAGGAGTCTTTTTGTTTTTTTTGAAAGTATCTATCAGCTGACCCTTTATTCATGGCTCCAACAGATCCCATACCTCTAAAACTTTTGAATAGCTGTCCATTTTTTTTAATTAATTTCCCTGGAGTTTCGTTTGAACCTGCAAATAACGAACCGATCATTACAGCATCAGCTCCTGCAGCAAAAGCTTTTGCTAAATCACCAGAATATTTTATTCCACCATCTGAAATTATTTTAACATTTTTATTTTTTAAACCACTTCTTACAGCTAAAATTGCGCTTAATTGAGGAACTCCTATTCCAGCAACCAGTCTTGTTGTACAAATAGAACCTGGCCCTATACCAATTTTAATTATATCTACTCCTAATTTTATTAGGAATTTTGCAGCTTCAGGTGTAGCAATATTTCCCGCACATAAAGCAACTTTGTTATTTTTTATTTTTTTTATATATCTGATTATTTCGGCAACTTTCTTTGTATGACCATGTGCTGTGTCTACTACAATTAAATCTACACCTTCTTTAATTATTTCTTTAGCTCTGATAAATTCATTTGGTGCTGCACCTACAGCTGCTCCAACAATTAGTTTTTGTTTTTTTACTTTTTTTATCTCTGATAATTGTGTTTTTATATCAAGGTTTCTGTGAATTACTCCAATACCGCCGGCCTTAGCTATAGCTATTGCCATTCTGCTCTCTGTAACTGTATCCATTGCAGATGATAAAAGTGGAATTTTAAGTTTCAAATGCTTTGTTAAAGATACACTAGTGTCTGCATCAGAAGGTAATATTTCTGAATACTTTGGAGCTAATGTAACATCATCAAAGGTAAGTGCTTCTTTTATGGGAACCATAATCTTTTATATACGATTCCTTTTAAATTAAAAGTCTCTATCGGATTTTTCTACAAATTATAAAACTTTCTTTTGAATCTTTTCTGCTAGATTTTGGTTTAAAAACCTTAACTTCTTTAAAATATTTTTTTCCCTCTGCGACGATTTCGTTAAATGTTCCTCCCATAAAAATTTTTGAAACAAAATATCCATTTTCTTTCATTAAATCTTTAGCAAAAAACATTGCCTCTTTACACAGTTCTCCAGTTTGTATTGAATCTATATTTTTAATCCCAGTTGTATCTACGGCCATATCAGACATTACGATATCAACTTTGCCGTTTATATTTTTTTTAATTTCTTCTTGAGTTTTTTCCTCAGTAAAATCTCCTTGGATTTGAACACTATTACCTATGGGTTCCATTTTTTTTAAATCTATAGATATCAATTTTCCACTTTTAGCTGCTTTGATAGCATATTGTGACCAGCTTCCTGGAGCTGCACCAATATCAATTACTGATAATCCACCTTTAAAAATTTTAAATTTTTCATCAATTTCAATTAATTTGTAAGCTGATCTAGCACGGTACCCATCCACTTTGGACTGTCTAACATAGATATCTCTACGCTGTTTATTAACCCAGTTCTTAGAGATTTTATTTTTTTTCAATTAATTATTAAATCTTAAACTTTTATTTAAAATTTTACCTGTAAGAGTTTGAATATCTATTTTAATATTCTTGTTTAATCTCATATCTTCGTTATCTTTCCAGAGACCAGCAGCTAAATGCATAATTCCAATTTTATAGTTTGGCAAATAAGGCTCTACCCATGTATCTTTATCCTCATCAAATTTTGGTAAAAGGTTACTAGTTATCCAATTGCAGTTTAAAGGAAGAAATTCAGTTTCGACATTATCAACATAAACAGACATATTCATCGCTAATTGTTCAGAACCAAATATTTCTCCACCTTTAAGTGTTTGCTTTAAGTTTTCCTGCCATGAATTCCAACACGTTGAATTTTTTTCTAAAGAAAAAACACCAATATTGATATGAGGAGCAAAGGCTAACTTTCTAGCTATTTCTAAACTAATATTGGATTTTATTGCGTGTTTAAAATTTTGAGATTTAATAATTGCTAGTTTTCCAAAAACCCAATTTACTCTCGAAGTAATCTTGTAACCTGGTCCAATAGTTTGTGTAATTCCTAATTTGCCATTCTCAGACGCTTTAAAATAAAGCTCAACTGATTGCCAATCATTGACCCAGGCATCACAATCAATCCATAAATATTTTTCATAGCTTGGAAAATATTTGGGTAAAAAAGCTCTAGATACTTGGCTCTTTAACCATTCACGCCCTTTGATTTTACTATCTGGAACTTTTATATCCCATTCTGCTGATTTTATTTCATCTACTTTTGATGATAATTCTGTCTTTTGATCCTGTGATAGACCAGCATCCAAAATACATATTGCAACTTCAGAGCTCTCTTTAAATCTTTTTATAGAGTCTATTAACTCATTTAATAAAGGGAAATAATTTGAATCAGCTAATGATACAATAACATTTTTTTTCATCACAAAATATCTTCAAGATCATCATCTTCATCTTTATAATTCTGATCTTCGTTTTGTTTTTTTAATTTTTGATAATGAAAAAAACTAATTGGAAGCATGCCTAAATATATTATTGCACTTATTGATATAACATTAAATGGATATATTAGAAGTAATCCAAAAAATAAAACTATTCCAAATAAAAGAAAAATAGTTGCTTTTCTTTGAATTACGATTTTTTTAAAAGAATAACTTGGAAATTTACTAATCAGTAATAGTGATGTTACAATAAAAAAAACTGGAACAACAATATTATAATTTATATTTACAAAATCGAAGCTTGTAAGACTAAAAATTAATGGAGTTAGAACTAAGATACCTCCTGCTGGAGATGGAACTCCTTCAAAAAAATTATCTCTCCAAGAAGGTGCTTGACCTGTATTTACGTTAAAACGAGCCAAACGTAATGCAACACAAATTACATATATTAAACATAACAACCATCCAAATCTTCCTAATGTATTTAGTTTCCAGAAATACATAATAAATGCTGGTGCTACTCCAAAACTTATCATATCTGTTAAAGAATCTAACTCTTTACCGACTTTTGATGTCCCTTTAATTAATCTTGCTATTCTTCCATCTAATCCATCAATTATTGCAGCCAATATGATTGCTATTACTGCAAATTCAAATTTTTCATCCAATGCAAATCTGATTGATGACAAACCTATACAAACCCCAATAAGAGTTAGCATGTTAGGTAAAATCACTCTTGCGTTTGTTTTTTTATCTGTAACAATTTTTAAATTGTTTTTTGGCTGTTCCATAAATTAATTTTTAGCCAGCAGTGTTTCTCCTGAAATTGCTATTTGACCAACTTTAACTAGTGGTTCATAATTTTCATAATAAACATCTGCTCTACTACCAAATCTAATCATCCCAATTCTATCACCTTGACTCAATTCTTGGTTTTTATTTGTCTCACAAACTATTCTTCTTGCAACTAATCCTGCGATTTGAACGACTACAATATCATTTCCATTTTTGTCTTTTATTTTATAATAATTTCTCTCATTGTCTTCGCTTGCTTTATCTAAAGATGCATTTAAAAATTTTCCTGGTTTATATAAAATATCTTCAACAATACCTGAGCATGGTGTTCTATTCACATGGCAGTCAAAGACGTTCATAAAAATACTAATTTTTTTAAATTTTTTATTTTCTAGACCAAGTTCTTTTGGTCCATCCACTTCTTCAACTTTTATCACTTCTCCATCTGCAGGACTAACTAGGTAACTATCATCACCTATAATTGTTCTTTCTGGATCTCTAAAAAAATAATAAACCCAAACAGTAAGTAATATTCCTATTAATCCTAAAAAATTATTAATAATCAGAAAAATAATAGTTATGAATACAGCTATTACTATAAACTTGTATCCTTCAGTGTGAATCTTTGGAAATATCTTACTAAACATATTCTTCTATTTGCTAAATTTCGATTAATATGTATATAAAATGATCAAATTCAATTATTAAGATAATTTTTATTTAATGAGCAAAATCAAGGTAAATAACCCGGTAGTAGAGCTGGATGGCGATGAAATGACACGAATTATATGGAAGTTCATCAAAAACAAATTAATCCTTCCATATTTAGATCTTGGCATTGAATACTACGATTTAGGCATGAAAAGCAGAGATAATACTGATGATCAGATTACGGTCGATTCTGCTAATGCTATTAAAAAAATTGGTGTTGGAATTAAGTGTGCAACTATTACCCCTGATGAAGCGAGAGTAGAGGAATTTGATTTAAAAAAAATGTGGAGATCTCCAAACGGAACCATAAGAAATATAATTGGAGGAACAGTATTCAGAGAACCAATTATTTGTAAAAATATTCCAAAACTTGTTCCCTCTTGGACTGATCCAGTAATTATTGGAAGACATGCTTTTGGTGATCAATATAGAGCAACAGATTTTAAAGTTCCTGGAAAAGGAAAAATGGAAGTGAAGTGGACATCTGAAGATGGAAAAGATGAAATTAAATATGAAGTATTTAATTTCACAGGTCCTGGTGTAGCTTTATCAATGTACAATTTAGATAAGTCTATTGAGGACTTTGCAAGATCTTGTTTTAGCTATGGGTTAATAAAAAAATGGCCCGTTTATATGTCTACAAAAAATACGATTCTAAAGCAGTACGATGGAAGGTTTAAAGACATTTTCCAAGAAATTTTTGACAAAGAATACAAAAGTGAATTTGAAAAAAATAATTTGACTTACGAACATAGATTAATTGATGATATGGTTGCATGTGCAATGAAGTGGAGTGGTAAATATATTTGGGCTTGTAAAAATTACGATGGTGATGTTCAATCAGATACTATGGCTCAAGGTTATGGGTCTTTAGGATTAATGACAAGTACATTGTTAACGCCAGATGGAAAAATAATGGAAGCAGAGGCTGCACACGGAACAGTAACTAGACACTATAGAATGCATCAACAAGGAAAAGAAACTTCAACCAATCCTATCGCATCAATTTTTGCGTGGACTAGAGGATTAGCTCACAGAGGTAAGTTAGATAATAATGATGCACTAATTAAATTTGCTCAAACTTTAGAAAAAGTTTGTATTGAATGTGTGGAAAGTGGATCAATGACAAAAGATTTGGCAATTCTTATTGGTCCTGATAGCAAGTATTTAACTACCAATCAGTTTTTAGATGAAATTGACTGTAATTTAAAAAAGAAATTAAATTAAACTCTTAAGCTTTTCAAAAGCTTCTTCAATTTTTGACTGGTCTTGTCCACCAGCTTGGGCAAAGTCTTTTCTTCCACCACCGCCTTTACCACCAATTATTTCAGATCCAACTTTAACAAATTGAACTGCATCAAATTTGCTTGTTAATTTATCTGTTACTCCAACAGCTAATCCAACCTTGTCATCTTTATTTGCAAATACAACCACAATACCTTCGCCTAAATCTTTTTTACCTTTATCTACAAGTTTTCTTAATTCTTTTGGAGGCAATCCATCTATTTTTTGAAGTCTTAACTTAATTCCATTAATTTCTTCGTCTTTAATAATATTTTTAGATTTATCCTCTAAAATTGTATTTACTGAGATTGCCTCTAATTGTTTAGTTAAATTTTTAATTAAAGTCTTTTGATCAGCTTCTTCTAAACTTGGCTTTCCGCCAAGTTTTATAATTTGCTGACTTAAATCTTTAATAGTTTCCTCATCTTTTTCTGCAGATAGGTTTGATAATTTTTCTTTATTTTTTAAATATTCCTCTAATTGCTTATCTCTCAAAGCCTCAATTCTTCTAACCCCCGCAGCAATTGAAGACTGGCTGACAATCTTAAATTTACCAATATCACCAGTGTTTTTTACATGTGTTCCACCACATAATTCAGTTGAAAAATACTTTCCATTCTCGTCTCCCATTGAAAGAACCCTTACTTCATCTCCGTATTTTTCCCCAAATAATGCTAAAGCACCATTTTCAACTGCCTCATCGGGTGTCATTAATCTAGTTTTTACATCAGATTTTTTAGAGACCATTGTATTTACAAACTCTTCTATTTTATCGATTTCCTCATTCAAAATTGGCTTCATGTGACTGAAATCAAATCTTAATCTACTTGGCTCTACCAAAGATCCTTTTTGAGTTACATGAGTACCAAGAACCCTTCGTAAAGACTCGTGCAACAAATGGGTTGCTGAATGATAAGCGCGCGTATTATCTCTTCTTTCAATATCAATTTTTAATTCCACACTTTCCTGTAATTTTATAGATCCACTCTTTACCTTTCCATAATGGACAAATAAATCTCCAAGTTTTTTTTGAACATCGGTGACTTCAAATTTAAAATCATTCGATACTATTTCACCAGTATCACCTACTTGTCCTCCAGATTCGCCATAGAAAGGAGTTTGATTTACTATAATCATTCCTTCATCATTTTCTTTTAACTGATCTACCTCTTTGTTGTCTTTTAAAAGAGATAACACGACACCTTCTGCTTGATTAGTTTCGTATCCTAAAAATTCAGTTGGCTCAATTTTATCTTTTATGCCAAACCAGATATCTTCAACTGCTGCATCACCAGAACCTTTCCAATTTTTCTTAGCAAGCTCTCTGCTTTCCTTCATCAAAGAATTAAACTTTTCTGTATCAATTGACATTGATTTATTTCTTAAAATATCTTCGGTAAGATCTAATGGGAAACCATAGGTATCATATAATTTAAAAGCTACTTCACCTGGCAACACTTTATCTATTTTAGATATTTCATCATTTAAAATTTTTATTCCTCTATCTAAAAGAACTAAGAATTTTTCTTCTTCCATTTTTAAAGTTTCTTTAATTAAAGACTCAGCTCTAACTAATTCTGGATAGTTTCCTGACATTTCATTTTTAAGAGTGTCAAACAAATTATAAAAAACTGGTTCTTTAGATCCAAGTAAATGAGAATGTCTCATACCTCTTCTCATAATTCTTCTAAGAACATACCCTCTTCCTTCATTTGAAGGTAAAACTCCTTCAGCTATTAAAAACGAACTTGCTCTTAAGTGGTCAGCAATAACTCTGAAACTTGCTAAATTAGATTTATCAGATTTAACTTTTGTAATTTCAGATGCAGAACCAATTATTTTTTTAAAATGATCTGTTTCATAGTTGTCATGTGAACCTTGCAATAAAGCTGCAATTCTCTCTAATCCCATTCCAGTATCAACTGACGGTTTTGGAAGATTTATTCTTTTGTCTTTTGTAACTTGTTCAAACTGCATAAAGACCAAATTCCAAATTTCTATAAATCTATCGCCATCCTCATCTTTTGAACCAGGTAAACCTCCTGGTAAATGATCTCCGTGATCAAAAAAGATTTCTGAGCAAGGGCCGCATGGACCTGTCTCACCCATTGACCAAAAATTATCAGATGTTGCTATCCTTATAATCCTATCATCGCTAAAACCCGCTATTTTCTTCCAAAAATTGAAGGCTTCATCATCCTCGTGAAATACTGTTACGTAAAGCCTGTTTTTATCTATTCCAAAATCTTTTGTAATTAAGTCCCAAGCATAATGAATTGCTTGCTCTTTAAAATAATCACCGAAAGAAAAGTTTCCTAACATCTCAAAAAAAGTATGGTGTCTTGGTGTGTAACCAACATTTTCTAAATCGTTATGCTTACCACCTGCCCTTACACATTTTTGTGATGTTGTGGCTCTTACGTAATCTCTTTTTTCTAACCCTGTGAAAACATTCTTAAACTGAACCATTCCAGAGTTGGCAAACATCAATGTAGGATCATTGTTTGGAACCAAATTGCTAGATTCTACTATCTTGTGATCGTTCTTTTCAAAATACTTTAAGAAAGTATTTCTTATTTCATTGAGTGTTTTGTCTGCCATATTTTTAAAATACAGCTTTTTTATTCTATGTCTAGATATCGAAAGGAAAAAAGGCGCTTAATTTAAGCGCCTTTTATTAATAAAGATGACCTATTAATTCTTTTTAGTTGGAGGAGTAGCTTCTGCTTTATCAGCCTCTTCTTTTTCAGCTACTTTCTTTTCTTTTTCCAATTTTTCAGGATCGATTGGATTTCCTTCTATTTTCTTAGAAATCACGCCTGCTTTTTCTCTAATTGCCATTTCAATTTCTGCAGCAACTTTAGGATTTTGAGCTAGATAAGTCTTAGCATTCTCTCTACCTTGACCAATCTTCTCACCTTTGTAAGCATACCATGCACCTGATTTTTCAATTATATCTGCTTTAGAACCAAGATCGACTAATTCACCCATCTTGCTAATTCCTCTTCCATACATCAAGTCAAATTCAACAACTTTAAATGGTGGTGCTACTTTATTCTTAACTACTTTAACTCTTGTAGAGTTACCAATAATTTCATCTTTATCTTTGATGGCACCAATTCTTCTAATATCCATTCTTACAGATGAGTAAAACTTAAGTGCATTACCACCCGATGTTGTTTCTGGACTTCCAAACATAACTCCAATTTTCATTCTGATTTGGTTGATGAAAATCATCATTGTATTTGTGTTTGAAATTGAACCAGTTAATTTTCTTAATGCCTGACTCATTAATCTTGATTGAAGACCAACGTGATGATCTCCCATCTCACCTTCGATTTCAGCTTTTGGAGTTAAAGCTGCAACAGAGTCGATAACAATTACTGAAATAGAGCCTGATTTTACTAGTGTATCAGCGATTTCTAGTGCTTGTTCACCAGTATCCGGTTGTGAAATTAAAAGTTCTTCTGTATTTACTCCTAATTTTTTTGCATAAACTGGATCTAATGCATGCTCTGCATCAACAAATGCACAAATTCCTCCAGCTTTTTGAGCTTCAGCAACAACTTGTAATGCTAATGTTGTTTTTCCAGATGACTCTGGTCCGTAAACTTCAATAATTCTTCCTTTTGGTAATCCACCTATGCCTAAAGCTAAATCAAGACTTAAAGAACCTGTTGAAACAGACTCGATATCCATCGCTCTTTTTTCACCAAGCTTCATTACAGAACCTTTTCCAAAATTATCTGTAATTTGAGCTATCGCAGCGTCTAACGCTTTGTTCTTTTCTTTAACATCCATTTCTTGATCTTTAGTAGATTTAACTACTTTTAGGTTATTTTTCGTCATTTTTTGCCTCTTTTTTTAAATTTTTTAACACTCGAATCATGGAATAAATGTACACATTTTGTTCTCATTAGCAATATATTTATTTTTTGCTGCTAAAAATCAAATAATTACTTAAGTTTTAGATATTGGCTGTTGAGTAAACCCACGGCTTTGAGCAGATTATATTGAGCCATTAGATAATTTTTCTCAGAACTTGCTAAAGAAATTTGAGCCGAGAGCAATAAAGCATTTGATTGAATAACATCAAGAGTTGTTCTCGATCCTCTTTCGTACTCTGCTGCAATTCCTTCATTAGCTATTTCAGCTGCACTTACTTGAACTTTAACTGAATTTAAAAAACTTTCTGAAGACTCTAGGCTAGACCATGCACTTGCTACATTTGTTTCATTTGTTCTTACAGCATCATCTAACAATAGTCTTTTTCTAGTAGTTAAATTTGAATTTTTAGAAATAGTTGATCTTTTTTTTCCACCTGAATAAAAAGGCCAATTAACTGTTGCCTTTAATACATCTTTTTCTCTTTCATCATATGTAGAACTTAGATCATCAGTGTAAGATCTTTCTAAAGATAAAGTCGCAGATGGTTTCAAGTCTGACTCTGAAATTGCTAATTCTTTTTCAGCTTTATCTAAATCAAATTTTGCTATTTGAATATCTGGATTATTTTGTTTTGAAATACTAATTGCCTCGTTTAAAGATTTTGGAATACTAACTATTGCTGTTGAATTTTTCTGTAATTGGTTTGGGTCACTGATTTTACCAATTATATTCTCATAATTTAGTTTACTAATTAATAAATCACTTTTAGATTTTGCAAATTGCGCTTGAGCTCCTGCAAGTGATGACTCTGATTGCGCTAAATCAGTATTAGTAATTTGACCTCTGTCTCTTCTTATTTGATCATTTTCAACTTGTCTGATTAAGAGATTTAAATTTTTTGCATTAATATCCAGAGTTTCTCTAGCTAAAATTAAATTTGTAAATGCATCAATTGCTTTATGTAAAATATCTTGTTCTTTTTTAATTAATTTAGCTTTTGCTAAATCTAAAGAAGTAATATTTTTTTCAAGAGTTAAGTCTCTACCAAAATCCAATAATGTTTGTTCTAATTTTATTGAAGTAGTGAATGGGTCTACATCAGTTATACTTGCATCACCTCCACTTCGATTAGTAAGTTTATTTGTGTCTTCAATACTTTTTGTTCCACTTAATGTTAATGCAGGTTTATAGTCTGCCTTTGCAATATTTACATCCTCTTCTGATGCTTTAATATTTTCTCTTTCAGCATTTAGTTGAATATTATTTTTATATGTCTGATTTAACGCATCAAGAAGGGTAACCGCAAATGCGTTACTAAAATAGAGTATCGATGCGATAATTATGATAAATATTTTTTTCATTTCGATTTATATACAGCAGTTTTAATTTGATGGTTACTGTTTAAATTTAAAATTATAGAGGCGTATTTAGGCATGTTTTTAAACATGTTTTGAGTTATTCTTTGATAAGTTTGCATAAAATTTATTACGTCCCCTTTACTCATTATTTTATGACCACCTTTTTTCTTTGTTTTTAACCATAGTTTATGTTCCTGCTTTAATCTCCACTTTTGGAGTAAACTAAAGTTTTTTGCTTTTAAGTAAATCATACAATTTAACTGAGAATATAGCTTTTTATATTTAGTTTTTAATTGTTGATTAACATATTTTCTCCAAACCAGTTTATGATCATTGGCCTTTTCCATAGAGTTTATAGATTTTTTCAATGTCTTGTTAGTTTCTGCTCTTGCCCCAACACACCATCCTTCAAAAATAATTACATCTGGTCTTTTATTAATCGTGTTCCATTTTTTTTTAGGAAATCTGTCATCAATTGCCTTATTAAAATTTGGTAACTTCATATTTTTAAATTTTCTTGCTTTAGATTTTTTAAAGAAATCTAGCATCATAGTGATATCATGAGTTCCAGGAACTCCCCTAGTAAGCAACATAGGGTGTACTTTTTTTGATAAAGCTATTCTTTCTTTTCTAGTTTTGTAAAAATCATCAATAGAAATCTTGAATACTTTTAATTTAAAATACTTTTCTAATATTATCTTAATTATGGAGCTAATAGTTGTTTTGCCTGTTCCTTGACCTCCAGCTAATCCAACAAAATAAGGTTTTTTGTTATCTGCTTTTTTTGCAATCCAAAAGGATATTGGGATTAAATAGTTTTTGATCATTCCCTGTTTATTACCAAACTTTTCAGTTGAGGTTTCTTGTGATTTAATAAATTTAAAACAATCTTTTTTAACTTTCTTAAAACACTCTTCAGATAATTTCATTAGACTTTTATTTTTCTTGATCCATCGGATGGTTTAAACCATCGAAGTTTGCTACTTCTTTTAAATCTTCTACATTAACTTCATCTACACAACCTAAGTTAAAACCAGTCATAGCAGGTGCACTTCTTGGATTGTGATGAGTGTAAATTCCACATTCAGTACAAAAGTAATGGTTAGCAACTTTAGTATGGTACTGATAAAGTTTTAATTTGTCTTGTCCTTTAGTAACTTTAAAATCTTCGTTTTTAACCATTCCCATTGTTGCATTTTTTCTTTTACAAATAGAACAGTTGCATCTTACAATTTTTGCTAATTCATTAACTGTAGCATTTATTTCTGCTTCTACGGCTCCACAATGACAATTCAATTTCATATAAGTCCTCTTTTATTTTAAATTACTTTTTGCTGCAATCTTATTTCCATCTAAATCACGAATATAAGCATAATAATTTCCATCTTTTCTCACACCTGGACCTCCTTCATCAACTGCACCCTTAGAAATTGCAATTTCATAAAATTTTTTAACCGCTTCTTTAGAGTCTGCTAATAAAGTAATTTGTGTTCCATTGCCAAAAGTTGCTGGTTCACCATTTACTGGGTTTGTAACGTAAAAAATTACTTTTTCTGGTTCACCTAAATGAGAATAACCAATATATTTTTCAGTCTTTAAAGTTTTTTTTAATTTTAATGGTTCAAGTATAACATCATAAAACTCACTAGACTTTTCATAGTCATTAGACCCCACCATTACAAAATCTAAAATATTCATAATTTATATTTATTTACTATTCTCCCCATTTTCCATGAAACTCGTAAACTACCGCAGGTTTATCGCCTACTACCCAACCATCATGACCTGGTTCAATTGAATATGCATCACCAGCTTTATAAGTTAATTCAGTTCCATCATCATGTTTGGCACAAACTGCCCCTGAAACAATTACGCCAAGATGCTTTGCTTTGCAGCTATCTGTGCCAACTGTTGGCTTAATGTCTTGTGACCATTTCCAACCTGGTTGTAAAACTAATCTCATAACTCTTTGATCTCCTACTTTCACAATATCTATTTTGGCATTTTTAAAATTCGTGTTACTTTCATCTGGATTGTCAAAAGTTTTGACTTCAATTGAACTCATTATTTTTCTCCTTTTATAATTAAATTAGAATTTAAAACTATCCTTGGTTGGATTTATCCACAAGCATACAAAATGTAGTTTGGATGTTCACCTTTTGATTCACTTTTGATTCAATTACGGACTCAAAATACAACCTCTTGAGTGTATTGTATAAATGGTCTATAAATTAGAACAAAACAAGAACATGAAACTAACAATCCCTTATTATCTGCATAAAGCAGGCGCTGGTTTTCCTTCTCCTGCTACTGATTACATTGAAGAAGATATTGATCTGAACATGCATTTAATAAAAAATGTTCCAGCAACTTTTATCATCAGAGTTCAAGGTAAATCCATGGTCGATGTTGGAATTAATGATGGTGACTTGTTAGTGGTTGATAAAAGTTTAAAACCAAAAAATTTTTCAACAGTGATTGCGAATGTTCATGACGAACTTGTAGTTAAAACTTTAGTTCAAGAACGAGATAAAAAATTTTTAACTTCTGGATCTAAAGAATTTTCTGACAGAATTTTAATTAACGAAGAACAAGATATTTTTATTTGGGGAGTTGTTACTTATGTCATCCATTCAACGTACTAAAAAAATAGCATTAATTGACTGTAATTCTTTTTACGTTTCTTGTGAAAGATTATTTAATCCAAAAATAAGAAGGAAGCCTGTTGTCGTTTTATCTAATAACGATGGCTGTATTATTTCAAGATCAAATGAAGCAAAAGCTTTAGGAATTAAAATGGGTGAACCTTATTTTAAAGCAAAAGATATTATTCTTAAAAACAAAGTTGAAGTTTTCTCATCTAATTATTCTTTATATGGAGATTTATCGAGAAGAGTAATGCGAACACTTAAAAGGTTTAATTCAGAAATAGAAGTTTATTCCATTGATGAAGCCTTTTTAGATTTATCAAACTTTCCTGATAGCGAAGTAGAAAAAGTTGGGAAAGAAATTAGAGAAACAGTTTTACAATGGACAGGTATTCCAACCAGTATTGGAATAGCTAATACAAAAACTTTAAGCAAAGTTGCAAATCATATTGCAAAGAAAAAACAATCTGGAGTGACAAGTTTAATTGGGATAGAAAATTTAGATCCTATTTTAGAAAAAGTTGAAATTAATGATGTCTGGGGTGTCGGAAGACAATTAACTAAGTTTTATCAAAAGCATGGAATTTATAATGCTAAACAACTTAAGAATAAATCTAACACCTGGATCAAGAAATCTTCTAATGTTCTAAGTTCAAGAACTGCAATGGAGCTTAGAGGAGTTTCTTGCATAGGTTTGGAGACAACTGCAACAAAAAGAAAGAGCTGTGTGGTTTCAAGATCATTTGGAAAAAGAATTGAAACTTTCCAAGAATTAAAAGAAGCAGTTGCTAACTATTGTTTAAACGCATCTGAAAAAATTAGATCGGAATCTTTAGTTGCAAAAGCAATTACAGTATTTGTTAGAACTAGTCCCTTTCAAAGGAATTTTGGATACTATTCAAATGCGAAGACAGTTGATTTTCCAATTGCAACAAACAATAGTATTGAAACAGTTAAGACAGCAGTTTCAATACTTGAAAGTATTTTTAAAAATGGTTACCGTTATCAAAAAGCAGGTGTAATGCTAACGGGTTTATCTAATGCAAGTGACAAAACAAATTTATTTACATCTGAAAAAGATGAAAAAATTAATAGCTTGATGCGTTCAATTGATAACACTAATCATCGATACGGAAGATCTACATTGAGTGTTGCAAGTGCTGGGGTTCATAAGAAGTGGAATATGCGAAGACAGTATTCTTCTAAAATTGATACAGCTGATTTCTATTGTCTACCAACAATTAGAGCATAATAAAAAACTCTATAGTCCACCTGATGAAAATAAGAATTTAGCAACATCTTCAACACCAATTTGCTTTTTCATCTGGCAAAAAACATAAGGTAAGCCATTTCGGGCCTTTTTTACGTCTTCTTTCATGGTTTCGAGATTAACTTCTACATGAGGAGCTAAATCTGTCTTGTTGATAATTAACAAGTCTGATTTTTGAATGGCAGGACCACCTTTTCTAGGGATATCTCCACCCATACCAACGTCAATAATATAAATAGATAGATCAACTAATTCAGGACTAAAAGTTGCTGCTAAATTATCTCCACCAGACTCGATTAAAATCAAATCAAGATCAGGAAATTTTTTTTTCATATTTTCTACAGCAAGCATATTAATTGAAGCATCTTCACGAATTGCTGTATGTGGACATCCTCCTGTTTCAACTCCTTTAATTCTCTCAAGAGGTAAAGCTTGAACTTTCATTAAAAATTCTGCATCCTCTTTAGTATAAATATCGTTTGATATTACAGCCATAGAAATTTTCTTTGATAAAAACTTACACAATTCAGCTGTTAAACTTGTCTTTCCTGCACCAACAGGTCCACCTATTCCAACTTTTAATGGTCCATTAATATTTTTCATGTTTTGTAAATTCGTGTTTTTAAATTTTCATGCTTGATACTATAGATGTCACTATTAAAACAAATTCCACCTAAGTCCTCTAAATTTAAATTTTCACTTTCTTTTTCTATTTCCCTTATTAAGTCATAAGTCTGTATAATACAGTCTTGTCCAATTTTTTGGCCAATTGGTATGTGTTTAATACAAACATTTATTAAATTTGATACAAAAGATTGTAGATAAGATACTATCGTTAAATTTAAGGGTATATTAAAATGTTTGGCTGCTTTAGCAACTACAATTGGATAAGCGGTATTTTCTTGAATTTTAAAATCCCAACTATCAGCTAAAACTTTTCTAAAAGCATTACCCATTTCAACAGACTCTATTTTTCTTTCTTTAGATGGGCAAAGAGATAAAGCTAATTCATTTAACTCTTCTCCTTGATAAGTATGTTTCATTAAAATTACATCATTTTTACCAGTTCCATATTTTAAGATACATTTTAAATAATCCAAAATATCCTCTTTTGAATTAATTAAATTATCATTAATCATTGCCTCTAAACCATGAGAATATGAAAAACTTCCAACAGGAAATGAAGGGGAAAACCAAGTTTGAAGAATTTGTAACGATTCTTTTAAATCTTTTTTATTTTTTATTTTAGTGTTTATGGCTATGGGTTCTACCAATTCCATATGCACCTCCCTCTGGTTTAAAAGGTCTTAAAACTTTCTTAACCTTTCCCCCTAATTTAAGTATCATTTTTTTTATTACTTCATCATATTGTATAAAAATTTTATCTTTTTCAATTTGACATGGCATATGCCTATTTCCAATATGCCAAATTAATTGCATTAAATTTTTTCCTTTTATTTCAAGTAAACTTTCTTTTTTGTTTTTAATTAAAATCAAATTTCCACTTTGAAGTCTAAAAGCTTGATTTTCTGACAGTGATTTTGTCTCTGGTAAATTGACTAAAAATTCAAAACCATTATCTGAAACAAGTTTTTTTCTTCTTAAAAATCTCTCATCATAAGATAAAGATATGTGATCTTTTGCTTTATTTTTAGGAATTTTATTAACTATTAAAAAACAATTATCCATAAGCTAAAACATAAAATATCTTTGTGCCAAAGGAAGTTCTTTAGCTGGTTCACAGGTAATAATTTCACCATCAGCTTTTACTTCATAAGTTTCGGGATTAACCTCAATTTTTGGACACTTATTATTTAAAATCATATCTTTTTTAGAAATGGCTCTTGTGTTTTCTACAGGTAGTAAGTCTTTTCTAATACTTGCATCTTTTAAAGAATTTTTTTCAAGAGCTAGTTTGCTTGTGAAAATTACTGAAGATTTCTCTAAAGAAGTTCCAAATGATGAAAACATTGGTCTAGTGTATACTGGTTGAGGGGTTGGAATTGATGCGTTTGGGTCTCCCATTTGAGCACAAGCTATACTTCCACCTATTAAAATCATCTCTGGCTTTGCACCAAAGAATGCTGGATCCCACAGAACTAAATCTGCACGTTTATTTTTTTCAATACTACCAATATGTTTTGAAATCCCATGAGCAATTGCAGGATTGATTGTGTATTTTGCTAAATATCTTTTAACTCTAAAGTTGTCATTGTCTCCTTTTTCCTCTGGTAAAATCCCCCTTTGAACTTTCATTTTATGTGCAGTTTGCCAAGTTCTAATTATAACTTCTCCAACTCTACCCATAGCCTGACTATCTGATGCAATAATTGAAAAGGCACCCATATCATGAAGAATATCTTCTGCTGCGATTGTTTCCCTTCTTATTCTACTTTCGGCAAATGCTACATCCTCAGGAATAGATTTATCGAGATGATGACAAACCATAAGCATATCTAAATGTTCTTCTATTGTATTAACTGTGTATGGCCTAGTTGGATTTGTTGAAGAAGGAATAACATACTCTTCGCCACAAACTTTAATTATATCTGGCGCGTGTCCACCACCAGCACCTTCTGTATGAAAAGCATGTATAGTTCTTTTGTTAATTGCTTTTATTGTATTTTCTACAAATCCACTTTCATTTAAAGTGTCTGTATGAATCATTACTTGCACATCGTTTTTGTCAGCAATATTTAAACAATTGTCAATTGCCCCAGGAGTGGTTCCCCAATCCTCATGTAATTTTAAAGCTGAAGCTCCTGCTAGAATTTGTTCCTCAATGCCTTCTGGCAATGAAGAATTTCCTTTTCCTGCAAAAGCTAAATTCATAGAAAAACCATCAGCAGATTGAATCATTCTTTGTATATGCCATGGTCCCGGTGTACACGTTGTTGCAAGTGTACCATGAGCAGGTCCAGTACCTCCTCCTAACATAGTTGTAATACCTGAGTGTAAAGCATCATCAATTTGTTGAGGACATATATAATGAATATGACTGTCAAAACCTCCAGCTGTTAAAATTTTTCCTTCACCAGCAATTATCTCTGTTCCTGGGCCTATAATAATATTTACTTTAGATTGAGTGTCAGGATTACCAGCTTTACCAATTTCAAGTATTTTTCCATCTTTTAAGCCAACATCGGCTTTATAAATTCCATTTACATCAACTATTAAAGCATTGGTAATAACTGTATCAGCAGCTCCTTTTTCTCTACTGATTTGAGATTGGCCCATCCCATCTCTTATTACTTTTCCACCACCAAACTTTACTTCTTCACCATAAGTGGTTAGATCGTTTTCAACTTCAATAAATAGTTCAGTATCTGCGAGCCTTACTTTATCTCCTGTGGTTGGCCCATACATATCTGCATAAGCTGCTCTAGAAATTTTAGCCATTATAAATTACCCATAACTTTCTTATTGAACCCGTATATTTTTTTTAATCCATTTATTTCTATTAGCTCAACATCTTTAGATTGACCTGGTTCAAATCTCACAGCAGTTCCTGAGGGGATATTTAATCTTTTTCCATATGATAATTCCCTGTCAAAAACTAAATACTCATTTGTTTCAAAAAAATGATAATGGCTTCCAACTTGTACAGGTCTATCTCCAGAATTAGAAATTTTTATCTTAGTAACTTTGGTGTCTTTATTTAATTCTATATGCTCGTCTTTTGTAATTACTTCACCTGGCTTCATAATATTATCATCTAATAGGTTTGTGCACTGTTACTAATTTAGTTCCATCAGGAAAAGTAGCTTCTACTTGAACTTCCTTCACCATATCTGGAATACCTTCCATACAATCCTTTTTTTTAATAACATGAGCTCCTGCCTCCATCAGTTCTGCAACACTTTTGCCCTCTCTAGCTCCCTCCACAACAAAATCTGTTATTAAAGCGATAGCCTCTGGATAATTCAATTTTATACCTTTTGATAATCTATTTTTAGCGACAATTGCTGCAAGACTAATTAAAAGTTTATCTTTTTCTCTAGGAGTAAGTTTCATTTATATATTCCATACTTTTGGTATCTTTGAACCTTCAAAAAAATAAGACAAAATTTTATCAATTGCAAATTTAAGATTATAACTATCTTTAGATAAAAGTCTTACGATCAATTTATTATCCCAATGTGAATAATTTGAAGTTGTATTTTCATTGTTAGTTAAAGTTTCAGACAGATTATTAATGTTACTCAAAAACTTATTTCCTACAATAATAATTGTCGCAACTGCAGAATTGTTATTTAATGTCGAAAAACTATTCAAATATTTTTTTTCGAATAAACCTGTATTTATTGCTTCTGTATGAATTAATTTTTTATCAATATTAATATTCCAGAAATCTGAAAAATATCCTTTTTCAAACTCTTCCTTCATAGAAGTTCGTCCAAAAATAATATTTTCACAAAGAAGTAAATTTGAATCTTTTGATAAATTAAAATTTATTTTTCTTTTTAAATTACAATTATTAAATAAAATTAATTCTTTAGGTAACCAAAATAGACTAGAATTATTTAATAAATTTAAGTTAATTTCTAAATTAGCAGGATTACCAAAACCACTATAAATTTTTTCTGCCGCTTGCGTTGAAATACAAAGTTTCGAACTATCAATTTCAAATTTGTAGTCATATCCATCCCCAGAAGTAATACCACCAGCAGTATTGATCAGCATTAATTGTTTTAAATTTTCGTGAAAATCTGGCATCAAAGCTTTTAAAGATCCCTGTTGATAAAGTTTTTGTAAGTTTTGGTCTTTTATTTTTATTTCTAATCTGCCTTCAGATTTTTCTAATTTTTTTTGACTTATATTCATCACATCA
Organism: Candidatus Pelagibacter sp.; assembly: GCF_052046145.1. Taxonomy (GTDB): domain Bacteria; phylum Pseudomonadota; class Alphaproteobacteria; order Pelagibacterales; family Pelagibacteraceae; genus Pelagibacter. Next base: position 922,107 of record NZ_JBNGZR010000001.1, read on the forward strand.
TCCTAACACAAAAAAACCTGTTTATAATTTGCCAATTTTATAACTTGAATTATTTACCTTTTTAAATAAAAAGAGAGCATGCAGAACCAAGAAATAGTTAAAATAATTGAAAACCTTAAAGGGCGAAGAAATTATGAGGAAAAAAGAGCCTCCAAATTAGGATTTGCCTCTCTTTATGATTACTTTGAAGATAAGATTTCAAAGCAACAAAAAGCTATTGAAGATGAACAAAAAGAATTAGAAGCTGCAAAAGATAACGAACAACCGAAAGCTGCTAAAAAAAGCTGTAGCTGTTGTTAAACTTTAAAAAGTTTATCAGATAAATTTGGTAAATTTTCACCCCAGAAAACGTTTTTGGTAATTTTTTTGAAATCTACATCAAAGACTGTAGACATTGCAGATGCATAAATTGCTCTTGAGTCTATTGTAGAATTTAAATCTCTTCCTTCAAATAATTCTTTTCTCTTTAATCCTGGCCAATCGGTATGAATTTGTGCTTTTTTAACAAGCCCTCCTGCCATTAAGATAGCTGAACCGTAACCATGTTCTGTTCCATTGCTACTGTTCTGTTTAATTGTTCTTCCAAACTCAGTTAATGTTAAAATTAAAGTGTTATCAAAAGCCTCTTTGCTCATTGAAGATTTAAGAGATTTAACAATGTTATCGTAATCAGAAAGACAATCTGCATGAGCTCCATTGGTAGCACCTTGAGCTGCATGGGTATCAAAACCATCAACTTCAAATACTGCTACTCTTGGTCCATTAACTTTTGATAATTCATTAGCAGCATTTGAGGCAAGCACCCAACTACTATCAGTTGATGTATTGCTTAATTCTCTTGTTTGTATGATTTCTAAATTTTCACTTAATAGTTTTTCATCATAATCTTTATACACTTCTTGAATAATCTTCAGTGTTGATGGATATGGCAATTTATGACCCACTGGAAAATAATTGTTATTCATTGGAACACCTCTGATTAGTAAAGGCATGGGTAGTGCCAAAGCTAATCCATTTCCAGTTAATCCAGCAATTTTCATTCCTCTTCCAAGCCAACCTGTTTTTTCTTGGTAAGGTATTTTACCACCTGACTCCATTAAATTTTGACCATCAAAATGTGATCTACCTGTATAAGGAATATTTGTTGCATGAACTGCTGCACTTAAGTTTTCATCCCAAAGATTTTTAAATGTTTTTAATGCTGGATGTAAATCGAAATCTGATGTGAGTTTTAAAGTCCTATCAAGATTTATTTTACTTCTTAATTTTTCAAAATTTTTATCTCCTTTAACAGGAATTGCACATAAACCATCCATTCCGCCACGAAGCATTATGATAACTAAGTTTTTCTTTGTTCCAGCATTTGCATAAGTTGTTCCACCAAAACCAGCAAAATACAATGAAGTAATGGCTGTAGTTTTTAAAAAATCTCTTCTTGTTATCTTCATGATCTTAAGAACTCCGGATGGTTAAAAAGTAGAGTTTGTTTTTCAGCAATTCTATTTTTTTGGTTTAAATATTTCATTATTTTATCAGGATTATCAAAATTTTTTTCAACTATATTTTGATAATATCCTTCATTATTATTTTGCATTTTTGAGAAAGAGTGGCTTAGCTTAGCATAAACAAGTCTTCTTATTATTAACTCAGGTGAAATCCAATCGTCAGAATGATCTGACCAACCATTAGGTTGTTTAGCTCTATAAGGATGATGTCCAATATTTCTTAATAATCTTTCAGGCGATCTTTGTTTTCTTGTTGGTTGTGTTCCTAATTCATAAGATTCCATTACTTCCGGAGACGGTGGCCATTGTAAATCTCCTAATTTTGCAACTTGAATAAACCAATTTTCAGGAGTTTGAAATTTTTTATATTTATTATTGTAATCAAATGTAACTTTTATAGCTGCTTTATGTATTTCTGTAAGATTTCCATCTGATTTTTTAAATGCATCAATGATTGGTTGCTTCATTTCTTTTGTAGGTTCATCTGTAATTAAATATCTACAAAGTCTTTCAGCAACAAAATCTCTACAATTAGGATGATTAACTAAATCTTTAATAACCACTGCCAATGTTTTTCTCCCTGATTTATATTCTTTTCCAAGGACATTTTTTTTACCTGGTTGATGATATTCAGAATTAAAATAGACATTACCTGTTTCCAAGTTTTTTTTACTCCATCTTTGCTGCCAACCAGTCATGATGTATGCAAGTTGTATTACGTCCTCTTGTGTATATCCTGCTTTTGGTGAAACTGTATGAAGCTCTAAAAGTTCTCGTGCGTGATTTTCATTAATTGTTGCAGGTCTCTTCTTTTTTCTTCTCCAATCCTGACTAGCAGTAACACTTTTAGGGCCAGCACTTTCGCTGTTGTCTAAATGATGTATCATAGCCCAAGAAGTAGTCACTTCATAAACCATTTTTTCAAACGTTTGATTTAAATTAGGTCGAATAATTTCTCTATGATAGGGGCCTGTTGAATAATTTGCTAAAAAATCTTTTTCACTAATTGCAAAAAAGTTTCCCCAAAACATCCAAAGTTTTGCGAGCACAGGATGATAACTATTAATGCCCTCGTTGTGCCTGATAGAAATTTCTAAAGACTCCCAAAATTTTTGACCTGTATTTCGCCTTAAAATATCTTTGTGAGTTTTATAAAGCGTTTTATTGTCTTTATATTTTTTTCTTAATTTTTTTCTATCATTATAAACCCAATCTCTATAATGACCCCTAAGTTCTTTTTCAGTATAAATTTTGCCCTGCCAAGATAATTCTGGAACATCATTGAGTTGACCAAGCGCCCATTTTAAAGGATCTGAGGGAATATTTTCATTAGGTCCGATTCCATATGCAACTTTTCTAAAAAAGTTTTTCATAGTGTTAAAATATAACCATCATTTAATTTTATCAATATCGTGGATGTTCATTAAGGAATTATTAAATTCCTCAATATTCTCTCTTAAGGCTAAACTAGAGATTGAATAAATCATTATCAATAACAAAACTAATGGCAATGAAGTAATTACTGATGCATAGCTTTTAATTAGCAATATATAAAAAATAATAAATAAAGCTGAACGAATTAAAACTTTTTTTCTGAAAACACTAATTATTGCAAGCGAATGTTTTAATAATTTAAAAAAACTCATCTGTGAAGGGCCATGATATCTTGGCCCTCTAATTGACGGAATGGTCAATAATACTTTTTCTGTTTTTTTTAGTGAACCTGAAAAACTATTCCATGTAGCTTTTTCATTAATCATTTTTTCAACTGTAAATTTTGACAAACAGGTAAAATTTCCAAACTTAATTGATTGTCCAGTAAATGATAAAGTTAAAAATTTATGAAACTGATAACATATTTTAAAAAATAAACTTTCTGATCTTTTTACTCTTTCTCCAACAATAGATTTTCCATCAGAATTTTGACTAAATTCAATAAAATTTTTAATTTCTTCAGGTCGATCTTCACCATCTCCATCCATTGGAATTACATAATCAAACTCTTTTTTTTCAAAAATATACTTTAATCCTAACGCAATACATCTTGTGTGCCCCATATTCTCTTTCATATTAAGAATTTCGATAGATTGAATATTGTCAATGTTTGGATAGTTGTCTACTATCTGTTGAGAAGAAGCATCATTAATAACTAAAATTGATACCTCATGATTTAAATCTTTTACCTCGTTATTAATATTTTCAATCAGTAATTTTAAAGACTCTCTATCGTTATATATTGGAATTAAAATTACGTACTTCATCTATCTTGATCCTACACAAATATTATCAAGACACATATAATCTTTCAATTGATCAAGCTTTTCTCTTTCAACAATACCTTCCCAAACTGGTCTCGATTTTAAATGATAAGATAAGTTTCCAGCATTCCATTCGTCACCTAAAACTACATTTATTTCAGAATCAAATTGTTGGTCCCAAGCATATTGTGTTTTTATTGCAATTTCTTTGCCTGGATAATCAGTTCTCTTGTCATCTTTTGAGATTGAAACATAAGCGTAAAGCACTGGTGATAAAAAGAAAAAGAAAAAAAAACCAATAACAAATGCTTTTAGTTTTTTTATATTTATTTGCCCCTGGATTAGATAAACAAATAGTGATCCAAAAAATAAATAAAAAGGTGTCATCCACATAGTTCTTATTTTTGATCCAGTAATTAATGAAGTTAAAAGTATTAAAATAATTGGCAAAATATTAATGGCTATTAAAAAAAGTAAATTTTTATCTTTAAAGTTAATTTTAAAGTTAATTTTTTTTACTAATAACCAAATTAAAATAAAAAATGGAATTAATATTCCTATTTGTTTTAGCAAAAAGATTAATGGATATTTAATGTGATCTAATAAAATAGATTGCTCTAAGCCAGTTCTGGCTAATCCATATGTAATAGTAATAAAATCATTATTATATAACCATATAAAATGTGGAACTAGAACTATCAAGAAAACTTCGATAGTGATGAGATATTTAAAATCAAATTTTCTATCTTTTTTAAAAAAAATTAAATAAATAAATAGAAGGTCAATTGAAACTAAAAGATATATAAATAGATATTTTGATAAAAAGCCAAAAGCCGCAAACAGACCTACTAAAAAACAATCTAAAAACTTTATTTCTTTGCTACTATAAATTTTCCATGAGTAATAGACTGTTAAAGACCAGAAAGGTAGTTGACATACATTTACATTAAATTCTGGTGTAGTGAAGTTATAAAAATAAATACCTTCAATTAGTAATACAGAAATTAAACTTAAAATCTTATTGTTAAATATTTCATTTGAAAATTTAAATACATAATAAAAAGATATAATTACAAAAATTTGACTTAAAAGATAATAAACCCAATCTTGTGATCTAAAAATTTGATAAAAAACTTCTGGAAAAAAAGCACTCATCGGTGGATGTTTATTAAAACCCCAATCTAAATTACTTCCCCAAGCTAAGGCTTCAATAGTATCTAAAGGTAAATTATGATTTGTGAGCGATGGAATCAAAGTCCAAAAAATTAGATGAGCTGTAACAAAAATATAAAAAACATTATTGATATTTTTGTTATTAATGGTCATTTATAAATATTTATATCAATTAAGCTTGCTTGACACCCCTAATTTGCTGAATATACTGCGAGCGATCAAAATTAAGGTATGCCAAAGACTGCTAAAGCAAAGAAAAAAGTATCAAAACCAAAAACTAAAGTTGTAACTAAGTCAAAACCAACTACAGCTAAAGCAACGCCCAAAGGTCCTATAAAAATTTCAAAAACTTATGTTCCAAAAGATACTGAAAAATATATGTGTGAAAAACACAAAGTGTATTTCAGAATTAGACTTACTGAATGGAAAAAAGAATTAATTAAAGCAAATAACGAAGCTCTTTATAATGGTGGTATGGATGATAATAATATTTCTGCTGATATTGTTGATCAAGCAAACTCCTACATTGATAGCAACGTAGAAATGAAAGCAATCAATAGACAAATTAAATTAATATCTGAAATTGATAAAGCTTTAAGAAGAATTAGAGAAGATACTTACGGATATTGTCTTGACACAGCTGAGCCAATTGGATTAAAAAGATTAATGGCAAGACCTGTTGCTAAATACACTATTGCAGCTCAAGAAAAGCATGAAAAAGAAGAAAAAGTTCATGCAGATGACTAAATGAGAAAAAAATCTTCAAAACAAAGTTCAATTTCTTTTCTTTTTGCAAAGAAGTATATCTATTTCTACTATCCCTTTTTCTGGATAATTTTGTTACTTTATTTATTCTTAAAATGAATAAAAAATTAATTTTAATTATTGTTGTAATTATTGCTATTGAGTTTTCGGGTTATGGAATACTAAGCACCCTTTATAGATTATTTGGATAAATTTTTAGATTTTAGGAATTTTTGCATCTTTATCCATAAAACTATAGCCTTTAATTACAGCCTCGCGATCTGCTATTTCCAAATACCATCTAGATAAATTTTTATAATTCTTCAAACCAATATCATGCCATTCGTGTCTTGCCATCCAAGGCCATGTTGCAATATCTGCAATTGTGTAATCAGCACCTGCAAGAAATTTAGATTCTTTTAATCTTGTGTCTAATTCACCATAAATTCTTTTAGTAATTTTAAAATATCTCTCTTCACCAAAATCACTTTTACCAGGATTATAATGATGAAACTGGTGGTGTTGACCTATCATGGGGCCTACTGTTCCCATTTGAGCCATTAACCATTGATTAATAACCATTCTATCTTTCTCATTATAAAATTTTCCACTTTTATCACCTAGATACATTAAGATTGCACCAGATTCGAAGATACTTTTATTGTTTTTATGATCTATGATGACAGGAATTTTTCCAAAAGGACTTAGCTTTATAAATTCTGGTTTGAATTGTTCATTTTTACCTAAATCAACTTTGGTTACTTTGTACTCATAACCAATTTCTTCAAGCATAATACTAATTTTCCAACCATTAGGAGTATTAGCAGAAAAAAGTTCTATCATTTTTTAATTCCAAGTCTTTCTTGTGCAGCTTTGGAAGTTGTTGTGAATTCAAATCTTAATTTCTCATCTGGTTTTGCATATTTAAAACAACCTCTTGCGGCTAACGCACCTTCATGAAAACCTGAAAGAATTAATTTTAATTTTCCTGGATAAGAACAAATATCACCTATAGCAAATATTCCCTTAACATTAGTTTCAAAGTTTTCAGTATTTACCTGAACTGTTTTTTTATTTATATTTAAGCCCCAATCTAAAATAGGACCAAGTTGCATAATTAAACCAAAGAAACCCAAGACATAATCAGATTTAATCTCTTTAATCTCACCTTCATCATGTTTTATTTTAACAGATTCGATTTGTTTATCTCCACTTACAGAGTCCATCTGATATTTTGTAAATAAATTTAACTTTCCTTGATCATTAAGCTCTTTTACTTTTTGAACACTTGCTTCTGCTCCACTAAAACCATCTCTTCTGTGAATTAAATTTACTTTGGAGTTGTTTGATAATTCAATAGCCCAATCCAAAGCTGAATCTCCTCCTCCAAATATTGAAATAGTTTTGTCTTTAAATATTGATTTATCTTTAATTGAATAAAATAAAGAATTGCCTTCGAATTTTTCACACTCCTTAACTGAAAACTTCCTTGGCTCAAAAGAACCAACACCACCGGCAATAACAATTGCTGCAACATCAAATTCTATTCCAGCAGAGGTTTTAACATGCCATCTGTTTTTATTTTTTTTTAATTCTTCTACTCTTTCATTTAAATGAAATTTAATATTGAAAGGTTTAATTTGCTTTAAAAGATTATTAGTTAACTCTTCACCAGTACACTCGGGTACTGCAGGAATATCATAAATAGGTTTATCTGGATAAAGTTCGATACATTGTCCTCCAGCTTTATCAAGATTGTCTACTATCTCACAACTCAAGCCTATAATTCCAAGTTGATGAGCACAAAATAAACCTGTTGGTCCTGCTCCAATAATTAATACATCTGTTTTATTCATTTAACCTTGCTTTGAAGGAATGTTTACTTCCAATCCGTCCAACTCATCTGAGACAATTATTTGACAACTTAACCTGCTATTATTTTTTGGCTCAAAAGCCATATCAAGCATATCTTCTTCACCATCTTCTTTAGCTGGAAGTTTATCTAACCATTGTTCTTTGACATAAACGTGGCAAGTGGCACAAGACATTCCACCCCCGCAATCTGCATCAATTCCTGGAATATCATTTTGAATTGCGCCTTCCATTACAGTTAATCCTTTTTGAACATCAACTGTATGAATTTTATTATCGTGTGTGTGATAAGTAATTTTTGCCATGCGTTATATATAGTTTCTTATCTAAATTGAACAAGTAAGTAAAATCATACTTAGTATATATTTTATATATTTTGAGCTTGAGGTAGCTCTTTTTTTATAAAATAGCTTGTATCTTCTTTTTGTTTTATAAGTGCTGGAACTATTTCTTTATAAGCGTCAATTAAACCATGATTTGGCTTTGGTAATTGGTCTTTTATGTGCTGGTGCAGCTTATCAAGATTATATGACGGAACTGTTGGAAACATATGATGAGTTAAATGATATTCCATTTTCCAATATAAAAAACTTAGTATTGGATTTAAATACATTTCCCGTGATGTAACTCTATGATCTTTTATGTTCCTTGCAAGTCCTGCATGTTGAGTGAATGCAACAAGTTTATGTAAAGTTTTTCCATAGAATTGTGGTAATACAAAAAATAATAGAGGCATCCAAGAAGAAACTAATATAGACCATAAGATAATTGATAACCAAATAGCAACATAAATTCTTGAAATAAAAATTGATTTTGGTTGTGCATTTTCTGGAATGCTATCTTGCATCACTTTTGTTTTAATTCCCATGGCATGTTGAATGATTTCAAACGAAATATGTTTTTTAAAAAAAACTAAATCTAAAAATGGAATTATATTTATAATTAATCTTTTTGGGGTTTCTTTTAAATCATTTCCATATTCAATTTCATGGTCAAATGGATTTTCTGTTGAATAAGTGTTTCCATGATGAACAAAGTGTGTGTATCTCCATCTAGTTGGTTCAAAGTTGGCCATGTAAGACGAGATGTAATAAAAAAATTCGTTTAAGAATTTTGATTTAAATGCAGTTTTGTGACCTGTCTCATGCCATAGTGGATTAGAGAAGGAATAAATATTTCCATAAATTAAAAACCAAAATACTGACCACCATGTGCCCCAAGTTTGATATGCAAGAATTCCGGTTACTAATAATAGCCCAAAAAAAACTGAAACATGTTGCAGTCCTTTTATATCTGATTTCTTTGAAAGCTCTTTAAGAACTTCTTTATCAATTTGGCATTTGTGCCATTTTTCTAATTTAACATCCATCGGTAAAAATTATGTATAGTTATTATACATAATTTAATAAAGGCAAAAAAAAAGGGCAAGTACAAAATTGTACCTGCCCTTAATTTAAATTTTAGCTAAATTACTTAGCTCTTCTTCCCGCAGAACTAGTTGCAGCAGCCCAAATTACTAGACCGAATGCAATTTTGTTAATGAAGTCAGCTAAGTTATAAACGACGTTAAGTGAGTTAGCGTCTACACCACCAGTTAAGTAACCAAATACATAACCTAATGGGTAAATTGCCCAACCTACAGTAACGATCATTCTCATTGCACCAAAAGCAGTTACAAGAGCCTTGTTTCCACTTTTCGCTGCAGCTTTACCAGCTTCACCTGAGAATACTTCATAAAGAATGTATACCCAACCTGCCATTCCGATGATGAAACCAAGTGTAGCATTGATATATCCTGCTTCACCTAAGTATCCACCGATTAGCATCACTAATGAACCAATTAACAATCTCCAGAACATTCCAGAGTTTGCTTTGTTAATAGCTGCTAGAATTAAATAGAATTCTACCATCTGTAATGGCACAGTGATTAACCAGTCAATGTATCTGTAAACAGTTGGCGAGTCTCCAGTAGCAACCCATACTTCTCTCATGTACATGTAGTGTATGAATGCAATACCAGTTACTAGACCAGCAACAATAACTGATGTTCTCCAGCCTGATGCGACATTGCCTGCTTCCATGAAAAAGAAAGCAGTAGCTGCTAACATTCCCATAGAGATAACCCAGAATGAAATTCCTACGAAGTCATCTTGCATCAACATCGTTGCGTCTGCTGCAATAGCTATACCTGAAAATCCAATCAGAGCCATAGCTGCTAAAGCAAACAGTTTAAGTTTTTTCATAAAAAACTCCCTCTTCGTTAGTTTTTATTTTAGTTTATATAAACTAGACTTAAGTTTCCTTAAGCCAATGTCGCGGTTAATAGCAAATTAAATTAGTTTTATGAAGACTTAATTGTCACTAATAAGCATTGATTTTACTTAATTTTTAAAATTAAATACAATTTATAAGTTAAAAACCAAAAAAATTAAGGAATTCGAATCAACTTTTTATGTCTTCTAAATTTAATCTAATTTATGAAAATTCTATAAAAAATCCTGAAAAATTTTGGCAAGAAGCCTCTGAAGATATCTTTTGGTTTAAAAAACCAACAAAAATTTTAAATAAATCCAACCCGCCTTTCTATAAATGGTTCGAAGATGGGGTCACAAACACCTGCTATAACGCTTTAGACATCCATATTGATCAAGGAAGAGGTCAAAAGACAGCTTTAATCTATGATAGTCCTATTACAAATAACAAAAGTAAGTTCACTTATGAGGAATTAAGGTCAAAGGTATCTAAATTTGCTGGGGCATTGAAAGCTCAAGGAGCAAATAAAGGTGACCGGGTGATCATTTATATGCCAATGATCCCTGAAGCAGTGGTTGCTATGCTTGCTTGTGCAAGAATAGGTGCAATCCACTCTGTCGTCTTCGGTGGTTTTGCCTCAAACGAGCTCGCAAGTAGAATAGATGATAGTAAAGCAAAGATATTAGTGACCGCTTCATGTGGTTTTGAGCCAGGAAGAACAGTTGAGTACAAACCACTAGTTGATGAAGCAATTAAAATAGCTGGTCACAAAATCGAAAAGATGATTTTATTTCAAAGACCTGGTCACGAAGTTAAATTAAATGCTCCAGATGAGGTCAGCTGGGAGGAAGTTATCTCTAGTGCTAAAATTGCTGATTGTGTTGAGATGAATTCAAATGAGTTTGCATACATTTTATATACTTCAGGTACAACAGGAACTCCAAAAGGTATAGTAAGAGATATTGGTGGACACATTGTTGCTCTCAAGTGGACTATGAAAAATATCTATAACATTGATACAGATGATATTTGGTGGTCTGCGAGTGATATTGGTTGGATTGTTGGTCACTCATATATTGTTTACGCTCCTTTATTTAAAGGATGTACCACTGTTTTGTTCGAAGGCAAGCCTGTAGGAACTCCAGATGCAGGAGCTTTTTGGAAAATCATTTCAGATTATAAAGTAAAATCTCTTTTTACAGCTCCAACAGCATTTAGGGCAATTAAGAAAGAAGATCCTGAGGGTAAATTTTTCTCTAAATATGATTTAAGTAGTTTTGAAAGCTTATTTCTTGCTGGAGAAAGAGCTGATCCAGATACTATAAAATGGGCTGAGAATTTGCTTCAAGTTCCAGTCATTGATCATTGGTGGCAAACAGAGACTAGCTGGGCAATTAGCTCAAATTGTACTGGCATTGAAATGATGGAAACAAAATATGGCTCAGCATGCAAAGCTGTTCCTGGGTATGATGTAAAAATTATAAAGCCTGACCAATCTTTGGCGAAACCAAATGAGATGGGAGACATCGTTGTGAAACTCCCGTTGCCTCCAGGAACATTTCCAACATTATGGAATGCGGACGAAAGATACAAAGAAAATTATATGTCTAATTATGACGGATACTACCAAACATATGATGCAGGTCACATAGATGATGATGGATATATTTGGATAATGTCTAGGACTGATGACATCATCAATGTAGCTGGTCATAGATTATCTACAGGTGCCATAGAAGAAGTTTTGTCAGAACATCAATCTGTTGCAGAATGTGCAGTACTTGGAATTGCAGACAAATTAAAAGGTCAATTACCTATTGGATTAGTAGTTCTAAAATCTGGTGTTGATAAAGATAACGACACTATATCTAAAGAATGTGTACAAATGGTTAGAAATAAAATTGGACCAGTTGCAGCATTTAAAGTTGTAATAGTTATTAAAAGATTACCAAAAACAAGATCAGGGAAAATTTTAAGGGGAACAATAAGAAAAATTGCAGATAACGAGGAATATAAAGTGCCTCCTACGATCGATGATCCAGCAATTTTAACAGAAATAAAAGAAGATTTAATTAATCACAAAATCTTAAACAATGGTTAAAACTTATATTTTTTTAATCGCTGCAATATTTTGTGAGGTTGCTGGAACAATGTTACTTCCCTTATCTCAAAACTTCACAAAACTTATACCAACATTAGCTCTTTCAGCTTTTTATCTCACAGCTTTTTATCTTTTAACTTTTGTAGTCAACAAGCTTCCAATAGCAATTGTGTATGCAACATGGAGTGGTTTAGGAATTTTTACTATTGCAATCCTTGGATATATATTTTTTAAGCAAACTTTAGCTTGGCAAGCCATTATTGGTTTATTCCTAATTGTAATTGGTGTTATACTTGTAAATAGTTTTACTGGTAAGCTTAGCTAAATTGTAAAGGGGTTCCATCAGGATCACCTAAAATTTTTCCATCCTGCATTTTAATGTTTCCAGCAATTATTGTGTGTGTGGGTGTTCCTTTAAATTTAAATCCATTAAATGGTGACCATTTACATTTACTTTCTATATTTTCATTTTTAATTTCGATTGTTTTGTTCATATCAACAATTGTAAAGTCTGCATCATAACCCTCTTTAATAAATCCTTTGTTTTTAATCCCAAAAATCTTTACTGGATTTTCACAAACAAAGTTCATCAATTGGTTAAGAGATAATTTTCCATCATTTATGTGATTAAGCATTACAGGCATTAAAGTTTGAACTCCTGGCATTCCTGAAGGTGTGTTTGGATATATCTTGTCTTTGTTTTCTTTTAAATGGGGGGCATGATCTGACCCGATAGTATCATTGAAGTTATTTCTCACTCCATACCACAATCTATCATAATGAGATTTATCTCTTAATGGTGGATTCATCTGAGCATACGTTCCAAGCTTGTCATAACAATCTGGTGCATAAAGAGTTAAATGTTGAGGGGTAATCTCAAATGTAATGTTTCCTTTATGTTGTGATAGAAAATCAATTTCTTCTTTTGTTGTAATATGAAGTACATGAGCTTTTTTATTGTGCTTTTCTGCTATTCGAACAATTCTTCTAGTAGATGCTATTGCACATTCTGCACTTCTCCATACTGGATGGGTATGAACATCGCCCTCTTTTATTAATTTCTTGTTTACTTTTAAAATTGCTTCATCCTCAGAATGGACCGCTACTACTTTTGAAGCATTTTTAAAAACTTTATCTATATCGTCTTCTTCAGCAACTAATAAATTACCTGTTGAGGATCCTGCAAAAAGTTTAATTCCACAACATCCTTCTAAACCTTCTAAACTTGCTAAATCATCTGCATTATCTGCTGTTGCCCCAAAATAAAAAGCATAATTAGAATACATTCTATTTTTAGCGAGATCTAATTTCCTTTGAAATTCCTTCATATTAGAAGTTGGTGGATTAGTGTTGGGCATTTCGAATACGCTTGTAATACCTCCTGCTATTGCTGCTCTACTACCTGAGTGAAGATCTTCAGTATCTGTCGATCCTGGCTCTCTAAAATGTGTTTGGGTATCTATGCAACCAGGTAATACTGTATGGCCTTCTGCATTAATTGTATCTTTTGCTTTTTCTGAAATTTGTCCAATCTGCTGAATTTTTCCATCTTTTATAGCAACATCTACATCTTTTAAATCACCATCGATGTAACATTGTCCGTTTTTAATTATAAGATCTAACATTTTGAAAAATTGTTATTATATTACATTCTATAATTAATCAATTATGAATATAAAAAACGTTTATATTTTAGATGATAGAGCAATTCTTTATATTAATGGAGAAGATGCAAAGGAGTTTCTTCAAAATCTAATTAGTAACGACATAAACAAAGTAAACGATGTAAATAGTTGTTTTAGTTCATTACTTACACCCCAAGGTAAATTTTTATATGAATTTATAATTATAAAGCATAAGTCTGGGTATTTTTTGGATTGTGAAAAACCTCAGGCAGAGGAGTTATTCAAACAATTATCCCTATATAAGCTAAGATCAAAAGTTGAAATTCTCAATTTAAGTAATGAATTTGTTGTAGCAGCATTTTCTCATGAAAAATTTTTAACTTTTGATGAAGCAAAAGATCAACCTGGATACACAATAAAATATAGAGAAGATCCAATATTTTTAGATCCAAGAAATAAGAATTTAGGTGCGAGATTAATTATTAATTTAGAAAAACTTTATTTATCTTTGAAAAAACTAGATCTTCATGATGCAAACCTAAAAGAATATTATTCATTAAGTCATAGTCTTGGAATAGTTCCAAAAGATTTAAATAAATTAAAAGACAAATTGTTTGGTATTGAATGTAATTTTGAAGAATTAAACGGAATTGATTTCAAAAAAGGTTGTTATGTTGGTCAAGAAAATACAGCACGAATTAAATTAAAAAACAAGCTTTCAAAAAGATTGTTTCCAATAAATGTAATTAATGGAAAACTGCACGAAGGTGAAAGTATTTATAACAATGAAGTTGAAATAGGTAAGGTTTTAATTGATAGCGACTATCCTTTTGCTTTAATTAAATACTTAAATGAAAACTTTGATGAAAAAGCAAATTTTAAAACTAAAGAAGCTTCAATAAATGTCAATAAACCTGATTGGATAAAAAACTAATTTTTTTATTTAAATAAATAAACAATCATTAAAATTACAAAAACTACAATAATCCAAATACTTAGATTTTTAAGAAATTGCTTTAACTGAGAATTTGATTGTAAAAAACTTGGTAGAACTAAAAGCAAAACCCCAACCATAAACATTACTGAAAGTAATTTATCCATCAAAAACTCCTATATAAAATTCACTTTGGTGCGGTCGGAGAGACTCGAACTCCTTGGGACAGTGTCTTTTGGCCAGTAACTTAGCCTCTAATTTAACCCTGTAATAAAACGAGCACACTGTGAGCACAGTGAGAAAGCAGAAAGGGGTTAAAATGGCGGTCATACGTAAATTAAAATCTGGTAAGTGGCAGGTTATCATTAGGAAGTCAAATCACAAGAGCATCTATAAAACATTCATAGAAAAAGCGGTAGCAAGAAAATGGTCAAGAACAGTTGAGACACAGATTGAGAAAGATGTCTACACTGATTATGGAAATGCAGAGACTATTACCATTAAAGATCTAATCATTAAATACAGGGACGAGATTGTACCTGAGCACAAGGCAAAGAAGTCAACGACACATAAATTAAATAAGCTGCTTAGATATGATGTTGCTAATCAGTTTGTTTTAAGACTAAGAAGCTCACACGTTTATAATTTTCAAAAAAAGCTTGAGTCTGAGGGATCAGCTCCCAAGACAATAAATATTTACGTGCAGCTCCTGCATCAGATATGGAATACAACCAAGAAAAAATGGTCAATTAATCTACCTGCACAATCCCCTTTTGAGTTGGTTACATTAGACAAGGTTGACAATGAGAGAGATAGGGTTCTGACGTATAAAGAATATGACGCTCTAATAGCATCAGCTGCAGAGTCTAAGTTACTCCTGCTCAGAGACTTTATTGAGATTCTTTATTCTACAGGAGCTAGGTATTCTGAAGTTATGAACCTATTAAGAGATGACGTAGATTTTGAAAAAAAGGTAGGGACATTTAGGGACACTAAAAATGGTGATGATCGAACAATCCCTCTTGCAGATAATGTATTGGAAATTTTAAAAAGATATCCTTTTGGAAAAACATTTTTTAGAGTTACGTCTTATGACTCTTACAACTGGTTTTTTAATCAGGCATGTAAAAGAGCAGGTATTGAAAATTTTAGATCGCATGACCTGAGAGCTTGTTTTATTACCAATGCCCTATTGAGTGGAATGTCAGAGGCATCGGTTGCAGCCATTAGTGGGCACAAGGATTATAGATCCATGAAGCGATATACAAGGATCAAGGCACAGGATTTAATTGATGACGTTAATAGGATCTCAACCATACGAGAACTTAAGAAAATAAATTCTTAATATTATTATATTCTTATATTCTTATTTACGTAAGACATGAGAGGAGCAGACGCTGCCATACCCCACGACCATATCACCCCCATATCACACATGGTCAAAGGTTCATGATCCACGATTCTTGAGTCTTTACGCCATTAATTTTAAAAAATAAAAAAACTGTTGCAGAGTGAGTCAGAATTTGCATAACGTGTATTTATAAATATTGGACGCTACCAATTAAAAAACTTGTTCGCATTAACAATTAATCATGAGCCACGAAACATGAAACACTTGATGGTTTGTGATTATCTGTTAAGAGATTCTTAAGTAATAAATCCAATTACACACAAATCATCACGATCGCAGTTTCTCTAACTAATCACTAGGGGAGCTGCATATAAATTTTAACTAACGTTGAAAGGACGTGATTGATTATGAAAACTAAAGAAATAAAAGATCCTACGTACAGCATCTATAAGGGTGGCGGTAACGTAGAAAATAAATCAAAGGCTACCGGTAAAAAGGAGCTGCAGGAGCTGTCAGCCAAAAAAGATATATTCGATATTAGGTTTGATGTACTAGAGGATATACGTCAACAGCTGCAGGAGGACTATGAGAAAGAGCGAAAAAAAGGTCAAAATTTTTTCCAATGGTTAGAGTCTAAACCAGATGATTACTTCAAAAGGTTAGAGTTAGCTAACGGAGGTAAGGTCATCGATTTTTCAAAATATAAAAAAAGTAAAAATCCTAAAATTAAAAAATTAGACTTAGCGTCAGCTTTCGATCATGCAAAAACTATATCATCGCTTACAGACGATGAGCGAGACTTGGTAATACGAATGTTACGTATGTCATTAGGTAAGGAGGACTAACATGAGATCGATTGATGATTTGAATAGATGGAAAGATTACGGATTTGTTATGACTCCTGTTCAGGATAATAAACACCCCGAAACTAAAAATAGTGAATGGTATTACACATGGTCATTCAATGAATTACTTGCTGCTAAACGTTTAGGCATGTTCCATGAAAAGAGCAGCGTGTTCACAATAGACTTTGATGACGATGATAACGTAGCTCACAGATACCTGCATCTGCTACCGCCAACATTTACTGATGGTAAAGTGGTCAATGGTCAAAAGGTCATGACTCATAAGACGTATAAAGTAAATGGTAGTGGAGCACCAACTATTGGTGGCTCAAAAAAATATCCTAAAAATATTTCTAAAAATAAAGGATTACTGCTTGAGGTATTAACAAGTACACAGACTATCTTTACAGGGGGTGATAGGTTTATTGCTTCCGATGTTCCGCCTGCAGAGGTTGATATAAAATCTTTAGAGAATGAATTAAAATTAATTTGTTTCTTTACAGAGTGTGAGAAAGCTTGGCCTGCGGAGGGTGGTAGAGATGAGGCTCATATACGTCTTGCAGGAGCTCTAGCTAGATTACCTGAGGACGAATATCCTGAGCATCTGTTGACAGCGTATGTAACTCAGCTGTGTATCAACACTAATGATAGTGAAATTAAAAACAGAATAAAAAAAATATCAAAACAAAGAGCTGCATTAAAAAATGAAAAAAAGGTTTATGGCATAACTGAATTACGTAGTCATTTAGTCAGCGAATTAGAGGCTTATAACCTACTTTATGAGCAAGAGGAGCAGGAGCTGCAGGAAGAAGATTTTTACAAAGATGAGCCTAAAGAGTATCCGCTTATAGATGGCGGCATGGACGAACTCATTGAATATGCTCCTGTAGAATATTTGATGAATCCAATTATTAACAGTAGATCTTTTAATCAAACGTTTGGGTGGTATGAAAGTGGTAAAACAGTTTTTGGAATGTCACTTGCAATGCACATGTGCAGTGGTCATGATTTACTTGGTTGGACTTGTGATAAAACAATACCCTGTTTTTATTTAGAGTCTGAATTACCAGGTGCAACAATCAGAAAAATAAGAGATACAGTTAAGCTTGGAATGTTAGATAGAAATCTTACGTTCGATCACAATAATTATTTTCCTTTAAATCAAGACAATCTTATTGATGCAGGGTTTAAATATGGTTTCAGTGCAATAGCTGTAGCTAAAGCTCATGGTAAAGATGCTGCTAAAGATTATGGACGTAGAGGTCGAGAGATGATTGAAAATCATTTGCATAAAATTGAAAAGAGAACAGGAAAAAAACCTTTTTTCTTTTTAGATAACATGACAAAACTATCTACGATTGATGAGAACAAAGCTCAAGATTGGAACCCATTTTTAAATTGGGGAACTGATCTAAAACATAAAGGCTTCTCTGGAATGTTTGTTCACCATGCTAACAAGAACAAAGAGGGCAAAGGATCTTCAGGTTCAAGTACCATTGGTCGATTGTTAGACACGTCTATTCAGCTCACAAAATTAGAAGAAGATTACAGGTTTCCCATGAAAGGAAATAAAAATCTTCAAAGCTCTATTGAGTTTGATAAGAGCAGAGGCTTCGGTGGTTCTGAATGGGCTAAGAAACGTATTGTTACAATGTCAGAGCAAGGGGAATGGAAACATTATCCATTTTTGAAACAAAATAGTTTTGAGATTCTTAAACTACATGAGCAGGGTTTATCTCAGCAACAAATACGTGATATGGCAAAGAACAAAGAGATCGGTGATCCTCCATTATCTTCAGCATCAGTTGACAGGTTATATCTTGAATTGGCTAGATTAAAGCTAATCATAAAGAATAGACAAACACGTTGTTGGAGCTGTGGTAGCCCAATATCAACAGACGCCGATGGTAGCTGTAGCAGATGCCCTACCGGTATTCCTTGTCAAGAATGTGGGAAATGTATCTGTCAAAGACCAAAAAAATCTAATGGAGGAAACACTTGATGAAGCTAAAAACCCTTACTGATAAAGAGAAGTTATTTGCTCGGTTGTACGTAGATAATATGTTTTCAAATGAGACTCGGACAAATACTGATATCGCTATTGCTGCAGGGTATGCAAAAGAATCGGCTCATCAAAGGGCATACGAACTAACTACGTATAAACTTAAACCACATGTTTATATGCACATAGAGGAACTTAAGGAAGATTTTAGAATACGTAATCAGGTTACAAAAGAAAAACACATGGCACGTCTAAATGAAATCCATGATATGGCTAAACAAAAGGGACAGCTCCATACAGCTATGAATGCAGAAGTTTATCGAGGTAAAGCTGCAGGATTATACGTAGAAAGAAAACTAATAGCCAATAAAACAATAGAGGATTTGTCTGAAGAACAGTTGGAAGAAAAGCTACAAAAAATAGAGGACGATTTCGGCGTAAGGAGGGTTAAAGATGAAACTGAATAAAGATGACATGATTAAGATACTCAGAGTCTTAGAAAACAACACCAATACAATGTTGGAAATGGAGGAGCAGAACTTTGAAAATAATAAAAAATATATGAGGCTGCAGCAGCAGCTCTTTCATGAACAATGGAAAAATAGATATTTAGTAAGACGTATTAAGAACGTAGCTAAATTAATAGGCGATCCAAACATAGCCGTAACAGAGGAGGAACTTGATGAGCAAATCAAAGGATCAGAAAACTAAACAACCATTCAACAAAACTTTTAATGAAGCGTTTACAGAAGCATCTAATACATACGATGGAACTAATTACGTATATGATGGAGTCGATAATACCATAATGACAGAGTCAGAAATGTTAAAAAAATTTACTGCTCAGGAAAAATACGAGCTCTTAAAGAAAGTAGCTAACAATCAAGAAAAGAAAGAATTTAGAGATATTGAGAAAAAATATAAAAAAAAATCTTCCATAGAGCCACGTAGAGACTCATTGAACGTTAAATCCGATACTACCCTACCCCTTAAAATTCCAAATTTTATAAAAGCATCAGCTGCAGCACCTGCAGACGATACGTTAAAAAAAATATTAGATGATCGAAATAAACCAGATCCAGATTACTTCAAAGGACTAGGAACATTTTTGCCAAAAAAAATTTAAAAAATTTTTGCACTGATTAAGGACGACTATATCGATTCTGTATTACATAGACATATAATCTATACCTTAATTTGAAAAAGGGGGTGACACCCCTAACCTACTTTACGTTTTTCAGATTTTTAACAATCCTTTTTTAGTACACCCTTGGTGGACATGGAGGGAGGTCAACAGACCGACCGACATAGTAGAAAAAAAACGAGCACACTAACGAGCACACTCTGAGCACAGTTGAGCACACTTTGACAATGACTCTTGGATCAGATAACCTAACAACAATGCAGGATTATTTTTAGTCTTGGTGCGGTCGGAGAGACTCGAACTCTCATGGACTAGGTCCACACGGCCCTCAACCGTGCCTGTCTACCAATTTCAGCACGACCGCGATATGTCCCATAATAAATGAATGACAATCATGATTCAAATTGGTAAAAATCCCCATGGAATTTACACAAGAAGTACGTAAAGCAACAGATCCTATTTATCAAAAAATTTCTAAGGTAATGCCTGAAATTGAATGGTCAGTGCATGCTCCGTATATTCATAAAATTAATAAATTAAAAAAAGAAAAGAATGCTGTAATTCTTGCTCACAACTATCAAACACCTGAAATTTATCATGGTGTAGCAGATTTTTCTGCAGACTCTCTTGCATTAGCAATTGAAGCATCAAAAACTTCAGCTGATATTATTTTAATGGCTGGGGTACATTTCATGGCAGAAACTGCAAAATTAATGAGCCCTAATAAAAAAGTTATTCTTCCTGATATGGATGCTGGCTGTTCTTTATCATCATCTATTACAGGTAAAGATGTTAGGCTATTAAAAGAGAAATACCCAGGAGTACCTGTTGTATCTTATGTAAATACTTCTGCTGAAGTAAAAGCTGAAACAGATGTTTGTTGCACATCAGCAAATGCAGTTAAAATAGTTAAATCACTGGGTGTAAAAAGAGTAATATTTTTGCCTGACGATTATTTGGCAAAATACGTAGCCTCTCAAACTGATGTTGAAATTATTTCTTGGAAAGGAATTTGTATTGTTCATGATCAATTTAATAAAAAAGAAATAGATGATATTAGAAAAAATAATCCAGGAATTAAAATTATTGCACATCCAGAATGTCCTCCTGATGTAATTGAAGCAAGTGATTTTGCAGGATCAACATCTGGTATGATCAAATATGTAAAAGATAATCAACCAAAAAAAGTAATGATGGTTACTGAGTGCTCAATGAGTGATAATATCCAGATAGAAAATCCAAATGTAGATTTTGTAAAGCCATGTAACATGTGTCCTCACATGAAAAAAATTACACTTCCAAAGATATTAGATTGTCTAGAGAACGAAACTGGTGAAATTATTATGGACAAAGAAACAATTGAGAAAGCCAGAATATCTGTAGAAAGAATGGCAGCAATTGGCAGATAATTAAGTGTCAAAAATTAAATTAAGCAGAGAGTTTATTAAAAGTACCGTTAAGCTTGCATTGAATGAAGATCTTTACCCTTTAGGAGATATCACTTCAAGTCTAATTAATGATGAAAAAGTAGTAACAATTAAATTAATAGCAAATCAAAATGCACTTATTGGAGGATTGTTATTTGCTAAACAAACTTTTGCATTAATTGATGATAAAATAAAATTCATTATTAAGAAAAGAGATGGTTCAAAAGTAAAAAAAGGTTCCTTAGTTGCTTTGATTAAAGGAAAGGCAAAAAATATTTTAATTGCCGAAAGAGTTGCTTTGAATTTTTTATCTCACATCTCTGGAATAGCAACTAAAACAAATGAGTTTGTTAAATTAGCTGGAAAAAAAACCAAAATTTGTTGTACAAGAAAAACAATTCCAAATTTAAGAGTTATCCAAAAATATGCTGTTAAATTAGGAGGAGGCACAAATCATAGATTTAATTTAAGTGATGAGTATTTAATTAAAGATAATCATGTAGCAAGCTCAGATTTAAAAACTTTAGTTTTAAAGGCTATAAAAAATAGAAAAGGAAAAAAAATTACTGTTGAAGTTGATACAATAAATCAACTTAAATCAATATTAGGTCTAAAATTTAATACTGTTCTACTAGACAACATGAGTATTAAAAAATTAAAAAATAGTGTTAAAATTGCTAGAAAGTATTACCAAACTGAAGCTTCAGGTAATGTTACTTTAAAGACTGTCAAAGCAATCGCATCTACTGGAGTTAATAGAATTTCTGTTGGAAGCATTACACACAGTGCTCCTGCCGTTGACTTTAAGTTAGAAATCTAATTTACAAACTTAGATAAGTCCGGTTTAAAATAGTTAGGACCTTTCATAACTTTTCCAGACTCGTTGTAAATTGGTTTTCCATTTTCATCTAACTTACTCATGTTGGAATTTTGGACCTCATCAAAACATTTATCCAAATCAATTCCAAAGGCGTGCCCTGCTCCATAAGTTACATATAATATGTCTGTTAGCGCATCAGCTACTTCCAATAAATCCTTGTTATTCATAGCTTCTGTAAGCTCTTCTAGTTCCTCTTTGATTAAGTCTAACCTTAATTTATTTATTTTATCAGTACTAAATGATGGTTTCGTTTTAACTTCCTGACCAAAAGTTTTCATAAATGTACCTACTTTGCTAAAATTCGACATAATGCTCCTGTATGTTTTTAAAAATTTATTGTATGTTAATAATTATTTGTTACTTAAAAATTAATCAATGAAATTAAGAAAAGAATTTGACAGTATTGGAAGCATAAATGTCCCAAATGATAAATATTGGGGTGCATCTACTCAAAGATCTAATAAATTTTTTAATATAGGTAAAATTTTAGTTAGTATTTCAATCATTAAATCAATTGCAATTATCAAGAGATCTGCTGCAATAGTTCATTCAAAAGACAAATTAATTGATAACAAAATTTCTAAAGCAATAATTAAAGCATCTGATGAAGTAATTAAAGGTAAGTTAGATGAAAATTTTCCTTTGAAAGTTTGGCAAACAGGTTCTGGTACGCAAACAAATATGAACGTTAATGAGGTAATTGCAAATAGAGCAATAGAAATTTTAGGTGGAAAAAAGGGTACAAAAAAGCCAGTTCATCCAAACGATCATGTAAACAAATCTCAATCTACAAATGATGTTTTTCCAACTGCAATGCACATCTCTATTGCTAAAGAAACTATTTCCAAAATGCTACCAAGCTTAAAAATTTTAGAAAAGGAACTAAAAAGAAAATCCAATGAATTTAAAAACATAGTTAAAATTGGAAGAACTCATTTACAAGATGCTACTCCACTTTCTCTTGGACAAGAGTTTTCAGGATATCATTTTCAAGTTAAAAAAAGTATTGAAAGAATAGAATATGCTTTAAAAGAAATACTATTTCTTGCTCAAGGAGGTACTGCTGTTGGCACAGGAATAAATTCGAAGAAAAATTTTGATAAAAAAATTGTAAAAGAAATTGCTAAATTTACAAAAATCAAATTCAAACCAGCTCCAAATAAATTTGCTGAACTTGCTGCTCATGATGCAATTGTAAACTTTTCAGGAACTTTAAACACTTGTGCAGTTGCTTTAATGAAAATATCTAATGATATTCGTTTTTTAGGCTCTGGCCCAAGGGCTGGATATGGAGAATTAATCTTACCTGAAAATGAACCAGGCTCTTCTATAATGCCAGGGAAAGTTAATCCAACACAATGTGAAGCTGTTACTATGGTTTGCGTAAAAGTAATTGGAAACCATAATGGTATAACTATGGCGGGATCTCATGGTCATTTCGAGCTAAATGTTTTTAAACCTTTAATTGCTCATAATATCTTACAATCAATCGACTTGATTGCTGACAGTACAAAAAATTTTGCTCAATATTGTGTCAAAGGAATAAAAGCTAATAAAAAGAAAATCCAAGAACATCTAGATAATTCGCTTATGCTAGTAACTGCTTTAGCTCCTCATATTGGTTACGATAATGCAGCAAAGATAGCAAAAACTGCACTCAAAAATAATACTACTTTAAAACATGAAACTTTGAAATCAGGATTAATAAACGAAAAAAATTACAATAAAATTGTTAATCCTAAAAAAATGATCTATCCAGCGTAACTTTTAATTGCTTGATTCAATAGATTTTTAAAATAAATTCTGTTTTGTAAATCATCTTTTTTTAAAATCACATTATTTAAAATTTTATTTACATTTTGGTTTATTTTATTATCAATTTTTATATCTTTTAACTCAGCTACATTTTGATCAAAATTATAAGTAAAATTAAAATCAATTTGTTTTATCTGATTTCTATAATTTTTTGGTGTTAGCAAAAATTTGTATATCTTATTATAATCATTTAAAATAATATTTATTTTTCCATCCAAAACTAATTCTCCATCTCTAACAAAAATTAAACTTTCCAACAATTCAAAATTTGCAATATCTTTCCATTTAAATTTTGTATTATCTACATCAATTAAACCTGCTTGAATTTTTGAATTTAAATAAATATTTCTAAAATTGGAATTATTTAGCACATTGTCTGCATTTATATTTAATTTTAAATCAATATTTTTATTATTAAAAATTTCAGTTTTTAAAAGTTGAGCAATTAATGCATTGGAACCAAACAAATAATTTAAATTAATTTTATCTAAATTACCCTCTAAATATGCATAAAAAGGTTTAAAGTTAAATTTTCCTTTGTAATTAAGTTTTGGTTGATCTTTTTTATCAAAAATATGAAATTCGAAAGAATTTTTTTCAATTCTATATTCAGCAGTTCTTTTTAATTTGTTTGAAGAAAAGTGTGATACCCCTATTTTTTTTTCATTTTCAATATTTAATTCATTTTCAATTTTAAGTTTAAATAAATCGAGATTTATTAGTGAAAAATATTTATTTTTGTCTTTACCAAAAAAAGATTTTATCGAAAAAGGAATATTAAATATTTCATTCTCTGAATAAAAAATATTTTTTGTTTCTTTTGCATCATAAGAATACTTCATTTTATAAATTTTACTAATAAACAAAACATCACTCTCCAATTTTCTAAAAAAAATATTACTATCCTTTATTATTAAATTTGCCTTTTTAAAATTTTTATTAAGCAATTCTAAAAAAAAATTATAATTTTTTGTATTAAGGTTAAAATTAGCTTTTTCTAAAGTTAAATCTCTTACTTCAATATTTTTAAATGAAAAAAGATTGTCGAAAGATATATAAATTTTTAATTTGCTAATTTTTGAAATTTCGTTTTCATTAATAAAAATTTTTGAGCCTGTAGTTATGAAGTGAGGTCTTGGAAAAAAATTATATTTTATTTTTTGGGAAAATTTAAAATTTAAATCAAATTTACCTAGTAGTTCTCCTTTTAACCTTTTTGAAATATCACTTTGATTATAAAAAGTAGGCAGCAACAAATAAGATATAAAAATTACAAAAAGTGCGACAAAAGTTAAAATTATTTTATTATTTTTAAATAAAAAGCTAATATTTTTTGAATTTAACTTGTTTAAATTTTTTTCTAAGAGATTATTAATAAAATTACTTATGTTTTTTAAATATTTTAAAAAAAAATTTTTTTTGCTCATTATAATCAAGAAAGCTTATAAAGTATTATTTTAAATGATAAACAAAGATTATTTAAAAAATTTAAATGGTGCCCAAAAAGAAGCTGTTCTACATCTTGACGGCCCTCTTTTAATTGTGGCTGGAGCTGGTTCTGGCAAAACAAAAGTTTTGACCTCTAGAATTGCCAATATTATTAAAGAAAAAAAAGCATTTCCAAATCAAATCTTAGCGGTCACATTTACTAACAAGGCTGCTAAAGAAATGCAAAATAGAGTAAGTAATATTCTGGGCTCTACAGCAGTTGGACTTTCCTGGCTTGGTACATTTCATTCTATTTGCGCAAAATTATTAAGAAAGCATGCCACTGCAGCTAACTTAAATTCTAATTTTACTATTGTTGATGCAGACGATCAAATCAGACTTATCAAAAATATTTGTAAAGCAGAAAATATTGATATCAAACAGTTGTCACCAAGATTTATATTAGCAATAATTGATCGTTGGAAAAATAAAGGATTTTATCCGAATGAAGTAGTAATAAATAAAAAAGATCTTTATGAAAAAACAATTCTTCCACTATATAAAATTTATCAACAAAAATTAACTGACTTAAACTCTTGTGACTTTGGTGACCTTATATTACATGCTGTAAAAATTTTAGAATTTAATTCAGATATCAGAGAAATATATTCAAAAAATTTTAAATATATTCTTGTTGATGAGTATCAAGATACTAACTTTATACAAAGTAAATGGCTTAAACTATTGTCAGAAAAAAATAAAAATATTTGTTGTGTTGGAGATGATGACCAGTCGATTTACAGCTGGAGAGGAGCAGAGATTAAAAATTTTTTAGAATTTGATCAAGTTTATGAAAATACAAAAGTAATTAGATTAGAAAAAAATTATAGATCCTCGCAAAATATTTTAACAGTTGCCTCAAATCTTATTTCTAACAATCAAAAAAGAGTTGGCAAAACATTAATTACAACTATGGATGAAGGGGATTTAGTTAAACTAAACTGTTTTAAAAATGGTAGAGATGAAGCAATTGGAATTTCGGACGAAATAGAGAAAAATATTAAAAAAAAATTTTCATATAATAACATCGCAATCCTAGTAAGAGCTATTTTTCAAACACGTGAGTTTGAAGAACGTTTCCTTAAAATTGGTATGCCTTATAGAATATTAGGAGGTACAAAATTTTATGAAAGAGCTGAAATTAAGGATTGCGTAGCTTATCTAAGATTAATTTACCAAGAAAAAGATGATCTTGCTTTTGAAAGAATTGTAAATAATCCAAAAAGATCAATTGGTGATAGTACTTTAAAAAATATTCATGAGTATGCAAAAGAAAATAATTTAAACTTAGAAAGAGCATCAAATAAAATGCTTGAGCAAAATTTAATAAAACCAAAAGCTAAAATTGGTTTAAATTCATTTATAAATTCTTTAATTAAATGGAGAAATGATTTTGCAATAAAAAAATCAAATCATATCAAATTATTACAAACAGTTTTAGATGAGTCTGGATACTCAGCAATGTTAAAAAATAAAAAAGATTTGGATAATGAAAATAGACTAGAAAATATCAAAGAATTATTAAGTGCTATGAAGGAGTTTGATAATTTAGAAAGTTTTTTAGAACATGTATCTCTAGCAACTTCAGTTGATCAAGAGTGGGATGGTGAAAAAATAAACATGATGACAATGCACGCTGCAAAAGGATTGGAATTTGATGTAGTTTTTTTACCAGGTTGGGAAGAAGGATTATTTCCACATCAAAAGTCTATTGAGGAAAAAGGACAAAATGGTTTAGAAGAAGAAAGACGTTTAGCTTATGTTGGAATTACCAGGGCAAAGAAAAAAGCTATAATTTCCTTTTCGATGAATAGATTTTATCAGGGTGACTGGATAGATAGTATGGCCTCAAGATTTATAGATGAACTGCCTGAAAAAAACTTAGAGAAAAACTCATTTTTTGATGAAGAAATAGATAATGATGAAGATTTCGAGTTTAATCAAGATTTTGAAATTGAAGAAGGAACTAGAAGCCCAGGGTGGATAAGATACCAAAAGAGAATAAAATGAAACAACATATTAGAATATTAAGAAAAAAATTTGAAAAACATAAAATTGATGGATACGTAGTACCAAAAAATGATGATTATTTTACAGAATATTCAAAAATTAATAGATTAAAAATTATCTCAAATTTTAGTGGTTCAGCTGGTTTAGCAGTTATATTAAAAAATAAAAACTATTTATTTACTGATGGAAGATACACGATTCAAAGTCAAGCTGAGAGTGGAAAAAATTTTAATATTTATGGATTTGAAAAATTAATAAACTGTAATTTATTTAAAAATTTAACTTTAGGTATTGATCCAAAATTATTTACTAACTCTCAAATTAAAAGTTTTTTTTTAAAAAATAATAAAATTAAAGTAATAAATAAAAATCTAATAGATGAAATTAAAAAACCAAAAGACTACTTAAATATTCCTTTTTTTTCGTTGAATAAAAATATAGTTGGTGAAACTGTCAATTCTAAAATTAATAAAATTTCAAAATATTTAAAAAAAAATAAATCAGATTATATTTTTATAAGTGCACCTGAAAATGTTGCATGGATATTAAATATTAGAGGAGGAGATGGTCCAAATAGCCCAATTCCTAATTCAAGATTAATAATAAGTAAAACCAAAAAAATATTATTAATTAGTAAAAAAGAAAAATGCAAAAAATTAATAAAAAATAAAATTATCAAGTTAAATCAGTTCTTAGAAACTAATGAACTGCCAAATGAAATACTTAAAATTAAGGGTAAAAAGTTCATAATTGATGATAAATCATGTTCAATATTCTATGAAAATTTAATAAATTCCAAATTTAAAATTGTTAGCAGAGAAGATCCTACCTATTTTTTAAAAGCAATTAAAAATAAAGTAGAGATTAATAATATGATTAATACCCATATATTAGATGGTGTTGCTTTAACAAAATTTATCTATTGGATAAAAAAAATTAATAAAAAAAAAATAAATGAAGTAGAAGCAGCAGAAAAATTAGAAAAATTTAGAAAAATGAATAATAATTTTCTTTATCCCAGTTTTGATACAATTGCAGGCTCAGGAAAAAATGGTGCTATTGTTCATTATCGTGCAGAGAAAAAAAACTGTAGAAATATAAATAAAAAAGATATTTTTTTATGCGACTCAGGTGGACAATATAAATATGGTACAACAGACGTAACTAGAACAATTTGTTTTACTAATCAAAGCCAAAAAATAAAAAATATTTATACCAAAGTTTTAAAAGGTCATATTGCTGTAGCTACAACAAATATAAATAAATACAATATTGGTAGAAAAATCGATAAAAGAGCAAGAAAATTCCTTAATGAAAGTAATTTAGATTATGCTCATGGCACTGGACATGGAGTTGGTTTTTTTCTAAATGTTCATGAAGGACCACAATCAATTACAAAGATTAATAAGGTCAAAATAAAACCAGGAATGATTTTAAGTAATGAGCCAGGTTATTATAAAAAAAACCATTTTGGAATACGTATTGAGAATTTAGTTTATGTTAAGAAGAAGAATAGAAAAATATATTTTGAAAATTTAACGATGGCACCTATTGAAAAAGATTTGATTAATTTTGATTTATTAACTACTTTTGAAAAAAATTATCTATTCAAGTATCATTTAAAAATTTACTCAAAAATATCAGAATATTTAAATCAAAATGAAAAAAAATGGTTAGCTAGTTTTATTTAGCATCTCCATAAATTCATCTTGGTTTATTATTTTAATATTAAGCTGTTTAGCGCTATCTAATTTTCTTTTAGTTGGTTTATCCCCAACAATTAGATAATTTAATCTATTTGAAACACTGCTAACTGTAATTCCTGAATTTTCTTCAATTAATGATTTAACCTCAGCTCTACTAATACCATTTAACTTTCCTGTTACTAAAAACGATTTATCTTTTAATAGCCCATTATTCTGTATAGTTGTAGCATTTTTAATTTCTAATACTTTTCCTAATTCATTTAAAACTTTATAATTTATTTCATTAGAAAAAAAACTCTTAAGAGAATTAATTTGAGTTTCACCAATTCCATCTATGTTTAATAAGTCTTTATAATTTTCAATTTTTGGCAAATTTTTAAAATTCAAATAAGAAATGAAATGCTTAGATAATAATTTTGCATTCTCTAATCCTATATGCCGAATTCCTAAAGAAAATATAAATCTTTCCAGAGAAATTTTTTTTTTTTGATTTATGGAATACTTTAAATTTTCTACCGAGAGTCTTCCCCAGCCTTCAAGTTTTTCAATTTTATCATAATTTAATTTAAATATATCATGTGGAAATTTAATTAATTTTAATTTCCAAAATAGCTCAATTATTTTTTTCCCAAGACCATCTATATTAAAAGCTTCTTTTGATACAAAATGTTTCAATTTTTCAATTGAAATTTTATCACATAAAAAACCCTCACTTGAGCATCTTCTAACAGCATCAGTTTTTTTTGTTATCTTATTAAATTCTTTTATAGTTTTAGAGCCACAAGAAGGACATTTGTTTGGAAAAATAAATTTATTACTTTTTTTTGGTCTTTTAGTTTTATCTACAGACAAAATATGAGGTATAACATCCCCTGCTCTTTCAACTATGACAGTATCTCCTACCCTTATATCTTTTCTGGTGATTTCGTCTTCATTATGAAGTGTTGCATTAGAAACAACAACACCTCCTATGTTAACAGGTTTAATTTTAGCAACGGGTGTTAAAGCTCCAGTTCTCCCAATTTGAATTTCTATATTCGTAACTAAAGAGATAGCTTTGTTAGAGGAAAATTTATGAGCTATAGCCCATCTTGGTGCATTAGCCACATTTCCTAATCTTTTTTGAAGCGTAAAATCATTAACTTTATAAACTATTCCATCTATGTCAAAATCTAATTTTGTTCTTTCCTTTTCTACTAAATCATAATTTTTTATTAAATTTTTTGTTCCAAAAATTAATTTATTCAATGGATTAGTTTTAAATCCCCATTCTTTTAACTTAACAAGATAATCAGTTTGATTATCTACTTTTAAACCTTTTTCATACCCAAAAGTATATGCGATAAATCTCAAAGGAATTTTTTTTGTGTCTTCTGGATTTTTTTGTCTTAAAGATCCTGATGCTGCGTTTCTTGGGTTTGCAAATTTTTCTTTAAAATTATCAAAATCTTTATTTTGTATAAATACTTCTCCTCTTATATCTATATCTTCTGGAAAATCTTTAGTTTTAATTATTTTTGGAATATCTTTTATTGTTTCTAAATTTGCAGTTATATCCTCACCTTCTTTACCATCTCCTCTAGACAAGCCTTTTTTTAATTTTCCATTTTCATAAGTAAGAGAAGCAGATATTCCATCAATTTTAGGCTCTGCACTGTAAGAAAGTTTAAAGTTGCTGTCTTTTGATAGAAAATTTAATATTTTTTTTTCAAAGTTTATTAAATCATCTTCCGTAAATGCATTTGATAATGAAAGCATAGGAACTCTGTGTAAATCTTTATTAAAGTTTTTAGAGGGTTTGTGACCAACTATTTTTGAAGGCGAATTTTTTGATTTTAGAAAATTATATTTTTTCTCTAAAAATAAAATTTTTTCTTTTAATTCATCGTACTCACTATCGGAAATTAAGGAATTGCTTTCATTATAATAAGATTCATTATATTTGCTGATTAATTTAATTTTCTTTTTATACTGATTTTGAATCTCTTTTTTATTCATCTGATTCTAAAAGAGATTTCGCTTTTGTTAGAATGGAATTCTTATTTTTTTTAATTCTTTTAGCTCTTTTTTTTTTATACATCTCGTCAAATACGCCATAAGACATCTCATACCATTCAGAGGATTGATAATTATAACCTAAAAGTTTTGCATATTTTTTAGCTTCATCTTTTAATCCTATTGTATAATGAACCTCTACTAATCTATGTAAAGCCTCTTCAACATATATAGTTGTATCATATTCATCAACTACAGTTTTAAAACGATTTATTGCAGCAATCCATTTTTGTTTTTCAAAATAATATCTTCCAACATACATTTCCTTTGATGCTAAAATATCATTTATAAGTTCTATCTTAAATTTAGCATCTAAAGCATATTCAGAATTAGGGTAATTTTTAATAACTAAATTAAAATTTTCTTTAGCATTATTTATTGATTGTAAATCTTTTTTTTCATCAACAATTTGTTCATAGTAACAAATTGCAAGAAGATAATTAGCATAATCAATATTTTTGTGATTTGGATATATTTTGTTGAATCTTAATAATTCAGCAATTGCATCCCCATAGTAATCTTGAATATAGTAAGAATATGCAGCCATCAATGCTGATTTAGGTGCCCATTCTGATTGTGGAAATAAAATTTCAGCTTCATTAAATTTTTTTGCAGCAAAAAGAACATCACCACTTTCTAAAGATTTTTTACCTTCACTGTAAGCCTCATATACTTGAAGATCTAAACTTTTTTCTTTTATTATAGATTTTTTAGTTTCTTTTTTTGCACAGGAAATAAATAAAAAACTTAAAATAATTAAATATAAACAAATTTTAATTTTCATTTAAAAATAGCGAATTTAAAAGATATTCTTAAAGTTATATATGCATTTATGCTATAGATCTTAATAAATTTCTATTTATTAATGTATGTGGGAGGCTCTTTTCTTTGATTTCTAATATTGAAAAATTTTCTTTATTTTGAAAGACTTTTCTTAATAATTGATTAGTTAAATAATGGCCTCCTCTAGAACATTTTATCGAGGCAATTATTCTATATCCTGATGTATAAAGATCACCAATACAGTCTAGTATTTTGTGATTCACAAACTCTTTTTTATTTCTCAATCCCTCTGGATTTAAAATTTCCTTATCTTTAACTACAATAGCATTTTCTAAACTACCACCTTTTGCAAGCCCATTTTTTTTTATTAACTCTATATCTTCAAATAAACAAAAAGTTCTGGAATTATATATATCAGTTAAATCATCTTCAAAAACTTTTACTTTGTTTCTTTGATTCCCAATGATTGGGTTATGATAATTTAATTCAAAATCAATATCGAGACTTAGGGTTGAAGGTTTAATCAAGATAAACCTTTTGCCATCAGAAAATTCAATTTCTTTTTTTATTTTAATAATTTTAATAGGTTCATTGCTTACTTCAATTCCTGCTGAAATAATTTTTTTAATAAATATTTTTGCTGATCCATCTAGTATCGGAACTTCATCGTTATCAATCTCAACAATTACATTATCAATACCTAAACCAAACAAAGCACACATCAAATGCTCAATAGTAGAAATTCTTACACCAAATTCATTTTCAACAGTTGTGTTTAATGAAGTATTTGTCACGTTCATGAAATTTGGATAAACTAAATTATTTTTATCTAAATCTACTCTTTTAAAAATAATTCCAGAGTTAGGCTCTGCAGGTGTAAGACTAACATTTACATTTAATCCACTATGTAAGGCAACTCCACTAAACGAAACTTTATTTTTTATAGTTTTTTGAGTTAAATACGACACTCATCTTTATTAAATCCATTTAAAATAAAATTAAAAACAACTAATGTTACGATAAAAAACAAAACTAACTAAATAATTGAAAAAATTTTTCAAAAAAGCCCTCTTTTTTGACATTTTTTGATACAATAGATATCTCATTTGTATTGTGGCCCAGTTGTGACTTATATGCCATTTCAGAAAGTTCAATTTTTTCCTCTTTAAATAAACTTCGTATATAATTTTGATTTAAATAATTAGTAGTCTTTATATGAAAGTTTTCTAAAATTTTTTCTATCTCCAAAATAAAATTATTAGGTAAGGATATAAATTGTGTTTCTATACCTAAATTTTTACAATTCATATCAAATTTAAATTTATCAGAATATTTTTCATCAAATAAATAACTAATTATATGCATATGTAGGATTTTGTAATCTTGATAATTTTCATTAATTAAATCCTTTAATTCAAAAAGTGAATTTTCAAGAAATTTTTTAGAAATAATGTTCTCATAATTTTTTTTTTTTAAACCTACATTAATTTTGAGAATATTTTCACTCTCAATAATTAAAATTATATTTTTTATGAATTTTCCTAATAATTTTTCAATCTTAAAAATATTATTATCAAGAAATTTCTTTAAAATATAAAAATCAAAGAAAACATTATCATTTTCTAAATCTTGTTCTTTAAAATATAAATTTTTTAATTTTTTTTTATCCAGTAAATAAATACCAATTTTTTTAGGTGATATACTCAAATATGTTTCAAAATCTAATTCGTCAATCATTAAATATAATTTGGCCTTGAACTCTGGCATCTATTATTGAATTGTTTTTAAGGTTTTTATTGACTAAAAATTCAAATATATAATCTAAAGAATTTTTTGAATTTATCATAGGTAATTTTATAACTATATTATTATATTCTATATCCCATCTTTTAGATGGAAAAAAATAAAAACTATCTATCTCATTATAAGAGAATTTTGACTCATCAATAATTTTTTTAAAATCTAAAAATTCTTGAATTTTTGGTTTACCAAATATAAAAGGTAATTCTTGATTTTGAGAAATTATTTCAGAAAGTTTACCATTTGAGCCTATAAATAATATTTTCCCATTTTGATTAATTTTTGCAAGAGATTGAGTTTTCTTAATTTTTATATCTAGAGTAGACGGATATATTTTAGAAATTTTATAATTTTCAATTAAAGTATTAATTTCTAATATATTTTTAATCTGATTTTTATTTAAAAAAAAAATATTTTTTAATTTTAAATTATTGATTTTATTTATAATCTCTCTATTACTTTTTTCATCTAAGCCTGAGACTATTATTTTATTTATATTTAATAATTGAATGTTATTAAAATTGATATTATTTATAGAGCCAAATAAAAATAGTAGAAAAAAATAAATTAATACTTGTTTACCTTTTCGTTGATGCATCTTTCAAAATCCAATCAATTAATTTAATAAAATTTATTCCCTTAAACGCTGCTATTTCAGGTACAAGAGAAAGTTTTGTCATTCCTGGTTGAGTATTTATTTCTAGAAGATAAAATTTACCATTTTTGAATTTAAAATCAGATCTTGTTATCCCTTTACATCCAATTAATTTGTGTGCTTTCAAAGACATGCTTAATACTTCATTTAATCTGCTCTTTGGTAAATCTACAGGAATTATATGTTTTGTTTTCGCGCTGGTATTGTATTTAGCCTTGTAATCATAAAACTTTCTTTTTGGTTTTAGCTCTATTGCTCCAAGTTTTTTACTTCCCATTATTGCAACTTGAATTTCTCTTCCTCCAATAAATTCTTCAATTATAACTTTTTTATATTGCTTTATTGAATTTAGAATTTTATTTATATTTTTCTCATTGCAAATATATACGTTAACACTAGAACCTTCATTTAAAGGCTTTACTACTACTGGAAATCTTAATTTTTTTTTTATTTTTTTTATTAAATCCTCGTTTTTAACATCGTAAGAATATGTAAAAAATTTTGGTGTATTTATTTTATTTTTAATAAATATTTTTTTTGAAATTTCTTTGTCCATTGCAATAGACGACGCAATTACACCTGAATGTGTATAAGGAATTTTAAACCTCTCTAGAATAGTTTGAATATAACCATCCTCACCAAATTGGCCATGCAAAGCATTAAAAATTACATTTGGTTTAAAAAATTTAATATTTTTTTCCAAATTATTATCTGGTTCAGTGATTTTAACTCTGTAACCGTTTTTTTTAAGCTCGCCAGCAACCTGCTGCCCAGTATCAAGACTAATTAATCTCTCTTTAGAAATTCCACCTGATAGTATAAGTACTTTTTTTTTCAATTTATTCTAAAATTTTTATTTCTGTTTCTAATTTAATACCTGTTTTTTTAAAGACACTATCGGATACAAAATTTATTAATTTTTTCATATCTTCAAACTTAGCATTACCTTTGTTTACAAAAAAATTACAGTGTTTTTCAGAAATTGAAGCATCCCCAAATGATTTTTCAAGTGGTACAGACTCTTTAATTAATTGCCAAACTTTTTTATTAGACTTATCTATGGGATTTTTAAATGTGCTACCACTGGTTCTAATTTTTGTCGGTTGAGCTTGCTCTTTTTTTTCTTTAAGTAATCTTATCTCATTCTCTATTAAACTCTTATCTTTCTTAAAACCTCTAAATGATGCACTTAAAAAAATAAGATCTTCAGATAATCCACTGTCTCTATATTTAAAATTAATGTCTTTTGCAGGTATAGTAATTACTTGACCTGATTTATTTACTGCCTGAATAGAAATAAGAATATCTTTAAACTCCCTCTGAAAACAACCTGCATTCATTTTAATGCCGCCACCTACCGTACCAGGTATACAAGAAAGAAACTCAAAACCACCTAAACTATTTTCCATTGCAAATTCAGATAAAGATTTATCTGTAACAGCACTACCAGCGACTATGATTTCTTCAGAATGTAAAGAAATATTATTAAAATTTTGAGTAAGTTTTATTACAACTCCATCAAATTTGTTATCGGATATAAGTGTATTAGAACCAGCTCCTAAAATAAATATTTTTTCTTTATCTTGAATTTTTTTAAGAAACTTAATTAATTCTTTTAAATCACCTGCCTTATAGAAAGCTTTGGTTTTGCCCCCTATGTTAAACCAATTTTTTTTTTTTAGATCATAATCTAACTTTAAATTGTTATTAAATTCTAGAACCAGCTCTTTTAAATCAATTTTCATGATAACAATTTAGGTAATTCTCGCATCCAGCTTGAAATAGTCCCTGCTCCCATTCCTATAACAATTTTTTTTCCATATATATTTGCTTTAATAAATTTTGCTAACTGAAATCTATCATCTACTAAAAATAGCTGGACTCTTGAGTTTTTAATTATTTCTTTTGCAAAATTTATATAACTAAATCCAAGCTTTAATTTTTCTCCGGCGGTATAAATAGGAAACAAGATAACTTTATCTGCATTATTAAAAGCATAGGTAAATTCTTTCTTTAAATCTTTTAGTCTTGATATTCTATGTGGTTGGAAAATACATATTTTTTCATAATCTTTATAAACTTTTTTTACACCATCTAGCACTTCTTTGATTTCTGTAGGATGATGCGCATAATCATCATAAAAATCTACATTATTAAAATTGAAAAGTTTATTAAATCTTCTTTGAACCCCTGTAAAATTTTTAAGTCCTCTTTTTATATTATTTATTGGTAGACCTACTGTTAAAGCTAATGCAGCAGCAGCTACGGAATTTTTAATATTATGGATTCCTAGTAAAGGAATTTTGAATTTTTTAATTAATTGATTTTTTTTATTGGGTAATTTTATACTTAAGTCGAACTCAGAGTAATCTTTAAATTGTTTTATATTTTTAATACAAAAATTTGAATTTACATCGAGGCCGTATGTATAAAAGTTTTTATTTTTTATATTTTTAATTAAATTTTTGTTATTTTTATCATCTAAACAAATAAATGATTTTCCAAATGAAGGAACTTTATTAACAAAATTTTCAAAATATTTATTTAATTTATTCATATTGCCATAATAATCCATATGTTCTCGATCTATATTAGTGATGATTGAATATGTTGAGGGTATAAAAATAAAACTTCCATCAGACTCATCTGCCTCCAATATAGACCAATCACTTTTTCCTAGTTTAGCAGAATTATTAATTGAATTTATTACTCCCCCATTGATAATTGTAGGATCAATTTTTGTTTCTTGAAATATAGATGCTATCAAGGATGTTGTTGTAGTTTTGCCGTGTGATCCAACAACTACAATATTTTTAGTTAAAGAAACAATGTTGGCCAACATCTCTCCTCTTTTATAAATTGGCAATTGTTTTTTTTTCGCAGCAACAAACTCTGGATTATTTTTTTTTATAGCTGAAGATATAACTAGAATGGTTCCCTTATTTATATTTTGTTTCTTATGTCCAATAAAAACTTTTATTTTTTCTTTTCTTAATCTTTCAATATTTTTATTATTTGAAATATCACTTCCTTGAACATTAAAACCTTTTCCTTTCATTATTAATGCTAGGCCACTCATACCTATTCCACCTATTCCGACAAAATGTATAAGTTCAGATTTTGCTAACTTAATTTTCATTAATAATTTTTAGTATTTTTTGATTAACATTATTCCAAGTATTTTGGTAATTTAATTTCCTCAAGTTATTTTTTTTTGTCATGTAATCCTGACTTTTTTTTGTCAATTCTAGCAAAAATTTCTCAAATTTTTGTTCATCAAAATTTTTTTGATCAATTATCCAACAACAATCCTGTTCATTGTAATATTTTGCATTTTTATATTGATGATTATCTTTTGATGAGGGAAGTGGTATTGCTACAAATGGAATATTTAGGAATGATAATTCGGCTAAACTAGACGCTCCCGCTCTTGTTATACATAAGTCTCCTTGTTTTAAAACTTCATTAAGATTGTGATCAAAACTGAAAACTCTACTTTCAATATTATTTTGAAAATAAAAATTTTTTAAGAAATTTATATTTTTTTCGCTAGTTTGATGAATAATTTTTATAGATATCTTTTTTGCAATACTCACAAAACATTTATTTAAAAGCTCATCAAAGATTTTTGCGCCTTGACTACCCCCTATGATTATAATAGTGAATAAATTATCATGTTTTTGATGCGTACTGGTTTCATAATATTCCTTTCGTATTAAAGGTTTAATAGTAGTTAATTTGTGATTAATTCCAGATGGCAAATTAATTAAATTCTTGGAATAACATATTAATTTTCTTGAAAAATTTAAAAAAAATTTGTTTGCTCTTCCAAGGACCATATTTGGTTCAATTAAAAAAATATTAATGCCTAATATTTTCGCTGCCAAACATAGTGGTAAAGACATATAGCCACCTGTGGAAATCAAAATTGTAATGTTTCTTTTTTTTAAAAGAAAAAAAGATTTAACAGTTAAAAAAAGTATTTTTAAAAATGAAAAAGGAAGCAGGAAATAATTATTTAATTTTGGGGTATTAATTACAAATGCTTTATAATTCTTATCTAAATATTTAAGACCTCTTAAATCAGTAGAAATCAAGGTTTCATGAGTATTTTTCAAATGATTATAAATTGTAATTGCCGGTATTACATGACCTCCAGATCCACCTGTGGAAATTAAAACTTTTTTTTTCATTTATTAAGTTATTTTTCTTTTTGTTAAATTTAAAATTATACCAGCTAATATTGATGTACTTATTATTGATGAACCACCATAACTTAAAAAAGGTAGTGTCATTCCAGTAGTTGGAAATAATCTTATATTAACTCCAATATGAATTGTGGCCTGCATTAATATTAAACTAATAGATCCGATTAAAATAAGTTTAGCTTTATCATTTGTTTCAAAACTTATCTTTTTAAAAACCATATAAATTAAGATCAAAAACAATAATAATATTAAGATTATGGCAACAACACCAAACTCTTCAGAAATTACTGAAATAATATAATCAGTATGAGCCTCTGGAACTCTATTTTTAAGAACGCCCTCACCTATACCTTTGCCAAAAAAACCTCCACTTGTAATTGACTCTAATGCTTTATCGGATTGGAAATTATGAGTACCTGTTTCTCTGTTAAAAAAAGAAAAAATTCGTCCTTGAATATAATCAAACTTAGGTACAAAAATAATTAGATAAGCAAGCGAAAATGCACCAATAAAAATTACCGCCAAAAGAATGTATATATTAATTCCTGATGTAAAGATTAGAACTGACCAAGAAAATACCACTAATAAAGTTTGGCCAATATCTGGTTGAGCTATTAAAAGTAAAGAAATGACGGATATCAAAATAATTGATATCAAATACTTAAATAAAATATTTGATCTAATATCGCACAAAATAGTTGATAAAATTATTATCAAAAATGGTTTTAGAACCTCTATGGGTTGAAATCTTGGTAAAATAAATAAATCTATCCACCTTTTAGAACCTTTAACTTCAACACCAAAGAATGGCACAAGAAATAAAGAAATAAGTGAAATAAAAAAAAGAAAAATAGAGAATTTATATAATTGATCTGAATTTAAAGAGGAAAATATAAAGATAAGACATATTCCAATTAACACATAAATCAAATGTTTAAAAAAGAAGAAATAACTGTTGGTATCTAACTTATCAGAAGCTATTAGAGAAGTTGAAACTAAAGAAAAAAATAATCCAATAGTAAATAATAAACTTATTAATAAAAAAATAGATTTATCAATGTTTTTCCACCATTGATAATAAAATTTGTAAACAATACTATTGCTTTGCATTTATATACTTTTTAATAATTTTATTAAAATAATATCCTCTATCTTCAAAATTTTTGAAACTATCAAATGAAGCTCCAGCTGGACTGAAAAAAATAATATTTTGTTTAGATTTTTGATTATTAATTTCCGAAAAAATAACTTTAAGAGTTTCTTGTAAGTTTTTAAAATTTTTATTTTTTAATTTATTTTTTAAAATTTTTATAAATTTTCTATGATACGATCCAAAGATATAAGCTTTGATATTTTTATGTTTTATTTTTGATAGTTTAAATTTATCTCCCTTTTTGGGAATTCCTCCTAAGATCCAATACGCATCATTTAAATTTTTTAATATATTTTCTGAGGAAGCAAAGCTTGTAGATTTAGAGTCGTTAATTATTGTGAGATTATTTTTATCAAATATAATTTGTTGTCTAAAATCTAGGCCTTTAAATTTATTAATAGTTTTAATTAATTTTTTGTAATTAAGTTTTAATCTTGGAGCAATTTTAAATATAAATGATAAATTTTCTTTATTGCCATCAGATATAAAATATTTATTAGTAATTTTATTAAACTTTTTATCTATACTTGAGGTCTGTACTCTGTAGATTTTTGAACTATATTTATTTTTATTTAATTTTTTAGTTATAAGTTCATCCTCTTTTTTTACGTAAGCAAAAGATCCACTTGTTTGAGATTTTAATAATTTAAATTTTGCATTTACATAATTTTTTAAACTTTTATGTCTCTCAATATGGTCTGCAGTTATGTTTAAAATTACAGCATATTTTGATCTAAATACGCTACTGTAATCTAATTGATATGAAGAAGCCTCTATTACAAAAATTGTTTTTTTTGTAATATTTTTTTCTGATAATGCTGGATTACCAATATTTCCAATAAGTCTTGAGTCTCTTTTTTGATCGATTAAAGCATCATGTAAAATTTTTGCAGTTGTAGATTTACCGTTTGTTCCAGTAATCGTAACACTTTCATTGTTATAAAATGAAAATAAAACATCAAGGTCAGTATGAATTTTCTTTAAATTTTTCTTTAAAAAATTCGATAATTTACAATTTGAAATATCAATTCCAGGACTAATAATGATTCTATCAAAATTTATTTTTTGGATTTGCTCTAACTTAATTATTTTTTTTTTTAATTTTAATTTAATTTTTTGATTGTCATCAAACAAATATACATCAGACTTATTTTTTAAAAAATTAAAAGATGAAATGCCACTCTTTCCTAAACCATAAATTAATATTTTTTTTCTAAAAAAAATATTATTAAATATTTTCATTATCTTAATTTTAATGTAGCTAAACCAATCATTGCTAGAATGATAGAGATAATCCAAAACCTTATTACAACTGTAGACTCTGGCCATCCCTTTTTCTCGAAATGATGATGAATAGGTGCCATTCTAAAAATTCTTTTTCCAGTAAGTTTAAACGAAATCACCTGAACCATTACTGAAACTGCCTCTAGTACAAAAAGTCCACCTGTAATAGCTAAAACAATTTCATGCTTTGTGATAATTCCTACTGCACCTAAAGATCCTCCAAGAGATAACGAGCCTGTATCGCCCATAAAAATTTTAGCAGGCGGAGCATTAAACCATAAGAAACCTAAACAAGAGCCAATAATTGCACCACAAAAAATTGATACTTCACCAGTTCCTTCTATGTAGGGAATTTGTAAATAATTTGAAAATACGATGTTTCCAGTAACATAACTTATAAAAGCAAAACATGCTGCAACTAATATTACAGGCACTGTTGCTAGACCATCTAATCCATCTGTAAGGTTAACAGCATTTGAGGAACCAATAATTACGAATATTGCAAATGGTATAAAAAACCATCCAAGGTTTATGATTAAATTTTTAAAGAATGGAAAATATAAATTATTTAAATCTTGATATTCGTTCAAATAAACGAAAAAACTTACACCAATAATTGCTAACAATATTTGTGAAGTTATTTTAAACTTAGAAGAAATTCCTGATGAGTTGCTATATTTAATCTTGTTAAAGTCATCATATGCTCCCAATAAACCAAAAGTAATTGCTATATATATACAAAATAAAATATTAATATTTGATAAATCTGCCCAAAATATTACTGATACCAATAAGCCTAATAAAATTATTAAACCTCCCATTGTTGGTGTACCAATTTTTTTAACTATATGATCTTCAGGTCCATCTTCCCGAATTGGATTTAAAATTTTTTGTTTTGAAAAAAATTTAATAAAAGGACCTCCAATAATCAACACAATAACTAATGAAGTAAAAAAAGATAAACCTGTTCTAAATGTTAAATATTTAAATACATTTAAAAAACTAAAAGTATCAACAAAATTTAATAAAAATTGATAAAGCATTTAATGTAATCCTTTCAGATCTTTTACTATGTCGTTGAATCCTGTCGCAAGTGAGGCTTTAATCATTAAATAATCATTATTGTTTAAATCTTTTCTAATCAATTCAATAATTTGAGAATTGTTTAATAAAATCCTGCCTTTTTTGGCTTTTGAGATACTTGCAAATATTATAGGTGCCATTTTACCTTTTACAAACACCTTGTCTATATTGGTTTGATTAATTATTGGAGCGATAGATTGATGAAGTTTTTTAGAATGACTACCGAGCTCTAACATGTCACCAATTAGTAAATATTTATTTGATGTTTTTGATTTTATTTTATCAAAATTTTTTATTGCTGTTTTTAATGATAGAGGATTTGAATTATAACTTTGATCAATTAAATTGATTTTTTTATTATCTATTTTTATCATAGAATGGTCACCTCTCCCTCCAGGAATTTTAAAATTAAGAAAAATATTTTTATTTAGTTTAAATATATTTTTATAAATACTAATAACTGCTAAAGCTGAAAGTGTGTTATATAAATTATTTTGAAAATCATTGGATAATATGAAATACTTTTTTTTATTATTTAACCTAATATTAATTTTAAATTTTTTTCCAAAAGTCTTTA
This sequence comes from Candidatus Pelagibacter sp., assembly GCF_052046145.1. Taxonomy (GTDB): domain Bacteria; phylum Pseudomonadota; class Alphaproteobacteria; order Pelagibacterales; family Pelagibacteraceae; genus Pelagibacter. The sequence goes on from NZ_JBNGZR010000001.1 coordinate 964,838, forward strand.
TATTAATTAATTTAATGTCTGCTTTCTGACTTTTAATACCAAAAGAAACTACTTTAATTTTCTTTTCTTTAGCAATTTTTTTATGTAATTGAAAAAAATTATCATCTGCATTCAACACAACATAACCACAAGGTTTTATGTTGTTAATAATTTCAGATTTTGCCAAGGCGATTTGTTTTATATTTTTAAAGTTTTTAGCGTGTGCATAATTAATATTTGTTATTACTCCAACATCTGGTTCTATAATTTTTGATAAATAATCAATTTCACCTTTTTTATCCATTCCAACTTCTAAAATTCCAAATTCATCATTTTGTTTTAAATTAAAAAGACTTAAAGGAACCCCGAATTTGTTGTTATAAGATTTTGGAGAAATGCTTACTTTGGTAATTTTACTTAATACACTGCCTAACAATTCTTTAAGTGTGGTTTTGCCACAACTACCTGTAATAGCTATAATATTTGTATCAATACTTTTTCTAAAAGTCTTTGAAATGTCTGTTAAGAATTTTAAAGTATCTTTAACTTTAATCTGACGATTTTTATTTAATTTATTTTGAATTTTGTTGACTACGGCTAATGATGCTTTTCTATTGAATGATTTTGCAACATATTTATTACCATCATTTTTTTTTCCTTTAATAGCAAAAAAAATATCATTTCTAGTAACTTCTTGAGAATTAATTCTTGCTGTTTTTAAAGATATGGAAGCAGACAATTTTTTAATTTTAGCTGACTCTTTAACCACATTTAATTTTAAATTATCTGATAAATTATTATTTTTATTCTTGATAGCATTTAAGATTACTTTTCTATCTGAAAAAAAAATTTTCTTATTTCCAATATCTTGTGTTTTCTCATGTCCTTTTCCAGCAACTAACAAAATATCACCTGAATTCAAATTTTTAATAGCTTGTGCTATTGCAATTGCTCTATTTGATATTTCAGTAATTCTCTTTTTTTTAATTCCCTTTTTTATATCTAGTCTTATTTTTTGAGGATTTTCGAATCTAGGGTTATCATTTGTAAGAATGATACTATCTGCAAAATCACTAGCTATTTTCCCCATTTTGGATCTTTTATTTTGATCTCTATTTCCCCCACAACCGAATAGCACTTTGATAGTTTTATTGGGAAATTGTTCTCTAAGATTTAAAAGACAAGTTTTTAAAGCATCAGGTGTATGAGCATAATCAAGAATTACTTTTGATTGATTTTTAATTTTACCAATTTTTTCAAATCTTCCTTCAACTGGTTTCAATTTTGGGATTGTGTTTAAAATTTTATCTAAACTAATACCACTATATTTTGCTGCGATTATAGCCATCAAAACATTTTTTAATTGTATTTTTCCAATTAAATTTAAATTTAGATCCCTTATCAAACTATTTGATTTAATTCTTAGAAATTGACCCTCTCCTTTAAAATTATGTGATAAAAGATCTAGACTATTTTTCTCATCATTAAGTGTATGTAATTTTAATTTCTTATTAATTGCAATTTTTTTTATGTTTTTAAACTCAGGTATTAATTGATCTGTAATTACATTGCCTCTTTTTGATATTAGGTTTTCAAATAAATAAAGTTTTGCATTTAAATAGTTTTTTAAATTTTTATGATAATCAAGATGATCCTGAGATAGATTAGTAAATATACCTGAATTAAACTTTAAACCATCTAATCTATTTTGCTTTAAACCATGGCTTGAGGCTTCCATAATTACATTTTCTATTTTTTTATTTTTTAACTTGCTTAATATTTTAGCCAATTTTATTGGATCTATTGTGGTATTAGATAAATTCAAATTTATACTTTTTGATTTAACACCTAGTGTGCCAATTGTAGCACCTTTTTTATTATTTAAATTTAATATTTGATAATAAAAATCTGCAACTGATGACTTTCCGTTTGTACCAGTAACTGCAATTAAATTTTTTGGTTTTTTATTATAAATTTTAAAAGCAGTTTCAGCTAATAATTTTCTTACATTATTTGTATAAATATACAAAATTCCATTTTGGAATTGATTTGTTTTTCTTTCGGTTACAATAATTTTAGATCCTTTTTTAATTGCTTTAGGAATAAATTTATTACCATCAATACTATTTCCTTTGATTGCAAAAAAAATATTATTTTTTTTAATACTCTTCGTGTCAAATGAAATTCCTGAAAAAGAAAAATTTTTATAATTTTTATTTATGTTATGAAAGTAGTGTCCTAGGAGCATAATTAATTAACCTCTATATATTTTGTGGCTAAAATAGGCCCAATTTTATCAATTACTTTTCCAGCTACCTCTACTGAAGTCCAGCCAGCAGTATTATAAAGTGTGCCCTTCCACCCTCCTTTTCGATGTCTATACTTATAATAATAATCTTTAGATTTTTTTGGAGTATCTAGCATTACAACAAAAACAAATTGTGGATTTGATGTGGGAAAAACAGAAGCAAAAGTATTTATTTTTGCCTCAGAATATGCTCCACCTTCAGGTTGATCAGCAGTTCCTGTTTTTCCACCAATTTCATAATTTTGAACATCTGCAAATTTAGCTGTCCCTTCCTCAGTATTTACAATTTTTCTTAAAGCGCTAACAACTTGTTCTGAAATACCTATGTTTAATATTCTTTTATTTTTTTTATTAAATTTATTTTCTTTATAAATTAATGTTGGCTTAATTTCATACCCACCATTTGATAAAACAGAATAACCTTTTGCTAATTGAAGAATTGTAGTTGCTATTCCATGTCCAAAAGAAGCTGTAGCCAATCTGCATTTTCCAAAATCATAATTTTTTTGAGGAGCAACTTCTTCAATATCAAAATCAATATCACTTAACACACCAACTTTTTCTAAAAATAATTTAAATTTTTCTGAGCCGACTTTTTGGGCAATTTTTACCGATCCTATATTTCCAGATCTAACTAAAATTTGCTCTGCAGTTAAATCTGATGGTATTTCATTGTCGTACTCACCTATTCTGAATTTATCACATTTAATTGATTTAGGTAAATCTAAAAATTCAGTCTCTGGCTTAATTATTTTTTCATTTAGTGCGCTTGCAAAAGTAAATGTTTTAAATACAGACCCAAGTTCATATGTTCCTTTAGTTACCCTGTTAATATAATTTACATCTGTAATATTTTGTCTTTCATTTGGATTAAAATCTGGCAAAGAAACTAATGATAAAATATTGCCGTTATTAACATCCATTAAAATGGCTGCACTACCTTTGCTTTTAAAAATTTCCTGATATTTAATTAATTCTTTTCTAATTAAAAATTGAATATCTTTATCTAATGTAAGTTTAATTGACTCTTTAGATTTTCTAAGTTCATCATTTAATGATTTTTCTAATCCAGAAATACCATTATTATCATCATCTATCTGACCTAAAACATGACTAAAAAGATTTTTTTGTGGATATATTCTTAAAACTCTTTCTTCTGGAACTAAAGATTTGTCCCCTAATTTCATTATTTTTTCATAATTTTCCTCTGAAATTTTCTTCTCGAAATAAAAAAATTTCTTGGTTTTTATTTTTTTTTTAATGTCATCAAAATTTTTGTCAGGAAAAATAATATTTAAACTTAGAAGTAATTTTTTTTCATTGATTATATCTGAGGTTTTTAAACCAATATCAATCGATTTAACTGTCTTAGCTAAATAATTTCCATTAATATCTATGATGTCTGCTCGATAAAGCTGATTTTTAGATTCAGGAAGATTATTTATTTTTTCTAATTTACTTTTTTGTGAACCTAAGTGAAGTAAGTGTATTGTGTAAATTAAATATATAATAAAAAAAACAAAGAAAATAAAAGCTACACGATTAAATTGAATATTTAATCCGTTCTCTTTTTTCTTAAATTTAAAATCACTTTTGTAGTCTTCTATGGTTAATTTTGATTTATTATCAGCCATTACTCTTTAATAATTTTAAAATTTTGGATTTTATTTATATCATCTGAAATATTGTAGATTTTTATATCGTTCATATTTTTTTGAATTAACTCATATTCAAAATACTGAGACTGATACTCAAGTAATCTTTCTGCAGAACTTAAATAATCATACTCCAAGGATGCATTTTCAAATTCAGAGTTTAAAATTCTAATATTTTCTTTTGCTGTAAATATTTCATCTTCAATCTGTTTGGTCGTATTTTTTATGATTGCAGTTGACAAAACTAAAAAAAATATAACTACTGCTAAAGAAAACTTTTTCATAATTTGTCTCCATAATTTTCTATTTCTATATAATTTCTGAACTGTTCCTCTATATCGGTATCAAAATTATAAAAGTCAGTTTTTTTAATTGCATATCTAAATTTAGCAGATCTAGACGGTGGGTTTTTGGTTACTTCGTCACGTGATGGTATTATTGGTTTTTTTTGTATTAAATTAAATAGAGTCTCTGATTGTTCTATGACAGGACTATATCTTGAAATGCTTTTATTTTCAGAAAGACTTTTAAAAAAATATTTTACAATTTTATCTTCTAAGGAATGAAAAGTAACTACTCCTAAAATTCCACCTTTTTTTAAAACTTTCGCAGCATTGATGAGTCCAAATATTAACTCACTTATTTCTTTATTTACAAATATTCTAAGAGCTTGAAAAACCTTTGTTGCATTATGAACTTTAAAATTTTTTCTTTTTTTCGATTTATCAATAATTTCAACTAAAGATTTGGTATCAATTTTATTTTTAGATCTTTCTTTTAAAATATTACGCGCAATGTATTTTGCTTCTTTTTCTTCTCCAAAAAATTTAAAAATTTTTTCCAGTTCTTTTTCATCTAGTTTATTAATTGCATCTTCTGCTGAAAAAGTATTTAATCCCAGCTGCATATTTAATTTACCGCTGGTATCGAATGATAATCCTTTTTGTGGGTCTTTTATTTGAGTATAAGAATAACCAAGATCAAAAATTACACCTCTTATATTTTCATTTTTGAGCTTTAAATTAGTTAATTGACTAAATTTTATATTTTTAAAAATAAATCTATCTTCAAAGTTTTGTTTTAATTGATTAGCAATTTTTTCACTCTCTATGTCTCTATCAAGAGCTATTACTTTTGTATTGTTAAAATCTAAAATTTTTCTGGTGTAACCACCTTGACCAAACGTACAATCAATAAATGTGCCACCATGTTGAGGGGAAATAACGCTAATAATTTCTTTTAGCAGTACCGGATAATGCTTTTGCATTTTCGGTACTATGGTGGCGTCCATTTATTTCTTGGAAGACCATTAATTTTTTTGTCTTCTTAAGAATGCTGGTATCTCAAGATCATCTTCTTCCTCTTCATTGGAAGATAATAAATCATCAGGACTTGAATTCTCAGACTCTGAACTAAATAAATCTGGGGCATTAGAATCAACTCCAAATTCTTTTAGATCATTAGGAGCTTCTTGTTCATTATTGTCTTGGATTTCTTCATGATTTGTTTCCATAGCCTCTTGAGCAAAAGATTTTTCTATTTCATTAACTGAATTATCCTCAACTATACTTTTGCTTTCTATACCGGTATTTTGAACAACCTCCTCATTCATCATTTGATTGTGAGAACTTTCAGTTTGTTGTTCTTGGATAATTTCATTTTCAAGCTTTAAAGCATTAGCACCATGTGTAATTGGGTTTGATGTTGTTGTGTTTGAAAAATTGAAGGATTGAGAGGATCCAATATTTGAAAAATCTGAATAACCAGGATTACGATTTTGAATTCTATGAACCATATTTACTACAGATTTTGATTCAGGTTGCTGACCGTCTAGAGAAGTTGCAACAATTGAAACTCTCATTTTTCCATCAAGTTCAGTGTCAGTAATTGCACCAATAATTAACTCAGCTTCAGGGTCAACTTCTGCTCTAACTTTATTTACAGCCTCATCAACTTCAAAAAGTTTAAGGTCTTTACCGCCAGTAATGTTTACTAATAAACCTTTTGCACCTTTTAAAGTATAGTCATCTATTAATGGATTGCTAATTGCCATTTCCGCAGCTTTTAGAGCTCTACCTTCTCCTTCAGCTTCACCAGTACCCATCATAGCTTTACCCATTGCTGCCATAACAGTTTCAACATCAGCAAAATCTAAGTTTATTAAACCAGGTCTGACCATTAAATCTGTAATACTTTGTACACCATGCATCAAAACATTGTTTGAAAGATTAAATGACTCTTCAAAAGTAGTCTGTTCATTAGCTATTTTAAATAGATTTTGGTTAGGTATAACAATTATTGTATCAACATGTTTTCTTAACTCTTCCAAACCTTGTTGTGCTCTTCTCATTCTAGAGGGGCCTTCATATAAAAATGGAAGAGTCACAACCCCTACAGTTAAGATATTTAATTCTTTAGCAGCTCTTGCGATGACGTGAGCAGCACCAGTGCCCGTTCCACCACCCATACCAGCTGCAATAAAAACCATGTTTGCACCTTGAAGTGTATTTACAATTTCATTTAAAGACTCATCAGCTGCAGCTTGACCAATATCAAGTTTTGCTCCTGCTCCTAAACCTTTTGTTAAATTTAATCCAATTTGAATTCTCGTTTTTGCTTTACTAAGCTTCAAATCTTGAGCATCAGTATTTACTGCAATAAACTCTACTCCTTGTAGATTATTTTCTATCATTTCATTAATTGCATTTCCGCCAGCTCCACCAACTCCTAAAACTAGTAGTCGTGGCTGTAGCTCTTTTATTTCTGGTGCTTTAAAATTAATTGTCATCTTTTATCCCCTATTGTTTGTTATGTTGAAGCTCCCATTTAAGATTACCACGATTAATATTTGCTTTTTTCCTCGCTGTTATCTTAAATTTTTCAAATGCCGTTGGTTCCCATATTTGAAATGTTTGGCCTTGACCAACAAACAACATGCTATTTTTTATTTTTGCATGTTTTAATAATTTTGATGAAAGTGAAATTCTGCCCTCACTATCAAATTGTAAATTTATACTTTCTGCTAATATTGATGTTGCAAAATAATCTCTTTTTTCCTCAAAAGGATTTAGAGAGTCTATTGCTGAAGAAATTTTTTCAATTCTATCTTGGGAGCATGCTTCTATAGATGAGTTATTAAATGATGGATAACATATAACACCATTGTAACCTAAATTTGACAAATGTGACCTGAAACTAGCTGGCACAGATACTCTCCCTTTTTTGTCTAATTTGTTTTCGTATGTTGATAAAAACATAAAACATAATTTCCTTTGTTCCCACATAAATGGGAATTTATGGGATATTATGGGTTTTATAACTCGACGTCAATACCTAATATTTTAGTACTATTATGGTTTTAGTAGTAAATAAAATGGTCAGTCGTACTTTTAAAATGAGAACAAACTAAGAAACTTAAAGTGATTTTTGATTTGATGTGCCAGATAAACTATAAGCCGGGTTCTGTCATTTAAACCTATCATTTGTCTAGGCTTAAGATCACTCTTAAGCTCAAGCAACTAACCCTGATGACTAGCCAAGGACGGCTTTTAGTTTTTTCAACAATGTCATCTCTACTTAGTCTTGCTCCCAGTGGGGTTTTCCAGCGTTCATTGTTACCAATAGAACCGGTGTGCTCTTACCACACCTTTTCACCCTTGCCATGTTATGGCGGTTTATTTTCTGTGGCACTGTCCCTAGGGTCGCCCCCGCCAGGTATTACCTGGCACTGTGTCCTTGTAGAGCCCGGACTTTCCTCTTTAAAATAAATTAAAGTGATAAGTCGTTTATCTGGCAATTACAATTTATTACTTAAGTTTTTATTTTCAAGAAATATTATTTAAATTTTTTTACTATATTTTTGCTTATTAATAAGCATTCTTGATCAATTTTACCATTTATTAAAGCTTGCCTAAATCTTCTTTGAAAAGCTTTTATAAGTAATTTGATGTTTTTATTTTTGTCTTTATTAAAAACTCTTGAATAACCAATTTTATATAAATTTTTAAGAAAATTAATTTCGTGATATTTATAAACTTTCAATGCTCTTGTTTTGAAAAGTTTTTTTTCATTTAAATCGTGCCACAATCCAACGTTATTTTTTGATAAATGTTTCCAAGGAAATTTTTCGCCAGGATCTTTTTTTCTTAAAGGAGCAATATCAGAATGTCCCAAAATAAATTTACTTTTAATTTTGTATTTTTTAATTAAATATTTACTTAGTTTTAATATTGATTGAATCTGTTTTTTTGAAAATTTTTTATACTTATTGTCGTGACCTGGATTACTAATTTCTATACCAATTGAGTGTTTATTAAGTGATTTGTAATTTTGCCATGACGAAATTCCTGCATGCCAACTAACATAAAGTTCTGGCACTAAAGTTATTATCTTTCCATTGTCTCTTATTAAAAAATGGCTACTGACCTTTGATTTAACATCAGTAAGACGATTGATTGCCTCTTTATCATTTTTCATACCTGTATAATGGAAAATAATAAATTTAATTTGTTCAAATTTTCTTTTTTTAATATCAAAATTGGGTGAGTAATTCAGAGTTGTATTTATGTTCATTTATTAATTATTTATTAAATTTGGCTACTTTATAGACATTTTATAGTCATTTTTTTAAAATAAATCTTAATTTACAATTAAATTTTATATATTATATAGGTTGCAATGTTTAGAAAATTAGTACTTTTATTAACTGTAATTTTTTTAACAGCGTTCAATGCGAATGCTGGATCCGATGGTGAATTAATCTTAAAAAAAAATAAACCCACTGAAGTTAAAGATTGTTTTGAAACTATAAACAGAGCTTCTTTCGCTTTCAACCAAGCTTTAGATGGAATATTGTTTCAACCAGTTGCCAGTGCATACAGAGTCCTGCCTTCTCCAGTCAAAAATGGAGTAAGTAACTCTCTTGATAATCTATCTACACTTGTAACAATTCCAAATAATATTTTGCAAGGAGATTATAAAAAAGCTGGAGTTAATTCGGGTAGATTTGTTATTAACACAACGGTTGGCATTTTAGGTTTAATTGACGTAGCTCAACATTTAGGATTTCCTGAATATGAGAAAGAAGATTATGGTCAATCTTTAGCAACAATGGGCGTCGGTCCTGGTTGCTATTTAGTTTTACCTGTTTTAGGACCTAGTACAGTTAGAGATACTACTGCATCTTTAGCAAGCTTTGTTGGCGGAGATGCTTGGTATAATGTAACAGTTGTAAACGACACACAGCATTTCAGTGATTTTGATTATTATGCATCAAGAGTTACAAGTGGCATAGATTTTAGAGCTAAAAACTATGATGCTATAGAAAATTTAGAAAAAAATTCAATTGATTTTTACGCTTCAGTAAAAAGTTTATATTTACAAGATAGACAGCAGAAAATTTTAAACACAAATAAAATTATTGAAACCCAAGATGATAGTGATTGGGAAGAGATAGAAACTCAGTAATTAAAACTAACTTAATGAAATTTAGAAATTTTATATTAGTTTTATTTTTTTACACATCAGCTTTTGTAAATTCTTATTCAATAGAACCAGATGTATTTGTTCAATCTACTGTAAATAGAGCTTCCAATGTTTTATCTAAAGATATATCTAAAGAAGAAAAAATTAATGAATTAAAAGCAATAGCAAAAGAAACCGTCGATATTCAAGGTGTTGGTTTTTATTCACTTGGACAAGCAAGAAAAAATTTAGATAAAAATCAAAAAATTAAGTATTCAGAGTTATTTGAGTCTTACTTTTTAAAAAGTTTTTCTAGTAGATTAGCAGAGTACACTAATCCAGAAATTGAAGTTCAAAGTAAAGAATTTCTTAATAAAAATTATACAATTGTTAATAGCTTACTAATAGGAACATCGGATAGACCTGAGGTAAAAATTGATTGGAGGATATATACTAAAAATCCTGACAATCCACTAATTAGAGATTTAATAATTGAAGGTCTTAGTTTAGCAAGAACTCAAAAAGAGGAGTTTTCATCAATTTTAAATTCTAATAATGGAGATATTAATGCTCTATTCAAAACTCTAGAGGAGTTTTCCAATAAATAAAAATAAACTTTTTGGTGGGCCCGCCAGGACTCGAACCTGGGACCAATACATTATGAGTGTACTGCTCTAACCAACTGAGCTACAGGCCCAAAACAGAAATTAGTTATATCATTTTTTCCAACATATCAATCAAAGATATTTTTAATTAAAAGAAAAACACATCCATCCAGTAATTATATATTTTTTATGTTTCTTAAGAATTTGACCAGCATGCGCATGAGTCCATTCTGCTGGCCAAATTAAAGTTTTTCCTTTTTCTGGATTAATTTTTATATTGTAATGCATAAATTCTGTACACCCACCATCTTCAACCTTGACATCATTTAAATAGGTCATCCAAGCAAAAACTCTATGCATGGTTGGTGTTGAGATTCTTTCAGAGTGCATTTGAGAAAAATGATCTCCAGGCAAATATCTTTGCAAATTAAAACTGGGAATATCTAATGATTTAAATTTTCCTTTTAAGAAAGGCCATTGTTCTTTGTAATCATTATAACACTTTAGCAATTCATCAAAATATTCTTTAAATATATAGTATTGTTGATTTTTTAATTTAATTGGATCTATTGATATTTCAGTAGTTTTTTTTTTCTCTAAATTTAAATTTTTATTTCCTCCAATTACCCCTTTTTTATGCAAATGTTTATTATCTTCAAAAAAATTTACCAAATCATCAAAAAGTCTATCGTTTGGAACATTCCACTCTCCAATAAAATTAACTTGATCAGTTTCTCTCATAATTCTTTTCATTAAATTATCTCAAAACTTTCATCATAAATTCTTATAAATCCTTGAGCTCTCTGTAAACAAATAAGACCCTGTTTATGAAAACCATTATTTAAGTTCATTTTTCCTAATAGACCATTAGCTTTTTTATTACCAGGATCAATCTTGAGCGCATCTTCATAATACTTTTTTGCTAAAGAAAAATCATTTAAAAATTGATAAGTTCTTCCAAGTTCAATTAAAGTGTCTAGATTGTCTGGTTTAATTTTTAAAGCATTAAAAAATTGAATTTTAGCGTCAGAAAATTTTTTCTTTAAATTTAAGACAACACCTAGATTATGAGCTGCTCCACTAAAATTTTCATTTAATTTTACCGATTTTGTTAAATTTAATTCTGCTAAATCTAAATTATTTATTTGTAAGTAAGAAGTTCCTAATAAAAAATATAATTGAAAATCAGCCTTATCTATTTTAATAGAGCTATTAATTAATTCTATAGCCTCGAAAAAAAGAGAGCTTTTCATAAGACTTGTTGCTTTATCAACTATAAGATGTTTTGTTTGATTTGACATTAATTTTTAGTGAAAATTATATTACTAAAAAAAAAGTAATTTGAAATATAAATTAAAATGGTGGGCCGTGTTGGTTACGCTCCAACTACCCCTGCAATGTCAATGCAGTACTCTACTATTGAGCTAACGGCCCCAACTAGCTTTCTAGAAAACTTTTTAGCTGTTTTGACCTACTTGGATGCTTAAGTTTTCTAAGAGCTTTAGCTTCTATTTGTCTAATTCTTTCTCTTGTTACTGAGAATTGCAATCCAACCTCCTCCAGAGTATGATCTGTGTTCATACCAACACCAAATCTCATTCTCAATACTCTTTCCTCTCTTGGAGTTAATGTAGATAAAATCTTCGTTGTTGCCTCTCCTAAATTTGATTTAATTGCTTGCTCTAAAGGTGCCAATGCTTTTGTATCCTCTATAAAATCACCTAAGCTACTATCTTCTTCATCTCCGACTGGTTTTTCAAGAGATACAGGTTCTTTAGAAATTTTTAATACTTTTCTAACCTTATCTAAAGGCATTCTTAGCTTTTGTGCTAACTCCTCAGGCGTAGCTTCTCTTCCAAATTCACTTAAAATTAATCTTTGTGTTCTAACAATTTTATTTATAGTTTCGATCATATGGACTGGTATACGAATAGTTCTTGCTTGATCTGCAATTGATCTTGTTATGGCTTGTCTTATCCACCATGTTGCATAAGTCGAAAATTTGTAACCTCTTCTATACTCAAACTTATCAACAGCCTTCATAAGTCCGATATTACCTTCTTGGATTAAATCTAAAAACTGAAGACCTCTATTCGTATATTTTTTTGCAATTGAGATAACTAATCTTAAATTGGCTTCAACCATTTCTTTTTTCGCTATTCTTGACTCTTTTTCACCTTTTTGAACTCTACTTACTAACTTTTTAAAATCAGTTACAGAAATTCCTAATTTATGACTTATTTCTATAAGCCTTTCTCTTATATTTTTAAATTCATCTTTATTTTTTGCAAAAAACTGTTTCCAAATTATATTCGTATCTAAAAATTTTTTAAAATTTGGATTAATTTCATTTCCAACATAAAATTTAATAAATTCAGATCTTTGAATCTTATGATCCATTGCAAGTCTTAAAAGATTTCCTTCAAGTGAAATTATTTTTTTATTTTCAACGTAATGTTTTTGAACGAGCTCCTCTAAAACAGAAGGCGATAGTTGTAATGATTTAATATTTTCTAATATATCATCGACTATTTTTTCGTATCCTTTTTCTTTAGCATTAGAAAAAGGATGGCTATTTAATACACATTCTAACTTTTCTTTTTGATATTTAATTAATTTTATATATTCTTTTGTAAGAGTGTTAATTGTTTTTAAAACCTTTGGTTTGATTTCAGTTTCCATGGCTGCAAGAGTAGGATTAAAATCATCATCTTCATCAGTTGAACCGTCTTCCTTATCTGTTTCACCTGAATTTTTTTGTTTAGCACTTGGTCCTGTGGTTTCATCTTCCATGTAATTTGTATCAATATCTATAATTTCTCTAACTAAAATTTCATCTTTTTGTAATTTATCATTCCATTCAAAAAATTGTTGAGCAGTAATCGGGCTTTGAGATAGAGCAATTAGCATAACATCTTTTCCTGCTTCAATTCTTTTTGCTATTGCAATTTCACCTTCTCTGGATAGCAACTCAACACCACCCATTTCTCTAAGATACATTCTTATAGGATCATCACTTTTTTCAATTGTTTTACCTTCTTCTTTATTAGAATTTTCTTTTTTTCTTAAAACTTTAAAATCTGATTTTTTTTCAACTAAAGAAATTTTTTCATCCAAAATATGAATAAAAGCTTGTGCTAAATTTTCATCAGACAAATTTCTTTTTCCTAATGACTTACTTAACTCTTCGTGGGTTATAAATCCTCTATGAGTTCCACGACCCATTAATCTAGCAAATGATTTTGTAATTATTCTTTCCACAACAATATAATGTAAACTGAAGGATCTTATATAATCTCAATTATATAAAAATCCATTATTAATTTTACCCAATTAATTGAGATTCTGCTTTTTTTTAAGCTCTTTTAGCTCATTAAATGTGCTCTCGCTCATATCAATTGAAAACTTCGATTCTAACTCTTGGATTCTAAACTCAAGATCATAATTCATTAAATCTCTAGAGATGTCCTCTAGTAATTCAATTATTTTTTGATCATCATCAGATTGATTTTTTAAGATATGTTTGATTGGTGCAAATTTATTTATTTTTTCCATTAATTGAACATCTAAGTCAAGATCTTGGGTTTTGATTTGTGAACCAGATTTCAATTTTTCAATAATCATTTCAAATATTTTTTTATTTAACTCAGTAAATAGTTTAATATTTTCAATCAAATGAATATTTGCTTGTAACAAATCTAATTTATTTATGACCAAATATAATAAAGAAAACTCTTTTAATTCAACTCCAGTCAAAGACTGACTTTCTTGAAAATATTTTTTTGTACTCTCTAAAGATTTTTTTTTTTTTGTGTAAAATCTTTTATTATTTTGATTAGAATGTGGCGTTAGTTCAGAAATTTTTTCTAAAAAATATTCTAAAACATATTTTTTTATAAAATCATCTTTAATTGTATTTGCAATTGCTCTAAGTTTCTTCTCAAAAATAGCCATCGATGAAGGATTATTTTTGGTTTGTTTTTTATAATGACTAAAAATAAATTGATGAATTGATAATTTGCTCTGCTTTGTAAAATCTATAAAATTAGCTTTACCATTTTTATTCACATAGCTATCTGGATCTTCTTTATCTGGTAGAAATAAAAATGAAATTTGTTTTTCTGGTTTTAGTTCTTTAATTGAATTTTCAGCAGCTCTAACAGCAGCTTTATATCCACTCTCATCACCATCAAAACATATTATGATATCATCAAAAAATTGGTTTAAAGTTAAAATTTGCTTGTCGGTTAAAGACGTGCCAAGATTTGCTACAACATTATCTATTCCATTTTTACTTAGACCTACTACATCCATGTATCCTTCAACCAGATAAATATGATCAATTTTATTTGAAAGTTTTCTTGCTAAATCTAAATTATATAAATTTGATCCTTTTTTAAAAAAATTTGTCTCAGGTGAATTTATATATTTAGCTAAAAAATCTAAATTTTCTATAATTCTACCTCCTAAAGCAATTGGTTGACCTGAAATATTATTGATTGGAAATATTAATCGACCTCTAAATCTTTCTAAATAAATTTTTTTTTTCTCGTCTAAATAGAATAAACCAGTTTCTACTAAAGTTTGCTCGCTATAATCTTTTTTTAATTTTTCAAAAAAATTCGGATTTTTTTCTATGTATCCTATTTTAAATTTTTTTACTTCATCTTTACTTAGTGATCTATTTTTTAAATAATCTCTAGCAATTGAATAATTTTCATTTTTTAAAAGTTCATTGTGATAAAAATCTACATAATTACTAAAAATAGATTTATACTCATTCCATTTTTTCTCTCTTTCTTCATCTTGTTTTGAAAACATATATGGCTGCATCCCTGCTAATTGAGCTAGAAATTTAACTGCCTCTCCAAATTTCAAATTTTGAGTTTTTATCACAAAATCAAAAATATTTCCGTGTTCAGAGGTTGCAAAACAATGATAAAATTCTTTTTCATCATTAACAGTAAATGAGGGTGTTTTTTCATTTTTGAAAGGCGATAGACCTACAAATTCTTTACCTCTTTTTTTTAAGGAAACAGTTTTTGATACTACTGTTGAAACTTTCAACCTATTTTTAATTTCATCAAGATACTCTTTTGGGTATTTCATTATTTGTTCAACAATTCTTTAATCATTGATCCTGCTTTGGAAAAATCAATTTCATCTGCGTGATTTTTTTTGAGCTCACCCATAACTTTTCCCATATCTTTCAATGAATTTGCTCCAATTTTCGAAATAATATCTGAACAAATTTTTTTGGTTTCCTCTTCGCTAAGCTGTTTGGGTAAAAAACTTGTTAAAATATCATATTCATTTTGCTCAACCTCTAAAAGATCTGTTCTATTATTTTTTTTATAAATATCGATCGATTCGGCTCGTTGTTTAACCATTTTTTTTAAAAGTTTCTTAATGTCCTCATCATCAGTTTCTTTTTTGTTAGGGCCTGATCTGTTAACAATATCCAAATCCTTAATCGAAGATAATATTAACCTATAGGTTGATATTTTATTTTTATCTTTAGATTTTAAAGCATTTTTATATTCGTTTTCGATGGTCTGTTTTAATGACATAATTTTTTAATCTACTTTAAAGAAAAAATTCTTCAAAAGAAAAATTGTTTTTTTACAATTTTATATTACATCTCTGTTGCGATAATAAAGCAATTATTGTATTAACCTTTAACTCATGAGTTGTAATTGAACAAAAAATCAAAAAAAACTAACTCAAAAATAAAATCTCAAATCAATACAGGCGTTTTAGTTCTAGAAAATAAAAAGGTATTCAAAGGAATTGGAATAGGATACCAAGGAAAAGCCACAGGCGAAGTTTGCTTTAATACATCCTTGACAGGCTATCAAGAAATCATCTCTGATCCGTCATATGCAGGTCAAATTATTAACTTTACCTTTCCACATATTGGAAATGTTGGAACCAATAAAGAAGATCATGAATCTGATAAAATATGGGCAAGAGGAGTGATAATCAATTCTGAAATAACTTCACCCTCGAATTACAGATCATTCCTACATTTAGATACTTGGCTAAAGAAAAATAAAATAATTGGAATTACTGGCTTAGATACCAGAAGCCTAACAAACTTTATAAGAGACAAAGGTGCCCCCAAAGGTACTATTAGTTATTCAAAAAAAGGAAAATTTAATATTAATAAATTGACTAACTCTACAATAAAATGGAGTGGATTAAAAAATCTTGATCTTGCAGAAGTAGTTTCAACACAGAAAAATTATATTTGGAAAGGTTTTCAAACCTGGAAAAAAGAAATTGGATATAAAAAAAATAATAAGAATTCATTTCATGTTGTTGCAATTGATTATGGAATTAAAAAAAACATTTTAAGATATTTCTCAGACTTAAACTGTAAAGTTACAGTTGTCTCCTGTAAAACTAGTGCCCACAAAATTTTAGCTTTAAAACCAAATGGAATATTTTTATCAAATGGTCCTGGTGATCCAGCTGCAACAGGGAAATATGCTATAGAAATTATTAAAGATCTAATTAAAAAAAATTTACCAATATTTGGTATTTGTTTGGGTCATCAAATTTTAGCGTTAGCATTAGGGGGCAAGACAAAAAAAATGAAGCTTGGTCATAGAGGAGCAAATCACCCCGTTAAAAATTTGATTCATGATAATGTTGAGATAACGAGTCAAAACCATGGATTTGAGGTAGTTAAAGAAACATTACCAAAAAATATCGAGGTCACACACAAATCATTATTTGATAATAGTATTGAAGGTATCAAATTAAAAAATAAACCAGTCTTTTCAGTTCAATATCATCCAGAGTCTAATCCAGGACCTCAAGATAGTGTTTATTTGTTTCAAGAATTTATTAACAACATGAAAAAAAATGCCAAAAAGAAAAGATCTTAAAAAAATATTAGTTGTGGGAGCTGGTCCAATAATTATAGGTCAAGCATGTGAATTTGATTATTCAGGGACACAAGCATGTAAGGCTCTTAAAGATGAGGGTTATAAAGTAGTTTTGATAAACTCAAATCCTGCAACAATTATGACTGATCCAGATGTTGCGGATAAAACTTATATTGAACCAATTACACTAAATGTATTAGAAAAAATTCTAAAGAAAGAAAAACCCGATGCAATTCTTCCAACAATGGGAGGGCAAACTGCGCTTAACCTTGCAATGGAAGCAGAGAAAAAAGGAATTCTAAAAAAATACAAAATTGAGTTGATAGGAGCAAATTCTAAAGCAATATCTAATGCCGAGGACAGAAAGAAATTTAGAAAAAATATGATAGATATTGGTTTAGATTTACCAAAATCAGAAATCGTAAATAATAATAATCAAGCTTCAAAAGTATTAAAAAAAATTGGATTACCAGCGATTATAAGGCCTGCCTTTACACTAGGTGGGCTTGGTGGAGGAATAGCTAAAACTAAAAAAGATTATTTTAAGATTGTTAAAAATGGATTGCACGAATCTCCCGTAAGCCAAGTTCTTGTAGAGGAATGTTTAGAAGGCTGGAAAGAATTTGAGATGGAGGTTGTAAGAGATAAGAAAGATAACTGTATCATCATTTGCTCAATTGAAAATATAGATCCAATGGGAATTCATACGGGTGACTCGGTCACAATTGCGCCCGCTCTTACACTTACAGATAAAGAATACCAAGTTATGAGAAATGCATCTATTGCATGTTTGAGAAAAATTGGAGTTGAAACTGGTGGATCAAATGTTCAGTTTGCTATCAATCCTAAAAATGGTCGAATGGTTGTCATTGAAATGAATCCACGTGTATCAAGATCATCAGCACTTGCATCAAAAGCAACTGGATTTCCAATTGCGAAAGTAGCTGCAAAATTAGCGGTTGGTTATACTCTGGATGAATTAAAAAATGAAATAACTAAAGTTACTCCTGCATCATTTGAACCAAGTATAGATTATGTAGTGACTAAAATTCCAAGATTTACATTTGAAAAATTTTCTACTTCTCCTGCAACTTTAGGGACATCGATGAAATCGGTAGGTGAAGCAATGGCAATTGGAAGAAATTTTAAGGAGTCCCTGCAAAAGGCGTTAGTGTCTCTTGAAACCGGTTTTTCAGGTTTAGACAGAATTTTTGATTTAAATAAAAAACAAATTGAAAGGAAACTTAAAGAAACTATTCCAAATAAGATATTGCTAGTTGCTGAAGCAATTAGAAAAAAAATAGACTTAAATAGAATATATAATTTATCTAAAATTGATCCTTGGTTTTTAGAACAAATTAAGGAAATAGTTAATTGTGAAACACAGTTAAAAACTAAAGGGCTCCCTAGGGATTTTGTAGAATTTAACAGAATAAAATCAATAGGATTTTCAGATAAAAAACTTTCGGAATTAACTAAAACGTCTGAAGAAATTATCAGAAGAAAAAGATCGGCGCTTAAAATACTTCCAGTTTATAAAAAAGTAGATACTTGTGCTGCTGAATTCAAATCTTTCACTCCTTATATGTACTCAACTTACCAAAGAAATTTTTCAATTAACTCAGAATGTGAAGCTGATCCATCCAATAAGAAAAAAATAATTATTCTTGGAGGAGGACCAAATAGAATTGGTCAAGGAATTGAGTTTGATTATTGCTGTTGCCAGGCAAGTTTTTCATTAAAAGACGCAGGTTTTGAGACTATAATGGTTAATTGTAATCCTGAAACAGTTTCAACAGACTATGATACAAGTGATAGATTATACTTTGAGCCTTTAAAAGAAGAATACGTTTTTAACATAATTAAAAAAGAACAAGAAAAAGGAAATCTTATAGGTGTAATAGCTCAATTTGGTGGCCAAACTCCAATTAAACTTGCTAAATTTTTACATGACAACAAGCTTCCAATTTTAGGAACGCAATATACTTCTATAGATTTAGCAGAGGATAGAGACCGATTTAGAAGTTTATTAAATAAATTAAAACTAAAGCAAGCAGAGAGTGGAATTGCAAAGACATTTAATCAGGCAATACAAGTTGCAGATAAAATAGGATTGCCATTAATGGTAAGACCTTCGTATGTTTTAGGTGGAAGAGCAATGGAAATTGTTCATGAAAAAAATCAGCTTAAGAAATTTGTTGAAGAGGCATTCAAGGCAGCAGAAGAAAACCCAATTTTAATTGATAAATTTATCGATCATGCAATGGAAGTAGATGTGGATGCCATATCAGATGGAAAACAAGTTCATGTTGCTGGTATTATGCAGCATATCGAGGAAGCTGGAATTCATTCAGGAGATTCAGCGTGTAGCCTTCCCCCTGTATCTATAAAACCATACCTTCTTAAAGAAATTGAAAATCAAACAAAGAAATTAGCAATAGCATTAAATGTTAAAGGTTTCATGAACATACAATTTGCAATTAAAAAAGATGAAATTTATGTGATTGAAGTTAATCCAAGAGCCAGTCGAACAGTTCCTTTTGTATCAAAAGCAAAAGGTTTGCCTCTAGCTAAAATTGCATCAAGAGTAATGGCTGGTGAAAAATTATCTAAGTTTAATTTAAAGGATAAATCCAAAGGTATGTATGCAGTTAAAGAGGCAGTATTCCCATTTAATAAATTTCCAAATAGTGACTTATTGTTGGGACCAGAGATGAAATCAACTGGAGAAGTAATGGGATTTGATAAAAATTTTGGAATGGCTTTTGCCAAAAGTCAAATAGCAGCAGCCAACTCATTACCAAAAGAAGGATTGGCTTTTATATCTCTAAAAGACTCACATAAAGACGAAGGATTGGATTTAGCAAAAGATCTTTTAAAACTTAAATTTACATTATGTGCAACTAAAGGAACTGCTGAATATATTCGAAAACATGGAATGAAATGTAAAATTATAAATAAAGTTAGTAGTGGAACTCCTCATATAGTTGATGTTTTAGACTCAAAAAAAATTGCACTTGTAATAAACACTGGGGGTGGAAATAGTGAACACCGACTAAGTGATGCTATAGCTTTAAGAAGAGCAACATTAAAGAATAAAGTCCCATACTGTACTAATATGTCTACTGCTCAAGCCTGTTTAGAAGCGATCAGATCTTTAAAAACTAAGAAATTAGAAGTAACTTCACTCCAAGATATTTAAGAATTTACCTTCCAATCGGTTTCAAAAGTAACATAATTTACTTGAATACATCGTCTTTCTTTAATTATTTTTTTCTTTTCCATTCCATGCCAAGTATTTGGTCCACTGGTAAACAGATAACCATAGTTATGTTTATAAGGAAGTGTCTTAACCTTCTCTAATTTTTCATTATAAAAATCTGTTCCTAAGTCCTCAGACTCGTTTGTTTTATTAACAAATATCAATCCTGACATAAGTTTTTCTTTTATATCGCAATGAGGTTTGAGCCAAAAACCTTCTCGATCACATATAACTTCAACTCTTACATAAGAATTTGATAAATCCTTATCTATCATTTTTGATATTGTTTCATATGTTTCTTTAGATTGGAGCTCGTTTATAAATTTTACTAAATTTGGAAATTTAGTGGAATTTTCTTTGTTTATAAAACATCTAAATTTTATTGCTTGTCCACCTGATGCTATTCCTTCTCTAAATTCTGCAGCTCCACCATCTATTGCTCTTGTTCCATCATAATTAAGATTGTGTTTACTTACATCAGGAATATCTGCTTTCACTATTTCATCAATTGCTTCCTCTGATAAAGCATTGCTATATTCCCAATGATCAAAAGGGAAATTGTATTGTTTTGAATTATTTTTAATTGAATTTAAAAATGACATTAGCTTTGAATTTTACTTTTTAATATTTTTGCAACTCTATTAGTTTCATCAAGTTTTTCATAGTTCCAATTTTCTATCTCTTCTCCTAAATTTCTTGTAATATTTAACTCTCTAAATAGATTTCTAAAGTTTTGGAATCTCTTATCATTTTTTTTCGGTAGAATATTTGCTACATAAATGGGTTTGCCGGTCAAAGCTGCTTCAGATATCATTGAGCTAGAGTCGCAGGTAACCACAATATTTTCAGATAAACCAAGTGCTGATAAATAAGCTTTTTTATCAACATCCATTATAATAGTGTGATTTTCTCCAAAAAATTCTTTAGCATAGTGGATCGTATTCAATGGTGTTCTCATTGATGGAATTACAACAAGTTGAAATTTATGTTTCTTTAACAATTTATAGAAAATTGAAAAAATATGTTTCATATTTTTTGTTGAATAATCATAATACTTGGTAGGCCCACCCAAAATTAAAGACCAAATTTTTCTATCATCTTTTTTTATAAATGATTTTAAATAATCCGTGTTGTCCTCGATTTCGTTTTTTGTAATATAATGTATGGCCCCTTTAGTGGAAATTACATTTGAACCTTTTATTCCATCGTGTTCAGGAGCTATTACAAAATCAAAGTGGTTTAAATCTACTTTTGGATCTTGAATATGTATGTTAAACACCTTTTTATTTGAAATACTTTTTAAATGAATTGACGGAATTACACTCTTTCTTCCACAAGATATAATTATATCAAAATCCAAATGGTCTATTTTTTTATAAACATTTTGTGAAACAGGAGTAAATTTTGGTGGCAATAAATTCCAAAAATTATTTAGTTCAACCTTGTGGTGTGTGAATTCAATATCTAGAGCTTTAGCCAGTCCCTCTACTTGGCTTATCATTCCATGCATACCTTGAGTTAATAAAATACCTTTTAATTTAGTCATTAATCACTATATAGCTTTCATATGAGTCAAAATCCAACTAAACACACAAAAGTGTTAATAATTGGATCTGGTCCTGCCGGATACACAGCAGCAGTTTATGCGGCTCGAGCTATGTTAAATCCAATTCTAGTTCATGGATCTGAGCCAGGTGGTCAATTAACAACCACAACTGATGTTGAAAACTTTCCGGGATTTGCAGAGGTTATACAGGGTCCTTGGTTAATGGATCAAATGAAAGAACAAGCTAAAGCTGTTGGTACAGAAATGATAGAGGATCACATTAGTAATGTTAATTTAAAAACTTCGCCATTTGAGGCAACTGGAGATAGTGGTCAAAAATATTCTGCTGACAGTATAATAATTTCTACAGGTGCTCAGGCAAGATGGTTAAATTTAGACTCAGAACAAGAGTTTAGAGGATTTGGCGTCTCTGCTTGCGCAACATGTGACGGTTTCTTTTTTAAAAATAAAGAAGTTGCAGTAGTTGGAGGTGGCAATGCAGCTGTTGAAGAAGCAATGTTTCTTACAAAGTTTGCATCCAAAGTAAAATTAATTCATAGAAGAGATAGTTTAAGGGCTGAAAAAATGCTTCAAAAAAAATTAATGGAAAATAAAAAAATTGAAATTATTTGGGACTCTGTAGTTGAAGATGTATTGGGTGACAAAAATCCTAAAAATGTTAAGGGAATTAAAATAAAAAATGTTAAAACAAATGAAACACAAGAGTTAAAACTTGATGGTGTATTTATTGCTATTGGTCATGATCCAGCAACCCAGTTGTTCAAAGATCAATTGGAAATGGATAAAGAAGGATACTTAATCACAAAAGCAGACTCTACTGAAACTAATGTACCTGGAGTTTTCGCAGCTGGAGATGTAAAAGACAAAATTTTTAGACAAGCAGTTACAGCTGCAGGGATGGGATGCATGGCAGCTCTTGAAGCAGAAAAACATCTATCTCACAATTAAATGTCAGAAAAAGTATTGCTAACTGGAATAAGCGGTTGGATAGCAAAACATACAGCTATAGAATTATTAAATTCTGGTTTCGAGGTCCTTGGGACAGTAAGAAATGAAACTTTAATAGAACAAACCAAAGACACTATTAGTAAATATGCTCCTATAGATAAATTATCTTTTATTAAATTAGATCTTGTTAAAGATGATGGATGGAATGATGCAGCTAAAGGATGTAAATATATATTTCATATTGCATCTCCTTTTCCAATAAAAGTTTCAAATAATAGAGAAAGCTTATTACCTCCTGCAGTAGATGGTACTTTAAGGGTATTAAATGCTGGGATAAATGCTGGAGTAGATCAAATTGTTAAAACTTCTTCTATTGTTGCTATGTTTAGAAAACCTAACAGAACTAATCCTTATACATTTGGAGAACAAGATTGGACTGATGAAAATTGGGTAGAAGGGGTAAATGATTATTTTTTATCAAAGACGAAAGCTGAGAGAGTTGCGTGGGAATTGATGGAAAGCAAAGGATTAAAAAATAAATTAACAACAATTTGTCCTGGTGGAGTCTTCGGTGATGCTCTAGATAAAAAAGGAGGTACTTCAATTGAGTATGTTAGACAATTCATGGCTGGTAAATTCCCTGGAGCACCTAAATTTGCCGTTCTAATTTCTGATGTAAAAGATATTGCAAAAGCTCATGTTGCTTGTATTGGAAATGATAAAGTTGGAGGCAGAAGATTAATTGTTGGAAAAGAAGTAAAAAAATTAGTCGAATTATCCCAATTGATGGCTGAAGCAATGCCTGCTTATGCAAAAAAGCTTCCAAAAAAAGAGCTTCCAAATTTCATGGTTAAGTTGATAAGTTATTTAGACTCAAGTGCCAAAATGATGATACCTGATCTTGGAATTTTAATGCAAACTGACCCTTCTTATGCTGAAGAATTATTAGGGTTTAAATTTAAAGCTGCAAAAGATTGTATGGCGGAGAATGCAAAATCTGTTGTGAGATTAGGTTTGGTTTAATTATAATTTTAAAATTTCATCAGATTCAAACGTAATTTTTTGTAAATTTTGTTTGGCAATTTTGATCATAGCTTTTGCAACTATTTCTGAACTGATAGGTCTCATTTTTTTAAACGGTCCAAATAATAAAGGCGACAATACGCTAAAAGTCAAAATACCTATTTTTTCGCCCACTCTGTTTTCTTTTCTTTTCCCCATTAAAAAAGAGGGTCTTAATATTCCTAATTTAAGGAAGTTTAATCTTTTTAATTCTTCTTCAACTAAACCTTTAAATTTCACATAATTCCCTGAACTATTTGGATTAGCATATATTGAAGAGATAAAAATAAATGACTTGACTGAATTAGCTTTTGCGATTTTTCCAATTTCTTTTGGGATATGTAGCTCTACTTTTTGGTACTCATTTCTATTAGGGGAATTTTGTTTTGTAGTACCAATACAAAAAAAACAATCATCCCCTGTAATTTCAGTTTTATGATTTCCTAAATTATTAAAATCAATATTTATAACCTCAACTTTTTCATTATTAATTGAAGTTTGTGAACGAACGAAAACCTTAACTTTAGTGTAATAATTATCTTGAATTAATTGATTAACTAAATGGCCACCAATTAATCCAGTGGAACCAAATACTATAGCTGTTTTCATTAAGTTAAACTTTTACAAAAAGAGGAAATTTTTTCTAAAGCTTTTTTTAGATTTTCCATTGAAGTCGCATATGAAATTCTAAAAAATCCTTCTAAACCAAATGCAGAACCCTGAACAACAGCAATACCACTATTTTCTAAAAGAGATTGAACAAAATCAGTGTCTGATTTAATTTCTTTTCCACTAGAATCTTTTTTTCCCATTAATTCTTTACAGCTGGGAAAAACATAAAATGCTCCGTCAGGATTTAAACAGTTGATGCCATCAATATCATTTAATGCTTTTACTACAAAATCTCTTCTTTCTTGAAAAGAGTCAGCTCTTTTTTTTATAAAATCTTGTGTCCCGCTTAGTGCCTCAACTGATGCTGCTTGACTAATTGATGAAGGATTAGTTGTTGATTGTGATTGAATTTTAGCAATAGCTTTAACAATATCTTTTGGACCAGCTGCATACCCTATCCTCCAACCTGTCATTGAGTACGCTTTACTTACACCATTCATTGTAAGAACCCTGTCTTTTAAACTTTCTATTTGAGCAATAGTAAAAAATTTAAACCCTTCGTAGGTCACGTGTTCATATATATCATCACTTAAAATATAAATATGCTTGTGTTTTTCTAGAACAGCAGCAATTGCTTTGATATCATTTTCAGAATAACAAGCTCCAGTTGGATTAGATGGAGAATTTAATATTATCCATTTTGTTTTTTGAGTGATAAATTTTTCTAAATCCGATGGATTTATTTTAAAGCCTTGTTTTTCATCACATTCCATTACAACCGGTTTTCCACCGGCCAATAAAACTATATCTGGATATGACACCCAATAAGGAGCTGGAATTATTACCTCGTCTCCATCGTTTAGTGTTGCCATCATAGCGTTATAGATAACATGCTTTCCACCAGCACCAACTGTAATTTGATCAGTTGTATAATCTAAATTATTTTCTTTTTTAAATTTTTCTACAATTGCTTTTTTCAATGCTGGGGTTCCATCTACTGCAGTGTATTTAGTATCACCATCATTAATAGCTTTTATAGCTGCCTGCTTAATATTATCTGGAGTATCAAAATCAGGTTCTCCTGCACCAAGTCCAATAACATCTTTTCCAGCAGCTTTTAATTCTCTTGCTTTTTGAGTAACAGCAATAGTAGGTGATGGTTTAATCTTCTTTAAACTGTCTGATATTATGCTCATTGAAATATAAATAAATTCTACTACGTTGTTTAATATATGGAAAATACTTATCAAGATTTAATTACAGATATTCAGAGTAAAAATCCTAAAATAGGTGGAAAACTGGAAGGTGGAAAAAAATTCAAAATTAAATCTGATTTTAAACCTGCTGGTGATCAGCCTGAGGCAATAAAAAAATTGGTAAATGGTGCAAACAAAGATCAATTTAACCAAGTTTTACTTGGTGTAACAGGATCTGGAAAAACTTTTACCATGGCTAAAGTTATTGAAGCTACTAATAGACCTGCCTTGATTTTAGCTCCAAACAAAACTCTTGCTGCTCAACTTTATGGGGAAATGAAAACCTTTTTTCCTGACAATGCTGTTGAATATTTCGTTTCATACTATGACTATTATACTCCTGAAGCTTACGTCCCAAGATCAGACACATATATTGAGAAAGAGGCCTCTATTAATGAGCAAATTGATCGAATGAGACATTCAGCAACCAGATCTCTTTTAGAAAGAGATGATGTATTAATTGTTGCAAGCGTTTCTTGTATTTATGGTCTCGGGTCTGTTGAAGCATATAGCAAAATGACTTTAACACTCCAAAAAAATTATGATTATAACAGAGAAGAAATAATTAAGTCTTTAGTTGCTCTTCAATACAAACGTAATGATCAAAATTTTTATAGAGGAACATTTAGAGCAAGAGGAGAATACTTGGAAATTTTTCCATCACATCTAGAGGACAGAGCTTGGAGGTTGTGTTTGTTTGGTGATAAGCTCGAACAGATAGAAGAGTTTGACCCCCTAACTGGTGATAAAGTAAGAGAATTAAGTTTAGTAAAAGTTTATGCTAATAGTCACTACATCACCCCAAAACCTACAATAGAGCAAGCAGTAATAAATATAAAAAAAGAATTAGAAATAACTTTAAAAAAACACCGTTCTGAAAATAAATTACTGGAAGCACAAAGATTAGAAGAGAGAACTAAATTTGATCTTGAAATGATTGAAGCAACTGGGTCTTGTGCTGGTATCGAAAACTATTCAAGATTTTTGTCAGGAAGAAAGCCAGGAGAACCCCCTCCTACTCTTTTTGAATACTTTCCTGATAATACTTTGATATTTGTAGATGAGTGTCACGTCACAGTGCCTCAACTGAATGGAATGTATAAAGGAGATAGATCTAGAAAAAGTACTTTAGCGGAATATGGATTTAGACTTCCTTCGTGTATGGACAATAGACCTTTAAAATTTGAAGAATGGGATTTAATGAGAACCCAAACAGTATTTGTTTCAGCAACTCCTGGACCATGGGAGTTGGAACAAACAAAAGGTAATTTTATAGATCAGGTAATTAGACCAACAGGATTAATTGATCCTCCTGTAGAAATAAGACCTGCAAAAAATCAAGTTGATGATTTAATGCATGAATGTAAGAGAGTAATTGAAAATAATCATAGAGTATTAGTAACAACACTAACTAAAAAAATGGCTGAAGATTTAACAGAATATCTTCATGAGAACGGTATAAAAGTAAGATACCTGCACTCAGATATTGATACATTAGAAAGAATTGAAATAATGAGAGATTTAAGAATGGGTGTATTTGATGTTTTGGTTGGAATTAACTTATTAAGGGAGGGATTAGATATTCCTGAATGCGCGTTAGTTGGGATTTTAGATGCTGATAAAGAAGGTTTTCTAAGATCTGAAACATCTTTAATTCAAACAATAGGAAGAGCAGCACGAAACGTTGACGGTAAAGTCATTTTGTATGCCGACAAAGAGACAAAAAGTATAAAAAAAGCAATTGCAGAAACTGAAAGAAGAAGAAAAATTCAATTAGCTTACAACAAGAAACACAAAATAGATGCAAAGTCGGTAAAAAAAGAAATTAGCGATATTTTAGAGAGTGTTTATGAAAAGGACTATGTCAAAATAAGTGAAGGTTCAAATATTGGTGGCAATCTTAAAAAACATCTTAAAGGTTTGGATAAAAAAATGAAAGAAGCAGCATCAAATTTAGAATTTGAGGAAGCAGCTAAAATACGAGATGAAATAAGAAAGTTAGAAAGCACCGAATTAGAAATTACATTAAATCCAAAAATAAGAAAGTATGATGTAAAGAATAAGCTTTATCCAAAAGGCAGATCAACTATGGGTATGCCAGGAACTAAAGTTACAAAAAAAAGAGATAAGAAATGGAAGCACGGAAAATAATTATTACAGGTGGAGCAACCAGAATTGGAGCTGCAATTGCAAAAAAATTATCTGGTCCTAATAAAGAAATTCTCATTCATTTCAATAAGTCAAAATTAAAAGCTGAGAAGTTAAAAAAAGAACTATCAAATGATGGTACTAAAGTTTACTTAGTTAATGGTGATTTGAGTAAAGAAAATGATGTAAATAAAATTGTTAAATATGCCAAATTAAAATTAAAATATTTTGATTGTCTAATTAATAACGCTTCTTTATTTGAAAATGATAAATTAGAAAACTTTACAACAGATAGTTGGGGGGAACATTTAAGAACAAATTTAAGAACTCCTGCATTATTATCAAAAGAATTTGCAAAAAATGTTAAAGGAATAAATAACAATATAATTAACATTATTGATCAAAGAGTGTTTAAACTTACTCCATATTTTTTTTCTTACACAATTAGTAAAACTGGACTTTATACTTTAACTAAAACTAGTGCTATGAGTTTGGCTCCTAAGATTAGAGTAAACGGTATAGCACCTGGTCCAACTATTAAAAATCAAAGACAATCTGAAAAACATTTTAGAAAACAATACTTAGCAACACCTTTAAAAAGACAAGTTGATGTGGAACAAATATGTAATGCTGTTGACTTTTTTATAAAAAATATATCTATTACAGGACAAGTTTTAGCAATAGATAGTGGGCAGAATTTAAACTGGCAAACACCAGATATAATGAGAAGCAAAGAATGAAAAAAATTAATCCTTTTCTTGCAGCAGCAATAATTTTAATTGGTGGTTTTTTTGCATTTAAAATAATGTCATTTTTTGGTTGCTATGTTCGTATTGAGGATGGGAATGCATGTTGGAATCTTACCATTTTTGGAACTAAATAATGAAAAAAAATAATTTAAAAATTGTCAAAATAGATAAAAATAAAACTTTATTTAATTATGAGAAAAAAATACTAATTAATGAGTTAATTTTAGATTTAAAACTTGGTTATTACGACTCTGAAAAAGAAAAATCACAAAAAGTAAAATTTAGTCTTGAAATAGACTATGAGGATAAAAAACCTTCTAGCGATAAAGATATAAAATCTATTGTAAATTATGGAACAATTGTAAAATTAATTACTAAACTTGTAAAAAAGAAACATTATAACTTTTTAGAAACCTTGGCAGAAGCTGTTTTTGATGAACTATTTAAAGACAAAAGAATTGCTAAAATAATGTTAAAAATTGAAAAATTAGAAATCTTAAAACAGTGTTCATCTGTTGGTATTCAAATTACCAAAAAGAGAAGCAATGATAAGTTCTGAATTAGGAAAAGACGTAATTAAAAAAGAGTTGCCTTTAGTGCCTAAACTCCCTGGAGTTTACAGGATGCTTAATGAGAAAAATGAAATTCTTTATGTAGGTAAGGCTAAAAATCTACCAAACAGATTAAAGAGTTACGTTGCTGAAAAAAATCATATAATTAGAACTGAACGAATGTTATCTCAAACTAGGAAGCTAGAGATAACAACAACATCTAATGAAAGTGAAGCACTGCTTTTAGAAGCGAATTTAATCAAAAAGTATAAACCAAAATTCAATATCCTGCTTCGTGATGATAAATCATTTCCTTTTATATTTATAAGCAACAAAGATAAGTGGCCCCAAATAAAAAGACATAGGGGAAAAAAAACAAAAGAAGGTTTTTACTTTGGACCTTTTGCTTCTGCTGGTTCTGCTAATTGGACAATCAAAATGATCCAAAAGATTTTTCATTTAAGAGTTTGTGATGATACCGTTTTTAAAAATAGAGAAAGACCATGTATTTTGTATCAAATAAAAAGATGTTCTGGACCGTGTGTTGGTTACATAAAAAAAGAAGATTATAATCAAACAGTAAACGACGCTATTGAATTTGTTTCAGGTAAATCTAGGAAAATTCAAAAAAATCTTTCTAATCAGATGGAAAAAGCAAGTGATGATCTTGATTTTGAAAAAGCTGTAATATTAAGAGATAGAATTAAAGCGTTAAACATAATTCAATCCTCACAGAGAATTAACGAAGCAAATTTAGTTGAGGCAGATGTTATTGCTGGGTATAAAGAATCTGGAAAAACTTGTATTCAAGTATTTTTTTATAGATCAAAACAAAATTGGGGTAATCAAGCTTTTTTTCCAAAACATGATCCAGATGAAAAATTTAGTGAAATCCTAAATTCATTTGTCTCTCAATTTTATGAAAATAAAAGTGTTCCTTCATCAATTATTCTTTCAGAAGAAATAAAAGAAAAAGTACTAATTGAAAAAACTCTGACACAAAAAGAAGGTAAACAGATAAATATTTCAGTTGCGAAAAAAGGATCAAAACTAAAGGTTATTAATCAGGCAATAAAAAATGCTAAAGATAGTCTTAATAGAAAACTTTATGAAAGTCAGAATAATAAAGAATTGTTTGATGCAGTAGCTCAAAAATTTAATTTAGAAAACAATATAAATTTAATTGAAGTTTACGATAATAGTCATATTCAAGGTACGAATAGTGTTGGAGCTTTAATAGCATATGGTGATGAGGGATTTATTAAAAAAAGATATAGAAAATTTAATATTAAACACAAAAAAAATGAGCAAGATGACTATGGAATGATGAGAGAAGTGTTGAATAGAAGGTTTAAAAGAGCAGTTCAGGAAAAAGACAACTACCTTGCTTTTCCAGATTTGGTTGTAGTAGATGGAGGAAAAGGTCAATATTCTGTTGCTAGAGAAAGCCTTAATGAACTAGGACTTCACGACATTCCAATTATTGCAATAGCAAAAGGTAAATTTAGAAATAGTGGAAATGAAACTTTTTTTCACAATGGCAAAGAATATAAATTCACTAGAAACGACCCTACCCTATTTTTTCTTCAAAGAATAAGAGATGAATCGCATAGATTTGCCATTAGTGCTCATAGAGCAAAGAGAAAAAAAGGTATCAGCAAATCTCTGTTAGACCAAATAGAAGGAATTGGAGCAATAAGAAAAAGAGCTTTATTAAATCATTTTGGATCTGCAAGATCGGTTGAGTCTGCTAGTTTAGATGAAATAAAATCTGTAGAAGGTGTTGAGGAAAAAGTAGCAAAAAAGATATATAACTTTTTTCACGAATAATTATGTTAAAAAAAATTCCAAACATATTAACGATAGGGCGAATAATAATTGTTCCATTTTTTGTTTTAGCTTTTTATCTTCCAGGATTTTATGGTGATCTTACTGCTTTAATATTATTTATTGTTGCATCATTTACAGACTTTTTAGATGGTATGTTGGCCAGAATGTTTGGAGTAGAGTCAAAACTGGGTGAATTATTAGATCCTATAGCTGATAAAATAATTGTAGCTACAGCATTAATACTTCTTGTTATGGATGGAACGATCAGAAATTATGAAGTAATTGCAGCAATTATAATTCTTACAAGAGAAATTTTAATTTCAGGTTTGAGAGAATTTTTAGCAAAAGGAAAAATAAAACTTCCTGTTTCAAATCTTGCAAAGCTTAAAACAGTATTGCAAATGGTATCGATAGCTCTTTTATTGTCTGGAGATACTGGAAATAAAATAATTAATTTTCAAGATTATAACGCACAAACAATAGGTATAATTCTTTTGTGGTTATCTGCTGCTTTAACACTTTTTACTGCATATGATTATATGCGAAAAGGTATTGATCACGCTATGTCTGAAGACAGTAAAGACTAGGCTGCTTTTTTCTTTCTAACTAATGCCTGATAACTTTCATTTAAATCAATAATAGTATCACAAACTTTAAACTGATTTTCAGCAATACAAGATACTGGTGTTACCTCTGCTGCTGTTCCTGTTAAAAAACATCCAACAAAATTAGGTAATTCAGTTGGACTAATTTTTCTTTCATGTACTTTTATATTTTTTGATTTCGCAATTCCAATTACAGTTCTTCTTGTAATACCATCTAAAAAAGAATCTGGTATAGGAGTGTGAATTTCTCCATTTTTATCTTTGAAAAAAATATTTGCTCCAGTTGCTTCAGCAATATTTCCCTCATGATCAAGCATTAAAGAATCTGTATATCCTTGCTTTTCTGCCTCGTGTTTTGAAAGTGTACAAATCATGTAAAGACCTGACGCCTTTGTATCCCACGGTATAGTATTTGGTGCTGGTCTTCTCCAATTCGAAATATTTAATCTTATTCCTTCTACTTTAAGTTTAGGATCAAAATACGATCCCCATTCCCATGTTGCAATTGCAACATGTATTTTTGTTTGTTGCGCAGAAATAGCCATCATCTCACTACCTCTCCAAGCAACAGGTCTTACATAACCATTTTCTACTTTTTGGGTTGCAATAATTTTATTTGATGCATTATTGATTTCTTCTTCTGTATATGGAATTTCAAAACCCATTCTTCTAGCAGAATGAAAAAATCTAGCTGTGTGCTCTTCCAATTTAAAAATTGAACCATCATAAACTCTCTCACCTTCAAATACACAACTAGCATAATGCATACCATGGCTTAAAACATGTAGTTTAACGTCAGCCCAATCAACTAATTCGTTGTTGTACCATATTTTTCCAGATCTCTTGTCGTAAGGTATCATGTATGAAAATTTTTTTAATTTATAACTGAAAAATATCTTTGTATCTTTAATATGTCAATATAACTTACCTATTATGAAAGAACTTTTATATTTAAAAGATGACCAGCTTAAAGATCTTATTGAAAAACTATTTGTAAGTTACAGAGAAACCTTTTCTGACTCTAAAAAAATATTAGATAGATATTCAATTGGTTTAGCACACCATAAAGTAATTCATTTACTGTCAATGTATGAAGGCATCTCAATTTCAGAGTTGCTTAAGAGATTAAAAGTCACAAAACAAAGCTTAAATCGTGTTCTTAAAGATTTAATTAAACTTGAAATCATCATTTTTAAAAAAGATGATAAAGACACAAGAGTAAAGCATGTTTTTCTTAACGATAAAGGTAAAAAAATTTTTAATGAAATTTTCAATTTACAAAAAAAGAGAATTTATAATGCTTTGCTAAATTCAAGTTCTGAAGAAGTAATAAATTTTGATAATGTAATAAGTAAGATAATTGATGGATAAATTTATCGCACATATACTAGTGGTTGATGATGATAATGGAATTAGATCTCTTGTAAAAAAGTATTTAAATGAAAATAAATTCTTAGTCACAACTGCAGAAAATGCAGAAAATGCTTTAGAGAAAATAAAAATAATTAAGTTTGATTTGATAGTTTTGGATATCATGATGCCAGGTAAAAGTGGGCTTGAATTTTTAAGAGAAAATAAAAAAAAATTAGATACACCGGTTATACTTCTGACAGCTAAAGGTGAAGCAAATGAAAGGGTCGAAGGGTTAGAGATTGGTGCTGATGATTATTTACCGAAACCATTTGAACCAAAAGAATTAATTCTAAGAATACAAAACATATTAAATAAAACTATCAAAACAGATCAAAAAAGGGTTATAGAATTTGAAAATGTGAAAATTGATTTGAATAAACTTTTAATATTTAAAAGTGAGAAAGAATTTAAGATTAATGCAACCGAAAAAACAATTTTAGAAAAAATGATTAATAATCCAGGTAAAACATTTTCAAGAGAAGATATTGGTCAATTAATTAATCTAGATAAAGAAAGATCAATAGATGTTATTATTACTCGACTTAGAAAAAAGATTGAAATTGATCCAAAAAATCCAAAATTTTTACAGACAATAAGGGGTGTGGGATATGTTCTCTGGATTGAGTGATTACTTTAAAAAAATATTACCAAAAAGATTATTTTATAGAGCACTCCTTATTGTTGCTATTCCAGTTTTAGTTTTACAACTAGTAATTACAATTGTTTTTTTTGATAGCCTTTGGATCAAAACAAACAAAGGCATGACAAGAACTTTGGTAAACGAAATTAGTACATTTATTGAAGCATATGGAAGTGAGCAAGAAAATAAACAGGAATTGTTAGATCTTTTCTCTATATTTTTAGATTTAAATATTGAATTTAAAAATAATGAAAAATTACAAAATACAGATACTGAAAGATGGTTTAGTCCTATAGACAGAACTTTAAGAAGAGAACTAAAATCTAAATTTGGGTTAGATGAATACTGGTTTGATACAACAAGTTATAAAGAATTAATTGATTTAAGAATTAAATACGAAGATGGTTATTTTAAATTTTTAGTGCCTAAAGATAGGGTTACAAGTTCTTCAGCAAGAATATTTGCGCTCTGGATCACTGTGCCTGCAATTATAATGGTGATCATTTCTCTAATATTTTTAAAAAATCAAACTAGACCAATTACTAACCTGGCTCGTGCGGCTGAGAGGTTTGGTAAAGGAGAAAATATTGAAGAGTTCAAACCTTCTGGAGCCCTCGAAATAAGACAAGCAGGACATGAATTTGATAAAATGAGAAAGAGAATTGAAAGACACATAAATCAAAGAACAGAAATGTTATCTGGAATAAGTCATGATTTAAGAACACCCTTAACAAGGATGAAACTACAATTAGCTTTTATAAAAGATAAAGAAACTGTTAATAAATTGACTGAAGACATCAATGAAATGGAGAAAATGTTAAATGAATATTTGCAATTTACTAGCTCATCATATGTTGAAAAAGATGAAATGTTTAATCTATCTGAATTAATTTCAGATGTTATTGAAAAATATAATAATGAAAATATTTCACAAAACTTAACACCAAGAATTTACTTTAATGGTAGGAAAAATTTAATTAATAGGTGTCTAAATAATCTAATTGATAATTCACTGAAATATGCAAATAATGTTGGAATTAGTTTAAGTAAAAAAAATACAAACTTATTCATTATTATTGATGATGATGGTCCTGGAATACCGAAAAATGAGTATGAAAATGTATTTAAACCTTTCTATAAAATAGATAAGGGTCGAGCAGACTCTAAATCAAGTGTTGGTCTTGGCCTATCAATTTCATCAGACATTATCAAATCTCATGGAGGTAATATAACGTTAGAAAAATCAAAAATGAATGGTTTAAGAGTTAAGGTTTTCTTGCCTGTTTAACTTTTTTATTTTTTTTTTTATCAAGTTTATTTATTTTATTTTCGAGATTCTCAACACGTTTTGAGAGTACTTCAAACTCATCTTTACTTGTAAGTTTCATTTTAAAAACAAACTCATCTCTTTTGGATTTTAAGATATTAAATAATTCAGTAGTTAAGTCTTTTGAAGATACTAATCCTTGCTCTATTAATTTAGCAAACTTATCAATTATAAATTTAGAATTTTTCATATTTAAGATATACATTATAAGTATTATTAAAAATGTTCATTAATAATTTTGACCCAGTAGCCTTAGAAATATTTTCTTTAGAAATCAGGTGGTATTCTTTAGCTTATATATTTGGAATTATATTAGGCTGGATTCTCGCAAAAAAATTATTTATCCAAGACATAGAAGTTAAAAATAAATTTGATGATTATTTAACTTATTTAATTATAGGTATAATTTTAGGAGGAAGACTTGGTTATATTATTATTTATAATTTAAGTTTTTATATAAATAATCCATTAGATATATTTAAAATTTGGCAAGGAGGAATGTCCTTCCATGGTGGTTTAATTGGAGTTATTTTCGCATCTATATTTTTTGCTGAAAAAAATAATCAAAACCCATTCTTATATATGGATATTGTCGCTTTAGTAGCTCCAGTGGGGTTATTTTTTGGACGAATAGCAAACTTTATAAATTCAGAGTTATATGGAACTATAACTAATGTGCCCTGGGCAGTAACATTTGTTCAGATAGATAATCTCCCTAGGCATCCCTCGCAATTATATGAAGCACTATTAGAGGGTTTATTTTTATTTTTATTATTAATTTATTTTAAAAACAAATTTTCAAATAAACCTGGTGTAATTTCAGGATTATTTTTAATAATTTACTCAATCTTCAGATTTATTGTTGAATTTTATAGAGTACCAGACGAACAGCTAGGTTATATATTTTTAAACTTAACGATAGGGCAAGTAGTAAGTTTAATATTTATATTATCAGGGGTAATCTTATTTTATTTAAAATATGAAACTCGCTAAAAAAAATAATTTACCATTAGATCAATTTATAAATTTTGCTCTTTACGATAAGGATAAAGGTTTTTATATGAAAAAGAATCCTTTTGGTGAAGATGGAGATTTTATTACTGCTCCCAATATCACAAGATTATTTTCAGAGATTATTGCAATTTGGACAATTACTTTTTGGAAAAGTTTAGGCTCTCCAAAAAAATTTAATTTGCTAGAACTGGGAGCTGGAAATGGCGAAATGATGAAAGTCATTGATGAGACACTTATAAATTTTCCCGAATGTTACAATGCCTGCAGTTTTGTAATTCATGAAAAAAGTGATTTTTTAATAAATGAACAAAAAAAAAATTTAAATTCTAAAAAATTTTCATGGTTAAAAGATATTGAAAAAATAAACTCTAACCCAACAATTTTTTTAGCTAATGAATTCTTTGATGCCGTACCAATCAAACAATTTTTTAAAAAAAAAGATGGTTGGTTTGAAAGATACGTGTTTATGAATGATGCAAAAAAAGCTGAATTTAAAGAAGAAAAAATAGATATAGAAAAAATTGAAAAATATCTAAATTTTGAAATATCAAAAAATCAGAACATAATAGAATATTCACCAGACACTTTTAAATATTTAAGAACAATTTGCGACCTAGTGCAAAAAAATGATGGAGGAATGTTAATAATTGATTACGGTTATGCAGACAGCAAAATGCATGAAACCCTTCAGGCGGTAAATAACCATAAATATTCTAACATTTTAGAAAATATTGGAGACTCTGATATTACTTACAATATAAACTTTCATTCTTTTGAGAAATTTATAGGTCAGTTTAAAGAAATTAATTCAATTTTTACAAATCAAAAAAAATTTTTAACAAGTATGGGTATTCTTCAAAGAGCAGAAATAATCAGCAAAAATATAGCATTTTCTAAAAAAGCAGATTTATTTTATAGGGTAAGACGTTTGATAGATGACAAGCAGATGGGTAAATTATTCAAAGTCATGCTTATAAAAAATAAGAAAAATAATTTTAGAACAGGTTTTCAAAATTGATAAAATCAAAAAAACTCTCAAAAATTAAAAATATTAAACATGGTTTTTTTAATAAAACTGGTGGTAAATCAAAAAAAATTTATAAAAGTTTAAACTGTGGTCCTGGTTCTAAAGACAATCCGTCAGATGTTAAAAAAAATTTAAAAATAGTTATAAAAAAAATAAAAAGCACCGCTAAAAGTATTTTTTTACTTCATCAAATACATAGTAAT
Organism: Candidatus Pelagibacter sp.; assembly: GCF_052046145.1. Lineage (GTDB taxonomy): Bacteria > Pseudomonadota > Alphaproteobacteria > Pelagibacterales > Pelagibacteraceae > Pelagibacter. The sequence goes on from NZ_JBNGZR010000001.1 coordinate 1,001,955, forward strand.
AAATTTGTTTATATTGATGAAAAAAACACATTTAAATCAAAACCAAAAGCAGACGCGGTAATTACAAATCAAAAAAACATGCCAATTGGTGTTTTAACTGCTGATTGTGTGCCAATTTTAATCTGTGATAAAAGAACAAAATTAGTTGCAGCAATTCATGCGGGGTGGAAAGGTGCATACAAAGATATAATTAGCAAAGTAATCCAATTTATGATCAAAAAAGGATCTAATCCAAAAAATATTACTGCAGCTATCGGACCTGCTATCTCGGCTAAAAATTATGAAGTAAAAGCAGATTTTAAAAGAAAATTTATAAAAAAGGATAAAAAAAATAATAAATTTTTTAAAATTAAATATAAAAAGCTTTATTTTGATTTACCAAAATATGTGAAATCATGTCTTTTAAAGAACAAAATAAAAAATATTGAGTCTTTAAATATTGATACATTTGATATTAATAATAATTTTTTTAGTGCAAGAAGAGCGTTAAGGCTAAATCATGATGATTATGGTAGAAATATTTCAATAATTATGCTTTATTAGGCTTTTTTAATGAAATTATTATCCGGAAATAGCAACAAACCATTAAGCAAGAGTATTGCTAAATATCTAAAATCTAAATTAGTAAACTCTAGTATTAGAAATTTTTCTGATGGAGAAATCTATGTGGAAATAAATGAAAATATTAGAGGTAATAGTATTTTTTTAATTCAATCTGTTTCATCTCCTGCAAATGATAACCTAATGGAATTACTGCTATGTATTGATGCTCTTAAGAGATCGTCAGCAAAAAATATTACTGCTGTTATTCCGTACTTTGGTTATGCTAGACAAGATAGAAAAGTTGCACCAAGAACCTCAATTTCAGCAAAACTTGTCTCAAATCTAATTACTAAAGCAGGAGCAGATAGAGTTGTTACTGTTGATTTGCATGCAGGACAAATTCAAGGATTTTTTGATATTCCAGTAGATAACTTGTTCGCAACACCTATTTTTGCAAGACACGTAAAAAAAAAGATAAAAAGTAAAAATCTAATTTGTGTTGCACCAGATGTTGGTGGTACTGAGAGAGCTAGAGCACTAGGAAAGATTTTAAATGTTGGACTAGCAATTGTAGATAAAAGAAGACCAAAGCCAGGTCAATCTCAAGTAATGAATATTATTGGAGATGTTAAAGGAAAAACTTGTATTCTTGTTGACGATATAATCGATTCAGGTGGTACAATTGTAAACGCAGCTAAGGCTCTTAAAGATCGAGGTGCCAAAGAAGTTTATGTTTACATTACTCACGGTGTACTTAGTGGAGAAGCTGTAAATAAAATTAAAAAATCAGTAATTAAAAATTTAGTAATAACTGATACAATTGATAACATGAACAGAGTTAAAGGTGCTAAAAACATTGAAGTTCTGTCAATTTCAGGGCTTATGGGAGAAGCAATTAAAAGAATATCTAATTCAACCTCAGTATCAGATTTATTCAAATAAATACCTTGAGTTATTAAGTAACTTGAGCTAAAAACCCTTGTTTTTATGAATTCATTAGACGCCAACATCAGAAATACCAAAACTAAAGGTGAATTAAACTCATTAAGAGATAATGGTAATGTGCCTGCTATAATTTATGGTGGTGAGGCTCAAAACGAGAAAATTTCAATATCTAAAAAGATACTCAAGTCACTAATTGAAAAAGAAAACTTTTTATCAAGCATCATAACTTTAAATGTTGATGGTAAACCTCAAAAAGTTCTACCAAGAGAAATAAAATATGACATTATTTCAGATGAACCAATTCATGTAGACTTTCTAAGAATAGTTTCAGGCATAAAAGTTAGAATTGAAGTTCCAGTAAAATTTTTAAATCATGAAAAATCTCCTGGTTTGAAAAGAGGTGGGGTTTTAAACATTGTAAGAAGAAAAGTTGAGCTAAAATGTCCAAGCGAAAAAATTCCTGAAAATCTTGTGATAGATCTTGATGGAGTTGATATTGGAGAGAGTTTTAAGATCTCTTCTATAAATCTTGACAGTGATGTTACTCCTACAATTCAAGGAAGAGATTTCGTAATTGCGACTCTAGCAGCTCCGACTGTTATGAAAGAACCTGAAAAACCTGCAGAAGCTGAGGCGGCTGAGGGAGAAGGTGCTGAAGGAGCAGAAGCAGCAGCAGCTGAAGGTGGAGATAAGCCAGCAGCTGAAGGTGATAAAAAAGAGGGTGAAGATAAAAAACCTGCTGAAGAAAAAAAATAAGTTAATTAAAATTGAATTTTATCCTCCAATATTAATATTTTATGCTTCTACTTGTAGGATTAGGTAATCCAACCCCAGACAGTGAAAACAATAGACATAATATTGGTTTCAAAATCATAGATGCAATAAATAAAAAATTTGGACTTTCAAAACAAAAACCAAAATTCAAAGGACTTCTTACAACTGGTAATGTTGGAGAACAAAAAGTTTATGCAATTAAACCTTTAACATTTATGAATAATTCTGGAATTTGTATAAGAGAATTAATTGAATATTTCAAAATAGATGCTGAGGATGTTATAGTTTTTCATGACGATCTAGATATAGAATTTGGAAAAATAAAAGCAAAATTTGGCGGCTCTGATGCTGGACATAACGGAATTGCATCAATAGATAAATTTATTGGTAAAGATTATTCAAGAGTGCGAATAGGAATTGGTAAACCAAAAGATAAAATGGAAGTTAGTGATTTTGTTCTTCAAAATTTTGATGAGGATGAAATGCTTGGATTGGAAAAAATTACCAATAACATCACAGATTCTATTTCAATACTTATCGACAAAAAATTAGATTTATTCTCTAGCACAGTAAATAACAAATAATGAGTTTTAAATGTGGAATTGTTGGTTTGCCTAATGTGGGTAAATCTACACTCTTCAACGCCCTTACTAACTCAAGCAAAGCCCAAGCTGCCAATTTCCCATTTTGTACAATAGATCCCAATGTGGGAGTAGTCCCCGTTCCAGATGAAAGATTAAACAAATTATCAGAAGTTTCAAAATCAAAAAAAACAATAAATACAACTATTTCATTTGTGGATATAGCTGGTCTTGTGAAAGGTGCATCTAAAGGAGAAGGATTGGGCAATAAGTTTCTATCCCACATTAGAGAAGTTGATGCAGTTATTCATATGATTAGATGCTTTGACTCGGAGGATATTCAAAATGTTAATCCGAACGTTGACCCAATAAGAGATCTTGAGATAATTGAAACTGAAATGATGTTGGCTGACCTAGAGTCTATCCAAAAAAGACTTGAAAAAAATAATAAAAAAAATGTGGACGAAGACCAGCTTAAGATTTTAGAGATTGCATTAGACTGCATTAATAATGACAAAGATATATCAATATTAAATTCTCAATTTGATACAAAACAACTTAATCAAAGTGGTCTTTTATCAATAAAACCAAAGATCTTTGTTTGTAATGTAGATGAGCAAAGCGTACAGGATGGAAATAAATATACTAAAGACTTCATCGAAAAATTTGGAAAAGATAACACCCTGATTGTTTCTGCAGACATAGAAAACCAAATTAATGAATTAGCAGAAGATGAAAAAAAAAATTATATGGATATGATTGGTTTAAAAGATACAGGTTTAAGTATGTTAATTCAAAAGGGGTATAAAATATTAGAACTTGATACATATTTTACCTCTGGACCTGAAGAAACAAGAGCGTGGACAATCCAAAAAAATTGTGCTGCACCTAAAGCTGCGGGAGAAATTCATACAGATTTTGAAAAAGGTTTCATTAGAGCTGAAACTATATCTTATGAGGATTTTGTAGCCAATGATGGATGGGTAAATTCTAAGGCTAACGGAAAAATGAGATTAGAGGGTAAAGACTATATTGTTAAAGATGGAGATGTATTAAACTTCAGATTCAACACGTGACCAGATTCTTTTCATACTAAAATAAACTAAAACAGTTAAAATAATTAAATAAACAATCGCTTTAAAGCCCATCTGATGTCGAGATTCTAAATGAGGTTCAGCTGACCACATTAAGAAGGTCGTTACATCTTTTGACATCTGCTCTACTGTTGCATTTGTTCCGTCACCATACTCTACTAATCCATCTGATAATGGAGCAGCCATTCTAATTTTATTACCATACATATATTTGTTGTAGTAAACTCCGTCATCTAAAGATACGTTGCTAGGAGCTTCTTCATATCCTTGCAATAAGGAATATATATAATCAACTCCACCTCCTCTAGCTTTAACCAAAACAGACATGTCTGGAGGGTATGCACCACCATTTGCCGCTTGGGCAGCTTTTACATTTTCATATGGCATTACAAATTTATCAGATAATTTACCTGGTCTTGTAAACATTTCACCATCTGAATTTGGACCATCAGTTACTTCAAATGAAGCTGCTATAGCTTTGGCTTGAGCTTCAGAGAATTCTGGCCCTCCTGGCTCTGCTAAATTTCTATAACTTAAATACTTCATCGAATGACATGAGGCACATACTTCAGTATAAACTTGGTAACCTCTTTGAAGAGAAGCTCTATCAAATTTTCCAAATACACCCTTAAAACTCCAGTCAGTTTTTAGATATTCTACTTTTTCAGCAGCAAAAGAATTCGAATTTGAAGTAATAAATAAGATTATTATAGAAAATAATTTAAATAAATTTTTCACCTTATTCTATTTTACTTTCTTTATTTCTGGCGGCAGCTAGATTTGGTGAACCACCTAGAACAGGTTCGGTAATACTTAGAGGCACTGGTAAAGTTTTTTCTTTAAAGCCTAGAACAGGAAGAATAACTAAAAAATGCAAAAAGTAATACGCTGTTGCAACTCGCGCTATCAACAAGTAAAGTCCCTCAGCCGGCATCGCACCCACATAACCAAGTATCAATACATCAGCAACTAATATCCAGTAAAATTGTTTATATAAAGGTCTGAATACCGCAGATCTTATTTTTGAGGTATCTAACCAAGGTAAAACCGCTAAGATTAATATTGCAGATAACATAGCCACAACTCCTAGCAATTTATCAGGAACTGATCTTAATATTGCATAAAAAGGTAAGAGATACCATTCGGGAACAATGTGTGCGGGTGTTACCATTGGGTTTGCCTCGATATAATTATCTGCGTGACCTAAAATATTTGGTGCGTAGAATACAAAGAAAGCAAACACAATCATGAACATCAACAAAGCAAAACCATCTTTAATTACTATGTAAGGATGGAAAGGTACAGTATCTTTAGAAGGTTTTTTTATATCTATTCCAACTGGATTGTTGTTACCAGGAACATGTAAAGCCCATATATGTAAAATAACTAATCCTAGAATTAAAAATGGAATTAAATAATGCAAAGTAAAAAATCTAGTTAACGTAGGGTTGTCGACTGAATAACCTCCCCACAACCAAGTGACAATACCCTCTCCAACTAATGGAATGGCGCTAAATAAATTTGTGATTACAGTTGCTCCCCAAAAGCTCATTTGTCCCCAAGGCAATACATAACCCATAAATGCAGCCGCCATCATTAGCAAATAAATAATTATTCCAATTATCCAAATTATTTCTCTTGGTGCTTTGTAAGAACCATAAAATAATGACCTGAAGATATGAATGTAGACTGCTAAGAAAAACATAGATGCACCATTTGCATGAATATATCTAATTAACCAACCATAGTTAACATCACGCATGATGTGCTCAACACTTTCAAAAGCCATATCTGCGTGAGCAATGTAATGCATTGCAAGAGTTAATCCGGTAACAATTTGAGTGATTAAGCAAAAAGTTAAAATTCCACCAAATGTCCACCAATAATTTAAATTTTTAGGAGTTGGATAATCTGTTAAATGATTTGCAAGAGTTAATAGTGGCAATCGATCATTAAACCATTGTCCTACCTTCGTTTTTGGTCTGTAATCGTGGTCACTCATTTTTCATTATCCAATTTTAATTGTATTTGCATCAACGAATTCATATTTAGGCACTTCCATATTCCAAGGTGCTGGTCCTTTTCTAATTCTTCCAGAAGTATCATAATGAGATCCATGACATGGGCAGAACCACCCATTATAGTCACCTTTATCATTTAGAGGTACACATCCAAGGTGTGTACATACACCTAACATAACAAGCCACTCAGGGTTTTTTGCTCTATCTTCATCTTTTTCTGGATGAATTAAATCTTCCATCTTAACATTTCTTGCCTCATCAATTTCTTCTTGAGTTCTTCTTCTTATAAATACTGGTTTACCCCTCCATAAAACAGTCAATGTATTTCCAGGTGTTAATGAACTTACATCAACCTCTGTACTGGCTAATGCTTTAACAGAAGCGTCTGGATTCATTTGATCTATCATTGGCCACACTACTGCAGCTGCGCCAACAGCTCCTAAAGCTGTGGTAGCTGTAAATAAAAAATCTCTTCTTTTTGTTTTTTTTTCAGACACTTTTAGTAGCTTTTATTATTATCTCTTTTTGATTTAAAATAGTTAATATACGAATTCATATAATATAAAATAATTATTTTACTACTGAAAGAATGACACAGAATTCAACAATTTTAGGACCCAAAATAGCTTTGTATGAGCCTGATATACCACAGAATACTGCTGCAATCATAAGAACCTGCGCTTGTTTGGGTACTAAACTAGAAATAATTGAACCATGTGGCTTTCTATTATCAGATAAACGATTTAAAAGAGTGGTTATGGACTATATGGACTATAGTCAAATAGAGTTTTATCAAAGTTCTGAAAAATTTTTTGAGGCAAAGAAGAAACAAAGGGTCGTATTGATGACAACTAAGGGTTCAGTAAATTATACTAAATTTAAATTTAAGCCTGATGATACTATTTTGTTTGGAAGAGAAAGTGCTGGGGTACCCGAAAAGGTTCATAAAATTATTAAAAATCGTTTAAAAATACCAATGAATAGTCAAGTAAGATCTCTTAATATTGCATCGTCTGTTGCCATTGTTTTGGCAGAAAGTTTGCGTCAAATAGAATTACTATAAAATGGATATTTCAATCAAAAAAGACTTAGCGTGTAACTGGTTTAAGCTATTACAAAATGCGATGTGCGACGACATTTTAAAAATTGAAAAAAATAAAGTAAAATTTGAATCAACTTCTTGGAAAAGAAGCAATACAAAAGATGAGGGTGGTGGCGAATATAGAATTCTAAAAAATGGAAAAATTTTTGAAAAGGTAGGGGTAAATTTTTCAAAAGTTTATGGAAAATTTCCTAAGCAATTTCAAAAGAATATACCAGGCGCAAGTAAAGATCCTAGATTTTGGGCATCAGGAATATCAATAGTTATGCACATGCAAAATCCACATATTCCTGCAATGCATTTTAATACCAGATTTATTTGTACAACAAAGAATTGGTTTGGTGGAGGAATGGATGTAACCCCAGCAATAAAAGATGAAAAAGAGAAGAAAAACTTTCATAAAATATTAAAAGCAATGTGCGATAGACATAATAAAAATTATTATAAAAAATATAAAAAGTGGTGTGATGAATATTTTTATCTACCTCACAGAAAAGAAGCAAGAGGAATAGGTGGAATATTTTTTGATTATAAAAATGATAATTTTGAAAATGACTTTAAATTTGTCAGAGATGTTGGTGTTACATTTCAAATGCTATTTAATGAAATAATTAAAAAAAAATTAAAAAGAAAATGGACTTTAAAAGATAAAGAGTTTCAGTATATTAAAAGAGGTCGGTACGCAGAATTTAATTTGCTTTATGATAGAGGAACAAAATTTGGGCTACAAACTGGTGGTAATGTTGAAGGAATTTTGATGTCATTACCTCCGGTTGCAAAATGGAAATAAAAAAATGGATAAAGAGCCAATAACATTAAACGGATTAAATAAACTAAAAGAAGAATTAGTTTTTTTAAAAGAAAAAAAAAGACCTGAGATAGTAGCTGCAATTGCCGAAGCGAGATCCCATGGAGACCTTAAAGAAAATGCTGAATATCATGCAGCTAAAGAGGAACAATCTCATAATGAGGGAAGAATTACAGAAATTAACGATATTATTGCAAGAGCAAATGTTATTGACGTTACAAAACTAAACAATGAAGGAAAAGTAATTTTTGGATCTACAGTTTATTTAGAAGATTTAGATACTGGTGAAAAAATTAATTATAAAATTGTTGGCAAAGATGAGGCAGATTTAAAACAAAAACTAATTTTCTTTCAATCACCAATTGGTAAAGGCTTGATTGGAAAAAATAAAAGTGATTTAGTTGAAATAAATACACCCTCTGGTGTAAAAAATTTTGAAATTAAAGACGTAAAATATATTTAACTTTTAACTATTTGTTGTACCTGCTTGTCTGAAATTTGAAATCCGTTTTGAACCCAAGTTTCTTCTATCCTTTTTAATTTATTACCTAAAGTTTTACCCTCAGGAATTTGAAATTTAGACATTAATAGATCAGCCCCTATTGGCAAAGTTGGAATTACTTTCTCTTTATAAGTATCTAATAGTTTGATTAGTTTTTTCTCTACTTTGTTTGAGATAAATATTTTAAAATTAATTATATCTATTACAGCCTGTCGCCCATTAAAATAAAAAAGTTTATTCAAATTTTTCTCTGTAAAGCTGTTAAGAGTTACTTTTTCTCTATAAAAAAGATCTATCAATTTTAATCTTTTCTTATCTTTGTTAGATATTCTAAATTTATAAAGAAAATAATCAACATTATCAGTCCCATCAATCAATAAAAGCGCAATCAAGAATATAAAGTCAATTTTTAAAAGATTCTCTGCAGCATAAGAATTTTGTTTTTTAAAATTTTTAATATTCTTTAATTGAGGGAAAATTATTTCTATGAGTTCTAAACTTTCTTTATCTTTAAAGAGTTTTAAAAATCCATTAGAACTAGTTATTTTTTTTAGTTCATCAATTAATCTTTCAGATGATATATTTGAAATTCCATCAATATTTTTTTTTATATTTTTTATTATTTCTGGCTGGTGCTTATGATTTGAGTAATTTAAATAAAATCTTAAATACCTCAAAATACGTAAATAATCCTCTTGAATTCTTTTTTCCGCATTGCCAATAAAATTAATATGACCCTCATCCAAATCTTTTTTACCGTTAAACGGATCAAATAAATTACCATGACCATCTGCATAAATTGAATTGATAGTAAAATCCCTTCTAGAGGCATCTTCCTTCCAATCTAAAGAGAATTCTACTTCCGCATGCCTTCCATCAGTTGAGACGTCTTTCCTTAAAGAAGTAATTTCATATTTATATTCATCAATTATTGCAGTTATAGTTCCATGTTCAATTCCTGTTTCGTAATAACTTATTTGTTTGTTTTTAAGAGCCTCGCAAACTTCCAGGGGAGTTAAATTTGTTGCTAGGTCAATATCATCAACGTTTTCTTTTTTTATCACTTTTCTTACACATCCGCCCACATATCTGATTTCACTTTTCTCTGAAAAATTATTAATTGCTTCAAAAATTTTATTTACTGGTGTTGTTAAAGTAATTTGTTTTAAATTTTGACTGATATAATCAAGATTTTTTGATCGGGAAAAAAATTTATCTAAAAAATTTTTCATAAATGGCTGGGGCGCTAGGATTCGAACCTAGGATGCAGGTACCAAAAACCCGTGCCTTACCGCTTGGCTACGCCCCAATACTAGCTTCCTATAACATAAAAATATAAAATTCATATAGTTTTTGCTGTAACACACCAATAATTTTTATATTTTCTTTTAAATTTAGCTTTTGCCAATTTACAACTCTTTAATGAATTATAATAGGCAACAATTGTTGATCCTGAACCAGTCATTCTTACAAATAATGGATTATTTATACTTTCTAAGAACAGCTTTATTTTTTTAAGTTTTGGATATTTTTTTAGTGCTATTGTTTCAAGGGCATTTTGTTGATCAATCAAATATTTTACTCCAAACATGTTTTTTTTAGGTATGTTATATTTTGATTTTGTATACTTTCGAACAGCTGAGTATATTTTTTTAGTTGAGCACCCAAAATCAGGCTTTACTAAAGTAGAGTAATATTTTGGAGTATTATTAATCTTTTTTATTTTACCACCTGATGACAACACACAGCTGGATGAAATGGTACCTAAAATAACATCAGAACCAACCAAGTCACAGATACTTCGAGTTTTTTGATGATTAGGATTAATAACTTTTTTTTTAACCAGATAATTAAACACACTAGCTGCATTCATCGATCCCCCGCCCAACCCAGCTTCTTGAGGGATTAATTTTTTAATTTTAACTTTGAATTTTTTATTTTTTAATAAATTTTCTTCATCTAGTATTTGAAATAATTTTTGAACAGTATTTTTTTTTCCAATATTTTTTGAAAACTTTCCATAAAAAGAAATATCATGTTTTTTTCCATTATACTGATTTATCGAAATAACATCATGTAGATCTATGAAATCAATTATACTTTCAATTTTATGAAAAACCTTTTTTTTTCCAGTGATATTTAGTGCTAAATTTAACTTTGCGTTAGATTTGATTTTATTAATTTTCATTTAGGAGTTTTTAAGACCTTCAATTACTTTAATATTGATTTTTTCTCTCATATCGTCTTCGGTGTCATCAAATGTTAATACGTTGTTCCAAAAATATCTTGCTTGAATTTTTCGATTTAGTTTCCATAAAATGTCTCCATAATGATCATTCACGATTGGGTCATCTGGCATTAATTCTACAGCTCTTTTTAAATACTTTTCTGCTTCTACATAATCCTCTATTAAAAAATAAGCCCATCCAATTGAATCAATAATATATGGATCATTGCTTTTTAAATCATATGCTGTTTTCAACATATCCATTGCTTCATTAATTTTATAATCACGCTCTAACCAAGAGTAAGCAAGATAATTTAAAATATATGCATCACTAGGATCAATTTTAAGCGCATGCAATAAATCTTCATCTGACTTTTCATAATTGCCCATTCTTTCATAGCTACCACCTCTTCGATACAATACATCTGATTTAATTAGTGAATTGTCATCCAGTGTTAAAATAATTTCTGTATAACGATCTATTGCCTTTTCATAATTTTTAGAATTTTTATAAAAATTAGCTAAATCAAAAATCATTTTTATATTTGGATTTTCAATTTTATTAAATTTTGAATCTATATATTTAATTCCATTTTCATAATCCTGCTCTTGAATTATTATTTGGGCTTCTTTTTTTAATCTAAACCAATAATAAAATTCATCTTCTTTTTTAAAGTTTTTTAAGATTCTTTGTACTTTATCAAATTCATCATTAAGATAAAAATTTTCTGCAACCAATGACAGATTAAATTCAAACTTAGGATTTAAATAGTTTGACAAATTTAAATAAAAATTTGATTTTTCAAAATTATCCTGAGAAGAATAAAGATTAGAAATTAAAAATAAAAACTCACTTACAAGATCATTATGATCTTTGCATGAAAAAATTTTTCCAAAATCATCGAATTTTTCTTTGTCTACCCAACTTTTACTTTGTGAAAGTAAAAGTGTTGAATTTATGTAATCAATTTGCTCAACAACTAATCTTGCTTCATTTAATTTATCGTTGTCAATTAAATGATTAAGATAAAAGAAAATGTATCTTGAATAATCACCTTGTTGATTATTTATTAAATTAAGAAAGAATGATGAAGTTCTTTTATCTTCAATATAACATCTTTGGAATGTCTCAGCTATAAGAGACAGGTTCCCAAAATTTTTTTTGTTGTCTAATATTTTTTTATTTTTAAATGTATAAATGTACTGTTTTAAAGTTTCAAATATAACTAGGTTTATCCTATCTTCATCTTGAAATTTTAAACTTTGTGTTAAATATTCGTCAGCCTTTTTAAAGTTATTTTTTTTTAAACTATCAATTATTAAAATTATATAAGCATCATAAAAATCTGAGTTAGATTTGTTAGCATTGTTATTTAATACATTAATTGCTTGAGGTACTTTGTTATCTAAAACTAAAGAGTTAACATATCTTTTTAAATAACTGTCATGTTTGTTAATTAATACTTTGGTTAAGTTAAAAAATTTTAAAGCTTCAGAATTATCTCGATTTTCAAATGCAACAATTCCAGAAAAATAATTTGATAAATCTCTTGAGTTGAAATCATTAAAAGTAGCACTTTTAGAATACAAAGGTGTCTGATAAGATATGAATATTAATAGTAATAATTTTAGAAATTTTAGTAACATGTAACCATACTATGACTAAAAAAGTGATAAATCAAAATACCAAATTAAACCAAGAACTAATTAATACTATTGAGCCAAAATTTATATTTGCAGATAAGCCAATAAATAGATTTAATATTTTAGAAACGGACGATGACACCCTGCAAATTAATAAAGAAGAATTACTTAAAAATTTAAAAGATCAAATAAATTCAATTGAAAATTGTAAATTGAAAGAAAATTCAAACAAAATCATTTTAGGTGAGGGAAATATAAATAGCCCTTTGATGTTAGTTGGAGAATCTCCTGGGGCTGAAGAAGAAAAATTGGGTGTCCCATTTAAAGGTGAAGTTGGCGAACTTCTTAACAAAATGCTTATAGCCATCAATATTAAGAGACAAAATATTTACACTAGTTATGCAATCAATTTTAGACCACCTGATGACCGAAAACCAACCTCAACTGAAATTAAAAGATACTCAGTATTTTTGAAGGAGCATATATCGATTATAAACCCAAAGATTATTGTTTTGATGGGTAGTTCGGCAATGGAGGCTGTAACAGGAATAAGTGAAAAAATAACTACTGAAAGAGGACATTGGAAGGAAGTAATTTTAAAAAACAAAACATTCCCTTTAATGATAACTTTTAATCCATCTTACTTAATCCGTTTTCCAGAAAATAAAAAACACTCATGGGAAGATTTAAAGAAAATTAGAGATAAAATCAAAGATCTTAAGTTAAAAATTTGATGAAGATAATTGCTGGAGTTGATGAGGTTGGTAGAGGAAGTTTAATTGGGCCTGTTTATGCTTCAGCAGTAATTTTAAAAAAATCAATTAACTCAAAGTTATTAAAAGATTCAAAATCATTAAGTAAAAAAGAGAGAGAGTATCTGTGTACATATATAAAGAAAAATTCTACTTGGTCCATAGGCAAAGCTTCTGTCAAAGAAATAGAAAAGCTAAATATACTTCAAGCAAGTTTGCTCGCTATGAAAAGAGCCATCAAAAAACTTAAGAGAAAACCAACTCACGTTCTGATAGATGGAAATAAAACTCCAGAGTTAGAAAATTATAATTTAAAATCAGTTATTAAAGGAGATAAAAAAATCCCCTCTATTTCGGCAGCTTCTATAATTGCAAAAGTATCAAGAGATAAATTTATAACCACCTTGTCAAAAAAAAATAAAGGTTATGATTGGGATAAAAACTTTGGGTACGGAACAAAATATCACTTAAAAGCTTTGAAAAAATTAGGTATTACTAAACATCATAGAAAAACTTTTTCACCTATATCTAAAATAAATTAACACTACATCTAGTTACCTTGTAATTTAGAAACACTAATCGAATCCAAATTTTTCAATCTCAGGTTGACCGAAGAATCCATTTGGAGTCTAATTAATTTTTACAAATGAAAACTGATTTCAAAAATAAAGTAATTAACGGTGATAGTCTCGAAGAATTAAAAAAAATTCCACGTGAAACTTTTGATTTAATTTTTGCTGATCCTCCTTACAACTTACAATTAAAAAGTGAATTAACTAGACCCGATAGATCAAAGGTTAGTGCGGTAAATGATAAGTGGGATCAATTTGAAAATTTTAAAAAATATGATGATTTCACCTATGAATGGCTTAGTGAATGTAAAAGAATTTTAAAAAAAGATGGAGCTATTTGGGTTATAGGAAGCTACCATAATATTTTTAGAGTTGGCACAGCAATACAAAATCTAGGTTTCTGGATTTTAAATGATGTAATTTGGAATAAAAAAAATCCAATGCCAAACTTTAGAGGTACACGATTTACTAACGCTCATGAAACTTTAATATGGGCCTCTAAAAGTGAGAAATCAAAATACACATTTAATTATCAATCTTTAAAATGTTTAAATGATGATCTTCAAATGAGATCTAATTGGGATCTTCCAATATGCAACGGTTCTGAAAGACTTAAAAAGGATGGAAAAAAAATTCACTCAACACAAAAACCAGAAGCACTATTACATAGAATTTTACTTGCTACATCAAATAAAAATGACCTGATACTTGATCCTTTTTTAGGATCGGGAACAACAGCTACAGTAGCAAAAAAACTAGGGAGAAATTATTTTGGAATAGAAAAAGAAAAAAATTATTTTAAAGCTGCTGAGCAACGTATAAAAACTACAAAGCCTATTGAAGACGATTTATTAGATACGCTAAAAAATAATAGATCAAAACCAAGAATTCCTTTTGGTTCATTAGTCGAGCTTGGAATAATTAAACCTGGAACTAATATTTTTGATAATAAGAAAAAAATAACAGCCAGAATTATGGCTGATGGCAGTATAAAACATAATCAAGCAGAGGGTTCTATACACAAAGTTGCGGCTACTATTTTAGGAGCTGAAAGTTGCAACGGATGGACTTTTTGGCACTGTGATATAAATGGACGAACTTATCCTATAGATTATCTAAGACAAAGATTAATTTCTAAAAATTAACTTTTATAAATTTTACCCAAATAACTTTCTAAAAATTTTTTATTTTTAGTTAAAAGTTTTAAAAAAATATTTCTAAATATGATCATAATTGGATTTGATAAATGGAAGGCAAATTGATTGAAATTAGATCTACTATTAATCATTTTTACTCTCTTTAATCTGATATCATAAAAATTATTATTATTTATTAAACATTTATATAATTCATTAGCCCCCTCAATTGATTGGGAAGCTCCCTGCGCAAATGAAGGTGAAAAAGCAAAAAATGCATCTCCTATAAGGAATATATTTTTTGGAGGATTGTATAAATTTTTACTTACAAATATTGGAAATAATTTAATATTTTGAAGACTTTCCAAAAAACTTTGGGAGACTTTTTGAGATAATATAAATTTAATATTTTTTATAAAAGGGCTTTCGTTAAAAAGATTATAGTTCTTTTGCTCATTTAAATCTAATTTATGTTTTAAAATGCCAATAAAATTTAATTTTTTATCATTATTAATTGGATAAACAACATAATGAAAATTCGGTCCTAAAAACAAAGAAATATTTTCTTCATTTATATTTTGAAAATTTTCTCTCGATATAGTGCCCCTAATAGCAATCGTATCATTGTAAATTGGTTTTGATTTATAGTTTGAAATTAATAACTTCCCTTTAGAAAAAACACCGTCTGAAATAATTAAGTAATCACAAGTTATATTATTTTTATCAAATATTAATTTTATTGAATCTTTATCGTAAACAATCTGTTCAATACTATGGTTATATTTAATTATATCTTCGTTTATTTGTTTTTTTAAAAATTGAAGCAATTTTGATCTTTTCAATGTTGTGTATTTACAATCTTCAGAATTAAATTTTGAAATGTCTAAGTCACAAATTTTTTTTGAATTTTTAATTTCATAAAAATCAATTTTTTTTGGATTAAATTTTTCTTCATCAGTAAAATAAGTGAAGCCTATTTTATTTAAAAGCTTTACACTATTTACCGACAACTGAATTCCATAGCCTTCTTCCATTTCTATTGAATTCCTTTTTTCATAAATCGTAACCTGATAATCCTTATGATCTTTAAATAAATTGGCAATGTACAAACCAGAAATTCCAGCACCAATTATTGCAATTTTTTTCATTTATGACTTTCTAGAAATTTAACTATCTTTTTTGTAAATGTTGGCAGTGTATAATTTTGAAGCTTTGTTGGATCAATCCAATAATTATTTTTATTTAAGTTATATTTATTTTTAAATTCGATTTTAATATTCATGCTCATATTAGACATTTTAAAATTCAAATCTTTATCAAAATTTTTAGGATTATTTACTTCCTCCATCGGGAAGATATTAAAATTTTTCAAAAAATTAAATTTATTATTTTTGATTAATAAATAATGATTATTTTTTTTATAAACATTTAGCTTGTAAAAAGTTTCCTTATCTTTTTTTTTAAATTTTACTAAATCAAAATTTTTATTTTTAAATGATTTGCATTTTTTTACTAATGGACAGTTCTTACAATTAGGACTAACAGGTTTACAAATTAGTGCCCCTAATTCCATTAAAGCTTGAGCATAATCACTAGACCTTTTGATAGATGTTCCAAAAATTTTTTTCTTCTCGTGTAAATTTTCTTTTTTTATTTGATCTTGTTTTTTTAAAAATAAGTATCTCTTTAGTACTCTTTCAATATTACCATCTAGAGGAATTATTGGTTCATTGAATGCAATTGCAGAAATTGCACTTGCTGTATAATCTCCAATTCCTGGAAGAGACTTTAAATCTACAAAATTTCTAGGTATTTTTTTATTAAAATTTTTAACAACTATTTGAGCTGTTTTTTTTAAATTTCTTACTCTTGAATAATATCCAAGACCCTCCCAAAGTTTGATTAATTTTCTATCATCATATTTAGATAATTTTTCAATTGTAGGAATATTTTTTATAAATCTGTTAAAGTAAGGTATTACCGTTGCAACCTGAGTTTGCTGCAACATAAATTCACTTACTAAAGTGTAGTATTGCTTTTTTGTTTGAGAAACATTCTTTCTCCAAGGTAAAGATCTTTTATTTAAATCATACCAATTAAGAATATTATTTGTTATTATTGGATCTTTCATATGCAATCTAAAAATAATACTAAGCAGAGAAACGCTAGCATTCAAGGATTAAGATCTTTCAAAGACACTTTGCCAAAAAATGTCAAAAAAATAATAAATAAAAAAGGTCACGTTTATTCAGAAACGCTGAGCAATTGGAAATATTTAGTTGGAAGCGAATTATTTAAAATTTGCTATCCAAAAACATTTAAAAATTCAAATAAATTTGGTGTTAGCACCTTAGTGGTTATGGTCAAGCGAGGACATGAAGTTGACGTAGAATATTCGAAAAAAGATATTTTGGATAAAATGAATAATTTTTTTGGGTATTCTGTTGTTGAAAAGATTAAATTTATAAGTTTTGATGACGAACATGAAATGACGGGCTCGAGTGAAACAAAAGTTAAAAATGTGGCAATTAGTAAATATCAAGATAAGATTAAAGGTGTTAAAAACGAAAAGATTAAAAAATCATTAACAGAGTTAACAAGAGTTTTTAGAGAGAAATGAAAAAAATTATATTCTTAATATTAATATTTTTTACTACAGTCTTAAATGTACAAGCTGAGGAAATTAAAAGAATAGCTGTTGGGAACAAAGATGCAAAAATAACTATTATAGCTTTTGAATCATTAACTTGTAGTCATTGTGCTAATTTTCATAAAAATGTTTACCCTCAATTAAAAGAAGAATTTCTTGATAAAGGAATTGCCAAAATTGAATTTAGACATTTCCCTTTAGACATAGCTGCTTTTAATGCGTCAAAAGTTTCTCAATGTAAGAATGACGGAAATGCTGATATCCTTGAAAGTTTATATGCTAATCAACAAAAATGGGTTAAAGGAAGTTCAATAGAGGAAGCAAATGAAAACTTACAAAAATTTTTAAAAAGTGAGGGATTTAGTATTGATTTTGATACTTGTATAAATAATAAAGAAATTGAAGATTTTGTATTAAACGACCGAATCGATGGAGCAAAGAACTTTAAAGTAAACGCAACTCCTACGATAATAATCAACAATAAAAAATTTGAAAAACCCTTAAGTTATAAAAATTTAAAAAAAGCACTAGAAAAACTGATATAAGTTAGTGCATGGAGTTTAAAAAAATCCAATTAAACGGATTTAAATCTTTCGCAGAGAAAACCAACTTCTTAATTGAGGATGGTCTTACGGGTATAGTGGGTCCTAACGGCTGTGGGAAATCTAACATTGTAGAATCTTTAAGATGGGTAATGGGTGAGACCTCTGCAAAAAGTATGCGTGGATCTGGTATGGAGGATGTTATATTTTCAGGAACATCCAATAAAACATCAAAAAATATTGCAGAAGTATCAATCGAAGTTGAAAACAAAGATAAAGAAGGCCCTATCCAATACCGTGAATTAGAGCAAATACAAGTTAGAAGAAAAATAGAAAAAGATAAAGGATCTAAATTTTACATTAACGATAAAGAAGTAAGAGCCAGAGATGCGCAAATGTTTTTTGCAGATCTTTCGACTGGTGCACACTCTCCATCTATGATTAGCCAAGGAAGAATAGGTGCATTAGTAACTGCAAAACCAACAGATAGAAGGGCTATTTTAGAAGAAGCTGCAGGAATATCTGGTTTACACGTTAGAAGACATGAAGCTGAGTTAAGATTGGGTGCAGCTGAGAATAATTTAAAAAGAGCAGATGAGTTAAGAAGACAGCAAGAAAAACAATTAGCAAATCTTCAAAAACAAGCTGAAGAGGCAACAAAATACAAACTAATTTCAGATCAAATTAAAAAAATTGAAGCAGGTTTGTATTATTTAAAATTATTAGAAATAGACAAAGAAATTAGAATAGAAAATGAAATTAATACTGAGGCAGAAGGAGAAGTAGAAGGATTTAATAACAAAATATCTGAATTAGAAAATTCAATTAAAACTTTTACAGATAAAGTAAATCCATTGAGAGAAAAAAATATAGAAAATTTATCAAGGATACAAAGACTTAATCTAGAACTTCAAAGTTTAGATGAGGAAAATACACGAATTCAAGATGAGATAGAAAACATAAAAAAATCAATTCAAACACTTGATGATGATATCGCAAGAGAAAAAGGAATTATTATAGACGCTAACTCAAATGAAAAAAGATTGAAGGAAGAAAAAACTGAATTAATTGAGACAGACTCGAAGTATTTTGAAACAGAAAAATTATCTAATGAAGAGTTAGAAAATGCAAAAAATAAACTTAAAGAAGAACAAAAAGCTGTTGATGAAGTTGTAAACAATTTAGCTGAAGAAACTGTAAATATAAGTGTTGGACCAATAAAAAATATAAAAAATACAATATCAAGGGTAAAAGAATTAATAGATAGTAATGAAATAAATCAAGCAGTAACGCTTCTAGATAGATGTAATATGGAGCTAGATAGTTTTTTAAATGATTTAAAAAATGAAAAATCTAGAAATGAGTTATTAGGAGTTAGTGAAAAATCAGAAAATATAAAATTACTTCAAGAAAAATATGCTGATGCTTATAGTAAAAATCAATCAATTAAAAATGAGTCTATAAAAAGAAATGAAAGAATTAAAACCATTGAAACGGAAATTGAAAGTTGGAAAAATTTATTAACTAGCTCAGAAAAAATGGTTAATGAACTAACACAGAGAAAAGAAAAATTATCAAAACAATTAAGTGATTTAGAAAACCAGCCTAGAGCACAGGCAGAAAGAAAAGGTCAAATTTCAGAAAATTTAAGAATTTCAGATAAAGAAAAAATTGATAATGAAGCGATTATAGATGAAACAGATCAAAAAATTGAAATGTTAAGAACGCAATTAAATGAAATTCAAGAACAATCAATTCAAATCAGAGAAAGAAAAGCAAGCTCAGGAGCTACAATTGAAGGCCTACAAAAAAGAAAAAGTGATCTCCTTGATAGAATTAGTTCTGAGTTAAATTTTAATGAAGATAATATTTTAGAAAATTCGAATTTAAATGGAGTAGAAGAGCTTCCAAATCCAGTTGATCAAGAAGATGCTTTAGACAAGAAAAAACAAGAAAGAGAAAAATTAGGATCTGTAAACTTAAAAGCAGATGAAGAAACAAGTAAATATGAAGAAGAGATAAAAAAAATGGAACAGGATCGTGCTGACCTTGTTACTGCTATCGTGAAATTGAAAGATAGCATCAATGAACTTAATCAAAAAGGAAGGCAAAGATTGATTGAAGCTTTTGAAAAAGTTAATAGAAAATTTAATGAAGTTTATACAAAACTTTTCAATGGTGGAAATGCAAAACTAGAATTGGTGGACTCTGATGATCCACTTGAAGCAGGTTTAGAAATGTTAGTTAGTCCTCCAGGAAAAAGACTTCAATCTATAACTTTGTTATCTGGAGGTGAGCAAGCATTGACAGCCCTCTCTTTAATATTTGCAGTATTTTTAACAAACCCTTCACCTATATGTGTATTAGATGAGGTTGATGCACCGCTTGATGATGCTAACGTAACAAGATTTTGTAGTTTGCTTGAGGAACTAATCAAAATCACCAACACCAAATTCATAATTGTAACTCATCATGCTTTAACTATGTCAAAAATGAACAGACTATATGGGGTAACTATGCCTCAAAAAGGAATTAGTCAGCTTGTTGCTGTTGATTTACAAAAAGCAGAAAGTATGGTTGCTTAAACTATATAAATGCCAAAAGACCCTTTCAAAACTCGCTTAGAGATTGCAAAAAGCAAGATTTCAAAGAAAAATCTCTACAACAAGAAGAATGACCCCTCACCTATAGGAACTGCATTCAAATTGAGCACAGAACTTGTTTCTGCAGTGGCTGTGGGGACAATTATTGGGTTTATTTTTGACAAGACCTTTGGTACTAAACCCTGGTTTATATTAATATTTTTTTTTGTTGGTGTAGTTGCTGGAATAACCAATGTGATTAGATCTGCAAAAAAAATGCAAAAATAAATAAGTATTATGGCAGCAAATCCTATGTCCCAATTCGACGTTTATAGAATTGGACCAGAAATTAAAGTTGGAGCATTCGATATATCATTTACGAACGCAAGTTTGTTTATGATTTTGAGCACTGTATCTATTTTGTTAATCTTTAATTTAGGATCAAAAAAAAATTCAATACTACCAAACAAAATTCAATTATTAGCAGAACTTAGCTATACCTTTGTATCCAAAATGATTAGCGATACAGCTGGATCAAAAGCTAAACCATATTTTGCATTTATATTTTCTTTATTCATGTTTGTTTTATTTTGTAATATGTTTGGAATGATACCTTATACTTTCACTGTAACCAGTCATATCATTGTAACATTTGTGCTTGCAGCATTTATATTTATTGGAGTGACTGTAATTGGCTTTATTAAACATGGATTTGGGTATTTAAAATTATTTGTTCCAAGTGGAGTACCCGCGGTATTACTCCCTTTAATTGTTGTTATAGAAGTTATTTCTTATTTAAGTAGGCCTATAAGTTTATCAGTTAGATTATTTGCCAATATGATGGCTGGTCATACAATGATGAAAGTTTTCGGAGGCTTTGTGATTAGCCTTGGAATAGTTGGTGGGTGGCTTCCACTGAGTTTTTCGGTTGCGTTAACTGGTTTGGAGATCTTAGTTGCTTTTCTTCAAGCTTATGTTTTTGCAATCTTAACCTGCATCTATTTAAATGATGCATTAAATTTACACCATTAATAACAGAGGAGGATATAATGGAATTAGAAGCAGCAAAAATGATCGGAGCAGGTTTAGCAGCAATTGCTTTAGCTGGAGCCGGTGTTGGTATCGGAATAATTTTTGGAAATTATTTGTCTGGTGCAATGAGAAATCCATCTGCAGCACAAAAACAATTTCCTAACTTGCTTTTAGGTTTCGCACTTGCAGAGGCTACAGGATTATTCGGATTAGTAGTTGCGTTAATCATTCTCTTTGCGTTTTAAATTGATGGTTAAAAAAATATATTTTCAGTCAATATTTTTTAGCTTCTTTTTTATTAAAGAAGCTTTTGCAGCTGAAAGCGGAGGTATGCCTCAATTAAATCCAGAGTTTTGGGTTTCTCAAATTTTTTGGCTAATACTTACTTTTGGTATTATGTATTTAGTTTTATCTAAACTAATACTACCAAAAATTAGTAACAACTTAGAATCGAGAAAATCACAAGTATTAGAAAATATTGAGGCTGCTGAGAAACAAAGAGAAGATAGTGATGCAAAACTAAAAGAATATGATGAAATTATATCTAAGAGCAAACTTGAGGCTAATAGTATTTTCAATCAAGCAAGAGAAAAAGCACTAAAAGACATTGGCGCAAAAAGAGAAGTGCTTGATAAGCAAATTGATAATGAAATTGCTGAGGCTGAAAAAGAAATAGATGCATTAAGAAAAAATGCGCCAAATAAAATAAATAAAATTGCTATTGAGACATCATCTGAGTTATTGCAAAAACTAATTGGAGCTGAAGTAAATAATAGTAGTATATCTGCAATAGTTGACGATCTATCTAAAAGAAATGGAGATAAATACTATGGCAATTGATGCAACATTTTGGGTAGCCGTATCATTTATTATTTTTTTTGGAGTGCTAATTTACCTTAAAATTCCTCAAAAAGTTTCTGAAATGTTAGATAAAATGATATCTGACATTAAAAATGAAATTGATGAAAGTGAAAAATTAAGAACTGAGGCAAAAACACTACTAGATAATTCACAAAAAAAATTAGATACAGCTAAGTCTGTTAGCAACGAAATTCTTGAGAACGCCAAAAAAGATGCAGATAGATTAATAATTGAGATGAATGATAAGTTTCATAAATCATCAGAAATTAAAAAAAATTTAGCTGAAAATAAAATAAGTCAGATGAAAGAAGCGGCTTTAAAAGAAATTAAGGATGCATCAATAAAGATTGCCGTGGACTCAGTTAAAAAAATAATAACTACATCTGTAGACAAGTCAAAATTAGATGCTGTGTTTCAAAAAAATCTAGATGAAACTAAAGCAGAGTTAAAAAAAATTAACTCATAATACACTTACAATTTTTCAAAAAAGCTATAAATTATTAAAATGAACTCTATTGTCATTGGATCGGGATTTGGTGGGATTGCAGCAGCGCTAAGACTTAAGGCAAAAGGACATACCGTAAAATTAATAGAAAAACATCCAGACCTAGGTGGAAGAGCAAGAGTTTTTAAGAAAAATGGATTTATATATGATGCTGGACCAACAGTAATTACTGCACCCTACCTAATTAATGAATTGTTCGAGTTATTCAATAAAGATCCAAAAAATTATATAGAACTAACTCCACTTAAAATTTGGTACCAGTTTATTTTTGAGGACAAAACTAAATTTAACTATTCAGGCGACGAAATAGAGATGAAAGACCAAATCGAGAAGCTTAGCAAAGAAGATGTAAATGGATATGAAAAATTAGTTAATTTTACAAAAAAAATATTTGATAAAGGTTTTTTAGAACTTGCAGATGTACCATTTGATAAACCTTTCGTAATGATGCAACAATTGCCTGCTCTATTAAAACTTAAAAGTTATAAATCAGTTTACTCACTTGTTTCATCTTATATTAAAAATGAGAAATTAAGAAGAATGCTTAGCATGCATCCTTTGCTAGTTGGGGGAAATCCTTTTACCACCACTTCTATTTATGGATTAATTCTTTATTTAGAAAAAAAATGGGGAATACATTATTCAGTTGGAGGAACAGGAAATATAATTAAAGGTTTTGAAAAGTTAATGAATGAGGTTGGTATTGAAATAATAAAAAACAGTGAAGTAACCGAAATTATAACAAAAAATAATAAAATAAGTGGTGTAAAATTAAATAATGGAAATGAAGTTGGTGCAGATAATGTTGTTTGTAATGCAGATCCACCTGCATTTTATGAAAAAATGTTAAGCAAAAGCAACGAGAGTTCCATATTGTTTAATTGGAAAAAAAATCGAATGGAATATTCTATGGGTTTATTTGTTTACTATTTTGGAACAAAAAAAATTTATGATAATGTTGAACATCACACAATAAAGTTTGGAAACAAGTATAAAGAACATCTTGATGACATATTTGATAAGAAAAAATTAAATAACGATATTAGCTATTATCTTCACAGACCTACAGCGACTGATAAAACTATGGCCCCAGAAGGAAATGATTGTTTTTATGTTTTAGTGCCTGTTCCTAACAATCAGTCAAAAATAAATTGGGAAACTGAAGGTGAGATAATGAAAAATCTTGTAATTGAAAAAATGGAAAAAGACTTAATGCCGGATCTTAAGAATAATATAGTTGAGGATTTTTATCTAACACCTGATTACTTTGAAAAGGAATTAAATACAAAATTTGGATCTGGGTTTTCGATTCAACCTAAATTTACACAATCCGCATACTTTAGATTTCATAATAAATCAGAAATATATGATGGTTTATACTTTGTTGGTGCGGGCACACATCCAGGGGCCGGTGTTCCAGGTGTTCTCTCTTCAGCAAAGGTTTTAGATAAATTATTTTAATGTTAACAAAGAATTATTTAGCTATTTACGCAAAATCTTTTAATTGGGCAGGTTTTTTTTTACCAAAAAAAACCTATGAAAAATGCTCTGCACTTTATGATTTTTGCAGAGAAGCAGATAATATTGCTGACGATGCAAATAAGATTGAAATAAAAAAAGATAATTTTATCAAATTTAGGAATAATTTTGTTAATAAAAATCATGATGATCCAGTTATTAAAAACATGTGGGATCTTATTAATGAATTTAGTATTTCAACTAAAATTGTAGACGATTTATTTGAGGGTATTAATTCTGATATAAAAGAAAATGTTAAACTTAATTCAAAAAAAGAATTATTAATTTATTCCTATAGGGTGGCTGGAACAGTTGGATTGATGATGGCGAAAATATTGAATGTTCACAAAGAACAATCTCTAAAATCAGCAATTGATCTTGGGATTGCTATGCAATTAACAAATATTTCCAGGGATGTTATTGAAGATAAAAAAAATAATAGATTTTATATAAATGAAAGTTTTGAGGACATAAAGACTACAATCGAGCTTTCAGAAAAGTTTTATGAAAACTCATTTTACTCAATAAAAGAAATACCATTAAGTTTCAGATTTTCTATTTTGGTTGCAAGAAGAGTTTATAGAAAAATAGGATATAAAATTTTAAATAAACAGAACATAGAAAATTATAAAAAGTCAGGAAAAATTTATGTTTCAAATATTGAAAAAATTATTGAAACTTTTTTATCTATTTTTGACTTAATTAAGTTATCACTTATAAACAAAAACGATGATAATATTAATCATGATCATAATTTAATTAATGAAGAAATAAATTTAAATGAAAGAATTTGATTACATAATTATAGGTGGAGGTTGCGCAGGTCTTTCGTTGGCATATGAGCTGGAAGTTTATGATAAATTAAAAGATAAAACTTTAGCAATTATTGAGCCAAGAGAAGATTATAAAAGAGATAAAACTTGGTCATTTTGGAAGGTTTTTTCACATAACTTCGATGACTGTGTCAAAAAGAGTTGGAATAATTTTACAATAAATACACCCAATAATACAAAATATGTAGATTGCGAGCCTACACCATATCAAACGATAGATAGTGGCATGTTCTACGAAAAAATACTTTCAAAACTTAAATTAAATAAAAATATTCAGTTTTTTAAAAGTATTGATCAATTAGATAAATCAAATTCAATTGTATTTAATAGTGTACCTAGTTTTGAGAATAAACAGAGTGAGTTATGGCAACACTTTTGCGGAGTTGAAATAGAAACAGATAAAGACTTCTTTGATGAAGAAATTTTCAATTTGATGGACTTTGCTTGTGATCAAAGAAATAAAGTTCATTTTTTTTATACGCTACCATTTACAAAAAGAAACGCCTTAGTTGAAACTACTTGGATATCTGAACTAAATAATGAAAAACTAAAAGATTATGATGAACAAATTGATAATTATTTAAGCAACCACCTAAATATCAGAAACTGTAAAATCAATTTCAAAGAAACTGGAGCAATCCCACTTTTTAGACAAAAAAATGTAAATAAATTAAATGAAATTTATATAGGCTCAGCTGGAGGAATGACTAGATTAAGTACAGGCTATACTTTCCTAAATATTCAGGAACAAAGCAGATATATAAGAGAAAACATAGAAAATATAAAAAATGTAAATCTATTTAAAATTAATTCGAAATATGATTTTTTAGATAAAATTTTGTTGAGGGTTCTTAAAAACAATTCCAATGAAATGGGAAATATATTTTTCAAAGTTTTTAATTCAAAACCTAAAACAGCTATCAATTTTTTATCAAATAAAAGTAGTTTTTTTGAAGATTTAGAAGTAATTCTAAAAATGCCAAAGTGGAAATTTTTAAAAGAATTAATTTAAGATGATCAATAAAATAAGAAAAATAAATCTAAATCATTCATTTATTTTTTTCTTTGTTGTAAACCTTTTTTGTATTTTGCTATTTAAGTTTAATAATTTAAATATTTCTTCAATTTTGTGTTTACTTTTAATTTTAATTATAGGTGTTTCTCATGGGTCTTTAGATCATATAAAAGGAAAAAAACTGCTAAGATTATTTAATATAAAATCAACCTATATATTCTATATCACGTATATTTTAATTGCAGTAATAGTAATACTAACTTGGATAATATTGCCATCAATAACTTTAATTGTTTTTTTAATGATTGCCTCTTATCACTTTGGAAAAGAGGATACACAATTTTTGATTATTGATAGATCTTATTTC
The DNA here is from genome assembly GCF_052046145.1 of Candidatus Pelagibacter sp. GTDB lineage: Bacteria > Pseudomonadota > Alphaproteobacteria > Pelagibacterales > Pelagibacteraceae > Pelagibacter. The sequence continues at coordinate 1,028,561 of NZ_JBNGZR010000001.1, forward strand.
ATTCAAATACTTTATTTTTTTAAGGGATTTTTAATTATACTTGCTCCTTTGTATTTTCATTTTCAGGAAACAATAGCGATTTTCAAATTATTATTAATCGATAATGAGACATTTTATTCAAGTTTAAATTTTATTGAGACAAATAATGTAATTCAAATAGGAATATTCTGCAGCACTCTATCTAGTATTTTTCTTTTCTTAAAGAATTTTGAAATAAAGAAATTTGTTGTTTTTTTAGATTATTTTTCAATTTTAATATTAAATTATTATTTATCTCCACTAATAGCTTTTACTGCTTATTTCTGTTTTTTACACTCGATTAGACATTCGATTTCCCTCGCTATTGAACTTGATCCAAATAGTATAGTAAATGGATTTAAATTGTTTCTTAAGAAAGCTTTACCTTTAACAATTTTAACTGCTATTTTTTCTTTTATCGCGCTATATCTACTGAATAATTCATATAATTTAGATAGTGCAATTTTAAAAATAATATTTATAGGTTTGGCGTCTTTAACCTTTCCACATATATTGCTGGAATATTTTTTAGAAAAAAATGAAACATAAAGAATTAAAAATATTATTATCTGCACCTCGTGGGTTCTGTGCTGGAGTAGAAAGAGCAATTGAAATAGTAGAAAAATCTATACAAAAATTTGGATCTCCAGTTTATGTACGACATGAAATTGTACATAATAAGTATGTCGTAGATGATTTAAAAAATAAAGGAGCAATATTTGTCGAAGAGCTGGAGGAAATAAAAGATAAATCAAGACCAGTAATTTTTTCGGCACATGGTGTTCCAAAAAAAATACCTGAAGATGCAAAAAATTATAAAATGACTTATGTTGATGCTACATGTCCACTTGTTTCTAAGGTTCATAGAGAAGCAGAAAATCTTAATAAAGCTGGTTACCATATAATTTTAATTGGTCATGAAAATCATCCAGAAGTAATTGGAACTATGGGTCAATTAAATGAAGGTTCTATAGATTTAATCCAAAATGAGGAAGATGCTAAAAACTATAAAAATAAACTAGACAAAAAATTGGCATATATTACTCAGACTACTTTGTCAGTTGATGATACAAAACAAATAATCAAAATTTTAAAAACTAATTTCCCTAATATAAAAGAACCAATGAAAGAAGATATTTGTTATGCAACTACTAACCGTCAAATGGCAGTAAAAAATATTGCAAAAAATTGTGATATGTTTTTTGTTATTGGAAGTAGAAACTCCTCAAATTCTGTTAGATTAGTTGAAGTGGCAAAAAAATCAGGCTGTGAAAATTCACAACTTATTCATTCAGAAAGCTCAATACCGTTTGATCAAATAGAAAATTGCAATACTATAGGTATATCCTCAGGAGCATCTGCGCCAGAAATATTAGTTGAAAATTTTATTAATGATTTAAAAAGTAAATTTTCTATAAGTATTGATGAAGTAGAAATAATTAAAGAAGATGTAATATTTAAAGCTCCCAAAAAATTAAATTAAAAATGGCTGTCTATACAAAAATAAATCAAAAAGAAATTAATATTATAAATAAAAATTTTAATATTAATAAAGTAATAAGTTTTAAAGGTATCAAGCAAGGAATAGAAAATACAAACTATCTTCTTAAATCAAAAAAGAAAAAATACATTTTAACTATATTTGAAAAAAGAGTTTTACAAAAAGAAATACCATTTTTTATGAAATTGATGGATATTTTAAATAATTCAAAAATAAATTGTCCTAAGCCTCTGAAAACTAGAAATAATAAATATCTTATTAAATTAAAAAATAAAACTGCATGTATTGTATCATTCTTGGAAGGTAAAGATAAAAAAATATTAAATATAAATGATTGTTATACAGTTGGTAAAACAATTGCTCGAATGCATGTGGTCACAAATACAATGAAGCTTAATAGAAAAAATTCGATGGGTATTAAGAATTTAAAACCTTTGTTGGAAACTATTAAATTTAAGTCAAAAAAGTTTTCAAATTTAAAAGTATTCTTAAACAATAACCTAAAACATATTAATAGATATTGGCCTAAAAAATTGCCCAAAGGTATTATCCATGGTGACTTATTTATAGATAATATCTTCTTCAAAAAAAATAAACTTTCTGGAATTATTGATTTCTACTTTGCTGCTAATGATTATTTTATGTATGAAATTGCTATATGCATCAATGCTCTTTGTTTTGATTATAAAAAGAGAAAATTCCATTTAAATAAGAAAAAAATTAAAAATTTAATCAAAGGGTATGAAAGTGTTAAAAAAATTTCAATGAAAGAAAAAAAATCTATAAATATTTTGTGTAGAGGTGCAGCATTAAGATATTTATTAACAAGATTGTATGACTACTCAAATACACCAAAAACAGCATTGATTAAAATTAAAGACCCTAATGAATATTATCAAAAATTACTTTCTCACAATAATTTAAGTTCATTTAAAGATTATTTAAATTAATGATTACAATTTATACAGACGGTTCTTGTTTAACAAATCCAGGTAATGGTGGATGGGCTGCAATTATAAATAATGGAAAAGAAATAAAAAAAATTAGTGGTAACGAAAAAAATACAACAAATAATAGAATGGAATTGTTGGCCCCAATTAATGCATTGAAAGATATGAAGCCTGGTATTGAAATAAAAATATATACTGACTCTCAATATGTAAAAAATGGAATAACTGATTGGATTAATACTTGGTTAGCTAATAATTGGAAAACCTCAAAAAAAGAAGATGTTAAAAATAAAGATTTATGGATTGATCTATATAATTTAAATAAATCTCTTAATATTCAATGGAATTGGGTTAAAGCTCATGATGGAAACCCTTTAAATGAAGAGGTGGACTTACTTGCTAAAAAAGCAGCAAATTTAGATTAATTTTAAAAAATTTTGAGCTGCTGAAATTTCACAAGTGGCAGTATCTTCTTCTGCTTGTATTTTCTTTACAACATTGTTGTCAATTAACATTGTATATCTTGCTGATCTCATTCCCTGGCCTCTGTCGTGTCTATCTATTTCTGCTCCAATTGATTTAGTAAATTCACAATATGGGTCTGCAGCCATGAATATTTTATCTTCAACTTTTTGACTATCACCCCATGCTTTCATCACATTTGGATCGTTAACGGAGACACAAATAATTTTTGTAATCCCTTTGTTCTTTGCTTCCTCATAATTATTAACATACCCTGGCAGATGTTTTGCAGAACAAACTTTTGTAAATGCTCCAGGAACACCAATCACAATTGTTTTATGATTTTTAAATACTTCTGCTGTAGTTATTTTTTTTGCTGCTCCACTTGAGTCTAAATAATAAAATTCTGAATTTGGAAGTTGTTCGCCTTCTTTAATCTTCATTTTGTTTTACCTATAATATAGTTTTTAATTTTTTCTAAATTATTTTCTAATATATCATAATCTTCTCTTTCATTCAAAATAAACTCAAGTTCTTTTGGTAAATCAGATTTTAAATTAATAGCTTTGGAAACTGCATCAGGAAATTTACACGGATGTGCAGTTGCTAGTACAATATTATTTCCTCTTAAGTTGTGTTTGTCGAATGCACCATATCCAATTGCTGTGTGTGGATCTAAAACTACGGAAAATTTTTCATACACCTTTTTAATAACCTCCAAAGTCTCATTTTCACTCAGACTAGCTGATAAAAAATTTTCTCTAATTTTATTTAATTTATCATCACCAATTAAATATTTTCCATTCTCTTTAATATTTTTCATATCTAATGTAGTCTGTTTATCACCCTCATTATTAAGATCGAATATAAGTCTCTCGAAATTACTAGCTATTTGAATATCCATACTAGGAGAAATAGTTTCCGAAACCTTTTCTGCTTCATAACTACCTTTTGATATTGCTCTATGTAAAATGTCGTTTTGATTAGTTGCAACAATCAGTTTATTTATGGGCAAGCCCATTTTTTTGGCTAAATATCCAGCATAAACATCTCCAAAATTTCCTGTTGGTACTGAAAAATTTGTTGGTTCAGCTGTATTTTCAACCAATGAATAACTATAAAAATAGTAAACACTTTGAGCAATAATCCTTGCCCAATTAATAGAGTTTACACCTGACATTTTGATATCATTTGAAAACTGCTTATCTGCAAACATTGATTTAACTAGGTTTTGGCAATCATCAAAATTTCCCTTTATAGCTATATTAAATACATTTTCATGTTTACCTGTTGTCATTAATTTTCTTTGAACTGGTGAAACACGATTGTCTGGATGAAGCACAAAAATATTAACATTTTTTTTACCTTTAATTGCATCAATTGCTGCAGCACCAGTATCTCCAGATGTTGCAACAACAATATTAATTTTTTGATTTTCATTGTTTAGGTAATATTCGTAAAAGTTACCTAAAAGTTGCATGGCAACATCTTTAAAAGCTAAAGTCGGACCATGAAATAATTCTAATATTGTTTTGTCTCCAAGCTTTATGAAATCTACAACGTTATCTTTTCTAAATGTGGAGTAAGATTTATCAATAATTTTGCCCAATTCAGCTTCAGACATAAAATTACCAATAAATGGATAAACAATTTTTTTTGCTAACTCTGAATAACTAAGTGTTTTTAAATCTCTAATTTCATTTTCTCCATATTTCACTAATGTTTCTGGAATAAATAAACCTCCATCTTCGGCAAGACCTTTGATAAAAACGTCTTTAAATTCAAATGTTTTTGATGTGTCTCTTGTACTTACGTATTTCATTTAATAATTTTTTTTCCTAAAATATAAATATATTAAAAGGATTGAAATCGCCATAGTAAACCAGGTAATTGCATACTTCTTGTGATTATTTGAAATTTTAGCAGTTATCACTCTTGGTTTTGGAATTTTATAATCACCGTTTAAATAGATTACATACTCTGAAAAATTTCTTCCAGTAAATTTTAAAATATCTTCTCTATCCAAAGTGAACCAATAATTTTTTTCAATATCATTTTCAGGCTTAAACGTACTTGCTTTATTTTGCAACATAAGAGTGCCAACTATTTGATTTTGATCAACTAAATTTATTTCAGGTAGGTCTTTTTTTTCAAAAGGTATCCATCCCCTATTCACTAAGTAATTTTCATCACCAATTTTTATTGGATTAATTACCTCAAATCCAGGTTTGCCTGTATCATTTAAATTGTATAAATACATTTGTTTATCAAGATCAATTTCTCCGCTTGTCTTTATTCTTAGATAATTTTTTTTTTCAATGTTAGATAATTCCACAGGATCGTTTTTTAAAGAATTTTCTATTTGCTCAATTAAATCTAATTTCCAATTTAATCTATAGATTTGCCAAAACCCAAGAGAGAGCAGGGTCAAAATAATAAAATAAACAAAAACTGAAAATAGTAATTTATTTTTCAAGTATAAATATTAACTTCCCCAAATATAAATTGCAGCAAATAAGAATAGCCACACTACGTCAACAAAATGCCAGTACCAAGCAGCCGCTTCAAATCCAAAATGGTGATCTTTAGTAAAATGACCAAGTTTTCCTCTCCACAAACATACTGCTAAAAATATCGTTCCAATTATGACGTGAAAACCATGAAAACCTGTTGCCATATAAAATACAGCTCCATAAATATGGCCTGAGTAAGTGAAAGTAGCGTGATGATATTCGTATGCTTGCAATAATGTAAAAAAGAAACCAAGAATAACAGTCAGAGTTAAACCTTGTATAAAGCCTTTTCTATCATCTTCTAATAAAGCGTGATGAGCCCAAGTAACAGTTGTTCCTGATAATAATAAAACTAACGTATTTATTAAAGGAATGTCCCAAGGATCAAATGTTTCAATATCTTTTGGTGGCCATACATTTCCAACAAATTCATTTGGAAATAAACTTATGTCGAAGTAAGCCCAAAACCATGCAACAAAGAACATTACCTCTGAAGCAATAAATAAAGTCATTCCATATCTATGATGAATTTGAACGACTGGAGTATGATGACCTTGATGCTCAGCTTCAATAACTACATCTCTGAACCACATGTACGCACCATAAATTAATAACGCTAAACCAAGATACATTCCCCAGGAAATACCGTTATGCATATAAAAAATTGCACCTATTGCTAATACTAAGCATGCAAAAGATGTATAGATTGGCCAAGGGCTTGGATCAACTAAGTGGTAATCGTGTTTTTTCTCTGCTGACATTTTTCGTGATTATGATTGTTTATAGTAATCTGTCGAGAAAAAAGTGTACGACATAGTTACATCTTGTAAATTTTTTGTTGTTGGGTCGTTCACAAGGTCAGGGTCTAAATAAAAAGTCATTACGTAAGTTGCTTTCTCTCCAGCCTTCAACTCTTGTTTTTCAAAGCAAAAACATCCTAATTTACTATAATATTTACCAAAACTTGCCGGTGAAACATTGAAACTTGCTACACCATAAGTAGTTTCGTCTCCAATATTCTCAACTTCAAATTCTATTCTGTTGACCTGACCAACTTTCACATCAATCACGTTTGATTTTGCTTTAAAATTCCATTCAAGATTGTTTACATTTGTATCAAACCTCACACTAACAACCTTATCTAATACTATTTTAGGAGCTTCTTTAGATACCTGGGTTGTTCCTCCAAAGCCTGTAACTCTGCAGAATAGGTCATACAAAGGTACTGCTGCAAAAGACAATCCCAACATAAGGACAAAAATCCCAGCTAAAAGTAAAGGAGTTAATGTTTTGCCTTTAATCATATCTGTCTATCAAATACTCCTACATTGTATAAAGTAAAAACAAATAAAAATACCATAAACGCTAAAATTGCTATTGCAGTTATAATATTTTTTTTCTTTGTTTTTTTGTCAGGTGTTATCATAAAATTTTATCAATTAAAAAAAGAACAAAAATTAAGAATAAATACAAAATTGAATATCCAAAAATAAATTTTGCCTTTTTTGCATCAAATTTGTTTTTTTTAAATTTATAAAGGTCGAAACATAAATAATTATAATAAATTGTCAAAATTAAAGATGGGATTAAAAAAGTTATACCTACAAAGCCAATTGCATAAGGTAAAACAATTACTGGTAACATTGTTAAAGAATAGACAAATATATTTAATTTTGTACTCTCAACACCGTTTGTTAGTGGAAGCATTGGAATTTTCGCTTTTTTGTAATCATCTGATTTATACAAACTTAAAGCCCAAAAATGTGAAGGCGTCCAAAAGAATATAATCAAAAAGAATGTAATTGGCTCAAAAGTTAAAGAATTGGTAGCTATAGTCCAACCAATCACTGGGGGTAATGCTCCTGCAGCTCCTCCTATCACTATATTTTGTGGAGTTTTTCTTTTTAACCAAATTGTATAAACAAACACATAAAACAAAATAGTAAAAAGTAATAAACTAGCTGATATTCTGTTAGAATAATAATCAAGCGCAATTACAGAAAATATTGAAAGGGAAATTCCAAAAACTAGAGCTTGATTTTTGTTTACCTTTCCCGTGGGTATTGGTCTAAGGCAAGTTCTTGTCATTAATGCATCAAGATCAGACTCATACCACATGTTTAAAGCTCCAGCAGCACCTGCTCCAATTGAAACTAAAATTATTCCGATTATTGCATCCTTTGTTGGGATAATATTTGGGGCCATTAACAAACCAACTGCACATGTAAAGATAACCAATGACATTACTCTTGGTTTCATTAATTTAAATAATTCAGATAAATTAAAGTCGTCTTCTTGAGATAAGTTTCTATTTTTTAATTTAGACTTAATCATTAATTTAAAGTTAAAAAATCTTGTTAGCTATATTTAGCTAGTAGATTTTTCAACACCCTCTTCATCTTCAAACTTTGGTAATTCTTCAAAAGTATGAAAATTAGGCGGAGATGGTACAGTCCATTCTAAAGTTGTAGCACCTTCTCCCCATGGGTTTTGTGCTGCAGCCTTTTTCTTATAAAACGCATAAGCGAGGTTTATAAAAAATACTACCAATCCAATTACAGAAATGTAGGAACCAATTGAAGATATGTAATTCCATCCCGCAAAAGCATCTGGATAGTCAGCATATCTTCTTGGCATTCCTGCAAGGCCTAAAAAGTGTTGTGGGAAGAAAACTAAGTTTACTCCTATAAACGTTAACCAGAAGTGTAATTGACCCATCCATTCTGAATACTCGTAACCAGTCATTTTGCCAAACCAGTAATAAAAACCAGCAAAGATGGCAAACACAGCTCCTAATGATAAAACGTAATGAAAATGAGCAACAACATAATATGTATCATGCATTGCAGTATCAACACCAGCATTCGCAAGAACTACACCTGTAACTCCACCAACTGTAAATAAAAATATGAATCCTAAGGCCCAAACCATTGGAGTTTTAAATGAAATTGATCCACCCCACATAGTTGCTATCCATGAAAATATTTTTATACCGGTCGGAACTGCAATGATCATTGTTGCAGCTAAAAAGTATGCTTTTGTATCTGTGCTTAAACCTACTGTGTACATGTGGTGAGCCCATACAACAAAACCAACTATTCCAATTGCAACCATTGCATAAGCCATTCCTAAATATCCAAAAACTGGTTTTCTAGAAAATGTTGAAACAATATGACTGATCATTCCAAAACCTGGTAAAATTAAAATATAAACTTCTGGGTGACCAAAGAACCAAAATAAATGTTGGAATAGTACTGGATCTCCTCCAGTTTGTGCATCAAAGAAAGCTGTTCCAAAGTTCCTATCTGTAAGAAGCATCGTAATTGCTCCTGCTAAAACAGGTAATGATAACAATAATAAGAAAGCGGTAACTAATATTGACCAAGCAAATAATGGCATTTTATGAAGTGTCATGCCAGGTGTTCTCATGTTTAAAATTGTAGTAATAAAGTTTACTGCACCTAAAATTGAAGAAGCTCCAGCTAAGTGTAGACTTAAAATTGCAAAATCCATTGCCGGACCTGGTTGACCTGCTGTAGATGATAATGGAGGATAAATAGTCCATCCTCCTCCTACTCCTGTTTGACCTGGAGGGCCATCCATGAAAATCGACATTATTAATAAGATAAAAGATGTAGGTAGTAACCAGAATGAAATATTGTTCATTCTTGGAAATGCCATGTCTGGAGCACCAATCATTATTGGAACAAACCAGTTACCAAATCCGCCTATCATTGCCGGCATAACCATAAAGAAAATCATTATCAAACCATGACCAGTAACCAACACGTTATATAAATGATAATTTCCACCTAAAATTCCATCACCTGGATGCATCAATTCCATTCTCATTAAAACTGAGAATGCAGTACCAATCACACCTGCGATAATTGCAAATATCAGATACATAGTTCCAATATCTTTGTGGTTAGTTGAATAAGCCCAACGCTTCCAACCAGTTGGTGTATGATGATCGTCGTGTGATGCTGTTTGTGTATACATATTATTTACTCGCTAGTTTTTTAAATCGATCTTCTTCATTAATTTCTTTTGCAAATTTAACTTTGGCATCTAACAACCACTCTTGATATTCCTCTTCAGTAACAACTCTAACTTCAATTGGCATAAACGCATGTTTAATTCCACACAATTCAGAACATTGACCATAATAAGTTCCAACTTTTTCTGCTTTAAACCATGTTTCATTTATTCTTCCAGGCACAGCGTCTCGTTTTACTCCAAATGAAGGAAGTGCCCATGCATGCAAAACATCATTAGCAGTGATCATTACCTTAACAACTTTATTTACTGGAACAACCAGTTCATTATCTACGGCTAACAGTCTTGGCTCGTTTTCTTTTAAGTCTTTAGTTTCAATCATATAAGAATCGAAAAAAATATTTTCATCTGGATACTCGTATCCCCAGTACCATTGGTATCCTATAGCTTTTACAGTTATGTCTGCCTTTGGAATTGCATCTTGTTTGTATAAAATTTTGAATGATGGAACCGCCATCACGATCAGAATTAAACACGGTATTAAAGTCCATAAAACTTCAACAGCAACATTATGAGTTCTTTTTGATGGAACTGGATTTGCTGAAGCTCTAAATTTTATACATGCATAAACCATCAAAAATAGAACAAAAACACTGATTGCTATTATAATTGGTAACAACAATTTATCGTGGAAATTAACGATATCTCTCATAGTCTCGGAAGCAGCCTTTTGAAAACCTAGTTGCCAATCAACTGGTTGATTAGCGAATGCACTTGAAGTGATAAAAAATGTTAGAAATATATATAAAAATTTTTTCATTTTTTTACCCTATATAGAGTGTCTTTTAAAAAAATACACTTTTACTTTTAGCGACAAAATATCAATTAATGGCGTAATTTATGATCGATAAAGCAGAAATTACAGCCGTTTCAGATCTCAAGATGTTTTCATTGATTTTAACAGACTGAACACCATTAAATTTGAGAATCTCTTCTCTCTCCCGCTCAGAAAAATCTCCTTCAGGCCCTATGATTACGCAAGTGGGTTTATTTGTTAACTTTGTAAGATCAATTTTTGTATTAGCAGTATTGAGGTCAGTAAAGATTAAATCCATATCATTGCTTAGAAAGCTTTTTAATTTTTGAGGATCCGCAATTGATGGAACTGTTATTCTATTTGACTGTTCAGCTGCTTCAATTATTACTTTTTCCAATCTCTCTTTATTGACCTTTCTAACAATCGTTCTTTCAAAGATAATTGGTAAAAACTTAGTTACACCTAGCTCTGTAGCTTTTTGGATCATAAAATTAAAGTAATTTGATTTGATTGGAGAAAAAGCCAGCCAGAGATCTTTGTTATTTTCTTTCTGTCTTAATTGTTTTGTAACATTAAATTCAACTAAGTTTTGTGAGATATTTAAGATTTTCGCTTCCCATTCGCCAGTACTATTAAAGAGAGAGAAAACTTCTTTCTCTTTAAGTCTCATGACTTTTGAAACATAGTGTGATTGAGATTTATCAAGTTTGTTAGTCAAATTAAGATATAAACTTTTTGAATAAAATAATCTAATGTTACTCATATGGATAAGTTAGTTTATGAAAAATATTAAAGCAATAATTTTTGATGCTTACGGTACCTTATTTGATGTGAATTCAGCTGCTGAAAAATGTAAAGATAAAATAGGTAATAAGTGGGAAGGTTTCGCCAATTATTGGAGAACCACACAATTAGAATATACTTGGCTGAGAAGTTTAATGAAACGTCATAAGAATTTTTGGCAAGTGACAGAAGAAAGTTTAGATAAATCTATGAAAACTTATGAGATAGATTCTTCTATGAGAAATGAGTTATTAGATCTTTATAAAGTTCTATCGACCTTTAAAGAAGTTCCTGAAGTTTTAAAATCATTAAAAGAAAAAAATTTTAAACTTGCTATTCTTTCAAATGGTACACCTGCCCTTCTTAATGAATTGGTTAAGAGCAACAATTTAGAAAATATATTTGATGATATTTTTTCAATTGAGGAAGTTGGAGTTTATAAACCAGACTCTAAAGTTTATGATATTCCGGTTAAGAAATATCAAATTCAAAGAAATGAAATTACTTTTTTAAGTGCAAATACTTGGGATGTATCTGGTGGTGGAAATTATGGTTATAATTCTATTTGGGTTAATAGAAATAGTAATACTTTTGACAATCTAGATTATTTACCAAAACATCAAATCGAAGACCTTAGTAAGTTACTTGATATAATATAAAAAATTCTTATGTACTAATTATGAAAAATATTGAAGTAAGTAAAATTATTGATCCTATTCCAGCCTCTGACGGTGCTGGAGTAAAATTAAAAAGAAGCATTGGTGTTGAGCCAAATTATTTTGATCCTTTCTTAATGCTTGATGAATTTGGATCAGAAAATAGTGAGGATTATATTGCGGGTTTCCCACCCCACCCTCATAGAGGAATTGAAACAGTGACTTATATGTTGGCTGGAGATTTTGAGCATAAAGATAGTACAGGTGGTGAAGGTAGAATGACTGCAGGAGATGTTCAATGGATGAAAACGGGAAGTGGGATCATTCATTCAGAAATGCCTGCTATGAAAGAAGGAAGACTTCATGGTTTTCAATTATGGATTAACATGCCTGCTAAATTAAAAATGAGTAAGCCTGAATATCTTTATATTGATGCTGATAAAATGAGTGTTCATAAAGATGATGAGAAACAAGTAAAAGTTATTGCTGGTAAATTCGAGAATGCTGAAGGACCAGTAAAAGGTCATAACGTAGAACCAGTTTATTTTGATGTTGAACTCAACAAAAGTAAAGAATTTAATTTTAAATTACCATCTACCCACAATACTTTTGTTTATTTAATTAGTGGTGAAATTGAAATTGGAAAAGATAAACACGATCAAGTTATAGATAGTACTTTAATATTATTAACTAAAGGTGAAAATTTAAGTATTAAAGCAAAATCAAATGCTAAGTTTTTAGTGATTTCGGGTAAACCAATAAATGAGGAAATAGCTAGAGGCGGACCGTTTGTGATGAATACCAAAGCAGAAATCTTGCAAGCAGTTCAAGATTATCATAATGGTACGTTTGTAAAATAAATTATGAAAGCTGTACAAATCAATAAAACTGGTGGACCTGAAGTTTTAGAAGTTAAAGATATATCTTTAGACAAACCGGGTCCTGATCAAGTAACCATTGAACAAAAAGCAATTGGTCTTAACTACATTGATACTTACCATAGATCAGGTTTATACCCTTTAAAACTGCCGATTGGTTTAGGTTTAGAAGGTGCTGGAATTATTACTGATGTTGGAGAGAACGTTAAAGATTTCAAAGTTGGTGACAAAATTTCTTATGCAGGTATTCCTTTAGGTTCATATAGTTCTCACAGAAACTATCCAACTAAGAATTTGGTTAAAGTACCAGATGGTATTGATCTAGAAATAGCTGCAACATTAATGACAAAAGGTTTAACAACTTTTTATCTTTTGCATAAAACTTATCCAATTAAATCAGGTGAAACAATTTTATTTCATGCAGCTGCTGGTGGTGTTGGTCAAATTTTTGGACAATGGGCAAAAAATTTAGGATGTACTGTTATAGGTACAGTTGGATCGGATGAAAAAGTAAATATAGCAAAAGAAAATGGTTATGATCATGTTATAAATTATAATAAAGAAAATTTTGCAAAAAAAATTTTAGAGATTACTGACGGTAAGGGTGTCCCAGTTGTTTATGATGGTGTGGGTAAAGATACACTAGATGGATCTATTGAATGTTTAGCTATTAGAGGAATGATGGTTTCTTTTGGAAATGCATCTGGACCATTGTCAGATATCAATGTGCCAAAAGTTATTCAACCTAAAGGTCTTTATCTTGTAAGACCATCAATGCAACAATACCTTTCAACTAGAGAAGAATTAGATGAAGCTTCAAAAACAATGTTTGAAAAAATTAGCTCTGGAAAAGTAAAAATTAAAATTTTCAAAAAATATAAGCTAGAGGAAGTTATACAAGCTCACCAAGATCTTGAGGGAAGAAAAATTTTAGGCCCCGCTGTAATAGTTCCTAATTAACATCAACATCCATATCTGACATATGAAGTTTAAGAGCATTAGTTGAAATTTGAATTTCTCTAATAAAAAATAATATTGATATTATCATTGATAAACAACAAGATCCAAAAATTACCCTAGCGAGAAAAACTTCATCTAAATATAAAGCAAATACAGTCAACATATTAAAAAGAAATCCAAATGAAGCAAAAAGTATTGTCCATCTTAAAAGAGTTATTCTTCCACTTAGATTGATAAACTGTTTTTTCCATTCTGGTGGAATATGCTTTTCATAAACATGCTCATCATGTAGCTGTCTGATTAAAATACTTAAAGAATGAAATCTATTACTATAAACAGCCATCATTAAAGGAATTGCAGGAAACATTAATGCTGTGACTGTGTAATCTATATTCATACGAATCAATTTGATTATGAATCTACCCTTTGTTATTTACAAGTAAATTATGAACCAAATAAAGTTATTTATAGAACTTACAAGATTAAAAAAACCAATTGGTTTCATGCTTTTATTTTGGCCATGTGCCTGGGGATTAACTTTAGCTTATGACTTTAAAGATAGTTTAAATCTTTATTTTTTTTATTTATTTCTATTTTTTTTAGGATCTGTCTTAATGAGATCTGCTGGGTGTATTGTAAACGATATATTGGATAAAGAATTTGATACGAAAGTATTTCGTACAAAAAATCGCCCCATTGCTTCAGGAAAAATTTCTATAAAACTTGCAATTATTTATTCAGCAGGACTATGTTTTTTAGCCCTTTTAGTGTTATTAAATTTTAATCCTTTTACAATTATTTTAGCTTTAAGTTCAATGCCCCTTGCTTTTTCTTACCCTTTAATGAAAAGATATACTTATTGGCCTCAGTTGTTTTTAGGGGTAACATTTAACTATGGACTAATTCTTGGATGGACTTCAACAAAAGGGAGTATAGATTTCACCCCAATTCTATTCTATCTAGGAGCCATATTTTGGACACTCGGTTATGACACGGTGTATGGATATCAAGATATCAAAGATGATGAAATTATAGGACTTAAGTCAACTTCTATAAAATTTAAAGAGGAACCGAAAAAGTTTTTATTCTTTTGTTACACTTCTTTAATAATTTTATTTTTGATCGGAGGATATTTTATGAAGTTTAATTATATTTATTTTTTATTGTTTGTAATTCCTTCTTTTCATCTACTTTTTTTTCAATTGAAAATTTTTAATTTTAAAAATCCTTCAAGTTGCCTTAGGGCATTCAAGAGTAATAATTTTCTTGGTTTAATTATATTTTTAAATATTTTAGTTGCAAAGTATCTAATATGAAGAAATCTGAAATTTATAAAAGATTATGGAATGATTATTCAAAAATTTATTTAAATAAAATTTTTTTGTCAGGTTTTTTTTCAATATTAGTAGCAGGCAGCACCTCATCTATTGCATGGCTTCTAGATCCAGCAATTAAAAAACTTTTCATTGAAAAAGATCAAACGTTAATATTTTTCATTCCATTGTTAATTATTCTTGCTTTTACAACAAAAGGTTTATCATTATATTTTGCAAAATCTATTATGATTGGTGTTGGCGAGGCGATTAAAAAGAAATTGCAGTATGATATGATAAATACTCTAATTGGAACTGATACACAAATAATAGACAAAAAACACTCAGGAAAATTTATTTCAAATTTAACATATGATGTTATGCATATTACAAATTTATTAAGTACAGCAGTATTGTCCTTATTCAAAGATTCTCTTACTTTAATAGGATTATTAGCTGTAATGTTTTTTCAGAATTGGAAACTAGCATTAATATCAATTGTAATGATACCACTTGCAAGTATTTCAGCAAAAACTCTCGGTAAAAGAATGAGCAAGGTAGCGACTGAGGCTCAAGAAAAATCAGGTTTTTTAACAACTTATTTAGTTGAATTATTTAAAAATCATAAATTAATTAAAATCTTTCAAAAAGAAGATTACGAAAAGGAAAGAGCAAACCTACATTTATCAGAATTGAAAGAAAAAAATCAAAAAATACAAACCGTATTTATAAGAATATCTCCAATAATGGAAATATTAACAGGCATAATGATTGCTGTTTTAATTTTTTATTCAGGAAAGCTTATGGCTAATGGAGAAGTTGATATAAATAATTTTTTCTCCTTCTTAGCCGCTATGATGTTAGCATATCAACCTGTCAGAGCACTATCAACTTTAAATATAACCTTAAATCAAGGTTTATCTGCTGCTTCAAGGATTATACCTATTATTGATCAAAAAAATAATATTATTGATATAAATAACGCTGATACTCTTAATGTTAAAAATTCAGATATAAAATTTAAAAACCTTAAATTTTCTTATGAAACAGATGAAAAGACTACATTAAATTCTATTAACCTTGAATTCATAGGAGGAAAAATGACTTCACTAGTAGGGCATAGTGGATCAGGAAAATCGACAATTTTAAATTTAATACCAAGATTTTATGATGCACAATCTGGAGATATAACTATAGATAATCAATCCATTTATAAAATCAAAATTGAGTCTCTTAGAAACGAAATATCAATGGTAAGTCAAGAAACTACTTTGTTTGATGATACAATTAAAAATAATATTAAATACGCGAATGAGCATGCAACAAATGAGGAGGTCTACAAAGTTGCAAAACTCTCATTTTGTGAGGAGTTTATTAATAAACTTCCAAATAAATATGAAACTTTAATAGGAGAAAATGGTGTTAGATTATCTGGAGGTGAAAAACAAAGGCTATCTATAGCTAGAGCGATGTTAAAAAAGAGTTCAATCATATTATTAGATGAAGCAACATCATCATTGGACTCTGAAACAGAAAATAAAATACAAGAAGCATTGAAAATTTTAACAAGAAACAAAACTACAATTGTTATTGCTCATAGACTATCAACAATTTTAAATTCAAATAATATTTATGTAATTGATTCTGGACAAGTAGTAGATAGTGGCAAACATAATGACCTAATGAATAAGTCAGAGTTGTATAAGAGTTTTTATGAAAAACAAATTCAAAAATAAATATGTTTTTAATTTATCAAATTATTATTTCTTTGCTCATAATAATTTCTCCTTTTGTTATTATCTTTAGAATTTTTAAAAAAAAAGAGGATAAAAAAAGATTTATTGAAAAATTTAGCATATCGACAGTTAAAAGAAGAAAAGGTAAAATTATATGGTTTCATGGTGCTAGTGTAGGTGAAGTTCTAAGTATTATACCAATCATAAAATATTATGAAAAAAAAAAATCTATTGACCAAATATTAATCACCTCATCTACACTAAGTTCTTCATATGTTTTAAAAAAATTTAATTTTAAAAAAACTGTTCATCAATTTTATCCTATTGATCATTTTTTGTTTACAAAGAATTTTTTAAACTATTGGAAACCAAGTTTGGCAATTTTTATAGAGTCAGAAATATGGCCTTATATGTTTAAAAATTTACAAAAAAAAAAAATTCCTTTAATTTTATTAAATGCAAGAATTACAAACAAAACCTTTAATCGATGGTTAAAAATTAAATTTTTCTCAAAATTAATTTTTAAAATGGTAACAATTGCCTATCCACAAAATATTGAAACCAAATATTTTTTAAAAAAAATAAACACCAAAAAAATAAATCTCATAGGAAATCTCAAATTTGCTGCAAATCCAGAAGAGAATTTCATAATAAAAAATAAAAAATTACAATCTGAATTTAATAGAAATAAAATTTGGGTAGCCTCTAGCACACATAAAAATGAAGAAATTTTTTGCGCCTATGCTCACAAAGAACTTAAAAAAAAAATTAAAAACCTAATTACTATAATTATTCCTCGACATGTACATAGAGCAAATGAAATAGCATTAGAAATGAAAAAAATTGATTTAAAAGTAGCTTATCACAGCTCAAAAATTAAAACTTTAAAAAATATTGATATTTATATTGTTGATACATTTGGTGAGACTAAATTATTTCATAAAATCAGTTCCACAGTCTTTTTAGGAGGATCTATAATTAATAGAGGGGGACAGAACCCTCTAGAAGCTGCAAGATTAGGATCAAAAATACTACATGGACCTAATACAGATAATTTTAAGGATGTATATAAGCATTTAGAGTTATTAAATATTGCTAAAAAAATTAATACACCATTGCAACTTGCATCATCAATTGTTTTTAAAAAAAATAAAAATTCAGGTAAAAAAATAAAACAAATAGGAAAAAAAATTTTAAAGAAAACTATAAATGAATTAAATTATCTAATTAATAATGAATTTAAAAAAACCTAATTTTTGGGATAAAAAGAGACCAAATATATTGGCATATTTATTATTTCCAGCAGCATTAATAATACAAATTTTTAATTATCTTAAAAAAAAACCGGATAATGCTAAAATGAATATCAAAACTATTTGTGTAGGAAATTTTTATATCGGTGGCACTGGTAAAACTTCATTATGTATTAAAATAAATAAAATCTTTAAAAAAAGAAAAATTAAATCCTGCTTTATTAAAAAGTCTTATAAAAATCAAGCTGATGAGCAAAAACTTTTAAGTAATTATGGTAAGCTATTTTTATCCTCATATAGAAGAAAAGCTTTACAAAATGCCATTGATGAAAATTATGAAGTAGCGATACTTGATGATGGAATTCAAGATAAATCTATTACATACGATTTAAGTTTTATTTGTTTTAATAATATTAACTGGATAGGAAATGGAATGACTATTCCTGCTGGACCATTAAGGGAGGATATAGGAAATTTGAAGAATTATGATCACGTATTTTTAAATGGCAATTTAGAAAATTTAGATGAAATAAAAACACAAATACTAAAAATTAATTCTAAAATAAATATTCATTTAGGAAAATATGAGATTACAAATTTAAACGAATTTAAAAAAGAAAATGATTATTTGGTATTTTCTGGAATTGGCAATCATGCAACCTTTGTTGCGATGCTTAAAGAACATGGATTTAAAATTAAAAAAGATTTAGAATTTTCTGACCATTATCAATACAATGGAAATGATTTAAATAAAATCATTTCAGAAGCAGAATTATTAAATTGCAAAATAATTACAACTGAAAAGGATTTTTTAAGATTAAATGAAAAAAATGATAGTAAAATAAAATTTATAAAATCAGAATTAAAAATAATTGATGAGGAGAAACTAATTAAATTTATTAATTAATTATGAAATATATTAAATATTTTTTTGAATTTTTATTCTCAATTTTTTTCTTTATTTTTTTTAAAATTATTGGACCTAAACTATCTTCAAATATAAGTGGAAAAATATTTGAAATGATCGGTCCTTTTTTTAGATCAAAAAAAGTAATTCATAATAACATAAAAAGAGCTTTGCCTGAAATTGATGAAACTAATTTAAAGAATATTGAAAACTCGATGTGGAATAATTATGGAAGAATTTTTGCAGAGTATATTTTTCTCAAAGATTTTAGATATGGAAAATTGGCTTCTGAAGTACAAATTGAAGGTAAAGAAATTTTAAATGATATTAAAGAAAACAACAAACAAGTAATTTTTATTTCTGGTCATTTGAGTAATTTTGAACTTATGGCAATGTTTATAGAAAAATCTGGTATAAACTTATCTGCTATTTATCGCCCTTTAAATAATATATTTTTAAATGTAATAATGGAAAGTATTAGAAAAAAATATATTTGTAAAAATCAAATTAAAAAAGGTTTAGCTGGATTAAAAAAATTAATTAAATTAAAAAAAAAAAATTACTCTACTGCTCTAATGATTGACCAGAGAGTGTCGGAGGGCATCTTATCACCTTTATTTAAAGAAAAAGCACTTACCACCACTATACCAGCTCAGTTAGTTAAAAAATTCAATATACCAATAGTCCCTGTTTATATTGAAAGGATTAATGGGTTAAAATTCAAAATTACTATAAATCAACCTCTTTTCTTTCCTCAAAACTTAACCCAACAACAAATAACTGACAATTTAAATCAAATTCTTGAAAAGTTTATTTTAAGTAAGCCAGAGAATTGGATATGGTCGCACAATAGATGGAAATAAGTTTATTTTTTGTTTGTGTCTGATCTTTTTTTATCCGCTTCCATATATGAGAAATATGGTTCTTGTAATTCTACATTCCAATAAGTTAAATTTTCTAGATCAATTCTCTTTCCAGAGACAGCACATTCAACATAATCCCCTTGTTCAATAATTTGAAAATTATTTGGTAAATATTTTATTTTTGCTAATTTTTTTTTCATTTTTAGTTTATACAGTTTTATATGAAAGTTGGAATAATAGGAAGTGGTGGAAGAGAACACGCAATATGTCAAAGTTTAAAGAATTCCAACAAAATCAATAAAATATTTTGTTTTCCAGGAAATGCTGGAACTCAGCAAATTGCAGAAAACGTTAAAATTGATCTTGAGAAATTTGAAAATTTAAAAAACTTTATTTTTGAAAATAAAATTGAATTAATAATTGTAGGTCCAGAGAAACCGTTAGTTGATGGTTTGGTGGATTATTTAGAAAAATTTCAAATAAAAGTCTTTGGACCAAATAAATTTTCCTCTCAACTTGAAGGATCGAAAATTTTTACTAAAGAACTTTGTAAAAAATATAAAATTCCAACTGCTAAGTTTGGAATTTTTGAAGATAGTAGTAAAGCAAAAAATTTTGTCAATAATTCCAATTTTCCAATAGTTGTTAAAGCAGATAATCTAGCTTCTGGAAAAGGAGTTTATATTTGTCATAGTAAAGAGGAAGCAGAAACAGCAATAGATGAAATTTTTAATGGAAAGTTTGGTATAGCTAAAAATATTTTAATAGAAGAGTTTCTAAAAGGTGAGGAAATGAGTTTTTTTACTATTCATGATGGTGTCTCATTTAAAACATTTGAAACTGCACAAGATCATAAAAGAGTTTTGGAAGGCGATAAAGGGAAAAATACTGGAGGTATGGGCGCCTACTCTCCCTCAAGGTTAATTAATAATGAACTAGAGAAAAAAATTATAAATAAAATAATTAATCCTACCCTAAAAGGTTTATCGGAAATGGGATCTGAGTATAAGGGTTTTTTATACACAGGATTAATGATTGTAGATAATGAACCTTATTTAATTGAGTATAATGTGAGAATGGGTGATCCTGAATGTCAAACTATACTTCCAAGATTAAAAACAGATCTTATTGATATATTTTTAGCCTGTTGTGAAAAAGAGCTTAAAGAAATTAATATTGAATGGAAAAATGCAAAAAGTTTATGTGTTGTTTTGTGCTCGAATGGTTATCCCGATGCATTTAAAAAAAATATTCAAATTAATAACTTAAATAATATTAAACTTAATTTAGATAACTATATGTTTCATGCGGGTACTATAAAAAAAAATGAAAAAATTTTAGCAGTTGGAGGAAGAGTTTTAAATTTTGTTAGTCTTTCAAATGATTTCAAAATAGCTAAAAAAAATGTAGTGGAAAATTTAGAAAAATTAAACTGGACTGGTGGTTTTTTTAGGAAAGATATAGGTTATAAGGTTGTTGAATAATGAGAATAATATCTGGCTCTTTTAAAGGAAAAAAAATTTTAGAACCAAAAGATAAAAAGACACGACCTCTAAAGGATTTAGCAAAAGAATCTATTTTTAATATCATTAACCACTCAAATAAATTTAAAATTGATTTTAATAATTCTACTATTTTAGATTTATTTTCTGGAGTTGGGTCTTTTGGTCTAGAATGCTTATCAAGAGGAGTAAAAGAAGTATTTTTTATAGAAAATTATATAGGAGTTTTACCAATTTTAGAAAAAAATCTATCCAACTTAAAGTCAATCAATAATTGTAAAATAATAAAAAAAGATATTTATAAAGATGATATTTTTAATAACTTTGAAAATAAATTTGATATTATTTTTTTAGATCCACCATACAAAGATAAAAATATAAATATAATATTTGAAAAGATTACTGATTATAAAATACTTAAAAAAAACGCCATTATTATTCTTCATAGACATCATAAAGAAGAAGATATTTTTCCAAAAAACTTCAAAATCATAGAAGAAAAAAAATATGGAATTTCAAAGATAATTTTTTTATCCAATTTAAGTTAAAATTTTTTTTGTTTCTTTCTTAATTAATTCAACAGCTGGTTGATCATAAGGGTTTAATTTTAGTGCCTTACCAAGTAAAATTGTTTCTAAAATAAAAAAGGAAAACAATTCCCCTAAAGTTTTTTCATCCCTTTTTTTAATTTCAAAACTTCTAAATGGTATATTTTTTTTCAAAAAAATATTTTCACTGGCTTTTTTTTGAGAATAAATAATTTTTGATATTGATTTATTTTTTAAGAATTTATGTGATGGTAATATAATTTTATTATTTAGTTTTTTTGATTTTTTTTCATAAACATAAAAGAATGTATAAAAATTATTTTGAAAACCATCTAAATAAAGTTGCATTACACTATGGTTATCTTTTGGCATATTTGATACTATTGGCAAAAGTCCTTTTTTTTTCTTACCTAAACTTTCTGCAACTAGTTGTTGATACCATTTAAATAAACTTTCAGACTTTTCGTCATAATTAATAATTATAGAATTAAACTTTCTTTTTTTAATATAATAAAGTATTGAACCAACATTGGTAATAAGTGAATTTAAAAATCTTCTATTTTTTATTAAAGAATTAAATTGTCTAAAATTTTTAGATTTTAAACCCATCAATTCGGCTGGTAACATTCCTACTTCAGATAAAACTGAATACCTTCCACCAATATAATTATTATGATGGACGATTTCTCCTTTGAGATTTTCTGCTAATCGATAAAGATAATTCTTTTTGTTTTCGGTGACAAAAATATTTCTATTATTTTTCTTTATAATTATATTTGAATTTGTAATCGTCTCAATTGTATTTCCCGATTTTGACACGATTATATTAACAGTTTTTTTTTTACTTTGAGATAAAGTATTCTGAAGATTATCAATAAATAAAAAATTTTTTTTTATTTTATGTTGTAAAAATTCATAAATTGTTCGAGTTCCAAGTATTGAACCCCCCATTCCTATTATTCTGTAATTTGAAAATGCTTTATACTTATTAATTAAATTTTTTTTATAACTATCTTGATAATTTTTACTTAATGAGTTAAGTATCTCATTTTTATCATTAATAATTAATTGTAAATTTTTTCTTAGTTTAAAAGACTTGTTTTTTTTTTTAAAATTAACAAAGCTAATACCCGAGGTTAGCATTAATTCTTAATTTTTTTTAATACTGACTGTTCTATATTCGAATTACCATCTTCAGCATTATTCATTTCAGCATTTTCATTGTTTTTTTTTGATACAAGATCTTTTATTTTATTTTCATTGGTCTCTGCCGTTTTATTATTCTGATCAGGTACAGGCAAATCATTATAATCTGGAGGCATTACAAGTGGTGATTTTTTTTCGACTAGAAATTCATCGCTGCTTGACTTTTTTTGATTTGTAAATCCTTCTTTAAGTGTTGAGCATGAATAAAGAAATAAAATTAATTTAAAAAAAACTAATATTTTAAAGTATTTCATATTTATTGTTTTTATTATTACCAGTAATTTCAATTATTATCATAAAAATAACACCTAAAGTAATGAATATATCAGCCACATTAAATATGAACCAATGAAAATTTCCTATATGAAAATCTATAAAATCTGGAACAGCTCCATAAAATATACGGTCATAAACATTTCCTATTGCACCTCCTAATATCATTAAAAAAGAGTATTTTTTAAGTCCATAACTCTTTAGAACCATAAAAAAAATTATTAAAATAATAATAAAAATTATAAAAGTTAATAAATTATAAATAATTTTATCATTGAACGATAATAAGCCAAATGCAATTCCTTCATTCCAAATTAAACGTATATTCAAAAATTTTGAAGATAATATTTCAATTCCTAATAATTTATCATTTAAATAAATTACATAAGTTTTAGAAACCCTATCAAGTAAAAAAATTAAAAAAATAACAGATGAACTAATAAAAAAATTTTTTTTTATCATGCTATGTTCACAGCACAATTAGCTCTACTACAAGATGATTCTTTTATCTTCCAACAAATAGAGCACTTCGATCCATTTGCCTTGCTAGTAATTGCGGTTGTCTCGATATCATCCTTATAACTAACTTCAGCACTTGACGTTATACAAAGTTCTGAAAAATCTGTATTTTCTGTAAGACTTTTTAATTTTTGATTTAGTTGTATCTTTAAATCTGCTTCTAAACTAGATCCTATATCCTTACTAGCTCTTTTTTCTTCAATACTTATGTTGCAAATATTTCTTATTTTTACTAATTCAATCCATTTATTACTAAGCTTTTCATTTTTAAATTTATCAGGAAATTCTAAAAATTTTTCAAGGTGAATACTTTTTTGGTCTTTAAACAACAATTTAAAAATTTCCTCTGTTGTAAAAGATAGTATGGGTGCAAACCATTTTAGTAGAGCATTTAAAATAATATTAAGAAGTAAAATTGTTGATTTTCTTTTTTCTGTGTCTATAGAATCACAATAAAGATTATCCTTTCTAATATCAAAGTAAAAAGCAGACAAATCAACAGTGCAAAAATTTAATAATTCTTTATATAAATTGTGAAAATCATAATTTTTAAAATATTTTTTAAAATTACTATTTAAAACATAAATTTTATGTAGCATTAACTGTTCTAACTCAGGTAAACTATCTACATCTAGCTCATCAAAATTTATTGTTTCATATTTATCATTAATGTTTCCTAGTAAATATCTAAAAGTATTTCTAATTTTTCTATAAGACTCTGCGTGTTGATCTAAAATGGAGTAATCTATTCTTAAGTCCTCAGCATAATTTGATGATGCTACCCAAATTCTTAAAATATCAGCGCCATATTTTTTCAAAATATCTTCAGGTGCTATTACATTTCCCAGCGATTTCGACATCTTTAGGCCTTTGCCATCTACAACAAAACCATGAGATAAAATTGACTCGAAAGGTGCTCTATCTCTCGTTCCACAAGATTCTAATAATGATGAATGAAACCAGCCCCTATGTTGATCTGAACCCTCTAAATACATTGATGCTGGCCATTTTAAATCCTCTCTTTTTTCCAATACAAAAGAGTGAGTTGAACCGCTATCAAACCAAACTTCAACGATATCACTTAATTTTTGATAATCATCAGCTTTATATTTCTTACCTAAAAATCTTTGAGGATCATCTGAAAACCAACAATCTGAACCCTCCTTTTCATAAATTGATGAAATATTTTCGATAACCTCATCATCAATTAAAATTTCTTTTGTTTTTTTATTCACAAAAATTGGAAGAGGCACGCCCCAAACTCTTTGTCTTGAAACACACCAGTCAGGTCTTGTTTCAATCATTGATTTTAATCTTTCTTTACCTTTGTTTGGATAAAAAGTAGTTTCATCAATTGCTTTCAATGCTTTATCTCTTAATTTATGACTTTCCATTGATATAAACCACTGAGGTGTAGCTCTATGAACAAGTGGGGCTTTAGATCTCCATGAATGTGGATAAGAATGGACTAGCTCACCATTAAATAATAAATTTTTTTGTTCTTTGAGTTTTTCAATTACAATGGGATTTGCTTTAAAAATATGAATTCCTTCAAACAATTTAACATTATTTGTATATTTTCCATCTCCATCCACAGTTTCAATAGCTTTAATATCATTGTTCAGACATAAATTAAAATCATCAGGTCCGTGGCTTGGTGCACAGTGAACAATTCCAGTTCCTTGCTCAGTTGTTACAAATCTAGCTTCCAACATAGGGATATCGTGATCATAACCAAGGTTCAAAAATGGATGACTGCAAATAGTATTTTTAAATTCTTTACCTTTAAACGTAAGAATTTTTTTATATTCTTTTAATCCACACTCTTTAACGACTGATTCAAGTAGAGCGTCAGCAATAACAATTTTTCTATTTTTAAAATCACCTTCGTCATTTATTTCTAAAATAACATATTCAAGAGACTCATTATATGCTAAAGCTTTATTAGCTGGTATTGTCCATGGAGTTGTTGTCCAAATAACAATTTCAACTCCAACCAAATCTTTTAAATTAGATGATTTAACTTTAAACGAAGTATAAATTGTATCTGATTTATGATCTTGATATTCTACTTCGGCATCAGCAAGTGCAGTCTTCTCAACTGTTGACCACAACACAGGTTTAAAACCTCTATATAAACTTCCTTCTTTTAAAAATTTACCAAGCTCCCTAACTATTTGTGCCTCTGCATCAAAGCTCATTGTGGAATAATAATTTTCCCAATCTCCAACGACACCTAATCTTTTAAATTGACTTTTGTGAATTTCAATCCACTTCTCAGCAAATGTTCTACATTCTTTTCTAAACTCAACTATAGGAACTTCGTTTTTGTTTTTTTTGTTTTTTTTATATTGTTCTTCAATTTTCCACTCAATGGGCAAACCATGACAATCCCAACCCGGAACATAAATAGAATCTTTTCCATCCATTTGATGAAATTTTACAATTATATCTTTAAGAATTTTATTAAGAGCTGTTCCCATATGGATATTTCCATTCGCATAAGGGGGCCCATCATGAAGAACAAATTTTTCCTTTCCTTTACTTTCATTTCTTAGCTCGTCATAAAGATTTATTTTTTTCCAATATTCAAGAATTTCTGGCTCTCGAGTAGGTAAGTTAGCTTTCATGGAAAAAGCTGTTTTAGGCAGATTTATTTGTGATTTAGTCATTTGGTTTTTTTTGCAATATTTAAATCTTTTTTTATTTGAGATCTTAATTGATTTACATTTTTAAATTTTTTTTCTTTCCTTATAAACTTTAAAAACTCTACTGATAAAAGCTTATTATAAAGATTTCCAGAAAAATTAAATAGATGAACTTCTAATAATATTTTTTTTTGATTAAATGTTGGCCTATACCCAAGATTAGCAATACCTTTTATATATTTTGAGCTATTTTTTCTCAAAACTTTGACAGCATAAACCCCCGGTTTTGCTAAAACATAATCGCCAATGTCTATATTGCAGGTTGGAAATCCAATTTTTTTTCCAACTTGTCTTCCTTTTTTAACTACTCCTTGGATAGTCCAATTTCTTTTTAAAAGATTATTAGCTTTATCCAACAAACCCTTTTCTAAAAGATTTCTTATTAAAGATGATGATACAATTTTTTTACTTTTAATTAATGGTTCAGGTTTAACAACTTTATAATTAAATAATTGCTCGTATCTTTTTAGTAAATTAACATTTCCTTCTCTTTTATTTCCAAATCTAAAATTATTACTGACAAAAATAAATTTGGAACTAAGTTTTTTATTTAAAATATGAGATATAAAATTAAGTGCTTTAGTTTTTGAAAATTTTTTATCAAATCTTTTTGTAATAACAAAATCTACTTTTAAGTTACTAAGTAATTTAATTTTTTGATTACTATTAGAAAGCCTAAAATTTTTTAATTTATTATTAAAAAACATTTTTGGCATTGGATCAAAATTCACAACACCAATTTTTAAATTATATTTTTTCTTATATGACTGTGCTAATTGAAATAATTTTTGATGCCCCAAATGTAAACCATCAAAATTACCTATTAAAATAATTGATCCTCTGTGTGTTTTTTTAATATTAAAATTTGTATAATGTTTTACCATTTTAAATCTGATTGAATAAAATTAACTATCGCTTCATACTCTTTTGAAACATCTTGTATACCTTTATTTTTTATTTCATATCTATGTATTCCATTACTAATTAATAAAGAGTCATAATTTAAAAGATTTGCACCTTTGATATCAGTATTTAAATTATCACCAATTGCTAATATTTTTTTATTTTTATTGTCAGTTGACTGATTATAGACCTCTGGATGTGGTTTTCCAAAATATACCACTTCTCCGCCCATTTTTTCAAAAACCATTGCGACTGAACCTGCGCACAACTCTCTAACTTCACCACGATCAACGATTAAATCTGGATTTGTACAAATCATTTTTTTGGTAATATGTTTCTCAAGTAAATCTTTGTAAAATTTTAAATCCTTATCGTGATCATCAAATAACCCTGTGCACAATAAATATTCACTATCACTAATATCTTCACACTTATTTTTCTCAAATAAATAAAATAAATCAAAATCTCTGGGTGGACCTATGTGATAAAACTTTTTCGATAAATAAGATTTTTTCAAATAATTCAATGCTGCTTCTCCTGAGGTAAATACGTGATCTCTGAGTACTTTGTCCATACCCATCTTTTCCAAAAAATTTTGAACAGTTTTATTTGGTCTTGGGGCATTTGTTAAAAGTACGAACATTTTCTTTTTTTTTAAAAGCTCATTTAAAACACCTATTGCTTTTTCATGAAGATTAACCCCATTATGAACAACACCCCATAAGTCTACATAAAAAAGATCATAATTATCGGCAATTGATTGTAAGCCATTTGAATCTAAATTTTTGGTCATATTTTAAGGTATAAACCATAAAATCCTGAATTTACTAGCATTATTAATATCCTTAAGTCTTTCTGATCTTGAAATAGGCGGTGAAATATCTATATGAAGTGCATATTTATAAAGATTTATAAAGGAGAATTTATGAAGTTTAAACCGTTACATGACAGAGTTTTAATCGAAGTATTAGACGGCAGTGAAAAGACTGCTGGAGGAATAATTATACCTGATACGGCTCAAGAAAAACCTCAAGAAGGCAAAGTGGTAGCTGTAGGTGGTGGAGCAAAAACTGAGGATGGAAAGATAATTCCAATGGACGTTAAAGTTGGTGATAAAGTTTTATTTGGCAAGTGGTCAGGAACTGAAGTCAAAATTAATGGTAAAGAATACAGCATAATGAAAGAGTCTGACATTATGGGTATTTCAGGTAAGTAATTTAATTTAAAGGAGAAAAATAATGGCAAAAGTTGTTAAATTTGATGCTGAAGCAAGAGCAGCAATGATTAGAGGTGTAAATATCTTAGCTGACACTGTTAAAGTAACTTTAGGACCAAAAGGAAGAAATGTCGTAATGGATAAATCTTATGGTGCACCTAGAATTACTAAAGATGGTGTGTCTGTAGCTAAAGAAATAGATCTTGAAGATAAGTTTGAGAATATGGGTGCACAAATGGTTAAAGAAGTTGCTAGCAAAACTAACGATGAAGCTGGTGATGGAACCACGACTGCAACTATACTTGCGCAAGCTATTGTAAAAGAAGGTGTGAAGTATGTAACAGCTGGCATGAATCCTATGGATGTAAAAAGAGGAATTGATGCAGCTGTAGAAACAGTAAAAGATAGTCTTGTTGCATCTGCCAAAAAGGTAAAAGACAGTGATGAAATTGCTCAAGTAGGAACAATTTCTGCAAATGGTGATAAAGAAATTGGAACTATGATTGCTAAAGCAATGCAAAAAGTTGGAAACGAGGGAGTTATTACTGTTGAAGAAAATAAAGGTATTGAAACAGAATTAGATGTAGTTGAAGGTATGCAGTTTGATAGAGGATATCTATCACCGTATTTTATTACTAACAGTGATAAAATGACTACAGAATTAGATAATCCTTTTATTTTATTACATGAAAAAAAATTAACTAATTTACAACCAATGGTTCCTCTTTTAGAAGCAGTGGTTCAAGCTGGTAGACCGTTAATGATTATTTCTGAAGATGTTGAAGGCGAAGCTTTAGCAACTTTAGTAGTAAACAAACTTAGAGGTGGTTTGAAAGTTGTAGCTGTTAAAGCTCCAGGTTTTGGTGATAGAAGAAAAGCTATGCTTGAAGATATTGCTATTTTAACAGGAGGTCAGGTTATATCTGAAGACCTAGGTATCAAACTTGAAAATGTTAAGCTTGATGATCTTGGATCTTGCAAGAAAATCAAAGTTGATAAAGATAACAGCACTATCGTTAATGGTAGTGGTAAAAAATCTGATATTGAAGCTAGATGTGCTTCTATCAAACAACAGGTTGAAGAAACTACTTCTGATTATGACAGAGAAAAACTTCAAGAGAGACTTGCTAAGTTAGCTGGTGGAGTTGCAGTTATCAAAGTTGGTGGTGCAACCGAAGTTGAAGTTAAAGAAAGAAAAGACAGAGTTGAAGACGCTTTAAACGCTACTAGAGCTGCCGTTGAAGAAGGTATTGTAACTGGTGGTGGATGTGCTCTTCTTTATGCTGCTCAAGAGCTTGATAAAGTTAAAGCAAAAGGTGATGACCAAAAAGCAGGTGTTGATCTAGTCAGAAAAGCATTGGAAGCTCCAATTAGACAAATTACTAAAAATGCTGGTGTAGATGGTTCAGTGGTAGTTGGTAAATTATTAGAGCAGAAGAAAAAAACTAACGGTTACGATGCTCAAAACGAAGAGTATTGTGATATGTTTGCAAAGGGTATCATAGACCCAGTAAAAGTTGTAAGAACTGCTTTACAAGACGCTGCTTCAATTGCTGGATTATTAGTAACTACAGAAGCAATGATCGCTGACAAACCAGAGGAAAAAGATGCTGCTGGCGGAATGCCTGGTGGTATGCCTGGTGGTATGGGCGGCATGGGTGGCATGGGCGGAATGGGAATGTAATCGTTCCAACCCAAATCAAAATTCAAAAAGGGCAGATTTTACTGCCCTTTTTTTTACCCTAAACAAAAATCTGCAATGAATGTTCAATGAAGTTTTTAGAATCAAAAAACGGTGCTGAAGGCAACCCTAGTTTATTATTAACAACAAAGAGTAATTAATTTCTTAAGCAGGATTTGGACATTCTATTACTCTGCCCATAGAATCTCTCTCTCCACATTTTTTAGGTTGTTTCTTATAACCCAATGGTAAATATATTAAACTATGATAGTCGTAATTTCTTTCAACAGAATGAGCAGTAATAATTCTGTTATTATTAAAATCAATCACTACTTGTTGTCCGTAAGCACCATCCATCATTAAAATAGGTCTGTCTTCTAATCCGATTGGGTCAAAGTGAAACTGACCACCGTAAGTTTGTGCTGATCTATGATTGCCTTTATATATACTATACTCACCATGTTGTTTATCAACTCTATTTTCATACATTGTTTTTAAATACTTACCAACGCAAGTATCATTGTTCCAATGAATCATCATCATGTTAGCAATTCTTACATAATCATATCTATCAGCATAGAAAGAATATCTTCCGTATTCACCAGATTTTCTGTTACCAGTTTTATTAGCATATAAAGTTTTATGAAAATAAACTCTTTTAGCAACTTTAGCGTCTTCTACAAATATCTTATGTAATAACTTGTTCCAGTTATCACCAGTTTTGTAAATAACATAGTTCATAATAACATTGGTTGTCATGGCACTATAGTTATAATAAGTACCAGGTTCTAAACCATCAACATTTTTAAAGTATTTCTTCATAACTTTTTTGATAGGTATAGTATTAACATTAGGACCTTTACCTTTGATAGGGTTGTCCCATGCGTAAATTCTTTGTCCTACTATTTTATCATCACCTGCCTGCATATTAAGTAAGTTAATTAATTTTTGATTTTCATATAAAGTACCTTCAACCGTTGGGTAATCTATTCTGTCATAAACAGTATGATTAATATAACCACCACACATTGCATAACCTGTAACTAAAGATACCAAAGACTTACCTATGGAATGCGAAGGATATGGTCCCCGATATTTACTTTTTCTATTTTCATCAACTAAAATCTTATTGTTTTCAAATAAGATGTAAGAAACTAAACCAGTATCTTTACGTGATATTTGTTTTTTAACTTTTACAGATAATTTATTAGTTTGTAAATCAAACTCAAAATCATAGGTTTCATTTTTTTTATCACCTATTTTGTATTTGTGGTGACAATTAAAACAATATTTCTCACCAGCGAATGTTACGCCGACCATTATAAAGAAAGAAAGGATAAAATAAATAATTCTAGTCATTCAAATGTTGTATTGGAAATTTAACTCAACTCTTAAATGAAGTCACCTTTCTGTTTGCTTTCTATTTAGGGTGTTTCTGCAGTGAAGTTTGCAGTGAAGAAGTTAAATAAGTGAGTATTGGCGTAATATGTGTGTGAATGTAATCCCTCATTTTCTTGAATAAATTTAAAAGGCCATCTTAAGATGGCCTTTTTTTTATGTGAAGATTAATTATGTCAAAAAGATATAGCGGCAAATCATTTAAAGACTCTAGTGTTAAAAAAAAACCTAAATTGAGCTTCAAAGAAAAAAGAAAACTTAAAAAAGATAAGCAAAAAAAGACAAATTAATCCTGAATTTTGAAAATTATTCAAGCCTGTTATGAGTTTTTTTGAGTTTTAATATCCTTTTAAATATGTATAAGAGCCAGAATTTATGAGTAATAATATCAGAAACATCACAATCATAGCCCATGTTGATCATGGCAAAACTACTCTAATTGATAATTTAATGAAACAAAGTGGTTCATTTAGAGAGAATGAAGTTGTTGATGAAAGATTAATGGACTCAGGTGAGCTCGAAAAAGAAAGAGGAATTACAATTTTAGCTAAACCTGCTTCAATTAATTGGAATAATTCAAGAATAAATATAATCGATACCCCAGGCCACAGAGATTTTGCTGCTGAAGTTGAAAGAGTTTTAAGTATGGCAGATGGAGCATTACTATTAATTGACTCTGCAGAAGGTGTTATGCCTCAAACTAAATTTGTATTATCCAAAGCTCTTAAACAAGGATTAAAGCCAATTGTTGTTATTAATAAATTAGATAAAGCTGATCAAAGAGCTAATGAAGTTTTGGATGAAACATTTGATTTGTTTGTTAGCTTAGATGCAAATGAAGAACAATTAGATTTTCCAGTTCTGTATGCAAGTGGAAGATCAGGTTGGGCTCATCATGAAGTTGATGGTCCAAGAGAAAATTTAAACCCTTTGTTAGATTTAATTGTTGATCATGTAAAACCTGCTGAACTTGATAAAAATAAACCTTTTGCAATGTTGTCAACGCTACTTTATGCAGATAGTTTTTTAGGAAGAAGTTTAGTTGGAAGAATTGCACAGGGAACTGCGAAAGCTAATCAATCTATAAAAGCAATAAATTTAAATGGTGAAAAAGTTGATGAAGGAAAATTAACAAAAATTTTTAGATATGAAGGGACAAAAAAAGTTCCGATAGATGTTGGAGAGGCTGGGGATATCGTAGTTGTAGCCGGGTTAGAAAAAGCAAATGTTGCTGATACGATATGTGATCTAGGGGTTAATGAGCCAATCCCTGCTACACCAATAGATCCTCCTACAATGTCAATTACAATTACTGTAAATACTTCACCCTTAGCTGGAACTGAAGGTAAAAGACTAACCAGCACCCAAATAAGAGATAGATTAGTTCAAGAGGCACAAAATAATGTTGGAATTACATTTTCTGAAAACGAGGGAAAAGACTCTTTTGTTGTTAGTGGTAGAGGTGAGTTGATGTTGGAAATTCTTTTAACTCAAATGAGAAGAGAAGGTTTTGAAATGACAGTTAGTCCTCCAAAAGTTTTATATAAAACTGATGAAAGTGGAAACAAACTTGAGCCAATTGAAGAAATTACTATGGATCTTGATGAAGAACATTCATCAAAAGTAATTGACTCAATGAACAGAAGAAAAGGTAAACTAATAGAACTAAAAGATACTGGAACTAACAAAAAAAGATTAATTTTTCATGCACCTACTAGAGGTTTAATGGGCTACACAAGCAGATTTCTTACACTTACAAAAGGAAATGGAGTGATCAACAGAATATTCCATAGCTATGGTCCTTTTGAAGGAGAGATGGAAGGTAGAAGAAATGGGGCATTAATCTCAATGGAGCAAGGAAAAGCTGTTGCATTTGCTATCTTTAACTTACAGGCACGAGGAGAAATGTTTGTTAAACATAATGACTCTGTTTATCCTGGAATGATAGTTGGTCTTTCACCTAAACCAGGTGATATGATTATTAATGTAATGAAGGGTAAAAAATTGACTAATATGAGAACTCAAGGTACTGATGAGAATGTTGTTCTTACACCAGTAAGAAAGATGTCAATTGCAGAACAATTAAGTATACTGAATACAGATGAAGCTTTAGAGATAACACCAGACTCATGCAGATTAAGAAAAGCAATTCTTGATCCACATGAAAGAAAAAAAAGTGAAAAAGCTATAGCTGCAGCCTAATCAAAAGTTTTATCAACTAAATAAAGTCCTAAAGCAACGCAAGGACCTATGCCAAATGCAAATAATAAAGTTCCAACCCCAACTGTTCCTCCTAAATACCACCCAATACTAACAACTGAAATTTCTAATGTTCCTCTTACAACAGCTATAGGAAAATTAGTTAATTTTTGTAATCCTATCATTAATCCATCTCTAGGACCGGCTCCTAAATTAGATACTAAGTAAATACCGCCACCTATTCCAACCATGATTACAGAAATTACAGCTAATAATAATTGATAAATATAATTTGATGGTGTTGGAACATATTTAATGCAAAGATCAATCATAATTGCAATTATCAAAGCATTAAATATTGTACCCATCCCTGGTTTTTGGCCAAGAGGGATCCATAAAATTAAAACAGCAATACTTATTAATAATGTGATAGTTCCAATACTTAAATTAACATTTAAAGAAATACCTTGGGCTAAAACACTCCAAGGAGAGGCTCCAGTAAATGAAACAATTAACAATCCCTCACCTAATCCAAATAAAGATAAACCAAAACATAAGAAAAAAAATGTAGAAAACTTTGGTTTAAAATTAAATGGTTTTTCTGAGCTCCATTTTACTTTTGGAATTTTTTTTATTTTTAAAAACATATTTGTAATAAGCTATATCTATTAATGTAAAATTCTAATATTATAACTAGCAAATGAAAAAGTTTGTAGTTACTTTACTTATTGTATTTTTCTCATCAATTTCTTTAGCCCATATAGGTCATTATAACAAATTTAATAAAATAGAAATGGAGATCTTGAGAAATGATGAAGTAATTGGATATAACAATTATTATTTTAAAAGAGATGGTGAAAAAACGATAGTAAAAAATCAATATAAATTTGAGGTAAAATTACTATCTGCAACAATATTTAAAGTAGAGGGTTATGGAGAAGAAATTTATTTAAAAGATAATTTAATATCTTTTCAATCAAAGACGCTTCAAAATAAAAAAGAAAAATTTGTGAACTTAAAACTGGATAAAAATAATAAAAAATTTGATATTAAAGGATCTTCCTATTCAGGTGAAGCCTCTGTAAAAAATATTATTGGAAATTGGTGGAGTCATAAAATTTTACAAGCAGAAAGCCAAATAAGTCCTATTTCTGGAAGTATAAAAGAACAAATAGTTAATTTTGTTGGCAAAGAAAATGTTTCAATTAATGGCAAACAATACGAAACAGATCATTTCAAACTTACATCTAAAGATATGTCTCTTCCTGAAGATAAAAAATTAAATTTTGATATTTGGCTTGATAAAAAAACAGCAGTGATTGTTAAAATTACATATGAAAGAATGGGAAATTGGGAATATCGTTTAAAAAATCTTGAATAAAATTATTTATTTATTTTTTTATAAAGATCATTTGCACTTATCCATCCAGCCTCTACTCTAGGACCTACAAACCAATCTGCACATACACCTAATTTTAATTTAGAATTCCAATAACTTTTGATTTTAAAGGGCCTAGAGTTTGAGGAATATTTCCAACCATGATTTATTGAAGTTGATATTTTTGTTTTTTTAATTCCGGTAAGTTTAAAAAATCGATCAATTAAAATCTTTGAATTTTTTTCTTTATTCTCTCTATTTTTATTTATTTTTTTATTTGCCCACAGATTTGTACTTTGCAAAGTCCATAAATCATTATTACTTTTAAATCTTTTTTTACTATTTTCTTTAGCCGCCCAACCTAAAATTTTATCGTTAAATAAATAACTTGATATGTTTATATTTGTTTTTTTAATTTCGATCATGACTGTAATATTTGCATCCATTTTGATTTTTTGCTTAATGAATGAATCCTTAATAAATTTTTTTGATAATTTTTTTAATTGTGGGAATGGACAAGTTAATATTAATTTATCATAATATTTTATTTGTTTGTTCTTAAAATCTAATTTCCATTTATTTTTAACATATTTAATCCTCTTTAACTCACTTTGAAAATTACAATTTATATTCTTTATTAAATGTTTGCTAATATCATTGTTGCCTTTGCAGCCAATAATTTTGACATGATTTTTATTTTCTTTTTTTAATTTTTTTAAAAAAATATGTTTGCCACTCCATTTTTTCAGAATTTTTTTTTTTCGTAATTTTTCAATAAATTTTTTAAATTGAATTGATTTTGGAGAAATATATTGTGCTCCGTGATCAAATCCTTTTGACTTATTTAATCTTTTAAAAGAAGATCTGCCACCTGGACCTCGAGCTTTGTCATAAATGTGTACAGAATTTTTTTTACTTAATAAATTAGCTATTGTTGCTCCTGAAATTCCAGAACCAATGACACAATAACTACTCATTTCCCTGCAACAGTCATACCCTCTATCATCATAGTCGGTGAATTGACTGAATATTCAAATTCTAAATCATTAGCTAAAATTATATTTTTGAACATATCTTTAAAATTACCAGCAATTGTTATTTCATTAACAGGATATTTAAATTCTCCATCTTCAACTAAAAAACCAGTGGCACCTACTGAATAATCTCCTGTTACAATGTTAGATCCGTGACCAATAGTTTCAGTAATATAAAGACTTCTTGAATTTTTTTTTAGAAGATCTTCGTAGCTTTTATTTCCTTTTTCAAAATATAAATTGGTAGTTCCACCACTTCTTCCATTTGATTGTAAATTTAATTTTTTTCCATTGTAAGTGTCCACAAGATAATTTTTAAGTATTCCGTTCTCTATAAGTTGTAATGTATTTGAGTTTACACCCTCTGAATCAAAATTTTGAGAACCCATTCCTTTAATTATATCTGGTTTATCAATTACATTTATTGAATCAGCAAAAACTTGTTGATCAATTTTATTCTTTAAAAATGAAGTGCCTCTTGCAATTGCGGATGCAGATATTGCACTTGCAAAAACACTTAACATTCCCTTTGAAATTCTTTTATCAAAAATTATACTGATCTTCTCACTTCCAATTTTTTTAGGGCTCAATTTTCTAATAGTTTGCTTGGCAGCTTTATTTCCGAGATCTATTGCTTGCTTAATATCAGACAAATGACGTTTGCTAGAAAATTCATAGTCTCTTTCCATACTATTTTCATCTTTTGCAACTGTTACGCAAGAAGCCGAAAAAGAAGAAGTTTTATAACCGTCACAAAAACCGTCACTATTTGCTAATATAAAATTTGATTTGTTTTCAGTGAAACTAGTTTCTGTATTTATGATTTGATTATTTGATGAGGCAGATTCCTCTAAATCTTTTAAATATTTTATTTTTTTATCATTTTCAAATCTTGTTTCATCATACAAATTAAGACTACTAATTTGTTTGGCTAATAAATCTTTATCAGGCAAAGAATTAAATTCATCCTCTGGTGTCATTTTTGTAGTTTCAAAGCACTTTTCAATTAAAGTTTTTATATTTTCATCTAGTAAATTTGAAGATGAAATTGATGACCTTCTTTTGCCTAAATAAGTTTCTATTCTTAATGCCAATCCATCTGATCTATCTGAAGCTTCTAGGGATTTATTTCTAAAATTAACTGTTTCTGAAATTGAGTGACCAACTGTAACACTTGCATTAGTTGCTCCCATTTTTTTTGCCAAATCTAAACAATATGAAGCTTTCGATTTTAGAAATTCTTGATCCTTAACCATAATACTTTAAAGTTTTGTTCCACCAACTGTCATTTTATCGATTAAAATTGAAGGTTGAGCGACTCCCACAGGAACACCTTGTCCTGCTTTTCCACAAGTTCCTATGCCTGGATCTAACATCATATCATTTCCTACCATCGATACTTCTTTAAGTATTGATGGTCCATCACCAATAAGTGTTGCACCTTTAATTGGAGATCCAATTTTCCCATTTTTTATCTCGTAAGCTTCAGTACAATTAAATACAAATTTTCCAGATGTAATATCTACCTGGCCACCTCCAAAACTTACTGCAAAAATTCCTTTATCAACAGATTTGATCATTTCATCTTGAGTTTGATTTCCACTTAACATCATTGTATTTCTCATCCTTGGCAAAACAATATGTCTATAATTTTCTCTTCTCCCAGATCCAGTAGATCTTGTATTCATTAATCTCGCATTATGCCTGTCTTGCATAAAGTTTTTTAGAATACCATTTTCAATTAAAACTGTTCGCTCAGTTGGCGTTCCCTCATCGTCAATAGTTAGACTACCTCTTCTATTATCTATCGTACCATCATCAACAATTGTTACTCCCTCACTTGCAACTTTTTCTCCCATCAGGTCATGAAATGCTGAGGTTTTTTTTCTATTAAAATCTCCTTCTAGACCATGACCAATTGCTTCATGAATTAATATAGCGGGCCAACCAGGTCCCAAGACTACTTTCATCTCACCAGCAGGTGCTGGTTTACTTTCTAAATTTACTGATGCAATTCTAAAAGCCTCTTCACAAACATTTTTCCAATTATCATTTTTTAAATAATCATCATAAGATTGTCTGCCACCAATTCCATATACTCCCGTTTCTTTTCTTCCATTTTTTTCCAACATTACAGATACATTAAATCTAATTAATGGACGTACATCAGTAAGCGCTTCTCCACCTGGTCGAATAATTTCAATTGATTTTTGCTCACCAGCAAAACTAGCAGTCACTTGTTTTACTGATTCATCTTTTTTTCTTAAAAAATCGTTTACTTTATTTAAAACTTCTAATTTCGAGTCTAAAGTTTTTTGTTCAATTGGATTAATGTCTTTATAAAATTTTTTATTAGATTTTGGAATTTCATGATTATATGTGCCTTTAATTGATTTAAGAGTTGATTTAAGATTTTCTGAGGAATTTTTTAGTGAATCTTTTGATATTTCATTTGAATATGAATAGGCAACAACCTCGTTTGAAATAGCTCTGAAGCCAAATCCTAAATCAGAACTATAATTTGAGCTTTTTATTTTATTGTCATCTAACAAAATTGACTCTGATTTAGACTCCTCTAAATAAAGCTCACCATCATCACAATTATTTAGTGTTTCAGATACTATTTTATCAGCATCTTGTCTTGTTAAATCAGATTTGTTAAAGAAATTATTCATTCATCTTAAATAGAGGTTTGTTGATAATTTTCAACTGATCATTTTACGCATGTACAATTTATTACTAAAAGTTAATTATTGTTAAATGAAAGTATTTTTTAATAACTCTTGTAAAATATGTAGATCAGAAATTAACTTATATAAAAAAGAAAATATCAAAGATATTGACTGGATAGATATAACAAATAACTCAGATGCTGAAAAAGAAACATCTAGAAATGATAAAGAATTATTAAGAAGATTACATGTTAAGGAGAATGGTAAAATTATTCAAGGTGCAGAGGCATTTCTTTATGTTTGGAAAAAAATTCCAAAATATAAATTTTTATATAAATTTTTCAAACTACCAATAATTTTCACAATCTTTAAATATGGATATGAGATAATTGCCTTTTTTTTATATTTAAAAAATAAAAAACAACTTAAAAAACTAAGTTAAAAAAAATATTAAAAATTCACTAAGTAAAGACATAGATAATAAAAACATAATTAATAATATCGAATACATTAGAGTTATAACTCTATTTCTTTTTCTCCTCAGTCTAACAAAAGTTTTATCATCTAGATCTGAAATATCTCTTTCACCAACTACGGGATAGTCATAACTCCATCGCCATGTAGATTGGCCTAATCTAGAGTCGAGACTGTTAAAATATCTTATCCAAGCAAGAACATATTTTAATACTAGATACAAAATAATCATTAGTATTGAAGAAAATAACATTTTGAATGATACTTAATTATGTATGATAATTTAATTGATATTTTTGGCTCTTTTTCTTGCGATTAACTGCGTAAGAGCATCAACCATAGTATCTGAGGCCTTAAATATTTCATTATTTTTAAACTCATGAGAAATATTTTTTTCTGGATTAGTTTTGTCTTCAATAACTATTCCTTCATCTGGTGAATTATTTTTTATATAAATTAATAAAAGCCATTCATCATCTGAGGCTTCATCCCATTTAACAAATATTTCTCCTGTTTCAAATCTTCTGTCTATACATCTAAAGATAGACATATGTCTTGTTATGTGTCTTTTGTTTAATTGAAATACTAAACTGCTAGCACTTCTGTAAAAACTTTCGAGAGCAAATTCAATTTTCTGTCTAGCTAAAGTATATTCTTTTTCTTTTTGTAACAGTGTTTCTCTATCTTCATCTCCTTGAATTTTAACTCCTAAAGCCTCTACTCTTTCTCTAATTTTTTGATCTCTAATAATTCGATATTTTTCTTTTAATTTTTCTATTCTTTGTTGTAATCCAGCATAATCCTCTCTCTTTTCTCTTAAGGAAATTTTTTCCAATTTCTCTAATTCTTTAATCTCTCTAACTCTAAATTTTTCAATTTGCTTATCTAATTTTAATTGTTGTAAAAATTGCTTTTGTTTTTCTGCTTGTTCAATTCTTAAAAGAGCTTGTTCTTTTCTTAAGAATAATTTTATTTCTTTTGTTCTTTGTTTTTCTAATCTAATTTCATCTTTTAAAGCTTGTTCTTTTAATTTAACTTTTAATTCAGCCTCTTTTTGTTTTTTTTTTGCAGCTTCAATCTTTTCTAATCTTTCTCTTTCTTGTTTTTCTAATTTTAACCTTCTTGCTTCGTCTTTTTTTAAAATTTTATACTGTGAAATTGTGTCTGCTATTTTATCAAAAAATGCTTGGATATATTTTTCAAAACCAAAATTTAATCTAAACTTAAATTCAGGCTTTAAAGAATTTTGTAAGTTAACTACTTTTAAAAGAAAATCTTGTTTCTTTTGTACAGTAAATTTAGATTTTTTTGAAATTTTTTTTGATTGTTTTGGTTTTTTTGACTTTTTTTGTTTTTCATTTTTTTGTTTTCTTCGATTATTAATTTTCTTTACAGATTTATTTTTAATCTTAAATTTATTAGACTTTTTAGATATTTTTTTAACTCTTTTTTTGGTTTTTCTTTGATTTATAGAAATACTTTTTTTTAATTTTTTTTTCTTTTTTTTCATTTTAAGAGAGTTAGTTTCTACCAATTATTTATTGATAAATATAGTCTCTTGTAACAGGTGTAGAAGAATAATTCTTTGTTAATTGAAATTGGTATACAACTTGATCACCCCACTTAAATGCCATCTCACAACCAGCAAGATAAAATTCCCACATCCTAAAAAATCTTTCATCAAACATTTCAACTATTTTATCTTTATTTCGAATACAATTTTCTTTCCAATGTCTTAGTGTATGTGAGTAATGAAGTCTTAAAACCTCAATATCTGCAACAATTAAGCCTGCTTTTTCAATTGGTGTTGTTACCTCACTTAAACTTGGAGTATAACCTCCTGGAAAAATATACTTAGTGATCCATGGATGTGGATCTCTTGGTGGATTTACTGATCCTATAGTATGAATTAATGACACTCCATCATCTTTTAAAAGTTTTTCAACTTGTGAAAAAAATTTTTTATAAAATTTTCTTCCTACATGTTCAAACATACCAACACTGACTATTCTATCAAATTTTTCATTGAGCTCTCTATAATCCATTAATTTAAAGTGCAATTGATTTTCTAAATTAAGTTCTTTTGCTCTTTGCTTACAGTAATTAAATTGGTTTTCTGAAAGTGTAATACCTGTTACTTCGCAGTTTGCACTTTTTGCAATATCTACTGCTAAAGAACCCCATCCACATCCAATATCTAAAACTTTTTGATTTGGCTTTATGTTAAGTTTTTTAATTATGTGTTGAATTTTATTATTTTGAGCAGTTTCCAGTGTATCTGTTTCATTTTTAAAATATGCACATGAGTATTGTCTTTTAGGATCTAAAAATAAGTCATATAAATCGTCTGAAATATCATAATGATGAGACACATTCATTTTAGATTTTTTTATAAAATTAAAATTAGTTAAATATCTATAAGAACCTCTTAATCTATTAATTAAATAACTAAAAAAATTTAAGTCTCCTCTACCAAAATTCATTAAAGAAAGATCCAAAAAATCAGTTAATGTTCCATTCTCAATAGTTATTTCACCATCTGTATAAGCCTCACCAAAGTATAAATCGGGATGAAACAATAATTTATAATGAAGATTTTTATTTAAAATTTTAACTTTTATTGGGTTTTCAC
The DNA here is from genome assembly GCF_052046145.1 of Candidatus Pelagibacter sp. GTDB lineage: Bacteria > Pseudomonadota > Alphaproteobacteria > Pelagibacterales > Pelagibacteraceae > Pelagibacter. Next base: position 1,070,513 of record NZ_JBNGZR010000001.1, read on the forward strand.
TTTTTGGATTTCCAATAATGTAACTTTTTGAATTAGCATCAACTAATATAAATCCATCTTTTTTAAAAACATTATTTAAAAATCTAGCTAGTTGCATCTAAGCCGCCTTGGTACTTTTAATTGAAAAATTTAATTTCTCTAAATTATTGATTAAATCCGATTCATCTTTAGCATTTAGAATGCTAAGTGGTGGTAAAAGGTTTTTATAGTAAATTTCTTTTTTACTAAAGTATGTATGTAAACCTGAGATTAAATTATATTTTTCAAATTCAGCTCTTACATCACAAAGGTTTTGGTTTACTGTCTGATCGTTTCCATTATTAAAATCATCGTATACTTTTCTTGCCAGTGCAGAAGTGGCATTGCATGTAGCTGTTATAATTCCTGAGCAGCCTAATTGAAGTCCTTTAAATAATTTAGATTCTGATCCAGGTAAAACTGAAAAATTATCAATTTTTAAGTTTTCAAAAAGATTGTAAGAACTATCTTTTACTCCAATAATATTTTTTGGGTATTTTTTAACTAACTCTTCAATACACTCAATACTAAACTTATAACCACATAGTTTTTCAAAATTATATAGTACTATTTTGCAATCAGAAATTACCTCCAATATTTTGCTATAAAATTCTATTACCTCTTTATCTCCATATTTATAGTAAGCAGGTGGCATAATTAAGAATCTATTAAAACCTAAAGAATGAGAAACTCTCATCAAATTAATTGTTTCACCTAAAGAATTTAAACCAGTGCCGATGATATACTTTTCTTTGTATTTGCTTGAAGTCAAATGATTTAACAAATTAATTTTTTCAGAGATAGGTATAAGTTGGGCCTGTCCAGTACTTCCAAAAATAGCTGCTCCATGACAACCATTATCAATAACCATTTCAGCGTGTTTAATAGTTTTTTCAACATTTAGTGTTAAATCATCATTTAACACTGATATTGAGGCTGCATATATTCCTTTTATTAAACTCATATATTTTTTAAAACATATAATAATTAAAAAAATAATGAATAAAAGAGTAAACTTGATTATTGGTTCTGGTGTATTAGGTGCGTATTTATCAGCTGAACTTTTAAAAAAAAAAGAAAAAGTAATTGTAACTTCAAGATCAGTAAATAAAAAATTTATTAATTATAAATACCTCAAAATAGAACACAAAATTAAATTTGAAAAACTCAATACAAGTAACAAAAATCAAATTAAAAATATTATTCAAAAATATAATCCTAATAAAATTTTCTATTTTAGTGGACAAAGCTCCCTAACGAAAAGTATTAAAAGTAAAAAAGAAACTCTAATTTCACATTATAATGGTACTAAAAATTTCTTAGATATTTTAAAAAGTCTAAAATTAGATACTAAATTTTTTAAAGCCAACTCAGGTTATATATTTTCACCACAAAACGGTCTTATTAATTTAAATTGTAAATTCTCTTCAAACAACAATCCATATATCAAAGCACAGCAAAAAGTATTTAATTTAATTAAAATATATAGAAAATTTGGATTAAATTTATCAAATTTGATATTTATGCAAATTGAGTCTCCATTAAGGAAAAATGATTTTTTTATCAAAAAGGTTTGTTTGGGAGCTAAAAATAAAAAAAAGATTGTGGTTGGAAATTTAAAAACATTTAGAGATTATTCTTGGATTACAGATGTAGTCAAAGCAATAGTTCTCACATCTAATTTAAAATCTAAAGATTATATTATTTCAGCAGGAAAAAAACTTTCTGGCATTGAAATAATTAAAACAGCTTATAATCTTAACAAATTAGATTATCGAAAATATTTTTCAATTAGTAAAAAATTTTTTAGAAAGAAAGAAAATAAATTCTTAATTGGATCAAATAAAAATTCTTTACACCTAAAAAATAAACATAATTTTAAATTTAATATTTTTGGTAAAAAATTAATAAAAAAAATGTATCAAAGTTTATGAAAACAGGTATCTATTTAAGTTATACTGGCTTGGGTGCAAATTTACTTCATCTTTCCTATTGTCATCAAATTGCCAAAAAGCATGGACCAGTAACTATTGTAACTCTCTGTAAAAATTTAAAAGAAGCACTAGCTGATGATCCTCTTATTGAAGATGTATATTACCTAGATAAATATCACAAAAAACTTTTAGACATTTTTAATCTTAGTAAGATTCTTAAGAAATTTCATTTTCAAAATTTATTAATTTATTATCCAAGTTTAAGATTATATTTTGCAGCAAAAATCGCTGGTATTGAGAACATATGGTCATATAAATCTAAAAATAAAAAAAATTTACACCTAGTTAAATCAGCAAAAGAATTAACAGAAAATTTTCTTAATATTGACAATTGTCTCACCGAAACCAACTTTTTTATAGATAAAGATAGAATCAAAAAAGTTAAAGAAGAATTAAATAATAATAGTTATAAAATAGTAATTGGTGCTGGTTCGTCTGGTCCAACCACAAGATGGGGGACAAGTAATTATGCTAATTTAATAAATAAGTTAAATGAACTAGATGATTATTTTTTTTTTATCTTATGTGGTCCAAATGAAAAAGAAATTGAAAATCAAATTTTATCTAAATTAAAGAAAAAAAATTTTTTAACTTTAAGTAGCAAAAGAATATATGATTTAATTCCATACCTTGGTATTTCAGACATGTATGTTGGAAACGATTCATTTGGTTCACATATAGTTTCACAGTGTGGAAAAAAAAGTGTTGTATTTCTCTTAGATGCTCCAAAAGCATATACAGACTATAGCGAGAACTATTATAGATTAGTTCCTGATGGATATAAAATTGATGAAATAACCCATGGTACTAATGCGGATCCAAATTTAATTTTAGTAAATGATGTAGTTGAAATAATTAATAAAATAAAAAATTAACTAATATCTTTTAATACAATTTCCTTAGCCTCATTAACTATTGCAGAAAGTCTTGATGTTTCGGGAGATATATCTGGGTGTATTTTTTTTTGAATTTTTTGATAAGCTTTATTAACTATTTCTTTGGTTGGTTTTTTATTAATATCTAAATTTAAAATCTTATATGCCTCAGATATCGATAATGATGAAGAATTATTATTTTGATATTGATTGAAAGAAAATCTTCCAGAATTTCTCAACGTTTGAATAAGTCTATAAAGAGAAAGCAATTGTATCAATGATAAACCTTTAAGTTTAACTAAAGCAAGACTTGCAAGAGTTAATGGTAATGTGAGTAGAAATTTTCCACCAATAGCAAATAAAATCGCTAATAAAGCCAACAATAAAATTGTTATCAGCCTCACTCCTTTTGACATTTTTTTTGGAGAAATATTTGACCACCATCTTAATAAAAAATATAAGATGACTAAAATTACAAGTAGATAAATAATAATATTCATATATTTCCTTATTAAATGAAAGTACCACAACTTAAAAAAAAACTAGAGATAAAAACTTGTCACAATATTGAGTGGGAAGACAATTACAGCTGGATTCATCAACATAATATTTTAGAAGTTCTAAAAGATAAAAGCAAGTTAGATCCTGAAGTGAAAAAATATTTAGAAGATGAAAATGCTTACTCAGAGCATCATTTAAAAGATACAAAAGATATCCAAAAAAAATTATTTGATGAAATTAAAGCAAGAATTAAATTAGATGATGAATCTTTGCCCTATAAAGATCACACTTATGAGTATTGGACAAAAACTACAACAAAAGGAAATTATTCCATAAAACTTAGAAAAAAAATTGGTTCAGAAAATATTGAGGAAATATGGAATGGAGATAAAGAAAAAGAAAAACTTAAAACTGAATATTTTGGGGTTGGAGATTTAGAAGTAAGTAACAATGATAAATATCTAGGATACTCTTTAGATCTTAAAGGTTCTGAGTATTACACAATTTATTTAAGAGATATAAAAACCAACAAAATTATTTCAAAAGAAATTGCAGAAACATCAGGGGGAATAACATTTAGTTTGGATGATAAATATATTTTTTATTCTAAACTTGATGAAAATCATAGAGCAAGAACAATATACAGGCACAGAATAGGTGATTTTGAGGGCAAAGATGAATTAATATTTGAGGAGAAAAGTGAGGCTTTTACAGTGGGAATTGGAAAAAGCTCAGATGAAAAATATTATTTCATAAATACTTCTGACCATAATACTTCAGAGCAATATTACTTTAAATCAGATGAATTAAATCCATCTCCAAAACTTATTATTAAAAGAGAAAGAGGTGTTCTGTATTCTGTTAATTCATGGAATGGTAAATTTTATAATCATACAAATAAAAATGCTGAAGACTTTAAAATTGATATTTGTGACAATTTAGAAAATCAAAATTGGCAAACATATATTCCAGCAAAAGACGAAGTTTTAATTGGTGGATTAACATTCCTTAAAAATTGGATTATTCGTGGTGAAACATCAGATGCATTAGATAAATTATTTGTCAAAAATATTTCTACAAATGTAGAAGAGGAATTAATTTTTTCTGATGAAACTGTTTATGTTCCAGGAGTAAGCTTAACTCAAAAAGATAGAAATACTGATGAAGTTCATTTGGGATATTCATCACCTAAAACTCCTTCTAGAGTATTTAAGTATAATTTAGCAACAAAATCTAAAGAACTTGTTAAAGAACAAGAGATCCCATCTGGTCATAATAAAGATGACTATATTGTTGAGAGGGTTGAGTTTAAATCTCATGACGGAAGAATGGTTCCATTAACAATTACTAGACACAAAAAAACAAAAATTGATGGGTCTGCAAACGTTTTATTGTATGGATATGGGTCTTATGGAAATTCTATGTCCCCAAGTTTTTCTTCTACAAGACTAAGTCTTATAAATAGAGATATAATTTGGGCCACAGCTCATATCAGAGGTGGTATGGAAAAAGGTATGAAATGGTGGAAAGAGGGAAAATTAACAAACAAAAAAAACACTTTTGAAGATTATATTTACGCAGCAAAATATTTGATCGAAAAGAATTATACGTCAAAAGGAAATATTATTGGAATGGGTGGATCAGCTGGAGGATTATTAATGGGAGCTGTTGTCAATCAATCTCCTGAATTATTTTTAGGAATTATTATGGCTGTTCCTTTTGTAGATTCTTTAACAACAAATCTAGATCATTCTTTACCTTTAACTGTTGGAGAATTTGACGAATTTGGAAATGCAAAAGAGAATAAAGAACACTTTGATTATATTTTTTCATATGCACCCTACAACAATATTAAAAAAATGGATTATCCACATATTTTTATTACAACAAGTTTAAGTGATAATAGAGTTTTATTTGATGAACCTGCAAAGTTCACAGCAAAACTTAGAGACTATAAAACAGATAATAATTTGCTTCTCTTGAAAACCGAAATGAATGCTGGTCATGGTGGAAAATCAGGAAGAGATGGCGCAATAGAAGAAATTGCTATTGACTATGCATTTGCATTAAAAATTTCAAAAAAAATTTAGTACACTTTAAATCTTGAAAAAAACAAATTAATTCCCATATAAACTTAGTAAGTCGCCTAATGGGGCTTACATAAATAAACTTGCTTAACAAAGGAGGATATTATGACAAGTAAGGATCTATCTATATTTAACTCACTTAGACCTTTTTCAATTGGTTTTGATGATATGTTCGACCAATTCGAAAATATGTTGGGAAATGGGAATTTGACGATGCAGTCAAATTATCCACCATACAACATACGAAAGACAGGCAAAGACAACTATGCAATTGAGGTAGCATTAGCTGGCTTTAGCAAAAAAGACGTAGAGGTTGAGTTCGAAGACAATTTATTAACAGTAAGAACAAAACAAGTTAATAAGTCTGAGGACAATGATGTTAATGGAGAAATTATTCATAAAGGTATTTCTCAAAGACAATTTGCAAGATCATTCACTATTGCTGATGATGTAAAAGTTAATGGTGCTGAACTTAAAGATGGTCTTTTAACAATATCTTGTGAAAGAATAATTCCAGAACATAAAAAAAAGAAGCTTATTGAAATTAAATAAGTCTTAAACCTTGCTTGTGGGGATTTCTCCCCACAAGTTTAAATTAATTATTTCTTTGCCATTATAGCATTTAAAACAAATGCTAGTAACCCAGCAGGTATAAGTCCAGTTGTTAACAGTAGTTTTAAACTTATTCCAAAATCTGGAATATTTTTCACAAAGTCTGGTAACAATGACATTCCAATTCCAAAAGACAAAGAAAGAGCTAAGATTAATAAATTTCTTTGATCCATTTCTGCCCTTGAAATCAATTTAATGCCAGCAGCTACAATCATACCAAACATAATAATTGCTGCACCACCTATCACAGATTCTGGCATCGCTGCAATTATTCCACCTAATTTTGGAAATAATCCCATAAGAACCAAAACTATTCCAGCTATAGTTCCAACATGTCTACTTACAACTCCTGTAAACGCAACTAGTCCAGCATTTTGCGAATAAGATGTATTTGGCATCGCATTAAATATTGCACCAAATGCAGTACCAACACCATCTGCCATAATTCCACCTGATATTTCTTTATCCGTTGCCTCTCGTTTAGCACCACCCATTGTCGTAGCACTTATGTCTCCAATTGTTTCAATTGTTGTAACAACTGACATAAACAACATTAAAATTATTGCACCAGGTACAAAATCAATTCCATATTGAAGTGGCATTGGAAATGCAAACCATGATGCGGAAGCAATTTTTCCGTAGTTAACCATTCCTAGTGCAGCTGCAACTATGAAGCCAGCTACTATTCCAATTAAAATTGATCCTGCAGAAGCCATCCCTTTTCCTCTAAGATTAAAAAAGATAGCAACTATAAACACTGTGAAAGCAACAGTTAAATGATTTGCATTTGCAAAGATTTCAGGTTTATTATTCATTAACCATCCACCTCCACCAGCATACATAAAACCAACTTTAAGCAAACTAAATCCAATCATTAGTACAACTATTCCTGTGACCAATGGTGGGAATAGATGTCTTATTGGTTTTAAAACTTTTCCAATAAAAATTTGAAAAATTCCTCCAATGAACGCTGCTGTAAATACAGCACCTAATCCTGCTGCTTTAAATGGTAGCATAATTGGTATAAACGCAAAACTTGTTCCTTGAACAATAGGAAGTCTTGCACCAATTTCTTTGTATCCAACTGTTTGGATAATTGTTGCAACTCCTGCAACAAACAAAGCCATTTGAATCAAAAATATTTTTTGTTCAGGCGTTTGACCAAAAACTCCAGCCACAATAATAGGAACCGTTATATTACCAGCAAACATTGCTAGTACGTGCTGAATTCCTAAAGGTATGGATTTATTTAATGGAAGTTTTTTATCCGGACTGTTTGTAGAGCCCGCTTTTGTTTTTTTTGAAGCCATATAACCTCCGTCGTTAACTAAATAGACGTTACATTATTGGCTATGAATTAATATAAAAAAACTGATTAGTTTAGAACAACTCCACCTTAGATAGTGAAAAAAACCTATAATGAGCAGATTTATTTTAATTTATAAAATTTAAAAGCAACCGTTTGAAACAAAACCCACAACTATATTCTCTGAATTTATTTCAAACCTACGTTCGCATGGAACAAGGTATTTTTTACTATTATAAACAAACTCAAAATTGCCTTTAGCATTTTTAAAATCTTCGTCTGGTTTTCCAAGCTCCATCTGAAGTTCACTAGCTGATTTTCCAAGAAATTTACTTAATTTTTCATTTTCCTTTTCAACAATAGCATCTGTTTTATCTTTAACAGTTTGACACCCTGAAAAAAAAATTAATATAATTACAAGACTTATTAATGATTTAAATTTTGACATAAGTTTAAATTAACATCTTTTGTTTCACAAATTATTAACTTTAAAGTTGTATAAATAATTTATTTCTTATTACTTTTAAGTTTAATTATAGTAACAATTGTGTTCTTTATTTGATGGTCCAAGCATATGAATGAAAAAGCCCTAGAAAAGATACTAAATATATTTTTAAAAGAAGTTTTACCCTTAACTGAACAAGGTGTTGCCAAAGGTAGTAAAATATTTGGTGCCGCAATAATTAAAAAAGATGATTTATCTCTTGTAGTTTCAGAAACAAACAATGAAATAGAAAATCCATTGTGGCATGGTGAGATGCATACTCTTAAAAAATTTTATGAATTAGATGCAAATAAAAGACCAAAAGAAAAAGACTGCATGTTCTTAAGTTCTCATGAGCCTTGCAGTATGTGTTTGAGTGCAATCACATTTTCTGGATTTGATAATTTTTATTATTTGTTTCCGTATACTGCCACAAATGATGAATTTAATATTCCACATGATTTAAATATACTCAAAGAAGTATTTAAAATTAATGATGGAGAATATAATAAAGAAAATTCCTATTGGAAAAGTCAGAATATAAATTTACTTGTTGAAAATTTACCTTCTTCAAAAAAAGAAAACATTTTAAATCAATTAGACGAAATTAAAAAAAAATATAAAAAATTATCAAATCAATATCAGGAAAATAAGGATGGAAATTCTATACCATTAAATTAATTAATGAATACAAACCTTAAAATTTCAAATGTAACTAAAATATATCCTGGGTGTGTTGCAAACGACAATATTTCACTCGAATTTAATAGTGGTAAAATTTATGCTCTTCTCGGAGAAAATGGTGCTGGAAAATCTACACTAGTTAAAATTCTATCAGGCGTCATCATTCCTGACGAAGGTAAAATTTATTTAAATGAAAATAATCTAAAGCTTAATTCGCCATTAGATGCAAAAAAAAATGATATCGGAATGGTATTCCAGCATTTTAATCTTTTTGAAACATTGTCCGTATTTGAAAACTTAATAATAGATTCAGATGAACAAAGGGAAAGTTTAAGAGAAAAAATTGATACAATTATGAAAAAATATAATTTTTCAATTGATCTTGATATTCCTATTCTAAATCTATCAGCAGGTCAAAAACAGAAAGTGGAAATAATAAGATGCCTAATAAGGAATCCAAAAGTTTTAATTATGGATGAACCAACATCTGTATTAACAGAACAAGAAACGAGTGAATTATTCTTATCTTTGAAAAAATTTTCAGAAGAAGGAATTTTAATTATTTATATAACACATAAACTAAAGGAAGTTATGCAGCTTTGTGATGAAGTTGCTGTAATGAGAAGAGGAAAGTTAGTTTCTGTAAGTGAAATAAAGAACGAAAATATTGAGTCACTTGCTAACAAAATGGTGGGTCAGAACCTAAAAACAATTAAGAAAAAAAAAGCAAAAACTTCATCAGATCAATTAATTAAAATAACGAATCTTAATTTTACAAGTGAAGACCCCTTTGAAACAAATTTAACGGATATTAATTTTTCTGTTAATCGAGGGGAGTGTTTAGGAATTGCTGGTATATCAGGAAACGGACAAAGTGAATTATTTCAAGTATTAAGTGGTGAAATTATTTCGGAAAAGAACTCTATAGAATTTAACAATAATTACATAGGAGATTTAAGCCCTCAAGAAAGAAGAGAATATTTGATGGCCTTTTCTCCAGAGGATAGGCTTGAGCAGGCTGCAATTCCACAAATGAAAATTTTTGAAAATGTAGCTCTAAACAATTTTAAATCATCAAATTTTTTTAATAATGGATTAATAAACGAAAACAAAATTAAAGAACATTCCAAAAAAATAATTTCAGATTTTAATGTTAATACGGACAACATTGAATTAAAAAGCCAATTTTTGTCCGGAGGTAATCTTCAAAAATTAATTATTGGAAGAGAATTAATAACATCTCCAGATTTATTAATTTGTTTTAATCCAACTTGGGGTCTAGATGTTGGAGCAATAAATTATATCCACGAAACATTGATTAAAATCAATGAACAAAATAAATCAATTATATTAATATCTACAGACACTGATGAGTTATTAAAATTAAGTGATAAAATTTCAGTGATTCATAAAGGAAAGTTGTCAAAAATTATGAATTCTGAAGAAGTTACCTCTGAAAAACTTGGGATACTAATGGGAGGAGCAAATTGATTAAAATCGTAAAAAGAGACCAACCATCAAGAGCTATTTTTTTCTTTACACCTGTGTTGGCTATTTTTCTAACATTAGTAGCGGGAGGTTTGATTTTTTTTATTTTAGGTTTTAAACCATTTGAAGCTCTTAAATTTTTTTTCATAGTTCCAATTGCAGATAAATATGGTTTCAGTGAATTACTATTAAAAGCTACACCTCTTTGTTTAATAGCAATCGGTTTATCTTTTTGTTTTAAAAGTAATAACTGGAATATTGGAGCCGAAGGACAATTAACTTTTGGGGCGATAGTTTCTGGAGGAGTTGCATTATTGTTTTATGAGCAAGAAGGATTTTACATTCTTCCAACAGTAATTTTAGCTGGTGCAATTGGTGGTATGCTTTATGCATCAATACCCGCAATATTAAAAACTTACTTTAATACAAATGAAATATTAGTAAGTCTTATGTTGGTATATGTCTCAAAATTAATTTTAGACTATCTTGTTGTTGGCCCTTGGAGTAATCCAGAGGGGTTTAATTTTCCTGAAACTAGACAGTTCAGTGACTCTGCTAAACTTCCGTTATTATTTGAAGGACTGAGAATTCACGCGGGAATATTCTTAGCTTTAGCTGCGGTGGTTATCAGTTGGTTTGTTTTTTATAAAACGTATTTAGGGTTCCAAATGAAAGTTTCGGGTTTTAGTTTAAAGACAGCAAAATATGCCGGATACAAAGGTAAAAAAATGATCATCCTTGTTTTTCTAATAAGTGGTGCTTGCGCGGGTTTAGCTGGAGTTGGAGAAATAACTGGACCTATTGGACAGCTTCATAGAGAAATTTCTCCAGATTATGGTTTTACTGCTATAATTGTAGCGTTTTTGGGTCGTTTACATCCTGTCGGTATTATCTTTGCATCTCTAGTCGTTGCAATAACTTATCTGGGTGCTGAGACAGCTCAAATATTTATGCAAATACCTAAATATACTGGTCAGGTTTTTCAAGGAATGATTTTATTTTTTCTTCTTGCATCAGATTATTTACTTTTTTTCAAAATTAAATTTATAGGTTTAAAAAAATGATCATCGATATAAATTTTATTGGACTGATAATTGCATCAATCATGGCCTCCGCTGTTCCATTAATCCTAGCGTCTTGTGGTGAACTGATTACAGAAAGGTCTGGAGTTTTAAACCTTGGTGTTGAAGGAATGATGATCATTGGTGCTATATCAGGCTTTGCACTAATGACAGTGACAGGAAGTTTAATTATTGCAATTTTTGGTGCAATGTTAGCTGGAGTTTTAATTTCAACTATTTTTGCATTCCTGACGCAAACATTGATCACAAATCATGTTGCTACTGGTTTGGCGCTTACCATATTTGGAATTGGTATTTCTGCGATGATAGGAAAAAATTTTGTAGGTATTCCTGGAAAAGAGTTTCCTGTTTTATTTGAAGGTTTAAAAGATACAATACCACTTTTAGGTCCAATATTATTTGGACATTCAATTGTTTTTTATTTTGCTTTTGCCCTTCCCTTCATAACTAGCTATTTTTTAAAAAAAACGAAAATTGGATTAATTGTAAGAGCTGTAGGAGACTCACCTGAGTCTGCATCTAATCAAGGAATAAATGTTAGGCTAGTTCGTTACGCTTGTATACTTTATGGAGGCGCAATGAGTGGACTTGCTGGTGCATATTTATCCATGATTTATACTCCTCAGTGGATTGAAAATATGACAGGTGGAAGAGGTTGGATCGCATTGGCTCTGGTGGTTTTCTCGACCTGGAACCCAATTAAAATTTTGATTGGTGCTATGATTTTTGGCGGGTTAACAATTATTCAATTTCATATGCAAGCAATTGGGGTAAGAATTCCTGTGCAATTTTTAACAGCTCTACCTTACATCGTTACAATAATAGTTTTAGTTGTAATTTCTCGTGATAGTAGAAAAATTAGGCTAAGTACTCCTAGTTCTCTGGGGAAATCTTTTCATAAAGACAATTAATTCTAAAATAATTATTTTTTTTAAGATAATTTAATTTAAATTTAAATAATTAAAAAATCAAAAGGGGAAATAAATTTATGCATAAATTTTTAATTCGATCTTTCGTCTCTTCTTTAGTTTTATTATTTACATTAACTGTAGCTGCAGTTGCCAAAGATGTTAAGGCAGCATTTGTTTATATTGGTCCAACTGGTGACCATGGATGGACATATCAGCATGATGTAGGTAGAAAAGCTGTTGAAGCTGCCGGATTTAAAACAACTTACGTAGAAGGTGTTCCAGAAAGTGCCGATGCTGAGAGGGTTCTTAGACAATTAGCTAACTCTGGTCATGATGTTATCTTTACAACTAGTTTTGGATATATGAATCCAACTAACAAAGTTGCAAAAGAATTTCCAAATGTAAAATTTGAACATGCTACTGGATACAAAAGAGAACATCCAAATGTTTCAACATACGCAGCTAGATTCTATGAAGGTAGAACTATCTTAGGAACAATTGCTGGAACTATGACAAAATCAAATGTTATTGGTTATGTTGCATCTTTTCCAATTCCTGAAGTTATCAGAGGTATCAATTCATTTACTTTAGCAGCTCAAAAAGTTAACCCAAATATTAAAACTAAAATTGTTTGGGCTTTCACTTGGTATGATCCAGGTAAAGAAGCAGAGGCAGCAAAAGCTTTAATCGATCAGGGTGCTGATGTAATTGCTCAACATACAGATAGTACTGCTATTGTTCAAATGGCTGAAAAAGCTGGAGTATATGCTTTTGGACAAGCAAGTGATATGGACAAGTTTGCTCCTAAAGCTGTATTAACTTCAGTTGAGAACAATTGGGGACCATATTACGTAGACAGAGTTAAAGCAGTTGCAAATGGTACATGGAGCCAAAAAGATACTTGGCATGGTATTGGAGATGGTATGGTTGTGATATCAGATTTGGATTCACAAATGCCAGCTGACCTGAGATCAAAAGTTAAAAAACTTCAGGCAGATTTAGCATCTGGAAAAGTTCATTCTTTCACAGGACCAATTTATGACCAGAAAGGTAACTTGATGGTTGCTGAAGGAAAAACTGCAGATGATGGAATGCTTGCAGGAATGATGACTTATGTTAAAGGTGTTGAAGGAGATATACCGAAGTAAGCTCTTAAACTTATAAAAATTTAAAAGGCCAGTTTTTTAACTGGCCTTTTTTATATTTGATGTTTTTTTTTAATTTCTTCAATTCTTAATTCTTCATAAATTTCGAAGGGCTGCACAATCCAAGGATTATCAGGAAGTTTTTTTGCACAAAAATCTGGCTCAAATGTTGATTTCTTTTTTTTAAATAAAGTAGCAGTCTTGATATCCTCAATTTTATCCTTTATTGGTTCATATTTTTTTAACCAGTCTATACTTTTGTTAAAAGTTATTCCTGTATCAGATAAATCATCGCATAAAAGTATTTTACCACCCATATTAGGTGCGATAGAACTCATTTCCCTTGAGAACACAATATCACCCTGCTCATCCTCCACTCCTTTACCACTGTAAGACTCAACTGCAAGATATGCACATTTTAATTTAAATATTCTGCTTAATACGTCTATCATTGGTGCTGCACCACGCATGATGCCAATCAGTATTGTTGGTTTATATCCACTTTCATCAATTTGGATTGCTAACTTTTCAACAGTCTGGTTGTACTCTTCCCAACTGACAATCATTTTTTCTGTCATAATTTTTTAATATCTATTTATTTAAATAATAAAACTAAAACTGCAAGAACGATAAGTGCAATTATTGAAGATATTAAGATATACAACCTATGAATGTTTCTTCCTCTTAAATTAAAATAATGTCGTGCTACTCCAGTAATAACTGCTAATGCACATAATATTAACCAATTATACTGATGATAAACTAAGAAACTTGAGTGTCCAGAAAGCATTATAAACAATACTAAAAAAGTGGAATAATTATTATGAATTGATCTCTGTTTAGCTGCAAGAGATAAACTCATATCAAATTTTTCACCTCTTTTACTACTGGTGATGATGTTCATTTGATTGGGTATAATAACTGTAAAAACATTACCAAACATATTGGTTCCTATAATTAGTCCAACACTTAAAATTGCAAATTTTGGTCCAAACAATTTTGTTAAACCAAAGGAAACAGCTGCTAATAAAATAATTGCTGTAGATATAAATAGTACATTATTTTCAATCAATTTTGATTTACACAATAGATCGTATATAAACCAAAAAATAATTAATGATAAAAGCGAGATAATAATGGCGTAACTAGGAGGCATCAACAGAACACGTTTATCGACCATTAATACACCAGCGTTATAATAATAAATTACAACTAAGAGCAACATTCCTGTTACAAAAGTTAGGTAACTTTGCCATTTAAAAATTACTAATCTATTTAAATAATCCTGTGGTGGTGAGGTTTTTAACCTTGAAAGTTTATAAAAAAAACCAGAATGCATCAGATATCCTTCTCCATCGACATCATCACTTGTTATATTTTTATTTAAATTATTGTCTAAGTAATTAAATAAAAAACTGTTACCTACCCATAATATTGCAAATACTACATGGCCCCATCTTAGAATAACTTCTAACCATTTAATTGTATAAGGTAAAAATTCCATCAGTATTTTATTTTATCTACTTTTTTATCCCAAATTTCAAAAGCTTTTAAAGCTTCTTCTCTAAGCATTTGTACCATTTTAATTTTTCTATCATCAATTTTTTTTGGAATTTCTGTATAAATAAAAGAATCATCAAAATCTATATTTTTTGCATCTTCTCTAGTGTTAGCATAATATATTTTACCTAATCTTGACCAATAAATTGCTGAAAGACACATTGGGCAAGGTTCACAAGATGTATAAATCTCGCATCCAGATAGATCAAAAGTATTTAAATTTTTACAAGCTTCTCGAATTGCTACTATTTCTCCATGAGCAGTTGGATCATTTGTGGAAGTAACTTTGTTAGAGCCCTCTGCAATAATCTTTTGATCCTTAACTATAACACTTCCAAAGGGACCTCCTATAGTATTCGCACTTTTTATTGAAAGTTCAATGGCTTTTGCCATAAATTTTTTTTTATCTTCCATTTTTTTTTTTTATTTTATTTTTAATTTTGTTAATACTCATTAAAATTCTTTCAGGTGTTGCTGGCGCATTAAGTTCTGGTACAAACTGATAATTTCCAACTGAAGCAACTGCATCTTTAATTGCATAAAAAACACTCATAGCTAACATTAGAGGAGGTTCGCCTGTTGTCTTTGCTTTATTAACAACTTTTTCTTTATTTATTCCATCTTTAAAAATTTCTACATTAAATTTTTTTGGAATATCACTTACAGCAGGAATTTTATACGTTGATGGAGAGAAAGTTGTAATTTGACCATTTGATTTCCAATTTAGTTCTTCAATAGTTAACCAACCTTGTCCTTGAACAAAACCCCCTTCGATCTGACCTAATTCAAGTGCAGGATTTATTGGTTTTCCTGCATCATGCAAAATATCAACTCTTTCTAGGATATTTTCACCTGTTAGCGTATCTATAGTTACTTCTGAAACAGCTGCACCATAACAAAAATAATAAAATGGTCTTCCTCTAAATTTTTTTTTATCAAAGTTTATTTTTGGCGTTGAATAAAAACCTGAGGATGAAAGAGAAATTCTATTTAAATATGCTTCTTGGATAATACTTTTAAATTCAAATTGTCTGTTTCCAAATATTATATATTGATCCTTATAAATTGCTTCTTGATTGTAAATCTTATATTTTTTTTTAATAAATTTTTCTAAATTTAATTTAATTTTTGCTACTGCATTTAATGCTGCAGCACCATTAAGGTCTGTGGTTGAAGATGCAGCGCTAGCTGAAGTATTTGGTACCTTAGCTGTATTTGTTGATGAAATATGTACTAAATTATATGGTAATCCCAAGGAATTGGCCACTAGTTGAGCTATTTTTGTATGAGTCCCTTGACCCATTTCTATACCACCATGGTTCAAGTACACACTTCCATCTGTATAAATATGCACTAAAGCACCAGCTTGATTTAAATGAATTGTTGTAAATGAAATCCCAAATTTTACTGGTGTAATAGCTATACCCTTCTTTTTAAATTTATTTTTTTCATTGAATTTTTTTATCTCTGAATATCTTTTCTTATAATTAGATTTATTTTCTAAATTTTTAAATATTTCATTAATCACATTGTCTTCAATAGTCATTCCATAGTGAGTTATATTTTTTTTATCTTTTTGATAAAAATTTTTCTTTCGAACTTGAATAGGATCTATTTTTAAATACCTTGAAATATTATCAATAACATTTTCTATAGCCATCATTCCTTGATTTCCACCAAAGCCTCTAAATGCAGTTGAAGTTGGAATATTTGTCTTGCATAAATTATTTGTTACCTCGATATCTGATATGTAATACGCATTGTCTATATGAAGAAGAGCTCTTTCATTTATTGCTGCTGATAAATCAGGCGACATTCCACAATTTGATGATAAGTTAATTTTTAATCCTTCAATAATTCCTTCATCATTAAATCCAACTTCGTATTCAGATAAAAATTCATGCCTTTTACCAGTCAAAATTATATCATCATCTCTATCTAGTCTTAATTTCACAGGCTGACCTGTTTTTTTTGCCAACAACGCACAAATACATGCAGTCATAAAATTTGTCTCTTTCCCTCCAAATCCACCTCCAATTCTTCTTACTTCAACATTTATAGAATTACTTTTCTGATTAAACATTTTTGCAATTAATTGTTGTGTCTCAGAAGGATGTTGTGTTGAACTGTAAACTAAAAAATTATCATCTTCTTTAGGTATAACAAACGCTGCCTGACCCTCTAAATAAAAGTGTTCTTGACTTCCGGTTGTAAAGTTTCCTTTCAAATTATATTTTGAATTTTTAATTTTCTTAGAAGGGTTTCCTTTTTTAATTTTTCTAGGCTTAAATAAAAATTGTTTTTTATTTAAAGCATCTTTTATTGTGATAACTGGTTTTAAATCTTTATAAGTGATTTTTGCCTTTAATACTGCTTTTCTTGCAAGTTCAGTAGTTGTGGCGGCTACAGCGAACAAAGGTTGACCAAAAAACTCAACTTTTTTATCTGGAAATATTGGATCACCATCAAAAACAGGGCCTACATCGTTCCTTCCTGAGATATCACTTTGAGTGACTACTGATATCACCCCTTCACTTTTTTTTACATCGCTTAAGTCTATTTTTTTGATTATTGCATGAGCTTTTTTACTTAAACCAATAGCACCATAAATTGTATTTTTTGGTTCATTAATGTCGTCAGTGTATTCAGCGTATCCACTTACATGCTTATAAGCACTATCATGTGGTCTTACATCATTAATATAGTTCTCTTTGCTCATTTAATTAACTCTCGTTAGCTTATTAGAATGTATTTCTACGAAACATTTCATCAATAAATTTTTTGCTATCTCTAGTCTATATTCTTTACTTGCTCTCATATCCCCTATAGGACTTAGGTCTTTATCAAGATAATTTTTGGCTTGATTAAAAGTACTTAAATTAAGAGGTTTATTCTTAAGAATTTTCTCACAGGCTTTAGCTCTTTTTGGTACAGCTGCCATACCTCCAAAAGCAATAAAAACCTCTTTAATTTTATTTTTATCAATTTCAAAATTAAAAGATCCACAAACAGATGAAATATCATCATCAAATCTTTTTGATATTTTAAATGCTTTAAAAATATTTTTCTTAAATAATGGTATTTTTATTGAGTGAATAAATTCATTCTTTTTTAATTTAGTTTTTCTATAATCAAGGAAAAAATTGTTTATAGGAATAACTTTTCTTTGATTGAAGCTTTCAATTAAAATTTCTGCATTTAAAGATAACAAAATTGGTAATGTATCACCTATCGGAGATGCTGTTGCAATGTTACCACCTATAGTTCCTACATTTCGAATTTGAACAGAACCATATCTTTTAAGAACTAAATAAAAATCTGGATAATGTTTTTTAATTTCTTTTTCAAATTTTATTAAAGGTGTAGAGGCGCCAACCTCAAGGTAATTTTTATTTACTTTTATAAAGTCTAATTCTTTTATTTCTTTTAAATCAATTATAAAAGGAATTTCTTTTCTTTCTTTTGTAACTTTTAAAGATAAGTCTGTTCCACCTGCAAGAAAACTAAAATTTGAGTATTTTTTAATTATATTTTTTAAATCCTTAATATTCTTTGGTGAAAAATAAATTTTATCATCTTTTTTAATATAAATATTTTTTGGTTTAATTTTTTTTAATAATTGAATAACTTTATTATTATTTTTACTAAATTGATCATTCCTGTTTTTCTTGTCTAAACTTTTTGCAGCATCTAATATAGGTCTATATCCAGTGCAACGACATAAATTACCTGATATAGAATCTGTTATTAATTCATTATTAAGATTTTTGTTATTTTTAAACATTGAAAATAAAGCCATAACAAATCCTGGTGTACAGAAACCGCATTGGGAACCATGAAATTTTACCATCGCATCTTGTACAGGGTGAAGTTTGCCATCTTTGGAAACCAAATCTTCTACAATTAAAAGTTGTTTACCATTTAATGATGGAACAAATGAAATACAGGAATTAATTGCTTTATATATAATCTTATTATCGACTAATTCACCTAAAACAATTGTACACGCGCCACAACCACCCTCTGAACATCCTTCTTTGGTTCCAGTCTTTTTTAATTCGGTTCTAATATAATTAAGTATGGTTTGATTTGGATCAGGATTATTGATTACTATAAGTTTATCATTTAATAGAAATTTAACAGAGCTCGATATCACTTAACTACCTCTATAAGTAGAATAACTCCAAGGTGAAACAAGTAAAGGAACATGATAGTGCTGTGAGGGATCTGAAATACCAAATCTGATAATAACATCATCCAGGAATGGAACATCGCTAGCTGCAGATGTATTTTTAAAATAATCACCAATATGAAAAACTAATTCATATTTACCCTTAATAAAAATATCGCCCTCAGCTAATGGTGAATTAGCTCTACCATCGTCATTGAGTTTTGTTGACGTTAATTTTTTTCGTTCTGAATTATTAATATAAAACAACTCAACTAGGATACCATTGCCAGGTTTACCAGAATACACATCTAAAACATGAGTTGTGAGCTTTGTCATAAAATTATAATATCATTTAGTTTTAAACTTAAATTATTTTAAAGTTATATGAGAACAATAGATAACATTAACGATCTTAACAAGTCTGATTTTTTGTCTTTATTTGGTAATGTTTTTGAAAAAACTGAGTCAGTTGCAGTGGAAGCATTTGAGTCAAAACCATTTAAAAACTTCGAAGATATTATGTTTAAAATGCTTGATATTTATGAAAATTACGAAAAGAATAAAATTTTAGAGATTTTAAATGCTCATCCTGAGCTTGCTGTAGCAAAAAAAATGACCTCCGAATCTATATCAGAACAAGCTTCTGCAAAATTAAACCAATGTTCTAATGATGAATATGAAGAATTTAAAAAATTAAATTCAGAATATAAAAAAAAGTTTAATTTTCCTTTTATAATTGCCGTAAAAGGTAAAGATAAAAATGAAATTTTGAATAATTTTAGACAAAGAATACAAAGTGATGTAGAAAGTGAATTCCTTGAAGCAAAAAAACAAGTAAAAAAAATCGCAACCTTTCGTTTGAATGAAATAAATAAAAAATGAAAAAATTTATAAGTGCAAAAATGATTAACTTAGCGGATCCAAGAATTGGATCTAAAGTAATTTTTAAGACTGACGATTTTTTTGCAGCTGCTCACAGAATATTAAATATTAAAACTCCAGTTTTTAAAGATGGACTATTTGACAAACATGGTAAATGGATGGATGGATGGGAAACAAGAAGAAGAAGATCAAAAGGTTTTGATTATTTAATTTTAAAACTTGGTAAACCTGGAAAGATATTTGATATAGACATTGACACAACACATTTCAATGGAAATCAGCCCACACATGCTTCGTTAGAGGGTTGCTTAAGTAAAACAAAGCCTAATAAGAAAACTAAATGGATTTCTTTACTGAGCAAAAAAAAACTTGGGCCAAGCCGAAACCATAGCTTCAAATCAAACAACAAATCTGTTTTTAATTATATAAGACTAAATATTTTTCCAGATGGTGGAGTTGCAAGGTTAAGGCTTTATGGAAAAATTGAAATGGAGAAAAACTTTTTAAATAACAAAACTATTAACCTTACATCTGTTTTAAATGGCGCTTCAATTATTGGTTGTAATAATGAACATTTTGGCAGAGCTGAAAATATCATAGCACCTGGTAAAGGAAAAAATATGGGAGATGGTTGGGAAACAAGAAGAAGTAGAGGAAAAAACTTTGATTGGCTTATAATAAAATTTGGAAAACCAGGATTAATAAAAAAGCTAGAGATAGATACCCATCATTTTAAAGGAAACTATCCCGATAGTTGTTCAATTCAAACTGCAAGCATTTCAAAAAAACTGTCCAATAAATCAATTGTCAATAATTCAAAAAATTGGAAGTTTATTATAAATAAGTCAAAACTGTCAGCTCACAAGAAACATATTTTTAAAAAATTCTTAATTAAGAGAAGTAAGGAAAATTATCTTAAAATAAATATCTATCCAGACGGTGGAATTTCAAGAATAAGGGCATTTGGAAATTTTGTGAGATGAAAATAATAAAAGCAAAAAAAATTACTAAAAAAAATTTTTCTAAATTTGGTCAATTAATAGATACGTCAAAAAAAAATCCTATAAATATTAATGATGGGTATGCAAAAAGATTTGATAATTTAATTAACGTAGATGCATCTAAAAACAAAGGGAAAGCAATTGTTAGTATTTTTAAAGCAAAAAAAAGAAGGTTTCCTATGAAAATTGACATGATGGAAAAACATCCTTTAGGAAGCCAAGCCTTTATACCAATGGAAGATACAAAATTTTTAGTATTTGTAGCACCAAAAGGAGATAAACCAGATGTAAATAAAATCCAATCCTTTTTAGTCCCAAAACAAACTGGAGTTAATTACAATGCTGGTATTTGGCACTTTCCGTTGATTTCTATGAAAAATATGAATTTTCTAATTGTTGATAGAAAAGGAAAAGGAAACAATCTTGTTATTTATAAATTTAAAAAAGATAAAATTATTTTGAAAAAATGAAAAAAAAATACCCAAGAGATTTAGTGGGATATGGTTCCAAAAAAGTTAAGGTAAAGTGGCCTGGTAATGCTAAGTTAGCTTTGCAATTTGTACTTAATTACGAGGAGGGAGCAGAAAATTGTACTCTTCATGGTGATAAAACTTCAGAAGTATTTTTATCAGAAATTATAGGAGCAAAACCAATTAAAGGTCGACACTTAAATATGGAATCAATTTATGAATATGGATCAAGAAGAGGGTTTTGGAGAATTCATGATCTATTTAATAAAAAGAAAATTCCACTTACTATTTTTGGAGTTGGTATGGCATTGGAGAGAAATAAAGAAGTTTGTTCTGCTATAAAAAAAGCAAAGTATGAAGTTGCTTGTCATGGGTGGAGATGGATTGATTATCAAAATGTATCAAAGAAAAAAGAAAAGAATGATATGAAACTTGCAGTCAAATCTATAAAAAAGATTTTTGGCTATCAACCTGCTGGTTGGTACACTGGTAGGTGTAGTACAAATACTTTAGATTTAGTAATCGAAAATGGTGATTTTTTATACTGTAGCGACACATATAGTGATGATCTTCCTTATTGGATAAAAAAAGGTAGTAAAAAACAACTCATGGTTCCTTATACACTCGATAACAATGATATGAGATTTGCAACTAATCAAGGATTTAATTCGGGTGAACAATTTTATAATTATTTAAAAGATAGTTTCGATGCCCTTTATGAGGAAGGAAAAACTTCACCAAAGATGATGTCGGTTGGCTTACATTGTAGATTAATTGGAAGACCTGGTAGAATACAGTCTCTTAAAAAATTTTTAAATTACATTACAAAATTTAAGGATATTTGGATCTGCAAAAGAGTAGATATAGCTAAACATTGGATAAAAAATTACAGTTAAATTTTTATTATTGTTCAGCAGCTATAGAAGTATAGTGAGCAACTGCTTCTATTTCATCATCAGTTAATATACCCTCCATCGCAGGCATTACTCCTATACCGTTTCTAACTGCCATTATAATTCTTTGAATATCGGGTCTAATTTCATTTAAATTTGGACCAACCATTGCGTTCGATCCAGCATCTGAGAGCATATGGCATGCTGCACAATTTCCAGCCCCCAGAAAAACTTCTTTTCCCTTATTAAACAATTCATCGGCATTAACCTGGGTTAATGATGAAAATATCAAAAATAATAATGTACAAAAGAAATTTAAAAATAATTTTTTCACATAAATTTGGTATCATAATTAAAAAAAATTAAAAAGGAGAATTATGAAAGCTTATTGGGTTGCAAATTATACAGAAATAAAAGACGACGAAAGACTTAAAAAATATGCCGTTAAAGCTAAAGAAGCGGTTGAAAAATATTCTGGAAAAATAATAGCGAGAAGTGCAAATAATATAACTTTAGAAGGTAGGGAAATGGTTAGAGTAGCACTTGCAGAATTTCCAGATATTGAAACAGCAAAAAATTGTTACAATTCCAAAGAGTATGTTGAAGCTAGAAAACATTTGGAAAATAATGCTACTCGAGAACATATAATTTTTGAGGGAATGTAAGCTGATAAAGGCTTAATATTGAATAGGTTCGGGATCTATACTTCTCCATAAATACCAAGTCGCTACAGAACAGTAAGGGGAAAACTTTTTGTTTAAATATTTCACGTAACTTTCAGGTGGAAGATATTTTTTATTAAAATTTTTTGAAATAGCTCTTAACAAACCAATATCTTGGATTGGCCAAATATTAGGACGATTATAAGTAAATAATAAAATCATTTCTGCTGACCATCTTCCAATTTGTCTTAATTGAGAAAGATATATTATGGCATCTTCATCAGACATATTTGAAATAAGTCTTGGATTAAACTCTTTACTTAATATTTTTTGGGCTAAACTTTTTATTCCTTTCACTTTCTGTCTACTTAGACCGCAGCTTTTGAGCTGAACAGTAGATAACTTACTTACTGTTTTTGCGTTAATTTTATTTTTACATTTTTTCTTAAATTTTAAAAAAACTGAATTAGCAGCAGCTACACTAATTTGTTGTCCAATTATACTTTTACAGAGGGAGAAAAAAACATCTTTTCTTGTAGTTAGTACTGTCTCTGAAGGGGATTTATATTTTTTAATCAAAGAAGACATGATTTTATCTTTTTTAGATAAATATTTTTTTGCTTTATTCCAATATGATGGGGTTTTACTCATGTCGTGAAACAGATAACTTTTTTTTCAAATACATCTCTCTTCTAAATATAATTATAGATGAAACTATAACTAATAAAGCTCCTAATAATGTTTTAGAGGTTGGTATTTCGTTCCAAATAAAATATCCAAATATTATAGCAAAGACTAATCCAAGATATTTTAAAGGGGAAACTAAACTTACTTCTGAATATTTATAAGATTGTGATAACCATAAATTAGCAAGACCACCTAATATACCAACCATAGATAGCAAAAATAAATCAATTAAACTTGGCAAAATCCATCCCTGATAAATAGATAGAAAACTTAAAAGCATTATTGAGAATGAAAAGAAAAAACTAATCAACCAGGCAGGTTCAGTCGATGATAATTTTCTTATAGCAATAGCAACGTAAGATAGACCTAAGCAAAAAATTATTGGATAAATATAATATAAATTTAAAGAGCTAAAACCTGGTTCAGTTATGAAAATTATACCAACAAATCCAACTAGGACCGCTAACCATCTATAAATACCAACTTTTTCTTTTAATAAAAAAATTGAAAATATTGTTATAAATATTGGTGCTGCAAAAGATATACTCACAACTGTTGCCAAAGGTAAATTTCTTAGTGCTACAAATATAGAAACCAAAGCAATTAATCCTGCTAAACATCTTTTAAAATGAAGAAATGGTCTAGTTGTTTTATAAAAATCTAAATATCTATCTTTAGGAATAAGAAATAAAATAGGAATTATTCCACAAAATCCTCTGAAAAATAATACTTGTCCAACGGGATAATCCTCAGACCATTTAACAATCACATCCATAAGTGAAAATGCACATACCGATATGAACATGTAAAAAAAGCCTAATTGATTTTTTGATAGCATATGATTAACTTTAGATTAATTAAGTTAATTATCAATGGAAATAGCAATTTTAGGATTAGGATGTTTTTGGGGACCAGAAATTAAGTTTAGTAAACTTGATGGAGTTATTAAAACAGAAGTAGGTTATTGTGGAGGTCATAATGCTGAAACCAATTACAAAGAAGTATGCACAGGCACAACAAATCATGCAGAAGTAGTAAAATTAGATTTTGATCCTAAAGTAATATCTTACGAGAAAATTCTTGAATATTTTTTTGAAATTCATGATCCAACAACTTTAAATTCTCAAGGACCAGATTTTGGAACCCAATATAGAAGTGAAATATTTTATTTAAATGATCAGCAAAAAATTACCGCTGAAAAAATGATAGAAAAAGAAAACGCCAAATTATCAGGAAAAGTAGTAACAAAAACTTCTTTAGTTAAAAATTATTGCCCAGCTGAAGAGTATCATCAAAGATATTTGGAAAAAAGATAAAATGTCTCTAGTCGATACAAGTTGGTTAGAAAATAATATTGATAAAGTAAAAATTATTGATTGCTCATGGCATATGCCTCAAACTCAAAGAAATGGTTTTGAGGAATATACAGAGGAGCATATTCCAAATGCTATTTTTTTTGATTTAGATAAAAATTCTAAATTAGATACTGATTTACCACATATGCTTACCGATACTAAATCTTGGGAAAAAATAATGAGCAACATGGGTATAGAAAATAATGATCGAATAGTAATTTATGATAATTCTGATGTTATTAGTTCTTGTAGATGTTGGTACAATTTAATTTATTACGGACATGATCCTAAACTAGTTCATGTTCTGGATGGTGGATTAAAAAAATGGAAAAAAGAAAATAAACCTACAGATAACAAAGAAGTAACCAATCAAACTTCAAAGTATATATGCAAAGAAAATATAGAGCTAGTTAAAAATAAAAAACAAATAGATGAAAATATTAATTCACATGAATTTAATGTTGTTGATGCAAGAAGTAGAGAAAGATTTGAAGGCAAAGTTGATGAACCAAGGAAAGGTCTTAGAAGTGGTTCAATAAAAAATTCTTTTTGCCTACCCTTTTCTGAATTAGTAAACAAAGACCATACTTTTATTAGTAAAGATAAAATAATGGAAAAATTTAAGTCCTTTAAATTTGACCATGATAAAAATCTAGTGTTTTCATGTGGTTCTGGAGTGACTGCAAGTGTATTGGCACTAGCTTATTCTTTAATAAATGCTAAATATATGCCGACAATTTACGATGGCTCTTGGGCTGAATACGGAAAAAATTAACTTATGAAAACATCTACAAAAATAACAAGTATAGTAATCATATTTTTCTTAATCATTGCAACAGTGATCATTGGAAGAACAATGATAGGAAATCATTTCAAAAAAAAATTTAGTAAAAGACCGCCTCCTGGAATAATAATAACTACTACTCAAGAGAGAGTTTTTGAAAATGTTGTTAGTACCTATGGGACTGCAACTCCAATTCAAACACAATCATTTAAAATTGAAAAATATGAAATATTAAAACCTATAAAATTTAATCAAAAAGTTAAAAAAGGTGATGTAATTGCTGAGCTTAAAAATCGAAAAGTTATTGCTCAATTTGATGGTGTTATTGGAAAAAGAGAATTTTCGGAAGATATAGAGGTTTCAAAATCCTCAATATTAATTAATCTTGAAGATACTAGCTCAATATATTGTGATGTAGATATACCTGAAATTTTTGTACCATTTATTGAGGTTGGTCTGCCAGTTGATATTAAATTTTCTGGATATAAAAATAAAATTTATAAAGGTGAAGTAGACTCTTTTGCTAGCAGGATAAGTGAGGATACAAGAGCTTTAGCAACAAGAATTAAAATGGACAACTCATCAGGTGAAATTTTACCTGGCTCATTTTTAGAAATATCAATTAAATATGATGTGAGAAATGGCTTAAGTGCTCCTGACACTAGTACAATTGTCGAGGGTGAAAATGTTTTTATTTATAAAGTAGATGAAAAAAATAAAGTAATGAAAACAAAGGTAACCATTGGTGATAGATATTTGGGCTTTGTAGAAATATTAGATGGATTAAATAATGGAGATAAAATTGTTGCAGAAGGAACAAAAAAAGTAAGACCAAATTTAACAATCAGACCTATAGAGAAAGGTGCTAAAAAAAAACAAGGAAATTCTAGCTGGGGTAAAAAAGATAAATCAAAAAAAGCTGACGAAAAAAAAGGTAAATTTGATTGGTTCAAAAATATTTTTAAAAAATCAGATAAAGAGAAAAAATAATTAAATGTATATAACTGAAGTTAGCATTAAACGACCTGTTGTTGCTTGGGTTATGTCTTTGATATTAATAATTTTTGGTATTTTTGTCTTTTTAGAATTGCCAGTACGAGAACTTCCAGATGGTATACAGCCCCCAGTAGTTCAAGTTCAAACCGATTATAAATCTGCTTCTGCAGAAATCGTTGATGAAGAAATAACTCAAAAATTAGAGGATGTAATTGGAGGCGCTGAAGGTATCAAAAATATTGACTCAAGTTCTCTCAATGGAAGAAGTAGGATTAATATTCAATTCAACACAGACATTGATTTAGATGATGCAGCTAATGATATTAGGGAAAGAGTTGCAAGAGTTGTAGATAATTTACCAAGTGAGTCAAACCCTCCACAAATTTTAAAACAGGCAGCAGGTTTTACAACTACAATGTGGGTAGCATTATCATCCCCAACCTGGGATGATCTAGATCTTGGTGATTATGCTGAAAGATATCTAATAGATGCATTTTCAAGCGTACCAAACGTAGGTCGAATTTTAGTTGGTGGATTAAGAGAGCTTAGTGTTAGAGTTTGGATAGATCCAATAAAATTAGCTGCAAACAATCTTACAATTCAAGAAGTTGAAAGAGCTCTTAGAAATGAGAATATAAATCTTCCAGCTGGAACCTTAGAAGCTAATAACAAAGACTTAACTTTAAACATTGATAAATCCTATTCTAATATTGATACTATTAAACAATTGCCACTTAAAAAAAATAAAGAAAAAGTTATTATTTTATCTGATGTGGCTAATATAGAGTTTGGACCTGTTTCAGAAAAAACTTTATTTAAAGCACAAAGAAAAAATGCAGTAAATTTAAAAACTGTAGGAATTGGAATTTATGCAAAAAGTGGTGCATCAACGGTAGAGCTTTCTAAACAAATAAAAATTAAAATTAAAGAACTTAACAAATCCTTACCTGATGGATTAAAGTTAGAAATAGCATTTAACAGAGCGACCTACATTGGCGCAGCAATTGAAGAAGTATATAAAAGTTTAGTAATTGCATTCGTACTAGTTGTTTTAATTATTTATCTTTTTTTAGGTAACCTAAAAGCTGTAATAGTTCCTGCGGTTGCTTTACCAGTTAGTCTTATTGGATCATTTCTCGGGTTATATATATTTGATCTATCAATTAATATTTTTGTATTACTAAGTTTTATTCTAGCAATTGGTATAATCACTGATGACTCTGTAATCATGACTGATGCGATCTATACAAGAATTGAAAATGGAGAAACACCTTTAGTGGCTGCTTACAAAGGTTCTAAACAAATTACATTTGCAATTATTGCAACAACTTTAATTCTTATAGCAGTATTTTTACCTTTAATTTTTATTAAAGGAATATCAGGAACTTTGTTTAAAGAAACAGCAATAGCCTTATCTTTTTCAATTGTTGTATCTTCTTTTGTGGCATTAACATTATCTCCAATGCTAGGAAGTAAATTTTTAAACAAAAAAGAAAAAATTAATTTCTTCGTAAAAAAATTCAATAATGGATTTAAATCTTTTACAGGATTTTATGTAAACTCTCTTAAATATTGGGTGAATAAACAAAAAACTATTTCAATATTTATAATTTTAATTATAGCTACTTCAGCTTATTTGTTTAGTTTTTCCAAAAAAGAATTAATACCAATTGAAGATAGGGGTGCTTATTTAATTATTGGGTCAACTGATGAAGGAAGTTCATTTGAATATACCCAGGAAAAAGCGCAAATAATTGAAGGAAGAATATTAAGATTATTGCAGGCAGAAGACAGTCCCTATGCAAGACTAATCATGAGAGTTCCTGGTTTTGGAAGATCTGCAACGTCTTATAACAGTTTTATAATTATTGCATTACTTGATGAATGGAAAAATAGAGAAAAAGGTAGTCAAACAATATTAAGAGAAGCAATTGGACAAGTGGTTTCTGTGCCTGAAACTTTTGCGTTTCCAATTTCTCCACAGTCAATAAGAGTATCTAGTTACAATAAGCCTGTTCAAATGGTGATATATGGATCGAGCTACGAAGAATTAGAAGAAATTCAAAATAATATCTTAAGAGAATTAAGAAAAAATAGAAATATGTCTAGAATTGAAAGTGATTATACAAAAAATAAACCTGAGGTTAAATTAATCACCAATAAAAACAGAGCAAATGATTTGGGAGTTTCTACCGAAAATATAGGTAGAACTTTAGAAACTCTTTATGGAGGAAAAAGAGTAACAACTTTTAGTAAAGAAGGAAGAGAATACCCAATTATTTTACAACAATATTTAGCAGACAGAAGAGATAAAGATGGGTTGTCAAAAATTTTTGTTAGATCTGAAACAACTGGTAAACTTGTATCTGTTGCAAGTTTAGTTGAGTTTAAAGAGAAAGGCACTGCTGAAGCGCTTCCAAGATACAATCGTCAAAGAGCAGTTACAATTTCTGCTGCGCTTGCAGAAGATTACACTCTAACAGAGGCTATAAAATACCTGGAAGATGTCATGATTAGAGTTGCTCCTCAAAATCAAATCACTTGGAAAGGAAAATCTGAAGAGTTAAAAGAAACAACAAATGAAATATACTTAATTTTTGCTCTTGCTTTGTTAACTGCCTATTTAGTAATGGCAGCAACATTTAACTCTTTTGTTCATCCATTTATTATTATTTTAACAGTTCCACTAGCTGTATTTGGTGGATTAGTATTTATTTTATTTTTAAATAGTTCAGTAAATATTTTCTCTCAAATCGCTTTAATAATACTGATTGGTATATCCACAAAGAATAGTATTTTGATTGTAGACTACACAAACCAGATAAGAACTACCGGTGTTAAAATTCAGGACGCTATAATTAAAGCTTGCCAACTTAGAATTCGACCAATCATAATGACCTCACTTAGTACAATGATAGCAATGCTTCCATTAGTTATTGGTAATATTGGCCCAGGAGCAGGTGAAGGCTCTAGATTAGCTGTGGGTTCTACAATTTTAGGAGGAATGATTATTTCAACCTTCTTTACTTTGTATGTAACTCCAACAATGTATTTAGCTCTTGCAAAAAATACTAAGCGAATTGATGCAGTTGATATTGAATTAAAAAAACAGCTAAATTAAAAAATAATATATTTTGACGTTGATAAAGAATTTTTACATTCTGATAATTGTTGCTTATAAATATTTGATTGCTTCTCGACTCTTTTGGCTAGATTAATAACTTTTTTATTTTTTTTATAATTCTTATAGTTACCCCACCCTTCATGATAAGCAATATACTGCTTGAAAGCATCTTTTTTTGAAACTTTTAAAATTTTTTCAGTTTTATTAGTATACCAACCAATAAAATCTACACTGTCTTTAAATCTTGTCCTAGCAGCAAGCTTATTCCCAGTTTCTTCTTTATATTGTTTCCACGTTCCTTTTACAGCCTGTGAATACCCGAAAGAACTTGATGGTCTCTTGTAAGGCACTACTTTAAATAATTTCTGTCTAGGAGGTTTTGCAAATCTATTAAAACTGGATTCCATTTTTATAATTGCAAGCTGTAAATAAACTGGAGTTCCCCATTTTTTCTCAGCTTTTTTTGCATGTTTATACCACATGTATCTTTCATTAAATATAGAACAACTATCTGCTGTATTTTTTGGAACAGACGAGCAACCAGAAATAAAAATTATTAAAATAAATAAATAATTAATTTTTAAAATTTTCATTTTTTTTAAAAAAGTAAAATATAATTATGGCTATAACTACACCTGCTAGATTTCCAAACAAATCCGAAAATTCAAAACTTCTATTAGGCACAAAGTATTGTAATACCTCAAGTAGAATAGATAAAAATATTAAATAAATACTTAAAATATTAAATTGATTATTTTTTCGGTAAGTTAGAAAACCAATAATTGAGAGAACTATATATGCATATAAATGATTTGTGGAAACAATATAATTTGCAGTTATTTGAGGTTGGATTTTACAATCATTGTAAATATAACAGCCAAGTAAACTACCTGGGAACAAATACAAAATAATTAGAATGAAATTACATAAGTAAAAAATAAATTTATATTTTGAAAAATAATTAATCATTAATAATATAGTTTTATTTATCAAATTGATTTAAAAGATAAACAAATGAGTTATTTAATTTTAGTAAGACACGGTCAAAGTGTGTGGAATCTTGAAAAGAAATTTACTGGATGGGTTGATGTAGATCTGACAGAAAATGGAAAATCAGAGGCAAAAAAAGCTGGTGAATTAATAAAACAAGAAAAAATTGAAATTAATCTTTATTACTCCTCTTTTCAATTGAGGGCTAAAAATACTTTAAAAATTATACAGAAAGAATTACAAGATTTTAAAGAAGTAAAGAGTGCATGGGAATTAAACGAGAGACATTATGGAGCTCTGACAGGGTTAAATAAAGATGAAATGAAAAAAAAACTTGGAGAAGAAAAAGTTCATCAATTTAGACGTTCTTGGGACCTTAGACCCGACCCTTTAGATAAAAAAAATCCATATCACCCACTAAATATTGAAACATACAAAAATATTCCTTTAGAAGAAATTCCTGATACCGAGTCCCTAAAAGATACATATGAAAGAGTAATAAAGTTTTATTGTAACGAGATAGAACAGAAATCAAGTGAAAATATTCTTATTTCTGCTCATGGAAATTCCATTAGAGCTCTTTGCAAATATTTGTTTAATTTAAATAACAATGAGATCTCTAAACTTGAAATTCCAACAGGAAACCCACTTTTAGTTGAATTAGAAAACAACATAATTTCTAATTGCAAATATCTTGATCAAGAAAGAGCTAAAGATCTTTTAGTTTTTTAAAAATATCCAGATCGGTTAAATGATAAAAATCTTTTTGGCTTTCATAACCAAATAATTTTTTTTGATCTAATAAATTATTCCAAATTTCCAAAATTGAGTAATTTTCTATTTTCTCTTTAATAAATAATTTTTTATTAATTATTTGACATCCAATATAAATAAATTCTTTCTCAATTTCTTTGTTAATTAAATTATTTTTTAAATTAAAATCACCTTTTAACTTTTTATCAAAACTAAATTTTTTATTTACTAAAAGAAGAATGTTTTCTAATTTTTCAGAAAAATATATTTTTTCCATTTTTAATATCTCATCTTTATAGTCATTACTCCAGATTGTATCTGGATTAAAAATTATAAAATCTTTTTCATTAGAGTCTTTAATCATATTTTGAATACCTCCCCCTGTATCTAAAATTTGCTCACCATCCTCGATTATTTTAATATCAATATTGAAATTTTTACTGTTTAAAAAAACTGAAAATTGATCCTTTAAATAAAAAGTATTTATTAAGATTTTTTTAATACCTAGTTTTTCGATTAAATTAATACATCTCTCCAGCATACTTACATCTTTAATCTCTAATAAGGGCTTAGGAGTATTTAAAGTAATTGGGTTTAATCTCTTACCAAAACCTGCACATAAAATTAAGGCTGTATTTATTTTCACAACTTCACCTTATAAATTTTGGAAAATTATTTTTTAATAGCAACATCAAATTTTTAAATTGATTTTGCTCTTTAATTCTATGATTAATCAATTCCCAAGCGTAAGGAATTAATTTAAGATATTTTTTTTTATTATCTCTTTCAGCTAAACGCATAAATATACCGATTATTTTGAAATTCCTTAAAACAGATAATATTTCAAAATCTTTTTTAAATTTTTCCAAATCAATTTTTTTATTTGTTTTGATGTAAAATTTAAATACTTTCTCTTTCAGTTCATTAGATGTTTTTAATCTTACATCGTCAATTAAAGATGCTAAATCGTAAGCTCTATTACCTATTAGTGCATCTTGACTATCTATTACTGCAATTTTTTTATTGTAATACATCAAATTTGAAACATGAAAATCTCTATGAACAAATGTAACATTTTTATAATTTAATTTTGATAATAATTTTTTTATCTCTAA
Organism: Candidatus Pelagibacter sp.; assembly: GCF_052046145.1. Taxonomy (GTDB): domain Bacteria; phylum Pseudomonadota; class Alphaproteobacteria; order Pelagibacterales; family Pelagibacteraceae; genus Pelagibacter. The sequence goes on from NZ_JBNGZR010000001.1 coordinate 1,103,143, forward strand.
TCTAAATTTTTTTTTAAATTGAATACTTTTAGATTTAGACAATATCTTTGGTGCATACCAGTCACAAAAAAGTTTAGTTTCATCAAACAAAATTTTGTTTTTATATTCTTGAACTTTATATAATTTGTTTTTAAAATTTTTTACTTTTTTATCTTTTATTAATTGTATTTTATTTAAAATTTTTATTATCTTTTTAAAAATGACATATTTATTATTCTTTTTGTTTTTTAAAATTTGAAACAAAGTTTGATCTCCGAAGTCATTTATTTCTACATAATTATTAATGTAATTTTCACTTATTAGATTTGGTGCTAAAATTTTATTTTTAATTAAAATTTTATTTATCGCATCATAAATTAAAAGATTTTTTAACTTTTCTTTCTTGGATATTACAATAATAGATTTATTGTCTCTGTTTCTATAAAATTCTCTAAAAGACGCATCACCTTTTATTTTTTTTAATTTTGCTAAGCTTTTCATCAAAATAGGTTTTAATTTAAACTTTTATATCTACAGATCTATCATTTAATTGATTTAAATAATTAAATGTTAAAGTTATAAATTTTATATCTTTATCATCAATCAATTGCGGCCATTCTATAAGTGTTATTAATTTATTATCTTTTTCAAAAATATCTAAATTATTGATATCTTCTTTCCTATTAATTCTAAATAAATCATAATGTTTTATTCTTATATCTTTAACTTGATACTCATTTAATAAACTAAAAGTAGGGCTTGTAATTTCTGTTTGTGTTAAATTATTTATTTTTTGATACTCATTTATAAAATATTTAACAAAGGTTGTTTTACCAACACCCATCTCTCCATATAAAAAAACAAACTCGCCGCCTTTAAGATATTTTGTAAATTCTTTAGCTAATTCTTTAGTTAACTTCTCTGAAGTGATATCGATTGTGCTATCTTTAATAGCGATAGGCATCTGGTTTGAAAGGACCTTCTGTTCCAACACTTATATAATCTGCTTGCTCTTTTGATAATTTTGTTAGTTTTGCCCCAACTTTTTTTAAATGCAAAGTTGCTACTTTTTCATCTAAATGTTTTGGAAGTACATAAACTTTATTTTCATAATTTTTATGATTGTGCCAAAGTTCTATTTGAGCAATAACTTGATTAGTAAATGATGCACTCATTACAAAACTTGGATGTCCAGTTGCACAACCAAGATTAACTAATCTTCCTTCAGCTAAAAGAATAATTCTTTTACCACTAGGCAACTCTATTTCATGCACTTGAGGTTTTACTTCAGTCCACTTATAATTCTTAAGAGCCTCAACTTGTATTTCATTATCAAAGTGACCAATATTACATAAGATGGCTCTATCCTTCATATCTCTCATATGATCTGCAGTAACAATATCTTTGTTACCTGTAGCTGTTACAACGATATCCGCTCTACTTATAGCCTCCTCCATCAAAACCACTTCATAACCTTCCATTGCAGCTTGAAGAGCGCAAATTGGATCTGCCTCTGTAACTAAAACTCTAGCTCCACTTTGTCTTAAAGATGCAGCACTTCCTTTTCCAACGTCCCCAAAACCAGCAACAATAGCAATTTTTCCAGACATCATTACATCAGTAGCTCTTCTTATCCCGTCTACTAAACTTTCTCTACATCCATATAAATTATCAAATTTTGATTTTGTCACAGAATCATTCACGTTTATTGCTGGAACCAAAAGGGATTTATCTTTTTCCATTTTATTTAGTGCTTTAATTCCAGTGGTAGTCTCTTCTGAAACACCCTTAATATCTTTCATTAAATCCTGATACTCGTTATGCATGATAGCTGTTAAATCTCCACCGTCATCTAATAACATGTTAGGCCTCCAGTCAGGTTTTCCAACTATAGTTTGTTTAATGCACCATAAATATTCCTCTTCTGTTTCACCTTTCCAGGCATAAACAGGGACTCCAGCCTTTGCAATTGCAGCAGCTGCATGATCTTGAGTTGAAAAAATATTACAAGAAGACCATCTTACTTCAGCACCTAATGCAACTAAAGTTTCGATTAGTACAGCTGTTTGAATTGTCATATGAAGACATCCTATAATCCTTGCGCCCTTTAATGGTTTATCTTTAGAATACTCTTCTCTTAAAGCCATTAAACCAGGCATTTCACTTTCAGCTATTGATATTTCTTTTCTACCAAATTCAGCTTGAGCAATGTCTTTTACTTTATAATCTTCCATGGCAAGCTTTATACAGCTAAGTATTTATTTATCAAGAAATGATTAAACATTGGGAAATCTTATCTCTATCATTGCCCCTTCTTTATCAATACGATTAGATGCTACAATTTCACCATCGTGGAGTTCAACTAAGTTTTTTACTATATTTAAACCTAAGCCTGAATGTTCTCCAAATTTTTCAGGTCTATTACTATAAAATCTTTTAAATATTCTTGATGTGTCTTTTTCTTTAAATCCTTGTCCTTCATCAAGAATTTTGATTGATATTTGATTTTTTCCATTAACAGAAACATCAACAAAAACATTAGCGCCGTTTTTACTAAATGATATTGAGTTATCTAATAGGTTTGCAATGATTTGTTCAATTCTGTTTTCAATACCATTTATTAAATATTTATCTTTTCCGTCATTTTTATATTCAATTTTAATTCCTTTTTTCACTTGATGAATATTATTATAATCATCAACAACAGATTGAATAATAGGTTCAATATCAATTTTTTTCATTTTTTCTTTACTTAAAGCAACTTCATCCTTTAACATTTGCGAATAATCTGTAATCAATCTTTCTATTCTTTGAACGTCATGACTAAGTATATTCAATAATCTATTTCTTTGTTCGCTATCATTTGTGTCTTGTAAAATTTCAGATGCACTTTTTAAAGATGCTAATGGATTTCTAATTTCATGAACTAAATCTGTTGAAAAGTTTTCTGCATGCGTAACTCTATTTTGAAGCTCATTTGTCATATCCTCTAAAGAATTTGATAAAAGTCCCAATTCGTCATTTCTTTTTTTAAGATTTTCAATACCTGGTTTAATTTGACTCTTTTCTTTAATACGAATTGTATATCCAACAAGATTTTGTATTGGTTTAATAAAATATCTGCTCAACACAAAAGAAAAAATTAATATTACAAATCCTACGGATATAGCTGTTCTTATTACAAATGCTTTTCTCTCATCTATCGCTGTCTTTATTTCATTAGCATTTTCTGTAATAGCTACATAACCAAGATTAATTTCATTCTTTGTAACATTCTTAATTGTTGTTACATTAAATTGATTAAAATCTTCTTGCGTAAATGTGTAAGGATCTCCTAAATTTTCAGAACTAGAATAATTTTTTAATATATCTTTGAATGAAACAGGTTTTTTTTCATCAATTTTTATATTTTTTTCCTCAATAGTTTTTTCAATTTCTTCATTATCTAAACTTTCAAATTCAATTTTATCAAGTCTAGTAGAGAATGATCTTGGATCAAGATCTAAAGTATCAGTGTCTCCAATAAGGTTTAGTTGGTCATCAAAAAATATTACTCTATCTAAATTCTGAAAAATAAACCTCGTAGAAAATAAAAATCTTCTAATATCGTCAGATTGGAATTTTACATCTAGTCTTAAAATATTATCAATAGTGTTGTTAATAATGTTTGTGTGATTTTGAGATTTTTTTTTTATTAAACTTGGTTGAATATTATTTAAATATATGAATGTAAATAGTCCAATAATTGTGAAAATTACAAAATTTATAAATAAAAATTTTTTTAATATAGAAAGAGTTTTTAAGTATTTACTAAACATTAGCTAACATTCCATCTATATCCACTACCATACCTAGTTTCAATAGCTGAAAAATCAGGATCTACTTTTTTAAATTTTTTTCTAATTCTTTTTACGTGACTATCAATAGTTCTATCCTCAATATCAGTGTCCTCTCGGTAAGCTATATCCATTAGCTGAGCTCTTTCTTTAATTATACCAGGCCTCTTTGCTAATTCTTTAACGATTAAAAACTCAGTTGTCGTCAATTTATCAGGCAACTGTTTTCCATTCCATTCGCACTCGAGTTGAGATGGATCTAATTTTAATCTTCCATGAGATATCAGGCTTTTATTTTCCTCAAGAATATTATTTGAATCTTTTTTTCTTAACTGCACTCTAATTCTTTCAATCAAAACTTTTATAGAAAAACCTCCTGATTTTTTTACAAAATCATCTGCACCCAGCTTTAGACCTAACAACTCATCAATTTCATCATCTTTAGATGTTAAAAAAATTACTGGTAAGGAAGTTTTTTTTCGAAGTTTTTTTAGTAATTCTTCTCCATCCATCTTAGGCATCTTTATATCTATAACTGCTAAGTCAGGTGGCATTCTGGTTAGGCCGATTAATGCGCTTTCACCATCAATGTATGTTTGAACTTTAAAACCCTCTTTTTCTAATGCGATACTTAAACTTGTTAAAATATTTCTATCATCATCTATTAAAGCTATTGTCTGTTTTTGCATAAATTAGTTTAAAAATACTAAATTGTCCTAATTTGGGCAATGTTATAAATTTAATGCAACATACCCCAATTATCTCCAACATTAATATCAACTGTTAAAGGAGTTGAAAAAGAATGATAATCACTCTGAGCCACACTGGTCATTTCCTTCTCAATTAATTTAATCATTACTTTTTCATCTTTTTTTGGAATTTCAAAAATTAATTCATCATGAATTTGTAAAAGCATTTTTGAATTAGAATTTTTTTCCTCTGATAATTTCTTATCTAATCTTATCATAGCTAATCTCATTACCTCAGAGGCAGAACCTTGAATGGGTGCGTTAATTGCAGCACGTTCTTGAAAATTTCTTACATTAAAGTTTTTGTCATTAATTCCATTAAAATGAGATCTTCTTCCAAATATATTATTAACATATCCACTTTTCCTACAAAATTTAATTGTATTATCCATATAAACCTTAATTTCTGGAAACTTTGCAAAATATGAATTTAAAAATTCCTCAGCTTCATAATTAGATACATTTATTTGCTTAGCTAATCCATATTGCGAAATTCCATAAATAATTCCAAAATTAATAGCTTTAGCCTTTCGTCTGTGGTCTTGATTAACCTTTTTAATATCAATATTAAATATTTGGCTAGCTGTTAAAGAGTGGATATCTTCTTTATTTTTAAAAGCTTTTTTTAGTTCTTTTACATCTGCCAGATCTGCTAAAATTCTCATCTCAATTTGATTATAATCTGCAGAAATAAGTAAATGATCTTTTTTTGCTTTAAAAGCTTTTCTTATATCTTTTCCATCTTCTGATTTAATTGGTATGTTTTGTAAATTGGGATCACTTGATGCTAGTCTTCCGGTCGTTGTAGCAGCCAGCAAAAACGAAGTATGAACTCTTTTTGTATTTGGGTTTAAATGTTCGGGTAAAGCATCTGAATAAGTATTTTTTAATTTTGAAACTTGCCTCCAGTCTAAAATTAATTTTGGAAACTCATGACCTTTAAAGGCTAAATCCTCTAAAACACTTGCACTTGTTGCAAAACTTCCTTTTTTAGTTTTCTTTAATCCAGCTATTTTCAAGTCATTATAAATTATTTCACCTAATTGCTTTGGTGATGCGATATTGAACTCTTTTTTAGAAATTTTAAATACTTCTTTTTCAAGTTTTTGGATTTTTTTTTCAAATTTAGATGAAAGAGATTTTAAAAACTTACTATCAATTTCAACTCCCTCAATTTCCATAAATGCAAGAATTTTAATTAATGGCTTTTCAAAAATTTCATAGATATTTATCATTTTTTCAGATTTTAAATTTTTGATAAATTTCTTGTATAATCTAAAAGTAACATCGGCATCTTCAGCAGCGTAATCTTTTGCTTTATCTAATTCTACTTCGCTAAAATTAATTTCTTTCTTGCCTGTGCCTACCATGTCTTTAAAAGAAATAGTTTTATGTCCTAAATGAATTTCTGATAAAGTATCCATATTATGTCTATTTTTTCCTGCATCTAAGACATAAGACATCAGCATTGTGTCTTCCATTGATGAAAGCGTTATTCCACACTTATAAAATACGATAAAATCAAATTTTATATTTTGACCTATTTTTTTTATACTTGGATCTTCTAATACTTTTTTTAATTTTTTAATTACTGCATCTTTTTTAAGACACTTGGGTGACTTGTGACCAACTGGTATGTAACATGCTTTTCCAATTTTAGAACAGAGAGAAATGCCCACTAAATCTGCTTGGTGAGGATCTAATGAGGTTGTTTCTGTATCAACAGCAACTTCACCAACCTCTTCTGCCTCATCTATCCATTTATCAATTTCATCTAAGCTATTAATTAAGTAATAATTTTTATTATTTATCGTTTGTTGTTTTTCTAGATTTTGAGTTTCAATCTTGTTACTTTCTAGTTCAGGTTCTCCATAAGCAGAAATTGCAGAACTTAACAACCTGTTAAATTCCATTTCTCTTAAAAATTTATATAATTTATCTTTATCTATATTTTGCAATTTAAATTCACTTAACTCTCTATTAACAGGAGAGTTATGATCCAGTGTTACAAGTTTTTTGCTTATTAATGCTTTATCTTTATTATCTATTAATGTTTCTCTTCTTTTATTTTGCTTAATCTCATGAGCAGATTTTAGTAAATTTTCTAAAGTGCCATATTTGTTTATTAGCTCTGCAGCTGTCTTAACACCTATCCCTGGGACACCGGGAACATTATCACTACTATCTCCTGCTAAAGATTGTACATCAATAACTTTTGAGGCATCTACTCCAAATTTTTTTATAACATCATCATCAGTTATAAATTTGTTTTTCATGGGATCAAAAATTCGAACCCCTTTTTTGTAAAGCTGCATTAAATCTTTATCTGATGAGACAATTGTAACCTTTGCACCTATTTTAAGAATTTGATCAACATATGTGGCTATTAAATCATCTGCTTCATAATTAGGAAGATCCACAGATGGCAAATTAAATGCCAGGACTGATTTTCTTATATATTCAAATTGTGGAGCTAAGTCGTCAGGCGCTTCAGATCTATTAGCTTTATAATCACTATAAATTTCATTTCTGAAAGTTTTTCTTGCTGAGTCGAATATTACTGCAAAATGTGTTGGTTTTTGCAAGTTTTGATTGGATTTTGAATCTTCTAATAATTTAAATAACATACTGCAAAAACCACTTACAGCACCTGTTGGAAGACCATCACTTTTTCTACTCAATGGAGGCAAAGCATAATAAGCTCTAAAAATATAACCAGAGCCATCAATCAAATAAAAATGATCTGTTTTTTGAATTTTATTCATGAAGTAATATTAAATATTATAATGATAATATAATCTGTATATAAAAAAATTTACTTTCAATTATTATAACAATTATAAGTAGATTATTTTTTATATTTTGAGTATTATTTAACAATGGAATTAACAAAAAATCTCTCACAAGCTAAACTATTTAAATCTCTGGTTGTTATTGTTCTTGGTTCAATAGCACTAACTATATCTGCAAAGATCAAAATTCCTTTCTATCCAGTTCCTATGACTATGCAAACATTTGTTGTATTATTTTTAGGAATAAGTTTAGGACATAAAATTGCACTAGCTACAATTGGTCTGTATTTAATTGAAGGAATTGCAGGGCTTCCCGTATTTTCAAATTCTCCTGAAAAAGGTGTTGGATTAGTTTACTTTACAGGGCCAACTATGGGTTACTTAATTGGTTTTTTAACAGCTTGTTACTTAGCTTCTAAAATTAATATTGATGATAATTTTTTCGTTGTTTTATTTAAGTTAATTATCGCAACTTCAACAATTTACATTTTGGGTCTAATTTGGCTTGGGACATTGATTGGATGGGATAAGCCAATTTTTGCTTTAGGTGCAAAACCGTTTCTATTAGCCGAGATTTTTAAAATTATGCTTTTAGCTCTTTTGACTAAGCAAATAATTAAAATTAAAAAATTTATCTAGGTGATCTTTTAGAAAGAATTCTTTGAAGAGTTCTCCTGTGCATTTTAAGTCTTCTGGCTGTTTCTGAAACATTCCTATTACATAACTCGAAAACTCTATGTATATGTTCCCACTTAACTCTGTCAGCCGACATGGGGTTTTCTGGTGGGGCAGCTTTTTTTGATGGATCTGCCAATAATGCTTTCTCTACATCTTCTGCATCAGCAGGTTTGGCTAAATAATCTATAGCACCTTCTTTGATTGCAGCTACTGCAGTTGGAATATTTCCATATCCAGTTAACATGATAATCCTACTATCACTATTTGAAGACTGAATTTCTTTTACAACTTCAAGTCCATTACCGTCAGCAAGCCTTAAGTCTACAACCGCAAAACCAGGTTTTTTAGTTTTTACAGATTCAACTCCCTTTTGCACACTCTCAGCTTGAAAAACTTCAAATCCTTTTTTTTCCATCGCTCTTGCTAAACGCTCACGGAAAGGATTATCATCATCGACGATTAATAATGATTTATTCTCAAAATCGCTTAAATTCTGTAGTTTTGCTTCTTCTTTCATGAACCTCATATAGGGTCTCTGCAAAATATTACAATATATGAATTTTACGCATTTCTGGCTTGAATTATTTGCTTTACATTAGTGCTGCTTACTTTTATATGCGAAAAATATTAAAGTTTTTGTAAAAAAGACTTTTTTTTTATTAAATTTTTTTTGGAGGCATTTAAAATGCAAAAATTTAAATCAGTTGAAGAATTAGTAAATCAACTGAAACCTGAAAAACCAGTATACTGTATAAGAAAAAATTCCATAAAATCTGCTGTTAAATTTTTCTTAAACAAATTTCCAGGTAAAGTTTTATATGCAGTCAAAACCAATCCACACCCTGAGATAATCAAAACAATCATAGAAAGTGGAGTAGAACAATTTGATGTTGCATCAATTGAAGAAATTAAAAATATTAGAACTTTTAGCAAAACTGCTAAATGCTCTTATATGCATACTGTAAAAAGTAGAGAAAGTATAAAAGAAGCATATTTTAATTATGGTGTAAAAACTTTTTCATTAGATACTAAAGATGAACTGATTAAAATAATTGAAAGTACAAATAATGCTGAAGATTTAGAATTATTTGTAAGAGTTGCTGTTTCCAATGAACATGCAGAAATTGATTTATCTAAAAAATTTGGTGCTTTAACATCAGAAGCAATAGGTTTGTTAAGACTTGTAAAACAGCATGCTAAAAAGATTGGTTTAAGTTTTCATGTTGGCTCACAATGTATGCATCCTATTTCTTATGCGAAAGGAATTAGTGAAATTGGGAATATAATTAAAAAAACCAAGATAATTCCAGATTATATTAATATAGGTGGAGGTTTCCCTACAATCTATCCTGACTTAATTCCACAATCTTTAATTAGTTATTTTAATGAAATAAATAAGAGTTTAGAAAATTTAAAACTTGAAAAACTTCCTGAAATTATTTGTGAGCCTGGTAGAGCTATAGTTGCAGAAAGTGGCTCAACAGTTGTAAGAGTTAATTTAAGAAAAAAACAAAAGCTTTATATTAATGATGGTACCTATGGTACTCTTTTTGATGCAGGTACACCTAACATTGTATTCCCATCTAGAATGATTAAAGAAAATTCTAACAAAATAATTTCAAAAAAATTAACTGCTTTTGATTTCTTTGGACCTACATGTGATAGCATGGATTATATGAAAGGTCCTTTTTTGCTTCCAAATAATATTAAAGAAAATGATTATATCGAACTTGGTCAACTTGGTGCATACGGATTGACATTTAGAACTCAATTTAATGGTTATTACTCAAATGAAATTTACGAAGTTGAAGATAATCCAATAATGACAATGTATGATAAAGACGTTAATAAAGCTAACATGGTAGCTTAATGTCGAGTCAAAAAAATCCAGGTCATAACAGTAAAAGAGATTTCTTAAAAAATCCTGTTGAACACATCGATATAACTTCTTTTGATAGTAGAAAAATTATTTCCTCAATGGAAAAAATGTCATTTGTTTCTAGAGAAACAGCTAATGCTGCTAATATTTATAACGAGATGCTTAAAGATAAAGATTGTACAATTTTCCTTACCTTAGCAGGCTCTACTTCGGCAGCTGGATGTATGAATATTTATAAAGATTTAGTTAAATATAATATGGTCGATGCAATTGTTGCAACAGGAGCCTCTATAGTAGATATGGATTTTTTTGAAGCTCTTGGTTTTAAACATTATCAAGGTTCACAATTTCAAGATGATACTGAACTGAGAGACAACTATATAGATAGAATTTACGATACCTACATAGATGAAGAAGAGCTTCAAATGTGTGATAAAATTATATGTGAAATCGCTAATAACCTAGAGGCGAGAAGCTATACTTCAAGAGAGTTCATTTATGAAATGGGCAAATATTTAAAAAATAACTCAAAGAAAAAAGACTCTTTAATTGAAACCGCTTTTGACAACAATGTTCCTATTTTCTGCCCTGCTTTTACTGACTCGAGTGCAGGATTCGGATTAGTTATGCATCAAGAACAAAATCCAAAAAAACATATAACAATAGACTCAGTTAGAGAATTTAGAGAACTAACAGAAATTAAAATTAAATCTAAAGATTCTGGATTATTTATGATTGGTGGTGGTGTGCCTAAAAACTTTATTCAAGATACTGTTATTTGTGCTGAACTATTAGGAAAAAATGTAGACATGCATAAATATGCTGTTCAAATTACTGTTGCTGATAGTAGAGACGGAGCTTGTAGCAGCTCCACATTAAAAGAAGCAAGTTCATGGGGAAAAGTAGATATTACAAAAGAACAGATGGTGTTTGCAGAGGCAACTAGTGTTTTACCATTGATAGCAAGTGATGCTTATCATAAGGGTGAGTGGAAAAACAGAGAAAGAAAAAACTTTACAAAAATTTTTGAATAAAATTGAAATATCTATCAAATAAAAACGGGTTTTTAGGAATTGATAATAAATTTAGCTTTAAAGAAAAAGCTGTGATTGTTCCATTTGGATTAGAAAAAACTGTCAGTTATGGGGGAGGAACAAGAAATGGACCTAAAGAAATCATAAAAGCATCACATCAAGTTGAGCTATATGATGAAGAACTTAATTGTGAACCTTATAAAAAAATAGGTATTAAAACTTTAAAACCATTTAAAATTGATAAAAATATTAAAAAAGCACTTAATAAAATCTCAAATATTAATAGAGAAATTTTAGATAAAAAACTTTTCCCAATGACTTTAGGTGGAGAGCATTCAATAACTCCTGGATGTATTGTTCCTTTTACTAAAAAATATAAAAACATTTGTCTCTTACATTTTGATGCTCATGCAGATTTACGTCAAAGTTATAATGGAGAAAAATTTTCCCATGCCTCAGCAATTAGAAGGTGTCTAGATTATAAAAATGTTTCTTTAATTTCATTTGGGATAAGAAACATTTCAGAAAGTGAAATCCCATTTTTAAAAAAAAATTCTTCAAGAATAAATATTTTTTGGGCAAAAGATAAAAAAAAATGGAATTTATCTAAATTTAAAAAACTGATTAAAAACAAAACTGTTTATCTTACATTTGATGTAGACGGATTAGATTCAAGTATTATGCCTGCAACTGGTACACCTGAACCAGGAGGACTTTTGTGGGACGAAACATTAGATATAATAAGAATTGCAGCTAAAAACTCCAAAATTGTTGGTGCAGATATTAATGAACTATCTCCAATTAAAGGATTTAATTCTTATAATTTTCTTGTTGCAAAATTAGCTTACAAAATTTTGTCTTATAAATTCTTATATTAAACTTTAATTGGTTTAATAGTTTTCAGTAACATTCTGAATGGTATCAACATTATTATAGCAACTAAAATTTTTACCGCTAAATCTCCAAGAGATAAAGTAACCCAAGGCACCCCTGTTGCATAAAATGATATTGAGAAAAATAAAAATGTGTCGACTGTTGATCCAATCAAAGATGAAGTAAGTGGTGCAACAAACCACTCTTTTTTTCTTAATCGATCAAAAATTTGAATGTCCAACAATTGAGCAGTAATAAAAGCAACCCCTGATCCAATTGCAATTCTAACTGAGATTAAATCTGCAAAATCAGTTGAGAATAACAATGTAAATATAATTCCTATTAAAAACCCCAAATATACAATTTGCCTTGCTAATAATTTTCCATACGACCTATTTGCTAAATCTGTTATTAAAAAAGCTATTGGGTAACTAAAAGCTCCATAAGTTAAAATCTCATTTAATCCAAAATAGTTGATAGGGAACTGAACTAAATAATTAGAAGATAGTACAACAATACCCATCATTATTGACAGGGTGATAAATAATTTGTTCATTAAGCTGATTTAGCTACAGGTTTTTTTTTAAAAGGGGATTTAATTAAAACTACTTTTTTTAACTTTTTTAATCTAGGAGATAAATTTTTATTTTTTACAGTTTTTAAAAATTCATCAAAACTGCCTTTTTTGTCAACTGACCTCACACCTGAGTTACTTACAGTAAGTTTTAAACTTCTTCCAGTAAGCTCACTTGTAAATTTTACTTTCTTTAGGTTAGGTAAAAATCTTCTTTTAGTCTTGTTGTTAGCATGACTAACATTATGACCTTTCATTGGAATTTTACCGGTAAGTTCACATTTTTTTGACATAATAACAGTGCCTATATAAGGGGAGATATTGAAGGCGTCAAGTTTAATACATTTAAGAAACAGTTTTATTTCCCACAATTTCTGTGAAATTTTTGACACCATCTCTTATCAGTAATTCTTTTAGGTCTTTTTTAATCATCCCAGCAATATTGGGTCCTTGGAATACCATGCCAGTATAAAGTTGAACATAATCTGCTCCCAATAAAAACTTATCATAAGCTGATTTACCAGAATCAACACCACCTACTCCTATTATTTTAATTTTACCTTTAATCAAATTGTAAAATTTACTTATTAAAAGATTTGATTTTTTTTCAATAGGTTTTCCAGATAAACCACCTTTTTGATGTCTCTGTATATTTTGAAGTGTTTCTCTAGAAGCTTCGGATGTATTTGAAATTATTATTGCACTTATATCATTTTCTAAAAGTATTTCTGAAATTAATTCAATTTGATTTTCATTAATATCTGGTGAAATCTTAACAGCTATAGGAATTTCAGTTTTTAATTGTTTTTTTTTCTCTGAGATAGATGTTAATAAATCTTTTAATTTATTCTCATCATGAAAGTTTCTTAGATTTTCAGTATTTGGCGAAGAAATATTGATTGTAATATAATCTGCAACTTCAGAAAATTTTTCTAATCCAATTAGATAATCATTCAATCTGTCATTAGAGTCTTTGTTTGGACCTACGTTTACACCTAGTACACCTATTTTTTTATTAGATTTTATTCTGTTTAATATTGTATCTGATCCATGGTTGTTAAAACCTAACCTATTAATTAATGCTTGATCTTCTACCAATCTAAACACTCTTGGTTTTTCATTTCCATATTGTTTTAATGGTGTAACCGTACCTACTTCAACAAATCCAAAGCCCAATTTAAATAAAGGGTTATATACCTCTGCATTCTTATCAAAACCTGCTGCAATACCTATAGGATTATCAAGATTTTGATTAAATAATTTTGTTTTTAAAATAGGATCACTTTTGTTTTCATCAAATATATTTGAAACTAGATTGAGTTTGAGTGATTGAATTGCTAAAAAATGTGCTCTTTCAGGATCTATTTTAAATATTAAAGATCTTAAGTTTGAATACATTATTTCAATTTACTAATTATCAATTCTTTAGTTTCGTTAACACCAAAAAAACTTATAAAAAAACCCATTCTAGGTCCATTTTCATCTCCAAACACCACTTCATAAATTAACTTAAACCAATCTCTTAAGTTTTCAGCATACCCATTTTCTTTGCCTGTTGAATAAATTAAGGTTTGTATATCTTCTGGAGACATCTGATCATTACATTGTTCTAAAGTTTTAACTAAAGCTTGTAGAGCTAATTTTTCATTTTCAGATGGTTGTTTATATTTTTTTTGAGCCTTAATAACATCATTAAAATACTTGATTGCATAACCAACTAGTCCATCAAAAATTGGAAAGTTTTTTTCATGAATGTTAGATTTATATTTTTTAACAAACTTCCATAATAAGTCTTTGTTATCAGCATTGCTTGTTTCAACTAAATTCAACAACATAGAAAAAGACATGATCATTTCTTCTTTTGGAATGTGTCCATTATGAACATGCCAAACAGGATTCATTACTAATTGTTGTTCAGTTTGTTTTTTTGATTTTTCAATATTATCAAGGTACTCATCTACAGCTTTTGGCACTATTTCTTTATAAAGTTTTTTTGCTCTTTTTGGATTTTGATACATGTATAAAGATAAGCTTTCAGGTGAGGCATATTTTAACCACTGGTCGATAGTAATACCGTTTCCTTTTGATTTTGAAATTTTTTCACCCTTTTCATCAAGAAATAATTCATAAGCAAATCCAGATGGATTTTTTTTACCAATTAAATTTATAATTTTAGTTGATAAAATTGCACTCTCAATAAGGTCTTTTCCATACATTTCAAAATCTATATCTAGAGCGTACCATCTCATTGCCCAATCAACTTTCCATTGTAATTTACAATTTCCATCCAAAATACTACACTCTAATTTTTTACCCTTATTATCAAAAATTATTTTAAAATTTTTTTTATCAATTTCTATAACTGGAATTTCGAGTACATGACCTGTATCTGGACAAATAGGTAAAAAAGGGCAGTAAGTTTGTTGACGTTCTTTGCCTAAAGTTGGTAGTATAATGTTCATTATACCATCATAATTTTCTAAAATAATTTTTAAAGTTGGGTTGAAAAAACCACCTTTGTATAAAGATGTTGAGCTTTTGAAAGTGTATTTAAAATTAAAACTATTTAAAAAATCTTTTAACATTTCGTTATTATGTTCTCCAAAACTTGTAAATTTTTCAAATGGATCTGGAACTTGTGTTAATGGTTTATGTAAGTTTTCGTTTAGTAATTCCTGATTAGGAACATTATCAGGAACTTTTCTCAAACCATCCATATCATCAGAAAAAGTAATTATTTCTGTTGGTAGATCTGTAAGTTGCTTTAAGGCATTAACCATCATTGAAGTCCTTGCAACTTCGCCAAATGTTCCAATATGCGGAAGGCCACTTGGACCATATCCTGTTTGAAGAGTAATTTTACCTTTTTTATCAATAAATGATTTTCTCTCACGAAGCATTTTTTTTGCCTCAACGAAAGGCCAAGCACTTGTTTTGTCTAAAATTTCTTTTTTAATCACGAATATATCTTTTATAAAAATCTTAAATTGGCGATTTTATTAATTCTTATAGAGTTGAAATTTATTTACCATAAAATAATGTTCTTTCAAAATGTCTAATTATAAAACTGTTTTTTTTACACTAGGAATTTTGCAAATAATTTTAGGGATCTCAATGTTCATCCCTATAATTGCTCAATTTATTTATTCAGAAATAGATTCATCATTTTTTGGTGCATCCATTGTTACCATAATTTTTGGATCATTATTTTTTCTTTCAAATCTAGACCACGACAAAAAATTAAATTTGCAACAAGCATTTTTATTAACTGCCTTATCATGGTTAAGTATTGCTATTTTTGGATCTTTACCATTTATATTTTCGACTATTGAACTTTCAATTACTGATGCTTTTTTTGAAAGTATGTCTGGTATTACAACAACTGGATCAACAATTATTTCTGACTTAGAGAATGCACCAAAAGGTATTCTATTATGGAGAGCAATACTTCAATGGTTGGGGGGTATTGGTATAATTGTTATGGCAATTACCCTGATGCCTATAATGAATGTTGGTGGTATGCAATTATTTAAAATTTCTAGCAACGACTCATCTGAAAAAATTCTTCCTAAATCAAAAGAAATAGCTTTAAGACTTATCTATATTTATTCAGGCCTAACCGCTATTTGTGCATTATCATATTGGGTATTTGGAATGGGAAAATTTGATAGTTTAACTCATTCTATGACTACCATAGCTACAGGTGGATTTTCGAATTATAATCAATCTATCGGATATTTTGACAGTGTTCTTATAGAAATATCATCGATGATTTTTATAATTTTAGGAAGTATCCCATTTATTGCATATATTAAATTTATTAGTGGTAATAAAAAAATATTTTTAAACGATATTCAAATCAGAACATTTATTAAAATAATAATTATAAGCATTATTATATTATCAATTTATTTATTATTTAATAATAACGGAAACTTTAGTTTAAGATCTATTTTTTTTAATACGATTTCAATATTGACTGGAACAGGTTATGTTAATGCTGAATTCGACGGTTGGGGAAGTTTTCCTATAACAATATTTCTTGCATTAATGTTTATTGGTGGCTGTGCTGGATCAACTACTTGTGGAGTCAAAATTTTTAGAATTCAAATTCTATATTTATTTATATTAAATCAATTAAAAAAAATTATATATCCCAAGGGAATATTTGTAATTAAATATGATCAAGGATTTGTTGATGATAAATTTATTGCATCAATAATTTCATTTATTTATTTTTACTTTGTTATTTTTTTTATTTTAGCTGCATTATTATCATTAACAGGTCTCGATTTTATAACTGCTATCTCTGGAGCAGCAACATCAATATCAAATGTTGGTCCTGGATTAGGTCCTATAATAGGACCTAATGGAGATTTTTCATCTTTGCCTGATATTTCTAAATGGATCTTAACCGTAGGTATGATTTTAGGTAGACTTGAGTTGTTTGCAATATTAGTATTGTTCTTACCATCTTTTTGGAGAAATTAATTATGTCTGAAACAAAGAAACAAACATGGCTTGATTCTCTTGCAGTTTATAGAGATATTCGAATGGTAAGAATTCTTTTATTAGGTGCAATAAGTGGATTTCCATGGGTATTAATTGCAAGCAGCTTAAGTCTTTGGCTTAAAGAAGAAGGTCTTAGTAGATCAACAATCGGATGGGCAGGTTTAATTTTTGGAGTATACGCTTTCAATTATTTATGGGCTCCCATTATAGATAGAATTCAAATTCCAATACTTACAAAAAAATTAGGTCATAGAAGAGGATGGATAGTTTTGATGCAATTAATTATTTTGTTAAGTCTTGTTGTTTGGAGTGTGATTAATCCAACTGAAAATTTGGCTTTATTAATTACTGTAGGTTTAATTATTGCTATTGCGTCAGCAACCCAAGATATAACTGTAGATGCATTAAGAATTGAACAGATAAACGAAAATGAGGGAAAATCAATGGCTGCTGGTGCAGCTATGGCTGTTGTTGGTTGGTGGACAGGTTATAAATTAGGTGGAGTTGTTGCTTTATTCACAGCAGAATTTTTTGAAAACCTAGGGGTGGCTGACTACTGGCAAGCTACTTTTTTAATTTTAGGTATTTTAATAATTTTAATGAATATTGGATTAATGTTCGTTCATGAACCTACAGAGACAAACAGACAAGCAAAACAGAGAGAAACAGACAAATTAATTGAAGGAAAACTTGGATCTAGCAATATTATTACAAACTTTATCGCTTATATTACAGGAACTATAGGCGGACCTATTATAAGCTTTTTTAAAAAAAATGGTTTTGCCATTGCAGCTGGAATTTTAGGATTTGTTTTCTTATTTAAGATAGGTGAGGCATTTATGGGAAGAATGTCTATTGTTTTTTATAAAGAAATTGGTTTCTCCAAAGGTCAAATTGCAATTTATTCAAAAGGACTTGGCTGGATAACAACAGTTGTATTTACTTTGTTGGGTGGAGTAATGGCCATGAGAGCTGGAACAATTAAAACTATGTTCTTTGCTGGTGGGTTAATGGCTATAACCAATCTTTTATTTGCAGTTTTAGCATGGACCGGAAAATCAGAAATTTTATTTGCAATTGCGGTTATAGCTGATGATATCACAGCAGCTTTTGCAACTGTAGCATTTGTTGCATTTATATCATTACTAGTTGATAGAACTTATACAGCCACACAATATGCATTGCTTGCTTCAATTGGTACTGCTGGTCGTACTACTTTAGCTTCATCCTCTGGAGCTCTAGTTGACTGGTTAAACGGAGATTGGGGAACATTTTTTGTTTTAACGACTATAATGGTGATACCATCATTAATTTGTTTGTGGTTAATTAAAAACAAAATTAAAATTGGTGCAAAATAATTTTTATTTCATAGGTAATTTTTCGAATATTTACAAAAATCCTTCGAACAGATCTGAGGTAACTTCACAAATTATACATGGTGAAAAATTCAAAATATTAGCAAAAAATAAAAATTGGATAAAAATTAAAACTTTATTTGATAATTATAAGGGTTTTATAAAAAATTCAAAATATATAGAAAAATTTAGCCCTAATTATAAAGTCAGTTCACTAAAAGCAAAGATTTATAAAAGTCCTGGAATTGGAACTAGCAGTTGGCTTCCATTTGCATCCAAATTATCTGTATTTGAGCAAAATAAGAATTACGTAAAAATTGAAAAAAATAAATGGATTAAAAAAGCAGATATTAAAAAAATAAACCATAAAGAAAATAATTTTACAAAAATATTTAAAAAATTTCTCGATGTAAAATATGTTTGGGGTGGAAAAACATTTAAAGGTATTGATTGTTCAGCCTTATTACAAATATTTTATTGTTATAATAATTCATTTTATCCAAGAGATACAAAAGATCAGATCAAATATAAAAAAAAGAATTCAAAGAAAAGACTATTTAAAAAAGGAGATATTATTTTTTGGAAAGGTCATGTTGCTATGTGTTTAAATTCTAAACAACTAATTCATGCTTATGGTCCAGAAAGAAAAGTAATTATTATGCCAATCATAGAAACAATTAATAGAATTGAAAAAACTGCTAAGTTAAAAGTAAAAAAAGTATCTAGAATAAAATATTAATTTCTTCCAAAGTCAGGCTTGTCTATATCTTGTTTCAATTTGATGATTTTTGACCTTACTTTTTTAGTCTGAATAAGTTTCTTTACGATAGACTTATTATTTTTTGAATTAATATCTTTTTTAAATTGATTTAAATTTTTAATAAACAAATCAATCGCTTTTGAAATATTATTTTTATTGTTAAAAAAAATATCTCTCCACATGATTTCATTTGATGCTGCAATCCTAGAAAAATCTCGTAATCCACCAGCGCTATATTTGATTAGTTCATAATTTTGTTTTTTCTCAAAATCTTGTGCCGATTTCACCAGATTATATGCAATTAAATGTGGTAAATGACTAGTAATAGAAAAAATTTTGTCATGTTTTTCAGCGCTCATAACAACTACTTTTGCTCCAATTTTTTTCCAAAACTTAGTTAGAATATTTATCTTATTTTTTTTAATATTTTTTTCTTTAATTATTATGCACCATCTATCAGTAAACATATTTTCTTTACCATGCTCTGGTCCACTGACCTCTGATCCAGCTATTGGGTGACTTTGAATCCAATGAATACCTTTCTTTAAAAATTGATTTATAATTTTAGAAGTTTCAATTTTCGAAGAACCAATATCTGTAATCAATGTTTTCGATGTTATAAATTTATTAATTTTTAAAATAATATTTTTGTATTCACTCATTGGCGTACAAAAGATGATGAAATCGGAATTACATGCACCTTCTTTTAATGATTTAACAATTGTTCCAGGTAATTTTAATCTTTTTATCTTAGCAAGATTTGATTTTGATTTTTCATAAATAAATATTTTTTTTGCTATTTTTTTTTTGCTAATACGCCTTAATAAAGATGAACCTAATAATCCACAGCCAATAATTAAAATATTTTTCATTTTTTCAATACTTGCTTAATAACACTCATTAATTTTAAGTTTTCTTTTTTAGATCCAATAGTTAACCTTAATTTATTCTTTATATGATAACCATCTTCTGTTGATCTTAAAATAATTCCCTTATTTTTAAGTTTTTCATACAGAAATTTTGCTGAATATCTGCATTTTTCAAAATTAAGTAACAAAAAATTTGCTGAAACTGAATTTGAAAAAATATTATATGTCTCAAGAAATTTCTTAATTTTTTCAGAATATAATAAATTATGTCTAATCGATTTATTTATGAAAGCTTTATCCTTCAGTGACTCGGTGGCAGCTAATTGAGCAATACCATTTACATTAAATGGTGGTTTTATAACATTTAGCGCATCAACTATTTTTTTTGATCCATATCCCCAACCTACTCTCAGAGAAGCTAATCCAAACATTTTTGAAAAAGTTCTAAGAATGAAAACATTGTCTTTATTTTTAAACAAATCTAACCCAGAGGAATAATCTTTGTTTTTCATATATTCTGCATAGGCATCATCTATAACTAGTAAAATTTTTTTATTTAATCTTTTTCTTAATTCTAAAACTTCTTTTTTCTTTAAGTAAGTTCCTGTAGGATTGTTTGGGTTAGCTATAAACACAATTTTAGTTTTTTTTGTTATTTTTTTTAAAATTTCATTTACTGAAACTTTAAAATTAATTTCTTTTGCAAATACAACTTTTGCACCTACAATTTTTGAGTAAATTCTATACATTAGAAAACTGTACTCTGGTACCACAACCTCATCTTTTGGGTTTAAAAACAACTGACAGAGCATTTGAATAATTTCATCTGAACCAGCTCCACAAATAATTTTCTCAGAATTACATTTATAAGCTTTAGATATTGCTTTTCTTAAATTTTGAGATTTTCCATCTGGATATTTATCTAAATTCAGATTTTTATTTGATATTATTTTCTTTGCTTTAGGGCTCATGCCTAAAGCAGACTCATTTGCAGAAAGCTTAATTATGTTCTTAAGTCTCTTAACTTTTGATTTGCCAGGCTTATAAGCCTCAATTTTAAATTTTTTGAAATTTGGAGTTATCATTTTTTTTAATTTATGTGCTCTTTATAGATAAAATTACAAAATTTTATAGAGAATAAGAGGATTTTTTAAAAAATTGACATAATAAATAAGTTCTAGTAAAAAAATTATGCGCTGATTTAACTGAATTGCGAGCGCTTAAAAAAAACCGCTAAAATAGTTTTTTTTCTCACAATTCGAAACAGTCAAAAACTATGAATACTGAGAAAAACATAAAAACTTTAATTGTAAAGAAACCGCTAAAATTAGACTGTGGAAAGACCATAAATGATTTTCCTATAGCCTATGAAACTTACGGTTCACTTAATTCAAAAAAAAATAATGCAATATTAGTTTTTCATGCTCTAACAGGAGATCAATTTGTAACCGGAATAAACCCTGTAACTAACAAAGAGGGTTGGTGGAGTTATGCAGTGGGTCCTGATAAGGCTATCGATACGAATAAATATTTTGTTATTTGTTCTAACGTAATTGGTGGATGTATGGGATCATACGGACCAAGTCATAAAGATTCTGATCAAAAAATTTTTGGAACAAATTTTCCAGTTATTACAATTAATGATATGGTGAATGCTCAATATAATTTACTTGATCATTTTGGTATTGATAAACTATTTTCTATAACTGGTGGTTCAATGGGAGGTATGCAAGTCCTTCAGTTTATTAGCAACTTTCCTGATAAATCTAAAACAGTGATACCGATAGCAACCACATCTAGTCATTCAGCTCAAAATATTGCTTTTAATGAGCTAGGTAGACAAGCTATTACAGCTGATAGTAACTGGAAGGATGGAAATTATACATCAAACGAAACTAATCCTGGAAAAGGATTGGCGGTAGCTAGAATGGCAGCTCATATTACTTATTTATCTAAAAAAGGTTTGCAGGAAAAATTTGGAAGAAAGTTACAAGAAAGAGAAGATCTCAAATTTGGATTTGACGCTGACTTTCAAATAGAAAGCTATTTAAGATATCAGGGCTCAGTTTTCGTAGATAGATTTGATGCAAATAGTTATCTTTATATTACTAGAGCTATGGATTATTTTGATTTAGCTAAGCAATTCAATGGTAATCTTTCACAAGCATTTTTAAATACAAAAGCAAAATTTTTTATAATTTCATTTACTTCAGATTGGCTTTATCCAACCCAAGAAAATAAAGATATTGTGATTGCGTTAAACTCAATAGGAGCTGATGTTGGATTTGTAGAAATTGAATCAGATAAAGGTCACGACTCCTTTTTACTAGACGTTCCTGATTTCTTAAGTGCACTTAAAAACTTTTTAGATAAATCTTATGAAGAAAATTAATTATGAAAAATGAATTTCAAGTAATAGCAGATTTAATTGAAAAAGATAAGAAAGTCTTAGATGTAGGTTGTGCTGATGGAACTTTAATGAGATTTTTAAAGGATAATAAAAATACAAATATAAGAGGATTGGAGATTTCAAAAGAAAAAGTGCAAGAATGTATTGCAAAAGGTTTAACTGTAATTGAAGGAAATGCTGAAAAAGATTTAAAACAATTTCCAGACAAATCATTTGATTATGTTGTTTTAAGTCAAACCCTACAAGCTTTTCTTAATCCTGAATTAGTTTTAGATGAACTTTTAAGAGTTGGAAAAAAAGCAATAGTTACAATTCCTAATTTTGGATACTGGAAAGTAAGATTTCATTTATTATTAAAA
Organism: Candidatus Pelagibacter sp.; assembly: GCF_052046145.1. GTDB lineage: Bacteria > Pseudomonadota > Alphaproteobacteria > Pelagibacterales > Pelagibacteraceae > Pelagibacter. The sequence goes on from NZ_JBNGZR010000001.1 coordinate 1,125,802, forward strand.
GGCACAATGCCAGTTACAAAAACATTACCAGATGAATGGTATAACACACCAAATTTACATATGTGCACAATCAAAGATTTTTTTCACTTTGTAAAATCAAAAGATATAAAGATTTTCAAATCACTCGCTTTAAATAATCTTAATTCATCAATAATAAATGAGAGTAATTTAGGGGTTAAAAATTTATTTGCAGATCTAGGTATATTTTTGATAGAAAAATAAAATGCGTATTGAAATTATACCCTGCCTTCAAGACAACTATAGCTATTTAATAATAGACGAAAGTAATAATTTTGCGTGCGTTGTAGATCCCAGTGAGTCTGAACCAATAATAAATTTCCTAAAAAATAAAAATAAAAATATAAAATTAAAATATATTCTTAATACTCATCATCATTATGATCATATCGGAGGAAATCAAGAATTAAAAAAAAAATATGGATCTGTTGTTGTGGGTTTTAAAGGGGACTCAAAAAGAATACCTGGAATAGACATATTGTTAGAAGACAATCAAATATGGAAAGCTGAAAACTTTGAAGCTAAAATTATGCATATACCTGGACACACATCAGGCCATATTTGTTTTAATTTTTTTAAAGAAAAAATAGTTTTTACTGGAGATACACTTTTCTCACTTGGCTGTGGAAGAATATTTGAAGGCTCTTATGAAGAAATGTTTGAGTCTTTGAACAAAATTAAATTATTACCAAAAGAGACAAAAATTTATTGTGGTCATGAATACACTCTTAATAATGCAAAATTTTGTAAAAAATATGACTCTGAGAACAAAGATTTACAAAAAAAAATAGAAACAATAGAAGAATTAAGAGAAAATGGAATTCCTACCATACCCTCAACTTTAAAAGAGGAATTGGATTGTAATATATTTTTAAGAGCAAAAGATGTAAAAACCTTTTCAAAATTGAGAGATTCTAAGGATAATTTCTGATTAATTCGGCTTGACTAAAGGCTGACTACAACTATATTGCGGTAACTTTAAATTAAATCATACTATGTCATACGCAGTAATAAAAACAGGTGGAAAACAGTATAAAGTAAAATCTGGAGAAATTCTAAAGATTGAAAAACTACCAGATTCTAAACCTGAGACTAAGATAGAGTTTAATGAAATTTTGGCATACGGTGATGACAAATCAATTGAAATTGGAACTCCAAATGTTGAGGGTGCAAAAGTAGAGGCTGATTTAATTAAAAATAGCAAAAATAGAACTATTTTAATTTTTAAAAAAAGAAGAAGACAAAATTCAAGAAGAAAAAATGGGCATAGACAAGAATATTCTATGATAAGAATTAAAAAAATTTTTTCAAAAGATGGTAAAGTGTTATCAGAAGCTGAAAAAATTTCTAAAACTTCAAAAAAAGAAGAAGTTAAGGAAGCAGTAAGCAAATAGTTATTAGGTAAATTATGGCAACAAAAAAAGCAGGTGGATCATCACGAAACGGACGAGATAGTGCTGGTAGAAGACTTGGTGTAAAAAAGTACGGTGGTGAAACAGTAATTCCTGGAAACATAATTGTTAGACAAAGAGGAACTAAGATTTTTCCAGGTGAAAATGTTGGTATGGGTAAAGATCACTCAATATTTTCAGTTGTTAAAGGGAAAGTTGTTTTCAAAAAATCTAAATCAGATAGAACTTTCGTTTCTGTAAAGCCCAATTAATAGTACAACCAATTAAAATAGATGTTGTATTATGAAATTTCTCGATCAAGTTAAAATTTATATTAAGGCTGGAAACGGTGGAGATGGATCTCCTAGTTTTAGAAGAGAAAAATATGTTGAGTTTGGTGGACCAGATGGTGGGGACGGTGGAAAAGGTGGATCAATTATTTTAAAGTCAGAGGAAAATTTAAATACCCTTATTGATTATCGATATCAACAACACCACAAAGCCGAACGTGGAGAAAACGGTTCAGGTCAAAATCGAACAGGAAGAGGTGGTGAAGATTTAATTTTAAAAGTTCCTCTTGGTACACAGGTATTTGAAGAGGATAACAAAACTCTTCTTTTTGATTTTAATAAAAAGGGTGAAGAATATATTGCAGCTGCTGGTGGAAAAGGAGGTTTAGGAAACACAAGATTTAAAAGTTCTACAAATAGAGCTCCAAGAAAATTTACTAAAGGCACTATCGGAGAAGAATTTACAATATGGCTTCAATTAAAAACAATTGCTGATATCGGTATTATTGGATTGCCAAATGCAGGAAAATCAAGTTTGTTAGCAGCATTAACAAACGCAAGTCCAAAAATTGCGAATTACAAATTTACAACTATCAATCCAAACCTTGGTGTGGCTTCTTACGATGATAAAGAAATTACCATTGCAGATATTCCAGGATTAGTTGAAGGAGCTCACGAAGGTATAGGGTTAGGAATACAATTTTTAAAACATATAGAGAGATGCAAGTCTTTACTGCACTTAATTGATGTCACCAACTTAGATCTGAATGAGTCTTATAATCAGGTGAAAAATGAATTAAAAAGCTACAGTGCAAAGTTATTAAAAAAAAAAGAACTAATTGTGCTTAATAAAATCGATTTAATTGATGAAGAAACAGCAAATGAAGTTATAGATCATTTTTCAAAGGGTAAAAATTGTGAGATTATGACAATGACAACTCTGGAAAAAGAATCTGTATCAAAAATTAAAGCAAAGCTTTTGTCTTATGTATCTTAAAAACTCCAAAATAATTGTTGTCAAAATCGGATCATCTCTCCTAGTTGATCAAAATAAAAAAATTAGGAAACAATGGTTATCTAGTTTTGCAAAAGATATTAAAAAATTAAAAGATAAAAATCAAAAAGTAGTTATTGTAAGCTCTGGTGCTATAGCTTTGGGTTGCAAGAAAATGAATTATAATAAAAAAAATATCAAATTAGATAAGAGTCAAGCTATTGCTTCTATTGGTCAAATAGAACTGATGAATTTATTTTCACAAACTTTTGCAAAATATAAATTAAATATTTCTCAGATTTTGCTTACATTAGAAGATACTGAGGAAAGAAGAAGATCTCTCAATGCAAAACGAACTTTTGATAATCTTTTTGAACTTGGTTTTATTCCTGTAGTTAATGAAAATGACACTATTGCAACAAGTGAAATAAAATATGGAGATAATGATAGATTGGCATCTAGGGTTGCACAAATTACAAATGCAGATACTTTAATTTTATTATCTGATGTAGATGGTTTATATACAAAAAATCCTAAAATTTTTAAGGATGCTAAACTAATAAAGAGAATTGATGATCTCAAAATAGATCTAAAAAAAATTTATATTAAAGGTATAAATGAATATGGAAGTGGTGGTATGCACACAAAAATTGAAGCAGCAAAAATATGCCAGCTTGCTGGTACTAGTATGGTTATTGCGAACGGACTATATTCAAATCCTATTTCAAAAATAATTGAAAAAAATAACTGTACCTGGTTTAGTCCAAAAATTTCAAAGTTGGATGCTAGAAAAAAATGGATAATAAGTTCTGTAGCACCCAAAGGGGCTTTAATAATTGATGATGGTGCTAAAAAAGCATTAAAATCTGGAAAAAGCCTGTTAGCAGCAGGAATTAAAAAAGTTTCAGGAAAATTTGATAAAGGTGATCATATTAAAGTGTTAGATAAAAAAAATAATGAATGTGCTAGAGGGTTAAGTTCCTTTACTTCTGATGAAGTGATTAGAATTATGGGTCATCACTCGAATGAAATTGAAAAATTATTAGGCTATGTTGCAAAATCAGAAGTTATTCATAAAGATGATATGGTGGAAATTTAAATGATTAAACATATGAATTTAACTGGAATAAAAGCTCGAAAAGCTAGTGAGTATAAAGTTACAACTCAAGTAAAAAATAAAGTCTTAAATGATTACGCAAAATTAATTAAGAATGAAAAAAAATTTATTATTAATCAAAATTCAAAAGATATTAATTATGCAAGAAAAAGAGGGTTAAAAGAGAACTTAATCAAAAGACTTCATTTAAATGAAAATAAATTGAATGGAATTATAAATTCTATTTTAAAAATAGCTAAATTAAGGGATCCTATAAATAACACTTTAGAAAAATGGAAAAGACCAAATGGTTTGAACATAAAAAGAGTATCAATACCAATTGGAGTTATTGGTGTTATTTATGAAAGTAGACCAAATGTAACTTCAGATATTGCTAGTCTTTGTTTTAAATCTGGAAATGTAGTGATTTTAAAAGGAGGCTCTGAGGCCATAAATTCAAATAAAGCTTTAGCTAAACTGTTTAGAAAAGCACTTAAAAAAAATAAAGTTGATGAAAACTTTATTCAGTTTATCGACTCAAAACAAAGAAAACTCGTAGATATAATGCTTTCTAAAATGAAAAAATATATCGATGTCATCATACCTCGTGGTGGAAAAAATTTAGTTAAAAAAGTTTTAGAATTATCCAAAGTACCTATAATTGGGCACTTAGAGGGACTTTGTCATACTTATATAGATAAAGATGCAGAATTAAAAATGGCTAAAGAAGTTGTCTATAACGCTAAATTAAGAAATACAAGTATTTGTGGTGCAACTGAAACTATTCTTATTCATAAAAATATAGTCAAAAAATTTAGCAATCCTATATTGCAGGCGCTTGAAAATAATGGTTGTAAAATAATTGGTGATAAAATTTTGAAGAGTTATTACAAAGGTCAAGTATATCCTGCAAAAGAAAAAGATTGGTCAACTGAATATTTGGCATCAATTGTATCTGTTAAAGTTGTTAAAAATTCTGAAGAGGCAATTAAGCATATTAATAAATATGGCACTATGCACACTGACTCCATCATTACAAAAAATAAAAAAACAGCAAAATATTTCATAAAAAATGTTAAAAGCTCAATTGCAATGCATAATACCTCAACTCAATTTGCTGATGGTGGTGAATTTGGATTTGGTGGAGAAGTTGGAATTTCCACTAACACACTACCACCAAGAGGTCCTGTAGGTTTAAATCAATTGATTTCATACAAATATGAAATCACTAGTAATGGTAAAATAAGAAATTAAATTGAATAACACAAAAATAAAAATTGGTGTATTGGGCGGATCCTTTGATCCTGCTCACGAAGGGCATTTAGCAATTTCTAAGGAAGCAAAAAAAAGATTCAAACTCAAAAAAGTTATTTGGGCAATTACAAAAAAAAATCCATTTAAAATAGAGAGTAAAACATCTGTTACTGACAGAATTAAATATTGTAAAAAAATAATTGGTATAAATTCATTTATTAAAGTTAAATTTTATGAAAAAATTATTAAATCAAATAAAACTATAAATCTAATCAATCATTTAAAAAAAAATAAAAGGATTGAAATTTATTTTTTAATGGGTGCCGATAACCTTATCAATTTTCATAAATGGCATAAATCTAAATTAATTTCACAAAAATGTAATATTCTAGTTTTTGACAGACATGGGTATAAAAAAAATTCTTTAAAATCAAAGACATTTAAGCAACTTGGTAAGGCCAATTTAGAGTTTATTGAGTTTAATAAAGTCAACATTTCATCTTCTCAATTAAGAAAAATTTGATAATCTAAAATCAATTAATGGACAAAATTTCAGACTTAAAAGAAATTGTAATCAACACACTAGATATCAATAAAGCTAAAGACATTGTAACTATTGATCTTAAAGACAAAAGTTCTATGGCTGATTACATGATCATAGCAAGTGGAACCTCATCTAGACATATCCAATCTTTGTCAGAACAAGTTTTAGAAAAACTTAAAAATAACGGTGTAAAAGAATCTAAAATTGAAGGTAAAGAAAGTGGAGAATGGAAACTTGTTGATGGGATAGATTTGATTATTCATATTTTTCATCCAGAAAAAAGAAAATTTTATGAATTAGAGAAAATTTGGTCAGAACTAATTCCAAAAGAAAAAGTGATGATATGAAAAAAATTAAATTTTTATTATTAATTTTTTTTTCCTTTTTTTATTTAAATAAAACAGCTATTTCAGCTGAAATTGATATTTATAAAAAAATTGATCTATTCGGTGAAGTTCTAGAAAAAATTAATAAAGAATATGTTGACGAGATCAATCAATCTGAAAGTATGGATTCTGCGATTAATGGTCTTTTACAATCACTGGATCCATATTCAGCATACATGTCTCCTAAAATTTTTGAAGAAATGCAAACTGAGACTAGTGGTGAGTTTGGTGGATTAGGAATTGAGGTAAGCATGGAGGCAGGAGTAGTAAAAGTAATTTCACCAATAGATGATACACCTGCATCCAGAGCTGGACTAAAAGCAGGTGATTACATAGTCAAAATAAATGATATTCAGGTTCAGGGAAAATCATTAAGTGAAGCTGTTGATTTAATGAGAGGACCTGTGGGTTCTGGAATAGAGTTAACGGTAAGACGAAGAGGTGAAAGAAAAGCCTTAACATTTAATATCATAAGAGAAGTTATTCAGGTTCAATCTGTAAAATCTGAAATTATAGATGAAAATATTGGATACATCAGGCTCACTTCATTTAACGATAACAGTAGTGATCAAATAGAAAAACAAATTAAAAAACTTAAAAAAGATAAAAATCTTAATTCATTTATTTTAGATTTAAGAAATAATCCTGGAGGTCTTTTATCTCAAGCAATAAAGATATCAGATTTTTTTCTAGAAAATGGAGAGATAGTTTCAACAAAAAGCAGAAAAAAATCTGAAAATAGAAAATGGTTTGCAAAAAAAGGAGATATTACTGATGGAAAAACATTGTTGGTTTTAATTAACTATGGTTCAGCATCTGCATCCGAAATTGTTGCTGGAGCTTTAAAAGATCACAAAAGAGCAATCATCGTTGGTGAAAATAGCTTTGGTAAAGGTTCTGTCCAATCAATTATTCCTTTAAAAAATCGTGGAGCTATCAGATTAACTGTTGCAAAATATTATCTTCCTTCTGGAAAATCTATTTCTGAAGTAGGTGTTAGACCAGATATTGAAATAAATGAAGAAGGTGATGATTTTAGAATAAAAACTGATACTGATAATCAATTAAACTACGCTATCAAATTACTTAACGGATAATATGAATAAAAATTTTAAAGATTTACCACTGAGAAGTGGGGTCGGAATTGTTTTATTGAACAAACAAAATAAAGTATTCGTAGCAAAAAGAATAGATAATCCTAAAAATTTTTGGCAAATGCCTCAGGGTGGTGTTGATGAGGGAGAGGATAATTTAAAAGCTGCATTTAGAGAATTAGAGGAAGAAACAAGTATCAAAAGCGTAGAACTTATAAAAGAATTAGATGGTACATTAACCTATGATTTGCCTGATAGATTACTCGGCATTATTTGGAAAGGTAAGTATAAAGGTCAGAAGCAAAAATGGTTTTTGATGCGATTTATTGGAAATGATAATGAAATAAATATTAATACACCTAATCCAGAATTTTTAGATTGGAAGTGGATTGACTTAGATTTAATCACTGATGTTGTGGTTGATTTTAAACATCATGTCTACAAAGAACTTAAAGAAAAAATAAAAAAATTAATTTAGAGTTTTTAAAACTTCAACTTTTTGATCTGCTAAATATTTAGATTGATCGTTAATATCGGTTTTATTAGCCTTTTCTTCTGCCTGTTTAAGTAAATCTTGTTGCTTTGATTTATCCATATCAGCAAGATTAAAAATTGTACTTGTTAAAATAGATAGATTATTATTTTTAAACTCAACGATTCCATCTTCAACATAATAATTTTCATCTCCTGATTTAGATAAAATCTTAATTATCCCAGGTTTCAAAAAGGAAATAATAGAAATATGATCCTTCAATATTCCCATCTCTCCTTCGAAAGCAGGGACTACAACTTCTGAAACATCATCTTTTACTAAAAAAGATTTTTCAGGATTTACTATTTCAACTTTAAACTCTTCGCTCATTAAGCAGCAGCTTCTTGTTCCATTTTCTTAGCTTTTTCTATAGCTTCTTCAATTGTTCCAACCATATAAAAAGCAGCTTCGGGTAAGTGATCATACTCACCTTTACAGATTGCATCAAAACCTTTGATCGTTGAGTCAAGATCAACAAGTTTTCCTGGGGAACCAGTAAATACTTCTGCAACAAAGAATGGTTGAGATAAAAATCTCTGGATTTTTCTTGCTCTTGCTACAACTAGTTTATCTTCTTCAGATAACTCGTCCATACCAAGAATAGCTATAATATCTTGTAGTGATTTATATGATTGTAGTATTCTTTGAACATCCCTTGCTACTCTATAATGCTCATCTCCAACAATTCTTGGATCCAAAATTCTTGATGTAGAATCAAGTGGATCTACTGCAGGATAAATACCAATTTCTGCAATTTGTCTTGAAAGTACAGTCGTTGCATCTAAGTGAGCAAACGATGTCGCTGGAGCAGGATCTGTTAGATCATCAGCAGGCACATAAATTGCTTGCACAGATGTAATTGACCCTTTGTTTGTAGTCGTAATTCTTTCTTGTAGATTACCCATGTCAGTAGCTAATGTCGGTTGATACCCAACAGCAGATGGAATTCTTCCTAACAAGGCTGAAACCTCTGATCCTGCCTGAGTAAATCTAAAAATGTTATCTACGAAGAAAAGTACATCCTGACCTTCCTGATCTCTGAAGTATTCAGCTACAGTTAACCCTGTAAGTGCAACTCTTGCTCTTGCTCCAGGAGGTTCATTCATCTGTCCATAAACTAGGGCAGCTTTTGAACCAGCTCCTTCTTTTTTAATTACTCCAGATTCAATCATTTCATGATAAAGGTCATTTCCTTCTCTAGTTCTCTCTCCAACTCCCGCGAAAACTGAAAAACCACCATGAGCTTTTGCAACGTTATTAATTAATTCCATAATTAAAACTGTTTTTCCTACTCCTGCTCCACCAAATAATCCAATCTTTCCACCTTTTGCATAAGGCGCAAGCAAATCAATAACTTTAATACCTGTTACAAGTATTTCAGTTTCTGTTGATTGGTCATTAAATTCAGGTGCAGATCTATGAATTGGCCAACTTTCTTTAGTCTTAACCTCACCTCTTTCGTCAATAGGTTCCCCAATTACATTTATAATTCTTCCAAGTGTTTCAGGTCCAACTGGAACTTGAATAGGAGCATTGGTATTAGTAACATCATCACCTCTTTTTAATCCTTCAGTAGCATCCATAGCAATTGTTCTAACAGTAGTTTCACCTAAGTGTTGTGCTACCTCTAAAACTAGTCTGTTATCACCATTTTTACATTCCAATGCTGTTAAAATTTCTGGTAGCTCCCCATCAAATTTTACGTCTACTACCGCTCCAATAACTTGTGTGATTATTCCTTTGCTCATAATTATAAACTTTCTGCTCCTGATATGATTTCTATTAGTTCTTTTGTAATTGCTGCCTGACGACTTCTATTATATTCGATAGTAAGTTTGTCAACCATTTCACCTGCGTTTCGGGTTGCATTATCCATTGCACTCATTCTAGACCCTTGCTCGCTAGCTGAATTCTCTAACATTGCTTTAAATATTTGCGTAGAAATATTCTTTGGCAATAAATTGCTTAAAATTTCATCTTCATCTGGTTCAAATTCGTAACTTTCTTCTGAACTATTTTCTTCTCCCTCATTATTTAAAGGGATAATTTGCTGTGCTTGAGGAATTTGAGTAATTACATTTTTAAATTGATTGTAAAAAATTGTACAAACATCAAATTCACCAGCCTCGAATTTTTCAATTACCATTTTCCCAACTTTGTCAGCATCGAAATAATTTGCATTTTTAGACTCTTTGAAAGAAATATTTTCAATTATTTTGTCACCATAAACTCTTTTTAATTGATCATTTCCTTTTGAGCCGACTGTAATAATTTTTAGTTCTTTACCTTCATCTAAAATTTTTGCAAAATAACTTTTAGCTTTTTTAATAATATTAGAATTAAATCCACCACATAAACCTCTATCAGAAGTCATCACTATACAAAGATGAGTTTTTTCCTGACCAGTACCTGACAATAACTTTGGTGCATTTTCTTTATCAGATATACCATTTGATAAATTCAAAATAACATTATTCATTTTTTCAGAATAAGGCCTTCCCTTCTCAGCACTTTCTTGAGCTCTCCTTAATTTAGCTGCTGCAACCATTTTCATAGCTTTAGTAATTTTTTGTGTAGACTTTACACTAGCTATTCTTTTTTTTAGGTCGTCTAAACTTGCCATAAATTATTAAGATTTAAAATTTCCTTTTAATTGAGTTATTACCTCAACAAGTAATTTTTCTTTATCTTCCTCAAGTTTTCCTGAAGTTAAAATTGACTCGATAATTTCAGGCTTATCTGATTTACATTTTTCAATAATCTTGCTCTCAAATTCAGCAACGTCTTTTAAATCAATATCATCCAGATAACCTTTTACTCCACAAAATACTGAAATAACTTGTTCTGCAACAGTCATAGGTGAATATTGTTTTTGTTTTAAAAGTTCAGTTAGTTTAGAGCCTCTATTCAAAAGTTGCTGAGTAGATGCATCTAAATCAGATCCAAATTGAGCAAAAGCTGCCATTTCTCTGTATTGTGCTAGCTCTAATTTCATTGAACCAGAAACTTTTTTCATCGCTTTTGTTTGAGCTGATGAACCAACCCTAGACACTGATAAACCTACGTTAATTGCAGGTCTTATACCTTGGTTAAATAGTTCTGTTTCAAGGAAAATTTGTCCGTCTGTAATTGAAATAACGTTAGTTGGAATAAACGCGGATACGTCTCCACCTTGTGTTTCAATAATTGGCAGTGCTGTGAGTGATCCACCACCATGTTCATCACTTAATTTAGCTGCTCTTTCAAGTAATCTACTATGAAGATAAAATACATCTCCAGGATAAGCCTCACGTCCTGGGGGTCTTCTTAGTAGCAATGACATTTGTCTATAAGCAACTGCTTGTTTAGACAAATCATCATAAATTATTAACGCATGCATTCCATTATCTCTAAAATATTCACCCATGGCACAACCTGTGTATGGTGCTAAGAATTGTAAAGGAGCAGAGTCAGATGCAGTCGCAGCAACGATTGTTGTGTACTCCATAGCTCCAGCTTCTTCTAATGTTTTTTGAATTTGTCTTACTGTTGATCTTTTTTGTCCAACTGCAACGTATATACAATACAGTTTTTGTTTTTCATCACCAGATTCATTAATTTTTTTTTGATTAATAATTGCATCTACTGCAACCGCTGTTTTACCAGTTTGTCTATCACCGATAATTAATTCCCTTTGCCCTCTTCCAATCGGAACTAGACTATCAATTGATTTAAGACCAGTTTGCATCGGTTCACTTACTGATTGTCGTGGAATAATACCAGGAGCTTTTACTTCTACCCTGCTTTTTTTAATTCCTTTATCTAATGGTCCTTTTCCATCGATAGGATTTCCTAAACCATCCACTACTCTTCCTAATAATTCTTTTCCAACTGGAGTATCAACAATATCACCAGTTCTTTTTACTACATCTCCTTCTTTAACATTTCTGTCATCACCAAAAATTACAACACCAACGTTTTCACTTTCTAAGTTTAGAGCCATACCTTTTGAACCATCTGCAAACTCTACCATTTCACCAGCTTGAACATTATCTAAACCATAAATCCTAGCAATACCATCTCCAACTGATAAAACTTGACCAACTTCTGTAACTTCCGCTTTATCACCAAAATTTTTAATTTGTTCTTTTAATATTTTTGTAACTTCTGAAGGATTTATTTCCATTTATGCCTCTATCATTCTATTTTCGATTTGTTGTAATTTATTTTTAATTGAGGTATCGACCATAGTACTTCCTACTTGTACTACCAAACCTCCTATTAAACTTTCGTCATGTTTGTAGTTTAATTTTATTTTTGAGCTAAAATTTTTTGTTAACTCCTCTGTAATTTTTGCAATTTCTTCATTAGATAATTCTTTTGCTGATTTTAATTCTGCCTTAAGTTCACCTCTTTTTCTTGAACAAATTTCAATAAAGCTTTTAAGTATACGCTCAATAAAAAAGAAACGTCTTTTTTGAATTAAGAAACTTAAAAAATTTTTAAATAAATACTCAAATTTATTATTTTCAGAGATTATATTAATTACTTTTAGTAAATCTTCTTGACTAGTAGTTGGATCTTTAATCAAATAAGAAAAATCCTCACTTTGATCAATTAAATTAATAATAGATGAAGACTGATCTTCAATCTGACTTAAAAGATTGTTTTCTTCTGAAAGTTCAAAAAGCGCAAGAGAGTACCTTTCAGCTGAAGTTATTGAAAATCCGGTATCTTTACTCAACTTGGTTCCTCTATAATGTTGAAGATTATTTAAAAATCACGCCCTAAATAGCATATGACCCTTATGTCTTCAAGTAGCGGATTCGTAAAAAAGGCATCTTTTTTGCGGTTAATTGAAGTTAATTGGGTCAACATCAACTGAAAGTTTTATTCCAGAAGAAAATTTATATTTTGGAATAATTTTTGCAAGAGAGCTTTGTAGTTTCATAGATTTTAAGCCTCTAATTAAAAATCTAATTCTAAATTTTCTCTTTAATCTAAATAATGGAGCATTCACTGGCCCTAATATTTTTCCTTCTATTTTTTTTTCAATAAAATTTTTGAAATTAATAGCTTCTTTTTCTAATTTAATTTCATTATCTCCCGTTAAAATTAAAGAAATAAACCTTTGAAATGGAGGTAGTTTGTTTTTTTCTCTTATCTGCAGTTCTCTTTCTAAAAAAATATCTGGATTTTTACTTGTAATTTCTGAAATCATCTTAGTATTATTTTCATAGGTTTGGAAATATACGGTTGCTGGTTTTCCAGTTCTTCCTGCACGTCCTGAAAGTTGATGATAAAGCTGTAAATTTTTTTCTGCACCTCTTAAATCATGTCCTTGAGATGAAAGATCAATATCAACAACTACAATGCAATTTAAGCTTGGAAAATGAAAACCTTTTGAAATTAATTGGGTTCCAACTAAAATATGCGTTTCATTATTAATAATTTTGTCTATTTTTTCTTTAGAATCTTTTTTATTCATTGTGTCACTTGAAAAAATCTCTATTGTTTTTCCAGGAAATTTCCTTTTTACCTCTTCTGAAATTCTCTCAACACCAGGACCACTAAAAATAAATTCACAATTACCTTCTTTTGTACAATTCCTTTTAAGATCGGATTTGTATCCACAATAATGACATAATAAATTATTTTTATTTTTATGATAAACTAAATTGATACTACAATTTGGACATGTAAAACTTGTAAAACATTTATTGCATAAAGCATTTGGAGAAAAACCTCTTCTATTTAAAAAAAATAAAACTTGATCTTTTTTTTCCAAATGTAAATTTACTTTTTCGATAATTTTATTTGATAGCCATGATTGTTTTTCAAGTTTGGTATTATTTAAATTAATAATTTCATAATTAGGTAATGCTGCGTTTTGATATCTTTCATTTAATCTAGAAACCTCATATTTACCTTTTTTAATATTTTCAAAAGTTTCTATAGAAGGAACAGCAGTAATTAAATTGATTGGAATATTTTCAAAAGATGCTCTAGAAATTGCCATATCACGAGCGTTATAGGTTATGCCTTCATCTTGTTTAAATGATTGATCATGTTCCTCATCAACAATTATCATTCCTAATTTTTTGAATGGTAAAAATAATGAAGACCTTGCACCAATAATTATTTTTATTTTACCATTAGAAACACCACTCCAAATTAATTCTTTCTTTTTTTTTGAAATACCTGAATGCCAAACTGCAGGTTTAAAACCAAAATATTCTAAAAATTTTTGCTCAAACTGACTGGTTAGACCAATTTCTGGTAACAAAATTAATCCTTGAAAACCTCTCTCTATCAGTGGTTTTAACGCTTCAAAATAAACTAAAGTTTTTCCTGATCCAGTTGTGCCTTGTAAAACATGAACTCTAAATTTTGTATTTGAAACATTCATTTTTTTTAGAGATTTATTTTGATCACTAGACAGCTTGATTAAGTTTTGTTTAATTTTACTATCAAATATTTGATAAAGTTGAGTTTCTTTATTCTCTATTGCCTTGCTGCTTAGGAGCACTAACTTTAAAGCCATACCTTTTGGAATAAGATTATACTCTGCAAACCAATTTAAAAAGTTTATAGTATTTTTTTTTAATGGAGTAACATCTAATTTCTTTATTACATTTTTAGTTTTAAAATTTTTATTGTTATTTTTTTCAAATTCGTCCCAAACAACACCAGTAATTTTGGATTTTCCAAAAGGTACCAATACATAATCACCAACTTTAAGATTTAAGCTGGTTTCATAAGTAAATGGATAATTAAAAATATTTGGTACAAGAATCGGATATTTCATATTTTTATAATATGAAAAAAAATTAAGAGTGTATTGCTCTTTTATCTACTGATAAAGCAGCTTCTTTAACCGCTTCAGAAAACGTAGGATGAGCATGACACGTTCGGGCTATATCTTCTGCACTAGCTCCAAATTCCATTGCAACACCAATCTCTGCAATTAACTCTCCTGCATGAGGTCCAATTATATGTGCACCCAATACTTTATCATTTTGTTCATCAGCTAAAATTTTAACAAAACCTTCTGCATCATCTATAGCCTTAGCTCTTGAATTAGCCATAAACGAAAATTTCCCTACTTTATATTTTTTATTTAATTCTTTTAATTGTTCCTCAGTTTTACCAATTGATGCTACTTCTGGTGTTGTATAAATTACTCCTGGAATCGTATCATAATTTACATGTCCTGATTGACCAACTATATTTTCTGCAACTGCTATACCTTCGTCCTCCGCCTTATGTGCAAGCATTGGACCAACTATTACATCGCCTATTGCATAAATATTGTCAACGCTAGTCTTAAAAATTTTATCAGTTTTAATTCTTTTTCTTTCATCAAGATCTACTCCTACAGACTCTAAATTTAATCCATCTGTATTAGGTTTTCTCCCAACAGAAATCAAAACAACATCACACTCAAAATTATTTTTACTACCATCTTTATCTACCGTTGAAACCATTGCACCTACTCCATTTTTTTTAATTGTTTCAACTTTATTTTGCATATTAAATTTCATTCCCTGTTTTTTTAAAATTTTCATAAATTCTGAAGAGATTTCTTTATCCATTCCAGGTGTAATATGATCTAAAAATTCAACAACTTGCACCTCTGCTCCAAGTCTTGACCATACAGATCCCATCTCCAATCCTATATAGCCTCCTCCTACTACAACCATTTTCTTGGGTACCTTTTCTAACTTTAAAGCACCTGTTGATGAGACAATTGTTTTCTCATCTATTTCTACTCCTGGTAATGAAACTGGAACTGATCCTGTTGCAATAACTGTTTTTTCTGTTTGGATGATGGTTTCTTTATTTTTATCATCCTTTATTAAAATTTCATTTTTAGATTTAAAACTTCCGTGTCCTTTAAAATAAGTAACTTTGTTTTTTTTCAAAAGAAATTCAACACCTTTTGTAAGAACTGTTACAGCTTTATCTTTGCTTTTCATCATTTTGTCTAAATTTAATTTTACTTCACCAACTTCAATACCTTTGTTTGCTAAACTTTTTACTTTGTGAAATTCTTCAGACAGATTAAGTAAGCTTTTTGATGGGATACAACCAACATTTAAACAAGTACCTCCCAAAGACCCTCTAGACTCAATACATGCAGTTTTTAATCCTAATTGAGCAAGTCTGATTGCGCACACATAACCACCCGGTCCACCTCCAATAACTACAGCTTGAAATTTTTCTGACATTTAAATATCTAAAAACAACCTTCTAGGGTCTTCTAAGTTTTCTTTAATCATTTTAAGGAAAGACACAGATTCTTTTCCATCAATAATTCTATGATCATATGATAATGCTAAATACATAATTGGTCTTATTTTGATTTCACCATCTACAACAACAGGTCTTTCTACTATATTATGCATGCCCAACACACCAGATTGAGGTAAATTTAGTATTGGTGTTGAAAGCATAGACCCATATACACCTCCATTGCTTATTGTAAATGTTCCTCCCTGAAGATCTTCAATTGTTAGCTTTCCATCTCGCGCTTTTTCTGAAATTTCTTTAATATTTTTTTCAATATCAGCAAAGGATAATTCATCTGCATTTCTTAAAACTGGAACAACCAAACCCTTATCTGTTCCGACAGCAAAGCTAATATTGTAATAGTTTTTATAGATAATCTCATCTCCGTCTATTTCAGCATTCACCGCAGGGAAATTTTTTAAAGCAACTACACATGCTTTTACAAAGAAAGACATAAATCCTAATTTTATCCCATAACGAGATTGGAAATCCTCTTGATTTTCTTTCCTCATTCCCATCACACTGCTCATATCAACCTCGTTAAATGTTGTTAAAAGAGCGGCATTCTCTTGAGCTTGCTTTAATCTTTTTGCAATAGTTTGTCTCAACCTAGTCATCTTAATTCGTTCTTCTTCACCATATTGAATTTTTCTTTCAGATGGTTTTGGATTTGCACCCATCAAACTTATTAAATCTCCTTTTAAAATTCTCCCATCTTTTCCTGAACCTTGAATTGAATTAATATCGATATCATTTTCAGTTACTATTTTTCTCACTGCTGGAGACAAGGTTGGATTAACATTTCTTTTTGGAGCAACATCTGGTTTAATTTCCTCAGTTAAAACCAATGGTTTATCTTTGAGTTTTTCTTCAAATACTTTTGGTTCTTTTTTATTTGCATCTAATTTTATTACATTGCTCTCAGTAAGAACTATTTCCTCCTGCTTAATTTCTTTTTGGATTTTTGGCGCAGATTTAACCGCTCCACCTTCTGCTGATACAGAACCTAATAATGCTCCTACTTCAACAACTGATCCATCTTGTGAATTTATCTCTGTTAACACACCAGAAATTGGAGATGGCACTTCTAGGTTTACTTTGTCTGTCTCAAGTTCTACAATTGGCTCATCTGCTTCGACTGTATCACCTGCGTTTTTTAACCATTTTGCAACAGTCGCTTCTGTTATACTTTCACCAAGAACTGGGACTACTATTTTTTCACTCATTAAAATTAATCAAATACCTTATTAATTATTTCTTGTTGTTGAGAATTATGCCTTTTGGCATATCCTGTTGCAGGAGTTGCGTCTGGGCTTCTTCCTATATAAGAAATTTTATTATTATTAGCCTTTAAAGTGTCTAATGTCCATTGGATATAATCTCTAACTGAAAACCAGGCACCCATATTTTTTGGTTCTTCTTGACACCAAAAGAATTCAGCATTTTTAGCGTACGGTTTTAACTCCTTAACCAAAGCTTTTACTGGAAATGGATACAATTGTTCAATTCTATACATTACTACATCATCTCTTTTGAGCTTTTCTCTGGCGTCTAACAAATCAAAATATACTTTTCCAGAACAAAGAATTACTTTTCTAATTTTAGAATTTTCTTTTAATTTAATAAATCCTTTAGACTTAGGATCTATAGCATGATCCCACAGTACTCTATGGAAAGTATTTTTTTTGTTAAAATCTTCTAAATTTGAAACACAATACTTATTTCTTAATAATGATTTTGGTGTCATTATGATTAGTGGCTTTCTGAAACTCCTATGCATTTGTCTTCTTAAAGCATGAAAATAATTTGCTGGAGTTGTGCAATTCATTACTTGCATATTATCGTTTGAGCATAATTGTAAAAATCTTTCTAATCTTGCTGAAGAATGTTCTGGTCCTTGTCCTTCATATCCGTGAGGTAATAACATTACTATACCAGATGCTCTGTTCCATTTTCTCTCACCAGATGCAATAAATTGATCAATTACTACTTGAGCTCCATTAGCAAAATCACCGAATTGTGCTTCCCAAAGAGTAAGTGTGTTTGGCTCTACTAGACTATAACCATATTCAAAACCTAAAACCGCAAGTTCAGATAAAAAACTATCTACTACTTCAAATTGCTTTTGATTTTTAGAAATATTATTCAGTGGAATGTACCTAGAATTGTCAATTTGATTTCTTAAAACAGAATGTCGTTGACTAAATGTTCCTCTTCCAGAGTCTTGTCCTACAAGCCTAACTGGATATCCCTCTTCTAGCAAAGATCCAAAAGCTAAAGATTCAGCTGAAGACCAATCAATTCCAGTACCTTTTTCGACACTTTCTTTTCTGGCATTAAATATTTTAGAGATAGTCTTATGAATATTTTTTTCCTCAGGAATACTATTTATTTTACCAGAGATTATTTTTAATTTATTTTCGTCAAAACCTGTTATACCCCTTTTATCTTTACCTCTTTCAGGTTTATATCTTGACCATGTTCCCTCAAACCATTCTATTTTAGGTTTATAATCTTTTGCACTTTTGTATTGTTCATCAAGTAAATCTTTAAATGATTTAACATTTTGGTTTAATAATTCTTCAGTTATAGATTTTTCGTTTACTAATTTATTTCCATAAATTTTGTAAACACTGGGATGAGATCTAATTTTTTTATACATTAAAGGTTGGGTAAATGAAGGCTCATCTCCCTCATTATGTCCAAATCTTCTATAACAAATTAAATCTACTACAACGTCTCTATTAAATTTTAATCGAAATTCTGTTGCTATTCTAGTTGCATAAACAACTGCTTCTGGATCATCACCATTAACATGAAGAATTGGTGCCTCTACCATTTTTGCAACATCAGATGGATAAGGTGAAGACCTGGCAAATCTTGGACTAGTAGTAAATCCTATCTGATTATTAACAATAATATGAATTGTTCCTCCAGTGTTGTGTCCTGGTAGTCCAGACATTGCAAAACATTCCGCTACAACACCTTGACCAGCAAAGGCTGCATCCCCATGAATGAGAATAGGTATAACTTTATTTCTTTCACGGTCTTTGTGGAAAAATTGTTTTGCTCTTGTTTGCCCTAAAACAACTGGGTTAACAGCTTCTAAATGAGAGGGATTATCTGTTAAACTGACATGTACTGAATTTCCATCAAATTCTCTATCAGACGACGCTCCAAGATGATATTTTACATCTCCAGCACTATCTTCAGAATCAGAACTAAACTCACCAGCAAACTCATTAAAAATTTTTTTGTAAGATTTTTGTAAAACGTTTGCCAAAACGTTAAGCCTACCTCTATGAGACATACCTATTTTAACTTCTTTTATATTATTTTGACCACCAATTTTTATTATTTGTTCAAGAGCAGGTATTAAACTTTCGCCACCATCTAAACCAAATCTTTTTGTTCCCACATACTTTGTAGCTAAAAATTTTTCAAATCCTTCTGCCTGTACCAATTTATTTAAAATTGCCTCTTTACCATTTTTTGTAAATTGAAGTGCATTTTTATCTTGCTCTATCCTGTCCCTAAACCACATTCTTTCATCTGGGTTTGAAATATGCATGAACTCATAACCTATTTTTCCACAGTAGGTTTTCTTCATAAACTTAAGTATTTCTTTTATATTTGCATATTTACGATTGATTACCCCGTTTAGAAAAATTTTCTTATCGTAATTTTCTTTTTTAAAACCGTAAAAATCTGGATGAAGCTCATCTAGATATTCTGACTCTCTCATTTCTAAAGGATCAAGATCTGCTAATAAATGTCCTCTTAGTCTATATGCTCTAATTAATGCTACAGCACTAATAGAATCTTTATTTGAGTCAGCAAGTAATTGAAAATTAAATTTTTCTGAAGTGTCTAATTTGACATTATCAAAATCATTTTTATCTTGTTCTTCTATTTTTTTTTGTAATTCATCAATATCAATCTTTTTTTTAGTAGGTCCCCATGATGGACCATTAATTTCTTTTGCTATAACATTTAATTCTTCACCAATTCCCTCAAAATAATTTACCCAACTTTCTGGGAGATCAGCATCTTTATTTACAAACTTTAAATACATTTCTTCTATAAACGCACTATTAGATTTGTTTAAAAATGAAGTTTTTTCGAAATCAAGATTTTTTGATGAAGACATCTTATTTATTTAATATATCTCTCTAATATTTTTTTTCAATTAGACAGTTTATCAAATAAAGTTTTTCCAATAATTGACGGTGATTTGGCAACTGTAATACCACATTCTTCCATTTTTTTTATTTTATCTTCAGCTCCACCCTTGCCACCTGATATAATGGCACCAGCATGCCCCATTCTCCTTCCTGGAGGAGCAGTAATTCCAGCGATAAATCCAACCATTGGTTTTTTAATCTTATGATTTTTTATAAAGTCAGCCGCTTCTTCTTCGGCTGTTCCTCCAATTTCACCTATCATTAAAATAGATTCTGTTTCAGAATCATTTAAAAATAAATCTAAACAATCTATAAAATTTGTTCCATTAATAGGATCACCACCAATACCAATACAAGTTGATTGACCAAGTCCATTTTCGGTAGTTTGTGCTACTGCTTCATATGTCAATGTTCCTGACCTTGATACAATTCCAACACTTCCTCTTTTATGAATACTTCCTGGCATAATCCCAATTTTACATTCATCTGGTGTGATTATTCCTGGACAATTAGGTCCAATTAATCTGCTACTAGATCCACTTAATTTTTGTCTGACCTTAAGCATATCCTGAATTGGAATACCCTCTGTTATACAGACAATAAGTTCAACTGATGCATCAATAGCTTCAATGATTGCTGCTGCAGCAAATTTAGCAGGTACATAAATCATAGTTGCATCTGCTCCTACTTCATTTTTTGCCTCTAAAACGCTATTAAAAACTGGTCTGTCTAAATGTTTTTGTCCACCTTTCTTTGGCGTAACTCCGCCAACAAGATTGGTTCCATATTTTATAGCCTGCTCTGAATGAAATGTTCCATGTGAGCCAGTAAATCCCTGACAAATTACTTTAGTATTTTTATTTACTAAAACCGACATTTTATTTTATCGCCTCAACAATTTTCTTAGCAGCGTCATCTAAATTTTCTGCAGAAATTAATTTTAATCCAGAATTATCAAGAATTTTTTTTCCTTCTTTGAAATTTGTGCCAGCTAATCTTACAACCAAAGGTACGCTAATATTAATTTCTTTAGCTGCATCAACTACTCCTTGGGCAAGAACATCACATCTCATTATTCCACCAAAAATATTAATTAAAATACCTTTAACATTTTTATCTGAGAGAATTATCTTTAATGCAGCGGATACTTTTTCTTTGGATGCACCACCACCTACATCTAAAAAATTTGCTGGCTCTTTACCATACAATTTAATTATATCCATTGTTGCCATTGCTAATCCTGCCCCATTCACCATACAGCCAATACTTCCATCTAGCTTGATATATGCAAGATCATGCTTGCTAGCTTCTATCTCGGTAGGATCTTCCTCATTTAAATCTCTTAATCCAACAATTTCTGGATGCCTGAATAAAGCGTTAGAGTCGAAATTAACTTTTGCATCTAAACAAACAATTTTTTCCTCTTTTGTCAAAATTAATGGATTTACTTCAACCATGTTTGCGTCAGTACCTACAAACATTTTATATATTGATTTAATTAATGTTATTGCTTGTTTTTTTGCGTCTTCATTTAAATTAAAAATATTAATTATTTTTTCACAATCTGAATCAGAAATTTCATCACCCATATCAACTTTTGTAGTTATAATTTTTTCAGGTAAGCTGCTTGCAACTTCTTCAATATCCATCCCTCCTTGGTCACTTGATATAAATGCAATTTTAGAACTTGCCCTATCAACCAGGCACGATAAGTAAAATTCTTTATCTATATTTGATGATTCTTCTACGTATAATCTTTTAACCTCTCTACCTTCAGGGCCAGTTTGATGAGTAACTAGTGTTTTTCCAAGTAATTCTTTAGCTGCTACCGTTAGTTCCTCAATAGAGTTTAAAATTTTTACACCACCAGCTTTTCCTCTGCCTCCAGCATGGATTTGTGCTTTAAGCACATATTTATCAGTTTTGAGTGCTTTTGCTTTTTGAATAAGTTCATCAA
Source organism: Candidatus Pelagibacter sp. (assembly GCF_052046145.1). Lineage (GTDB taxonomy): Bacteria > Pseudomonadota > Alphaproteobacteria > Pelagibacterales > Pelagibacteraceae > Pelagibacter. Next base: position 1,147,813 of record NZ_JBNGZR010000001.1, read on the forward strand.
CATTAAGCGCAAATACTCCTTCGGGAACTACAGCTCCATATTTTTTTAATATTTGTTTGGCTTGATGCTCGTGAATATTCATTATTATTTAGATAAATCAGGATCTATTTTAGATGCAGCTTCCCATAAAGCTTTTACAGCATCTATTGAATGCATAAATTCTTTTTTTTCTTTTTCATCTAAATCAATCTCTTCAATTTTTTCCACACCATTTTTTCCAATGACAACGGGAACACCTGCATAAACATTTTTCACACCATACTCTCCATTTAATTGCACAGCGCAGGGTAATAATTTTTTCTGATCATTCAAATATGCTTCTGCCATTTGAACACCTGAAGCTGCTGGTGCATAAAAGGCTGATCCTTTTTCTAAATATTTAACTATTTCCGCACCACCATCTCGCGTTCTTTGATTAATTTCCTCAACTCTTTCTGAAGAAATCTTTCCATCCTTTACAAGATCCAACAATGGTTTACCTGAAATTTTTGTAAATCTTGGCATAGGAACCATGGTGTCACCATGACCACCCATAACCATTGCCTCAATTTCTCTTACTGGCACATTTAGTTCTAATGATAAAAATAATTTAAATCTCGAACTATCTAAAATACCTGCCATACCAACAACTTTATTTGATGGCAAACCTGAAAATTTTTGAAATGCCATAACCATAACATCTAAAGGATTAGTGATACAGATCACAAAAGCGTTAGGAGCTTTTTTCTTTACCCCCTCAGCAACTTGTTTAATAATTTTTAAATTAATTCCAAGAAGATCGTCTCGGCTCATTCCAGGTTTTCTTGGAACGCCTGCTGTAATTATTATTACATCTGAATCTTTTATGTCCTCATAGTTATCAGTTCCTGAAAACCTAACATTGAAACCATCTACAGATGAAGATTGTGCAATATCTAATGCTTTTCCTTTTGCAATACCACTAGCTACATCAAATAAAACCACTTCATTCACTAATTCTTTTATTCCTATTAAATGTGCAAGAGTTCCGCCTATTTGGCCTGCACCAATTAAAGATATTTTTGTCATTTATTTCCTTTATTTCATTGTTGGCATAACAAATTCCGCATTTGATCGGACACCTGAAGGCCATCTAGATGTTACAGTTTTAAGTTTAGTATAAAATTTTATTCCTTCCATACCATGCATTCCGCTATCTCCAAATAATGATCTTTTCCAACCACCAAAACTATGAAATGCCATTGGAACTGGGATCGGCACGTTAATACCAACCATACCTACTTGAATTTTACTTGCAAAAGTTCTGCCTGCATCACCGTCTCTTGTATAAATACTAACTCCATTTCCGTACTCATGGTCGTTAATTAATTTTGCAGCTTCTTCAAAAGTTTTTACTCGAACAACTGATAAGACTGGGCCAAATATTTCTTCTTTGTAAATTCTCATATCTTTATTTACATGATCAAATAAACATCCACCTATATAGAAACCATTTTCATAGCCTTGGAGTTTTAAACCTCTACCATCAACCACTAATTTTGCGCCTTCCTCGACACCTAAATCAACGTAGCTTGTAACTTTTTCTAAATGTTCTTTTGTAACTAAAGGTCCCATTTCTGATGTCTTATCCATTCCAGGACCAACTTTTAAAGCTTCAGTTTTTTTTGATAATCTTGACACAAGTTCATCACCGATATCTCCGACCGCAACAGCAACTGATTGAGCCATACATCTTTCCCCAGCTGAACCATAAGCGGCACCCATTAAGCCATTTACTGCACCATCTAAGTCACAATCTGGCATGACAACCAAATGGTTTTTTGCTCCACCCAAAGCTTGAACTCTTTTTTCATTTTTAGCTGAATTTTCATAAATATATTTTGCAATAGGAGTAGATCCTACGAAACTAACAGCTTTGATATCTTTGTTTTCTAAAATTGCATCAACAGCTTCTTTATCTCCATTTATTACGTTAAATACTCCTTCTGGAAGACCCGCCTCAGAAAGTAGTTCTGCTAATCTTATTGCGCAAGAAGGGTCTTTTTCAGATGGTTTAAGAATAAATGTGTTTCCACAAGCTATAGCTATTGGAAACATCCACATTGGTACCATAGCAGGAAAATTAAAAGGTGTAATACCTGCAACAACTCCTAATGGTTGTCTGATTGACCAACTATCAACATTGGTACCAACATTTTCTGAAAACTCACCTTTTAATAAATGTGGTATTCCACAAGCAAATTCTACCACCTCAAGTCCTCTAGTTAAAGAGCCTCTTGCATCTTCATAAACTTTTCCATGTTCTGAAACTATTAACTTCGTTAATTCATCAGAATTTTTTTCAATTAATTCTTTAAATTTAAATATTATTCTGGCTCTTTGTAGAGCAGGTTTTAAAGACCAAGTTTCAAATGCTTTTTTTGCTACTTCAACAGCACTATCTAAGTCAGATCTTGAAGCAAGTCTTACCTCAGACTCTTGTTCGCCGGTTGCTGGATTAAAAACTTTCCCCTTTTTATCTGAAGATCCCGGAATTATTTTACCGTTTACGAAGTGTTCAATTAATTTCATGAATACGGTGTTTTAGATCAAAAATATCGAATAGTCTATTTAAACATTAGCTGTTGCTAACATTTTTTTTATTTCAGCTATAGCTTTTGCTGGATTCAAGCCCTTGGGACATGCATTTGTACAATTTAATATTGTATGGCATCTATATAATTTTAATTCATCGGAAACTTTTTTTAATCTAGTTTTTCTCTCTTCATCTCTACTATCAATAATCCATCTATAGGCCTGTAGCAGAACTGCAGGACCTAAATATTTATCTCCATTCCACCAATAACTTGGGCAAGATGTAGAACAACAGGCACACATAATGCATTCATAAGCACCATCAAGTTTTGCTCTATCTTCTTTAGACTGATAAATTTCTGTTGACTGTTTTGTTGAGTTATTTTTTAACCAAGGTTCAATAGATTGATATTGTTTATATAAGCCATCTAAATCGCCGATCAAATCTCTTTTAACTTTTAAATGAGGTAGAGGATAAATATCGATGTCACCATCTATCTCTGCATGTGGAGTTGTACAAGCTAATCCATTTTTTCCTCCCATATTCATAGCACAAGAGCCACAAACACCATGAGCACAAGACCTCCTATATGCCAATGTCGGATCAATTTCGTTTTTAATTTTATTTAGAATATCCAGTACCTTAGATGGGCAATTATCCATATCAACTTCGTATGTATCAATTCTAGGATTTTCTTCTGTCGATGGATCCCATCTATAAATATTGATCTTTCTTAAATTTTTAGATCCAGTTTTGTCTTTAAAATATTTGCCTTTTTTAACCTCTGAATTTTTAGGTAAGCTTAGCTGAGCCATTAATATACTCGCTCTTGTGGTGGAAAATATTGAACTTCGTTTGTTAAAGTTGATTTATGTACTTCTCTGTAACTTATCTTTGTATTTTTCCCATCACACCAAGCAAGAGTATGTTGCATAAACTTTTCGTCATCTCTTTTTGGATAGTCATCTCTCGCGTGAGCACCTCTGCTCTCTTTTCTATGGTATGCAGATTCTACAGTAGTTACTGCTTGTCTTATTAAATTATCAAATTCTAATGTTTCAACTAAATCAGTATTAAATACTAAAGATCTATCTTTAACTGAAATTGAGTCCATGCCATCATAAGTTTTTTTAATCTCAGCAACACCTTCTTTAAGATTTTTTTCTGTTCTGAAAACTGCACATTTCGACTGCATCGTTTTTTGCATTGAAAGTCTAAGTTCAGCAGTACTATTATTTCCTTGTGCATTTCTTAGTTTATCAAATCTATCTAAACATTTTTGTGTTTCTGACTCAGGAATTTCCTCATGAGGAGTTCCTGGCTTAACTAATTCAGCTGCTCTTTTTGCTGCTGCTCTTCCAAATACTACTAAATCTATTAAAGAATTAGAACCAAGTCTATTTGCTCCGTGAACAGAGACACATGCAGCTTCTCCTATAGCCATTAAACCTGGAACAGTTTTTTCTGAGCCATTTACAGTTAATACTTCTGCTTTATAGTTTGTTGGAATGCCGCCCATATTATAATGAACTGTTGGTACAACAGGAATTGGTTCTTTAGTTACATCTACATTTGCAAATAATCTTGCTGCATCGGTAATTCCAGGAAGCCTGCTTTCAATAATATCTTTATCTAAGTGACTTAGGTTCAAATGAACATGATCTTGATCTTTTCCAACACCTCTTCCCTCATTAATCTCTATAGACATTGATCTGCTAACAACATCTCTTGATGCTAAATCTTTAGCATTTGGAGCATACCTTTCCATAAATCTTTCACCTTTAGAATTTGTAAGATAACCCCCTTCTCCTCGCGCACCTTCTGTTATTAAGGTACCGTGGCCATAAATTCCTGTTGGGTGAAATTGAACAAACTCCATATCCTGAAGCGGCAATCCAGCTCTTAAAACCATTGCATTACCATCACCAGTGCAAGTATGTGCTGATGTTGCTGAATAATAAACTTTTCCATAACCACCTGTAGCAATAATTACTGAATGTGCTCTAAATCTATGAATTGTTCCATCATTCAAATTCCAAGCAATTAGACCTTTGCATTCTCCATTCTTCATCAACAAATCTAATGCAAAATATTCTATAAAAAATTCTGTATTATGCTTTAACGCTTGTCCATATAATGTATGTAAAATAGCATGTCCTGTTCTATCGGCTGCTGCACAAGTTCTTTGAACTATTCCGTTCCCATAATTTTTCGTCATTCCACCAAATGGTCTTTGATAAATTTTTCCCTCTTCAGTTCTACTAAATGGAACTCCATATTTCTCTAATTCTAAAACTGCTTTAGGTGCTTCTTTACATAGATATTCAATACTATCTTGATCACCTAACCAATCTGCACCTTTGACAGTGTCATACATGTGCCATCTCCAATCATCCTCTCCCATGTTTCCAAGTGCTGCTGATATTCCACCTTGCGCAGCTGAAGTATGGCTTCTGGTTGGAAATACTTTTGAGATACAAGCTGTTTTTAAGCCAGCTTCGCTAAGCCCTACAGCCGCTCTCAAACCTGATCCACCTGCTCCAAGTACAACAACATCGTACTCATGGTCTATAATATTATATGCTTTCATGTATTTAAATTTAAAATTACAATTATTGTAGTAATTGGGATTGTTATAGCAAAAAAATTTAGGACTTTGTTTGCGGCATTTTTGATTTTTTTATCCTTAATATAGTCTTCAAAAACCTCACTTATAGATAAAGCTGAAAAAAAATAAGCAATAACTAAAAATAACCCAATTAAGAATTTAGATGGTTGTGTTGTTAAGAAATTCACTATTTCCGAATAACTTTTATCATAAATATTCACTAAGTTTATAATAAACCAAAGCATTAAAGGTAATAAGATTGCAGAACTAATTTTTAAGAATAACCATTTTTTTGTTACTGGCAGCATTATATTAATCCTTTGCCAATAAAATAAATTAGGATAGTCAGAATAATCGAACCAAAAATAACTAACAAACCTGTAATTTTTGTTGTTTGTAATTCAAATCCATAACCCAAATCCATAATCAAGTGTCTTATTTCACTTAACATTTGAAAACTAAATGACCAAGTTATTCCAATTAAAATAAATTTACCTAAAAAAGTTTCTAAAAAAATTTTTATAATTTGATAATTACTTTCTGCTAGAAGCATTAATGCAAACCAAATACAAATTAATGTGATTGCAAAAAAATTAATTATTCCTGTAATCCTATGTGAAATAGATACTAGTGAAGAAATATGCCATTTATAAATCTGTATATGTGGTGATAAAGGTCTGTTTTCCATATTTTATTTTGAATTAATAATTGTTTCTGCAATTTCAACAGAATTAAGTGCAGCACCTCTCAACAGGTTGTCTGATACAATCCACAAATTTAATGAATTTTTTTTTGTTTTGTCTTCCCTAATTCTAGATATAAATGTCTCATCTTTTCCTGCTGCTTCAAATGGTGTGCTATAACCTCCATTTTCTCTTCTATCGATAACCTCACAACCATCTGCTTTACTTAAAACATCTCTCACTTTTTCTAAAGTATATGGTTTTTCAAATTCTATATTTACAGACTCAGAATGAGATACTAAAACAGGAATTCTTACACATGTAGCTGTAAGTTCAATTGACTCATCTAAGATTTTTTTTGTTTCATTTGTCATTTTTAATTCTTCTTTTGTATATCCATCATCAGCAAAAACATCGATATGTGGAATAACATTAAAAGCGATTTGTTTAGTAAAATTTTTTGAAACTATTTTTTTTCCATCTAAATATTGTTTAGTTTGATCGATTAATTCGTCCGTTGGACTTTTGCCGCCACCTGAAACAGATTGGTAAGTTGAAACTACAACTCTTTTAATTTTGAATAAATTATGTAGTGGTTTAAGCGCTATAACAAGTTGTGCTGTAGAACAATTTGGATTGGCAATAATATTTTTTTTCATATTTTTAACTTCCGCTGCATTAACTTGTGGAACAATCAATGGAACATCAGGATCCATCCTAAAAAAACTTGAATTATCTATTACAATTGTGTGCTTGGCAGCCTTTTCTGCAAATTTTTCAGCAATCTTTCCTCCTGCTGCAAAAAAAGTTATATCTGCTTTTGAAAAATCATATGTCTCTAAATTTTCAATAACATACTCTTTATCTCTAAAAGAGATTTTTTTTCCTGCACTTTTTTCTGAAGCAACTAAATATAGATTATGAAACTTGAAGTTTTTTTTATCAAAAACTTCAAGAGTCTTTCTGCCCACATTACCTGTTGCACCTACTATAGCTATGTTCATATTTAGAGTTTTATACTAAATAAAAGGTAAATCGCAAACTTTACCCACACAAATTTCACCATTTATCTTGGCTTTTATATCTTGATCGACGTTCCAGTGTGGTTTTTTCATCATAGCAATACCAATAACTTTTTTAAAATGCGGTGAATAGCAAGCTGATCTCAATTCTCCAATTATATTATTGTTTTGATCACTTAATTCTAATGATCCTGTAATACTTATTTTATCTATATCAAGCATTACTCCCATTAATTTTTTTTTAATTCCTTCAGATTTAATTTTTTTTAATTTCTCTTTACCTAAAAAATTAACTTCGCTGTCTATGTTAATATATTTATCAAATCCACATTCATATGGATTATCTCCATTATCGATATCATTTCCATACGATAATAATCCACTTTCAATACGTTCTATTAAATTCGGACAACCTGGTTTGATATTAAATTCTTTTCCAACTTCGAAAAGATGATCATATAATTTTAATCCGGAAACATTATGTTCTACATAAATTTCATAACCACCTTGTTTAGACCAACCAGATCTTGCAATTAAATGTTTATCACCACCAAATTCAAAATAATCAAAACCAAAGAATTTTAAATTAACTATCTTATCTCCAAAAACTTTTTCCATTAATTCAAATGACTTTGGACCTTGTATGGCCATTATATCAACATCAGGTTCAAAAATCTTTACGTCAAATTTATTTCCAATAGCTAATCCTTTTGCAAATAATATCACATCTGAGTCAGCAAGAGATACCCACCATTTATTTTCATTTAATCTAAGTACAACTGGATCATTTATCAGACCTGCGTTATCATCAATTATTGGACAATAATAACATCTTCCATCTTTCGATTTAGATAAATCTCTACAAGTCATCAACTGAACTAATTTCGCTGAGTCTTTACCAGAAATTTCTACTTGTCTTTCAGCAGCTACATCCCAAATTTGAACATACTGTTTTAAGTGATGGTATGAGTCCTCAATTGAACCAAAGGCAGCTGGAAGCAACATATGATTGTATATTGTATAAGCCGTAACCCCTTGTTTTTCTATTCTAGAGGTATAAGGAGTGCCTCTCAGCCTTCTTGATTTTGCAATTGAAAAACTTTTCATTATTTTAAAAATTCTAAAACCTTGTCTCTCATTTCGAATGCTTTTTCAATCATAATCATATGACCACAACCCTCAATTATATGTGTTGTTGATTTTTTAATTAAACTAGAAAACTTTTTACCTGATTCTAGATTTACCATTTTGTCTAATGATCCAAATATCAACAAAGAGGGACAGTCTATTAATCTAGCAGCATGAGAGCCGTTAGTATAATTATTACATGCAATTAAATCGATTGCTAATATTTCTCTAATATCTCTTGGTGACTGTATTATTTTCTCCACTGGATTACCTCCTATAAATTTTTTTGAACCTTCATAGCCCCACTTCATCATCAATTTAACAGCATCAGAGTCCCCATTTTTTGCTAAATTGATTAGATCTGGATGAACTGGCATTCTATTTGAACCACCAATAAAAACTAATTTTTTTAATCTATTTTTATATTTAGATGCATATTCAAGTATCTCTAAACATCCTTGAGAGTGCCCGACAATAAATAGTTGTTTTAAATTTAATTTTATAAATACTTGCTCTAACCAATCAGCAATTTTTTCAATACTATCTAAGCAAGGTCCATCTGAATTACCATGCCCAGGTAAATCAATAGATAAAACATTAAAATTTTTGTTAGAAAAAAATTGTTCAGTTAATGACCAAACTATGTGTGAAAGACCACTTCCATGAAGAAAAACTAATGTTTGTTTATTTGGATCTATTCCCTGTCCAGCATCTGATGCATGAATATTTTTATTTTCTATTTGAAAAATCAAAAGTTACCTAAACTTGTTTTCTGAGTTCAAATTTTTGTATTTTACCTGTTGAAGTTTTTGGTAACTCACAAAAAACAACCTTTTTTGGAACTTTAAAGCCTGCTAAAGTTTCTTTACAAAAATCAATTAATTCTTTCTCGCTAACTGGTTTGTCTTTAACTGCTTCTATAAATGCACATGGCACCTCACCCCATTTTTCGTCTGGTTTTGCAACAACCGCAGCAATCGAAACAGATGGGTGTTTGGATAAAGTATTTTCAATTTCAATTGAAGAAATATTTTCTCCTCCAGAAATAATTATATCTTTTGATCTATCTTGTATTTTAATATAGCCATCAGAATGCATTACAGCTAAATCACCACTGTGAAACCAACCATCTTTCATGGCTTTTTCGGTAGCCTCTTTATCTTTGAAATATCCCTTCATTACGACATTTCCTCTAATCATGATTTCACCGATTGTCTTTCCGTCTCTAGGAACTTCTTTCATTGTCTCAGGGTCTAAAACAACGACACCTTCCGTATTAGGATACTTTACACCTTGTCTTGCTTTAATCTCGTTTTGTTTTTCTTCATCAAAATTATTCCACTCATCATTCCAGGCACACTGAGTAACATGCCCATAAGTTTCTGTTAAACCATATACATGCATTACTTCAAATCCGAGAGCTCTCATTTTTTTAAAAATTATACTTGGTGGAGGAGCACCAGCAGTTAAAACATAAACTTTTTGTTTTAATTTTTTTTTATCACTTTCTGGGGCTCCAGTAATCATATTCAATACTATTGGAGCACCACCAAAATGAGTGATTTCATATTTATCAATAAGTTCAAAAATTTTTTTAATATCTATATTTCTTAAACATATAGTTCTTCCGTTTAGCATCGGCACAGTCCATGGATAACACCAGCCATTGCAATGGAACATTGGAACAACTGTTAAAAAATTTAATCTATTTGGCATATTCCAAGCAACTGAGCTGCCTGTAGACATTAAATATGCTCCCCTATGATGATAGACAACACCTTTGGGATTTCCTGTAGTACCTGATGTATAACTTAGTGATATAGCTTGCCACTCATCTTCGGGCATTTGCCATTGGTAATTTTCATCGCCTGTATTTAAAAAACTTTCATATTCTAAATCACCAATTTTTTCCAATTTTGATTGGTCAGCATATTTATCGTTTATGTCAATAATAGTTATTTTTTTATTAAGATTTTTTAATGCTTTTTTTACTTCTCCATGAAGTTGTCTATCCACAACTAAGACTTTTGCTTCGCTATGATCTAAAATATAGGAAATTGTTTTGGCATCTAATCTTATATTTATAGTATTAAGAACTGCACCAGTCATAGGTACAGAGTAGTGCGCTTCAAAAATCTCTGGTGTATTGAAAGCTAAGAATGAAACCGTGTCACCTTTTTTAATACCAATTTTTGTCAATGCACTAGCAAATTTTACAACTCTTTTATAAACTTCAGCCCAGGTATAATTTCTTTCTTCATAAATTATAGCCTCATAATTTGGGTAAATTTCTTTTGCTCTTTTTAAAAAAGTTAAGGGAGTAAGGGGTACGTGATTTGCTTTATTTTTATCTAAATTTGTATCGTAATGGCTCATTAATTAAACTTAAAATTCATTATATTTGAGCTTCCTGAGATTGCTGATTTATAATGATACTCAGCCCGAGGTAATACCTTATCAAAATAAAATTTAGCTGTATTTATTTTATCACTATAAAATTCTTTATTTGTATTAAAATCATTAAAACTAACCTCTAATATTTTAATCCAAGCATAAGCAATTGAAACATAACCTAAGCTTTTTAAATAATCATTTGCTGCAGCACTAACATCATCCTTTTCAATTTTATTTTTATCATTTATCCAATCTGTGAATTTGGATAAAATATCTAAATAATGGTTTAATTCTTTAGAAAATGTTTTTACTTTTTCATTTTTGCTCTCACATTCAGATTTAATCATTTCTAAAAACTTATTTATAACATCGCCTTTTTTGTTAGATAATTTTCTAAATACTAAATCTGCAGCCTGTACGGAATTTGTTCCTTCATAAATTGGGGTAATACGATTATCTCGATATAATTGCTCAATACCTTGGTCTTTAGTATATCCGTATCCTCCATGTATCTGCATTGCATCGCTAGTAATTTCCATAGCTAAATCTGTAAAAAGTGATTTAACCACAGGCGTCATTAATGAAACGTAATCTAAAGCAGCTTGTTTAATTTTTTCGTCTGGATGATAAAGACTTACTTCTGTTTGTTGAGAAAGCCAAAAACATAATGCTCTTTCGCCCTCAATTATTGATTTCATATTAAGTAAAGTTCTTCTAATGTCTGCATGATCAATTATAAAATCTGCACCATTATTAGATTTTGAATTATTTGTTTTTCCTTGCTTTCTTTCTTTTGCGTAAGAAAGTGAATTTTGATAAGCAATTTCAGAAATACCTAAACCTTGAATGCCTACAACTATTCGCTCTAAATTCATCATTGTGAACATTGCACTAAGACCTTTATCTTTGTTACCAATCATGTAACCAGTTGCATCATCAAAATTTAAAACACAAGTTGCTGAACCTTTAATACCCATCTTACTCTCAATTGATCCAGTTGAAATTCCATTTCTTGGACCAATACTACCATCCTGGTTCACAATATATTTTGGAACTAAAAATAAACTAATTCCCTTAGTACCAGATGGAGAGTCTGGTGATCTTGCCAAAACTAAGTGAATAATATTTTCGGTTAAGTCATGGTCTCCTGAGGTTATGAATATTTTTTGACCACTGATTTTATAAGTATTATCCGATTGTTTAATTGCTTTAGTTTTTAACAAGCCAAGGTCGGTACCACAAACTGGTTCTGTTAAACACATTGTACCACTCCACTTACCTTCTACAATCTTTGGTAAATATTTATTTTTAATTTCATCAGAAGCATGATGATTGATACAATTATAAGCACCAATACTTAATTCACTATATAATTTAAATGATAAGCTTGCTGAAGATAGCATTTCATCAAAAAATGCACTTACTGTTTTTGGCATTCCTTGACCTCCATATTTTGGATCACAAGACAATGAAGTCCAACCATCCTCAATATACTTTTGATACGCTTCTTTGTAGCCTGGGGGTGTTCTGACAACACCATTTTCTAAAACTGCTGGATTTTCATCTCCTGATTTAGCAAGAGGTAAAATTAAATTTTGATTTATTTTAGCTGCTTCCTCTAAAATATCTTTAACAAGATCTGAACTAACTTCATTATATTTTTCAAGTTCATTATAATTTTTATTGTCTCTTAATTTTTCAAAGAGAAACATCATGTCTTTTACTGGAGCTGTATAACTTGGCATATTTAAACCTTAAAATAATTCTAGTTTTATTGCAATTTTGAAATTATCGCATCACCCATTGCTGAAGTAGACGTTTCTTTCATGCCATCTGACATTATGTCTTTTGTCCTTAATCCATCATTTAGAACATCTTGCACTGCCTTTTCTAAAACATCTGCTTCTTTATCAAGATCTAAAGAGTACCTTAAAGCCATAGCAAAACTTAAAATAGAAGCTATTGGATTTGCAATACCTTGTCCTGCTATATCAGGAGCCGATCCATGTATTGGCTCATACATTGCTCTCATCTCACCATCTTTATTTTTTGCACCTAAAGATGCTGATGGTAAAAGACCTAAAGATCCAGTTAACATCGAAGCTTGATCAGACAGCATATCCCCAAATAAATTATCGGTTACAATTACATCAAATTGCTTTGGGTTTCTTAAAAGTTGCATTGCGCAGTTATCTGCTAACATATGGCTTAACTCTACATCTTTGTATTCTTTCTCATGAAGTTCTTTAACTTCTTCTTTCCACAATTGTCCGGCTTCCATTACATTTGACTTTTCACATGATGTAACTTTGTTTGATCTTTTTCTTGCTAAATCAAAAGCAACTCTAGCTACTCTTGTAATTTCACTAGTTGTATATGTATGAGTATTAATTCCTTTTCTTTCACCATTTTCAATTGGCTTTATTCCTCTAGGTTCACCAAAATATATTCCACCCGTTAACTCTCTTACTATCATTATATCTAGTCCTGAAACTACCTCTGGCTTAAGGGTTGAAGCATCGACTAATTGTTTAAAACAAATTGCAGGCCTTAAGTTTGCAAAAAGCTTTAATTCTTTCCTTAGTTTTAATAATGCTCTTTCTGGTTTTTTGGAAAATTCTAGGTTATCCCATGTAGGACCACCAACTGCTCCAAGCATAATTACTTCACTTTCTAGTGCTTTATAAAAAACCTCATCAGTGATTGGAGTGCCATGTTTATCATAAGAACAACCACCAACTAGCTCCTGATCAATTTCAAAATCTAAAGATTTTTTATCATTAAACCAGTTAATGATTTTTTTTACCTCAGTTATTACCTCCGGACCAATACCATCACCAGGAAGTAAAAGTATTTTTCTTTTTTTTACTTTAATCATTAAATACCCAAGGCTTTTCGTTTTTTAAATTTGTTTCAAACTTTTCTATTTTTTCTGATTTTTTTAGTGATAAAGCGATATCATCAAGCCCTTCTAACAAACATTTTTTCTTAAATGGATCAATTTCAAATTTTAGCTCATTATTTCCATAAACTATTTTTTCCTCTTGCAAATCAATAGAAATTTCTTCTTGTCTATTTGCGTATTCAGATAGCTCTTTTATTTTTTCTTCCTCAAGGATTATAGGCAAAATTCCATTTTTAAAACAATTACTAAAAAAAATATCTGCATAACTTGAACTTATCACACAAGTAATTCCAAAATCTAATAAAGCCCAAGGAGCATGTTCTCTTGATGAACCACATCCAAAGTTTTTTCCAGCAATTAAAATTTTAGATTGATTAAATGGATCTTTGTTTAACACAAAATCATTTATTTCTTTGCCTTGATCATCATATCTCATTTCAAAAAATAAATTTTTTCCTAGACCAGTTCTTTTGATAGTTTTTAAAAACTGCTTTGGAATTATCATATCTGTATCAATATTTACAATTGGTAAATAAGCTGGGATACTTTTCAATTTATTAAATTTTTGCATTTAATTTTGATACTTTCTGACATCATCTAAATTACCTGAAATTGCAGCTGCTGCAGCCATTCCTGGACTAACTAGATGAGTTCTACCACCTCTACCTTGTCTTCCCTCAAAATTTCTATTTGATGTAGAGGCACATCTTTCTTCTGGTTTTAATTTATCGGCATTCATCGCTAAACACATAGAGCAACCTGGTTCTCTCCATTCAAACCCTGAGCTAACAAAAATTTTATCTAGTCCTTCTTGCTCTGCTTGTTCTTTAACCAAGCCTGAGCCTGGAACTACTATAGCATTAACATGCGATGATACTTTTTTATCTTTTACGATTTTTGCTGCTTCTCTCAAATCTTCTATTCTGCCATTAGTACAACTACCAATAAATACTTTATCTATTTTTATATCTGTAGCTGCCATGTCGGGTTTTAAACCCATATACTTTAAAGCTCTTTCAATTGAATTTTTTTTATCTACATCAGTCTCATTATTTGGATTTGGAACTTTTCCATCAATTGTTATTACATCTTGTGGTGACGTACCCCATGTAATCATAGGTAAAATTTCATTTGCATTAAGGCTAATTTCTTTATCAAAATTAGCATCAGAATCTGTTTTTAAAGTTTCCCAATAGTTCAAAGCTTTATCCCAATTTTCACTTTTTGGTGACATTGGTTTTCCTTTTAAATATTCAAAAATTTTTTCATCTGGTGCAATTAATCCTGCTCTTGCACCACCTTCAATTGTCATATTGCAAATAGTCATTCTTTGCTCAACACTTAAAGATCTTATTAAATCTCCAGCATATTCCACAACAGATCCTGTTCCACCTGCTGTACCTATTTTTCCAATTATTTGAAGTATTACATCTTTAGAAGTAACTCCTAAAGGAAGTTCACCGTTAACATTAATTCTAAAATTTTTAGCTTTTTTCTGAACTAGTGTTTGGGTTGCTAAAACATGTTCAACTTCTGAAGTTCCTATTCCAAATGCTAAAGCACCAAATGCTCCATGAGTTGCGGTATGACTATCTCCACAAACAATAACTGTACCTGGTTGAGTAAAACCTTGTTCAGGTCCTATAATATGAACGATACCTTGCCTCTTATCATCCATACCAAATAACTGAACACCGAATTCTTTACAATTTGCCTCTAAAGTATCTACTTGAATTTTTGACTCTTCATCTGAAATACCTTTTGATCTGTCAGTTGTTGGAACATTATGATCTGCAACTGCTAAAGTTAAATTTGGATGTCTAACTTTTCTGTTAGAATTTCTTAATCCTTCAAAAGCTTGGGGGCTTGTCACCTCATGAATTAAATGCCTGTCTACAAAAAGTAAAGATGTGCCATCATCTTGTTGGTCAACTAGATGATCGTTCCAAATTTTATCGTATAATGTTGTAGACATTGAAAAAAAAATTATTTTTTTTCTGTAGAGCTTTCTGATTTTTGTTCTTCTTTAGGAGCCTCGGCTGCTGGAGCTGCCTCTTCTTTAGGTGCTGCTTCTGCTTTAGGAGCCTCTGCTACTGGTGCTGCTTCTGCTTTAGGAGCTTCTTCTTTTGGTGCTTCTACTGCAGGAGCTACATTTTCCTCTGTAACTGTTTCTGGTTTTGCCTCGATATCAATACCAATTTTTTTTCTAATTTTTTCAGCAATCCTTGCTGATTTACCAGTTCTGTCTCTTAGATAGTAAAGTTTTGCTCTTCTTACTTTACCTGATCTAATAACCTTAATTGAGTCAATTAAAGTTCCAAATAAAGGAAAAGTTCTCTCAACACCCTCTCCAAATGAAATCTTTCTAACCGTAAAAGATGAGTTTAAGTCTCTGCTTTTTTTAGCAATACACACTCCCTCAAAATATTGAATTCTTTCTTTTTTACCCTCGGTAATTCTCACACCAACTTTAACAACATCTCCAGGATAAAATTCTGGAATTTTTTTCTCTGAAAGAATTTTGTTAACGTTATGCTGATTTATTTCTTCAATTGTTTTCATGTTAATATTTATCAAATTAATTCTTCTTATATTTTTCCCATAAATCTGGTCTTCGGTCGCGTGTTATAGCCTCAGATTGAGATAAACGCCAGTGTTTAATTTTATTATGATCACCTGATAATAGCACGTCTGGCACAGCTTTTTCCTCCCAAATTTGAGGTTTTGTATACTGAGGATACTCTAGAAGACCGTTTTCAAAGGTTTCATCTAATTTAGAGTTTTCATTTCCTAATACACCTGGCAGCAATCTTAAAATACTATCTATAACTACATATGCAGCTGACTCCCCGCCTGACAAAACATAATCTCCGATACTAATTTCCTCAATATTTCTTGTTGAAAGTATTCTTTCGTCCACACCTTCAAAATGACCACAAATTAAAGACAGAGATTTTTCACTAGCTAGCTCTTTTGCTAAGTTTTGATCAAATTTTTTTCCTTTTGGCGATAAGTATAAAATTCTCTCACTCTCATTTTTGTTTTCATCTAAAGACTTTGCAAGAACATCTGCTTTTAACAACATCCCTGAACCACCCCCATAAGGTGTATCATCTACTGTTTTATGTTTGTCATCAGCTGCATCTCTTATATTTACAACTTTAAGTTTCCATAAATTATTTGATAAAGCTTTTCCATAGAGTCCTTTAGATAAAGGACCAGGAAAAACCTCTGGATAAAGTGTAAACACTTGAGCTTGCCACATAAATAATCTTTAAATTATTTTTTTTCCTCTGCTGGAGCTTCTTCCTTAGGAGCTTCTGCTGATGGAGCTGCTTCTGCTTTTGGAGCTTCTTCTTTAGGAGCTTCTGCTGATGGAGCTGCTTCTGCTGATGGAGCTTCTTCTTTAGGAGCTTCTGCTGATGGAGCTGCTTCTGCTTTTGGAGCTTCTTTATTATCCTCTTCTTTTTTATTTCTCTCTTTTTTTGGCACTGCTTTATTTGGATTATTTCCATTTGCAGGCATAGGCATTAGTTCGTTCTCACCTAAAATTCTTGCTACTCTAGTTGTTGGTTGAGCTCCTTGACCAAGCCAATATTTAATTCTCTCAGCTTCTAGGCCCACTCTTTCTTTTTTCTCTTTTGGTAATAGAGGATTAAAAAAACCAACCTTTTCTATAAATCTTCCATCTCTTGCAAAACGACTGTCGGCAACAACAACTTTATAAACAGGACGTTTTTTTGTTCCACCTCTTGATAATCTTAATTTTAACATTTCTTCTCCTTTTTACTTTAATTGGTTAAATAGCTCTGGCGGTATACCTTTATCAGACATACCTTTCAGATTTCCTTTTGACATCTTTTTCATCATTTCAGACATCATTTTAAATTGCTTAAGCAATTTATTGATAGTGGCCGGATCTGTGCCAGAGCCATTAGCAATTCTTTTTTTTCTAGAACCATCTATTATTTTGGGGTTCTCTCTTTCTTTTTTTGTCATTGATAAAATAATCGCTTCATTTTTATTAATTATACTCTCATCAATTCCCGCTGAGTCCATTTGGGATTTAATTTTAGAAACTCCTGGCATAAAAGACATAATTCCCTCAATGCCACCCATTTTTTTCATTTGTCTTAATTGGGATAAATAATCTTCCATAGAAAATTGACCTTTTTTTAAATTTTCCTCTGCTTTTTTTAGATTTTCTTCTCCTAAATCTTGAGCCGCCTTTTCTACAAGGGATACGATATCCCCCATACCAAGTATTCTGTTTGCAATTCTATCTGGATAGAATACTTCAAGATTATCTACTTTTTCTCCTACACCTAAAAATTTAATTGGAACATTTGAAACATATTTCATACTCACTGCGGCTCCACCTCTTGCATCACCGTCAGCCCTAGTTAAAATAATTCCAGATAAGTTAACTGTATTTTTAAATTCTTTTGCCACTGAAGCTGCAACTTGACCTGTTAAAGAGTCTGCAACTAAAAAGGTTTCTGTTGGATTAATGACAGCTTCAATTTGCTTAATCTCACTCATCATTTGTAAATCGATTTGAGTTCTACCAGCAGTATCAAATAAAATTATTTCAGCTCCATTTAAATTAGCAGCACTTATTGCTCTTCTACAAATATCAGTAGGTTGCTGACCTTCTATAATAGGTAAAGTCAAAATATTATTTTGTTCTCCTAAAGATCTAAGTTGTTCTTGAGCAGCTGGTCTATAAATATCTAGACTGACCATCATTACTTTTTTCTTTTTATTGTTTTCTAAAAATTTTGCTAATTTTGCTGTTGTTGTCGTTTTTCCAGAACCTTGTAACCCAACTAACATCATTGGCACAGGCGGTACTGCGTTTAAGTTTATCTCATTATTTGTTGCACCTAATAAGTCTACAAGCTCATCATAAACAATTTTAACAACCATATCCCCAGGAGATGTAGACCTTATTATCTCTTGGCCTAATGCTTTTGGCTTAACTTTTTCAATAAAATCTTTTGCAACATCCAAAGAGACATCTGCTTCAAGTAAGGCTTGCCTAATGCCTCTTAAACCTTCATCTACTTGAGCTTCATCAAGCGAAGGTGCCTTTTTCAGAGAAGAAAAAATTTCTTCAAATTTATTTGTTAAATTTTCAAACATATTTATTACGCATAGCAGTAACGCACTAGTGGGCGAACCCTCGCTGACTAGTGTCGATCTCTTTGTTTCCAAAGACACCGCAAAGTTAATGTTTTTGCGGAAACGGCAACAACCTATAATAGAGGTTCAAAAAGTCAATAAATAAGTTAAATATCTATATATGGATATTAAAGCATTTAAAATGGACGGTTTAGGTAATGATTTTGTCATCATAGATAATAGACAAACAATTACAAATTTGACGAAAGAGCAAATAATAAAGATTTGTGACAGAAAATTTATTGGTTGTGACCAACTAATATTGATTAAAAAAAATGATATTTCAGATGCTTCGCTAGAATTTTACAATTCAGATGGAGGAATGTCTGGTGCGTGTGGAAATGGTACACGATGTATTGCTGATTTATTAGGCAAGGAAAGTAACAAAAAAGAAATTGTCCTGACAACTTTATCCGGCAAATTAAAATCTAATATTGTTGGAGAAAAAATGGTTTCTACAGAAATAGGTGTTGCAAAAACAAAATGGGATGAGATTCCGTTGTCTAAAGAATTAAATACGAATAATTTAGGAATTAAAATTATTGACAAAAATAATAATGAATTTTCTGGTGGAACTGCTGTAAATGTTGGAAACCCACATGTAGTTTTTTTTGTTGATAATAACGAAAATTTTGAGATTAAAAAAATTGGACCAGAAATTGAAAACCATTCTTTATTCCCAGAAAAATGTAATATTACTTTAGCAACTGTTGTTAACAAAGAATTAATAAAAGTTAGAGTGTGGGAAAGAGGGGCTGGACTTACTAAAGCATGTGGTACAGCAGCTTGTGCAACAGCTTTTGCTGCAAAACAAAACGGACTGGTAAATGATAAAGTGGATATTGAATTTTCTACAGGTAGATTAACAATTTCAATTGATGAAAACAATAGTATTCATATGAAAGGACCAGTTTCAGATATCGAGGAGATAAATTTTAAAATTTAATGGGAATTTTTGAAAAATTTAAATCAGGTTTTAAAAAAAGTGCCTCAGCTTTTACGACGGGTTTAAGAGATATAGTTGTAAAAAAAGAGATTGATGACAAAACATTAGACAAAATTGAAGATTACTTAATTCAATCCGATGTTGGTATTGTTTCTGCTTCAGAAATAAGAGAAATAATTTCTCAAACAAAAATTGATCCCAATAAAGATTTAACTGACGAAATAAATAATATTTTAAAAAATTATATTATTTCAATTATGAAACCTTTAGAAAATATTGAATTCTTCAAAAAAAAAGAAAAATTAAATGCAACATTAATTTCAGGTGTTAATGGTGTTGGAAAGACAACTACTATTGGAAAAATAAGCAAAATATTAAAGGGTAATGGAAATAAAGTAATGCTAGCTGCATCAGATACTTTTAGAGCAGCAGCTATAGAACAACTAGAAAATTGGGCAAACAAAGTTGATGTTCAAATTACAAAATCATCTCAAGGTTCAGATCCTGCATCAGTTGCTTACAGAGCTATTGATGAAGCATTAAACAATAATTTTAACCAAGTTTTAATTGATACAGCTGGAAGATTACAAAATAAAAAAAATTTGATGGAGGAATATAAAAAAATTGCAAACGTTACTAAAAAAATTGATCCTGATGCTCCACATGATGTTATTTTAGTTTTGGATGCAACTTCGGGACAAAATGTTATTAATCAAGTTGAAGAATTTAATAAAATTATTCCAATAACTGGTCTTATTATGACAAAATTAGATGGTACAGCAAAAGGAGGTATTCTTCTAGCTGTTGCTAAAAAATATAAACTGCCAATTATTGCCCTTGGATTAGGTGAAAAAGAAGATGATTTGCAAATTTTTGAGGCCGAAAAATTCGCAGAAGCATTTACTCAAATTAATTAATTAAGGTACTGGAAATTAGAGGTTTATAAAAACTACATTTATAGTGTTCTTTAAATTCATAATGTCCACAATTTTTAGCTATCGAAGAAATAATAAAATCAAATTTTCCATTTACAGGATAAAGCTCTAACTTTTTTTCAACAATATCAAATTTAAAATTAGCTTTTAGACTTTTTACAGCACTAATCATCACCAGAGTTTTGTTATCTTTTAAAAGATAATATGCAAAATCATCTGGAAAAACTGGGAAATCATACTCTTGCAAAAAATATTTTGCTGTTTTGGGAAACCATTCATAAGAAATTAATGGCAAAGACTCTTTTGTTTTATAATTATAAATATAAAGATCTTTTGGAAAATCATTAATATAATTTGAATTTTCCCCTCGAGCTAAGACAGATTTTTCACGGGTTTTAAAATATAATGCAAAATTTTCATCGTGCGAATTCATTTGATCAATATGAAAAAGGCTGTCTACAGATGCTAAATTTTCTTTAGCATTTGATAAATTATTTAAAGAAAAAAGAACGATAAGAAATAAGAGAAAATTTTTCATAGATTTACTTAAAAAAAAAATTTGAATTATCTTTGTTTAGATTATGGCTTAATTTAAACTATCAACAAACGATTTTAGGGCTAATACAAGTTTATCATCATATTCCATCATATGATCGTCATATTTTGTAAAGTATGAATATTTAGGTTCACTTGCTAAATTAAAAATTTTTTTACCCATCCAAAATGGAACTATTTGGTCAGCCTCACCATGCATTACTAACACTGGAATATTTATATTTTTAATTTTTTTATTATTTTCATACTTATCTTTTAAAATTAAACCTACTGGAATATATGGATAAAAATTTTTCGCAGCTTCTATCATTGATGTGAAGGGCGTTTCTAAGATTAATCCTGCAAAATTTTTATTCTGAGTAATTTCAGTAGCAATGCCAGTTCCTAATGACTCTCCATAAATAATTATATCCTCTTCATTTAGACCTTTTTCTTTAAGCCAGTTTATTGCACTAGCACCATCTGTATAAAGACCCTCCTCGCTTGGTTTTCCTTTATTGCCACTAAACCCTCTCCATGCAATTATTAAAAAATTAACATCCATGTCTTTAAAATGATTTAACTTGTGGATTCTGTTTTCAAGTGTCCCTGCATTTCCATGAAAGTAAACTATTGTTTTGTAACTCTTTAAATTTTTATTATGAAACCAGCCTAAAAGATTAATATTATCTTTTGTTTTGATAGAAACTTTTTCAATGTTGACTTCTAAATTATCTCCAAAATAATTATTCTCATCAGGATGATACATTAAATTTCTTTGAAAAAAGAATAAGAAAATTAAAACAATTAAGTAAATAGCAACAATACCAATAAATAATTCCAAAAAAAAATTCCTACGTTTTATTTTCATATTTTTTTCTATTTAATATTAAAAAAAATATATAAGAAATAATACTTAAGATTAAGAAAACTGAAAAAGCTGATTTAAAAGCAAATATTTCTGTGTGACCCATGCCTTTAACAATATCTATCACTAAGCCCATTAGCCATTGCATTATGAATGTTCCCGCGAATATTAATAAATTGAATGAAGTTAGTGCTTTACCAGCAGAATAACCTGAAAAAGAAAGGCCCACAGCTGGCTGTGTAACTGATAAAAAAATTGAACTTAAAATGAATAAAGTTATGTAGTATGCACCTGCTTTTGGGCCTAGCAATATAATCACAAACATTACAGAAAAACTAATTGGCAAACCTAATTTAAGTATTTTTTTCGCAGTAAAACCTATACCTGAAATTTTTGGTAAAAAATAACCCCACAAAAAAAAGGATACCAACATAGTTACATTGATCCAAAATAATCCTGTAGCGCTCTGAAGTGGAGTATAGCCAGCAACTCTAGTCATCCATGGGCCTGCCCATAAAGTTTGTATAGCCATTAAGCCCCCATAATTGAATAAACCCATTGGAATTACACTTATAAAAAATCGATTTTTCCAAACTTCTGATAAAGTTCCAGTATTACTTGGCTCTTCTAACTCTTTATTTTTAGTTAAATTCCATTTTGGAATGAAAACTAACATAAAAAAAATACTAATTAAAATTAAGATAGCAATACCACCAAATATCCATCTCCAACCGAAACTAGGCAATAAAAGTTGTACAGGCAATGTAGATGACAAAAAACCTAATGATGCAATCATTAACATCCATGAGTTTGCTCTTTGTTGTTGATTTTCTGCATACCATATTCTGTAACCCGTTAACGGGGCCATCAAACAAGCACTTACACCTACACCAATTAGAATTCGTGAAACTAACAATCCTGAAAAGCTTTCAGCCAAAGCAAATGATCCTGTTCCAACTAATGCGATAAATAAAAAAGAAGAGACAATTTTTTTTGGTCCATATTTATCTAACAAATATCCAAGTGGTATTTGCATACAAGCAAAACCTAAAAAATAACCTCCAGCTAATAATCCTAAATCAGCTGCTAATAAATTAAATTCTGAGGTTAATACTGGTGAAAGTGTTGCAGTAATTGCACGTAACAAACATGATAAAAAATAACCAAATGCAAATACAAAAAAAACAATAATAGCCTGTTTTTTTGGTAAAGTATAATTTTCCATTAATTAAAAGTTTAAAGATATATCTCTATGAACTGAGTTACACCTAGCAACAAATTTAGCTTGTTCTTTAGTTAATCTGTTTTGAAGTCTAAGACCAATATTATGTTTGATAACATCATTATATTTAATTAATTCAGGCATCAAATTCTTATTAGCATCATCTCTCCATGAAACTTCTAAATTGAAAAGATCAAAAGTCTCTAAACTTACTTCAGACAATTTTTGCTCATCTACCTCATCATTATCTATAACAGATATTAGGTCATCTAATTTATTTGCAAATTCTTCGGTTCCAGAAATTTCTCCTAGTTTTTCAAAAAGATTATCAATTATTGATATTGCGTTTTCGTAATTTCTATTATCAATATTATATTTTAATTCTTTTATTTCTGATGAAAGTTCTTTTAATTTTTCATTATCATTTATAAACATTACTATTTGATCCAGAGTTTCATAAGCTTCATCAACATTTTTTCTATACCTTTTTGTTCTTGTGTTTTTTGCTTTGTGCAATATTTCAAACTCTCCATTTTTAGCTTTCCAGCTTTCAGGAACTTTATTTTGCAGTTCTTTAATTTCTAGCTCGTAATTCTCGATCTTTAATTCTAATTTATTTTTATCTGATAACTTATCATCATCTAAATTTCTAATTTCAGCTTTTATTTTTTTAATTTTCTGGTCTATTTTTCTAATTTTTTTCTCAATTTTTCTAACATTGAAATGCAAGTCCCTATAATCTTTTGTAAATAATTCATATTCTTGTTCCGTTTTTTGAAGTTTTTTAACAATAGCAAAAGTCCCAAGCGCATTATCAAAATGCTCTTCAAAAATATCTAATTTATCCATTGGAAGATTTGCGGGAGTTAATTTCTGCATGTCTTTTATTGCATTAGTAATTCTTTGTTCTTCGGTGTTGTAAATCGCAAATTTATACTCTTGTAAGCAATATTGTAGCTTTGGATTCATCGGTGGTGGAGCAACGTTCGAAGTTAAATATGTTCTTGCTGGCAAGTAATTTACTAATGATGGATAGAAACCAACAATTCCAAGACCTATTAATTGTAAAATAATGAATGGAACAACACCTTTCCAAATATTTAAAGTAGTAACAAGTTTTGAAGCTACACCTTTTAAGTAAAACAATGCAAAACCAAATGGTGGTGTTAAAAATGAGGTTTGTAAATTTACTCCAATCATTACACCAAGCCAAATTGCACTTACATTAGCTCCTGGTTCAGCTAATAATATCGGAGCAATGATAGGAACAACAACAACGGCTATTTCTATAAAATCAAGAAAGAAACCTAGTAAAAAAATCACTGCCATTACAACAACAAACTGTGTCCAAAATCCCCCTGGCAAATCTTGAAGAAAATCTCTTACTAGCTCTTCACCTCCAAATGCTCTAAATCCAGAGGTTAACATTGCAGCACCTAATAAAATTATAAAAACCATTGAAGTCGTTACACATGTTTCTGTAACAACCTCTCTTAAAACATTCTCAATTTTGTATGCTCTCCAAAAACTCCAAACAATTCCAATTAAAAAAGTAATTGTAAAAAATCCTGTGATAAAAATTGCTGTAAGATCTCTAGTTTCTACAGCCTTAATATTTAAATTGTAATTCTTAGATAAAATATAAATTGGAATGACAGATAAAATTGCTATTATAATTGGATAGTAAGCATCTTTTTTTCCTTTATGTAAACGGTAACCAGCCATCATGGTTGCACCTATTGCTCCAATTGATCCAGCTTGATTAACGGTTGCAATACCTAAAAGTATAGATCCTAAAACCGCAAAAATTAAAGCAAGGGGAGGAATAATTACTATTAAAACTTTAATCCAAAATTTTGAATCAAAATTTCCTTTAAATGGAACGGGAGGAGCTGCCTTGGGATTTAGTCTTGCGTATACAAATACATAAATCATATACAAACCAACCAAAACTAAACCAGGTAATAATGCCCCCAAAAACATATCTCCTGCAGAAGTAGATCCCACTCTAAATTCTCCGGGCATATTAAATTCACCAGTTAAAATTTTGTAATCAGTCTGACGCATAGTATTTGCAACATCAGCCGCACTTGCTAATTGATCAGCTATAATAATTAATACAATTGATGGAGGTATAATTTGCCCAAGTGTTCCTGATGAACAAACAATTCCACTTGCTAGACTTTTATCATATTTATTATTAAGCATTGTGGGTAATGATATTAATCCCATTGCTATTACTGTTGCGCCAACAATACCAGTTGTAGCTGCAAGTAATGCCCCAACAAAAATTACTGATATTCCTAAACCTCCAGGTATAGGTCCAAACAACTGCCCCATTGTGACTAAAAGATCTTCCGCAATTTTTGATTTTTGCAGCATGATCCCCATGAAAATAAATAAAGGAATTGCAATTAAAGTATCAGTTTCTACATCCCAGTAGTTACTCCTAAAGTTTGTAATACCGGCGGTTAACCATTCTTTAGGGCCATCAACAGCAAAATAAGCGCTACTATCTCCTGCAAATAAATAACCAAAAAAAGCAGCTAGCCCGATTGAAATTATTGCTGATCCAGGTAGTGCAAAAGCTACTGGAAAACCAGAAGCTAATGCTCCAATCATTATAATTACAAGTAAAGCTAAAAACAGATGTTCCATTATTTAATTCTTTAAAAGTTTATGACTGCTGCTCATAAAGTAGCTAGTAAATTGAGTTAACATACTTACGGCAAAGACTGCTAAATAAACTGCCATTAGATAAAGTAAATATAATCCGTTTGAACCTTGCTGCGTAATTTCAAATGAAATTACAGGACCATTGATGATACTAGCTTTGCCCCCCATGCCTAAAAATATTACAATCAAACATAAAGGAATTCCTAGAATTAATGAGCCAATTGCATTAGTCCATGCTTTTTTACGTTCGGTAAAACCAGTATAAAGAACATCAACTCTAACGTGGCCCTCATGAATTAACGCATAAGCGCTTGCAAATAAATAAAGGGCTGCATACCAAAAACGAACTAAGTCACCTTGGAATGCCTGTTCATACTGAAATATGAACCTTGAGAGAACTATCAAAAATTCACTTCCAACCACTAAAACTGCTAACCAAATAAAGCCTACAGACCTTGTAAAATAACCAATTACAAAAGAAGCTAATATTAAAGGAAAGTGTATATATGTGATTCTGAAAGCAGGTATTACTAAATTAATTTTAAGCTGTTCTCCAAAAATTGGCTCGACTAGTTTTTCTACTACCATGAATGAGATTAAAAAGTCTGCTACTCCAACAATTAGCACAGCCCAGAAAGAAGACCTTACCACGTAAGCTGTAATTTTCGATAAGATCTCAGAGTCTGTTTGCAATGTTTGTTTTATGGATTTCAAAACAAAAAATATAACTCCTGCTAAAGATACAAAATAAAATAGTAATTGAATATATGATAAATTTATTGCAAGCCCCTCTAAAGGCTTATTTAATTTTTTAAATCCAAATAATTCATAATGAGCAAAAAGTTTTTTAACTCCTGGCCAATCAAACCAAACTGTTAAAACATTATTTACTAAAAAAACAAAAGTTAAAGCTAAGATAGAATAACTAAATATTCTTATTAAAATAGATAAGTTATTTTTCGCCATCATATTAAATCTTTTATTGATATATAAAAAGAGGGCCCATTTAAGGGCCCTCTAATATTAATTAGAATTAAATTATACTCCTAATGCTCTATTTCTTTGAGCAACATATGGCCCGTCAGACAAGTTAGTCCAAGCACCAATTTCCTTACGACCTTTAACAAAGGCAGCATGTACTTTTTTAGCAAGAGCACTATGTTGTTGAACTTCATCGAAAACTTCAGCAGCACCTTTAGCGAAAGCATCGTAAACTTTATCATTAAACTTCTCTAGTTTAACTCCACTTTCGTTAACTAATCGTGCTAAGGCAGCTCCGTTTTTAGCATTGTATTCGGCCATTGTAGTTGTGTCAGCCCAATCACATGCAGTTTTAATAATTAACTGATCTGATTTTGACAAACTAGTAAACCAAGATTTGTTCACTCCACAAGCTAGTGTAGATCCTGGTTCATGCATTCCTGGATAGTAATAATACTTAGCAGCTTCCTGGAACTTCATAGCTTCATCATTCCAAGGTCCTACCCATTCAGTTGCATCAATTGCTCCAGACACAAGGTTTTCATAAATTTGTCCACCAGGAAGTGAAATTGGAGAACCACCAAGTTTTCCAAGAACTTGTCCACCTAAACCAGGCATACGCATTTTTAAACCTTTAAAGTCATTAGCTGATCTAATTTTTTTGTTAAACCAACCACCCATTTGCACTCCAGTGTTACCAGCAGCAAAACTTTGTGTTCCGAAATCATCAGTCAATTCATCCCACAACTCTTGTCCACCAGCAAATTTTAACCACGCATTCATTTCAGCATATGTGAAGCCAAATGGAACGGCAGTAAAATATCCAAATGCAGGGTGTTTTTTTACCCAGTAGTAATCAGCACCGTGATACATTTGAGAGTTACCTGATGCAACTTCGTCAAATGAGTCAAATGCTTTTACTCTTTCGTTAGCAGCGTAATAAGTAACTTGAATTCTTCCATCACTCATATCGCTTAATCTTTGAGCAAGTCTTTGTGCACCAGTTCCTAGGCCTGGAAAATCTCTAGGCCAAGTAGCTACCATAGAAGCTTCGACTCTTTCTTTGGCAACTGCTGGAGCAGATAAAGCAACAGCAGCAACACCTGTTGCAGCTGCAGTTTTAAAGAACTTACGTCTAGAAGGTGATCTTGAAACCTTCAATGATTTTTTTTCTTTAATCATTACTCTCTCCTCTTCTTTGTTAATTAACTGTAAAGATTAAATTACAAATGTGCGTTTAAGTCTAGATTAAAATAACTATAAACTATTGTATTACAATCTGAGGTAGTAAATTTAGGAATTATTAAATTTATTTTTTATCAAAAAAGGCTTCGTATAACATCATCGATATCGCAAGTATCATCAATATGTAAACTGGTAATACATCAAAGAAACCTATCATCATAGATTTTGTAAGTGTTGTTGCTAAACCAACAAGAAAAAAGATTGCAAAAGAAAGTCCTATTAGTGTTACAAGTTTATTCATTAAATTTCTCACTTTCCTTTTCAAGCCAACTGGAAACTCCTAAGAAACGATTATCGTCATATCTCTCTCCAATAACTTGAATTCCTAATGGTAAATTATTTTCACCCTGAAGTAAAGGAAGTGAAATACAAGGAGTTCCTAAGTAAGACCAAACTTTATTGAAATCAGCTGATCCAGTGCTCTTAAGACCCTTTAGAGCAACACCTGGACTGGATGGGGATAAAACCCCGTGATAGTCCTCAAATACTTCTTTATAAGAATCGTAGCTTCTTTTCATAAAATCTATTGCTTCAGCATATTCTTTTGCAGTATGTTTTCTTCCACTTGCAATTGCATTTTGCATAATTTTTGAAAGTTTTGATTTATAATTTTTATAATAATCACTAAAATTATTAGCTAGATCACTTTCATAAATTATTTGATGATATTTATGGATATCTTTAAAATAAGAAGGAGTATCATGAACTTCTATATTTTTTTTAAACGACTTTATAAAATATTCAAAAGCTTCCTTAGATTTTTTGTCAATTGATTTCCAAAATTCAGTTTTATAAAATATGAACTTAGGTTCATATAAAGGACCTTTTTTTACAGCATCGACCATATTATTCGAAGAATAATAAACAGTGGCAGGGTCATGGGAATCTTTTTTAATCAATTCTTTAACTAAATAAGCTATGTCCTCAACTGTTTTTCCAAAAACTCCTAAATGATCAAGTTTTTCGGAAGTCTTTAATACTCCGTTTCTAGAAATTAAGCCAAATGAAGGTTTGTATCCAACAACACCGCAATAAGACGCTGGTCTAATTATTGAGCCACCAGTTTGTGATCCAATTGAAAGTGGTGCCATATAAGATGCGATAACTGCAGCAGAACCACTTGATGATCCTCCTGGTGTTCGCGAATAATCGTGTGGGTTTTTTGTTTTAGATGGATTTAAATATGCTAATTCAGTAGTAACTGTTTTACCCATCACAATAGCTCCTGAAGACGTTAATAAATCAACTATTTCTGCATTCTGAGAATAAGATTTGCCTTTTCTTATCGGTGTTCCACATTCTGTTGGCATATCTAGAGTACCAACAATATCCTTAACAGCTACAGGAATACCATGCAGTGGTCCAATTGGTTTTCCAGATTTTTTATAAGCATCTGACTCTTTGGCTTTTTCCAATAACAATTCTTTGTCAAAAAAAGCCCAAGCATTTATATCTTTTTCAAACTTATTAATTCTCTCAATATATGCTTCACATATTTCGACAGAAGTAATTTGAGAATTTGAAATTTTATTTATTAATTCTTCAACAGAATAATTTACAATTTCATTCATTAAATTAGTTTGCAAATAATTGATCAGGTAACCACAGAGCTATACCTGGAAATAAATACATCAAAACCATTCCAAAAATAACTATCGCCAAGAATGGCATGATACCTTTGAATACCTCAATTAATTCAACATTTTTAGATTGTACACCTTTTAAATAATAAGCCGACATGGCCATGGGGGGTGTTAAAAATGATGTTTGTAAATTTAACGCAATTAACATAGCAAAAAAATAAGGGTTAACTCCAAAAAATTCTACTAATGGTAAAAATATTGGGACAAATATAATTAATATTTCAGTCCACTCTAATGGCCAGCCCAATAAGAAAATTATAATTTGTGTAATTACTAAAAATTGCCAAGGTTTTATATCCATTGATTTAAAAAATTGCTCAAATACTTCATGTCCTCCCAAATATGAAAATACTGACGCAAACGTCCAAGATCCAATAAACAACCACATAATCATTGCAGTAGTTTTTGCGGTAAGAAAGACAGACTCTTTAAAATTTTTCCATTTTAGAGATTTATAAAAGAAAGATAAAACTAATGCTCCAAAAGCTCCAACTCCTGCTGCTTCTGCTGGGGTAGCTAGACCTGCAAGAATACTTCCTAATACTAAAATAATTAATGAAAATAATGGTAAGAATGAAACCAAAACTTCTTTTAAAATCACTGATCTTGGAGGTATTTCTTCTTTAGGGGGCTTAGGTGCAACTGATGGATTAAAGTAAGCCAAAATAATTGCATACAAAATATATAAACCCGCTAACATCAAACCAGGAAATATTGCTGCAGCAAATAATCTTAATGGAGATAACTGTGCTATCACAGCATAAACAATAAGCATAATACTAGGAGGGATTAAAATTCCTAAGCAGCCTCCAGCACATATTACTCCTGATGCAAATTTTTTATCATAACCAGCTTTCACCATTGCAGGCCAAGCGAGCAAACCCATCAAAGTCACAACTGCTCCAATTATACCCGTTGCTGTAGAGAATAAAGTGCAAGTAACAAGTGCAGCAACTGCCATTGATGCTGGAAGAGAATGAGACGCTAGTCTTATTGCATAAAATAATCTTGCAACTATACCTGCTCTTTCAACTAAATATCCCATAAATAAAAACAAAGGTACGGCGGTGAGGACGTGATTATCCATGACGGAGTAGGTATTTGAAACAAATAAATTAAATATCCTATTATCTAATAAATGATCCATTCTTGCAGGATCAAAATATGCGTAATACCCAAATCCTAAACCCATTGCCATTAAGGTAAATGCAATAGGAAATCCAAGTAAAACAGCAAACAGAAATATCACCATCATTAAAATTGCAATTTCTGGATTTGTTAGACTAAACAACATCTATTTTTTCTTCCTCTTTAGATTTTCTCATTAAAATTTTCTCTGTTTCTTCTGCACCAGCATCTCTCTCTGGCCAATGTCCCGTTCTAATGCAAATAATTGCTCTAAAAACTTCACTAATTCCTTGGAGAGTAAGAAGTATTCCAGACAAAGGTATCAATGATTTTGCCATATAAATTTGAATTTGTGCTGGACTATTCCAGCTTGTTTCTTTTACCATCCATGCTTTAGCTGCATACTCATATCCATAAAATGCAAGTGCAATTACCCCTGGAAAAAAGAAAATAAAATATAGTATTAAATCAATCCATCCTTGAACTTTAGTTGGGAACAACCTGTAAATAACATCTCCTCTTACGTGAGCCTCAGTTGCCAAAGTGTATGCTCCAGCCATCATAAATATTGCTCCGTACATCTGTAAACTAAAATCAAAATTCCATAAAGTAGGTGCATTAAATGCATAAGCCATTATGACCTCGTAACATGTTCCACCCATTAAAATAACTATGCACCATGAGAAGGCTTTACCCATTGAGGAACTAAGTGTGTCTGCAAATTTTATATAAGAGTACATATTTTACTAGCTTATCTTAATTTTCTTAATTAATTCAATTAAAAAAAAGGGGGCTAAAAAGCCCCCTTAATATTTTATATTTTTAAACCTTAGATTTTAACTTTCGCTAACGGACCAAACTCGTTTTCGTAAGCAAGTCTGTAGTTAGGCTGATTCATTAGTAAGTATTTCATTACTCTTTTCGCATAAGCTTTTTGTGAATCAACAATCTTCTTAAAGAATGGATCTTTAGAAGAGAAATCACCTACAACTTTATCCCAACCTTTTAACTGTTCTGCTAAAATTGCATCTGAAGTTTGGTAAACGTTTACTTTATGCTCATTCATCAATTTCGATAAATCAGCTGAGTATCTTACCAAAGCTTTAAAGTAGTTAGCGGTATTTGCTGCATACGAAGCATTTTTTAATATTGCTTGGTTTGCAGGAGATAAGCTATTAAATGTTTTTTTGTTAATAGGTATTTCAAACATCTCTTGTGATTGGTGGAAAGATCCTAAGTGATAATGCTTAGAAACATCTTGCATACCAAATTGAGAGTCTGAAGTAGGGTTGTTAAACTCAGCAGCTTCAATCAAACCAGTTTTCATAGCTGGCTGAATTTCACCACCTGGTAATTGTCTAACTACCATACCCATTGCAGTAAGAACGTTAGTAGCAAGACCAACTGTTCTATACTTCATACCTTTAACGTCACTTACTTTAGTTACGTTCTTTTTGAACCAACCAAATGGTTGAGCTGGCATAGGCATCGCAAAAACACCAACATAGTCGTATCCAACTTTTGCTAATGTTTCTTCATACAATGCTCTTCCACCACCTTCTTCCATCCAAGCCATTACTTCTTGAGATGATAGACCGTAAGATGGGCCAGTTCCGAAAAGAGACGCGGCAGGATTTTTTCCATACCAATAAGCAGTAACCCAGTGTCCCATATCAAGAACACCATCACTTACAGCTTGTCCAATTTCTCCAGTTTTTACAACTGCTCCAACAGGCTGAAGGTCAATTTTTAAACTTCCACCTGACATGTCTCCAACCATTTTGGCATAGTCTCCGGCCATTTCAAAAAAGATGTTAGCACCTGAAGGCCATGCTGCTTGCATCTTTAATGTTTGCGGAGCACCAAAAGCAACGTTAGGCATCGCTACAGCTGTTGCTGCGGCTGCACCAGTTGCTGCTGCGGCTTTGAAGAACTTTCTTCTTGAAGGAGTTTTAGAACCCTTCAATGATTTTTTACTCTTAATCATTTTATTCTCCTCTAGTTAATTAACTGTCGAAAATAAAACATAGATTCAGATTAGAGTCTTTCTAAAAGATAAGCCAAAATGACCCATATTGAACAATTTTTAAAAAAAATTTCAATTTCTAATTGAAATTATTACATACCCCAACGCATAGCTGCAGTATGAACAGGTGCATCCCAATTTTTTAAAATTTCTTCATCACATTTTAAGAGTGTTATTGATGCTCCTTGCATTTCAAGTGATGTACAATAATTACCAACTAAACTTCTTGTGATTTCAATTCCTTTAGATTTTAAAATTTCACAAGCATCATCGTATACTAAATATAATTCAGTAAGAGGAGTTCCGCCCATACCGTTTATAAATAGAAGCGTCTTTTCATTTTTTTGTGGTTTTAAATCATCAAGTATAGCCTCCAACATGTTATTTACTATTGTTTTTGACGGTTGGATTTTTTCTCTCTTTCTTCCTGGTTCACCGTGTATACCTACACCAAATTCCATTTCATCATTTCCAATTTCAAAAGTTGGTTTGCCCGCAGCAGGAACGGTGCAACTAGTAAAAGCAACACCCATGGTTCCTGAGTTTTTGTTTACTTTTTCACCAAGTTTTTTACATTCTTCTAACGAACCTCCGTTCTCAGCAAGTGATCCTACTATCTTTTCAACTAAAACTGTTGCGGCAACACCACGTCTTCCAGTTGTAAATGTTGAGTCCTCAACGGCAACATCATCGTTAGTAATGATACTATCATTTTTACCTGAGTACATTTCAGCACCCATTTGAAAATTCATAATATCACCAGAATAATTTTTAACTATGAACAGAACACCAGCACCGCTATCTACATGTTCAGCAGCTGCTTGCATTTGATCTGGAGTAGGTGCTGAAAAAACAAAACCTGGACACGCTGCATCCAGCATTCCATGACCAACAAAACCACCGTGCATTGGTTCATGTCCACTCCCTCCACCTGAAATTAAAGATACTTTTCCTTCTTTAGTTTTTGTTTTTCTAGAAATGAAGTTTGGCTCAAAATTTACTTTGATTATATCACTATGAGCTTTACCAAATCCATTAAGACTTTCTTTTAAAAAGTCGTCAACATTATTTATAAATTTTTTCATATTTCCTCCTATTTATTAATTAGTGATTTGCATATTGTATCTATTATAAGTTGTGATGAACGAGCCCCTGGATCTATATGACCTTTCGCACGTTCTCCTAAAAATGAAGCTCTACCTTTAGTAGCAAGCATGTCTTTTGTTGCCAACATTCTATCTTCGGCAATTTTTATTATCTCACTTAACCCTTCATTCATATCGGTATTGCCACTTTTTAATTCATTAAGTTTTTCTGATACTGGAATTAAAACATCCATCATTGTTTTTTCTCCAACATCCGCTTTTCCTCTTTCCTTCATTGCATTAATTCCTGTTATAACCATTTCACATGCTTTGTTAAAATTTATATTTCCATCTAGATCTGGTGTTTTAGCCATAGACATAAAGAAAGTTCCAAACAAAGCTCCAGAGGAACCACCAATACCTGACAAGACTTTCATAGCAATCATATTTAAACCTTTTTGCAAAGGTAAGTTTTTAATATCATTTTCAAGCTCAACTACTAACTTAAGACCTCTTTGCACATTAAATATATGATCTCCGTCCCCAATATTTTGATCTAGTGCTTCAATTTCTGCTGCATTTTCATCAATGACTATCTGAATATTTTTTGCTTGAGAAATTAAAAAATTAACGCTCATAAATTCTTTGATCCCCTTTATCAAATTTTAAAACTTTATTTGTATTAATGTCAAAATTAATCTTTTCATTTATTGATGATTTATAGCTACCTTGAATTGAAGCTAATATTTCATTGTCTTGAAAATTAATAGCCACAACAGTCTCTGATCCTAAATTTTCTGTAGAAATAACTTTTCCTTCGTATGGTCCATTACCTAATTCTATATTTTCTGGTCTAAGCCCAATTTTTGCTGTGTTGTTTAGTTTAAACAAAGAACCAGGTAAAATATTTATTTTTGGTGAACCTAATCTTTGAGATACATAAATTGAATTTGGATTTTCATAAATTTCTTCAGGAGTTCCAATTTGAACAATTTTGCCTTTTTTTAAAACTCCAATTTTATCTGCCAATGTTGTTGCTTCAGCCTGGTCATGTGTAACATACAGAATAGTTGCGTTTAGATTTAGTTGAATATTTTTTAACTCAACTCTAAGGGTTTCTCTTAGTTTGGCATCTAATGAGGAAAGTGGTTCATCCATCAAATAAATATTTGGTTCACGAACCAGAGCTCTACCGATAGCTACCCTCTGCATTTCTCCACCAGAAAGTTCAGTGGCTTTATTTTTTAATTTGTTTGAAATTTTGAGCATTTCAGCAATTTTCTCTACTTTATTTTTAATTTCTTCCTCAGGAAGTTTTCTCATTGGAGACCTCAAAGGAAAAGCAAGATTTTCATAAACAGTATAATGAGGATAAAGAGAGTATTGTTGAAAAACAAAAGACACATCTCTTGAGGCAGGTTGATCATGAGTTATATTTTCATCATCAAATAATACATCTCCAGAATCAATTTTTTCTAAACCGGCTATACATCTAAGTGTTGTAGTTTTTCCGGCACCAGATGGACCTAGTAAAACAAAAAATTGACCATCTTCAATTGTAAGATTTATATCCTCCAAAGCTTTAATTTTTTTATTATAAGTTTTAAATAATTTTTTTAATTCTACTTTTGCCATTATTTTATAAACTCACTGTTTAAAGATTTGTCTGTCTGACCGTCAAAAATAATAATATTATTATTTAGAGGTTTAACCTGCACGTTTTCATTCAATTTAACGTTAATAGAAATATCTGTTTTAACCTTAATTTCACCTAAACTTGTTTTAACTGTAATTATTTTTCTTGACCCTAAATACTCAACTCCAAAAACTGAACCTTTGAGACCTTCATTATTGTTTAGAGTCAAATTTTCTGGACGTATGCCAAAGAAATTTTTACTTCCTTTTGATTCCTCAAGTTGTTTGGGAATAACAAATTTAGCTCCTTCGATATTTACAAATGATTGATCTTTAGAAATTCCCTCATTAACTTCAAAAAAGTTCATACCTGGAGATCCTATAAATGAAGCTACAAATTTAGTTTTAGGTTTATTGTAAATAATATTAGGCTCATCAGCTTGTAATATTTCACCACCGTCCATAACTGCAATTCGGTCAGCTAATGACATCGCTTCTAATTGATCATGAGTTACATAAACTGTAGTTGCTCCAATGTCTAAATGTAGTTTTTTTAATTCTAAACACATTAATTCTCTAAATTCAGCATCCAAAGTTCCCAATGGCTCGTCCATTAAAAATGCTTTTGGTCTTCTAACTAGTGCTCTACCTAAAGCTACCCGTTGTCTATCTCCACCCGAAAGAGAGGAAATGTTAGAATTTAAAATGTGATCTATTCTTAAAAGTTTTGCTGCTTCTTCAACTCGATTTTTTATATCACTTTTTTTATAACCCTGCATTTTAAGAGGAAATGATAAGTTGTTTCTTACATTCATGTGTGGGTAGAGGGCAAACAATTGAAAAACAAAAGCAATATCTCTTTCTGATGCTCTTAACATTCCAACCTCTTCATCTCCAAGATATATCTCACCAGATGTAGGTAATTCTAATCCTGCAATCATTCTAAGTGTTGTAGTTTTTCCACAACCAGAGGGCCCAAGTAAAACAAAGAACTCTTTATCATTAATTGTTAAATTAGAATTTTTAACTGCAGTAAAATCTCCAAAAGATTTTTGTAAATTTACTATTTTAATTTGAGACATATTAATCCGGAAAGTGGCTTGTGATTATGAAACCTATAGTTCCTACTAAAATTACAATAAAAGAATAAGTAAACATCCACATTGCAAATGGTTGTAACAACATGAAAACTCCAATTAAAATTAATATCGTTGATAAGTTTTCCCAATAAACTCTTCTAAATATTTTTCTCATTAATGACTTTTCTTCTTGCATTATTTTCTTACTGCTCCAAAAGTAATACCTCTTAAAAGATGTTTTCTTAAAATTATTGTAAAAATCATAACAGGTAATAGAAATAAAGTTGTTCCTGCCCCAATTGCTGGCCAATCAAGACCACCTTCACCAATGATTGTAGGAATAAATGGTGGAGCTGTTTGTGCATTGAATTGAGTTAGCAAAACAGCAAAAGCGTATTCATTCCATGAAAAAATCATGCAGAAGATTGCAGTTGCGGCTATACCAGTCATTGCTTGTGGAAGGACAACTTTAAAGAAAGCTTGAAGTCTAGAATATCCATCAATCATAGCTGCTTCTTCATATTCTTTAGGAATTTCATCCATAAATCCTTTTAATAACCATACTGCTAAACTTAAATTTACAACTGTATACAATATGATCATTCCAAGGTGAGTATCCCCAAGACCTAATTTTCTATACATAATAAATATAGGAACAGCCACTGCTATTGGGGGAAACATCCTGGTTGAAAGAATAAAAAATAATAAATCATCTTTTAAAGGTACCCTAAACCTTGAAAACGCATATGCAGCCAATGCTCCTAAAAATACAGATGCAAATGTTGAACCAAATCCAATTATCATTGAATTTGAGTATCTACCCAAAAATTTTGATGGTCCTGTTATAACCATTTCTCTACTTCTAACTAGTTCTTCATACCAATTTTTTGGGGGAGGTAATGAATCAAGGTATTCTTGTGACTGTCTTGACCTATTAGTAAACAAGTTAACATATCCCTCTAGCGATGGTTCAAACAGAACTTCGGGTGGATATGAAATAGCACTATCAACATTTTTAAAACTCGTCATTACCATCCAAGATATTGGTATCAAAGTAATTACAGCGTAAACTATGATAATAGCAGCAGCCATTTTTTTTGAAAAAGACGAAGGTTCCAAATATGATCTAGAAGTATCCATCAGCGTTCCTTTATTTTATTCATTACTTTTACGTAGACATTTCCGAAACCAAATATGGTAACAAAAAGAATAACAGCAAATGCTGAACTGTAACCTGTTTTCCATTTTTCAAATGCTTCTCTTTTTAAGTTAATTGAAGCAAGCTCTGTAGCAGAGCCAGGACCACCAGAGGTAAGCTCAACAACCATGTCAAACATTTTGAAATTCTCAATCCCTCTAAAAAGTAGAGCTAGCAATAAAAATGGTAGAACAGAAGGCAAAGTAATATATATGAATTGCTGCCATTTACTGGCTCTATCAACCTCTGCGGCTTCGTATAAATAATTTGGAACAGATCTTAGACCTGCTAAGCAAATTAACATTGTAAATGGTGTCCACATCCATGTATCAACAATAACAATAGCCCAAGGAGCAAGTGTACTTGAACCAATCATGTCAAAGCTTCCTAAATCATAGAAAAAATTTACTACGTAATTAAATAGTCCTACTTGAGGGTTATAAAGATAAGTCCAAAATACCCCTACCACTGCAGGTGATAACATCATGGGTAAAACAATTAATGTGGTTAGTAGTTCATTGCCTTTAAATTTTCTGTTTAGAAGTAAAGCTAAACCTAAACCTATAATTGCTTGTAGTAACAAAGTCCAAAACATAAAGCTTGCTGTAACTTGCATTTTTTCCCATATGGCTTCTTTATTAAGAACTTTAATATAATTTTTTAAACCAACAAATTGAGGTTCTCTTCCAATTTTATTTGCGTAAAAATTTGTAAAAGACATTTTAATTGCATAGACCAATGGATAAATGTTTATAGCCAGTAGCAGAAGTACAGTTGGTCCAATAAAAAGCCAACCTACAGCCTTATCGGAAAGTCCCTTAAATTTTTTTTTAACGCTCATATGAATTTTTAATAAAAAAAGGGGAGGTGTAACCCCCCCTAATTTTTTTATTTCTTAACTATTAATGTTAAAGTTTTCCGTCTGCTTCGAATACTTCAACCCACTCTTCGATAATTTTATCTAGAGCTTCTTTAGCAGTTCCTTTTCCATTAACAACATAGTCGTGAATTGCCTCTTGCATAGGAAGCATTAACTCAACGAAAGTTGGTTCTTGCCAAAAATCTTTGACAATTCCCATTGAGTCTAAGAATCCTTGTGCGTAAACAGTTGATGTTGGAAATGACGGTGAATTTAAAACATCATTATGACATGAGTATCCACCTAAATCCCACCACTTTTGTTGCACATCTGGTCTTGCAAACCATTTGATATATTCAAGAGCAAGATCTTGTTTATCTGAGTATTTAACAACAGATATACCTTGTCCACCTAATGTTGCAGCTGCAACATTTTGTTTAGGATTTGCAAAGAAGCCACTAACTCTTCCATCGCTGTCTTCTTTAGAAACACCAGGCCAGAAAGCATACCAGTTCATTTGGAATGCAACTTGTCCAGATTTGTAGGCATCTAAATTTGCAACCATGTAAGCATCAGAGTGTCCTGGAGGTGCGCAGTCTTCATATAACTTTCTATAAAACTCAACTGCTTCTACAGCTTGTGGTGAATTGAAATATCCTTCCATATCGTATGGTTTGTTAGGATTTTCATATTCCATACCCCACGCATACATAGCAGCTGTAACACCCATTGTTATACCTTCTGATCCACGCTCTGTGTTAATTGCAGCCCCATACCTTTTTTGACCATCAATTTCTCTTCCTTGGAAGAAAGTACACATATCGTATAATTGATTCCAGTTTGCAGGAACTCCTAAATCATATCCGTGTTTCTTTTTGAACTCAGATTTAAGTTCTGGTCTATCAAACCAGTCTTTTCTATAAGCCCAAGCCAATGCATCTCCCATAGCAGGTAATGCATAGTAGTTTTTACTGCCTTTAGGCCAAGTAGAATATGCATAAACTGTAGCTGGCGAGAAATCACTCATTGAAATTCCTTCTTTATCAAAGAAGTCATTCAATTTTACGTAATGCCCATAAACAGCTCCAGCACCAATCCATTGTGAGTCACCAATTAATAAGTCAAATGTTTTACCTTTGTTGTTAAGTTCATTTAACATACGGTCAGCAAAATTTGGCCATGGCACAAACTCAAAGTTAACTTCTATTCCAGTTTCAGCAGTAAATTCTTTAGTTAATTCTTGCAAAGCATTAGCTGGGTCCCAAGCAGCCCATCCTAATGTTATAGACTTAGCATTTGAATTTACAGAGAACGAAAATAGAGAAACAAACAATAAAATCATTATTTTTTTCATTTTATCTCCTCTTAGTTTATTTTTCTGAAGAATAGTCTATCCAAGATGAGTTGTGGCTGCTAGTATTTTTTTTTATATAAAATAAATTGTAAATATATTTAAAAAAGGGGGAGATTATGAACAATATAAAAGGTCCTGCAATTTTCCTAGCACAATTTGTAGGTGAAGATGCACCATTTAATTCTTTAGATAATATTTGTAAATGGGTATCTTCATTAGGTTATAAAGGTGTTCAAATTCCAAGTTGGGATGGTAGATTAATTGATCTAAAGAAAGCATCTGAAAGCAAAGATTATTGCGATGAAATCAAAGGAATAACAAAAAAATATAATCTCGAGATCACTGAATTATCAACACATCTTCAAGGGCAATTGGTTGCGGTACATCCAGCATACGACACTGCATTTGATGGATTTGCAGCACCTGAAGTTAGAGGAAATCCAAAAGCAAGACAAGAGTGGGCAGTAAATCAATTAATGATGGCAGCTAAGGCCTCAAAAAATCTTGGGCTAGATAGGCATGTTACTTTTTCAGGAGCACTAGCTTGGCCTTATGTTTATCCTTGGCCACAAAGACCAGAAGGATTAATTGAAAATGCATTTATTGAGCTTTCAAATAGATGGAAACCAATTCTTGATCAATTTGATCAAAATGGAGTCGATCTTTGTTATGAAATTCATCCTGGTGAAGATCTTCACGATGGTATTACATTTGAAATGTTTTTAGAAAAAGTTGGTAATCATAAAAGATGCAATATGCTTTATGATCCTAGCCATTATGTTTTACAGAATTTAGATTACTTAGCTCATATAGATATTTACCATGAAAAAATAAAAATGTTTCATGTTAAAGATGCGGAGTTAAATCCTACCGGAAAACAAGGGGTGTATGGTGGTTTTCAATCTTGGGTTAACAGAGCTGGTAGATTTAGATCTCTTGGTGATGGACAGGTAGATTTTAAATCAATTTTTTCAAAATTTACTTCATATGGTTATGATGGTTGGGCAGTTCTTGAGTGGGAGTGTTGTTTGAAACATCCAGAAGATGGAGCAAGAGAAGGAGCTGAATTTATTAAAAACCATATTATCAATACTACAGAAAAAGCATTTGATGATTTTGCAGGAAGTGGTGCTGATATTGAGGCTAATAAAAAAATGCTGGGTATAAACTAGTGCAAAGAAAAATCCGTATCGGAATGGTCGGTGGAGGAGATGGTGCTTTTATTGGGGGTGTTCACAGAATAGCTTTAAGACTTGATGGTCATTACGAATTAGTAGCAGGATGTTTTTCATCTAAATATGACAACTCAAAAGAAACTGGGAGAAAACTTGGGTTGTCTGAGGAACGTATTTATGAAACTTATCAAGAAATGGCAGAAAAAGAGTCTAGACTGTCTGATGGGATAGATGTTGTTTCTATAGTTACTCCTAATCATCTTCACGTACCAGTGGCAAAAATTTTTGCTGAAAAAGGTATTAATATTATTTGTGATAAACCTCTTGCTTTATCAAGCATAGAAGCAAATTCTCTTAAAGATATAGTAGAAAATAAAAAATTAATTTTTGCTTTAACACATAATTATACTGGATATCCAATGGTTAGACATGCAAGATCACTTATCAAAAATGGAGATCTTGGATCCTTAAGGGTTATTCAGGCAGAATATCCTCAAGATTGGTTAACAACAAAAGCTGAGGATACTGGATTAAAGCAAGCTGAGTGGAGAACTGATCCTAAAAGGTCAGGAGGTGGCGGGTGTATAGGTGATATAGGAACTCATGCATTTAATCTTATCAAATTTATTACTCAATTAGAGTTAGATGAGTTATCAGCAGATATTCATACTTTTGTGAAGGGAAGAAAACTAGATGACAATGCACAAATCATGCTTAGATTTAAAGATGGTGCGAAAGGTTCAATATGGTCTAGTCAAGTAGCAGTTGGCAATGAAAATAATCTTAAAATAAGAGTTTATGGTGAGAGTGGAGGATTAGAGTGGAGACAAGAAGATCCTAATTATCTATTTTACACAAAGTATGGAAGACCAACTCAAAAGATTACACGAGGAAGTGGTAACGCAGTGAAAGAAGCTAATGATGTAACGAGAATTCCTCCGGGACATCCTGAGGGATATTTAGAAGGTTTTGCCAACATTTATAGCGATGTTTCTAAAGTACTGTTTGCCAAAATAAATAAGGAAAACTATGAACAATCAAATGATTGTTATCCAACTATCTATGATGGTATTGAGGGGATGAAATTTATAGAAACTGTTTTGGAATCAAGTAATAATAATAGTAAATGGATACGATTTAATTACAAATAAATATTTTTCAATCAATTGGATAATCCCAAGCAGTACCACCTATTACTTTAGAAATCGCTGAAAAATCTTTAGTATCATTTCCTTCTTTACAAAACTGATCATAAATTTCTAGGGCCATTTTTCCTAATGGTGTTTCAGCATTTACACTTTGAGCACAATCATTTGCAAGTTTAAGATCTTTATTCATCATTCCTGCAGAAAAACCTGGTCGATAATTATTATTAGAAGGTGTTCCATCAATTAATCCTGGTAAAGGTGGATAAACAGAAATTGGCCAACTATTTCCTGATGCATTTTTCATAATTTCATGAACTTTTTTGATGTCTATGTTTAATCTTTTCGCTAACATTAATGACTCTGAAGCAGCAATCATTGCAATCCCTAAAGCCATATTGTTACAAATCTTAGCGCCATTCCCGCTACCTAAATCACCTGCATGAAATATATTTTTTCCCATGATTTTTAACAAAGGAAATGCTTTATCAAATGCTTCTTTTGATCCACCAACCATTATATTTAATGTTGCTTTTTGAGCTCCCATTACTCCACCACTAACCGGAGCATCGATCATTTTTATTCCTAATTCTGAGGCTTTTTTCCCAATCTCAATAGAAGTTTTCATATCTATTGTTGAACAATCTATTAGTAGACAATCTTTTGAAACTTTATTTATTATTCCGTTTTCTCCTAAATAAACTTCCTTTGAATGTTTGCCTTCTGGAAGCATAGTAATGACTGTTTCAATATCATCTGTAATTAATTCATCTAAGTTCGATACTGTTTCAAGATTTTTATTTTTTGCAATCTCCAACATTTTTTTTGAAACATCTAAAACTTTTACAGATTTACCTGCCTTCATTAGATTTTCAGCCATTGGACAACCCATGTTACCAACGCCAATGAAAGCTATCGATTGAGACATTTTAATTTACTCTATTAATACAATTTCCAGTTCTAAAAAACTCATCTAAATTATCAATTGCTAAATTTCCCATTGCAATTCTTGTATCTTTTGTTGCACTCCCAAGATGAGGTAGAACAAAAGCGCTTGGAATTTTTAAATAACCAGGATTTAAATTTGGTTCATTTTTATAAACATCTAATCCTGCTGCATAAATTTTTCTTCTATTCAATGCATCAATTAAAGCTTCATCATCAACTATATCACCTCTAGCAACATTAGTTATCACGGCACCTTTAGGAAAATACTCAACAGTTTCTTTATTAATTAGGTTCTCCGTTTCTTTTGTAGCTGGACAACAAATTGATAAAACATCTGAAACTGAAAAAAGACTTTTTATGCTGTCATGATATGTTGCACCTTGTTCTTTATCTTCACTTAATTTTGAACGATTATGATAATGAATGATCATGCCTAAAGATTTTGCAATTTTTGCAATTTTTTGGCCAATACGACCCATACCTAAAATTCCTAATCTTGTTCCAGTTAATTGTTTACCAATTAAATAGTCAGCAGACCATTTCCATCCACCTTCTCTTGCAGACTCTATTCCTTCGGAAGCTCTTCTGCATGCTCCTAGAATTAATAAAATTCCAATCTCTGCTGTAGCATCTGATAAAACTTCTGGTGTATTTGTAACTGCTATACCTTTATTCTTTGCTGCTTCTAAATCAATGTTTCCAAATCCAACTGCAAAATTAGAAATTATTTTAATTGTATCTGGTAATTGATTGATTGTTTCTGCATCTAATTTTTCAGTTAGTGATGATAATATGCCATCAAATCCTTGACTCATTTCAATAATTTTTTTTTGTGAATAAAGTTCATCATTAGTATTAAATTTTGCTTCAAATAACTTAGATGCTTTGTCTTCACTTTCTCTTATCAAGCGTCTTGTAATTAAAACTTTTTTCATAATTTCTATTTTAAAATTTCAGGTTTTGGTCCGCCAGTGTACCAATCTAAAACTTCAATTGTATGTAATATTGGAACTTTAGTACCATGAGCGATTTGGGTAATACAACCAATATTTCCAGTAGAAATAAAATCTGGATTTAAACTTTCAATATTATTTACTTTTTTCTTCAATAATTGTTTTGCAATTTTTGATTGCAATATGTTGTAAGTACCAGCTGATCCACAACATATATGTCCTTCAGGAATTTCCATAATTTCATTATTAGTTTT
This sequence comes from Candidatus Pelagibacter sp., assembly GCF_052046145.1. Taxonomy (GTDB): domain Bacteria; phylum Pseudomonadota; class Alphaproteobacteria; order Pelagibacterales; family Pelagibacteraceae; genus Pelagibacter. The sequence goes on from NZ_JBNGZR010000001.1 coordinate 1,192,180, forward strand.
CTCGAGTAATGAAAAAGGCTGAGAATGAACTTTTTGACCATGCTGCATTGAACACGCAGAGTGATAAGCTACTTTATATTTTTTTCCTTTATCTTTAATATCAAGTTTTAAACTTTCAAATATATATTCTGTTATATCTTTTGTTAATTCAGATATTACTTTAGCTTTTTTACTTAGTTCTTTGTCTTCACGAAAAATAAATCCATAATCTTTCATTGTTGTACCACAACCTGATGTGTTTGATAAAATTGCATCTAAATTTCCTTTTTGATGCTCCTCATACCAAGTGTTTATATTATTTTTAAAATCTTGATGTGCATCCTCCTCTTTTCCAAGATGATGATTTAAAGATCCACAACAACGAATTTTTTTTGGAACAACTACTTCTACGCCGTGTCTGTTTAATAGCCTTATTGTTGCTTCATTAATTTGAGGAGATATTTCTTTTTGTACACATCCTGTTAAAAGAGCAACTCTAGCAATTCTTTTTTTAGTAGAGGATTTGTAAACTTCTTTAATTGGTAAGCTTTTTTTAGGAAATTTAGTAGGCATTAACTCAATCATGTCTTTAATTTTTGAAGGCATTAAGAATTTAAATGGCTTCGATAATTTTACTAATAAACTTGATAATCTAAAAACTTTTGTATTTGGAAGAGTGATAGATAAAAAATATCTTATTAACTTATCAAAGAATGATCTTTGATAATTTTTTTCAATATATTTTTTTCCATGGTCAATTATGTGCATATAATTTACACCAGCTGGGCAAGTCGTCATACAACTATAACATGAGAGACATCGATCGATATGCTTTACAACTTTTTCAGTTGGCTTCCGATTATTTTCTAACATATCTTTAATTAGATAGATACGTCCTCTAGGTCCATCTAGCTCATCACCTAAAAGTTGATGAGTAGGGCATGTAGCATTACACATTCCACAATGCACACATTTTTTAAAAACTTTTTCGTTTGCAAAATTGTCTGGATCTCTTAGCTGTTCTTCAGTAAATTTTGTTTGCATTAAACACCTCTATACATTTTACCTGGGTTTAAAATTCTTTTTGGATCAAAACTTTGTTTTACTTTTTCAGAAATCATCAAACGTACTTTATCAACGGTAAAAATAGGTTCACCATAATCATATTCGGATGAAGTTTTAATTACTGTCAAATAACCTCCAAAATCATTTGCCATTTTTTTTAAATCTTTAATCTTTTCCTCTTTTTTACTATTAACTTCAATCCAGAATAACGACCCACACCAGTCAGTAAAATAATTATGGTTATTTTCCAAATATTTGGATAATTTTGAACCATTCGCTGGCGGTATCACCATTCGTATTAAATTGTGTTCGGTCTTTTCGAATACCTCTAAATTATTTATTTTTTTCCAAAATGGTTCTGATTGATAAACATCAAGAGTAGAAATATCTGAATTGTTTAATTCAAGTTCTTTTTTTAAATTATTAATTTTTTCCTCAATTGAAATTTTATCCCCCTCAACTCTAAATGCTACAAACGAAACTTTTGATTTAAGATCATTAAACTTAAAAACATTATTTCTTTTAGCTGAAAATTCTTTATCATTTGACTGCTCTGGAATAAAGACAGCACCAGAAATTTCACTACTTGAACTTGATAATTTATTAAACAAATCATAAATTTGTTCAAAATTATTAGGATAAATTATTACAGTTTTCGAAGAGTCTTTTTTAGGTAAAACCTTTAATGTAATTTCAGTCAAAGCAACAAGTGTACCAAACGAACCAGCTATAAGTTTTGATAAATCATAACCCGTAACATTTTTAACGACAGTGCCTCCTGATTTAATTATATCTCCTTTCCCATTCACTCCCTTAAAACCTAGGACATGATCTCGAACACTTCCAACTTTAAATCTTCGTGAGCCTGCATAATTACATGATAAGTATCCTGCTATTGTTCCTTTATTTGATTTGCCATCTTTAATATACCCGAAGTCTATTGGTTCAAAAGCTAGCTCCTGACTATTTTCACTTAAGACCTTCTCGATTTCATTAATTGGTGTGCAGGCTTTTACTTTAATATACAATTCTTCAGGTCTATAGTCGATGATACCAGAAATTTTAGACAAAGAAGTAGTGTTAGCCGATTGAGTTTTGTTTCCAATAAAGCTTTTTGAATTATTACCGATAATTTCCGTTGGAGAATCTTGTTTATATAGTTCCCGAATTAAATCTGAAACTTCAACCTCATCTTTAGGGTAATAGACGTTGTTAGAATCTTGGAAGATCTGGGAATTTATCTTTATTTTTGTGGACATGAACCCTTCCTTCCTCTGCACATTTTCTAAGTATAGGATAAACTTTACCAGGATTTAATAGATTTTTTTCGTCTAATGATTTTTTAATACTTAATTGTTGTTGTATATCGTTATCATTAAACATTTCACACATAAGTTCTCTTTTTTCTATACCAACACCATGCTCACCTGTAATAACTCCACCAAGTCTCACACATGTTTTTAATATCTCAGAACCAAATTCCTCAGTTTTTCTAAGTTGTTCTTTATCATTTCCATCAAACATAATAAGTGGATGTAAATTTCCATCACCTGCATGAAAACAATTTGCAACCGGTAATTCATATTTTTCTGATAATTTTTTAATTTCTAATAATGCTTCAGCAAGCTTGCCTCTTGGAATAGATCCATCCATGCAATAATAATCAGGGGCCATAGCTCCACAAGCTGGAAAAGCAGCTTTTCTTCCAGCCCAGAAAGAAAGTCTTTCTTTCTCACTATTACTAAGTTTAAGACTAGAACAATTATTTTTTTTACAGATAGCCTCTACTTTCCTAATTAATTCATTAACCTCTGACTCTGTTCCATCAAGTTCTACTATTAATAATAATTCCGCATCTCTTGGATATCCTGCTTTACTAAAATTATCTGTTGCCTCAATTAAAGCTTTATCCATTATTTCCATTCCTGCTGGCACTATTCCACTTGAAATAATTTCTGAAGCAGCATCTCCTCCTTCTTTAATAGATGGAAAGCCTATTAAAGCCGCTCTTACCACATCAGGTGTTTTTAAAATTTTAACTGTTACTTCAGTAACAACTCCCAATAATCCTTCTGATCCACAAATTAAACCCATAAGATCATATCCTTCTTGGTCAAAAGATTTTCCTCCAAATCTACAAATGGTTCCATCCATCATTACCATCTGTATACCCAGAATATTATTTGTAGTCGTTCCATACTTTAGTGAATGAACTCCACCAGAGTTTTCAGCAACATTTCCACCTATAGAACATGCTAACTGGCTAGAAGGATCTGGGGCATAGTAAAACCCTTTATGTTGAACTGCATGAGTAATTCCCAAATTTGTTACTCCAGGCTGTGTTACGACACATTTATTTTCATAATCTATTTCAAGTATTTTATTAAATTTTCCTAAACCAAGAAGAATGGCATCTTGTAAGGGTAATGCACCTCCAGACAATCCAGTGCCTGCGCCTCTTGGAACTACTTTTATGTTTTCACTATAGCAATATTTTAATATCTCACTAACCTCATCACTATTTTCTGGAAGTACTACTGCTAAAGGTGTTTGTGTGTAAACTGACAGAGCATCAGTTTCATAAGGTCTCAATTCGTCAGCTTCACTCAGAACATTTTCTTTATCTGTTAATTTTGAAAGATTATTTACTATCTCAGTTTTTCTATTTAAAATAGAGTTATCAATTTTTGGTAAAGCTAAATCAGACATAGCTTAACCTAACATTTTTTTGATATTTTCCAATGCGTTAGAAATGTTATCTCTTGAAGCAGCAAAGCTAAATCTTACATAATCTTTGCATGTTTTTCCAAAAGCCGTTCCAGGAACAATAGCAACACCAGCTTCATGCATAGCTCTTTTACAAAATTCGGAACCATCCATGCCCGTTCCAATAACTTTAGGGAACGCATAAAACGCTCCACCAGGCAAACTACATTCTACACCTGGTAAACTATTTAAGCCTTCATGGATTAATTTTCTTCTTAAAGTAAATTTTTCCATCATCTCGTCAATTGAGTCATCAGGTCCGTCTAAAGCAGCAATGCCTGCGAACTGAGCTGCAGCATTTACACATGATACACTATTAATTAATAATTTATTTACATGCTCAACTAAATTTTCTGGCCAAAAACTCCAGCCAAGTCTCCAACCTGTCATGGAATAAGCTTTACTCCAACCTTCTAAAACAATTAATCTTTCTCTAAGTTCAGGATAATTAAAAAATGTTGGCATTTCTTTATCGTCGAATATTTGTCTACTATAAATTTCATCACTTAAAATAGTTACATGAGGGTGTTTTTTTAAACCTTCAGCCAATTTATCTATTTCTGATTTTTCTACAAAACTTCCTGTTGGGTTGTTTGGATTTATTAAAATTAATAATCTAGTTTTATCAGTAATTAGAGATAAAATTTTATCTGCACTGAACTTTAAATCTTTATCTTCAGTAAGATCGTAAGGTACTGCTGTAGAACCAGTATAATTAATCATTGACTCATAAATAGGAAACGCTGGAGTTGGATGAATTATCTCCGCTCCTGGCTCACCAAAACACTGAATTGCATAATGCATTGTTGGTTTACCCCCTGGCATAATAATAATCCTTTCAGGATCTACGTCTGCACTATATCTTTTCTTTATCCATCTAGTAACTGACTGTCTACATTCTAAAATTCCGTTTGAAAGCACATACCCGTGATGACCATCATCTAAAGCTTTTTTTGCTGCTTCGACAACATGCTTTGGAGTTTTGAAATCAGGTTGACCCAATCCTAAGTGGATCATGGGTTTACCCTGTGCTTCAAGTTTTTTTGCTTCAGCTAAAACGGAAAAAGCGCTTTCAGTTCCAAGCCTATTTAGTGATTTTGCAAGTTCCATAATAAATTTAAATTTAAAGCCGCCAAAATAAACGAAAATTAGTTTTTTGTCTATTTAGTTTAAAAATTTAATTATTCAAAAAATGGTAAAAATTCTAATCTTTTAGTCTCTATATATTATTTTTGACGCATCAAGGTCTTTAACAGACTTACAACCCATTAAAATCATATTTCTTCTAATTTCTTTTTGCATGTTTTCTAAAAGTCTTTCAACACCCTTTTGTCCACCAGCACCTAAGCTAAAAAGAAATGCTTTTCCAAAACTACATGCTGTTGCTCCTGCTGCTAAAGCTTTAAGAACATGTGTTCCTCTTCTAACACCACCATCAAGAATAATTTCTAATTTATCACCAACTGCATCTGAAATTGCTTTAACTTGATCAAATGGAGACCTTGATCCATCAAGTTGTCTTCCTCCATGATTTGAAATCATGATTGCTGTACAACCAATATCTATTGCTCTTTTAGCATCCTCTACTGACATTACACCTTTTAATGCCATAGGCTTATTCCATTTTTTTATACAATATTCTGCATCTTTCCAATTCATTGCTGGATCATATTGTTCATTAATATAATCCATAACTGATTTTGCAATATTGGTACCTTTATCTGTTTTATTTTTAATGTTTGCTAATTCAAATTTTTTATTAGTAAAGTATTTGAAAACCCATCCAGGTCTCATTGCAAAACTCAATAAACTATCCAAAGTAAATTTAGGTGGCGTTGTAAATCCTGTTCTATGATCTCTTTCTCTATTTCCAGCAACAAGTGTATCTACAGTGATACACATTCCATCAAAATTAGCTCTACTGCATCTTTCAATTAAATCATCAGTTATTGATTTATCTTTATGTATATAAAGTTGAAAAAGTTTTGGCCCACTAGAAACATTTGCAACCTCTTCAATTGAAAACGATGCCATTGTAGACATACTATAAATTGTATCAAACTTCTCTGCAGCTCTAGCAGAAGCCTTATCACCCTGAGGGTCATACAAACTTTGCATTGCCGTAGGAGATAAAAATAATGGCATACTAATTTTTCTACCAAAAACAGTAGTTGATAAATCTGGCTCACCTACGCTATTGAGAATATTTGGGACTAAGTCACAGTCATTAAAGGCATCTGTATTTCTATTTAAAGTGACTTCGTCATCTGCACCACCATCAATATAATGAAATATAGGAGCCGGTAATTTCTTTTTAGCTAATTTCCGAAAATCATCAAAATTATAACAGTCATTGATATTCATGATGTATATCTATTAGAAGTTTTTGAAGAAATTAAACATATAACTATTTGCCCCAGGATTTTTATCTCCTAGACTTGCATTAGATATATGATTGTAGGAAAAACCTAATTCACTTGTTTTTGACAGATCAAGTGAAATTTGTAACTCACTTTTAAATTCAATTAAATGGCCTAAATCTTTACCATCTCCCTCATGATATATTCCCGGTGTAAAGCTTGGAGTTAAATTTAATGCTCCTAATTTATATTGAGCCTGAACACCGGTGTATAAATATCCTGCATTATCAGCTGTAATTAAAAATCCAGTTATAGGAGAGACATTTCCTAAAAAAGTATCTCTATTTAAATTTTCATTCTGATGTTGAAAACCAATTAAAGTTGATTTTTTTCCATCATCACTAAAATCAAACATTCCTGTGTAAACACTGAATTCTGTATTTTGATCTTTTAAAACTTTTTCCTCTGCGATCGAAGAAAATGCGAATGTGATCATTAACAGATTAATTAAAAATTTTTTTAAATTCATCACTAATTAATTTATTTTTTAACTATAAAGCTTTTATAGATTATTGCACCTCCAATTAAAAATATCAATATCGGCAATAACCAAAGAATATATGTATTTTTATTTAAACCTGGATCGTAAAGTATCCATTCTCCATATTTAGTTTTAAAATATTCATAAATTTGATCTTCAGAAAGACCTTCTTGAAGCTTTTTATCAACTACAATTTTTAAACTGTTTGCAAATTCAGAGTCTGAGTCATAAACCGATTGACCTTGACATATAAGACATCGTAAATTTTTAGTTATTTTATTTCTTTTATCGTTCTCCTCAGCATTAACACTGTTTAAAGGGAATAATATTATAACAATTAAAAAAAATTTAAAAAATTTCATTTTATAAATAAATTAATTTCATCAACTAATTCTTGGTTAAGAGGTCCAATATATTTTTTAATAATTTCATTATTATAAATTAAAAATGATTCGGGAACCCCATATGCTCCCCACTCAATTGCAATTGTACCATTCAAATCAATAAAGATTTGTTTATAAGGGTTTCCTAGTTCTTTTAAAAAATTTTCTGCATTTTTTAAATTATCTTTATAATTCATCCCAATAATATTTAATTTATTCTCTAAATTTAAATTCATCAAAAGAGGATGCTCTTGTCGACATGGTACACACCAAGATGACCAAATATTTAATAAATAAACCTTATCTAACTCAAAGATACTTGATGAATTCACATTTTCTCCAGAAAAAAATTCTTTAGTATTAAACACTGGTATCTCTTTTTTTGTATTAACATTTGGAGTGTATATTTTTGAGTCTTCTAGACCTTTATAAAAAATAAAAAATATTATTCCAAAAATAATAATAACTGAAAAAGGTAATATTTTATTTTTCATAATCTTTTTTGTAAAAACTAACAATGCCAGCAAAAGATATTAGAATTACTGATAACCAGATCCATAACATAAATGGTTTAACTTGGTATCTTACATTGAAAAAATCTTGATTTTGAACCAGATTAATTACAATAAATTTATCTGACATAAGTGTTGTTTTGATATCAGCTTCACTTGTGGCAATGACAGGTTGATTATAAATTCTCAGCTCAGGTGAAAATCTATCCTCTTCACCATTTAAATTACTTATAGAAAAATTCGCAATAATAGCATTATAATTTTTTTCTTTTTTCTGATCAACACTTTCAAAAACTATCTTAGTTTTCGAATTTTCAAAAGTTTCACCAACCTTAAGATTTGTTATAATTTCGCTTGCAAATATATTGTTAAACAATATACTTAGAATCAATAAACTAAATCCAAAATGAGCAATATTTTGTGAAATATTTTTATATTTTTTTACAAAAAAATCTCGCAAGGTAATAAAGAATAAATAAAGCGCACTCGATATCAAAATTGTATTTATTAAAATATTTTGATTAAAATTTTTTAATACTAAAAATGCTAATAAAATTGAGATAATTAAAAAAGAAATTAAGTAAATCTTATCCTCTAATTGAGATTTTATCCATTTTAATTTTGGACCTATCGCCATAATAAGTAAAAATGGAATTAAAAATGGAATTATTAATTTATGATAAAATGGTGGTCCGACAGATATTTTTTCTGAAGAAATTACATCTAAAAAAATTGGATAAACGGTACCTATTAATACAACTGATAAAAAATACATCATAAACCAGTTATTAATTAATATTGAAGTTTCTTTGCTCAACCAAAAAAAACTATAAGATTTTCTGTCATTATCTTTATGAAAAAAGAAAAAAATTAAAATAGATAAAAAAATCAAAATAAATAAAAAAATAAGAATAAATAAACCCCTTTCAGGATCATTAGCAAATGTATGAACTGAATTTAATATCCCTGATCTTACTAAAAATGTTCCACACATACTTAACGTAAATGTTGCAATGGAAAGAATTATTACCCATGAAGTTAAAATAGATTTTTTTTCTAATACTAAAATACAATGTAATAGAGTGGTTAATGCAAGCCATGGCATTAGAGAAACATTCTCAACTGGATCCCAAAACCAAAAACCTCCCCAGCCCAATTCATAATAAGCCCAAATTGATCCAAGCAGTATTCCTAAAGTCAAAAATATCCATGAAATTAAGATCCACTTTTTTATATGTGATGCCCAACTAGTAGAAATAATTTTTAAACTTGTTGCTGCCAAAACAGATGAAAAAATAATTGAAGAACCAACATAGCCTAAATATAAAATAGGTGGATGAATTGCTAAAGCAGGGTCTTGTAAAATTGGGTTTAATCCAAGACCTTCGGTAGGTATTGGAAAAATATAATTAAATGGATTTGATGTTTTAATTAGAAATAAAAAGAAACCAACAATTATTATTTGTTGAAAAACTAGAGTTAAAATTTTGTATTTTACTGGTTGATTTTTTGTTCGTAATAAAAATATGAAAATAAATAAAGTTAAAACAAGTAACCATAATAATAAACTACCTTCATGATTCCCCCAGGTTCCACTTATTTTGTAAAATAATGGTTTAGTAGTGTGAGAATTATTAAATACTGTTACATTACTAAAATCTGAAATAACAAAAGAAAAGATTAAACACAAAAAACTTATGACAACAAAAAATAATTGTAAAAATGTAAATGATAATATTTTGGTATCTAATACGTTTGAATTATTAAAATTTTTATATGAAAAATAAAATAACGATAATCCAATAATTAATCCTAAAATTAACGAATAATATCCAACAAGACTATAAATCAATTTATTTTTCCCCTAATGCTTCTTTTACTTCTGGTGGCATATAATTTTCATCATGCTTTGCTAAAATTTTTGTTGCAGAGAAGAAGTTTCTATCTTTTAAAAAACCTTCTGCAACAACACCTTTTTCCTCAGCAAATAAATTTGGTACTGCTCCGGAATAAATAACATTTATTTCATTTTTAAAGTCTGTTATTATAAAGTTAACTTCATTTGAATTTATCGAAATAGAATTTTTTTTAACCATACCTCCAATTCTTATTTTGCTTTTATCTATTTCAGTAAGTGATTTTATTTCAGAAGGCGATTGAAAATACACAACATTTTCCTCTAATGATTTTAAAATCAAAAATGTTGTTAAAATTAAAGTAATTAAGATTATTATTATAAACAGAAATCTTAATTTAACTTTTCGACCATACATGGTTTAAAAGTTAATTATTTGTTACGTTTGCTAAAATTTCTTTATTTATTCTTTGTGATTTTGCAGAATTAGCTTGCTCAGTAGTAAGTGATCCAAATTTCGCAACAAATTTATTTTGTTCTTTAACAAATTGCATTTTAGTTACCAAATATAAACCTAAGAAACTTAATAACGTAAAGCTAAAAGCAGATAACACATACACTGCATATCCATTCATAAAAAATAATTCATTTATCATAATCTATCTAAGCCTTTATTTTTAATTTTTATCAGTTCTGTATTATATTTCATTAAGAAAATTAACAATGAAAAAAGAGCAAATGCCGCAGTCATTATTAATAATGGGTAAAGCATTGATGAATGAATTGAGCTTTTTGACAAAATATTAATAGATGCAGGTTGATGGAGTGTATTCCACCAATCAACTGAGTACTTTATTATTGGAACATTAATAATTCCTAAAATAGTTATAAAAGTTGAGATCTTGTAGACTTTTTCTTCTTTATCATAAATTCTCCAAACAATTAAATACATTGCATAAAATAAAGCTAATATTAACATTGATGTAATTCTTGCATCCCAAGCCCACCATGTTCCCCAAGTTGGTTTTCCCCAAATTGATCCTGTAACTAAAGCTATGATATTAAAAACAAATCCTGAAGGAGCTAAACTTTTAGAGATTAAAAAAAAGTTTTTATTTTTAAATACAAAACCACAAATAGATAACAAAGTTATAGAAGAAAATATTCCAAGTGAAATCCAAGCGGCAGGAACATGAACATACATAATCCTAACTGCATCACTTTGTTTATAATCTTCAGGCGATATGATTAATGCTTCAACTAAACCAACACTCAATACAACAATAAACAAAAATAAAACGTACTTAGGTGCTTTTGACGTGATTTTGAAAATCTTGTTAGGTTCAAAAAGTTTAAACATATTTTAATTTAGAATTTTTTTTGGTGATTTCTATTATGAAATAGTTTTCTGATCAAGAATGCAGAGGGGAGATAATAAGATTGAAATTAACGTTTAACACTCTTGACCAGAAGTTACTAAAAATATAGCTAATTTGTATGGCCTAGATTTGAGCTAAATGTGGTTGAATGATGATTGCCTTAATTAGAAAGCTTGAAATAACTAGAGCCTTTTTTTCCCGAAAAAATCTCTTCAATTAAAGGGTGTTTTATTGGTTCATCAGAGTCATCTATAAGCAAGTTTTGCTCAGAAACATAAGCTTCATAAGTTATCTCATCATTTTCTGCTAATAAGTGATAAAATGGTTGATCTTTTCTTGGTCTGACATTTTTTGGAATAGACTGATACCATTCTTCAGAATTATTAAACTCAAAATCAACATCATAAATCACACCTCTAAATTCAAAGTGTTTATGCTTTACAATGTCTCCAATTGAAAATTTAGCTTTTTGAACTGGCATAGATCTTAGTATGGGTATTTAGAAATAAAAATCAATGCTAAAAATATAAATGTTTTGTGATGTGGCAAATATGTTAATATCTTTTAAGTGAATAAATCTTTTTTAAAATTTGTTACTGATTTCGGTCCTTTAGCAATATTTTTTTTCTATTATTACAATAGTGGTAAAAATTTATCTGTAGCAATACCTCCACTAATAGTTGCAACTTTAGTTGCATTAGCAGTGGTTTGGTTTTTTGAAAAAAAAATTCCTCCAATGCCTTTGGTAAGTGGAATTTTAATTACTTTTTTTGGTGGATTAACAATCTACTTTAATGATCCTATATTTATTTACGTTAAACCAACTATCATTAACATTATGTTTGCTCTTGCGTTATTCTTTGGGAAATATTTTACCAATGAACCTATTCTTAAAAAAATTATGGGTAAATCTATTCCTCTAACTGATATTGGTTGGGAAATTCTTAATAAACGATGGATGTATTTTTTCTTTGGTCTTGCTTTATTAAATGAAATTGTTTGGAGAACTCAAACAGAAGAATTTTGGGTTAATTTTAAAGTATGGGGAATGCTTCCAATAACAATAATATTTACAGGGTTTCAGGTACCATTAATTAATAAACATAAGATTGATGCGTAGTAATTTAAAATTAGTAGTAAATAATCCTCATAATAAAATTGAAGAAAAACACTTTTTTGAAAAAGATGAGCTAAAAATTATATTAGACTTATATGCTAAGATGGTTTCTGAAGGATCTTGGAAAGATTATGGTTTAAGTATATCAAGTAAACAAGTGGGGTTTAGTGTTTTTAGAAATGCTGCTGAAAATGCCCTATATAAAATTTGTAAAAATTTTAAGCCTAAAAATAAAAATCTTAAATATTTGATTACTGATACAAGTGGTAAGATACTAAAAAATTCTTATGATCTTAGAATTTTATTAAAAAATACCAACTGGAAGAAACTTCAAAAATAAATTTATCTTCTTTGACCAAATAATCTTAACAACATTATAAATAGATTGATAAAATCTAAATATAGAGTTAAAGCGCCCATAACAGCTTTCTTGCCCATTAACTCACCTGAGTCTGACGCAACATACATATTTTTGATTTTCTGAGTGTCATAAGCTGTTAAACCAACAAATATTAAAACACCTAAAATTGAAATCACAAAATACATCATAGAAGATTTCATAAAGATATTAACAATTGAAGCTATAATTATTCCAATTAGACCCATCATTAAAAAAGATCCTAACTTTGTAAGATCTCTTTTAGTTGTGTATCCGTAGATACTCATCGCTCCAAATGTTGCAGATGTAATGAAGAAAACTCTTGTTACACTCATTCCAGTATAAACCAATAATATTGAAGATAATGATAGACCCATCAAAGCTGCAAAAACCCAAAAAGTAGTTTGTGCCTTTGATGCGCTCATCTTATTAATTCCAAAACTCATGTAAAAAACGATACCTAGAGGTGCTAACATTACAAGCCATTTAAGACCTGATAAATAAATTGCATTCCCTATCTGCGTTAGACCAACGATTGAACCTGCATCATTAGTAACAACAGACATTTTAAATGTTAAGAGTGCTACAATTCCAGTTAGCAATATACCTGTTGCCATGTAGTTATAAACTTTTAACATGTAGGCTCTTAAGCCTTCATCCATTACAGCAGCTGTTTGTTGTGCTGCTTTTGCTCTATTTAGTATTCCGTTTTTATTAAATTCCATAGTGAGTAATATATATATATTCTTTTACTAATTATTCAAGATACCTTAAAAGATTAACAAAATTTTAACTTAATATTTCTAATGAATTACAAAAATTTAGGTAATACCGATATTAAAGTGAGTACAATTTGTCTCGGTACTATGACGTGGGGAGAGCAAAATACTGAGCCTGAAGCATTTGAACAAATGGATTTTGCTTTAGATCAAGGAGTAAACTTTTGGGACACAGCAGAATTATACGCGGTACCTCCGAGAAAAGAAACCTATGGTGATACAGAAGAAATAATTGGTAACTGGTTTGAAAAAACAAAAAAAAGAGGAAATGTCATTCTTGCAACGAAAGTCGCTGGCCCAGCAAGAGATTATTTAAGAAGTGGAGAAAATAGTTTTACAGGTCCAAACTTAGAATCTGCTTTACATAACAGCCTTAAAAGACTTAAAACCGATTATTTAGATTTATATCAACTTCATTGGCCAGAAAGGAATGTAAATAATTTTGGAAGACTTGGTTATGTTCATAAGGAAAATTACTGGAATAAATTTGAAGATGTTCTTGCAGAATTAAATAAATATATTGATCAGGGAAAAATAAGATATGTTGGTTTATCAAATGAAACCCCGTGGGGAGTTTTAAATTATCTTCAATTATCTAAAGACAAAAAATTACCAAGGATGATGTCAATTCAAAATCCTTATAATTTATTAAATAGAACTTACGAAATTGGTTTGTCAGAAGTATCGATAAGAGAAAACATTGGATGTTTAGCTTACTCACCACTAGCAAGTGGATATTTGAGTGGAAAATATAGAAACAAAAATTATCCCAAAGGCTCAAGAATGGAAAGAGATTGGGATTTTTGGACAAGATATAGAAAACCAAATACCGAAGATGCTGTTGAACAATATTTCAAAATAAGTAAAAAATATAATCTTGATATGGCTCAAATGTCCTTAAAATTTTGTGAAATCCAAGACTTTATGACCAGTGTTATAATCGGAGCAACTACAATGGAGCAGTTGAAAACAAATATAGAAAGTGTAAATGTAAACTTATCTGATGATGTCATTAAAGAAATTAACCACGTACAAACGATTTATCCAAATCCATGTCCATAATTAAAAAAATTACAATATTGTTAGGAATATTTTTTATAAGTGGTATTGCTCAAGTTTCAGCTCAAGAAATTAAAAAAATTGGTAAATATAAAGATTGGGAGGCAATGGTCGTTTCTGATGCTGATGGCAAAGTATGCTTTGCTCAATCACTTCCTATTTTACAAGCACCCAAAACAAATAAAAGAGATGCAAAATTATTTGTAGCATTCAGACCAAACGACAATATAAAAAATGAAGTAAGTGTTACCCCAGGTTATGAATTCAACAAAAATAATTCTGTAACAGCTGCTTCAGGGAAGAATAAATTTAAATTTGATATTAAAGAACAAGGTTTTGCGTGGATTGCAGACAATAAAATAGAATTAAAAATGATTAAACAAATGAGAAAAGGATCTAGAATTATGATCACTGGATACAATAAACAAGGTTCTCAGACAATTGATCATTATTCATTATTAGGATTTACTAAAGCTTATAATGCTTCAAAAAAAGCTTGTAGTTAATTCAATGAAATCAAAAAAGAAAATTGTTCTGGCTTATTCTGGAGGACTCGATACCTCTATAATTTTAAAATGGCTTCAAGAAAATTATGATGCAGATGTAATTTGTTATACAGCAGATGTTGGACAAGAAATTGATAGAAAAAAAATTATAACTAATGCAAAAAAATTTGGTGTTAAAAATATAATTATTAAAGATTTAAAAGATATTTTTGTTAAAGATTATGTTTATCCAATGATTAGAGGACACGCGATCTATGAGGGTGTTTATTTATTAGGGACATCGATAGCAAGACCTCTTATTGCAAAAGATCAAATAAGAGTAGCTAAAAAATTTAAAGCCTATGCAGTTTCGCATGGAGCAACTGGTAAAGGCAATGACCAAGTTAGATTTGAATTAGGTTATCATTATTTTGGTCCCAAAATTAAAATTATAGCCCCGTGGAGAATTTGGAAATTAAAATCAAGAACAGACTTAATTAATTATGCAAAAAAACATGACATATCTATTCCTAAAGATAAAAAAGGTGCACCTCCTTTTTCAGTTGATGATAATTTATTTCATACATCAACTGAAGGTAAGGTTTTAGAAAATCCAAAAAATTCAGCACCAGAATTTATTTTCCAGCGAACAATTTCTCCAGAAAAGGCACCAAACAAATCATCGTTTATTACTATCAATTTTAAAAACGGTGATCCTTTTGGAATAAATGGAAAAAAAATATCTCCGGCTAAATTATTAACAAAGCTCAATGACATCGCAGGTAAAAATGGAATTGGAAGAGTTGACTTAGTGGAGAATAGATTTTTAGGTATCAAATCTAGAGGTGTATATGAAACACCTGGTGGAACTCTTTTAATCAATGCTCATCGAGCAATTGAGTCTGTTACTTTAGACAAAGAAACTATGCATAAAAAAGATCAGATAATGTCTAGATATGCAGAGTTAATTTACAATGGTTATTGGTACTCAAAAGAAAGATTTAAACTTCAAAAAATTGTAGATTTAAAAAGAAGTAAAGTTAATGGCTCAGTTAAACTTAAATTGTATAAAGGAAATATTACAATTCAATCTAGAGTTACTAATAGCAGCGCATATTCAATGAAGAAGGTATCTTTTGAAGAAAATAAATCATTTAATAAATCTAACGTTGAGAGATTTATCAATTTTCATAAGAAAAAGCTTCGTACTTAGATTGCTTTAGGACAAATTAACATTTGTTTAAATCACTAAAAATTATATCCTTACAACATGGAATCAATAAAGAATTGGATGAGAGATGCTGCAAATATTTTATTTGATGATAGTAAAAATGATCTACGAGCACTTCCTAAGACAGTTAGATTACAAATTCTTTTAGTTTTAAGTTTTATTTGGACTACTGTTTTCAGTTTATATGTTTTTTCTTATACAACTTTCGCATTTGGATGGGCTGGACTTTTTTTAGCTCATATAGGTTTAATATTTGCCGTTTATATGACTTTTAAACAATTCCATAGAGCAGAAGAGAAGTCTGCAAGTGTTTTTCGAACAAAAAATTTTGATCCTTTTAAAATCATGGTCATAGTTTTTGTAATAGTATTTATATTCGTATTTTCAAAAGGAATTGAGGTTTTGACAAGTCCAAACCCGAACTCTTATTCAATCCCTTACGATGGTCCCTTAAAATCTGCAATTGAAAAATGGTTACCTTTTAGTAAAGATAAATAATGGATAAGATAGCAAAAAACTTACAGTTAGCACTAATGGTTATTATCTTAATCAGTACTGTTATTGCTGTTGGGATTGAAATGAAAAACATGTTCTTAAATCAATCTGTTACTTTAGCAGATTTGCTTTTAATGTTTCTTTATTTGGAGGTACTAGCAATGGTTAGGGTTTTTTGGAACCAACAATCTATTAGTATTACCCTACCGCTTCTTATTGCGATTACCGCCCTTGCACGATTTATTATTCTACAAGGTAAAGAAATGGATCCTACTGCACTTGTTTATGAAGCAGTAGCTATTTTGTTAATAGCTGGAGCAATTGTTGTTTTAAGATTAAGACATAGTGACAAATTAGGTCTTAAGAAAAAAAAATCAAAATAATTTAAAATGATATTTGAAGCATCAAGGGCTAAGGCCTTAAATCAATTAAATAATTTTGTTGAGAATAATCTTGGAGAATACTCAAAATTAAGAAATTTTGATTTTGGACCTAAAAAAAGATCTAATATATCTTGTTTATCACCATATATAACTCATGGAATAATTAATGAAAAAGAAGTTATTCAAAAAGCGCTGAGTAAATTTTCTTTTTCAAAAAATGAAAAGTTTATTCAAGAAGTTCTATGGCGAACTTATTGGAAAGGTTGGTTAGAACTTAGACCAAATGTTTGGGCAGATTATCTTATTGAGTTAAATCAAATCAAAAATGAATTTCAAAATAATCAAAATTATCTTTCTGCAATTGAGGGAAAAACAGATATAGATTGCTTTAATGAATGGGTAAGCGAGCTAAAAGAAAATAATTATTTACATAACCACACGAGAATGTGGTTTGCTAGTATTTGGATTTTTACTCTAGAATTACCTTGGCAATTGGGTGCAGAATTTTTTATGCAACATCTTTATGATGGGGATGCTGCATCAAATACTCTCGGATGGCGATGGGTGGCTGGAGTTCAAACTCAAGGTAAACACTACCTGGCAAGTGAATGGAATATTAAAAAATTCACTAACAATAGATTTCAAAATATAAAATTAAATGAAAATGCTCCTCCAAATGTATCTGAAAAATCTTATCAAATAATTAAACAGGATTTCAATAACCCACAAAAGATTGAAAATAAGAATCTTTTAATTTTTGAAAATAATCTCTCGTTTGAAATCACTGACTTTAAGGAAAACAACTTTAAAAAAATTTACTTAGTTTCTAATAAAAATGAAAATAGAGCAATAAAACTCAGTGAAAAGTTAGTGAAATTTAAATCTCATTTAATAGAAGACCAAGAACAAAGATTAAAAAATCAATCTATTGATTGTCAAATTATAGATATAAGTAAATTAACAAATATTGAAAATTATTACGGTTTGTATCCAACAATAGGTGAAAATTTAGATTTTTTAAATTCTAATAATTTAAAGATAGATTTTTTATATAGAAATCTTGATCAATTAGCTTGGCAATACTGTAATAAAGGTTTTTTTAATTTTAAAAATTATATTCCTAAAATAGTTTCAAGCTTTAATTAAAACCAACGAACCATTCCAATAATTCCAGCGGTTGCATAAAAAAATTGCAAAAATAAAATTCCTTTATGACCACCTCTATAGGCCCAAATTCCAATTAAAATGGCTGACAATAGCAGTAGACAAAAACCAAAAAATTCTATCCCTATATTTAAAGCAACAAATAAGGAATATAATATTGCAGTTATAACCCCTGCCCATTCAAAGATCTTATTATTCATAAAAGTTTTTTAAAATTATTATAAAGGATTGTTGAATAGTTATTCATATCTTTCATGTTATCTTTTGCAGATTGATCAAACTTTTTTAATGCACCATTACCAAGCTGATCCTCTAAAGCTTTTTTGTATTCCGGTACACATCCCCACTCATTGACTGTGGTATCTTTAATTTCTATATGAAATTGAATTCCATAAGCATGGTTTTGATATTTAAAGATTTGATACTTGGTAATTGGAGAAGAAGCTAATAAAGTTACATCTTTATTATTTTCAATACCTTGAACCTCATAAGAGTGCCATTGTAAACTTTTAATCGTATAAGGAAATTTTGAAAATAATGTATCTTCGTCTTTTTCATTAGAGAAATTAATATCCATAATTCCTATTTCTGCTGGTTTAGATTTAACTACTTTTCCACCAACTACTTCTCCTAAAAGCTGACAACCTAAACAAAAACCTAAATAAGGTTTTTTTAGATTAACAACAAATTCTTTAATTGCTCTCTTTTCTTCTATTAACCAAGGATATTCTTGTTCCATATAGGTATCCATTGGACCTCCCATGCAAAACATTCCATCAAATTTACTTAAATCATCTGGTATTTTTTCACCTTCATCTAACTCAATGGTAGTTAAGTTTAATCCATCAGATAACATTAGATCTTTAATGTAACCTGGGTCTTCTATTTTGATATGTTGTAATACTATTATGTTCACTAAGCTTAGCTTAGCTTAGAACACTTCTTGGAACAATATTTTACTCTATCCCAATTTAACTTCCATTTTTTTCGCCAAGTAAACGGTCTTTTACAAACCGGACAAATTTTTGTTGGTAAATTCTCTTTTTTCATCAAATTGTATTTAGTTTAATAAATTTATCAGCTTCTGATAAAATTAATTTTTTTCTATCAGATTTCATTTTATCAAATATTCTTACCATCATCGAAAGACGAGGATTTTTTAAAAAAAATTTTCTATTTCGGTCAATAAATCTCCAATAAAGACCATCCATAATGTTACACCACTCACCTTTTTTAAAATCCATCATTTTCATAAAATATGCAGATCCACAAATATAAGGTTTGGTTGCAAAAATTCCTCCATCACTAAATAATCCCATTCCATAAACATTAGGAACCATAACCCAATCTGAAGAGTCTACGAACATTTCCATGAACCATTTGTAAACAATTGTTGGCTTAATTTCACAAAGGTTCATAATGTTGGATAAGATCATTAACCTTTCAATGTGATGTGACCAACCATGGTTAACAGCATTTTTAATTGCATAATCCAAAGGTGGAAGACCAGTGGTCCCATCATACCAAGAACTTTTCATTTTTCTATTTTGTTTAAAAAAATTTCCAGTTTCCATTTCTTGTGAATAGGACTGATAAATTCCACGCATAAATTCTCGCCAACCAATCACCTGGCGGATGTAGCCCTCTAAAGAATTCATTCTAATTTTATTTTTTTTATGAAAATCTATAATTTTTTGGATAACAAATTCAGGAGTAATTAAACCTAAATTTATGTAAGGACTTAATGCACTATGAAATAAAATATTATCTTTTTGATCAACTGCATCCTCATAATCACCAAATAAGTTTGATTTTTCTTTTATAAAAAAATTTAAAAGTTTAACAACGTCCTCGTATTCAGTTGCAAACCAAAAATTATTTGTACTCCCTGGGTGATTTTTAAATTCCTTTTCAATAATAAGCTTTAGTTTTTTTGTATGATTGGTTTCATTTATTTTTGGAAATTTAGGAATTGAAATGTTTTTAGGTAATTTATTTCTGTTATCTTCATCAAAGCTCCATTTCCCTCCGATTGGATTACCATCTGAGCCCATCAATATTCCAGATTTTTTTCTAACATCTTTATAAAAAGTTGCCATAAAAGGTTTTTTTGATTTTGATAAATAATTTTTAAATTCAGCTCTTGAATTTAAAAACATAGGAGTTTGAACAATATTCCAGTGTATTTTTTCTTTTATTAGAAATCGTGAAATTTTTTTTTCAAAAAATTTATCCTCTACTTCAAAACTTGAAATTTCTTTTACTTTTTTTTGTGTAATTATTTTTTTTAATTTTTTTAAATAATCATCATTAAATTCTTTGTCTTCAATTTTAAAATAATCTAATTTAAATTTGTTTTTTTTTAACCCATCAGCATAAGAACGCATTGAGGATAAAAATAATAAAATTTTTTGTTTATGATGCTTTTCATAAGTGCATAAACCCTTATCTTCAGCCATAAAAAATAGGTGGTCTTTTTTGAAGCGGTCTAGGTATTTTATTGGAAATAATTGATTACCAAGTATAAAAAATAACTTCATAATTAAATATAACTAATAAAATTTTTTATGTCAGAAAAATATGTAATTTTTGGTGCGACAGGTTCTATTGGATCAAGTTTAGCGGAACAATTAAAAAACTCTGGAAACAATATTCATTTAGTTGGAAGAAATGAAAGTAAACTTAGTTCTATCTCTGAAAAACTTGGATGCTCACATACAGTTGCAGATGTTTTAGAGGATGGGTTTATAGAAAAAGTTAAATCAGATATTTCTGAAATTAAAGGCATAGCTTATTGCGTGGGTTCAATTGATTTAAAACCATTAAGAATGGTGAGTGAACAAGACTTTCAAAAATGCATGAAACTTAATCTTTATTCTGCTGTAGAGGCTATTAAAGGATTTCAAGAAAGTTTAAAAAAAAATAAAGGTTCGATAGTATTATTTTCAACTGTTGCTGCTCAAAGAGGTTTTACTAACCATGCAATCATAGCCTCAGCAAAAGCTGCTATTGAAGGATTGACGGTTTCTCTTGCAGCAGAATTTGCTCCGAACATAAGAGTAAATTGTGTGGCACCAAGTTTAACAAAATCTAAAATAGCAGAACCAATGTTAAAAAATACTGCTATAGCCGAAGGTATTGCAAAAGCACACCCCCTTAAAAGATTAGGTGAAGGTAAAGACTCTGCCGCTCTTGCTAAATTCTTACTAACAGAAGATAGTTCTTGGGTTACGGGCCAAATAATTGCTGTAGATGGTGGTAGATCTAAACTTTCATAAAGTGGTCAAATATTTTATATCGATATTTTTCTTTTTAATATTTTCATCGAAAAGTTTTTCTGAAAATTTTACTTTTAAAACATTGGCAGATTTAAACGAGCCATGGGGATCGTCTTTTATAAATAATGAAGAGCTTATTATCACTGAAAAAACTGGAAAAATAAAAATAGTAAATATTATTTCTGAAGAAGTTTATGAAGTTGGACACAACTTAAATTATTTTGTTCACGGACAAGGAGGTTTATTAGATATTATTTACAAAGATAATTACTTATGGATTTCTTATTCAGAAAATAGAGGGGATTGGAAAACCAGTACATCAATTGCAAAAGCTAAATTAAATAAAAAAAATTTAGATTTCAAAAATATATTTCAAGCTGAACCACCAATAGAATCTGGTTATCATTTTGGTTCAAGACTAGCTATAAAAGACAATTATCTTTTTGCTTCTGCTGGTGAACGAGGTGGTGGTATGATTGCTCAAGATCCGACAAATCATCCTGGAAGTATTATCAGAATTTATTTAGATGGTAGTATTCCAAAAGATAACCCTAAGTTTGAAGGTAAATCAAATTGGTTACCAGAAATTTATCAAATTGGTGTTCGTAATCCTCAAGGCTTAACTTATTCCTCTTTTGATGGAAAAATTTATGCAAGCAACCATGGTGCAAAAGGTGGTGATTGGTTTGGTGAAATAAAAAAAGGAGAAAATTATGGTTGGAAAATTTTAGGTTGGGGTGGAACAAATTATTCAGGCTCAAAGATTGGACCCAAATGGAAACCAGGCTTTACCAAGGCAATCCAATACTGGGTACCTTCAATAGCAGCAAGTGCTATAACTATTTATAAGGGAAAAGAATTTAGTGAATGGAACGGCGAAGCGTTAATTACTTCTTTAAAAGATAAATCAATGAGAAAATTAAACTTAAAAAATTCATCTAAGATTGAAGAAAAAATTATTTTCAAAAATAAAATTGGAAGAATAAGAGATATACAGGTTCACCCAGTTAATGGAAAAATATATTTTCTTGCAGGAAACAGTTTATGGTTAATGGAGAAAAAAAAATAATATGAAAGAAAGACCTTATCATCATTTACCTGATGGTACTTTCAGGAATCCAAAAGGATCTCCAGTAATAATATCCAGATCAGGAAAGTTTTCTTATAGAACTTTCAATAAATTAAGAAAAAAAGTTGATTTATCTTATCCAAAAGAACATGTGATTGAAAAAGAAAAAGTATTAGCTGATTTAGAAAAATATAAAGATAACGATTATATTGCTTGGATAGGTCACGCAACATACCTTATAAAATTAGGTGGAAATACAATTATAACAGATCCTGTATTTTCAAAAAATGCTGGACCACTTATCTTTGGTCCAAAAAGATTTACTAATCCCGCAATAAAATTAAATGAGATACCCCAAACAGATATATTTTTACTTACTCATAATCATTATGATCACCAGGATATGTCAACAATTAGAAATTTTCCTTTTAAAAGTGCAAAAGTATTAACACCATTAAACCTCGGTAAATATTTTAAAGGATATAAAGATGTAAATGAAATGGATTGGTATGATCAAATAATTATAAATGAGGATTTGAAAATTTCTTTACTTCCAGCAGTTCATTGGTCAAAAAGAAGTTTAACAGACACTAATAAAACTTTGTGGGGTAATTTTTTGATAGAACATAAAAATAAAAAAATTTTATTTGCATGTGATACTGGATATGGGGAAATCTACAAAGAACTGGGTGAAAAATATGGTCCTATAGATCTGACAATGATTAATATTGGGGCTTATAATTTCAAACCAATGTTTGATAAAACTATATATCATACTACGCCAGAGGAAGCCCTGAATGTTGCACAAGACCTAAAAAGTAAAAAAGTATTAGGAATGCATTGGGGAACATTTGTTTTGTCATTAGAACCAATTATGGAACCCCCAATAAGATTTAAAGATAGTGCTGAAAAATATGGTTTTAGCAAAGAAGATGCTATTATTTTTAAAATTGGAGAAGTTAGTCCTCTAGATAAATTTTTATAGAGTTAAATACTTAATTGCAAAAAATATAGTCCCTATAGAAGCAATAGTAGAAACAAAAATTGCTTTAATTATATTTTCGGGACTTACATTATATGCAGCACATAAAACTATAGAAGTAACTCCGCAAGGCGCAACACTCACAAAGAAAGCACCTGGTATTTCAGCTGGCAATCCTGCATTAAAGATCGCTAATCCAATTAACAATAAAATTATCGGGGAAATGACTAATTTTAAAACTGAAATAGAAACAGATAATTTATTAATTACATTTTTAGTATAAAACGAAAGAATTATGCCAATTGCAAACAATCCAACTGGTGAAACACATGCTGCAAGTTTAGACAAAGTGTATTCAATCGGTGTTTGATCAATATTAAGATTTAATAATAAAAATAATAGACCTATAATTATTGAAAGAATAAATGGGTTTAAAAATAAATTTTTAATAAAATTAAATAAATTTACATTTTGTTTTGTAGATAATTCAAGAAAAAAAGCAATTATAGATAATAAAATTATCCCATCCATTAATATGATGCTTGCAACTTGTGTGATTACATTTTGTTGAAAATAAATTTCTGTTATTGGCAAAAGCAAAGTCACATGGTTTGATAATGCAACTGTTAAAGCCCAAATAATTGACTCTGGGATTGATCTTTTAAAATATTTTGAAGTAATTAAGTAAGCGATAATTCCACATATCGATTGCATAATTAAATAAGAGAAAATTTGTTTGAAATCTACTTGTCCAATTTCATTTTGTGCTATTAGTTTAATTATCAATGCCGGAACTGCAATATAGAACAAAAAAAGATTTAAAATTTTTGCATGACTAAGGTCTAAAACTTTTAACTTACCAAATACAAACCCTAAAAAAGTAATAAATATAAATGGCGTTAGTCCTAAAAAAATTGTGAACATAAATTATTTAATTGTTATTCTATGCATTATTCTATTTCCTTTGAAGGGTGTTGCCTGATGGAGCATAGATCTGTTATCCCATATAGCCAATTGATTTTTTTCCCAAGGCAATGAAAATTGAAACTTCTTTTTAATTTGATGTTTAAATAAAAATTTTTTGAACTTTTCTTGATTTTTTATCTTTGAACTAAAACCAACAAAATGTCCTGGACTACAATAAATCGAATAATTTGTACTGATTTTCCTAATTATTTTATGTGAAGATTCAAGTTCTTTAATATTTTTTCCTTTTTCTTTTACTCTTTCTTTTGTTGTAACCGAAATCGGACCCTCAGAGGAATATTTGCCTTTAATATTTTTAAATTTTTTTTTTATTGGATTTGGTAATTCTTTATAAGCAAGATATTGAGAACAAAATTCTGTATTGGCCTTTCCTTTTTTTGGCACAAGTTTTGAAAGTAACATTGTAAATCTTGGTGGCTTTTTTGTGTAAATGGAGTCTGTATGAAATTGTTCACCAAAACTTGGTCCTTTATCTGTTGATTTTCTTTGCACTACCGTAATTTGAGGAAATTTTTTATTTAAACCTTTTAGTCTTGGATAGTTGGCTAAATTTCCAAAATATTTTGCAAACTTAATGAAAAGTTTAGAAGTTAATTTTTGTTCCCTAAAATATAACATTCCATATTTATTCAGTGCTTTTTTGATTTTTGAAATATCTTTATTTGAAATATCTTTTAAGTTTACAATTATTTCTGCTCCAATATTTTTTTTATTTGGAATTATTTTAAACATTTTTAAGAAAAAATTTTTTTAAGTGATTTATTGTTTGTTTAGGACTTTCCTCTGGAATGAAATGATCTGAATTAATTTCTGCACCATAAATTTTTTTATTTGTATATTTTTGCCAAATTTTAATCGAATTGAATTGCTTTCCTACTACTCCTTTTTTTCCCCACAAAACTTGGATAGGAATATTTAATTTTTTATTTCTATCTTTTTTATCGTGCTCTAAGTCTATAGTGGCCGCAGCTCTATAATCTTCACATGTTGCATGAATTCTTTTTCTTTGTTTAAAGGCTCTTAAATATTCATCTTCAACTCTTCCAATCGCACGTTTAGATGACCTGTTAAACCGACTATGTAACCATCTTTTAGGGTCTGCCATTATCATTTTCTCTGGTAAAGGTGCGGGCTGTATTAAATAAAACCAATGAAAATATCCTTTTGCAAATTTCATATCTGTATGCTCGTACATATCTAGAGTTGGACAAATATCTAATACACTTAAAGCCATAATTTTATTTCTATAATCTCTTGCCATTCTGTGTGCAACTCTCCCGCCTCTATCATGGCCTGCAACAAAAAATTTTTTAAAATTTAATTTACTCATCAATTGAACCATATCTTTAGCCATTTCTCTTTTAGAATAATTTTTATGATTAATTCCACCAGGCAAAACCAAACTGTTCCCGTATCCTCTAATATCAGCAACTATTACTGTGAAATATTTACTAAGTTCAGGGGCAGTCTTGTGCCACATTACATGTGATTGTGGATATCCGTGAAGTAGCAATAAAGGAGGACCATTACCTTTAAATCTACAAAATATTTTACCCTTGTTTACCTTAACAAATTTTTTTTTAAAACCATTAAACATGATTAAACTATTTAATTATTTAATAGTTTATTTTTCGCCTTTTCAAATTCCTCTTGAGAAATAATTCCTTTTTCTTTTAAATCATTCAATTTAGCAAGTTCATCACTTAAATTGCTGCTTTGTTCATCAGAAGTCTCGCTTGTCTCCCTACCCTCACTTTCAGCTTCCTCTTTCTCAGCTCTATTAGCTTCCTTAGACTTAAAACCATTCATAATTGCCATTCCACCTAAGTATAAAACATAAGCCATGATAGGAATAACCAATCCAAAAAAAATTATTTTTTCCATAATTTAATCTTCATCTTCTTCACGCCAGTTTTTTTCATACATTAAATATGCAGCGTATATTACTGATACAGTACCTACAATCATACCATAATCAAAACCAGTTTGCTTGTCATGCAAATACCAACCTATCTGAGTTGCCCCAATAGGTGGAACTGTAAGAAGCAAAAAAATTATACCAAATCTGTATGGTCTTTTAGGTTTTTTCATCCTAATAAATTAACAGATTACAGCTTATGGTTTAATTATTAAATTTGCGATCTTTTGAAACAGTCAATCGTATTTTTAAGCAAACATGCAATAGTCATTGGACCTACACCGCCTGGAACTGGTGTAAGTGCTTTTGCATTTTTTGAAACTTCATCAAAATGAACATCACCAACTATACCGTTGTCAGTTTTATTTATACCAACATCAATAACAATAGCATCTTTTTTAACCCAATCTCCTCTAACAAGTTCGGGTATACCTACAGCGGCAACAATTATATCTGCCTCTAAACATTCAGCTTTTAAATCTTTAGTTTTTGAATGAGTTATAGTTACGGTGCAATTTTCTTTTAAAAGAAGTTGTGTCATTGGTTTACCATTTAAATTTGATCTACCCACAACCACAGCTTTTTTACCACTTAAATTGGGTTCAATCTTTTTTATCAACAAATAACATCCAAGCGGAGTACAA
The DNA here is from genome assembly GCF_052046145.1 of Candidatus Pelagibacter sp. Classification (GTDB taxonomy): domain Bacteria; phylum Pseudomonadota; class Alphaproteobacteria; order Pelagibacterales; family Pelagibacteraceae; genus Pelagibacter. The sequence continues at coordinate 1,218,990 of NZ_JBNGZR010000001.1, forward strand.
GGTATCGAACTTTCATAACCAGATGAAAGATTGCCTACATTCATTGGATGAAATCCATCTACGTCCTTTGAGGGAACAATAGCTTCTATTACCTTCTGCTTATCAATATGCTTAGGTAAAGGAAGTTGAACTAAAATTCCTGAAACAGTTTCATCGCTGTTTAGTTCTTGAATTTTTTCTAGAACAATCTTTTCTTCAACTGTGTCTGGATATTTAATTACTTCAGATTTTAATCCTACCTCATTTGCTGACTTCTCTTTATTTCTTACATAAATCTGACTAGGTGTTAAATCACCAATAAGTATTACTGTTAAACCTGGTACTTTATTATGTTTTGATTTTAACTCTGCAACTTCTTCCTTCAACTCTGCTCTTAATTCTGCGGCTGCTTTTTTTCCATCAATTAAAATCATATTTCTCTCTTAAAAAATCATTGGTGCGATGTACAGCTTCATACACATTTCGATAAACCAAATCAATAAAAGAAGAATGATCGGAGAAATATCTAGTGAACCTAAATTTGGCAAAAAACGTCTAATTTTATTCAGAAATGGCTCGGTTAATTTGTAACTCAACTCTAAAATTGCATACACAAACCTATTTTGAGTATTAAGAACGTTAAAAGCTATTAACCAACTTACAATAACATTGGCGATTACAACATAAGAGTACAATTTTAAAATTTGTAAAACTAAATAAAAAATAGCTATCATTTTTTCTCAACGTAAATCGACTGACTTGGGAAAGCAAATGAAGCACCATTTTTTTCTACAATTTCTTTAATCGCAATCGCTAATCTTTCTTTTACATCAAGCCAATTATTCCAACTTCCTGTTTTTGTAAAGCATCTTACATACATATCTATTGAACTATCAGAAAATTTATCAACTCTTACCGCAACACCAATTGAGGTATTATAATCTTCGCTTGAATTAATATGACTTTCGATTTCATCTCTAATTTTTTTTAACTGATCTACAGAAGTGTCGTATTGAAGTGTAATAATCCAACTGATTAACCAATTTGAGGTTTCACTTACATTTACAACTGCGTTTTCGGCAAATTGAAAATTTGGAATAATAGCAAGAGATTTGTCAAATTTTCTAATTGTTGTTGATCTAAATCCAATCTTTTCTACTACACCTTCAATAATACCCTCAACAGCTATCCAGTCTCCAATTTTAAATCTCTTTTCAACTAAAACTAAAATTCCTGATATTAAATTTTTGAATAGATCTTGTGCCCCTAATGCTACAGCAACACCAAACAATCCAAGACCTGCAATGATTGGACCTATTTTAATTCCCCACAATTCTAAAACTGCTGCTAAACCTAAAATAAAAATTAAAATTTTTAGCGATTTAATTATCCAGCCAATAAGTTCTCTCGTTAACAATTTATCTAAACCACTAAGTATGTATGAGATTGGTTCTATAATTTGGTGAATTACCCAAAAAATTAAAATAGTGATCAACGTTCTATTAATTGTATCTACTACTTCTCTTCCTTCTAATGAGAAAGTCATGTAGTAACTTGCAATAAAAAATCCTAATACAATTGGTAAAAACCTTGCTGGACCTACAAGTGATTGAACAAAAGTATCATCTAATTTATTTGTTGTTCTTTTAGAGATAATTTCTAATTTTTTAATAACTAATTTGCTTATTAGACCTCTAAAAATTAAGAACAGTAAAAATATTCCAATACCAATTAGGATTTGAAATATATCAACACCAAGAATTCCTTTATTCCATACTGATAAAAATATCTCTGAAAAATTATTAATTAATTCCATTTCTAAATTTTATATAACAAAAACTCTTCTTCTCCAGGATTAAAAAGAAAAATCTTTTTCCATTTGATTTCGTTCAGTATTGACGAGGTTTTTTCGCCTATACACATCAAATTTGTATTCATCCATAAATTTTCGGTTTGGTAAATCTTCATGAAATTTAAGAAACTTGACGCACTATTTTGAGAGTAAACATAGACCATATCAGGCATATTTAATTTTAATTCATTAACAAATTTCTCATCAAATTTTTGATTATGATCTACTCTGTAATTAATAATTCTTTTTACCTTAAAACCTTCGCTTAATAACTGTTGATCTAAATCAACCGATATTGTTTCACCACTTACGTAAAGTAATTCTTTATTTTTGGACTCATAACTTTGTATAATTAACTCCTTTAAGTTTGTGACATTTCCTTCAGCCGCAATTGTATTTTGAAAACCAACACTTCTTGCTTTGTTTTCTGTAGCGTTTCCAACACAAAAGCATTTAATATTTTTATCTAATTTTACTGTGTTTAAAAATTTTACTGCATTTGCACTAGTAAAAACAATTCCACCATATTCAGAAAAGTTAATTTCTTCATAATTAACCTTTTCAATTCTTATTAATGGGAGATGAGAAACTTGATGTCCTAATGATTGAAATTTTATTATCATTTCAGAACAATCCTCCAGTGGTCTAGTTAACAAAATATGCATATTATCTTTTATATGAATTATTTGATTTTGTTTTTAAAAGTATTCCAATCTCTTTACCAATTTCTTTAAACTCATTTAAATTACCAACTTTTTTTTCATAAAACCTTTGTTTACCATCTAAAGAAAAAAGTTCAGCCTCCACTATAATCTTATCTCCATCAACCACTGAATGAGCACCAATTGCTGTTTCACAATCTCCATCTAAAACTTTTAGAATATTTCTCTCAAGATGAGCTCTTTTATGTGTTTCCTCATGATTAATTTTGTTTAAAGTAGAAATTGTCTCATCATCATTCTGCCTACACTGAAGAGCAATTACGCCTTGTCCTGCACTAGGAATTATTTCTTCAGCTGAAAAAATTTCTGAGATTTCATTTTCAAATTTTAAAAATTTGATACCAGCATAAGATAAAATAATTGCATCATACATCCCTTCATTCAATTTTCTAATTCTAGTATCTACATTTCCTCTAATTAGTTTACAGTTCAAATCTTGTCTAATTTTTTTTATTTGAAATTCTCTTCTGTATGAGGAGGTACCAACAGTTGACTTTTCATCTAGGTCTTTAAGTTTTTTTTTGTTCTTTGTAATTAAAATCTCTCTAGGGTCATTTCTTTCAAGAAAAGAATCTGTCCTTAATCCTTCAGTCTCATTCGCGGGCATATCTTTCAGCGCGTGAACTGCAATATCAATATTTTTTAACTGAAGTTCTTTTTCAATATTACTAGAAAACAAACCTTTGCCACCAAGCTCAGATAATCTTATATCCTGTACTTCGTCACCTTTAGTTGTAATTGATTTAATTAAAATATCTTCATTGCCAAGGTCGGTATTTTCAATAATCTTATTTTTAGCCTGTTGAGCATAAAGTAAGGCAAGCTTGCTACCCCTAGTTCCAATTATTATTTTTTTTCTCATAAAAAATTATTTCTTACTTGTATAAAGATTGTACAATTATTAAAAACTATTTGAATGAGCAAAAAACCCTTAATTCTTGGAATAGAGTCTAGTTGTGATGAAACAGCAGCTTCTTTAATAACTGAAAATGAAGAAGGATTCCCAGTAGTTTTATCTAACATTATTTCTAGCCAAGATAAGGTTCATAGGGAGTTTGGTGGTGTAGTTCCTGAACTAGCAGCACGTTCACACATTGAAAAAATTGATTGGATTGTCAAAAAAGCTATTGATGAAAGTGGAAGAAAAATTGAAGAGATAGATGCGGTTGCTTCTACCGCTGGTCCTGGATTAATTGTTTGTTTATCAGTTGGGTTAAGTTTTGGTAAAGCTTTCGCAACATCAATGAATAAACCTTTTATTGCTGTTAATCATTTAGAGGGACATGCTTTAAGTCCAAAACTAAATACAAATTTAAATTATCCATATTTACTTCTTTTAATTTCTGGTGGGCACTCACAATATTTAAGTGTTCAGAATCTTGGTAAATATAAAAGATTGGGAACAACTATTGATGATGCATTAGGTGAGGCGTTTGACAAAACGGCAAAACTTTTAGGAATAGAATTTCCAGGAGGACCTCAAATAGAAATTTTAGCTAAAAAAGGTGATCCAGAAAAATATGATTTACCAAAACCAATTTTCAGCAAAGGAGGATGCAATCTTTCTTTTGCAGGTCTAAAAACTGCCGTGTTGAAGATAAGCAAAACAATTAAATCAGAACAAGATAAATATGATCTTGCAGCATCATTTCAAAAAACAATTGAAGAAATTTTATATAAGAAAACAAAAATCGCTTTTACTGAATTTGAAAAAATAAATGAACTTAATGAAAAAATTTTCGTTGTTGCTGGAGGGGTTGCGGCAAATAAAAAAATCAGATCTATGTTAAGTAATCTATGTGAAGAAAATAATTATATAAGTATTTTTCCACCTATAGAGTTCTGTGGAGATAATGCAGCAATGATTGCAATGGTAGGTTTAGAAAAATTTAAATTAAATCAATTTAATAATTTAGATTATCCAGCAAAGCCTAGATGGCCTTTAGATGAAGATGCAGCTTTTCTCAAAGGTGCTGGAGTTCAATTATAATGAAGTATTGGTTAATTAAATCTGAGCCAGATGTTTGGTCAATTAATCAACAAAAAAAAGCTGGAGTTAAAGGTGCACCTTGGGATGGTGTTAGAAATTATCAAGCTGCTAAAAATTTAAAGAGCATGAAGAAAGGAGATCTTTGTTTTTTTTATCATTCAAATATCGGAAAAGAGATAGTTGGAGTCGTAAAAGTTATTAAAGAATCTTATATAGATAAAACTGATAAAACAGGGAGGTTTGTTGCAGTTACTGTTCAATTTAAATCTAAATTTTCAAAGCCTATAACACTCGAAAGTATTAAAAAAAATAAGGATTTAAGCCATTTAGCTCTTATAAAGCAAAGTAGGCTTTCTGTAATGCCTGTTGATTATAAAAGCTGGAAAATTATAAATAACATGAGTAGAATTTAAAAAAAAAATTATCCTATGCCAAAAAAAAAGAAAAAGAAAAGCAAGGTAAGAAAAAAAAAGTCCAAAGTTAGAAAAAAAACCTCAAAAAAGGTGAAGAGAAAATCTAATGTAAGAAAAAAAACCTCAAAAAAAATAAAAAAAAAAATTAAAGCAAAAAAAGAAAACGGAAATATTCCTCCTGAAGTAATTATTAAAACAAAACCTGAATGGATTAAAAGTAGCTTAGCAAACAAAAGTAAATACCAACAAAAATATTCTCAATCAATAAAGGGTAATGATGAATTTTGGAGAAAAGAAGGTAAAAGAATTACTTGGATAAAACCTTATAAAAAAATTAAAGACGTAAAATATAGTACGAAAGAAGTAAAAATTAAATGGTTTGAAGATGGTACTTTAAATGCTTCTGCAAATTGTATTGATAGACATTTAAAAGATAAAAAAGATAAAACAGCAATTATTTGGGTAGGTGATGATCCAAAGGATAATCAGAAAATTTCTTATAAACAACTTCACCAAAAAGTTTCTAAAGCTGCAAATGGTTTAAAAAAATTAGGAATTAAAAAAGGCGATCGTGTAACAATTTATTTAACTATGATACCAGAGTTAGCAATTTTAATGCTGGCCTGTGTAAGAATTGGTGCAGTTCACTCTATTATTTTTGGTGGTTTTTCAGCAGACTCTATTTCTGGAAGAGTTAATGATTGTGAGTCTGAATACATTATTACTGCAGATGAAGGAGTACGAGGTGGAAAAACTATACCACTGAAATATACTGTTGATGAAGCTTTAATGAGTTGCCCAAATGTTAAGAACTGCATTGTTGTAAAACGAACAGGTAATTATATCAACTGGGATCAAAATAGAGATGTTTGGTATCATGATTTAATTAAAGACGTTCCTAATCACTGTGAGCCTGAGGAAATGAATGCGGAAGATCCTTTATTCATCTTATATACTTCCGGTTCAACAGGTAAACCTAAAGGAGTTCTTCACACTACCGGTGGGTATATGGTTTATGCATCAATGACACATCAATATATTTTCAACTATAAACCAAAAGATATTTATTGGTGTACTGCTGATATTGGTTGGGTAACTGGACATAGTTATATTATTTATGGACCACTTTCGAACGGTGCAACTACTATAATGTTTGAAGGAATTCCAAATTATCCCGATAGTTCAAGGTGGTGGCAAATAGTTGATAAATACAAGGTAAATACTTTTTATACAGCTCCAACTGCAATTAGAGCTTTGATGCGTGAAGGAGATAAACCTGTTAAAAAAACATCTAGAAAATCACTTAAACTTTTAGGAACTGTAGGAGAACCAATAAATCCAGAAGCTTGGATGTGGTACTATAAAACTGTAGGTAATTCTAAATGCCCAATAGTAGATACTTGGTGGCAAACAGAAACCGGAGGTATAATGATTGCTCCTCAAACAGGTGCAATTCCTCTTAAACCTGGATCTGCAACAAAACCTTTCTATGGAATCAAGCCAGTGCTTGTAGATAAAAACGGCAAAGAAATTAAAGGAGCTGGAGAAGGAAGATTATGTATAGCTCAATCATGGCCTGGACAAATGAGAACTGTTTATGGTGATCATCAAAGATTTATCGATACATACTTTTCTCAATTTAATGGAAAATATTTCACTGGTGATGGATGTCGAAGAGATAAAGATGGATATTACTGGATCACTGGTCGAGTAGATGATGTAATTATTGTTTCGGGACATAATCTTGGAACAGCTGAAATTGAAAGTGCGTTTGTTGCTCATCCAAAAGTAGCTGAAGCTGCTGTGGTTGGTTATCCCCATGATATTAAAGGTAATGGGTTGTATTGTTATGTAACCTTGAATGCAGGAGAAAGCGAAACTGGTGAACTAGAAAGAGATCTAAAACTTTGGGTTAGAAAACAAATTGGTCCTTTAGCAACTCCAGATCTAATTCATTTTACTCCGGGTCTTCCTAAAACAAGATCAGGAAAAATAATGAGAAGAATTTTAAGAAAAATTGCTGCTAACGAGCATGGTCAATTAGGAGACACCACTACTCTAGCGGATCCAAGTGTTGTTGATAGTTTAGTAGATAATAGAAAAAATATTTAAAACTGAATTAAATCTTTAAACTCTTGTTTAACAACATCCCATTTTAAAATCATCGAATTTAAAACAATCTTTCGATCTAAAGTTTTTAATTCGTCTGCAATTGGAGCCCACTTATATAAAGAAAGAGCACTAGGATTAAAAGGTAAGTCTTGATAATATCCATCCCAATTTATTTTCTCTAATCGTTCGTCAAAACTTTTCCTAGCTTCATCAATAATATCTAACGGCATCTTATTAGAAATTTCGTCATCTAAAATTTTATTGAAAATTTCGTTCGCTTTATGAATATCCTGATAATTGAAATTAACTTTTAAATATGAAAAAGTAAAAAAAGTTAAATCTTGTAATGCAACAGAATAAATATTCCATTTAGCAAGATTTACTGATGACATAAATTCATCATTATCAAAATGAAGAACATATCTTGTTCCCATTCGAGTTTTTAAATAATTATATAAAGTAACTTGAGTAGCCCAGGCAGATTTTGTTTGAATAAACTGCTCTAAGTCATCCAAAGTTTTTATTTTTTTCTTTGGAATAAACGCCTTAAACATGGCGAATAAATATGTTTTGAAATCCTCAAGTTTTATGTCTCTCCAAGTTAATTTGTATTTTCCCATGTTAATTTGTAAGTGCGCCAATTATATCTTAAAAAAGCAAGTAAATAAGTACCTTATATGGTGAATTTTAGGTCTTTTCAAAACCTTCATAATGGTTATGGTTTCAACCAGTTATAACTAAATAGAGAGGTATAAATGTCAAATCAACAAAAACACTGGGAAAAAACCAGGGGATTGTTATTTATAACACTGGCAATCTGGTTTGTTTTCTCAATTGGCATCTTTCTCTTTGGAGCTGAAATGAACGAGGTCACAGGACCTTTCGGTTATCCATGGACATACTGGTTTACATGTCAGGGATCTCTTGGTGCATTTGTAATCCTAATTTTCTGGTTTGCGAATAGACAAGAAAAAATCGATGAAGAGTTCGGCTTTAGCGAAAGAGAGGACGAATAATGAAAGGTAATTTCATAGATAATTTGCCTAAGATTTACGGAATCTATACAGGAGGATTTGTAGGTTTCATAATCATTATGGCAATTGCTGAACAGATGGGTATGACAGCTAAAACGATAGGTATCGCTTTCGTTGCATTTACTGTATTCATCTATGCATTAATCGGTTATCTATCAAGAACAGCCCAAGCAGATGCATATTATGTAGCTGGAAGGCAAGTACCAACAGTCTTCAACGGAATGGCGACTGCAGCAGACTGGATGTCTGGTGCATCATTCGTTGCTATGGCAGGTGGTATTTACTTTAAAGGTTACGGTTATATGGCACTACTTGTAGGTTGGACTGGTGGATACGTGCTTGTTGCATCTTTATTAGCACCATACCTAAGAAAATTTGGCTGTTATACAGTTCCAGATTTTATAGGTACGAGATACGGTGGTAATTTAGCTAGATTTAGCGCAGTTGTAGTTTTAACTGTTGCTTCATTTACTTATGTGACTGCACAAATTAACGCTACAGGTACTATTGCATCTGTTGCACTTGATATCCCATTCCAATACGCAGTTTATGTTGGACTAATAAGTATTTTATTATGTTCAATGTTAGGTGGTATGAGAGGGGTGACTTGGACACAGGTTGCACAATATATCGTTCTAATTATAGCATACCTACTTCCAGTATTCTGGATCAGTAACAAAATGGGTGCGGGTTTCTTCCCTCACTTTATGTTAGCTGATGAGGTTGCTAGAATTGGTGAATTAGAACAACAGTTCGGTTTTGTTAAAAACGCAGCTGCTGATCTAAAAACAGTACCTAAAGGCTTAGCAGGAATAACTAAAGCTCACTCTGCAGTGAACGCTACACCTTGGGCATTTATTTCATTAGCATTAGCGATGATGATGGGAACAGCTTCATTACCGCACGTGATGATGAGATACTTTACTACTCCAAGTGTAAAAGCAGCTAGAAAATCAGTAGGTTGGTCATTATTCTTTATCTTCCTACTTTATTCTTCTGCTCCAATGTTAGCTACATTATCTAAGTTATCATTGATCGACCCGAATTTACCAACTGGTATTATCGGTAAGACATTTGCAGAAGTGGAAGCGATAGATTGGTACCAAAACTGGAACCAAGCAAACCTAATGTTTATCAGCGACTTTAACGGAAATGGAACTCTTGAATTAAATGAGTTCTTCATGGGTGGTAAAGCCGTTGTATTAGCAACACCAGAGATAGCTGGATTACCTTATGTAATTTCAGGTCTAGTTGCTGCAGGAGGTATGGCAGCTGCCATGTCTACTGCCGATGGTTTGATTCTAGCGATTGCAAACGCTATATCACATGATGTTTACTATAAGATCATTGATCCAAAAGCGGAAACTGCAAAACGACTACTTGTTGCAAGGGTATTACTTGTAATAATTGGTTTTGCTGGAGCAACTATTGCAGCAATGGAGATACAAGGAATCTTAGGTTCGGTTATCTGGGCTTTTGATTTTGCGATGTCTGGATTGTTCTTCCCACTTGTACTTGGTGTATGGTGGAAGAGAGCTAATAGACAAGGTGCGATTGCTGGTATGCTAGGTGGTCTAATCGCTGGTGCATGGTACTTAGTTTGGGTACGAACTGGTGGAAGTGGATTCCTAGGAATTACACAGTTAACATTTGGTATCTTCGGATCAGCTGTTAGTTTAGTTTTAATGGTAATAGTTAGTTTAATGACTGCAGAACCAGATAAAGCTACTCAAAAAATGGTTGATGACGTGCGTGTACCAAGTGGTAAATCAATTCTTGGTAAATCACACTAAATAATCTTTTAAATGGGGCGATTAATTTCGCCCCTTTTATTTCAATAAATTTTCCAATATAAATTTTGAATGTCGGCTAATTTTCATCCTTTAATATATTTTATTGATTATTTGCTCGGGATCATCATGTGGACTCTTATTGGAAGAGTAGCGATGAATATTTTTCAAAAAGAAGACTCACAATTCTTTTTCATGAGAGTATTTGTAAAATACACCAATCCTCTAATAAAATTATTTAAACCAATAACACCCTCATTTATCATTGGGCCATTGGTACCCTTGTATGTTGCTTGGTTTTTCTACATGATTAGATTTTATCTGATGCCTTGGATCTTAGGCTACTCTGTCATGGGAATGTTGTCATTTCCTCTGGAGAGTGAAATTTCTAGACAAATTTATCAATTTTTTAATTCATTTTAATTTTTAAAATTGATACTAGTTAATCTAGTAATCAATGAAAAATATACAAATTTCACCATCAATTTTATCAGCTGATTTTAGTCAATTAGGTTCAGAAATTAAAAGACTCGAAGAAGGTGGAGCTGATATGATTCATGTCGATGTGATGGATGGTCATTTTGTTCCTAATCTAACAATAGGACCACCTGTAATTAAAGCACTTCGAAAACACTGTTCATTAAAATTTGATGTTCATTTAATGATTTCACCAGTACACAAATATATAGATGCTTACGCTGATGCGGGAGCAGATATAATTACTATTCATCCCGAAGCTACTGATAATTTAGAAGATTCAATAAAAAAAATAAGAGAAAAAAATAAGAAAGTTGGAGTTTCACTTAATCCTGAATCTAAAATTAATTTAATATTAGATCTATTAGATCAAATTGATTTAGTTTTAATTATGAGTGTAAATCCTGGATTCGGAGGTCAAAAATTTATGCCAGAAGTTTTAGATAAAATTAAAGAACTAAAAAAAATTAGAGAAAAAAATAAGATGGCTTTTGACATAGAAATTGATGGTGGCATCAATTTTGATAATTGCAAAAGTGCAATTGATGCTGGTGCTAATATTCTTGTTTCTGGTACTACAGTTTTTAAAAGTAATGATGGAGATATAAAGAAAAATATTAATTTATTAAAATTAAAATAAGTTAATGATTAATACAAATTCTTTGGGCATTTTAGGTCAATTTTATTCTAATATAAAAGAAAGTTTTAAATCAATTTATCAAAATTCAAATTTTTACGAAAAAAAAATATCAAAAACTTTTAACAGTAATTTTGAATATAAACCAAGTCCTCATTTGCTTTCGTCTATAATTAAATACCAAAATAAGAAATATAAAATTGAAGATTTTGCTATTGAATCAATTTGGCAAAATAATTTAAGCTCAAAAGATTATGAAAAATTAAATAATTTTTTCTGGTTTTTTAGCTTAGATTTAAAATCTTCAAAAAAAAATACACAAACAGTTGTCAAAAACTGGATTTCAAATAATAGTAAATATCAAAAAAAAAGCTGGGAATTTGATTTAACAGCAAAAAGAATTATTTCATGGTTATCAAATCACCAACTCACCTATGAAGATAGTGACCAGGAATACAGATCTACTTTTGATTATATGATTCAAAAACAGACTAATCATTTGTTAAATGAAATCAAAAACTCTAAGGAAGTGGAAAATAAGATGGTTGGATGCGCTGCAATAATTTTAACTGGATTAGCTTATAAAAATGAAAAACATTATCTTGAAAATGGATTGAATTTATTAAAAAATATCATTAAATTCTCAATTGATAATCAAGGCTTTACAAAATCTAGAAATATCCGACAACTAATATTTTATTTAAAATATTTTATAATTATTAGAGAGTGGTTCAAAGAATCTCAGAATTTAATTCCTGAATATATTGATGAGACCATTTATTATTTAGGCTCAAGTTACGCTTTCATATGGCAAAATATAAAACAAGATATTTTTTTTAATGGTAATTATTCTTCTGAAAATAAAGAATTTGATCAATATTTAAAAAGGTTTGGTTATACTTTCAAAAACAAAATTAATGAACTTAGTGGATATGCAATTCTTAAAAATAAAAAAATAATTCTTGCTGTTGATATAGGTTCTAGTCCTAATAAAACTTTTTCCAACGACTATCAAGCAGGTGCATTATCCTTTGAAATATTTTCAAATGAAAAAAAAATAATTTCAAATGCTGGTTATTACTCAGATAGAAATAATAAATTTAATAAATTATCAAGAAGCACTTCTCTTCATTCCACTTTAACCATTGAAGATTATTCTTCTTGTAATTTTACTAAACATCAAAAAAGTTTAATTATTGATAAGGGACTTAAAGTATCAAAAAAAAATGTGGTTTTTGAAAATAATTATTGGAAAATATCAGGTGCACATGATGGATATTCAATTAAATTTGGAACAATTTATGAAAGACAAATTGAGTTTTATCCAGAACAAATGAAATTTATTGGTTATGATAAATTATTAAGAAAAACACCTAATAAAGAAATTAAATTTGATATAAGATTTCATCTTGATCCAAGCTCAAAAGTAATGAAAACTCAAGACAACAAATCTATACTAATTGAAGTAGATGAAGAAGGTTGGAAATTTAGTTGTGATAACTTTGATATTAATATTGATAATGGTTTATATTTCGGTAATAAAAATTCATCTAAAGAAAACCAGAATATTTTTATCTCAGGAATGAATAATGAAAAAGAGCAAATAATAAAATGGGAGATCAGTAAATTATAATGAAGAAAAAAATCAAGACAGCTCTTATTTCTGTATCTGATAAAAAAAATTTAAAACCTTTATTAAATATTTTAAAAAAGAACAAAATTAAAATAATTAGTTCGGGTGGTACTTATAAAGAAATTAAAAGATTAAAATTTAATTGTTTAGAAGTATCTGATTTTACCAATTCTCCTGAAATTTTAGAGGGTAGGGTAAAAACTCTTCATCCAAAAATCCATGCAGGAATTTTAAATAAAAGAGAAAAAAAATCTCACTTAAAAGATCTTAAAGATAATAATTTTGAGAATATTGATTTAGTCATAGTTAATTTTTATCCATTTGAAAACACCCTTAAAAAAACAAATAATCATCATAAAATAATAGAAAATATAGATGTAGGTGGTCCTACTATGGTTAGATCTGCGGCTAAAAACTATAGTGATGTAGCTGTAATAACGTCTTCAGATCAATATGAGGAATTAATTCATGAACTAAAAAAATTCAGGGGATCTACTTCTTTAAATTTTAGGGAAAAACTATCAAGAATAGCGTTTGCTGAGACCGCTTATTATGACTCTTTAATTTCAAATTATTTTAACAAAAAAACAAATACTATTTTCCCTAGAAAAAAAATTTTTCATGGAAATCTAATAGAGCAACTTAGGTATGGAGAAAATCCTCATCAACAAAGTGCAATCTATTCAAGTAGTTCGAGTACAAATTTAAAACAAATTCATGGAAAACAACTAAGTTACAACAATTATAATGATATATTTAGTGCTCTAGCTATTTCAAGATCTTTACCAAAGGGTAAAGGAACAGTCATTGTTAAACATGCAAATCCATGTGGTGTTTCTGCTAAAAACGTCAATTTGGAAAGCTATAAATCTGCTCTTTCTTGTGATCCCGTAAGTGCTTTTGGTGGAATAATTTCCTGTAATTTTAAAATTACTAAAAATTTAGGTATAGAGTTAAATAAATTATTTTTAGAAGTCATAATTGCAAATGGATTTGAAAGGAGTGCTATTAAAATATTAAAAGCTAAAAAAAACTTAAGATTAATTGATGGAACAAATTATACATCAAAAGAACTTCTTAAATTTGTATCATTTAATCAAGATATAATGATACAATCAGAGGATTTAAATTTATTTTCAACCAAAAATTTTAAAGTCGTTTCAAAACGGAAACCAACAACAAAACAACTTAAAGATCTTATGTTTGCTTTCAATGTGTGCAGATATGTCAAATCAAACGCAATAGTGTTAGCATCAAACGAAACCACTGTCGGTATTGGTTCTGGTCAACCGAGTAGATTAGATAGCTGTGAAATAGCAATAAATAAAATGAAAAAATTTAATCTTCAAAATGATAATTTAGTTGCTGCCTCAGATGCATTCTTTCCTTTTGTAGATGGTATTGAAAAATTAGTACAATCTGGTGTTAAAGCAATAGTTCAGCCCTCTGGCTCAATAAGAGATAAAGAAATAATTAATTTTGCAAATGAAACTGATACTGTGCTTCTTTTTTCAAAGACAAGACATTTTAGACATTAGATATTTGATCTATTTTTGCAGCAAGAATAAAATCACTCTCTGCTAAACCTTTAATTGCATGTGTGAATATTTTAATTCTTGCATAACCCCATCCAAACCATAAATCAGGGTGATGACCTTCTGCCTCAGCTATTTCTCCAACTTTATTTACAAACTCTTGACTTTTTAAAAAATTATCAAATTTAAAACTTTTTATTAAATGAAAACCATCGATTTTATCCTCTAAAACTTCCCAGCCATCAACTTTTTTTAGATATTTATGTATTTCTTCAGTATTAAAAGGAGCTATATTTCCTTCACATGGTATACATTTCTTATTTGCTAAATCATCACTCATCTAAATAATTCAATTCTTTTAGTTCATTATTATAATATAAAAAAATTTTCTCTTTTATATCAGTTGGTAGTAGTTTCTGCCAACGATTATTAAAGCCCAAATTAAAAAAATTAATTTTTTTTCCTGTCTTGTTCGAGAATACACTTTCTTCAAAACCTTCATTTAACTCTTTATTTTTTAAGTTTGTAAAATTTGTAGATTTTATTGAATTTACAAATTTTTTTTCATCAATCTTATGACCTCTATTGGTTAATTTATTAATAAATAAAATTACTTTTTTAAAGGTTTCTTCTTTATTTGTTTCAAAATCTTCGTACTTAATAAATAAAACCTCAAAATTTGAATTATTTTTCCATGACTTATAATGATTTGCCCATGAATTAAGATAAGTAAAATTACTATGATCTAATTCATGAGACTTTTCTAAGAGAGACGAATTTTCATCTATCATGTGTTTAAACGCCTCAGAATATTCAAGAGAATAGTGATGTGTTAATGAGGTGATAACATTTCTTGGATCTCTAATTATATAAATTGCTCCTAGAGTTTGCTGTTTAGTGGTAAATTTATTTCCTTTAAATGGATATAAACAATTATGAGTCTTTACCAAATTTAAATTTTTTTTATCAAAAAAAGAATTTTGATTATACAACCAATTTCTACTAGCTTCCTCTTTGTCATTTGATTTAAATTTCGAGAACTTCATATTTGGAAACTGATGAATTTTAAGCAATTGATCGAAATCGAATTTTCCATCTTGTGAAAAATAATAACTTGCAAGAAAAGACCTAATATAGGTATTGCCACTTTTTGGGTATGATGCAATCCAAATTATCATGAATATTTTACATTATTTGGAGCGGGCAAAGGGGGTCGAACCCTCGACCTTCTCGTTGGCAACGAGACGCTCTACCACTGAGCTATGCCCGCTTATTATATATGTTTCAAAATTAGTGGTTTTTTAATATTTAGCAAGAGACAAAATATCTTAAATTATAATTTTTTATTTCTCTGTTATGCTTAATAAAAATAATAAAATAAAACTTATATATGAATAAAAATTCAAATTTATATAAAACTTCAAATAAATTTCTTTATTTACTAATTTTTATTCTCTTAATTCAAGCTTTTGATCAAAGTTTTGGATGGGGTATGAACTTCATGTTTCCAAATATATATTTTTATACATTTGGAACTCAAGATGAGGGTTGGAACCCATATATATGGAGTGAAAATGGAATTGTAGAGACTATACAAATATTATTATTATTGATGTCAATTGGTATTCTTCTAAATATATATTTTAGATTTCAATTTGGTATTAAAAATAAAATAATCAAATACTTCATTTTTTTTGAAATAATTGGTCTACTTTATTTTTTTTTAGAAGAAATAAGCTGGGGTCAACATATATTTGGTTTTAAAAGTTTTGAAATTTTTCTTACTAATGAAAGTGTTTTTTATAATAAACAAGGTGAAACTAATTTACATAATATATCAAACTTATTTAATGAGTTACCAAGATCTTTGGTAGTTATATGGTGTATTTTCCCTATTTTTTTTTATAAAATAATAAAAAAAGAAAATATTGTTCTGCGCATAATTTTACCTTCAAAAAAATTAATAACCATAAGTTTAATAATATCATTTTTTGTTTTACCAGATTTAATAATGAGTAAACTGAATTTAATTGATCATTCCTCTTTACATGTAATTAAAAATGATAGTTTTCAAAGTTTTGATAAAAGCACTCTTTTTAATTTAATAATTACAAGCAATTATTTTAGACTTTCTGAATTACAAGAATTATTATTTTCTTATTATTTTTTATGGCATTCTCTTTATCTAAAAGAGTTATTACTTAAAAAATTTAATATAAAATAATTTAAGTTGTAATATAAATTAATAATATGAATAATAAATTTTATAAATTCTTTGATCAAATAAAAGACGATCTAGGTGTAAGAAAATCATCTTTTATAAAAATTTTCAAATATTTAGATGAACTTAAAGGACCAATTAACATTGTCGAAACTGGATGTTTAAGAATAAAAGACAACTATGCTGGTGATGGTCAAAGTACATTACTTTTTGATAAATACACACTATCTAGGGAACCTGGGTCTAAAGTTTATACAGTCGATATCGACCAAAACGCAACTAAAATTTGTAAATCTGTTGTAAGTGAAAATGTTGAGGTAAATACTGGTGATAGCGTTCAGTATTTAATTGAATTAATGAAACGTTTAAAACTTGAAGGAAAAAAAATTTCATTATTTTACTTAGACTCATTTGACGTAAATTGGCAATTTCCTCATCAATCAGCAGCTCATCACCTAAAAGAACTAACTGCAATTATTGATTCTATTTCAGAAAATACGTTAGTTGTTGTTGATGATGCGCCAATATTTTTGCCTATGCAAATTGAAAATAAAAAATATCAAGCGATTACCCAACATCCTGCACCTGGTGCATTTGTAGGTGGAAAAGGTTATCTCATAAACGAATATGCAAATACTTGTGGGGCTAAAATTTTTTTTTCAAATTATCAAACAGCATGGATAGGATTTAAAAAAAAATAAATAATTTTAATTATTGATGATTATTAACCTCGAAAATTCACAAGAATTACAAATAATTATTAATGATATAGAAGAAAAAAAATTTAAAAATGCTTTAGAAAAAATAAAGTCAATTTCTTCGAAATATCCAAATAATCAAATTTTATTTAAATTATTTGCTAATATATATTTCAATCTTAATGAATGGGAAAATGCAGTTAAATACTATAAAAAATTATTAAATTTTGAGAATAAAAAATATGGAATATACGTCAATATAGGTGTTGCATTATTTAAACTTGGAAAAATAAATGAATCAATTCCTTATTTTAAGAATGCTATTAAAGAGAAACCAAATTATTACTTAGCATATGATAATTTAGGAATTTCATATCTTGAAATTGGTAAATTTGAAGAAGCAATACAAAATTTTATTCTATCATTAGAATTGAATGAAGAAAATATTAATTCACAAAATAATTTAATCAGGACTTTAAGTTTATCAAAACCAAAAGATGCAAATAGACATATTTTATTAAAAATTGATTTTCATATCTCAAAAATTAATAACGAATTTAAATTAAAAAATAATTTAGATGAACATAATATTAAAAAAATTTTAAAAAAAAGTGATCAATTAATAAATAATTTAAAAAAAAATATTAATTTTAATGAAACTCAAATATTTAGAAATAATTCAATAAACTTAAACTGTAAAAGACATTTTAAGGTATTTAACAAATTTAATATAATTCCAAAATATTGTTTTAGTTGCTACAAAGTCCAGGTTAATTTAAGTAATGTGGTTGATTTAATTAAACTCTATTTTGCTTTTGATAATCTCAATTTAAAAAACAATAATACTAGAAAATGTATAGTGGAAACAAGAGATAAGATAAAAGGAAACTATAAAGGATACTTGTATTGTGAAGATCTATCAGATGCAGAAACTGTGAAAAAAATAGTTGAAGATAAACTTTTAAATATGAACTTAGAAAATCACAGTATAACAATTAAACATGGGTGCTCTGAATTTTACAAATCTTATCCTAAGTTTGAAAAAATTAATTATGAGGGCAAACAAGAATTTGAATATAATAAAAATTGGGAGCAGAAAGAAAAATTAGTAGATGATGATGAGCCAAAAAGAATTAATGCAGATAAAAAAATCTGGAAAGCGAGTCTTAGAGGGCTAAACCTTTCGGATATTTTAATTATTTATAACTGGCTTTATTATGCCAAAGCTACTGAGGATTTTTCGTATAAAAGAATTTATGAAAAAGAAATAAAAACCTCTTTAACAATTAAAAGTTTATTAATTAAACAATTAGATTTTAGAAGACAACAACTAAATCAATGGTAAATTAGACAATATTGAGCCAACTATAACTCTTTTTGTATTTATTTAACATTTCGAAATAAGGTTTATATTTATCAAGATTATATTTTTCTATTTTAGATCTAATCTGAGTATTACTGAGTGTCTTGCTATATAAATTTTTTCTCTTATAAAATTTTAAAACATCTTGATTCCATTCTAGATTACAAAAATTAAATATATCTTTAGAGACTTCTGTACTGTTTTTAGTAAAATTTTCTAAATCAATGTTTATTATAGACTCTCTATATTTTAAGTTAAAGGTTTTCATTACTTTCAAATAGTTATCAATATAAATTAAAATATTCTCGACATTATGAGTCCAAGATAATTCGGGTAACATGGATTGATAGATTGAAATTACTGAGTCAACAGGGTTTCTAAATGTATGAATAAATTTTGCATTTGGATAAATGTTATAAATTATTTCAATATTAAAAAAATTTTCTAAAGATTTATCAATAAATTTTGTATCTTCTTTAATTTTATTATTAAATTGAAAATATCTATTAAATACATTTTTTCTTATGCTTTCTTTTTGAATAGAAAATTCAAATGATTTTATATCAAAATCTTTTTTATAAATCTTTTTTCCTATTTCATTTAGAACAGACATATTTATAACATTACATTCACCAAATGAGAAAATTTTTTCTTTACTTGAAGTTAAGATTGATTCAATTAATGTAGAGCCTGATCTGGGTAATCCTATTATAAAAATTGGTTCACTTTTTGATTTTTTAAAAATTTCTGTATTATAATTATTAAATTTAATTTTATTATAATGATTACAAATAATCTTATTATAATAGAACAGTGATGATCTATTGTATGTCAAATTTGATTTATAAATATCCTCGTGTGAGCTCTCCAAGTAATCTAATTCTTTTTTATATTTCTTGTTTTTTTTTTCTTTTTTTGAAAGTAAAAAATTTATAAACCCTTTTTCATACAAGTTAATTTTATCGGTATTTTTAATTTCAATTAGATTTTCAAACATCTCATCTGATAAATTGTTATTATCTAGAGTATATAGACCATAGTATGCTCTAATATTTGACTTATTCAATTTTAATATTGATAGGTATATTCTTTTTGCTTTTTCAAATTTGCCTAATGCTTGGAATGTAATTGCTAAATTATGCAAAGTAGAAATGGACTTTGGATCTATTTTTAAACATTTATCATAATATTTTATACTTTTTTCATATTTATTTAACTCGTAATAAATTAGTCCTAAATAAAAAAAAATTTTTAGATCATTGCTGTTTTTTTTATCTAATTTTAAGAATATATTTAATGCTTTCCCAAATTCTTTTTGTTTAACAAGTTTTTGTGCTTCAATAAGGTTCATATGAATATTATAATATTGTTATATGTTTATTTATTATTATCTTAATAGTTATGAAAAAAGAAGAATTACCAAAAATCATACCTGTTTTTCCTTTGAGTAATTTTATAATTTTTCCTAGAACAACTGTGCCACTAAATATTTTTGAACCAAGATATCTGGACATGATAGACGACAGCATGAAATCAAATAAATTTATAGGGATGATACAACCCAAAATATCAAATAATTCTGATAATATACCAGAATTATACAATGTAGGCTGTTTGGGTAAAATTATAAGTTTTAGAGAGACAGAGGATGGAAGATATTTAATTGAACTAAAAGGTATTTTGAGATTTGAAAAATTAAACGAAATAAAAACAGAAAAAAAATATAGATCCTTAGAAATTTTATATGATGATTTTTACCATGATTTAAATAATGAGAAAGAAGAGTTAAAATTTAGTGATTTAGAACTAATATTTAAAGATTTGAAGTCTTTATTTGAAAAAAGAGGTTTTATCGTTAATTGGAAGGCTCTTGAAAAACAAAGTTTGGACGAAACGATAAATGCATTGGCGATGGCATCGCCATTTTCTTTAGAAGAAAAACAAATATTGTTGGAAGCAAAAAGCCTCAATTCAAGGAAAGAAAAAATTTCTGAAATTTTAAAAACTTACAGTTATGATAATTTCAATAATAACACCCTACAATAAACTAAATATAAATTCCTTTATCTGCTAAACTTATAAAGACTTTATTTATAGAGGAGTTTCTTCCAAAATACTGTATTGATTTACTCAAAGTATTATTATTCATTTTTCTTTCTAAATTAAAAAATTCATGGATGAAATCGATTCCATTTGTGAAAATAAAATTTTTATGTCTAGTTTTATTTTCAAATTCAGAATTAATTGAGTAATCAATAGGCAAACCTAAATTAATTTTATTTTCAATTATTTTTAATAAAATTTTAATATCACGTATAGTCATATTAAATCCTTGGCCTGCTAAAGGGTGGATACTATGTAGAAGATCTCCAAATGCTAAAAATTTTTTATTGTAATATGATCTTAAATTTAAACATTTGAGATCGAAAGATTCTATATTATTTATTTTTTTTATTTTATACTTAAAGTTATGCTTTTTGATTAACTCTTCAATTTTTTCAATATTATACTTTTTAGAATTATCTACAGAATATACAATTGAAGTCATTTTAGGTGAAATAGGTAAAAAAGCTAAAGGTCCGTCTTTTGTAAAAATTTGAGTAGCAACATCATTTAAGATATTATGATGTTCAATAATTGTAACAAACGCAGAACTGTTATATTTCTTAATTATTTGTTTATTAAAATATTTTTTCGTAATTGAGCTAAAATAATCAGTGGTGATTATAATATCATAATTGTCATAATTATTTTTTTTTTCTTTTGAGTTTAATGTTTTAAAATATTTATTTTTTTTTAAACTTTTTTCTAAATTATTATGAAGTTCGTAATTTTTTAAAATTGAAAAAAGCTGATCCTCTTTACTTTTAAAATCAAGTAATTTTTCATTTTTTAAATTTTCAGAATAAATATGTATTTGCTTCAATTTCCAAATAATTTTTTCAATATTGATAATTTTTTTATTGAAAAAATCTAAATTTGATTTTGAAATTCCAAGTGTTCTTGATTTATTTAATTTAGATTTATTTTTTGAAACTTCTACATCAACATAAATTTTTTTATTAATTAATGCTTTAGCCAAAGCTAAGCTGGATAAACCATTGCCAAGAATACAAACTCTCATATTATTTTTAATTTTAACAACAAAAATTAGATGATACAAAGTGATATAATTGATTCATTTATATGGATATAAAAAAAACATCAAATTTGTTAATAAATTTTGCAGGAAACAGATTGGCAGAAATTTTAGGATTGTTAATTTTCTGTGGAGGAATACTATTACTTATTTCATTAGTAACGCATTCGCCTGAAGACCCAAACTTCATATTTCCTGAAAACACTGAAATTAATAACATATTTGGTTACCATGGTAGTTATATATCTGATTTTTTTTTACAATCATTTGGACTAATGTCTTACCTGGTTTCTTTTACTTTAATAATTTCTGGCATAAATATATTACGTGTTAAAGAATTTTTTTTAATCATTGAAAATATATTTTTTTCTATTCTATATTTGATTTTTGGTACTCTTTTTTTAACTCATTTTTATTCAAATGCATTTACACTTTATATTAATGGAAATGGAGGTTTTGTTGGGACCTACTTCAACTCAACATTTTTAAATTCAATAGTGCTAACTAACGAAATAATTTCATACTATACATTATTAATATTAATAATATTTTTATTTTTAGTAAGTATAAATTTTCATCCAGTAGAATTTTATAAATTTTTTAAAAATTTAATTAATTTATTCAATAAAAAAAATGTTAAAAATTACACTAACAAAAATGAAATTATAAGTGAATACATACCCCAAGAAGAAATCAAAAATTTGATCCAAGAAGATTTGCCATTTATTAAAGCTAAAAATAAAGATGATATTAAAATTAAATTTAAATTACCAAGTCTTGATTTGCTAAAAGTACCAAATAAATCAGAACGAGAAAATTCAAAAAATAATGATTCATATAATCCTGATTTCTTAGAAAAAATATTACTCGACTTTGGAGTTAATGGTAATATTAAAAAAGTAAGTCAAGGACCTGTTGTTACTCTAAACGAATTTGAACCTGCTGCTGGAGTAAAAGTTTCAAAAATAATAAATTTATCAGATGACATAGCAAGAAATACAAGTTCTGAGTCGGCTAGAATCGCAACAATACCTGGAAGTAATACAGTTGGAATAGAGCTTCCAAATAATACAAGAGAGAACGTTTATCTGAATGAAATTTTGAGTAATTCTGATTTTAGAAGAAAAGAAATAAAATTACCTATTGCTTTAGGCAAAAGTATTTCTGGACAACCTATTATAGGGGATTTGTCTTCTATGCCTCATTTATTAATTGCTGGGACAACAGGGTCAGGTAAGTCTGTTTGCATTAATACAATAATTCTATCTTTACTTTACCGACATGCTCCAGATAAATGTAAATTTATTTTAATCGATCCCAAGATGTTGGAATTATCTACTTACGAAGGAATTCCACATTTACTTTGTCCGGTCATAACAGAAGCAAAAAAAGCAGCTTCAGTACTAGGCTGGGTAGTTAAGGAAATGGAGAGCAGATATAGATTGATGACAAAAGAAGGTGTCAGAAATATTGATGGTTACAATGCAAAACATAAACTTCCAATGCCTTATATTGTGGTCGTTGTTGATGAAATGTCTGACCTAATGTTAGTTGCAGGTAAAGAAATTGAAAATTATATTCAAAAGCTATCTCAAATGGCAAGAGCAGCCGGTATCCATATTATTATGGCCACACAAAGACCAAGTGTGGATGTCATTACAGGTACAATAAAAGCTAATTTCCCTACCAGAATATCTTTCCAGGTTACTTCTAAAATAGACAGCAGAACTATTCTTGGAGAACAAGGAGCTGAACAATTGTTAGGAAAAGGAGATATGTTATACATGTCTTCAGCTAATCGTATAGTTAGAATTCATGCACCATTTGTATCTGACAGCGAAATTGAAAAAATAAATAATTCATTAAGATCCCAAGCAGAGCCAGACTACGTTGATGAAATTTTAAATTTTGCTGATGAGAAAGAAATTGGTGATAGTCAAAACCAAGGTGATAAAGACGAGCTTTATGAACAAGCTTTAGACATAATTAGGTCTGAAGGTAAAGCCTCTACCTCCTTTTTACAAAGAAAACTTCAAATTGGATACAATAGAGCAGCAAGGATTATTGATATGATGGAAGCAGACGGAATTGTTAGCAAAGCAAATCATGTTGGTAAAAGAGATGTACTTTAATGCTAAAATATTTTCTTATATTTTTTTTGTTTATAGCTACCTCTATCGCAAATGCTGAAATCAAAGACAAAATTGTACAAAATTTAAAAGATACAGAAAATCTTGATTTTAAATTCGAGCAAAATATTAATGGAAAAATAGAAAATGGAAACTGTACTATTCAGTATCCAAAAAAAATCTTTTGTGAGTATGCGAGAAGTAATAATAAAATTTTAGTATCTAATGGAAAATCTTTAGTAATAAAAACAAGGACTAGTTATTATAGATATCCATTGAAAAAAACTGCTTTAAATTTAATTTTAGACAAAAATTTTCTAATAAATAAAATTAATGATCTTGAGGAAAGAATTGTGGATAATAATCTAATTAATTTTACAATTTTTGATAGAGATAACGAAATTAATATTTTTTTTGATAAACAAACTTATGATTTAGTTGGTTGGCAAAATACAGATATTTATCAAAATTTCAATATTACTTTTCTTAGTTTAATTAATAAAAATAGAGTGCTTCCAAAAAATCTTTTTAAAATCCCTATTCAGAATTAGATATTCAAAATTTCAGTTTTAAATATTTTCATTCCTCTCGAAACATAATTATTTAAAGCATTTTTATGATCTAATGAACATGTATGAACCCAAACACGATTAACTTTATTTTCAAAAGCTTTTTTAATAGCCTCAGATAATAAATAGGAACCTAATTTTTTATTTTGATATTCCTCTAATATACCAAAATAGGCAATTTCAGTCTCATTTTTTTCTGGGTGAATAATTAATTCAAAAAAACCTACTAAATCATTTTTAAATTTAAATACATATGTTTTAACATTTTCAGATGAAACATAGTTGATCCACTTTTCTTCTGACCAAGACAATCTATCTAACCACTTATGATTTTTTCCAATTGTTTTGTAGAAAAATTTATTTAATTGAAAATTAATTGGATCAATTAAATTTAGAGAATAATCTTCTGATGGTTTGTTTCCCTCATTAAGATCCTTGAGTGAATTAATTTCAAGATAATTTCTTTTAACTTCCTCGGTCACTCAACCATTTTTCCTACTCGTTCACCTCCAAAAAGATGAAAATGTAAATGGGGAACTTCTTGTCCACCATGATCACTAATATTAGCTAATGCTCTATAGCCTTTACCTACTTCTGTTGAAATACCAAGCTTTTTAGCAACCATATTAATTCCTTTTAATAATCCAACCATCTCTTCTGAAGAGGCATTCAAACAAAAATCATCTAAATCAATATATTTCCCTTTAGGAATAACTAAAGCATGAATTTTTTTTTGTGGGTTAATGTCATGAAATGACAAAACAAAATCATCTTCATAAATTTTATTACAAGGTATTTCTCCACGTAAAATTTTTGCAAAAATATTATTGTCATCATAAACCATCTTAATTTCTGCTCGCTTTTTCTTCTAAACCTGATTGAGAAGTTCTATTATTTAGTTCATCAAGTACGTCTTCATATTTTATATTATTGGCTTCGAGATAAACCAAAAGGTGATAAATAACATCTGACGCTTCTTTAACATCAGACTTAAAAAATTCTGATTTTGCATCAAAAACCTTATCTTTAGAATTTAATAATTTTACAGCTTGAATAAGTTCATTTATTTCCTCTAACACTTTTTCTTCAGATAGTTTTTTATTATTTAAAAGTTTTTTTGTGTATGACTTCTCCTCTGTAGAGTTTTTTCTGTCTCTTATTGTTTTTACAAGGTTATCTAAAATTTCAGACATTTCAAATCCTAACAGGAATCCCTTTTGATTCCAAATATTCCTTAGCCTCTTTAACAGAATGCTTACCATAATGAAAAATTGATGCTGCTAAAACTGCGCTTGCATTTCCTAATTTGATTCCATCTACTAAATGATCTAAGTTACCTACACCACCTGAAGCAATTACCGGAATATTTACTTTAGAAGAAATTTTAGACATCAAATCAATATCATAACCAGCTTGTGTCCCATCTCTATCCATTGAAGTCACTAAAAGCTCTCCAGCACCATTTTCTTCCATTTTTTTTGCATATTCTAATGCATCGATTCCACTATTATTTCTTCCTCCATGAGTAAACACTTCCCACTTATCTCCATTTTTTTTTGCATCAATTGCTACTACAATACATTGAGATCCAAATTTTTTTGAACTATCAACAACAACTTTTGAATTTTCAACTGCAGCAGTATTTATGGAAACTTTATCTGCACCACAATTTAGTAATTTGTTAATATCCTCTACATTTCTTATACCGCCACCAACAGTTAAAGGAACAAAACATTTTTTTGAAGTTTTTTCTACAACTTCGTAAATAATGTCTCTATTTTCATTTGATGCGGTAATATCAAGAAAGCAAATTTCATCTGCTCCACCATCACTGTAAATTTTGGCTTGTTCGACTGGATCTCCAGCATCTTTTAAATCAACAAAATTGATACCTTTTACAACACGTCCATTCTTTACATCTAAACAAGGGATTATTCTGTTTTTAAGCATCTTCTTTTACAAGCTCTTCTAATTTTATATCACCATCATAAATAGCTTTACCAACTATTATACCTTCAACATTTTTTAAATTCTTTGCTTTTTTAATATCATCTATTGATGAAACTCCACCGGATATAATCACTGGGCAATTTGATATTTCTGCAACTTTTGATGTTTCATCGAAATTTGGACTTTGTTTAATGCCATCTCGATTAATATCAGTATAAATTATTCTACTTACACCGTAATCATTAACTTGTTTCAAATAATCTAATGTTAATTGGTTAGAGTTTTCTTTCCAGCCTGAGACCGATAAATAACCGTCTTTAGCATCTAACCCTAAGGCAATTTTATTTGGAAATTTTTCACAAGCTTCTTTTAAAAAATTTTTATCTTTTATTGCGGCACTACCCAGAATTACTTTCTCAACACCAGCATCAACGTATTTTTTAATACTATCAGAATTTCTAATACCACCACCTACTTCAACTTTTAAATTAAATTTACCAACTATTTCCTGAATAATATCTAAATTTACTGTTTCGCCAGTTAAAGCACCATCTAAATCAACTATGTGTAAATTTTTAAATCCATGATCTTTAAATTCTCCTGCTTGTTCAATTGGAGACAATTCATACTCAGTCTTTTTATCAAAATCCCCCTTAACTAATCTTACACACTTTTTATTTTTAATATCTATAGCTGGAAATATTTTCATCTATATTTCCAATCATCATACCAGTCTTCCCAACTTTCAGATTCATATTCTGTATTAAGTTTATCGATCATTTCTTGTGAATACTGCATGGCTCCAGAAATATTTTGAGGAATATTTTTCCAAACTGGATCTAAAATTTTATCATCTTTTTTATTCGAATTTTTTTTCATAAAAAATTTAGTGTAATTTAGATAAATTTCCTCATGTATATTTTTAGGTTTTGCAGTCTTCCAATTTTTGATGGTTTCAACAAACTTCTTATATTTTTCCTCTTTAGGAGGTATTTCTGAATGAATAAGACTATAGTAAAATGTAAAGTGCTTCTTTAAAAGATCAATGTGTATTTTTTTCCATCCTGCTTTTTCTAGCTCTGGTAATTCATTTAATAATCTTTGTTTAAGTTGTTCTTTTTCACTCTTTTTAACCAATGTCATTTTAGCCAATTCATAGTTATAAATTTATAAAATTTTTTATTAATTGTAATCCTATTTTATCACTCTTTTCTGGGTGAAATTGGGTTCCAAAGATATTTTCTTTTTCAACAGAACAAACGATATTTGATGAATAATCTGTTGTAGCTGAAATTACACTTTTATCATTAGGAATAAATTCATAACTATGAACAAAATACATATGAGAATTATTTTCTACATCCTTTAAAATTTTACTATCTTTGACAATATTAATTTGATTCCAACCAATATGAGGAAGTTTAAATTTTCCGTTTTGGTTATCTATCTTTGATACTTTACCTGATATCCAACCAAGGCCCTTGGTTTCTGTTTCTTCAAAACCAATATCTGCAAACATTTGTAATCCAACACAAATCCCAAGAAGAGGTTTTTTATTAATAATTGCGAAATCATTTAATGCATCAACTAAACCACTGATGTTGTTAAGTGCATCAATACAACTCTTGAACGAACCCTGCCCTGGTAAAACAACTTTATCTGAAGATTTAATCTTATTTAAATCTGAAGTTACCTCTATATTTACTTTATCTTTAGCAACTTCCTTAAAGGAGTTTATCACCGAGCTTATATTGCCCGAATTATAATCAACAATTGTGACGTTCATTAAACTTATAATGAGCCTTTAGTGGATGGAATGCTTTTCTTGTTTCTTGGATCCATCTCTAACGCAGCTCTTAATGATCTTGCTAATGCTTTATAACAAGATTCAATTATGTGGTGACTATTGTCCCCATAAATATTTTCAACATGCATCGTAATACCTGCAGATTGTGAGAATGCCTGAAACCATTCTTTAAATAATTCTGTGTCCATCTCACCAAGTTTCTCAACTTTTAATTTTACTTTCCAAATCAAATAAGGTCTATTTGAAACATCGATCGCAACTCTAGTTAACGTTTCATCCATTGGTATTACAGTGTGAGCATATCTTTTTATTCCCACAAATTTTTTAGCAGCTTTTTTTAAAGCTTCTCCAATTGCAATACCCGTGTCTTCAGTTGTGTGATGAAGATCAATATGAGTATCTCCTTTTGCTTTTACTTTTAGGTCGATCAATGAATGTTTTGATAATTGCTCAAGCATGTGATCTAGGAAACCAATGCCAGTGTCAATTTGGTACTTTCCTTTACCATCGATATTAACTTCAACATTGATGCTGGTTTCTTTTGTTTTTCGAGATACTTTTCCTTTTCTAGCCATATATTTTTAATGGTATACATACATAATCCTGCGATATCAATATCAGTCTGAACACTTGAAGTATCAAAAATAGTTACCATTTATTAGATATGACAACAATTGTATTAGTTAGAAAAAACAATGAAGTAGTAGTTGCTGGTGATGGACAAGTTAGTATGGGAAATACTGTTGTTAAAAGCACTGCTTCAAAAGTTAGAAAAATTGAAAAAAGGGATGTAGTGGCTGGCTTTGCAGGATCAACTGCTGATGCATTAACTTTATTTGAAAGATTAGAAGGAAAATTAGAAAAACATGCAGGCAATTTATCAAGAGCCGCTGTTGAATTAGCAAAAGATTGGAGAACAGATAAGTACTTAAGAAGATTAGAGGCGCTAATGGCTGTTGGTGATAAAAACAATAGTTATATTATTTCAGGAACTGGCGATGTTCTTGAGCCTGAAGGAGATGTAATAGGAATAGGTTCAGGTGGCAATTATGCTTTAGCTGCTGGAAAAGTTTTGATGGAAGGTAATATGTCAGCTGAAGAAGTAGCAAAGAAAGCAATTAAAGTTGCAGCAGATATATGTGTATTTACTAATGATAATGTAAAAATTGAAAAAATATAATGGATAAATCAAACGTAACACAACTGCACCCAAAGGATAAAGATCAAAAAGACGAAACTTCTTTAGTTAGTTCTTTATCTCCTAGGGAAATTGTTTCAGAATTAGATAGATTTGTTGTTGGACAAAATAAAGCCAAAAGAGCTGTTGCAGTTGCTTTAAGAAACAGATGGAGAAGGCAAGCACTTAAGGGTGAGATGAAAAACGAAGTTTTGCCAAAAAATATCTTGATGATTGGTCCAACTGGTGTTGGTAAAACTGAAATTTCAAGAAGATTGTCAAAATTAGCTGAAGCACCTTTTGTAAAAGTTGAAGCGACAAGGTTTACTGAAGTTGGATACGTTGGAAGAGATGTAGAGCAAATTGTTAGAGATTTAATTGAGATTGCTATTTCAATGGAAAAAGTAAAAAAGAGAAAAGAAGTTCATGCCCAAGCCCAAAAAGCAGCTGAAGAAAAAGTTTTAGATGCTTTGGTAGGTAAAAAAGCAAGCTTGGCTACAAGAGAAAGTTTTAGAAAAAGATTAAGAAATGGTGATTTAGATGACAATGAAATTGAAATAGCTGTAAGTGACACTGGTTCAAATGGAGCTTCTTTTGAAATCCCAGGAATGCCAGGAGCAAATGTTGGAATGATCAACATTGGAGAAATGATTGGTAAATCAATGGGAAATAAAGAGAAGAAGAAAAAAATGAGTGTAAAAGAATCCCATGAAATCTTAATTAACGATGAATCAGATAAATTAATTGAACAAGACAAAATCATTAAAGCTGCAAAACTTTCAACAGAAAACAATGGAATAGTTTTTCTTGATGAAATTGACAAAATTTCAGCACGAACAGATAGAGTTGGTGGAGACGTTTCAAGAGAAGGTGTTCAAAGAGATTTATTACCCTTGATAGAAGGAACTACAGTTAACACAAAGCATGGTCCAATCAAAACAGATCATATCTTGTTTATTGCATCTGGAGCATTCCAACTTGCAAAGCCGTCTGATCTGTTACCCGAATTACAAGGAAGATTGCCAATTAGAGTTGAGCTTGAAGCTTTGACTAGTGAAGATTTTAAAAGAATTTTACGAGAACCTGATTTTAGTTTAATTAAACAATACGTAGCTTTATTAAAAACTGAAAATGTTGATCTTGAATTTTCAGATGATGGAATAGACGCTATTGCAAATATTGCCTCTGAAGTAAATGCCACTGTTGAGAATATTGGAGCCAGAAGGTTACACACTATCATTGAGAAAATTTTGGATGAAATTAGCTTTACTGCAACAGACAGAGCGGGAGAGAAAATTATTATTGATAAAGAATATATTAATAAAAACTTAGATACTTTAGTTAAAGATACTGATCTTTCGAAATTTATTTTATAGATTTATTTTTTTTCAGAAAAATATAAAACGCGCCACCACCACCATCCTCTATTTTAGCATCTGTTATTTCATTTATCATCTTCATTAAACCGGCATTATTATTAATAAATTCTGGAACAGAATATTTTAAGATACTAAGATCTTTTGAAACATAAGGATCTTTTTCATTTTCAGAGTGAAGACCTTTACCAGTTACAACAACTAATTTATTAACATTTTCTGAAAAAGCTTTGTTTATAAAATCTTCTATTGTTTTATTTGCTTCATCTAAACTGTAACCGTGCAAATCTATTGATCTTTCTTTTAGATTTTTATTTTTTTGATGTTTGAAGTCCTTATTAGGTAATTTTTCAGTACTGTTTATAAATTTGTTCCAATCTTTTTTATCTTTGTCTGAAATATTATTGGTCAATTATGTTAATATATTTACTAGCTGCCAATTTGGATTTGCTGAAGTTGTATCTCTTGAAAAAATCCAAGTATCATAAATTTTTTTAATCTTTTCAGGGTCTCCGGAAACAATTTTTTTATCTTTATCTCTTATGCAAGTAATCACCTCTGCTATAAAATCCACTGTAACATTTAAAATATTTCCTGTTTTTTTATGCTCCTTAATCTCAGCTTTATTAACTCCAATAAATGTTATTTCTGCAAAGTGACCTCTTTTCGCTCTTTCTTTCAAAGCATCATCAAATTGATTATATATATCTTTATTTAAGAGAGGTTTTGCACTTATGATCTTATTATCATTATCGCTGAAATCAGTAATGATTGTTTCATAAGCGATTTTTGCACCTTTTAAAAATTCTTTTTGGGCTGCATCATCAAACTTCTCTTTTGGTTTAACTACTTGATCAACCTTTGTATTTTTTAATATCTCTTTAAATTGAGCTGGTGATTTTCCTTCAAAACCAGTTCTTTTACCAAGAATTCCTCTTAATCTTAAAAAAATAAAGCCAGCAATCATTGCTAATAAAATAATATCTATGTACTCAAAACTGTAACTCATAACTTTATAGTAATTACTCTGTTGATTAATTTCAACTAGCAATTTAGATTAAGGACAAATGAACTCAATATTATTAACTATTATTTTAGTTCCAATAATTGAAATATACTTATTTATTAAAATTGGCTCACAAATTGGTGCATTAATAACAATTTTACTTATTTTTTTAACTGCAATAATTGGTGTTTACTATGCAAAATACGAAGGTCTAAACACTTTAAAATCAGCATTCTTTCAATTAAGTAAAAATGAGGCACCAGCATATGAAATGATATCAGGTGCAGCTATTGCTCTAGGGGCTTTAATGTTAATCGT
This sequence comes from Candidatus Pelagibacter sp., assembly GCF_052046145.1. Taxonomy (GTDB): domain Bacteria; phylum Pseudomonadota; class Alphaproteobacteria; order Pelagibacterales; family Pelagibacteraceae; genus Pelagibacter. The sequence goes on from NZ_JBNGZR010000001.1 coordinate 1,250,917, forward strand.
ACCTGGTTTTGCAACCGATTTTCTGGGTTTTTTTATTATATTTCCAATAACAAGAAAAATTATTTTTAATAAATTCTCAAAAAAATTTGATAAGAAAATCAATAAAAAAAATAATTTTATTGAAGGAGAATTTGAAGATATAGATGAACGCGATGGAAAATAATTACAAAATAATTGCAAAGTTTATTAAAGATATGTCAAGTGAAACACCAGACATTGATACTTATCTTTTTGTAAAAGATAATATTTCAAACTATTCCTTGAATATTGACATTAAATCAAAAATTTTAAAAGAAAAAATAATACAAGTTGAGACAACATTAAAATATTCTGATAAAAATAAAAGTAATAAAAAATCTTTTTTTGAAATAGTATTTGCGTCAATAATTAGATTAGACGTTTCAGCTAAAGAACAAAACAATTTGGAAAAAATTATCCTATGTGATGTACAGAATGAAATATACCCTGAGATAGAAAAAACTTTTCTCACACTATTACATAGATCAGGTTATCCAGATCTTAAGTTTAATAAAAAAGTTAATTTTGAGGATCTTTATAATAAAAATAAAAATTAGTAATAATTTTTTTTCAGGTTTTTATCCAAATATTCTTTGTGTTTGTTAATCTCATTCTGAGAAGGTTTAATAATTTTTTTAAAATAAGAAACTACACTGTTGTTGCTTCCAATTAAATCATTTTGATTTTGAAAATTTAATGTGGGTTCTTTTTGATCAATTAAATTTATGTAAACTTTAGATAAAAGCTCACAGTCTATCAAAGCTGTATGTTTGGTTCTTTTGGAGTTGTCTATCTTAAATCTTTTACATAAAGCATCTAGGCTAACTTGAGACCCAGGAAATTTCTCTCTTCCTAAAACAAGTGTGTCAATTACTTCATTTGAAATTTTGTTTTTTCCAAACAAATTCAACTCATTATTAAGGTGAGATATATCAAACTCTGCATTGTGAATAATGAGTCTTTTATTTTTAATAAAATCTAAAAAATGATCAACAATCTCACTGAATTTTTTTTGTTTCGATAAAAACTCGTCTGAATATCCATGAATTTGAAAGGCCTTTTCAGAAACTTTTCTCTCTGGATTTAAATAGCAATGAAAAGTTTTTTTTGTTGGGATTAAATTTTCTAACTCTATGCAGCCTATTTCTACTATTCTATGACCTTCTTTTATAGAAATTCCAGTAGTTTCTGTGTCTAGTACTATTTCTTTCATTTAATTAATTTCACTTAAAATATAATCTATTTTTTTAATAACTGTCTTTTTTGTAAAATTATTTTTAATAATAAATTGAGACTTTTTCTTTTTATAATCAAGCGGAAGTTGAATTTCTTTAAAAATTTTAAAAAGTTTTTTGTTAAAATTTTTTCTTTTATTTAACCTTTTTAGAACTTCAGAATTTTTAGATTGAACATAAATTAGTACATCATTTTTTTTATTTATCTTATTTTCTAACAATAAAGGTATATCTAAAATAACAATTTTTTTTCTCTTGTTTTTTTTTAAAAAAAGATTCATTTTTTTTCTAATTTCCTTATGAACAATATTTATAATTTTTTTCAAATTTGTTTTATTGGCAAGTATTGCTGATGTAATTTCATTCTTATTTATTGGATAAGAATAAATATATTTTGGTAATTTACTTTTTAATTTGTAAAAAATTTTTTTATTTTTTTTATAAATTTTTGATACTTCATGATCTGCATTGAATACTGGATAACCGAAATTATTTGCAATAAAACTTTTCCCAGCACCAATGTCCCCTAAAATTCCTATTCTAATCATTGTCTAATAATTTTATAATTTGATTATCTACCTCAGGATCTATTCCGTGCCATAATTTAAACGCCTCTGATGCCTGATAAATAAACATTAATTTTCCATTCTCTACCTGATTTCCTAATTTTCTACCTTGTTTTAAAAAGTTTGTCTCTGGTGGATTATAAATTACATCATAGAATAATTTATTGTTTTCTACTTTAGAAAAATCTAAATTTATAGTTTCGTTGTCTAAACCAAGGCTAGTAGCATTTATTATCACATCAAAATTAGGCAAATCGCCCCAATCAAAAATTTTTATATTTTTAAATTGGCTTTTCAAATTATCTGCATTAATTCTAGTTCTGTTGCTGATTGTTATTTCATAAACATTCATTCTTCTCAAAGCAAATATTAAAGAAGGAACAACACCTCCTGCCCCCAAAATAAAAATTTTTTTATTTTTTAAATTAAATTCCAAAGCTTCGATTGCTTTGGTAAAACCAGTGATGTCAGTATTATGTCCAATTAAATTTCCATTTCTAAAAATAATTGTATTCACAGACTGCGTTTGCTCTGCTTCCATACTTAATTTGTCTAAAAATGGAATAACTTTTTTTTTAAATGGAACAGTAACGTTACAACCACCGATTTTTTGTTTTTTTATATCTTGTATAATTTCTTTAATTCCGTCTTCTTCTAAATTTATTTTTTCATAAATGGCATCAATATTGTTTTGTTTTAGCCAATAATTATGAAGTCTTGGTGAAAGCGAATGACTAATTGGATTTCCAATAACTATAAATTTTTTCATTATAAAGATCCTAGGTAATCTTTTATTTTTTTAACAGGTAGCCCCATAATCGTATCCTCATCGCCTTCTATGCTTGCAAATAACATTCTACCCTCTCCTTCTATTTGGTAGACATTATATGCATAAAGAGTTTCATCAGATATTTTAGATAAATAATGTTTCAATTCATGATTAGAAAAGTTTTTCATGGTTAGTTTTGCCTTCTCAGTATAGTTCCAAATCATAGATCCATTTTTTGACAAACAAACAGAGCTAATTAAAAAATGTGATTCATCATTAAGTTTTTTTAATATTGTCAAAGCCTCTTCCCTATTTTTTGGCTTTGATATTAATTCACCGTTTAGATCTATAACGCTATCTGCTCCCAAGACTATTTCATCAGTATTTTTTATACTCACTTTGTTTGCTTTCAGCTCAGCTAGGTTTTTTGAAATTATTTCTGGACTTGCGTTTTCTCTTAATAAGCTTTCTTTAACAGGATCCTCATCAACGTTCGACGGTTCAACAATACATTTGATATTATTTTTATCTAAAATATCTTTTCTAACCTCGCTTTTTGATGCTAGAATAATTTTACTTAACATTGTTTAGATATATTTCGTGAATTTTAATTATTGAGGCCGCAGTTTCTTCAACTGACTTTCTGGTTACATCTATAAGAGGCCATTTATATTTTTGAAACGTTTTTTTTGCTTCTAGGACCTCTCTTTTTATGGTTTCTAAATCTGTGTATTGAATGTTTTCTGTTTCTTTTAAAGAATTCATTCTATTTTTTCTTAAATCGGCCAACCTTTCAGGCTCTGTGCTTAGTCCTACAACACATGTCATTTGTGGATTTTTTTTAAGGGACTCCGGCAAAGAATTTTCATTTACTAACGGGATGTTTGACGTTTTAAAACCTTTGTTAGCTAAATAAATAGATGTTGGTGTTTTACTTGTTCTACTTACGCCCACAAGAATAATATCTGATTTGTTTACTTCGTTTATTAAATTTCCATCATCATGGTTCATTGTAAATTGAATTGCTTCAATTCTGTCATAATACTCTTCATTCAATATATGTTGACCACTTGGCTCGTGTGTTGCTTTTTGATTTAATATTTTTGAAAAATTCAGAATTAAATTTCCTAAAACGCCAAAACATGGAATATTTTTATCCTCACTCGCGTTCGCAAGGTATTTGGCTAAATTGTTATCTACGATTGTATATAGGATTATTGAATTCTCATTTTTTTTTGCATCTTCTAGAATTTTTAAAATTTGATTTTCTGTCCTTGTAAAAGAGTAAGAATGAACCTTATATTCTATATTTAAAAATTGAGCTTTCAGGGCTAAAAATATTCTATCTAAAGTCTCGCCCGTTGAGTCAGAAATTAAATATATTTGATATGTATTGCTCATGAATAAATTGTTAATAAATTTGTAATATTTTAATTAAATTACACAATTTAAAATTTTTTAAATTAACCTTGTAAAAACTGCTATTTATTAACATTAATAATAAATAGGGTAAAACAATCCACAAAAATTAATATGGTCAAAAAAGCTTCATTTTAAACAATTTTAACCACATTAGAAGTTGGTAAAATGTGAATATAATGTTTATAAAAATTAATCACCTTTATTCACAAGATATATTACAACTACAATAATTAATAATACTTATTTATGAAACCTTTAAACAAAGTGATAATTAACAAAGATACTTCGTTTAATCCTATATGGATTATGAGACAAGCTGGTAGATATTTACCAGAATTTAGAGAAATAAGAAAAGAAAATCCTAATTTTATTAATTTGTGTTTAAATGACGATTTATCTTCAGAGATAACTCTACAACCATTAAAAAGATTTGATCTAGATGCTGCAATAATATTTTCAGATATCTTAATGCTTCCTTATGGATTAGGTCAAAAAGTAGAATTTGAAAAAAACTTTGGGCCAAAATTAGGGGAACTAAATCTAAATGAAATTGCTAGGACAGATGAAATTGACTTTGTAGAGAAAATACATCGTGTGTATAAAGCATTAAAAAAAGTTAGCTCAGATTCTAGTTTAAAAAATAAAAACACTATCGGATTTATTGGTGCTCCATGGACATTATTAGTTTATATGATTAATCAACAATCGCCTAAAAAAAATTTGAAAAAAGATTTTTTTAAAGATGAGTTTTTAATAAACAGAATATTATTAATTATTGAAAAATTTTTAAAAGTCCATATAAAAAATCAAATTGATAACGGTGCGAATGTAATTCAAATTTTTGATAGTTGGGCAGGTTTATTAGAGGAAAAAGATTTACCTAATTATGTTTATTCTCCGACCTTAAATTTAGTAAATTATGTAAAATCTTTAAATGTGCCAGTTATATGTTTTCCCAGAGAAATTAAAAATTATAAAGAGTTTTGTGAAATTGTTAAACCTGATGCTGTGAGCATTGATTATAATGTTGACCCAAAAAAAATACTTAAAGATATAAATATACCTATACAAGGAGGTTTAGACCCAAAAATTTTGTTAACAGATAAAGAAAAATTAAAAAAAGAAGCCTTTAATTATTTAGAAATTTTTCGAGATCACCCGTATATATTTAATCTCGGCCATGGTATTTTGCCTGAAACAAATCCTGAAATGGTTGAAAATTTAATAAAAATTGTAAAAGATTTTAAATGATTGAAAAAAGTCACCCACCTATAAAATACGGTAACACAGGTGTGCTTATAGTTAATTTAGGCACACCTGATTCTACTAGTTGGTTTGATATAAGAAAATATTTAAAAGAATTTCTCTCTGATAGAAGAGTAATTGAAGTAAATCCTTTAATTTGGCAAATAATTTTGAATTTGTTCATTTTAAATTTTAGACCCTCTAAAACTGCTAAAGCGTATAAAGAGATTTGGATGAAGGACGAAAATATTTCACCACTTCTTTATTATACAAAAAAACAAAGTGAGAAAGTTTCAAATTCACTATCAAAAGAAAATATTATCATAGATTTTGCTATGAGATATGGAAATCCTAGCATTAAGAGCAAAATTCATAAATTGCATAAAATTGGTTGCGAAAATTTGGTGATACTTCCTCTTTATCCCCAATATGCAGCAGCTACAACAGCAACAGTTTGTGATGAGGTATATAGAACTTTAATGAAAATGAGGTGGCAACCTTCTTTAAAAATAATCCCTCATTACGAATCTGATCCACTTTATATTGATGCACTTGTTAATTCGATTAATAAAAAAATAAATGAAATCAGCTGGAAACCAGATCTAATCATAGCTTCTTATCATGGGATACCAAAAAAATATTTTGATAAAGGTGATCCTTATCATTGTTATTGTCATAAAACGACAAGACTAATTTCAGAAAAATTTAGTTCAGTTAAAATTAAAACTACATTTCAGTCAAGATTTGGTCCACAAGAATGGCTTCAACCATATACTGACAAGACTTTAGAAAATTTGCCTAAAGAGGGTGTTAAAAATGTCCTTACAATTTGTCCAGGGTTTGCATCTGATTGTGTAGAGACTTTAGAGGAAATACAAATTCAAGCTAAAGAAAGTTTTTTAAATTCAGGTGGAGAAAATTTTGATATGGTCCCCTGTTTAAATGATAATAATGATCATATTACTTTATTAAACTCCTTAATCGAAAGAAATATCTGATACATGAATTCGTATTTATTATTTAAATCTTTACATTTAATTGCTGTAGTTTCTTGGATGGCTGGTCTTTTATATCTTCCTAGAATTTTTGTTTACCACGTTGAAAATAAAGAGAAAAAAGAAGCAACTGATATTTTTGAGGTGATGGAAAAAAAATTATTTTTTTACATTATGCGACCCGCAATGATTTTTACTTGGGTTTTTGGATTAGTATTAATTTATCTCAATGGAATAGACATTTTCTCTCAATTATGGTTTCAAATAAAGATCGTCTTAGTGATATTGTTATCAGCATATAATGATTATTTAGGAAAATGTCTTGTTGCTTTAAAAAATTCCACAAATACAAGATCTGCAAAATTTTTTAGAATAATTAACGAAATACCGACGGTTATCTTAATAATCGTTGTATTTTTAGCTATTTTTAAGCCAATCTAGGGTTGAAATAATAACAGCAGTATATATATTATTAATATCTGATAAGTCCTTATCAAAAAATTAATCATGAATATTCAAGAACTAAAACTGAAATCATCTGAACAGCTTATTACACAGGCCGAGGAGCTTGGTATAGAAAATGCCAGTACATTAAGAAAGCAAGAGATACTTTTTGCTATTCTTAAGAAAGTTGCTGAAAAAGAGGAAATTACTGGCGTAGGTGTTTTGCAATTATTACAAGATGGTTTTGGTTTTCTTAGAGCAATGGAATCAAATTATTTACCTGGACCAGATGACATTTATGTAAGCCCAAGTCAAATTAGAAAATTTGGATTAAGAACTGGAGACACTGTCGAGGGACCAGTTAGAGCCCCCAAAGAAGGAGAGAGATATTTTGCTTTACTACAGGTAAGCAAAATAAATTTTGAGGAACCGGAAAAAGCTAGACACAAAATTGCATTTGATAACTTGACGCCACTATATCCAGATAAACAATTAGTGATGGAAGTTGAAACTACAAAAGTTGAAAAAAAACAAGATTTAACGCCAAGACTTATTGATCTGGTCAGCCCAATCGGAAAGGGACAAAGATCTATAATTATTTCTCCACCTAAAGCTGGTAAGACAATGATTTTGCAAAGTATTGCAAACTCAATAGCTAAAAATTATCCAGAGTGTTACTTGATGGTATTGCTGATTGATGAGCGTCCAGAAGAAGTAACTGACATGCAAAGAACCGTAAAAGGTGAAGTAATTAGCTCTACTTTCGACGAACCAGCTCAGAGGCACGTAGCAGTGGCTGAAATGGTTATTGAAAAAGCCAAAAGACTAACCGAACATAAAAAAGATGTTATTATTTTGTTAGATTCTATAACACGATTAGGAAGAGCTTATAACGCTGTAATACCAAGTTCAGGTAAAGTTTTAACAGGAGGTGTTGATGCAAATGCACTTCAGAGACCTAAAAGGTTTTTTGGAGCAGCAAGAAATATTGAAGAAGGTGGTTCATTAACGATTATTTCTACAGCTTTAATTGATACTGGAAGTAGAATGGATGAAGTAATATTTGAAGAATTCAAAGGGACAGGTAATAGTGAAACAATACTAGATAGAAAAATTGCAGATAAAAGAATTTATCCAGCAATTGATATTACAAAATCAGGAACTAGAAGAGAGGAACTTCTTTTTGACAAAAATGATTTGCAAAAAATGAATGTGCTGAGAAGAATTATTGCGCCCATGGGAACTATGGATGCAATTGAGTTTATAAATTCAAAATTAAAAGATACAAAAAATAACGCTGAATTTTTTAACTCTATGAATAAGCCTTCCTAAAATAGCAAATGAGTGATCCAAATAGAGATCTAGAAAAAAAATTAATTAATTATTTAGAAAACAAACAGTACGACAGGCTTCAATTTGAAATAGAGATGATGGGTGATATAGAGACCCAAGAAAATTCTTTGTTAGTCTTTTATTATGCTTCATCTATATTTTTTAAGGAAAATTCTAATCAGAATGAATTGATATTCGCCTCAAATTTACTTGAAAAAGTTTATAAAAAACAAAACAATCATCTAAAATCTTTATACAATATGATTGCAATTAGCCTGAAAACAAGAGTTTTTAAAGACGTTATGGTTTTGGCTGAAAAAGAATATAAAAAGAATGAAAAAGATACAATGTTAATTGATGGGTTGGCAAGAATTAACCTGTATTTAGCAAATCATAACGAAGGTATAAAATATTTTAAATCTTTATTTAAAATATTACCAGAACAACTTAATGGAAGATTGCCTTTTATCTCATCTCTTAATTACGCTAATGATATCTCTCAAGAGCAATATTTGAAAGAATGTTTAGAATACATTGATGTTTTAGAAAAAAAAAATCAACCAGAGAAAGATATTTTTAAAGCCACAAATCAAGATAATAGAAAAGTAAGACTTTCATTTTTATCTGCTGATTTTAAAAGTCATTCAGTTTCACATTTCCTCAAAGATTTATTAAAAAAAATTGATAGATCAAATTTTGAAATAGTTTTGATATCAAATTTAAAAATAGCTGATAATGATGATGTTTCTGAGGAATTAAAAAAATTATCTGATCAATGGTATGATATTGAGCATTACGATGATACGAATTTAGTTACATTTCTTAGGTCTTTAAATCTTGAAATTTTAATTGATTTAAGTGGATTTACTATAGGAAATAGATTTGAAGCAATTTGTAAAAGATGTGCAACAACTCAAATACTATGGCTTGGTTATAACAACACACTAGGCAGCAAAAATATTGATTATATTATTTCTGATAAAAATTTAATTAAAGAAAATGAGGTTTCTTTTTATAAGGAAAAAATTCTCTACATGCCGAAAATATGGAATGCACTCTCTCCGCCAGATAAATTACCTGATATAGAAAAAAATTTAAATAACTCAAAATTTACATTTTGTTCTTTCAACAATTTTTTCAAAATAACTGAAAAAACAATTGAAGTTTGGTCTAAAATTTTAACTCAAACAAATTCTAACCTATTATTAAAAGACTCACTAAATGGTGGAAAAGAATTGCAGCTAAATGTTGTTAATAAATTTTTAAAATATGGTGTTAAATCTGAGAGAGTTGTTTTTTTAGATAAAGAAAAAGAAATTTACGATCATTTGAAACTTTACAATAAAGCTGACGCTGCATTAGACACTTTTCCTTATCCAGGAGTAACAACATCTTATGAAGCAGTATTAATGGGCTTACCAGTTTTAACAATGAAAGGTTTCAATATGAATTCTAGATGTGGTGAGAGCATTAATAAAAATTTAGGAATGAACCATTTAATTGCTGATGATTATGAAGACTATGTAAAAAAAGCTATTATTTTAGCAAAAGACAAAAATTTAAAAGAGAATTATGGGAATAATTTAAGAAACAAGGCTTTGTCTTCTCCCTTGTTTGATACAGATAAATTTACTAAAGATTTTGAGAATATTCTTAAACAAGTTTGTAATAAAAAATAATAATTTAATATTTATAAATATTTTAACTCTCTCATTTCTTTTTCAAAACTTGTTTCAATTTCTTTAGAAATTTTTTTATTTAAAATTTTTTTCCAATTATTTTCTGGCCCAAGGTTAAAAAATAAATTTTTATTTTCTGAGTGAAATTTTCTCCACTTTTTAAAATTACTTTCAGATCCATCAAAAGTCTCACTTACCTCCTTTTTCTTAAGTACATCAAAGTTTGTAGTCTCAATAGCTTTCTGTAATTTAGACCTATTTACACCTTCTACTTTATTCATAAGAGTATTTGCAAAAACAATTATATCCCTAAAGGTTTCATATTTGTTTTCGATAAGATCTTCATATTTTATAAAAAGTCTCCTAAACTGATTATTTCTCAACCAAGATAAATAATTTTCAGACCAGGAGCTAATATATGTAAGCGAAGCATGTGATCCATTGTTGGACATAAGGCTTCTTGTTTTATCTTTGATCATTTTGAGAGCATTATCATCATCAAAAGAATAATGATTTTTTAGAGAACTTAACACGTTTCTTGGATCTCTGACTATGTAAATTGCACCAAGAGTAGTTTCTGGAGTGGTGAATTGATTACCTTGATAGTTTCCCAAAAAGCTATGTGTTTTAAAAAATCTAATTTTCTTGTCTTTATTTATTTCTCTTTGAACAGGCACCCATTGTTTTGATGCTTCATTTATACTACTAACTTTTTCTTTAAAAAATTTTTCATGTGGAAATTGATCAATCCTGGCAATTTGACTAAAATCAAATTCACCTGTTTCAGAAAAATAATAAGCTGAGAGAAAAGCCCTAACATAAGTATTTCCACTTTTAGGATAAGAGGCTAACCAGATGATCATAAAAAATTTATATAATTAAAGATAATATATAGCTATAATAAAAATTGATGACAATTTATGCACTTTCATCAGGACCAGGAATTTCCGGTGTCGCAGTTATTAGAATTTCTGGGACAGACACTTCAAATGTTATTAAATTATTAACGGGAAAAGATCTCCCGCAGCCACGAGTAGCAACATTAAGAAAAATCAACAAAATCAACACTTCTGAGCTGATTGATGAGGGGTTAATTCTCTGGTTTCCTGGACCTGAGAGCTATACAGGTGAGGATATGGCTGAGATACAGGTTCATGGGAGTAAAGCAGTTGTTGATGCCCTTCACTCTTCTCTTTCAGATATAAAAAATTGTAGATTAGCAGAGCCAGGTGAATTTACAAAGCTAGCCTTTCAAAATGGAAAAATAAATTTACTCAAAGCAGAAAGCATAGCTGATTTAATTTCCTCTGAAACTGAAATTCAAAGACAACAAGCAATAAAAATTATGAACGGAAATTCAGCCAATGAATTTAATTTCATGAGAGAAAAACTTTTAAAAATTCTATCACATGTTGAAGCTAAAATTGATTTTCCAGAGGAAGATCTGCCTAATAATATTTTAGATGAAATCAAAAATAGTTCAGATGAAGTAATAAATAAAATTAAAAAAATATTAAACGATCAAAAAGTTGGAGAAAGAATTAGAGAAGGTTTTAAAATTGCTATTCTTGGACCCACTAATGCTGGTAAGTCTAGTTTAATAAATCATTTATCTAATCGGGATGTAGCAATAGTTTCTGAAATTGCTGGTACAACTAGAGACGTAATTGAGACTCATCTAAATATAGATGGTTATCCAGTTATAATATCTGACACAGCTGGCATAAGAGACTCTAAAGATGAGATAGAAAAAAAAGGTATTAAATTATCTCTAAATAGAGCTGAAGAGGCAGATTTAAAACTTGTTGTAGTAGATGCCAAAAACCTTGATTTTACTGATGTTTTGAAGGATTTGTTACATGAAAATGCAATTTTAGTTCTAAATAAGTCTGATCTTTTAGAAAAAGATATTGATCCAGAAATTAAAAAAACAAATCATGTTTTAATTTCAATAAAAGAAAATAAAAATATCGAGGAGTTAATTTTAAAAATAAAAAATAATTTAAAAAATAAATTTATTACAAGCGATGATATTTTAATTACAAGAGAGAGACACAGACAACATCTGCAACAGTGTTTGGATCATTTAAATAATTTTAATCAAAAAAAAGAAATAGAAGATTTTGATAAAGCAGCAGAAGATTTAAGATTAGCTACTAGACATTTAGGTATGATAGTTGGAAAAGTTGATGTTGAGGAGATATTAGGTAGTATTTTCAACGATTTTTGTATAGGCAAGTAATACCCTATTTTGTTGGTTTTTTGCACTTTTTTTATCAAAAAACGTTGATAAATAAGGCTTATTTACAAAAAATTAAGCCTATCTTGTAAATTATATAATCACATATAGATTTGGTTTATGAAAAATGATTTGTCATTTGATGTAGTTGTAATTGGAGGAGGCCATGCTGGATGTGAAGCTGCAGCAGCTTCTGCTCGTCTTGGAGTGAAAACTGCCCTATTCACACATAAAATAGAAACTATCGGTGAGATGTCCTGTAACCCAGCAATTGGAGGTTTGGGTAAAGGTCATTTGGTTAGAGAAATAGATGCCCTTGATGGTGTTATGGGAGATGTAGCAGACAAATCAGGTATACAATTTAGACTGTTAAACAGAAGTAGAGGGCCAGCAGTTAGAGGGCCACGAACACAATCAGATAGATCACTTTATCGTAAATATATGCAAGAAATATTGCTAAATTATTGTAATTTAAGCGTTTTTTCAGATCCAGTTATAAAGTTTATTTTTAATAAAAATTCAATAAGTGGATTTGAAACTAAAGAAGGCAAGAAAGTTTTATCTAACAAGATAATACTTACAACAGGAACTTTTTTGAATGGTTTGATACATATAGGTGACGAACGAACACCAGCAGGTAGATACGACGAAAAACCTTCTACAGGTTTGAGTGAACAACTAGCAAAATATAATTTTAAAATTGGAAGATTAAAAACCGGAACACCACCAAGGTTAGATGCAAGGACAATTAATTTTGAAAACTTAGAAGAACAATTCGCAGATGATGATCCTTATTTTTTTTCATTCTTAACTAAAAAAAATCTAAATAAACAAATATCTTGTCGAATGACTTATACAAACGAAAAGGTTCATAACATTATAGAAAAGAATTTATCAAAGAGCGCTATGTACTCGGGTAGTATAAAAGGGGTAGGCCCAAGATATTGTCCATCTATAGAAGATAAAATAGTAAAATTTGCAGATAAAGATCGTCACCAGATATTTTTAGAGCCAGAAGGTCTAAATGATCACACAATTTACCCAAATGGTATATCGACATCACTTCCAGCTGAGGTACAACAAGAAATATGTAATAATATCAATGGTTTAGAAAATGTTACTATATTAAGACCTGGATATGCAATAGAATATGATTATATAGATCCGCGTGAACTATTCCTAACTCTTGAAACCAAGAAGATAAGCAATCTTTATCTTGCCGGCCAAATTAACGGGACTACAGGATATGAGGAAGCTGCTGCACAAGGCCTTATAGCTGGAATAAATGCTGCCTTGTCTGTTAAAAAATTGGAACCATTTATACTTGATAGATCTGACGCTTATATAGGAGTAATGATCGATGATTTGGTCACTAAAGGAGTAGCTGAGCCATACCGTATGTTTACATCAAGAGCAGAATATCGATTGAGTTTGAGATCTGATAATGCTGATCAAAGATTAACTGCAAAGGGAATAGAAATCGGCTTAATAGGTAGTGCGAGAAAAGAAATATATTTGAGTAAATTTGAACAAATTAGTCAAATAAATTTAAAAATGAGAAATTCTAAAATTTCACCTTCTAAAGCTGAGAAATTTGGGATAAAAATAGCAAAAGATGGAATATTGAGATCATCTAGCGAAGTTTTAACTCAAAAAGGGGTAAATATGAGTAAAATTAGGGAAATATGGTCCGATATACCTTTTTTTAGCAAAGAAATTGATGAACAAGTGGAAATTAACGCTCATTACAGAGGGTATTTAAAGAAGCAAAAAGCTGATATTTTAGCATTTAAGAGGGACGAAAACCTGATTATTCCAGATAAAATCAATTATGACGGGCTATCAGGTTTGTCTAATGAGGTAAAAGCAAAATTTAAAGAAATAAAGCCTAAAACAATGGGGCAAGCTCTAAGAATTGACGGAATAACTCCTGCCGCAGTATATATTTTGTTGTCACATGTCAAAAGAAAGTCTATTAAGCATATAGCTTAATGGATCAGGAAATTTTTAATTCTTATTCTAGAATCAATCACTTAAATGTTTCACGTGAAACATTTTTGGACTTTGAAAACTATATATCTATGATTCTTGAAAAAAATAAAAAAATTAACATAATTAGCCAAAATACAGCATCAAAAAAGGCTATAATTAACCGTCATATTATTGATTCTGCTCAAATTATTGATTTTGTTGACTTAAATAGTAATACAACCACAGATATAGGTTCAGGAGGGGGTATGCCAGGTATAATCATAGCAATTATACTAAAAAATATGAAAAATAATATGAATGTGCACCTTTATGAAAAAAGTTATCATAAAAGCCATTTTTTAAAGGAAGTTTCAAAAAAATTAAATTTAAACACAAAAGTTTTTCAAAAAAATATTTTTGAAATAAAAAATTTAGAAACAGGAACGATAATGTCCAGAGCATTTAAACCAATGCCAGTAGTTTTGGAATTAGTATATGAAAATTTTTCAAAATATAAAAATTTAATTTTTTTTATGGGGAAGAGTGGAAAAAAATTGTTTGAAAATTCTAAAAAAAATTGGGAACTGGAGTATATAGAAAAGAAAAGTTTAACAAATGAAGACTCATTTTTAATAAATATTAAAAAAATAAAAAAAAAAAAATAAATGCAAATTATTTCAGTAATAAATCAAAAGGGTGGGGTTGGAAAAACTACTACGGTGATAAATCTTGCAGCAGGTTTATCTCAAATAGACAAAAAAATTTTAGTAATTGACCTAGATCCACAAGGTAATGCTACTACAGGTCTAGGATTATCTAATATGGATAACTCAAGTGATACAATTTATGGAGTTTTGAATGGAACTAGAGAAATTAGTGATGTGATTAAAAAAACACAGTTTGAAAATTTAGATATTATAACATCTAATGTAGATTTATCGGGCTTAGAAGTAGAGACGGCTGATGACAGCAATAGAGCTTTTATACTAAAGACTAAATTAACCGCATATTTAAACGATTCTAGAAGATTGTATGATTATGTCTTGATCGATTGCCCACCTTCGTTAAGCTTGTTGACAGTAATGGCACTTGTAAGTTCAAACTCACTATTGGTACCACTTCAGACTGAATTTTTTGCTTTAGAAGGGTTAACACAGCTAATGAAAACAATCGAAAGGATAAAAGTAAGTTTAAATCCAGATTTGAAAATCAGGGGTATACTTTTAACTATGTACGACAAAAGAAATAAGCTTTCATCACAAGTTGAGAAAGAAGCTAGGGATTATTTTAGTGATAAAGTTTACTCAACTGTCATACCAAGGAATGTCAGACTATCAGAAGCACCTTCCCATGGTATGCCAGTTTTGATTTATGACAAGACCTGTCCGGGTAGTAAATCATATTTTAGTTTTACCGATGAGTTTATGAGTCAAGAAACAACAATAGGGAGCGCAGCTTAATGGATAAAATCAAAAAAGGACTTGGAAGAGGCCTATCATCTTTAATTGGAGAAACGAAAGTTGAGACTCAAAAAAATCAAGTATCAATTGGTGACTTGGTCCCAAATAAGTATCAACCAAGGAAAATTTTTGACGAAGATAGTTTGGAAGATTTAACCAATTCAATTAAAGAAAGAGGAATGATACAGCCAATTATTGTTAGAAATTCAAATAATGATAAATCAAAGTTTGAAATAATTGCTGGTGAAAGAAGATGGTTAGCAGCGCAAAGAGCTGGTCTTCACAATGTGCCCGTTGTCATAACTGAAGCAGATGATTTAAAATCTTTAGAATTTGCAATTGTAGAAAATGTTCAAAGGCATGACTTAAATCCTCTCGAAGAAGCTCAAGGATATAAAAGATTAATCGATGAATTTTCTTATGACCAAGAAAAAGTTTCAAAATTTATTGGTAAAAGCAGAAGTTATATAACAAACTCTTTAAGGCTCTTAACCCTGCCCAATGATGTTATAAAATTAATTGAACAACAAAAATTAACTCCAGGTCATGCCAAAGTCCTAGTCGGCCTTAGTAATGCAAGTTTCGTAGCAGCAAAAATTATTGAAAAAAAGCTTTCTGTCCGACAATCTGAAAATTTTGTTAAAATTTTTAAAAATAAAAAAGAAAAGTCACGTCCATTGAAAGATGCAAATATTATTGCACTTGAATTGTCAATTTCGAACAAAATCGGTTTAAATGTTGATATACAAAACAACAAAAGAAACAAAGGTAAAATTAGTTTTGAGTATAAAGATTTAGATCAACTAAATAAAATTATAGATATAATTAAGCTCAATTATTAGTTCTTGATTCTGACTGATTGATTATAAAATCTGAAATCAAATTGACTGAGTTACCTATATTTTTTTTTGCAAGAAGCTCTATATTATTTAATTCGTAGATAAGTTTACTTATATTATTAGATGTCCATTTAGAAATTTGCTGTTTTGTAATTTCTTTATCTTTCCAAAATATTGGTGGTTTGGCAGACGATATAGCTAAATCTATGTTATTGTTTTTTTCAAATTCCTCTCGAAGTTTTAGTATTTTTCTAGATTTATACAAAAATGTTCTTAGTATTTGTATACTGTCTTCGTTTGTAAAATTATTTTCGTTTAAAATAGAAATTATTTTTCTCTTATTTTTAGCTAGACAGTTATCAATTAATTCAGTTATGTCGTGCTGTTCATTTAAGTTAGTTATTTTTTCTATCACCTCCTGATTAATTTTTTTTCCATTTTTTGTATAGCTTTCTATTTTCTCTAACTCGTTAAATAATGCATCTCTATCTCCTGAATTTTTATTTACTAATATGTTTAAATTTGATTGTGAAATTGAAATTTTACGCTCTTGCAAAAATTTATTTGCTAATTTAATTAGTGTTAGATTTGTATCTGGATAAAATGGCACTATAACGTTTGATTTACTCTTTTCAAATGTAGATCTCAGTTTAGATTTTTTCTCTAGAATTTCTGCAAAAATTATAATCAAGGTATCCTCAAGTAAATTAATATTAATTTTTTCAATTAAGTTTAATAATTTGTCAGTTGCTCTTTTAATTATAATTGTTTTTTGATTTTCAAATAAAGATTTTGAATTTATACTTTCAAGAAAATTTTCACTATTTTCCATAACTTCTTCTTGTGAATATGTTGAAATTTGACTTCTATTTTTGATTAATTGATTTTTACAGGTTTTTTTATGGCCTTCATTTTTTCCATAAAATAAAATTATTTTGTATTTATCAGTGTTAATTTTCTCGATTTCAAAAGATTTGATAATCATTTATTAGATACTAAATTCAATACTAAATCATTAATTTTGTTAATAATAAAGTTAGTTCTAATTGTGTTTTCATATCTATTTAGCTCAAATTCATTATTAATTTTAGATGTTTTTGTATTCTCTTGAAATGTCAAAATTTTAGGCTTTCTAGTGTTTACTATTTCAAACTCTATAAAAGAATAAATTGAATAACTTGTTGCTTCACCTTTTTTGTTTTTTGATAAAATACTTTTTTGTGAATCTGTTTTAATTTTTAAATCTATTTTTTGTCCATTTGATTTATTTGAATATTTTTTCATATGTAGTTTTAGAATATTATTCATCTCATCATTACCTTTTATCTCAACTATATTAAAATTGATTTTTTGATCATTATAATTTGAAAATATTGGAGTGTATCCACAATTTTGTAGAAATAAAAAAATAATTAATAAAATAAAATTTCTTTTCATATTATATTATAAAATTTACAATCTTATCTTTCACATAGATTTGTTTTTTAATTTCTCTATCTTTGATGTGTTTGAATATTTTTTCGTCCTTTTTAATAATATTTACCAAGTCATTTTCGTTAGAATTTTTTTTCACAGTAATTAATCCTCTTTTTTTTCCATTTACTTGTATAACAATAGATATATTTTCCTCTTCTAGATATTTTTTATCATATTTTGGCCATTTAAAATTAAATTCATCGCTCTCAATTTGTTGTAAACACTCATTTGATAAATGAGGTATAATTGGATTGATTACTATTAGAATTTTTTTATAGTTTTCTTTTAAAGTATCTTTTTTGTATCCTTTATTTAAATTTTTTGTCAAATAATTGCTCATTTGATGTAAGTTAGCAATTATTACGTTGTAGTGAAAGCTATCTAAATTATCAGAAATTTTCTTAATAAATTTATTTGTAAATTTATCAAGTTCATTATCAATGTTAGTTGGGTTGTTTCTTTTAATTTCATCATTTATTCTTTCATTTAAATTCCACAATTTTTGAATAAATTTAAATGATGATTTCATACCCTCATCAGACCACTGAACGTCCTTTTCAGGTGGACTATCTGATAAAATAAACAATCTTACTGCGTCTGCCCCGTAGTTATTTATTATTTGTTCAGGGTCTATAGTATTCTTCTTAGATTTAGACATAGACTCTGATGGTCCAACTGTAACTAATTTTGTCTCATCTTGGATAAGATATTTTTTACCATTTATAGTCTTAATTTCATCAGGACTTATCCAATTATTATCTGGGTCTTTGTATGTTTCATGACATACCATTCCTTGAGTAAATAAACCTTGAAATGGTTCTTTGATTTCGAAATCAGCATTATTTTCAGAAAGTGCTCTCATAAAAAATCTTGAATATAATAAGTGTAAAATTGCATGCTCTACACCACCAATATATTGGTCTACTGGCATCCAATATTTTAGATCTTCCTTTTTAAATCCATAATTTAATTCGTTTGGAGAACAAAAACGCAAATAGTACCAAGAAGAACATACAAATGTATCTAATGTATCTGTTTCTCTAATTAATTTTTTTCCATTTATATTTATTTCTTTCCAATTTTTTTGAGAATCTAGAGGATTACCTTTCACGTTTAAATCAATATTTTCAGGCAGCTTGACAGGTAGCATCGATTTTGGAATAGGGTAAACGTTTCCTTTTTCATCGTAAGCCACGGGTATTGGGCATCCCCAATATCTTTGTCTTGAAACCCCCCAATCTTTTAGCCTAAAATTAATTTTTCTTTTTCCTATATTTTTTTTTTCGAGAATGTTTATTGTTTCAATAACTGACTCTTCTGGGACTTTTAAACCATTTAAAAAATCTGAATTAATTAAAATTCCTGCATCAGCATATGCCTCATTCATCACCTGAAAATTGTCATCTTCTTTTTCCGGTCTTACAACAGTTTTAATTTCTAACTTATATTTTTTAGCAAAATCAAAATCTCTTTGATCATGTGCGGGACAACCAAATACAGCACCAAAACCATAATCCATCAAAACAAAGTTAGCAAAATAAACAGGTACTTTTTGATTTGTATCTAAAGGATTAATTGCCATAAGATCTGTTTTGAAACCAATTTTTTCGCCTACAGCAATTGCTTCTTCAGTTGTTCCAGTTTTTGAACATTCCTCTTTGAATTTTTTAAAATTACCATTATCTTTATAGAGTTTGGAAATTTCGTGGTCTACAGAAACTGCTAAAAATGAAAATCCAAAAAGCGTATCAGGTCTAGTTGTGAAACACTTTATTTTTTCTATTTGAGAATTACCCTCAATTTTAAAATCTATTTCACACCCGAAAGATTTTCCAATCCAGTTTTTTTGCATTGTTTTAACTTTATTTGGCCATTCGTCTAGATCATTTAAGCCATCCAATAAATCTTGTGAAAATTTTGATATATTAAAAAACCATTGACTAAGTTTTTTTCTTTCTACGAGAGCGCCAGATCTCCAACCTTTTCCATTTATTACTTGCTCGTTTGCAAGTACTGTCTCATCTACAGGATCCCAATTTACATAGTTTTCTTTTCTGTAAACAAGTCCCTTTTCAAGTAATTCTAAAAAAAATATCTGTTGATGCTTATAATAATCCTCTGAACAAGTTGAAATTTCCCTGTCCCAATCAATTGAAAGACCAAGCTTCTTTAATTGGGTTTTCATTGTTGAAATATTTGTCTCAGTCCAAATTTTTGGATCTAAATTATTTTGCCGAGCTGCATTTTCTGCTGGCATTCCAAAAGCATCCCAACCCATAGGATGAAGTACATTAAATCCTTTTAGTGATTTGTATCTCGCTAAAACATCTCCAATTGTATAATTTCTTACATGACCCATATGAATTTTCCCAGAAGGATAAGGAAACATTTCAAGACAATAAAATTTTTTTTTATTTTTATCAGTTTTTGTCTTAAAGGATTTATTTTCATCCCAAAATTTTTGCCATTTCTCCTCTACTACTTTGAAATTGTATCTATTCACAAATCAGAAATTTTAAATTATTTTTTTATTTTAGGTGTATATTCTTTGAAATTTTTTTCATCATTTTCTGCCTTATACGTTGCTGCAATTTTGAGTATTTGTTTTTTTAATTCTGTTATTAATGGACCATCTTTTTCTATAACAGAGCATTTTAGATTCTCTTTACAAATTCTGTAAAAGGCTTTTATTTTTAAAGCATCAGATCTTATTTCGTTAGTCATAAATCTAATTGTTAATTTCAAGCTCTCTTCTGGATTATTGCTATCTGCATACCAATCGGTAATAATCATTCCACCGCTATAATTAGCTGAGGCTAAAGGCATGAAATCAATCACATCCAGTGATGCACGCCATAATTCATTTGAACTTGCAAATTCAAAATCTCCACCTTTTTTGCCTTCGATAAGGTTATCTAATCTAAACCCTCTTCCTTCTTCTATATTTTTTTTAACTCGATCTTCAGATTTGTAAGAAACTTTACGTGCGTCAGCACCAGGTAAACCCCCTTTACAACCTGATATAAACAACACTAAAGATGTTAGGATCAATATTGATTTTAAATTATGCATTTGGTTGTATTTTTAATTTAAAGTAAATTTTATACAGTAAAAATGATCAAAATCGTTAAAAATATCCATATTTCTAGCTTTTTTTACTGTTGCATAAATACAACAAATTAAAATTTTATCTAATTTTATTCAATAAAATGGGAAAAACTTATTTGGGAAATGCTAAAAGATCAGCGTTTATTATTAATAATAACAATCATAAAGGAGTAATTAATTATGAACATTAAAAAAATAGGTTTGACTGCATTAGCAGGATCACTTGTTGCAGTATCATCAGCTAATGCTGGTGCTCTAAGTGCATCTGGTGCAGCAAGCATAACTTTCGCTGGTAACGACGCAGGTACTGGTGGAAATGGTTTATCTATGTCTGACACAGTTACTTTTTCTGGTAGCGGTGAAATGGATAACGGAATGACTATAACAGCAAGTTTTGAGTTAGATAACAATGCTGTTGGTGGTTCTGGTGAGTACATGGATAGCAGAAGCATTGCGATCGATACAAATGGTATGGGTACTATTACTTTCGCTGGTCACGGTGGAAGTGGTGCAATGGGTGCTGTTGACGATGTAATGCCAACTGCTTACGGTGAGTCGTTTGATATCTTAGGAACAACTAACGATCAAACAGGTGCAACAACTGGAACAAGTATTTTCAATGCAATTGGAAGTGCAAGTTCAAACAACATGATCACTTATTCATCTGGTGATTTAGTTGATGGTTTAGCAATCAACGCTTCTTACACTCCATCAGGAACTGGTGAAGTTGAGTCTTCAGTTGATTTAGCTGTTGCTTACACTGGTGTTGATGGATTAACATTAGGTTACGCTGTTGGTGAAAACAACGCAGCAGGTGGAACTGGTAACTTAGACATAACTACTTTCTACGTGAAGTATGCTTATGGTCCAGTAACTGTTGGATACCAAGAGACAGAGCAAGATGCAACTAATGCAACTAATGATGATGAGTTCGAAGCTATGGGTATTACATACCAAGTTAGCGACGACCTAACAATTGGTTACACTGAGTCATCTTACAATGATGGTAACGTAGCTACAGACCAAGAAAACTCTAACCTTTCAGCTTCATACACTATGGGAAGTATGACATTTAACGTAGCAATGGCTGAAGAGAAAAACAGAGGTGGTTCTACATTAGCAGTTGACGATGTTAAAGGTTACGCAGTTAACCTAGCATTTGCATTCTAATTTAGATTAGATTACTTTAAAAAAGGGCCCCTTTATGGGGCCTTTTTTTTATTCAAAATAAGATATTCCGGCAAATTCTGTTTGATTTAAAAGATTAAGTTTTCTTTCGTTATTAATTGAAATTCCACCTAAAGCGATAATATTTCTTTCAGTAAGTTTTTTTAGATTTCGAAATCTATTAATTCCTAAAAAATTTTTATTTTTTTTAAAAAGGGATGATAAAAATATTTTATTAATACTTTGCTTTTCTTTTAATCTAATTTCTTTAAGATTATGAGCAGACCCAATTATCTCAAAGTTTTTTTTATATGAATAAGCTAAATGTTTGAAACTTTTATTAAACGAGGGAATATAAACACCATCTAAATTAAATTTAATTGCAAGTTTAATATTATTAGATATATAAAATTTAATTCTTTTTTTTTTGCAGTGTTTTTTTAATTTATAAATAATAACTTCATTTTGAATTTTGGAGGTGTAATCTCTATAAATGATAGCTGTTTGTTTATCTAGTTTGTCAATATTATTTGTATCAAAATTGTTTATAAAGTAATATTTTCTTATTTTATTTATATGCATAGTACGGTTAAAAATTTATTAGATATTGAAAATAAAATCAAAGGTCTTCTAAGTGAATTAAAGATTGACAGTAAACCGAAAATCATAGCAGTTTCAAAGACTTTTAAAATTGAAAAAATTTTACCTCTCATAGATAATGGACATCTTGATTTTGGAGAAAACAAAGTTCAGGAAGCGGTTGAAAAATGGACAGATATTAAAAAAAAAAATTTTGCAATTAAATTGCATATGATAGGTAAGTTGCAAACTAATAAAGTTAAGCCTGCAGTAAAATTATTTGATTTCATTCATTCAGTTGATAGCGAAAAACTTGCAAAGAAAATTGCAGACGAACAAAAGAAAATAAATAAAAAAATTAAAATATTTTTACAAGTAAACATCGGTGATGAAAATCAAAAATCAGGAATTAATAAAAATGAGTTAGGTCAATTAGCTTCATACTGTAACAAAATTGGTTTGGATTTAGTAGGTTTAATGTGTATACCACCTGTTGATACTGATTCATCAGGCTACTTCGAAGAAATGAAAAAATTAAATGACAATTTAGGTTTTAATCAGTTAAGTATGGGCATGTCTTCAGACTATCTTGCAGCTGCAAAAAATTCTTCAACATATATTAGGATAGGATCAAGTATTTTTGGTCAAAGGTCCTAATAAATTTTAACTTTTGAATTTTTTTTAATTATTTTTAGCATAATTAAAAAATCTTTTTCTTTTAAAGCAATGCAACCAGCTGTTGGTTTATAATCCTGTGTAAGGTGAATAAAAATGCAACTTCCTAGACCAGTAACAGGTTTTTTAAAGTTGTATTTTATTGGAATCATAAAATCATATTTATAATCCTTTCTTCTTAACTTTTCGTGTTTGACCTTTTTTTCTACTCTTATGAGTTTGTTATATTTATTTGGAAAACGAATATCGTTACACCAACCCATATTTTTTTTGATTTCAATACATTTTAGTGATGTTAGTGGTTTTACTTTACGATCTTTTCTAAAATAAAGATTTTCAATTTCAAAGGTTCCTTTTGGTGTTTTTTTATCTCCCTCTATTTTTGTTCTAGTTGAACCTTTTTTTCCAATACAACACTTAAATTTAAATTCATCTATTAGAACAGTGTATTTATTTTTTATAAAAATTGTCATATTCTCTTCTTGAAAATGCAGAATTTAATAATTTATAATTTTAATTCATTATATCATATTCTTGAGGAGTTGGCTTTAGATTTAAATTTTAATATCATTTTTGTAAACAATGAGAATTCCCTCAATGAAAAATTAAAAAATCTCAGTAATTATTTAATTATATCTAATAAGAAACATGCAGACATCGGAAATCAGTTTATTCTAGATAATATACCAATTGATATTTTTAAATTAGTAGAAAAGATCAATATCGAATTTTTAAAAAAACAATTTAATAGCCAGTCTGAGGTGAAAATAACTAAATATTTATTAAATTTAAATTCAAGAGAATTTCTTAGAAATAATACCAAGATCAAATTGACCGAAAAAGAAATTAATACAATTCTTTACTTATCAAAATCAAAAAAACCAGTCAGTATTAATGAACTACAAGAAAACGTATGGAGTTATCAATCTGATATAGAAACTCATACAGTTGAGACTCATATTTATAGATTAAGAAAAAAAATTGCAAAATCTTTTAAAGATGAAGAATTTATAATTAGTAAAAAAAATGGTTATCAAATTAAATAAGAAAAATCCGATAATTAAAGATTTATTTACAAAAAAGTACAAACCAAAAATAGTTAAGCCTAAAAAAGGTAAAGGAAGTTTTAAAAGAAAGAAAAAATAAATTTACAGTCTAGCACCAATTTGTTGGATCACCTTTGATGACATTTCAGTACCCTTTTCCAGACATTCCTTTGTTGATAATTTATTAACGTATCCGTGCAGAAATCCCGCAGCAAATAGATCACCTGCTCCTGTAAGGTCAACAATTTTTAGATTTTTTCGTGTATCAGACTCAATAATCTCATTTCCATTAATTGAAACTGCACCTTTTTCCCCTCTGGTTATAACTATTAATTTTTTCAGTTGTTTTGAGAATTTAATAACCTCATCAAAATTCTTTGCTTCAATTAATGATATAATTTCTTGTTCATTAGCAAAAGTTATATCAAGTTTGTTTTTTACTAAATTTAAGAAATGAGGTTTATGTCTATCTACACAAAATAAATCAGAGAGCGACATAGCAACTTTATTTGCACTATTTATAGCTTTATCAAATGCTTTTTTAGGCTCTCCCTCATCCCACAAGTAACCTTCTAAAAATACTATTTCACTTTTTCTAATTACATCAGAACTAATATCATTTTCATTAATTTTTCCTGCTGTACCTAGAAATGTACACATTGTTCTTTCTGAGTCTGGAGTAACTAAAATTAAACATGTTCCTGTTGGTAATTCTTCCTTCTTTTTAGAATAAAAGTATTCTACATTTTCTTTTTTTAATCCTTCTTCGTAATTGCTACCGAATTCATCATCTGAAATTTTACCTATAAATCCAACTTTGTCGCCAAGCTGAGATATACCGACTATGGAGTTTGCCACAGATCCTCCAGAAACAGTTTTTTCTACTTTAAGATCTGTTAATAAATTTTTGAATTCATTTTCATCGAAAAATAATTTCATTGTGCTTTTGGTTAGATTGTTTTTTTCAATAAAACCGTCATCTACTTTGCAGATGACATCAACGATTGCATTTCCTATTCCTAAAATTTTCATACTAAGCTTTTTTCGTAATAACAGGTTTTTTTCTATTTGGGTAGCAACTAGTACATATTTCACAAGTTAAACCATAACAATCTCTTGCTTTGCAATATTCTCTTCCATAAAAAATTATTTGTAAATGAAGTTTAGACCAGAATTTTTTAGGAAATATTCTTTTTAAATCTTTTTCTGTTTGAATTACATTTTTTCCGTTGGTTAATCCCCATCTTTGGGCAAGTCTATGAATATGAGTATCTACCGCAAAAGCTGGATATCCAAAACCTTGTGACATCACAACACTAGCTGTTTTATGTCCTACACCTGGTAGTTTTTCGAGTTCCTCGAAAGTTTTAGGTACTTTACCCTTGTGCTTTTCTAAAACCTGTTTTGACATTAAGAAGATACTTTTAGCTTTAACTCTAAAAATACCTATTTTTTTAATTAATTTTTCAATTTTTTTTCTTCCTAATTTTACAAAGTGTTCTGGCTTATAGTATATTGGGTATATATCTTTAGTTACATTATTAACATTTACGTCAGTGCATTGTGCAGAAAGTAGGACAGAAATTAATAGTGTGAAAGTATTTTTACTTTTTAAAGGAACAGGTGCTTTAGGGTAAATTTTATTTAAAGTTTTAATAATTACTTTTGCTTTTTGTTTCTCATTCATTATGAAAAGTTAAGTAAATCTCTCATAGAATATAATCCTGGTTTTTTTTTCATAAGCCATTTTGAAGCAGTTAATGCGCCATCAGAGTATAAGGCTCTGTCAAAGGCCTCATGATTTAAGGTAATTATTTCTTTACCGCTTGAAAATTTAACTTCATGTTCACCAATAATTTCACCTTTTCTAATCGAGTTGAAATTAATTTTTTTTCCATAAGGAAAAGATTTTTTATTCAAGAATTTTTTACCAATTAAATTATACAAATTTTTACTTTTTCCATCAGCAATTCCTTTTCCAAGCATTAACGCTGTACCAGATGGATAATCTTTTTTATGTTTGTGATGTACCTCAAATATTTTGCTTAAGTATTCATCATTTAGTGATTTTGATGCGATCTCTGTTAAATACATTAATAAATTTACACCTAAACTCATGTTACCTGCTTTTAGAATAGGTATTTTTTTTGAAAATTTTTTAATTTGATTTTCTTGATTTCTAGTAAATCCGGTAGTACCTATTACTACTTTTTTCCCAAGTTTTGATGCTATTTTGAGTATTTCGAGAGAACACTTTGGGATTGTAAAATCAATAATTACATCAGTTTTTTTAAAAGCTTTATCAGAATTTAATTCAGGTTTAACTCCATTAAACTTTTTATTTATTAATCTATTTTCTGTAAGTGTAACTAGTTTAAAGTTTTTATTTTTCTTTGAGGACTTAATTAATTGCTGGCCCATCCTCCCCATGCAACCTGAAATGGCTAATTTAATTTTTCTCATAAATTCTTATTTCATTTACTTAATTTTATTTCAAACTCTTTTTTCAATTTTTTTGTTATATTTTGCCATGAAAAATTTTCATGAACATATTTACTTCTTATTAATTTCGACTCGTCTGTTTTATTAATTATTTTATTTAAAATTTCTATCAGTGAGTCAAGTTTGGGGTTTAATAAGCTGTCATTATTAACTTTTCTTTCATCACTTTCAATTTGGTATCCCATACATTCGTTAAAATAATCGTCTGTTGAGCCTCCTTTCGTTACTGCTATTTGTGTACCACATCCTGCAGCTTCTAATGGTGTCATGTTAAAACCTTCAGCCATATAAGATGAGACATAGCAATTCGTTATAGAATAAATTTCTCTTAGTTGTTTCAAACTTAGATTTTTAGAAATAATAATTACATCTTTCAGCATTTCATCGTTAATAATTTTATATTTTTTGTTAAAATCTGATTTTATTAATTTCTCAAAGATATAATTTACTTTGATGTCATATAAATTACTTTGATCTTTCAATATTAATTTTAAATTTTTATTTTTTTTTTTTAATAAACCATACGCTGCCACTAAGCTCTCTATACCTTTATTTTGGGTCATTGCACCAATGTTTGTTAATACAAAATCATCTGCCTTAATTTTAAATTTATCTCTAATTTTTCTTTTTTCATCCTCTGAAATTATGCAAAAAGTGCTTATTTCTACTCCGTGAGGTATAACTATAATTTGATCTTCTCGAAAACCAGCTTTTAAAAAACCGTCTTTTGACCAATTAGAGGGTGTATGTATAAAAAAATTTTTCTTTTTACTAAGCTCACTTATGTCACCATTTAAATAATTTCTTTTTGTCAAATTTTTATATTCAGTTGTAGCAAACACAACCAATAATTTTGAATTAAATTTAGTATTAAAATTAAATGGTGCAGAAATTCGATAAGTTATATCATAATTAAAATTTTCAGACGGTTTTTTAAAAGAATTAATAATATTTTTCATATCATTGTTTAAACCGCTGTCATTTTTTATTTTATTCCAATTTTCAGTTAAATATGGAACATCTTTAAATGATATGTTTGATATCTTTCCTAGCTCAATCATTTGCCACTGATTGACTAAAGCATAAGAGTGATTAATGTTCCTCCAACCCTCAATTAGAATATTCATTTAATTTTTTCATAATTTTTTGAAATTTTAGATTATTTTTAATTTTATCAAGTTGATCATTATTAAGTAAACTTTCTGATAAATTTTTTTTATTAATTTTATCTGAATTTATTGCATTATCATCACCAGTAATATTAATTTTTCTTGATTTCAAATTTAACAATCCCTCACTATGAATTTTTAGGATCATGCTTATTTGAATTAATGATTTTTTTGGATCTTCTACAAAATTTTCATATCTAATAAAGTTATTTTTAGAAATATTTAATATGAAATGTTCATAAGCTTCTAAAAATAAATTAAATGTATAATTATTTGAAAAGTTTGGAATTCTTCTCATACAACTTAAGAATGTTTCTAATGGATTTCTTATTATATACAAATTAATAAAATTAAAATTATGACTCAAAATTTTAAGTAAAGAATTTTTATAACTAGGTTTAAAATACGGAATACTTAAATAATCTACAAATGACCAATCTCTAATGATTAATATTTTATTTTTCTCAATCACTTTTTGATTAATAATTTTAATCTTATCTAAAAAGCTTGGTTTAGATTTTAAAATTTTTTCAAAATCATCCTCCGCAAAATAATTGTACCATTCTTGAAATTGTAAAAGGGGATCTGCAAGTTTTGTTTCTGATTGCATTGCTTTTCTTATTTCATGGCCATTGGGATGAATTTCACTTAATAAGACAATATCTTTTTGAGCACTTATAGCCTTATTAATTATCGTTCCACCACTTCTTGGTAAATTGTGAATTATTCTAATGGCGTTCATTATCTTAATTTTTCTTTAAAATTGTTAAATAATCTATTAACAACTACTTTCCATGAGAAACTTTTATGAACTAATTCACTTCTGATTTTTTTGGAATTATCAGTATTATTTATAATCTTGTTTTCTAATATTTGGACTAAAGATTCCAATTTTGGCTCTAAAAGATAAGATTCTTTTACCTTTTTTTCATCACTTTCTATTTGAAAACCCATACTTTCATTAAAATAATCATCAGTCGAACCTCCCTTGGTTACTAAAATTCTTGTTCCACATGCTGCTGCTTCCAGAGGTGTTAAATTAAATCCTTCAGCCAAGTAAGGTGAAACATAGCAATCAGTAATTGAATATATATCTTTAATTTTTTTTAGACTCAAATTATTAGAAATTATTTTAATATCCTTTAATGTTTCTGAGTTAATTATTCCATACTTCCGATTTAGTTCAGATTTTGCAACATTTTCAATTATATAATTTGGTTTAAAATTATATAGATTACTTTGGTCTTTTAAAATTAATTTTAAATTTTTAAACTTTCTTTTTAAGATTCCGTAGGCAGCAATTAATACTTCTATTCCCTTATTTTTTGTCATAGCACCAATATTAGATAATATAAAATCTGATTCATTAAGATTAAATTCAGCTCTAATTCTATTTCTTTCAATTGGAGAAGTTAAATTAAATAAATTAACATCAACACCATGAGGAACAACTATAATTTGATCATTTCTAAAACCTGCATTTAAAAAACCTTCTTTGGACCAATAAGAAGGTGTGTGAATAAAAAATTTTTCGTTTTCAGATAATCTTTCTGGTATATCATTTTTATATTTATTATTGTTTAATTTTTTATACTCACAATTTCCAAACACAAATAGTAATTTTGATTTGAAATCTGAATCGAAGTTGAATGGAAATGAAATTCTGTAAGTAATATCTAATTCTTCGTTAGACATTGAGGGTGAAATATTATTTATTAGATTGTTATTATCATCCTCAAATCCAGATGCATTATCTCTGACATTCCATCTATCTGATATAAAGGGAATATCTTTAAAAAATATGTTTGAAATTTTCAAAAGCTCAAGTATTTGCCATTGATTAACCAGGGAAAATGAATGATTTATTCCTCTCCAACCCTCAATAAGAATATTCATTCTTATGATCCTATATCAGAAAAATAGTTTAATCAAAATTTGTTATTAGCTAAATCTTCCAAAAACTTTTTGCTTTTTGAAAAAATTTTTTAATACTTGGATTTGACTTATCATTTTCAATTTCTCTAAATTTTTCTAGTAATTCCTTTTGTTTTTTATTTAAGTAGACTGGTACTTCAGTTTTAACTTGAACATACAAGTCTCCAAAATCGCCTCTTCTCATAAAAGGCATTCCTTTACCTTTTAATCTGAATTGTTTACCATTCTGGGTTCCATCTGGAATTTTTATTTTCGCTTTTCCACCATCAATAGTTGGAATTTCTATTGTTGTACCTAATGCTGCATCTGCTAAAGAAAGAGGGAACTCAAAAAATAAATTTTCATCTGATCTCTTAAATAAATCGTGAGAGTGAACATTAATAAATAAATATAAATCACCTGTCGCCCCACCTCTGCTTCCAGCTTCACCTTTGCCAGCTAATCTAATTCTTGTTCCATCATCAACACCTTTTGGAATGGTTACAGAAATTTTCTTTGATGCTTGTTTTTTACCTTGTCCATTACAATCATTGCATGGGTTAGTAATTTCTTCCCCATTTCCATTACATTGAGGACATGTTTGTTGTACAGTAAAGAAACCTTGATTGGATCTTATTCTACCA
This sequence comes from Candidatus Pelagibacter sp., assembly GCF_052046145.1. Lineage (GTDB taxonomy): Bacteria > Pseudomonadota > Alphaproteobacteria > Pelagibacterales > Pelagibacteraceae > Pelagibacter. The sequence continues at coordinate 1,281,411 of NZ_JBNGZR010000001.1, forward strand.
TTACCACCACAATATGAACACCTGTCAGGAGAATATCCCGGTTTAGATCCATTTCCTCTGCATGTACCACACTGTTCTGTTGTTGAAAATTTAATGTCTTGTTTTTTTCCATGGTAAGCTTCTTCAAGAGAAATTGATAAATCATACCTTAAGTCAGAACCTCTATTATTTGATTTTCTACTTCTAGATCTTCCACCTCCTCCAAAATCACCAAAGAAATCCTCAAAAATATCTGAGAAATCCGCTCCACTAAAACCACCAAAGCCACCACCTGGTCTTCCACCACCGTTTTCAAATGCAGCGTGACCAAAATTATCGTAGTTTTGCTTTTTTTCTTTATCTGAAAGTATTCCGTAGGCTTCACTTGCTTCTTTGAATTTTTCTTCTGCTTTGGAATCTCCTGGATTTTTATCAGGATGATATTTAACAGCTAACTTTCTGTATGCAGATTTTAATTCTTCAGGGCTTGCGCTTTTATTAACGCCTAGGACATCGTAATAGTCTCTTTTAGCCATCAAATTACCCCAGACAATTAAATGTCAGTTTAAGCGCTTTTTTCTTTATTCTCGTCTTTTACTTCTTCGAAATCAGCATCAACAACATTCTCGTCTTTTTTACCTGCATCATCTCCACCATCATCTTTTCCAGAATCAGGTTTTGCACTTTGTTGTGATTTATAGATCGCTTCACCAAGTTTCATTGAAGCTTGAACCAAAGCTTCAGTTTTTTTCTTAATATCTTCAATATCCTCACCTTTTAGAGCTTCTTTTACAGCAGTTGATGCATCTTCAATTGCTTTTTTTTCTGCATCAGAAATTTTTGATCCATGTTCTTTTAAATTCTTATCAGTAGAGTGAATTAGAGTATCTGCCTGGTTTCTAACATCAACAGACTCTCTTTTCTTTTTATCAGCTTCCTTATTAGCTTCTGCATCTTTAACCATTTTTTCAATTTCTTCATCACTTAATCCACCTGAAGCTTGAATTTGGATTTTTTGTTCTTTACCAGTTCCTTTGTCTTTTGCTGAAACATTTACGATACCATTAGCATCAATATCAAATGTAACTTCAATTTGAGGAACTCCTCTTGGTGCTGGCGCAATACCTACTAATTCAAAGTTACCTAGGGCTTTATTATCAGCTGCCATTTCCCTTTCACCCTGTAGAACTCTAATAGATACTGCAGGCTGATTGTCTTCAGCAGTTGAGAAAACTTGGCTTTTTTTAGTTGGGATTGTTGTATTTTTATCAATTAATTTTGTTGAAACTCCTCCAAGTGTTTCAATACCGAGTGACAATGGAGTTACATCTAATAGAAGTACATCTTTAACATCACCCTGTAATACTCCTGCTTGAATAGCAGCACCCATGGCAACTACTTCATCAGGGTTTACACTTTTGTTAGGATCTTTCCCAAAAAAGTTTTTAACTTCTTCTAATACTTTTGGCATTCTAGTCATACCACCTACCATAACTACTTCATCAATTTCACTAGCAGTAATTCCGGCATCTTTAAGAGCTGTTTTACATGGAGGCATAGTTCTAGCTATTAAGTCTTCAACTAGAGCCTCAAGTTTTGCTCTAGTCATTTTTAAATTAATATGTTTTGGACCTGTTTTATCTGCAGTAATAAAAGGTAGATTTATATCTGTTTGTTCTGCAGAAGATAATTCAATTTTTGCTTTTTCAGCAGCTTCTTTCAATCTTTGTAGAGCAAGTTTATCTGACTTAAGATCAATTCCATTATCTTTCTTAAATTCAGAAATTAAGTAATCAACAACAGCATTATCAAAATCTTCACCACCTAAAAAAGTATCACCATTAGTTGATTTAACTTCAAATACACCATCACCCAATTCTAGAATAGATACGTCAAATGTTCCTCCACCTAAATCATATACAGCAATTTTTTTATTTTGTTTTTTATCCAAACCATAAGCTAATGATGCAGCAGTTGGCTCATTAATAATTCTTAAAACTTCTAATCCAGCAATTTTTCCTGCATCTTTTGTTGCTTGTCTTTGTGCATCATTAAAGTATGCTGGAACAGTAATTACAGCTTTTGTTACAGCCTGACCTAAATATTTTTCTGCTGTTTCTTTCATTTTTTGTAAAATGAATGCTGATATTTGAGAAGGTGAATATTTTTCACCTTTAGCTTCAATCCAAGCATCGCCTTTTTCAGAATTAATTATTTTAAAAGGTGCAGCCTCTACATCTTTTTTTACCGTTGGGTCGTCAAAATTTCTTCCAATTAGTCTTTTTACTGCAAAAATAGTATTTTCTGGATTTGTAACAGCTTGTCTTTTTGCTGGTTGTCCAATTAATTTTTCGTTTTCATCTGTAAATGCAACAACTGATGGAGTAGTTCTTGCTCCCTCAGCATTTTCTAAAACCTTAGCTTGTGTTCCTTCCATTATGGCAACACATGAATTTGTTGTTCCTAGGTCTATTCCAATAATTTTACTCATAATATTAGTGTCTCTCCTTCGTCATATAGGGTTTAAATGTGAAACTACAAGTTGATCTCATAATTATTTATTTTCTAGATTTTCTTGATTTTCCTCAGTTTTTTCTTCTTTAATTGTAACTTTTTTTGATACTCCTACTAATGAGGGTCTAAGTAATCTGTCTTTTATAGTAAAGCCTTTTTGAATTTCCTGAATTATTGTTCCAGGTTCTTTCGTATCGTCCTCAATTTCTATCATTGCTTGATGAAAGTTTGGATCTAGTTTTTTGTTAAGGCTATCTATTGGTTTAATGTTATTTTTTTCAAATATCGAGATTAAATCTTTTTTAATAATATCTAAATGTTCTAGGGTCTTTTTTAATGCTTCAGTTTCTTTTAATTTATCGTCGCTTTCAAGAACATGTTTGGATCGATCTAAGTTATCAATCAAATTTAATGCTTCTTTTGCAAAACTATAACCACCATATTCAAAAGCATCCTCTTTTTCTTTTTCAAACCTTCTTCTTTGATTTTCCATTTCAGCAAATGTTCTTGCTAATTTATCTTCCAGTTCAGCAATTTTTTCTTCTGGAGTTGGCTCTTTAACTTCTTCTTTAGCTTCTTGATTTATTTCTTGTTTGTTTTCGTCGGCTAGATTTTCTTCAGGTTTCTGATGTTCTTTTACAGTATCTTCGTTTTGATCTGCAGAAGTGTTATTTTGTATTTCTTCTTTTTCCATAGTCTCTTATATGGTAAGCATTTTCTTAATTTCTAGATGTATAAACAAAAAATTAATAAATTATTAATAGGTACTAATAACAAGGGTAAATTACGTGAAATCAAGAGTTTATTGCCTAAAAAAATTAAACTTTATTCTACATCTACATTTAATCTTAGAAGCCCAGTTGAAAATGGTAAGACTTTTGAAGAAAACTCACTGATCAAATCTAAATATTTTTCAAAAAAGACAGGATTGTTGTGTTTAGCTGACGACTCTGGTTTGGAAATAGATTTTTTAAATAAAAGTCCTGGAATTTATTCAGCAAGGTGGGGAGGAAAGTATGGGGACTTTAGTAAAGCCATAAAAAGAGTTTATAGAGAATTAAATAAAAAAGACAAAAATTGGAAAAACAAAAAAATAAAAGCAAGATTTATTTGTGCACTTTCTATTTCATACTTAAATAAAAAAATCGCTTGCGTCACAGGTAAAGTTGAAGGTCATATTTCACATGAAGCAAAAGGAAAAAATGGATTTGGTTATGATCCAATTTTTGTTCCTTTAAGAAAAAGAAAAACTTTTGGAGAAATGAAGCCATCTCAAAAGTATAAAATGGATCATAGATATCAAGCTTTTAAAAAAATTAGAAAATTTCTATAAGTTTTTGATCTTCAATTTTATAAAAATTAAGTCTGTGATTAATTTTATTATTTTTAATATCAAAAATTCCTATTTTTCCTTTGAATGAATTTTTTTTCTTAAAAATTTTATTTAAGTTTTCCATTTTTGAATTAATTGATAAATAATAAACTAAGCCAATAAGATCATAACTTAATAAAGACAAATGAGTTGGATCTTCGTTAAATGCGTTATAGTACTTTATTTTGTAGCTATCAAAATTTTCTTTATTTATTGATGGATAATATAAAGGTTGGATATCATTTTCATTTAACAAACTTTCATCAAACCATTGATTTAAGGTTATAAAATATTTATTTTCTGGAAGTACGTCAGTATATAAAAGTGATGTAGATACACTTTTTAAACTTTCATCAAAATCTGCAATTACAACAGCGTCAAAATTTAAACCACCCAAAGTATATCTTTTTTCAAGTCTTTTTATTTTTTTTTCTTTATTTGGATCATTTGAATTTTTTATCCTTTTTATTTCATCCTCTAAATTTTGCTTTCTTATTCTGTAGTTTGTAATTTCTTCTATTTGTTTTGTTAGTTTTGTAGGCTCTATATTATATTCGTAATCTTTATAAATTTTAATTTTTGAATTTTTCATTCCTGTTTTAACTTCAAATTCATAATCTTGGATTGGTGTTAAAAAAATAGTTCTTTGTATTTGATTAGTTTCTAAAAATTTTTTTATTGTATTGAATTGTGATGTAGAATTAATTCCAGCAGAGATTACATTTTTTGGAAGATCTAAAGTCTTATTTGTTAATGATAAAAAAGTTAAATCCTTCATTTCATCTAAATAAGTTAAACTTTCATAGAACACAGGGCCTATAACAATTTTTATCCCCATTTCACTTAATTCAAATGCTGATTTTAAAGTTTGGTTAGCTTTAGTTGCCGTATCTTTTGGATAGATTTCTATCAGATCATTATCAATATCTTTGACCGCTAATCCAACTGCTTTAATGATTGACTCTCCAATCTCCTTATTTTCTCCTGACATAGGTACCAATAATCCTATTTTGATTTTTTCTTGAGCATTAACATTTGGAAAAAACAGAAAGTAAAAACTTAAAATAATAAAATAAATAATTTTAATTAATTTGTTCATTTTGATGTTAATATAATATTTTTTAAGCTGAATTATGATCATAAAACCACAATTTAAATTAAAAGAATACGAAAATGGTCTTTATTTAGTATCAACTCCTTTAGGAAATCTAAAAGATATAACCTTAAGAGCAATTGAAATTTTACGGCAGTCTCATTACATTTTATGTGAAGATACTCGGATTTCAAAAAACCTTTTAGATAAATATCAAATAAAATCAAAATTAATTTCAAATCATAAATTTAATGAAAAAAAAAATGTAGTAAAAATTATTGGATATCTAAAATCTGGAAAAATAATTTCTTTGATATCAGATGCTGGTACGCCTAGTATTTCTGATCCTGGTTCAATTTTAGTCAATGAGTGTATTAATAACGAGATTAAAATATTTCCCATTCCTGGACCTTCGGCTGTTGCCGCAGCTGTTTCAATTAGTGGTTTTTCAGATAAATTTTTATTTTGTGGTTTTTTCCCAGATAAAAAACAGCAATTATCTAATGAATTAAAAAAATTCTCAGAATTTGAAAATTCCTTAGTTTTTTTTATTTCTCCAAAAAAAATTAACAAAATTATACCTGAAATAAAAAAAAATTTTACTGGGAGAAAAATAATTTTTTGTCGAGAAATCACAAAAATTTATGAGGAATTTATTAGAAAAAACGTAGATGAATTAGAATTATTTGAAATTGAGCCAAAAGGTGAGCTTACTATTGTTATTTCTGAGAAAAAAATAAATAAAAATTTATCTCAAAAATTAACTGAATCAGATATGAATATAATCAAAAAAATGATTAATAAATTATCCACAAAAGAAATTACAGACATTTTAAGTCAAATTACTAAAGTACCTAAAAAAGAAATATACAATTATTGTTTAGAATTAAAAAATGAAAAATAAATTATTAATTTTTATCTTACTAAGTTTTATTTTAACAGGATGTGCTGGTGTTGGTTCTAAAGGTCTTTTTGGAACTGGTGTTTCGGTTGCTTTAGATCCTAGAACTGTTGGTACTCAAATAGATGATTCAATAATGCAAAAAAGTATTAGTGCAAAAATCTTAGCTAAAGATAAAAAATATCTTATATCAGTAAAGACTAAAGTTTTAGATGGTAGAATTTTTCTTACTGGAAAAGTAGATAGCCCTGAAGAAAAATTAATGATTACAAAATTAGCATGGGAAACAAAGGGTGCTAGATCTGTTAGAAATGATATTAAAATTAAGGAAGAGTTTAACTTCAAGCAATCTGCAAAAGATATATTAATAACATCTCAGCTTAGAACAGCTATAATTGTTAATAAAAATATAAAGGCAACCAATTATCAAATAGATACTTATAAAAAGAAAATTTATATTTATGGAATTGCTTTAACATTAGAAGAAAAGGATTTAGTTATAAGTGAAGCAAAAGAAATACTTGATGTTGAAGATGTAATTGCCAGTATTATTTTGGTTGAAGATTTAAGAATTCAAAAAGAATAATTATTTATTGTAGTCAATCACTTGTGAAGAATAAGCAGCAATTGATGCTAGGTTAAGTATCTCAGAAGTTGATGATCTTAATGGTGCAATTTCTATCGGAAGTCCAAGTCCAATTAGTAATGGTCCAATAACTTTTGTGTCCCCAATTGTTTTCATCAGTTTATATGAAATTGCCGCACTATGTTGTCCAGGCATTATTAGAATATTTGCTTTACCAACTATTTTTGCAAAAGGATAAAGTTCCTCATACTCTGGATTAAGAGCAACATCGGGCTGCATATCTCCATCAAATTCAAAGTCTACTTTTCTCTCTTTTAATATTTCAACTGCACTTCGAATATGTTTTGTTCTACTAGTAAGAGGTTGTCCAAATGTAGAGTGGGATACAAAAGCAACCTTAGGATCAAATCCAAAAAGTCTAACTACTCTTGCTGTAGATATCGCCATTTCAGCCATTTGTTCAGAAGTTGGATATTCATGGACACTTGTATCACCAATAAAAATTGTTCTCCCTTTGTGAACGATCATGTTTAAACCAAACATAATTTCACCTTTTCTTACATCAACAACTTGCTTAATTTTTTCAAATGAAGCACCAAATCGTCTTGTATTACCTGTTACAGCACCATCAGCATCGCCACAGGCAACCATACTTGTGGCCCAGACAACTCTGTCATTTCTGATCATTCGGTCACAATCTCTTTCTAATAATCCTTGCTCTCTTTGTAATTTTTCAAATAAATGTTTAACGTATCTTTTTCTCTTTTCTTCATCTTTTGAGTTGACAATTTCAATGTCAAAATTTTCACTATAACCAATATTTCTAATTTGCTCTTTAATTTTACTTTCTTTGCCAACCAGGATTGGAACACCTAATTTTGAATTTTTAAATGCTATGGCAGCTTTTAAAGTATTTTCATCTTCACCGTCTGCAAAAACAATTCTTTTCTGGTTCTTTTTAATAAATGAATTGATTCCCTGCATTATAGTTACTGTTGGGTCTAGCCTTTGTTTGAGTTGTTCTTTATAAATCTCAAAGTCATCTATATTTTTTCTAGCAACACCACTTTCTATTGCTGCTTTTGCTACAGCCGCTGGAATTACACTAATTAATCTTGGATCAAATGTTGATGGAATAATATAATCTTTCCCATAATGAGGTCTTTCTCCACCCATAGCTGCAACCACCTCGTCAGGAACATCTTCTCTTGCAAGCTTAGCTATTGCATTAGCTGCAGCAACTTTCATTTCTTCATTTATTGTTTTGGATCTAACATCTAAAGCTCCTCGAAAAATGTAAGGAAATCCAATTAAATTGTTTACTTGATTCGGATAATCTGATCTCCCTGTTGCAACAATAGCATCATTTCTAACTTCATTAATTTCCTCTGGTGTAATTTCTGGATCAGGATTTGCACAAGCAAATATAATTGGATTTTTTGCCATTGATTTAACCATCTCTTTTTTCAGAACACCTTTTGCAGATAATCCTAAAAAAACATCTGCACCTTTAACAGCATCCTTTAAAGTTCTATGCTGAGTTTTTACTGTGTATTTAGATTTCCATTGATCAATTCCCTCAGTTCTTCCTTCATAAATAACACCCTTTCTATCTAGCATTATTATATTTTCAGATTTTACTCCTGAGTTTTTAAATAATTCAGTACAAGCTTGCGCTGAGGCTCCTGCACCATTAACTACAACTTTAATTTTTTTAATTGATTTACCACAAATATCCAAAGCATTAATTAATGCTGCAGTTGTTATAATTGCTGTTCCATGTTGATCATCATGAAAAACAGGAATATCTAAAATTTCTTTTAATTTTTGTTCAATTATAAAACAATCTGGGGCTGCTATATCTTCTAAATTTATTCCACCGAAGCTGGGTGCAAAATTTTTAATTGAATTTATGATTTCGTTTGAATCTTTACAATCAATCTCTAAATCTATTGAATCGATATCTGCAAATCTTTTAAATAATACTGCCTTTCCTTCCATCACAGGCTTTGATGCAAGAGCGCCTAAATTTCCCATTCCTAATATTGCCGAACCATTACTTATTACAGCAACAAGGTTTCCTTTACTCGTGTAATCATAAGCTGCTTCTGGATTTTCACTTATCTTTTTTACAGGAGCAGCAACTCCTGGAGAATATGCTAAAGCGAGGTCACGCTTAGTTGTCATATTTTTTGAAGAAATAATCTCAATCTTGCCAGGTTTTTTGTCTTTATGAAAATCTAAAGCTTCTTTATCTGTGTAATGATCGATTTTTGTTTTTTTCATTTCTGATAACAATAAGTGTACAATTGGGGTAAAATTAAGACTAATATGATTTATGAACTTACTTAAGTCAACAGGCACATTTGGTTTTTATACTATCATTAGTAGATTGCTAGGCTATTTAAGAGATATTTTAATAGCAATTTTTCTAGGCACAGGGATGTTGGCTGATGCTTTTTTTGTAGCATTTAGAATCCCAAATACTTTTAGAAGATTGTTTGCCGAAGGCACTTTTAATGCAGCATTCGTTCCAAGTTATTCATCAGAAATTATAAAGGGAAAAAAAAAATCAAACAAATTTGCTAACGATATTTTTAATCTCCTTTTTTTAGGGTTGTTATTTTTAACAATAATAATTGAAATTTTCATGCCTGCATTTGTTTCAATTATTGCTCCAGGATTTGTGGGTGATTTAGAAAAAATGCAAGTAGCTATAAATTTAACAAGAATTACTTTTCCTTTCTTATTTTTTATTTGTTTAGCCTCTTTTTTTTCTGCGATTCTCAATTCACATAGCAAATTTGCAGCTGCAGCTGCAGCCCCAATAATTTTAAATGTTGTTTTAATTTTAGTATTGATTTTTTCTAAATCTTTAGGTGATCAATTAGTTTATTATTTGTCCTATGGTGTTTCTTTTGCTGGTTTTTTGCAATTAATATTTTTATATAAGCATGTATCAAAATATTACTCGCTTAAATTTAATTATAAATTAAAAGTAAGTAACAAAGTTAAATTCTTTTTTAAAAAACTTTTACCAAGTATTTTTTCATCAGGTGTCACTCAAATTAATATTTTAGTAGGTACAATAATTGCATCATTTCAAGCGAGTGCAGTTTCTTATTTATATTATGCAGATAGAATTTATCAAATTAACCTAGCTATAGCCGGTATCGCAATTGGCGTTGTAATACTTCCTCAGCTCTCAAAACATATTCAATCTAGAAAAAAAAATAAGATTTTGCTTATACAAAATAAAGCTCTTGAATTAAGTTTATTTTTAAGTCTTCCGGCAACTATCGCTTTAATCATAGGATCGGAACAAATTATTTCAGCTTTATTTGGATATGGGTCTTTTAATGAAAATTCAGTAAGCAATTCAAGTTTAGCTTTATATTATTTTGCATTAGGGCTTCCTGCTTTTGCATTGACAAAAGTATTTTCAAGTTTTTTCTTTGCAAACCATAATACCACAACTCCATTTTATATTTCTTTAATATCAGTATTACTTAATATTTTTATAAGTCTTTATTATTTTAATGAAATTGGTTTTATAATTATTCCAATAGCTACATCTATTTCATCTTGGTTTAATTCAATATTATTATTTGTATTCTTAAAAAATCGACAATTATTTTATTTTAACCAAATATTTTTTATTAAATTTATTAAAATAATTTTTGCATCAATTATGATGGGTTTATTTTTTAACTTTATTTTAAATTTTTTCCAAAACGAATTAGCATTTAATCAATCAATTAAATTTTTTTATTTAGTTTTATCTGTTATATTAGGATTATTGTTTTATTTAATTGTATGTTATTTCATCAAAGCTTTTCAAATGAATGATATTAAATTAAAGTATTAATTTTATGGGTAAAAAAATATTTTCTGGTGTTCAGCCTACAGGTAATCTTCATCTTGGAAATTACTTAGGTGCCATAAAAAACTTTGTAGACTTAAATAATGATGAAGATAACAAATGTATTTTTTGTGTAGTTGACCTACATGCCATTACAGTAAAGCAAGATCCCAATGAATTAAAAAATAATATCCGGGAAACTGTTGCAACTTTTATAGCAAGTGGAATAGATCCAAAAAAAAGTATAATTTTTAATCAATCTAGAGTGCCTGCTCATGCAGAAGGAGCATGGATTTTAAGCTGTATTGCTAGAATGGGTTGGTTAAATAGAATGACCCAATTTAAAGAGAAAGCTGGGAAAGACAAAGAGAAAGCTAGTATTGGTTTATATTCTTATCCAGTTCTAATGGCAGCTGATATTCTATTATATGATGCCACTCATGTTCCTGTAGGTGATGATCAAAAACAACATTTAGAGCTGTGTAGAGATATAGCGCAAAAATTTAATAAAGATTTTGATGTAGAAAATTTTCTTCATGTTCCAGAACCTCTAATTCAAAAAGAATTTTCAAGAATAATGAGTTTAAAAGACGGTTCCAAAAAAATGAGTAAATCAGAATTATCAGATTTAAGTCGAATAAATTTAACAGACAATAAAGATGAAATAATAAATAAAATCAAAAAAGCAAAAACAGATCCTTTGCCTATGCCACAAGATATAAAGGAACTTGATCAAAGACTAGAGGCAAACAATCTTTTAGGGATTTATTCAAGCTTGACTAATTCTACATTAGAAAATTCAGTAAAAAATTTTGCAGGTAAAAACTTTTCAGAATTTAAAGAACAATTATCTGAAGAGCTCGTCAAAAAAATTGAACCTATTTCTAATGAGATAAAAAAACTTTTAAGAGATAAAAGTCATTTAGATAAAATTCTTCTAGATGGAGTTGAAAAAGCTAATTTAATTGCATCCAAAAAGATTGAAAGAATTAAAGAAATAGTAGGTTTTTAAAAAAAAATTTATTATCAAGTTTTAATTTTTAAAATATTCATTATATATAATTTATGTTCGTTCAAACAGAAGTAACACCAAATCCAAATTCTTTGAAATTTCTTCCTGGGAAGAAAGTTTCAAATAGTGGTCCTTATGAAATTACAAATAAAGAAGATATGCAAAATGAATTGGTGAGAAATATTTTGTCAATAAATGGTGTTGAGGGCATTTTTTTAGGTCAAGATTTTATTTCAGTAAATAAGAATGAAAACATTAAGTGGGACGAAATAAAACATATCGTAATTTCTCTAATAAATGATTTTTACGCAGATGGTAAAGAGTTTGTTATTGACGAAAATATAAAACAAGAAGATTTGGATTTAAGCGAAATTGAATCAAAAATAGTAAAAATTTTAGAAGAAAAAATAAGACCAGCTGTTGCTAGAGATGGGGGTGATATAAAATTTAAAGAGTTTAAGGACGGAATTGTTAAGGTTCAATTACAAGGGAGTTGTTCAGGCTGTCCTAGTTCTACAATGACTTTAAAACAAGGTGTTCAAAATCTTTTATGTCACTATTTACCAGAGGTAAAAGAGGTTGTTGCAATACAATAATTAAGAATGAAAAAATTTAAAAAATCAGGTTTTTTAAAAAATAAGAGCTTTAATATAGTTTCACGGTTTTTTTTAAGTTCTTTTATTGTAATTTCATTCTTTTATGTAGTGCCAATAATTATTAATTTTACAGATAAAAATTTTCAAAACAAAGAATTTACCAATAATTCAAAAAGTATTTTAAATAATACTTTAAATAAAGATAAATTTATTGAGGAAGACTCAACAGCAGATGCCGATGAAAGAGATTTATTATATGATATTTTAGAAGAAAATAACTCTGAAATTAATCTAGTTAGATATACAACATCTGAGATTGACTCTTTATTTGAAGAGGTAAATTATAATTTAAAAGATGTAAGGGATACAAAATTAGTTAAACCAATAGATATTGGTCTTCTTCCGAATGAAATTAAAAACATAGCTAACACTAAAAAAAGAAAAGATATGTTTATAAAAATTGTTCTCCCTCTAATAGTTAAGGAAAACAATAAAATTAGAGTTGATAGAAAAAGATTATTCACAATTTTAAATAAAAATAGCAATACTGATATTGAAAAAAAATGGTTAGAAAAAAAGTATAAACAATACGGTGTAAGAAAAAATGATTTATCTACTTTGAAAGTAAGAATGGATGAAATACCAGTTTCATTAGCAATAGCTCAAGCTGCTAAAGAAACTGGGTGGGGTACCTCAAGATTTGCTTTAAAGGGAAATGCTCTATTTGGACAATGGACTTGGTCTGGAGAGGGGTTAAAACCTAAAAATGCAGATGAAGGTAAAGATCATAAAGTTATGAAATTTCATAGCTTACAATTATCTGTAAGAGCATATTTAAGAAATTTAAATACACACTCAACATATAAAAATTTAAGGAAAGCAAGAACAGAACTTAGAAATCAAAATAAACCTTTAGATAGTCTAATTTTGTCTAAACATTTAGATAAATATGCAGAAACAGGAAATCAATATATAGAGGTTTTACAAAAAATTATTGAACAAAATAACTTAAAAGATTTTGATGAAGCGAGATTGTTGCCATCAAGCAAAGATTTAGAGAGTTTAATTTAGTTTTCTTTTATAGGAAATTGCACACCAAACCATCTCCATTTTCCATCATCATTTAGTGAACAATTAATTCTTCCTCTTCTTGGTTTGAATGGTTCTCTAAATTCAATCGTTAAAGAGTTGTTAGCAAATGTTGTTTTTGATTTGTCCCAAATATTTCCCTCATTAGAATAGCAATTAATATTAGATAAATTTTTTTGCTCTTTGAAAAATTCAACTTTGAAATTTGGAGGGTTTGTGTTTTCGAATAATTGTTTTTCCTCAGGAAGTATTCTTTTATATTCAAGTGGAAAATAATTAATAATTGATTTAAATCTTTTTATTTTTCCATATTTTTCATTAATTGGAAATCTAGGTAACTCAAATTTATCTTTATTTAAATCAATAACACCAGAATGCTGACCAAAAGCATATTTGAAATTTTTAGATATATAGTCTTTCATAAATTTAGAGTATTCCCCAAAGGGATATGAGAATAGGTTAGGGATATAACCAAGTTCCCTTAGAAAAATTTTATTAGCCGTTTCAATATCTAAAATAAACTCTTCATTGCTTACATCTATGAGATATTCATGAGTATGTGAATGATGTCCTATATTTGCAAATTCATTCCCTTCAACCTCTTTAATTTGCTCCCAAGTCATGTAACCTCTTTTTCCCACTGGTTCAGTTGAAACAAATAAAATAAATGGAATTTTATTTTCTTTTAGATAAGGCCATGCTTCAGTATAAAAAGATTCAAAAGCATCATCGATAGTTATAAGAATCTCTTTTTTTTGTTTTGGTTTATTAAACTGTTCATCAAAATTATTTGGATTATGAAAATTAAAATCTGAGTTCTTAATAATATTTATATGTTCCTCAAATATATCCATTTTAATATTGGTTGAAGGATACTTATTCTCATTAAAACGATGATACATAATTGATAGAATTCCTTCATCATTTGAATAGTATTTGATATTATTTTCATCTGATTTAGAACTGATATTAGAAAATAAAATAATTATGAATAAACTGATAATTGATGTAGCCGGCGAAAAAATTTTTTTAATGATCATAACTAGTAATGATATTTATAATATTACTAAAGAGAATACTAAAATTAATTATGAAAAATTAACTTTAATTATTAATGATTTTTTAAATTCTCATAAATTAAACTTGAAAGATATTAATACAATTTATTTAAATAGAGGGCCTGGAAGTTTTGCAGGAATAAGAAATTCATTTTCTATAGTTAAGGCATTTAATTTAACTAATAATATTGATTATTATTGTTATAGCATACGAGATTTTAAAGGTGAAAAAGACATAAAATACGAAAATATCCCTCATTTGTGCGATAAATTTAATATTAAAAAAAATTTGATTAACCCTATTTATTTAAGTTAAAATTATTTTATGTCAGAAACAATAGAGCAAAAATGTATAGCAAAAGGAGTTAAATTAACTGATCAAAGAAGAGTCATTGCACAAGTAATGTCAGAGTCTACTGACCATCCGGATGTAGATGAACTTTATAATAGAGTGTCTAAAATTGATCCAAAAATAAGTATTGCAACTGTTTATAGAACGGTAAAACTATTTGAAGAGTCTGGAATATTAACCAAGCATGAGTTTAAAGGTGGAAAAGCAAGATATGAAGAGCTTAACGAAGGTCATCACGATCATTTAATTGATGTCAAAACTGGTGAAATTATAGAATTTGTAGACGAAGAAATTGAAAAGCTTCAAAAAAAAGTTGCAGAAAAATATGGATATACATTAGTAGACCATAAATTGGAATTATATGGGGTTAAGAAAAAATCCCAATAATCATGAATCAAAAAATATTTATTAAAACTTTTGGATGTCAAATGAACGAGTATGACTCTAATAGAATATATGACTCAGTTAAAAAAATTGGCTATGAAAAAACAGAAAAATATGAAGAAGCAAATTGTTATCTATTAAACACATGTCATATTAGAGATAAAGCAAAAGAAAAAGTTTACTCAGAAATAGGTAGAGTAAAAAAAATTTTTAGATCAAAAAAAAAACCACTTGTAATTATTGCAGGATGTGTTGCTCAAGCAGAAAATCAAGAGATGCTAAAAAGAGAACCCTACATAGATTTAGTTATTGGTCCTCAAGCTTATCACAAAATAAATGACACAATATTAAATTATAACAAAAAAAAGAAAAAGATTGAAGAAACTGAATTTGATGCAGTTTCTAAATTTAAATATATGAGTAAAATTAAAAATGAAGCTGGAAAAGTTTCATCGTTCTTAACTATTCAGGAAGGATGTGATAAGTTTTGTCATTTTTGCGTAGTTCCATATACAAGAGGACCAGAATATTCTCGACCATTTAAACAAATTTTGGATGAAGCAAAATATTTAGCTGATAATGGTGCAAAAGAAATAACTTTACTTGGTCAAAATGTGAATGCTTATGATAATCAAGGATATAGATTATCAGATTTGATTTTGAATATTGAAAAATTATCTGAAATTAAAAGAGTCAGATACACAACATCTCACCCAAAAGATATGACTGAGGATTTAATTGAAATATATAAAACCTCTGAAAAGTTAATGCCACTTGTGCATTTACCGGTTCAAAGTGGATCTAATAAAATTTTAAAGTTGATGAATAGAAAACATACTATTGAGGAATATTTAAGCACTTTTGATAAATTAAAAGAAATTAATTCAAATATAGAATTTTCAAGTGATTTTATAATAGGTTATCCTGGTGAAGAGGATCGGGATTTTAAGGATACTATTAGATTAATTGAAAGAATTAAATTTATTAACTCTTATTCATTTATTTTTAGTCCAAGACCTGGAACAGTCGCAGAAAATTTAGACCTAATTGAAAAAAAAATTTCTATCGAAAGATTAGAAAAAATTCAAACTATCTTATTCAAAAATCAAATCGAAATGAACAAGTCATTGGAGGGTAAAGTTATTGATGTTTTGGTTGAGAATTTAACCGACGATAAATACAAAGCTTTTGGTAGATCTGAGTATATGACATCTGTAATTTTTAATGGTAAAAAGAACGATATTGGAAAAAAAGTTCAAGTGAGAATTAAAGATAGTAATAGAAATACTTTATTCGGTGAAGTAATAACTAATTCGGATCAGAAGGTTGCATAGAATTTGAGCGGAATAACTAAAAAAAATATCGATCAGTCTTTAAAATTTGTTTATTCAGATAACAATTCTTTAAGTGTTATATTTCATGACAATAACTTGTTGATGGGTGTTGTTGGGGAATTTAATAAAAATTTACAAGAACTAGAAAAAATTACAAATTGTAGTTTATATTCAAGGGGAAATTCAATTTTAATTAAATCAACACCTGAAAAGAATGAAAAAATTAAAAACGCTATTCAATTTTTGGTTAATCAGTTTATTAATAATGGAAGTATAGAGAATAAAGATATACTTTCATCAGTTGACAACTTTATGATTAATGAAAAAATAAAAAACAATAATGTTACAGATATTATCAAAACTCCTAAAAAATCTATAATCCCTAGATCTGAAAAACAAAAAAGCTATGTGAGAGCTTTGAGGGAGAGTGATATTGTAATTTCAGCCGGGCCAGCAGGAACTGGAAAAACTTTTTTGGCAGTCGCTGTAGGTTTAACTATGCTTTTAGAAAAAAAGATTGAGAGAATTATTCTTTCAAGACCAGCTGTAGAAGCAGGTGAGCGTTTGGGATTTTTACCTGGTGATATGAAGGAAAAAGTAGACCCTTATCTTAGACCTTTATATGATTCTTTATATGATCTCTTTGACTTTGAAAAAATACAAAGAATGATTGAGATTGGAGATATAGAGATTGCACCTTTAGCTTTTATGAGAGGAAGAACTTTAAAAAATTCCTTTGCAATTTTAGACGAAGCACAAAATGCTACAGATACTCAGATAAAAATGTTTTTAACTCGTATTGGAGAAAATTCTAAAATTGTTGTAAATGGTGACCCATCTCAAATTGATTTACCAAATAAAAGCATGTCAGGATTAGTTCGATCAAAAGAGTTACTAGGGCATTTAAAGGAAATATCCATAGTTGATTTTGATCATTCAGATGTAGTCAGACATCCACTTGTTTCTAAAATAGTTAAAGCATACTCAAATAATGATTAGTATTAATGTCTTCTCTGAGGAGAAGGCTTGGTCAAAAAGACTTAAAAATAAGGACATTTTTTTTAAAAAAATATGTAAAGCTTTTCCAAAAAAATATAAATTTTTGAATAAAAAAGTAACATTAACATTATTACTTTCAAATAATCAGAATATTAAAAAACTAAATAAAGTTTTTAGAAAAAAAAATAAATCTACCGATATATTATCTTTTCCATTAGATAAAAAAATAAAAATTTCAAAAAATACTTATCTTGGAGACATTATCATTAGCTATAATTATCTAGACAAACCAAGATCACAAGATTTAAAATCTTTTAAAGAAAAAGTTACCAAATTATTCATACATGGTTTTCTTCATCTTTTAGGTTTTGATCATAAAAAAAATAAAGATTATTCCAAAATGTTAAAAGAGGAAAATATATTATTTAAGTCTGTACAATCAAAAAAAAATTAAATTGAAAAATAAATTTTATATTGAATTCATTTATATAATTTTATTAGGAGCGCTTACCTCCTTAAGTTTACCTCCATTTAATTATATAATAATAAATTTTTTAACTTTCACTTTATTCTATATTTTTTTAATAAAAAAACTTGAGATTTATAAAAATAAAAAAAAATTTTTTCTTTATGGATGGTTATTTGGGTTTGGTTATTTTGTAAGTAATTTATATTGGATCTCAATATCATTAACGTTTGATCAAAATTTTAAGTTTTTAATACCTTTAACAATAATATTAATACCTGGTTTCTTAGCCTTATTTTATGCTTTAGTTGCTTATTTATTTGTGGTTTTAAAACCAAATAATAATTTAAGTTCTTTTTTTCTTTTTTCTTTAATATTTGGACTATTAGAATTTCTTCGAGGATCAATACTAACCGGTTTTCCTTGGAATTTAATTGCTTATAGTTTCTCTAATCAAATCGAAATTTTAAATATTACGTCAATCATAGGTACTTACAGCTTTAATCTTTTTTGTATTTCATTATTTACAAGTCCATCAGTATTTATTTTAAGAGAAAATAAAAAAGATATTAGTGTTTGTGTAGCATTTCTTATTACAACAATGTCATTTTATTTACTTGGTTCACAAAATTTAGAAAAATTTAATAATAAACAAGTAAAAAAACTTGATTATGAAATAAGAATTTTAAGTTCCAATATAAGCATAGATAGATTTTATAATAATATTGATCCTATAACGGCAATAGAAGAGCTAATTGAAATCAGCTCTCCTAAAAAAAATGAAAAAATAATTTTTATTTGGCCAGAAGGTATTATTCCTGGTATTTCACAAGACCAACTAAAAGAATATAAATGGTTATTTGAAAATAAATTCAATGAAAATCACTTATTAGCAATTGGAATTAATATCAAAGAAGATGAAACTAAAACTATTAAATATTTTAATTCATTGTCTATTTTTGATCACAATCTAAATATAATAAATTCATATAAAAAAATTAACCTAGTTCCTTTTGGTGAATTTTTACCTTTTGAAAAATTATTAAAAAGTATTGGTTTAAAAACAATTACTAATGATTATCAATCATATTCAAAAGGTAAAGAAAGAAAAATAATTGATCTTAAATATAATAATTTATCGGTGAAAATATTACCTCTTATTTGTTATGAGATAATTTATTCAGGTAAAATTTTTACAAACAACAAATTTGATTATATTGTAAATATTTCTGAAGACGGTTGGTTTGGTAAGTCAATCGGCCCAGAGCAACATTTCACTCATAGTATATTTAGAGCTATAGAGAGTGGAAAATATGTTTTAAGGTCCGCAAATAATGGGATAACAGCAATTATTAACCCAATGGGAGTTGTTGAGCAAAAAGTTGATATAAATAAATTTGGTTATATAGATTTTAGTGAGTTAAGGAAAATAGAGATGACTCTGTTTGCAAAATTTGGAAATAAAATTTTCGGATTTATAATTTTGTTGTATATTTTTTTAATATTTTCATTTAAGAAACTTAAAAATGAGTAAATTAAAAAATTATCTTTTCACAAGCGAGTCTGTTTCTGAAGGTCATCCTGATAAAGTATCTGATAGAATTTCAGATATGGTTGTTGATAGTTTTATTTCTGGAGACCCATACTCTAGAGTTGCATGTGAAACATTAACAACAACCAATAAAGTTGTTTTAGCTGGTGAAGTAAGAGGACCCGAGATTAAAAAAGATGAATTAATTGAAAAAGTAAGAAACTGTATAAAAGATATTGGTTATGACCAAGAAGGATTTACTTGGAAAGAAGCTACAAAAATTGAGAGTCATTTACATTCCCAATCAGCTGATATTGCTATTGGTGTAGATTCTTCAGGCAATAAAGACGAAGGAGCTGGTGATCAAGGTATCATGTTTGGATATGCATGTAATGAAACAGATGTTTTAATGCCAGCACCTATACATTATTCTCATAAAATTTTAAGGTTAATGGCTGAAGATAGAAAATCTGGAGAATTAAAAAATATAGAACCAGATTCAAAAAGCCAGGTAACATTCGAATATGTTGATGGAAAACCTTCAAAAGTAAAATCTGTAGTTATCTCTTCACAGCATTCACCAGATGTTAATCAATCGCAAGTCAGAGATTTACTTAGACCCTATATGTTAAAATCTATTCCTGAGAATTTTCTTGATGGTTTTAATGAGGATGAGTTTTACGTAAATCCGACGGGAAATTTTGTAATTGGTGGGCCAGATGGAGATTGTGGTTTGACAGGTAGAAAAATTATTGTTGATACTTATGGTGGAGCAGCACCTCATGGTGGTGGAGCTTTCTCTGGAAAAGATCCAACTAAAGTTGATAGATCAGCAGCTTATGCGGCAAGGTACATTGCTAAAAATGTTGTTGGTTCTAAAATTGCTGACAAATGTTTAATTCAGCTAGCTTATGCAATTGGTGTATCAAAACCATTATCTATCTATGTTGATTTATTTGATAAAGACCTAGATAAAAATAAATTTGTTGTAGAAAAGATTAATGAAAATTTTGATTTAAGCCCTAGAGGTATCAGAGAAATGTTAAATTTAAACAAACCAATATATGAAAAAACAGCTGCCTATGGTCATTTTGGTAGAGCACCTGAAGAAAATGGTTCATTTTCATGGGAAAAAACTGATAAAATTAACGTTTTTTCTAAATAGTTTCTGTTGAATTAAAAAAAAACTTTACTATATTGCAGCTACATTATTGAACTTTACAAAATGGGCTTTAGCCCATTTTTTTTTGGAGCAAACAAAATTATGTTAAATAAAAGAGCAGATAAACTTGAATTATTAAGAATTGCTGAAGCCGTAGCTTTAGAAAAATCAATTGATAAAGAACTTATTATAAGTTCTATGGAAACCGGCATTGCAAAGGCTGCAAAATCAAAATTTGGACAAGAAAATGAAATTAAAGTTTATATCAATAGAGACAATGGAGATATTGAGCTTTTTAGAAAATTGATAATCGCTGAAAATCCTGAAAATGCAAATACAGAGATTAAATTGGAAGATGCAATTAATTTAAATGAATTAAACAAAGATAAGTCTATTGGTGATGAAGTATTACAGCCACTTCCTTCATTTGATTTTGGAAGAATAGCTGCACAAACTGCAAAGCAGGTAATTAGCTTTAATGTAAGAGAAGCTGAAAGAGAAAGACAATTTAATGATTTTATTGATAAAAAAGATTCAATTTTAAGTGGGATTGTTAAAAGATTAGAATTTGGAAACGTAATTGTTGATTTAGGAAGAACTGAAGCAATAATTCAAAAAAATGAGATGATTCCTCGTGAAAATATTAAAGCAGGTGATCGTATAAAAGCATATTGTTATGATGTTAGAAGAGAACCTAGAGGACAACAAATATTTCTTTCTAGAGCTCATCCCAAATTTATGGAAAAACTTTTTGTTCAAGAAGTACCAGAAATTTATGATGGATTAATAGAAATCAAATCTTCATCAAGAGACCCTGGAAGTAGAGCAAAAATATGTGTTAAAGCGGTTGATACATCATTAGATCCGGTGGGCGCTTGTGTAGGTATGAGAGGTTCAAGAGTTCAAGCAGTTGTAAATGAACTTCAAGGTGAAAAAATTGATATAGTTAATTGGTCAGAAGATCCTGCAATTTTGGTTTCTAACGCGTTATCTCCTGCTGATGTACAAAGAGTGAATGTTGATAGCGAAAGAAAAAAACTTGATGTAATTCTTACTGAAGAAAATTTAAGCAAAGCAATTGGAAGAAGAGGACAAAATGTAAGACTTGCGACAAAACTCTTAAATTATGAAATTAATATAATGACTGATGCAGAAGACTCTGAACGAAGACAATTAGAATTTAAAGAAAAAACAGAGAACTTTGTAAAAAATTTAGAGTTAGATGAAACGTTGGGTCAGTTACTTGTTGCTGAAGGCTTTTCAACTATTGATGACATCAAAGATAGTACAGCTGAAAATTTAATGAAGATAGAAGGTATAGAGGAAGATACTGCTAAAGCATTGATAGAAAGAGCTAAGGAGTTTTATGAAAAGGATCAAGAGGATATTTCGCAAAGAATTAAAGAATTAGGTCTTGAAGACGCCTTGATTAATCTAAAGGGATTAACTCCAGGAATGTTAGTTACACTTGGGGAACAAAAAATTCTAAGCTTGGAAGACTTTGCAGACCTAGCATCTGATGAATTAACTGGTGGTTATGATTTGGTTAAAGGAGAAAGAGTAAAAATTCAAGGTTATCTTGAGGATTTTGCTTTATCAAAAGAAGAGGCAGATGAGCTTATTATGTCTGCACGAAACATTGTATATAAAGATTGAGTAATGAGGTATGGAGAAAAAAACAAAATTAACAATTTCAGGCTCAGCCAAAAAATCAATAAAGAACATTGAGATTGCAAAAACTCAAGGTAAAAACTCAGTAGTAATTGAAAAACAAACTGGAAAATTCTCAAGTAGAGGAGGATCATTCAGATCTAGTACAAATAAGCCAAGAACAACCTCAACTTTCAACAGAGGAACACCATTAAAAACTTCATTTAATCCTAAATCACCCTCTATAACAAATGATTTTGAAAAGAGAAAACTAGCAGAGCAAAGAGCTACTAAACGACTTAAAGGAGACAGTGAAAACAAAGATAGAAAAACTTTAAAAGCAGGCACAAAAAAGAGAGAGTTAAAGTTAACTGTATCAAGAGCATTAAGTGATGAGATTGATGCAAAACAAAGAAGTTTAGCATCAGTTAAGAGAGCAAGACAAAAAGAAATTAAAAATGCTACAAAAGATGTCTCTCAAGAAAATTTAAAACCGATTAAAAGAGATATTAATATTCCTGAAGCAATCACAGTAAGAGAACTTGCAAATAGGATGGCTGAACAATCAAGCAATGTAATTAAGCATTTATTTGGAATGGGTGTTACTGTAACTATCAATCAAACATTAGCTGCAGATACTGCTGAATATTTAGTTAAAGAATTTGGTCACAATCCAATTAGAGAAGAGAAAGCAGAAGAAATAATTCAAAAAATAAAAGCTTCAAGAGCAGAAAATTTAAAAAATCGACCACCAATAGTTACAGTCATGGGTCACGTTGATCATGGTAAGACATCAGTATTAGATGTGCTAAGAAGTGCGAACGTGGTTTCAGGAGAATTTGGTGGAATAACTCAACACATTGGAGCTTATCAAATTGAAAGCCAAGATAATAAATTAACATTTATTGATACACCAGGCCATGCTGCTTTTACGGAGATGAGAGCAAGAGGGTCAAAATTAACGGATGTAGTTGTTTTAGTTGTTGCTGCAGATGATGGGGTAAAACCTCAAACAGTTGAGTCTATCAAGCATGCTAAAGCTGCAAATGTTCCAATAGTAGTAGCGATAAACAAATGTGATTTACCAGAAGCAGATCCCCAGAAAATTAAAAATCAACTATTAGAACATGAACTAATCGCAGAAGATTTATCCGGAGATACTTTAATGGTTGAAATTTCAACTAAAACAAAACAAAACCTAGATAAATTAGTTGATTCTATAATACTTCAAGCAGAGATTTTAGATCTTAAAACAGATTACGAGTCAAAAGCTACAGGTATAGTCTTAGAGTCCAAAATAGATGTTGGTAGAGGTCCTGTTGCAAATATAATTGTAACGACAGGAACACTCAAGAGAGGTGATTTTTTTGTAAGTGGTTTAAAATGGGGAAAAGTTAGAGCTATTATTAATGACAAAGGGCAAAATATTAATGAAGCATCACCTTCTACTCCAGTTGAAATTTTAGGTATAAATGGTGCAGCAAAAGCTGGTGATGATTTTATTGTACTTGATTCAGAAAAAGAAGCCAAGACACTGAGTGAAAATAGAGCTCAAGAGAGTAAGGATGGAAAAAATCCACTTACGTTTGCTACTCAAGAATCAGCTTTTTCAGATAAATCTACAGAGGAACTAAATTTAATTATTAAATCCGATGTTCATGGATCATCTGAAGCAATAAAAAATGCAATTAGTCAAATTAAACATGATGAAGTTAAACCTAAAATAATTTTAGCAGATATTGGAATGGTAACAGAAACAGACGTTACATTAGCTAAAGCTTCAAATGCAGTATTGATAGCTTTCAACGTTAAACCAAGTAAAGAGGCCAAAAAACTTGCTGAAAATGAGAAGATAAAAATATCCTCATACAATATTATTTATGAAGTTTTGGATTACATTAAACAAAGAATGTCAGGACTATTGTCACCAGATGTACAAGAAAAAATTACTGGTACAGCACAAATTTTGGAAATATTTAAAGTTTCAGGCGCAGGAAAAGTTGCTGGTTCAAAAGTAACTGAAGGAGAAATTAATAGTACTTCAGATGTAAGAATTATTAGAGATGGTGCAATTATTTATACTGGTAAAGTCTCAACTATATTTAGAGAAAAAAACCAAGTAAAACAAGTAAGTGGCGGTCAAGAGTGTGGAATTACAGTAAAAGATTATATGGATTTTCAAAAAAATGACACAATAGAGGCATTTAGTGTTACATCTACTGAGAGGTCAATTTAATGGCAGACAGAATAGGAAAACCAGTTTCACAAAGACAGTTAAGAGTAGGTGAAATGATTAAGCAGTCTTTAAGCATGATTTTTATAAGAAACGAGGCTAAGGTGCCAAATTTAGAAACAAACACTATAACGGTTACTGAGGTTAGAATGAGTCCTGATTTAAAAATTGCTAAAGCATATGTTCTTCCATTGGGTGGAAAAGATGCGGAGGAAACAATTAATGTTCTAAAAGAATACTCATTTTTAATTAGAAAAATTTTATCACAAAAAGTGGTTATGAAATTTTTACCAAAATTACTTTTTAGAAAAGACGAATCTTTTGAGTATGCAGAAAAAATAGAAAACTTAATAAAACAAACAAATAAATAGGAAGAAAGAAGCATGAACAAAAAGGCACAAGAACTAGCAATGCACGATAAAGATACTGGATCTTCAGAAATACAGGTTGCTTTGCTAACAGAGAAAATTGAAACTCTCTCTAAACATATTAAACAATTCAAAAAGGATAAACATTCATCTGTTGGATTGTTGAGAGCGGTAAATAGAAGAAAGAAGTTGTTAGAATACCTAAAGAAAAACAAAATGGATTCTTACAAAAATGTACTGTCGAAATTGAATTTAAGAAAGTAGAATTCAAGATAGATAGATCGGAATGGAACGAAAAGAACGAAACGAAATGGAAATGAAATGTTTAAAGTATACAAGAAGGAAATTGAAGTAGCTGGAAAAAAGATAAGTTTAGAAACAGGCAAAGTAGCAAGACAAGCAGACGGTGCAATAATTGCAACATGTGGAGAGACAGTCGTACTAGCAACAGTAGTGGGAGCAAAAAAAGTAAATCCTGATATGGATTATTTTCCATTATCTGTAAATTACCAAGAAAAATATTATGCAGCTGGAAAAATTCCAGGTGGATATTTTAAAAGAGAAGCAAGACCAACTGAGAGTGAAACATTGATCTCTAGATTAATTGATAGACCAATCAGACCTTTGTTTCCTGATGAATTTAAAAATGAAGTTCAGTTGTTACCAACTGTAATTTCTTATGACAAAGAAAATGAACCAGATATTTTATCAATCACTGCATCTTCAGCAGCATTGGCTATATCAGGAATGCCATTTATGGGTCCTGTAGGAGCTTCGAGGGTTGGATTTATTGATGGTAAATATGTTCTAAATCCATCTAAAGCAGAGTTAGAAAAATCGAAATTAGATTTAGTTGTAGCAGGTACAAAAGATGCTGTTCTTATGGTTGAATCTGAAGCAAGTGGTTTAACTGAAGAAGAAATGCTAAACGCAGTTAAATTTGGACATGAAGGATTTATTCCAGTGATTGAAATGATCGAGGAACTTGCAAAAGATTGCAGAAAACCTGAGTGGACAGTTGAGAAAAAAGATTTATCTGAAGTTAAGAAAAAACTTGAGGAAACTTTTACTGAAGATCTTAAGAAAGCTTTTTCTACAAGAGATAAACAAGATAGATCAAATCAAATTTCTGAAATCACTGATAAAGCTAAAAAACTTTATGAGGAAGATGAAAACTACACAGATCTTGATGTTAACAGTCAGCTGAAAAATCTAGAAAAATCAATTGTTAGAACAGATATTCTAAAAAATAAAAATAGAATTGATGGCAGAGGTTTATCTGATGTAAGACCTATCGAATGTGAAGTAGGTGTTTTACCAAGAGCACATGGTTCTGCATTATTTACTAGAGGAGAAACCCAAGCAATTGTTGTAGCAACTTTAGGAACATCTGATGATGAACAGAGAATTGAAAGTTTAGATGGATTACAAAGAGAGCGATTTATGCTTCACTATAATTTTCCTCCTTTTTCAGTTGGAGAAACTGGAAGAATTGGAACAGGTAGAAGAGAAATTGGTCATGGTAAATTAGCTTGGAGAGCGATTAACTCTTCATTACCTTCAAAAGAAGCATTTCCATATACTTTTAGAGTAGTTTCAGAGATTACAGAGTCTAATGGTTCTTCTTCAATGGCTACGGTTTGTGGAACGTCTTTAGCATTAATGGATGCGGGAGTGCCAATTAAAGAGCCAGTTGCAGGTATTGCAATGGGATTAATTAAAGAAGGTGATGATTTTAGCGTTCTATCAGATATTTTAGGTGATGAAGATCACCTTGGTGACATGGACTTTAAAGTTGCTGGAACTAAAGATGGAATTACCTCTCTTCAAATGGATATCAAAATTACAGGTATTACATTTGAAATTATGGAGCAGGCGTTAAGCCAAGCTAAAGATGGTAGAGTTCACATCTTAGGTGAAATGAATAAAGCATTATCAGCTTCAAGATCTGATGTTGGAAAACACACTCCAAAAATGGAACAAGTCAATGTAGATAAAAAAGACATTGCTGCTGTAATTGGAAAAGGTGGTGCAACAATCAGAGAGATAGTTGAAAAATCAGGTGCGAAAGTAGATGTAAATGACGAAGGTGTGGTAACAGTTGCTGCTCCAGATGAAGAATCTAGAAACATCGCAATGCAAATGATTAAAGACATCACTGCAAAAGCTGAGTTAAACAAAATTTATTCAGGAAAAGTAATGAAGATTATGGAGTTTGGTGCATTTGTTAATTTTTTAGGAAAACAAGATGGACTGGTTCATATTTCAGAACTTGCAGATAAAAGAGTAGCTAAAGTTACTGATGTTGTCAAAGAAGGTGACGAAGTAAAAGTTAAAGTGATTGGTTTCGATAGAGGTAAAGTTAAACTTTCTATGAAACAAGCTACTGAATAAAATTAAAACCCACCTCGCCAATTGTTTTTATCATCAAATTGGTCTTTTTCTTTTTTAGAGGTGGGTCTAAACAAGTAATAAATCACAAATATAAGACATAATATAAATATTAGGATTTCCATACCTTTGATTTGATCTAGCTTATATTCTTAGGATCTGGCATACCAACTTTGTTATATCCAGCATCTACATAGTGGATTTCGCCAGTAACCCCATTTGCAAGGTTACTTAATAAATATAATGCTGAATTTCCAACATCGTGAATATCTACATTTCTTTTAAGAAAAGAATGGTCTTCATTCCACTTATAAAGAAATTTTGCATCTCCAATTGCAGATGCAGCTAACGTTTTTATGGGTCCTGCACTTATTGCATTTACCCTAATACCTTTGGCACCTAAGTCTCTAGCTAAGTATTTTACACTTGCTTCTAATGCTGATTTACAAACACCCATTACATTATAATTTGGAATAGCTTTTGTGGACTCGTAAGTTAAAGTTAACATACTACCACCTTCTTTCATTACCTTAGATGCTTCTTTCGCAACCTCGGTGAATGAAAAGCATGAAATTAACATACTTCTTAAAAAGTTTTCTCTAGTAGTATTTAAATATTCACCTGACAATTCTGATTTATCTGAAAAAGCAACTGCATGAACTACAAAATCAATTTCACCCCATTGAGATTTGGTATCTTCAAATAATTTTACTACTTCTTCTTTTTTTTCAACATCACAACTAAATGTAACATTTGAATTTAATTTTTCTGCTAAAGGAACTACTCTTTTTTTTAAAGCGTCACCTAAATAAGTAAATGCTAATTCAGCTCCAGCCTCTGCAAGTTTTTGAGAAATACCCCAAGCAATAGATCTTTCATTCGCAACCCCCATGATTAATCCTTTTTTACCTTTCATCAAACTCATAAACTAAACCTTTTCAAAAATTAAAGCTGCATTAGTTCCACCAAAGCCAAAGCTATTTGACATTACTGTATTTAAGGTTGCTCCTGTTTCAGTTTTCGCAACAATTGGAAATTTTTTAGCATCATCATCCATATCTGTAATATTTGCTGATCCTGTTATGAAATTATTTTTCATCATTATCAAGCAATAGATTGCTTCATGCACTGAAGCAGCCCCTAAAGGATGACCCGATAAAGATTTTGTTGAACTTATTTTAGGAACATTGTCTCCAAAAGTTTCCTTAATAGCATTAAGCTCAGTTATATCTCCAACTGGAGTAGATGTTCCATGAGTATTAATATAATCAATTTTATTTTTAGCAGTTGCCATTGCCATTTTCATACATCTAACAGCACCTTCACCCGATGGCGCTACCATGTCGTATCCATCCGAAGTTGCTCCATAACCAGTTAATTCTGCGTATATTTTAGCTCCTCTTGCTTTAGCATGTTCGTATTCTTCAAGTACTAATACGCCTGCACCGCCTGCAATTACAAACCCATCTCTAGTTTTGTCATAAGCTCTAGACGCAGATTGTGGAGTGTCATTATATTTTGATGATAAAGCTGTCATTGCGTCAAACATTGCTGTCATTGCCCAATGAATTTCTTCACTACCACCTGCAAAAACAACATCCTGTTTACCCATTTGAATTAATTCCATAGAATTTCCTATGCAATGCCCACTAGTTGCACATGCAGAACTCATTGTGTAGTTAGTTCCTTTAATTTTAAATGGCACAGCAAGTGTTGCAGAAGCAGTACTGGCCATAGTTCTCGGAACAATAAAAGGTCCCATTAATTTTGGTGTCTTCGCTCTAGTTTTATCTGCAGCTAAAATTACATTTTCTATAGAAGGTCCACCTGAGCCCATTACAATTCCAGTTTTAAAATTACTTACTTCACTTTCTTCTAATCCAGAGTCTTCAATAGCTTCTTTCATTGCAATATAATTGTAAGCTGAGCCTGATCCCATAAATCTAATTGTTTTTCTATCTATATGATCCTCAAGTTTAATATTTGGTTTACCGTGAACATGGCTTTTCAGGTTATGCTCTTTATAATCTTCAGCATAAGAAATTCCTGATTTTGAATTTAATAAAGATTGATGAACTTCTTCTTGATTATTTCCTAAACAAGAAACAACTCCTAAACCTGTAATAACTACTCTTCTCATTATTTAAATAACCCCACTTTTAAACTTTCTGCTGAATATATTTTTTTATTATCTGCAAGAACAATTCCATTTGCAAGCCCAACAGTTGTTCCTCCAGGAGACATAATTTTTTTCATATCTATTTCATATCTTACATTTTTTACACTCTGTAATACTTCGCCTGTAAATTTCACAGTACCCACTCCTAGAGCTCTTCCTTTTCCAGGATTTCCTAGCCAACCTAGAAAAAAACCTACCAGTTGCCACATAGCATCTAAACCTAGGCACCCTGGCATAACTGGATCTTTTTTAAAATGACAATCAAAAAACCAAAGATTATCTTTAATATCTAATTCAGCTTTTAAAGAGCCTTTATTAAATGCTCCATTATTTTCATTGATTTCTGTTATTCTGTCAAACATAAGCATTGGTGGGAGTGGTAATTTTGCATTACCAGGACCAAAAAGATCGCCATTACCACAAGTTATTAGATCATCATAGGAGTATGAGTTTTTTTTCATATTAGAGCACCCTTAATACTTGATTTAATCCTAATATAATATAATAAAACACTATATTTTAATTCATACTTTAGAATAATTATAAAAAACAATGCCAAAAAACTGCAATTTTATTGAAAAATTAAGAGAAGTTGGGCTTAGACCGACCAAGCAAAGAATAAAAATTTGTGAAGTTTTGTATAATAGAGAAAAAACTTTCCATTTCACAATTAACGATTTGGTTAAAATGATATCTGAAAAAATGAATGAAAAGATATCTCTGGCCACAGTTTATAACACAGTTCATGCATTTGAAAAAAAAGGATATTTAAAAGAAATTTCAATCGATAGTCACAGAAGTTATTTTGATACAAACACATCAGCACATCATCATTTTTTTGATGAAGATACGCATGAGTTGATTGATTGTGATGAGAGCGATATAGACAAAATAAACATTAGAAAAAATATTACAGGAAAAAAAATAAATTCAGTTGAAGTGTTAGTTAGAGTTGCGAGTGATAATCAAACTCAAAAATAATTTAATTAAATCATACACTTAAAATCTACATTATAATAATTCTAAACTATTGACATACTGTTAATATGCATTATATGATTTGTTAATCATTAAAAAGGAGAAAAAATGTCTTTAAAAGGAAGTAAAACAGAAGAAAATTTGAAAGAAGCGTTTGCTGGTGAAAGTCAAGCAAATAGAAGATATCTTTATTTCGCACAAAAAGCTGACATAGAAGGTTACAATGATGTAGCTGCAGTTTTTAGATCTACAGCCGAAGGTGAAACTGGTCACGCACATGGTCATTTGGAGTATCTAGAAGAAGTTGGTGATCCAGGAACTGGTATGCCAATTGGTGAAACAAAAGCAAATTTAGCTTCGGCAGTACAAGGCGAAACTCATGAGTATACTGATATGTACCCTGGTATGGCTAAAACAGCTAGAGAAGAAGGCTTTGAAGAAATTGCTGACTGGTTTGAAACTTTAGCTAAAGCTGAAAAATCACACGCTGGTAAATTTCAAAAAACTTTAGAGTCTATTAGCTAATCAAATTTCTTAGTGGGCGTTAGTCGCCCACTAAAAATAATTCGAATTTCAAAAAACTTATTATATGAGCAAAGAAGGAAGTTTAGGTGCACCTATACGACATCCTATAGATTTTCAGCATCCTGATTTTTTAAATCCTGAAAAATTAGATGCTGAAATGAGAAGAGTGTTTGATATTTGTCATGGATGTAGAAGATGTTTTAATCTTTGTGATTCATTTCCTAAGCTCTTTGACATGATTGATGAGTCTAAAAATGAAGATGTTGAAAGCTTATCTAGTGATCAATTTGCTCCCGTCGTTGATGCATGTACTTTGTGCGATATGTGTTTTATGACTAAATGCCCATATGTTCCACCTCATGATTTTGATTTGGATTTTCCACATTTAATGCTGCGATATAGAACGGCTCAAAAAAAATTAGGTAAACTACCAAGTGTACCAACACAATTAGCTCAAATAGATCGAAACGCTAAAATTGGTATTATGTTCTCAAAAATAGTTAATTGGGCATCAAATATTAAAAATAAATTAATTAGAAAGATCTTAGAACTAATTATCGGAATAGATAAAAGAGTTCAGTTACCAAAATATAACTCAGAAACTTTTTCATATTTTTTTAAAAAAAATAAAGATAAGATAAATTATCTAACACCTTCTAAAGAAAGAAAAGTAGTTATTTATTCAACTTGTTTTGTAAATTTTAATAAAAAAAATACGGGTGTTGCTGCTTTAAAAGTTTTGAAAAAAAATGGTGTAGAGGTTCAAGAAGCTTATCCTGGTTGTTGTGGGATGCCATTTTTAGAGCAAGCAGATCTGCCAAAAGTTGTTGAACAAGCGAAAAAAGTTTCTAAA
The DNA here is from genome assembly GCF_052046145.1 of Candidatus Pelagibacter sp. Classification (GTDB taxonomy): domain Bacteria; phylum Pseudomonadota; class Alphaproteobacteria; order Pelagibacterales; family Pelagibacteraceae; genus Pelagibacter. Next base: position 1,312,878 of record NZ_JBNGZR010000001.1, read on the forward strand.
GATTTAAATGAATGGATTGATAAAGGATATAAAGTAGTAACGTTAACAGCTAGTTGTGGATTGATGTTAAAATTTGAATGGCCCTTGTTATTACCAAACGATGAAAAAATAAAAAAATTATCTTCAAATGTTATGGATATTGATGAGTATGTTGTGGATATTGCAAATAATGAGGGATTAGCAGAAGGATTAAATGAGATTGATGGAGGAGTAACAGTGCATCATGCTTGTCATGCTAGAGCACAGAATATGGGTATCAAAGCAAGAGATATGTTAAAATTGATACCAAACATTAAAATTGATGTAGTTGAAAGATGTGCAGGTCATGGAGGAACTTTTGGAGTAATGAAAGAAACTCATGATTTAGCAAATAAAGTTGGAAGACCTACAGCAAGACAAATAAAAACTAAAAATAATAAGTATATGGCTTCTGATTGTCCTTTAGCTGGTAAACATTTAAAACAGTTAGAAGTTGATACAAACATATCTAATGATGAGGCACTACACCCTATCGAATTGGTGGCTAAAAGCTATAACTTATGATTATGCCTAGAGATAAAAGAGAAATTCAAAAAGAAGACATTATGCCTTTAGATGTTTATATAGAAAAGAGACGTGAATTAAGAAAAAGTATCGTTGATTATAAAAAAAATAGAAGAGTTGCTTTAGGGCCTTATGCTACTTTTTATTTTGAAAGTTATGAAACAATGTTAGCTCAAGTACAAGAAATGCTATACATTGAAAAAGGTGGTGATGAGCAACTTCAGGATGAGTTAACTGCGTACAATCCTTTAATACCTAACGGCAAAGAACTAACTGCAACTTTAATGTTTGAAATAGATAATCCTATTTCAAGGGCTGCCTTTCTTGGAAAAGTTGGTGGAATAGAAGAAACAGTATTTATGAAAATAAATGGTGAGAAAATTAAAGCTGTTGCCGAAGAAGATGTTGATAGAACTTCTTCTGAAGGAAAAGCTTCATCAGTACAGTTTATTCATTTTAATTTTACTGATGATCAAATAGAAAAATTTCAATCTAATAGCTCAGAAATTGAGCTTGGAATTGATCATAAAGAGTATTCTCATAGCACAAAATTATCTAAAGAAAATATAGCCTCTTTATCTACTGATTTTAGTTAATTTAGTCCCCAAATATTATCTGTTTTAATCCAACCTTCAAATTCTTCTGATGTAATTTTGCACCAATTTCGTTCACACTTTTCTATAATTAGTAATCTTCCTTCTTTTATTTGAGCAACTGGTTTAGCAAAAGATGTAGGTTTCTTAAATAAAACTTTATCTTTTATGGCTATTACTGAATTACTTTTTTTTAATTGTGAAATATGAATCCAACCACTGTTATTTTTTAAATCTATAATTCGTCTAAAATTTTCTTTTTTATCGATTTGTTTTAAAGGTAAATTTATTTTCTTGTAAACATACTTGATGTCAGATTCAAAACTTGGTCCATAGCGTACGTTTACCTTATTTTTTTTAAGAGAAACGAATATTTCTCCTGCATTACTTGAGGTAATAAAGAATATTAAAAGAGAGAATATAAAAATATTATTTATTAGATTTTTTATTTTCACTTTTCTTTGTTTTATTTAATTTAACTTTTCTAAAGCTTAAATTTAATAAATCTATAATAAGAATAAATCCATTTAAATTTTGACCAATTTTTAATATTTTTTTTAAAACTTCATTAGCTAGCATTGTTCCAATTGTTCCTGCTACTGGTCCCAATATTCCTTCATATTCACAGTTTAATATTTCATCAGTAATAACTTCCTCTTGATAAAAGTCTCGTAAAGAAGGAGTATTTTTATCTATAAAATTAAAAGTAAAAATATGACCATCAAATTTACTAATTGCTCCAGTCACAAGAAATTTTTTATATTTAAAACTTAAATCATTTATTAAAAATTTACTTTCAAAATTGTCAGTACCATCAATAATGAAGTCATAATTTTTTATTATTTTTTCAAATTTTACTCTATCCATTTTAAAGTTATAAAGATTTATTTTTGTTTTTGGGTTTATTTTATTTAGTTTTTTTTTGGCAATTATAACTTTTGAGTGATTTAAATCTTTTTCATCATATAAACTTTGTCTATGAATATTTGATAGGCTAACGGTGTCATGATCAACAATTCCTAGTTTCCCAATGCCAGATCGGGTCAAAAAATCAGCCGCTGGACATCCTAGACCACCCATCCCAATTATTAAAACCTTTGAGTCTTGGATTTTTTTTTGTCCTAACGGACCTATGTTTTTTAAAATTATTTGTCTAGAAAATTTATCTATTTCTTTTTTGCTTAAATTTTTGCTCATTTTCCAGTAGAGCCAAAACCACCTTCTCCTCTAATTGTTTCTGGTAGATCATCAGTTTCCTCAAGATCCATTTTAATTACAGGAGTTAAAATCATTTGTGCTATTCTATCTTTATTATTTATCAAGAAATCATTTTTACCGTGATTAAAAAGGATTACTTTTATTTCTCCCCTGTAATCACTATCAATAGTTCCAGGTGTATTTAAAATACTTATACTGTTTTTTGCAGCTAAACCAGATCTTGGCCTTATTTGGATTTCGAAATCATTTGAAAATGCAACAGCAAGCCCTGTTGGAACTAAACATGATGAGTTTGGTTTAAGATTGATGGGTTCTTTTACTAATGCCATTAAATCCATACCAGATGCACCTTCTGTTTTGTAAGCAGGTAATTCAACCTCAGGGTCTAACTTTTTGATATGAACTTTTGCCATTAATTTAATTGATCAATTATTCTATCAACTATTTCATCAGAAATTCCAGATTTTTTTTTATATGAAAGTTTTTCTTTTTTAACATCTTTGTTTTTATAATGAATTGTTACCTCATTATAATCAGAATTAAACCCTATATCTTTATTTGATACATCATTAGAAATTATCCAGTCACAATTTTTCTTGTTTAATTTTTCCTCTGCATTTTTATTGATCTGATTAGTTTCTGCTGCAAATCCTATTACAAGTTCAGGTCTCATAGAGTTATGGTTAGACACATAATGAAGTATGTCTACATTCTTTTCTAAATTTAAGTTTAAGTTCTCTTGTTTTTTAATTTTATTTTCATGCTTTTTGTTTATTTTAAAATCAGCTACCGCAGCAGAAAAAATTGCTACATCAACAGGTAAATTTTCTTGAGTAGCAACTAACATTTCATCTGCTGTTTCAACTTTTATAAGATTAATATCTTTAGTTATTTCAAGATTAGTTGGACCTGATATTAATGTTGTATCAAAACCTTTTTTGGATAATGATTTTGCTAATTCATATCCTTGTTTGCCACTTGATTTATTTGTAATAAAACGAACTGGATCTATGTACTCATTTGTTGGACCTGCTGTAACTAATGCTTTAAATTTTTTATTATTTTTTTGAGTTAAGAAATATTTATCAACTTCTTCAGCAATTACTGATGGGTCTGACATTTTACCCTCTCCATATTCACCGCATGCCATATCACCAACATCTGGACCTATTAGTTTATATCCAAAACCTTTTAATTTTTTTATATTTGTTTTAGTAGTTGGATGCTCCCACATTCTTACATTCATTGCTGGTGCTAAAATAATGTCTTTATCTGATGCCAAAACAACAGTGGATGCTAAATCATCAGTTGTTCCTTGAGCTAGTTTAGAAATTGTATTTGCCGTTGCAGGTGCAATTACAATTATATCTGCCCATCTTGAAAGTGAAATATGATCCATTTCAGCCTCATTTTCTAAACTAAATAAATCACTATAAACTTTACCTTGAGAAAGTGATGTTATTGAAAGCGGAGTTACAAACTCTTTTGCACTTGTTGTAAGAATTGTCTTTATTTCTGCACCATTCTTTTTAAAAAGCCTAATTGTTTCAAGACTTTTATAAGCAGATATTCCTCCACAAATAATAAATAGTATTTTTTTATTTATCAAATTTTTCATCTGCAGAATTAAAATACTATAAGGCCAAAAATTACAAGAAGTAATAAACCAATAATAGATTGATTTCTAAATGCTATCATTTCTGATTTCTTATCATTCAGAGCGGTGTAAGAATTTGAATTTTGTGGAATTTGACCACTAGCTAAAAACGTTAATGCTTGATTTGCTTTATCCATAATCTCAGGAAATTCTGGTAAACGTTTAATCACTTCAGATGTATTTTTTAAAGTTTCATTTAAATTATTAATTGGATCTTTGGTTTCTTTAAGCCAATTTTCTAGTACAGGCTTTGAAGTTGTCCAAATATTTGTGTTTGGATTTAATTTTCTTGCCACTCCTTCAACAACAACCATAGTTTTTTGCAACATTAATAATTGAGGTTGAGTTTGCATATTAAACTTTTCTGTTACATCAAACAATTGTTTGAGTAATTTACCTCCTGAAATATCTTTTACTTCTTGACCAAATATAGGTTCACCAATAGATCTCAAAGCTTGAGCTAGATCATCGATTGGCACTTCTTTAGGAACTAATCCAGCAACCAAGTGAACTTCAGCTACTTTGCGATAATCTCTTTTAATAAATCCAAATAAAATTTCTGCTAAAAACCTTTTACTAAGTTTATCTAATCTACCCATAATCCCAAAATCTATAGGGACAATCTGGCCACTATTATCAACAAAAATATTTCCTTGATGCATGTCTGCATGAAAAAAACCATCTCTTACAGCATGTCTCAAAAAATGTTGGATAATATCTTCAGCTATTTTATTAGTATCTAAATTTCTTTTCTTAAGCTCCTCAGCTTCTCTTATTGAAATTCCATCTATCCAATCCAAAGTCATTACATTTTCACTGGTAAAATTCCAATAAATCTCAGGAACTTTAAATCCAGCATCATTTTTTGTATTTTCTGCATATTCATTTGCTGCAGCAGCTTCGAATCTTAAATCCATTTCAAGATTAGTTATTTCTTTAAGTAAAAAAACAACTTCAACAAGTTTTAATCTTTTTGTTTTTTTTACTAATGACTCAATAATAAATGCAAATAACATCATCGCATCTATTTCTTCATTGAATATTTTTTTTATATTTGGTCTTAAAATTTTTATTGCCACATCTTTAATAGTTCCATTGTCATTTATTTTTGCTTTATGAACTTGTGCAATCGAAGCAGCAGCAACTGGTTCACTTAAATCAATTATAGAATTAAACGCATCGACACCGAGATCTTCTTTAATAATTTCTTTTGCTTCATGAATTGAAAAAGGGGGCAATCGATCTTGAAGTTTTTCCAGCTTTAAAGATAATTCTTCTCCAATTATATCAGGTCTAGTAGCAAGAAATTGTCCAAGTTTGATGAAAGTTGTACCCATAGATTCTAATGATCTAGATAGTCTTTCTCCATCATCTTCAATTAAATTATTTTGTTCCTTTTTTTCAAATGAAATGGATAAAAATTGGAACAATATTGTTACAGCTAAAGGAGGTTTTTTAATTTTTGATGCAATTTTTAAAATATCTGATTTTGCAATTTTTCTTCCTAATTTAAATAAAGTAATAAGTTTTTTAATCATTAAATTTTCCAACCACTATGAATTGAAACAATACCACCAGAAAGATTTCTATAAGAACATTTATGAAAATTATTTTTTTCCATCAACTCTATTAATTCATCTTGATTAATAAATTGTTCAATACTTTTGATTAAATATTCGTAAGGTTCTTTTTCTCCAACTACAAACTGACCAATAATAGGAATGAATTTTGAATAATTTTTATATACAAAATCAAGATTTGAATTTTGAATCTTAGAAAATTCCAGACATAAATAGCGTCCACCAGGCTTTAAAACTCTATATGCTTCTGAAAGTGCTTTATTTAAATTTTTTGTATTTCTTAGCCCGAAGCTAATAGTGTAATAATCAAATGAGTTGTGTTTTATCGGTAATTTTTCTGCTGAAGAATTAACCCATTTCACATTTTTGTAATTAGATAATTTTTGCTTTCCTTGACTAATCATTCCTTTATTAGGGTCAACACAAGTAATTTCAGCCTCTTTATTTGTGCTATCTAAAAATAACTTTCCAACATCCCCCGTCCCACACGCAACATCTATTAATTTTCTATTAACTCTCGGATTCATCATATTGATTAAACTTTTTTTCCAATATCTATGTACACCCATAGACATAAAGTCATTCATCAAGTCATATTTGTTGTAGACCTGATTAAACACATTTTCTACAAGTCCTTTTTTATTTTGAAGATTTTGTTGCATAAAAAAATATATATTGAATATAGTATCAAATGCCAGAATTACCAGAAGTAGAAATTGTTAGACAATCCCTTCATAAAAAGATCAAAAAAAAAAGCATAAAAAAAGTAATAATCAGAAACAGGAATTTAAGGTTTAAAATACCAAGTGATTTTGAAAGCTTTCTTAAAAATAAAAAAATAATTGAAGTTAGTAGATTTTCTAAATATTTGATTATCCATTTTCAAAATGAAGATTATTGTTTAATCCATTTAGGAATGTCAGGAACAATTCATATTCTTGATAAAAAAAAGCCTCTAAAATTTACGAATACTAGTTTTTATCATTCACCTTTTTTACCTAAAAAACACAATCATGCAGAGTTTGTATTTGATAACTTGAAAGTAATTTATAATGATCCAAGACGTTTTGGATTTTTTGAAATAATTAAAAATTATCAAGATCTACAGAGAAGATTTAAATCAATGGGACCTGAACCATTTAGTGACAAATTTAACTTAAATTATGTAGTTAATTATTTTAAGAAAAAAAATAAGGATATAAAAAGTTTCTTACTTGATCAGAGATTTGTTTCTGGAATAGGTAATATTTATGCAAGTGAAATTCTTTTCGCTAGTAAAATAAATCCATTTAAAAAGGCAAAAAGACTTAACAAATATGAATGTTTGAATATTATTTTAAATTCTAAGAAAATACTACAACAGGCAATTAATAAGGGAGGTTCAAGTATAAGAGATTTTAAAGATATTTCAGGTAACAAAGGTAACTTTCAAAAAGAGTTTAAAGTTTATCAGCAAGACGGCACTGGTTGTAAGCGTATGCAGTGTGAGGGTATTATAAAAAAAAAAATAACATCAAATAGATCAACTTTTTTTTGTAATTCTTGTCAAAAATAGTTAAATATTTAGTTGACCACTTTAAATTCTCAAGCTATACCCCTGCGCAGATGGCAAACACAAAATCAGCAATTAAGAGAATTAGAAGAATTTCTAGACAAACAACAGTAAATAAAGCTAGAAAGAGCAGGTTTAGAAACGCTCTTAAGAAAATGAACCTTCTAATTGATAATAAAAAGAAAGATGAAGCTCTTAAATTTCTACCAAAGTTAAACTCTGAGTTGATGAAAATTGCAAAAACCGGAATAATAAAAAAACAAAATGCTTCTAGAAATGTTTCTAGAATAACAAAAAAAATTGCTGCAATCTAAACGTTAGTTTAAATTTTCAAACAACTCCTGATATCCACATTATATATTTAAGTTTTGTGTTAAGTTACTATATTTAGATTTAGTAAATATTTGGATTATCGTCATTCAATCTATATTTGATTTAATTTTAATTCAATCAATTAATTGATTCAATCTATATTCGATTCAATTTATAATTTTAAATTTAAGTTTAATTTAGAATTAATTTTTTAAAATATAAATCACAATCATAGATTTTATTTTTTTTTAATTTTCTATATTAACTTGTTGCAAATTTTTTTAAATAGTTCTAACTGAGATTTCCCCTTAAGTTATGAATAAATTAACAAATACAAAAAATATTAATAATTTTTCTTCTCAAAGTTTTGAATGGAAGCAAGTACAGAATGAATTGAAAAATAAACTAGGCTTAGAAGTTTATGAGAGCTGGTTAAAAAAGATTTCTTTTGTCGAGGAATTCAATAATTACTTATTATTATCTGTTCCAACAAGATTTATTAGAGATTGGATTACATCAAGGTATTTAGACCAAATATTAAAGATAATTAAGGTATATAAAAAGGACATTATTAGAATTGAGTTCAAAATCGTCGAAAAAGCCCAAGATATCACTTTAAAGGAAAATAATATTAAAGAGAATAATATAAATGAAAATGTTTCATTTATAAAAGACTCTTACCTCCAGTATAATCGAATTGATCCAAATAAAAGATTTGATAATTTTATTACAGGTTCAAGTAACAAATTAGCTTACGAAGCTTCTTTAAAAGTTTCAGAAAATATATCTCATTATAATCCACTTTATATTTATGGTGGTGTTGGGATGGGAAAAACTCACTTATTAAATTCAATAGGTTTAGAGCTTAAAAAAAATAATAAAGTAATGTTTATTTCTGCTGAACGTTTCATGTATCAGTTTGTAAAATCAATTAAATCAAACGACATGGTTAAGTTTAAAGAATATTTTAGAAATACAGATATTTTATTAATCGATGATATCCAGTTTATAAGTGGAAAAGAGGTTATGCAGGAGGAGTTCTTTCATACATTTAATGCATTACTTGATAAGGGATCTCAAATAATAGTATCTGCTGATCGAGCACCAAACAAATTATCAAGGATTCAAGAAAGAATTAAATCAAGATTTTCAGGTGGATTAGTTGTTGATATTCAAAAGCCAGACCTTGAACTTAGAAAAAAAATAGTTGAAAAAAAAACTGAAGAATTGAATGCTTTGTATTCTGAACAATTACAAGTTTCTAGAGAAATTCAAGATTTTATAAGTAATGAAATAACTGGAAGTGTAAGGGAACTAGTTGGAGCAATAAACAGAGTTGTTTCATTTTCAAGAATCTATAACAAAGTCCCAAATCTTGCTGAAACTAAAGTAGTTTTAAAGGATTTATTAAATTTAGGAGAAAATAAGGTTACAATAGATCTAATTCAGACAATTGTTTGTAAGTTTTTCAAAATCAGCAAGAATGAAATGCTATCATCTAGAAGATCAAGATATTTAGTAAGACCTAGGCAAACAGCAATTTATTTAACTAAAATTTTAACTTCTAAATCATTACCTGAAATTGGAAGGGAATTTTCTAACAGAGACCATACAACAATAATTCATTCAGTAAAAACTATTGAAAAGATAAAAGAAAAAGATCCTGAGATGGTTGATAATATAAATAAATTAAAAAACCAGATTTTATATAATAATAAAGAAAATGAAATTTAACGTTAATCAACAGGATCTTCAGCAAGCATTAAATTATTGTCAAGGAGTTATTGAAAAAAGAAGTACATTGCCAATACTTTCTAATATTTTGTTAGATGCAAGCAATTCAAAACTTACTATCACTGCGACTGATCTAGATTTAATATTTATACATCAATTAAATAATGTAGAAATTTTAGAGGAGGGCAAAACAACCACAACTTCCTCAATCATGTATGATATTATAAGAAAATTTAACTCAGGAAAAAAAATAAATCTTTCTCTAACTGATATAAGTAAATTACAAGTAGAGTCTGAAAAATCTATTTTTAATTTGAATTGCATAAGTGCTACAGAGTTTCCACTGACAGACGAAAATTTTAATCAAAATGAATTTATAATTAAATCAAAACAATTATTGAAATTATTAAATAAGTGTAAATTTTCAGTCTCTAATGATGAAACAAGGCATTACCTAAGTGGAATTTATTTTCATCAAACAGAAGTTGAAGATAAAAATTATTTAACAGCAGTTGCAACTGATAGTCATAGAATGTCTATTTCAAAAATTCGATTAGAGGAAAAAATTGATTTTGATCCCATAATTTTACCCAAAAAAACAATTTTTCAACTTTGCTCTTTATTAGATAGTTATGATGGAGATGTGAAAGTTTCAAATGTGAAATCAAAAATAAAATTTGAATTAAATAATAGTATTTTAATTTCAAAACTTATTGATGGGAAATTTCCTAATTACATTCAAGTTATACCTAAAAATAATCAAAAAAAATTAGAAATAGACTTAAAATTATTTTTAAATTCAGTTGATAGAGTAGCATCTGTTTCATTAGATAAAAAAGATGGTGTGAAATTCAATTTATCTAAAGACACTTTAGATCTGTCAGTAAATAATACTAATAGTGGTGATGGTAAAGAAACTTTAACTGTTAAGTTTGATCATGATTTAGAGATAAGTTTTAACTCTAGATATTTGATAGATGTTGCTTCACAATTAGATGGAGATAGAATTGAAATTTTCTTTAATGATACTGGTTCACCAGCACTGATAAAAGATCCGGGTGATTTCGATAGTATTTTTGTTGTTATGCCTATGAAGGGCTAATTAATTAAATCTAACTCTGAATAAATATTCTTTTCGAGAATTTGAATAAAATTTTCCTTTGTTAACCCAGAAGGAATTGGTTTTAGAATAGAGATTGTAATTGTTTTATTAGATTTCTTTTTACCTTTTTTAGGCCATACATATCCAGAGTTAATTGCAACTGGCTGACAAGTAACATTTAGCTGTTCATAAATTCTCGAAGCACCTTTTTTAAAAGGTGGTCTTTCATCTGGAAGAACTCTAGTTCCTTGAGGAAAAATAATTAAAGGTCTATTAGAAGTAGCCATCATTTTTGAAATATCATCAAAAAAACCCAAGTTATCTTTTGTAACTTTGTTTCTTTTTATTGAAATTGATCCTATTTTTTTTAAGTACCAACCGAATATTGGAATTAACAATAATTCTTTTTTTAGAATAAATACAGGCGAGTTAAAGATAGTTTGTAAATAAAAAGTTTCAAACATTGATTGATGAGATGCTGCTATAAAAAATTTTTCATTATTAATAATGTTTTCTTTTCCTTTGATTGAAATTTTTACTGACAGAACAATTCTTAAACAAAAACTGGCCCAATGGCCCATTAATTTACCTCCCATCAAAACTACCTGTCTAGGCAAAAAAAATGATGGTAAAAAAATTATCGAAATAAAAATGATTCCAGTGAAAAATAATATTGAAAATAAAAAGTTTCTTATCATTTTTGTCAAAAGCTAAATTATATCTTTATGCTTTTGTCTTTTTTTTATTACTTTAATTTTTGATCCTTTTATTAATAATTCTACTGGTTTAGGTCTTAAATTATAATTTGAGCTAAGTGACATTCCATAAGCTCCCACATCACATATTGCTATTAAATCTTTTTCATTCAATACTTGAAATTTTTTTAATGTAACAAATTTATCTGTACTTTCACAAATAGGACCTACAAATTCATATGGTTTTTTAGATATTTTGTTAGATTTTGTAACAGGTAAGGTTTTATGAAATGCACCATACAAAGCAGGTCTCATTAAATCATTCATTGCGGCATCTAAAATTATAAATTTTTTACTTCCACTATCTTTAATATAGATTATTTTTGAAACTAATGTCCCTGTATCGCCAATAATTGATCTGCCTGGCTCAAATATAATTTTAACTTTATGTTTTCTTAAAAATTTGAGAATAGCTGCGTTGTATTTTTTATAATTAAGTTTTTTATTTTTATCAGTGTAAGTAATGCCCATACCTCCACCTAAATCTATAAATTCAAATTTATGATTTGTTTTACTTAGAATTTGACTGACCGCTTTAAGCATTTTTTCATAAGGTCTATGGTCTAAAATTTGACTGCCTATATGAACACTTAGACATCCTAAATCAATATTTTTTGAATTTTTGCAATAATTTATAATGTCATGGAATGTATTTTTATTTACACCAAATTTATTTTCTTTTTTCCCAGTGGATATTTGACTTAATGTTTTTGCATCTGTGTTGGGGTTTAGTCTCACACCGATTTTTATTCTTTTATTTTTTGATTTTGCTATTCGATTTATTTCTTTTATTTCACTTAAAGACTCAGCATTGATAAGCAAAATTTTTTTATCAATAGCATAGCTGATTTCACTTGTTGTTTTACCAACACCAGAAAATACTATTTTGCTTGGATTAATTCCTGCTTTTAGTGCCATCATTAGTTCTCCTACTGAAACAACATCAGCACCTAATCCAAATTTTTTAATTTCTCTAATTATATTAATATTTGTGTTGGATTTAACTGCAAAGCATATAAGTGGTGAAAAAGATCTGAAGTTTTTTTTAAAATTATTAATATTTTCTTTTAATTTAGAATAGGAGTAAGAATAAAATGGAGTTCCAAATTTATTTGCAATTTTTTGCAGATTAATTTTTTCTATTGTTAGTGTTTTATTTATGTATTTCATTAAGCTAAGTTAACTGAAACTTTTTTTATTTCTGCTTTTTTATCTGGGTCTACGTATTTAGGATCACCTTTTTTTCCACAAGAAATAACGGCACAAAATAACAATATAATTATAGTAAATTTTTTAATCATTTTTCTCTTTTATATTTCATTATCATTTTTTTAATATTATCAAAAGAAGTTCCACCATAAGATTTTTTCGAATTAATTGAATTTTTTAAATTAAATACTTTTAATACATCTTCTTTAAGTTTGGGTTCAATTTTCTTTAACTCATCTAAAGTTAATTCATTTAACTTCTTTTTTCTTTTTTCAGCTAAATTAACTACTGCAGCAGTTTTTTGGTATGCTTTTCTAAAAGACATTGAATGATTTTTTACAAGATAGTCAGCTAAATCAGTTGCTGTAATATATCCAGAATTAGCAAGTTCTAGCATTTTACTCTTATTTGGATTACAATTTTTTAGTATTTCATCGCAAATTTTTAAACAATTATTTAGATTGTCGTTTGATTTAAAAACAATCTCCTTATCGTCTTGCAGATCTTTAAAATAGGACAGTGGTAAGCCTTTTAAAATTGTAAGCATCGAAAATAAATTTCCATAAGCGCTTCCTGATTTTCCACGCAAGTACTCTAAAAGATCAGGATTCTTTTTTTGTGGCATTATAGAAGATCCGGTAACAACTTTATCAGATAAATTGATCAAGTTAAAAGCATCCGAATTCCAAATAATCAACTCTTCAGCAATTCTAGAAATATGCATAGCACACACAGATGAAGCGTATAAAAAATCTAAAACAAAATCTCTATCTGAAACTGTATCAATAGAATTATTTGTAGGTATTTTAAAACCAAGTTTTTTGGTTGTATAATTTCTATCTATATTAAATGATGTTCCTGCTAAAGCCGCAACACCTAAAGGATTTTCATTTAAACTGTCTAAATTATTAGCAAATCTCTTTTTGTCTCTATTAAACATTTCTACATAAGACATTAAATAATGTGCAAAAGAGATAGCTTGAGCATTTTTAAGATGTGTAAATCCAGGCATAATAGTCTCAACATTTTTTTCAGCTAACTTAATTGTGCTCTTAATAACTTTATTAATGTTATTATTTATTTCGTTGTTTGATTTTTTCATCCAAATTTTAAAATCAGTAATTACTTGATCATTTCTTGATCTTGCAGTGTGAACGTAGCCAGCTTCTTCACCTATTATTTGAAAAAGTCTCTTTTCGATATTAATATGAATATCTTCATATTTTTTATTAAACTCAAATTTATTGTTTGTTATTTCCTTATTAATTTTTGTTAGTCCATAAATAATTTTATTTTTTATTTTGAATGAAATTATTTTTTGTTTAAAAAGCATCTCAACATGAGCAATTGATCCCTGGATATCTTCTTTATAAAGTCTTTTATCAATATCTATTGAATTACCGACTTTTTGAAATAAGCTTGATGTATTTTTTTTAATCCGCGTGGACCAGATTGCTTGGTTGTTTTTATTTTTTGTCATGATATTTAATTATACCTATTTAACATGAGATTTTTAATAATATTTATTTTTTTGATTACAAATGTCGTAGCTGAAGAACTACCTGGTATTAAAAATATTGTAATCCATAAAATACCAAAAACACATGATAATGTTATTTTTTTAAACAAAAATGATCAAAAAATTAATATCAATGAATATACTGGGAACCTATTGATATTAAATTTTTGGGCAACTTGGTGTGAACCTTGTAAAGAAGAAATGCCATCTTTAGATAAACTCCAAGCTAATCCAGAATTGGATAATATAAAAATTTTTGCAATTAATATTGGGAAAGAAACTTTAGATAAAGTTGATAAATTTTTTATAGATCTTAACATTAAAAATTTTGAACCTTATTTTGATCCACCTACGACATTAGCAAAAATGTTTTCTTTAAGAGGTATCCCTACAACAATTCTAATTGATAAAAAGGGCCAAGAATTTGCTAGAGTAATAGGTTCAATTGATTTTGAAAATAAAAATTTTATTAATTGGATAAAAAAATATAACTAATTTTTAAAAAAATAAGCAAAGCCAACTAAAGCTATAATAGCAATAAACTGCAAGATAACTCTTAACTGCATTAATTTATTTGAATATTTTTTACTTGTCTCTCCTCCCTTAAAAAGAGTCCCAATACCTAAGATTAAAACTATTCCTACAGCTATCAAAAGGGCTATTGATAAAACTTTAATTAATATTCCTGAAATCATTTTTTATTTTAGATTGTGTTTTTACATAAAAAACATAATTTATCTACTATGACATTTTGCCTAGATTCCATAATTATTAAACCAGAAAATGGTGTTGAAATTAAAAATGCAATTATTTTGCTTCATGGTTATGGAGGTGATGGAAAGGATATTAGCATGTTATCTTTAAACTGGAAGAGACATATGCCTAATACAGTCTTTATTTGTCCAAATGGTCACGAGCCATGTGCTATAAATCCCTCCGGTTATCAATGGTTTGATTTAACAAAAGAAGATTCTGATTACATATTAGAGCAATCAATAAAAGCTGAAGAAGTCTTAAAAAAATTTATTAATGAAATAAAAAAAGAGTTCAAGTTATCAAATAATCAAATATGTTTATCAGGATTCAGCCAAGGATGCATGATGTCTATAAATGTTGGTCTTACATATGGAGAAAATTTTTTATGTATAGTCGGTTTTTCTGGAAAGATAATAAATCAAAATGATTTAAAAAATAGAATCAAAAATAAAACTGAAACATTACTTATACATGGTGAAGCTGATCAAATTGTCCCATCTACCCATTTACTTGAAGCAAAAGATTTTTTAATTAGAAATAATGTTAAAGTTGATACACTATTAATAAAAAATTGTGATCATCATATTCCTATTGAAGCATCAAGTACAGCTTTAAATTTTATTTTAAAAAAAATTTAACATCTCTAATTATTGATAAAATTGTTCAACTAAGTTAAAATTAAATTAATGAATAACTTTATTGAACAAAATGTCTCATTAGAAAAGTGCCCTGCATTAGTCCTCAATGCAGATTATAGACCTCTGAGTTACTACCCTTTATCTTTGTGGTCATGGCAGGATACAGTTAAATCTGTTTTTCTTGATCGAGTTATTATTGTTAGTAATTATGATAGAACTATAAGAAGTCCATCATTTAATATGAAATTACCAAGTGTTATAGCATTAAAGGATTATATTGTTCCTCAAAGCAAACCAAGTTTTACTAGATTTAATGTGTTTTTAAGAGATAAATTTTCCTGTCAATATTGTGGAAGCAATGAAGAGTTAACTTTTGATCATTTATTACCCAGATCAAAAGGGGGTGAAACTAATTGGGATAATGTTGTAACAGCTTGTTCTGCATGCAATGTAAAAAAGGGTGGAAAACTATTAAAATATTCAGGTATGAAATTACATCAGCACCCTTATCGACCATCTACAGAGGATCTACATAAAAATGGCAAACATTTCCCTCCAAATTTTTTACACAAAAGCTGGATGGATTACTTATATTGGGATGTAGAACTAGAGTCTTAAATTTTCTCAGAAATATTTATTGCAATTTTTGATCCAGTTTTAATAATTTTATCTAATATAGAGTAAGGACCTTCTTTTGTTGCGCCCTTCTCATAAGCAATATCTTTATGACTTAATTCATCTTCTCTAAATTTAATTATTTTTTTTTTAAGTTTTGATTCACTATTATCAAGTTGTTTTATTTGGTTTAAATAATGTTCATCTATCACTTCTTCAACAGAAGCAGTGCAAAGCATAGCCGCTTTCTTACCAAGTATAGTTGAACCAAAACCTAATCCTACACCTAATAAATCCCATAAAGGTAAAAATTTTGTCGGTTTTATATTTCTTTTTTTAATTTCTTCTTCAAAAAAATCAGAATGCTCTTTTTCATGAGCTTTCATTTCTTCAATTGTTTTTTTTAAAGCTTCATCTTTAACTAATGTATTTAGAGCGAGCAACTGTCCTTCATAAATTTTAACAGCACCACGCTCCCCTGCATGATCAACTCTAATAAATTCTTCTATTTTCTTTTTATTTATTGTTGTCATAACTTAAATAAACTCTTGTCGTAAAATATACTATTAATATTGATATTATAATATTGTAACTTGTAAGCGATAATCCTAAAATTTTAAATGTAACATCTTTGCAGCTAACATTTTTTTCTTGTAATTGTCTTAAGATTTCTTCTTTTGATAGTAAATTGGAGCCATTTTTTAAATCGCAAACCAATGATTCTTCAATAAAACCTTGCTCAATACCTAAATGATATAAAGATAAAATAGTAGCTGCTAAAAAAATTAAAATAAGAGTAAGAATGAAATATTTTTCAAGATTAATAAATTTATAATTTAATATAATAATTATTAATGATAATAAGTATGGAATTCTTTCCACTACACATAAGTTACAAGGTTGATGACCTAAAACATATTCAATGAAAAATGCTGAAGATAAAGCAATAATGCTAATTAAAAAAATTAATTTTAATGTAATTGTTTTGTTAATCTCAACCATTAAATTTTAAAAATAAATAAATAATAATAAATATTATAACTATAATAATTCCAATTATGGTGAACCATTTTGATCCATGTTTTTCCATGTACTCTGTAAATAATTCTCCAAATTTATAAGACAAATAGGCAACAATAAAAAATCTCAGACCTCTTGAAATTAAACTAACAATTATAAAAACAGGAAGATTAAAAGCAATTAAACCACTTGAAATCGTAAAGGCTTTATAAGGTAATGGAGTAAAGCCCGCTAAAAAAAGAATACTAAGCCATGCCAGGAATCCACTCCCTTGAGACATGCTTAATTTTAAATTTTCTACTCTATCTTGATAACCATAAAATTCAATTACATACATTGCTAAATCAAAAAATAAATAACCTATCAAATATCCCAATATTCCTCCAAGCACTGAAAATATTGATGCTATTAAAAATATTTTCAGATATTGATTTTTTTTAGCAATAACCATTGGGATTATCATTGCATCTGGAGGTATAGGAAAAAAAGAACTTTCTATAAAAGATACAAGCCCTAAATAAAAATTAGAAGTTTTATGTGCAGCTAATTCTAAACATTTTTTGTAAAGTGTTTGAAACATTTTTTGGTTTTAATATAAATTTAGTTCTTATACTATTAAATATAATTTAATTGAATACCAAGGGCGAATGGCGGAACTGGTAGACGCGCACGACTCAAAATCGTGTTTCGCAAGAAGTGAGAGTTCGATTC